>SAYS01000015.1 GCA_004015825.1 Halovenus amylolytica | reverse complement strand
GAGATACCGTGTCCCTTCGGGGATACCGAACACGCCACACCGTCTCACGACGGCTCACGTACCGAGCGCGAACCGGAGTACACCCACGCGGTGGAATCTTGCTCCCGTTTGTGTCGGACCGCCCGACACCAAACGTGCGGTCGGGGAAACCGCGCCGTTCACGGCGCGGAGGATGTCATCGTCCGTTGGTAGTGATAACCGGCGAGGTCGCTGTTGCCGCTGCTACCGTTGCTTGGTACTGGTATGCGGGAGTATTCGATTCGTCGGCTGAACCGACCGGCTGATACTGACTGCTGTGGGTGCCTTCGTGACCGAGACCAGATTTCGGTGTCCGTGACTCGGTCGTCAAAATAACTGCAATAATCCAGCCCACATGTTTAATTATGATACAGTGTATCATACTGATACCGATGGACGTGCGCGGGCCCATCCGCACACAGGCTGGACCCGCTGTACTCGGAAGCTGATACACATGAGCAAAGAACAAGACCGGAGTTACGAAGCACAGCAAACCGTCTGTCCGTACTGTGGGGTCGGTTGCACGCTGGAGTATGCAGGCAACGAGAAGGCGACCGGAACGGAGGGACCGGTAAACAAGAAATCGGAAGTCTGTCCGAAAGGTGTCGCCGCCTTCGATATCGTCACCCACGAGGGGCGGCTGACCGAACCGCTCGTCAGCGAGGACGGCGAGTTTACAGCCGTCTCCTGGGAGACAGCGATGGACCGGATCGAAGCCGAACTGACGACGATCGTCGACGACCACGGTGCCGACGCGGTCCAGTTTTTCGCCTCCTCGAACTGCACGAACGAGGAGAACTACATCTTCCAGAAGATCGCGCGGATGCTCGGCACGAACAACGTCGACAACTGCGCGCGGATGTGTCACTCCTCGACGGTGGCGGCGATGAGCGAGCGCTTCGGCGCTGGCGCGATGACGAACAGCCTCGGAGACATGATGGAGACCGACTGCCTGCTCGTCGCGGGTGCGAATCCGGCCGAACAACACCCCGTCATCTTCCGGTCGTACCTGCTGCCCGCGATCCGCGACGGGGCGACGCTGATCCACATCGATCCGCGGGAAAACGATACGACCGACGCGGCCGACATCCACCTCCCGGTTCGCCCCGGCCACGACATCCAGTTGCTGAACGCGATCACGGCCGTCCTCCTCGAAGAGGATCTGGTCGACGAGGACTTTATCGAGGAGCGAACGACAGGAGTCGAAGAGTTCCGTGACCAGTTCGACGACGCCGACATCGAGGCCGGAGCCGAGGCAGCGGGCGTCGATCCCGACCGACTCCGGGAGGCTGCCCGGGCGTACGCCACTGCCGAGGCGGCGACGATCATCACCGGCATGGGGATGAGCCAGCACACCTCCGGCACCGACAACGTCCGCGCCCTCCTGAATCTCGCATTGCTGACGGGCAACGTCGGTCGGCCGGGAACAGGTGTGAACCCGCTGCGCGGCCAGAACAACGTCCAGGGGGCCGGCGACGTCGGCGCCCTGCCGAACATCTTCCCCGGCTACGAACCGGTCACCGACGCCGAGGCCCGCGAACGCGTCGCCGAAGAGTGGGGTGTCGAACCACCGGGGGAACCGGGGATGACCGAGGTTACCGCGACACACCACTTCGGCGACGAGATCAGGGCTGCGGTCGTCTTCGGGGAGAATCCCGCGATGACCGAGCCGGATGCCAACAGCGTCTCCGACGCCTTCGACGAGCTGGATTTCTGTGTCGTCATCGATCTCTTCGAGACCGAGACCGCTGCCCACGCCGACGTCCTGTTGCCGGGCAGTAGCTGGGCCGAGAAGTCCGGGACAGTGACGAACACCGACCGCCGCGTGATGCGGATGCGCCCGAACGCCGACCTGCCGGGCAACAGCCGTCGCGACCTGGATATCCTCTGTGAACTGGGGAGTCGCCTCCTCGATTCCGGCTCCTTCGCGTACGAGGGTCCCTCCGAGGTGTTCGACGAACTGACCCGCGTCAGTCCCATTTACGCCGGGATGAGCTACGACGGGATCGGCGAGGGCTGCCAGCGGTGGCCGTACCCGGCAGACGCCGAGGAGGGAGTCGACATCCTCCACACCGACGAGTTCGCCAACGGCGAACAGCAAGCGCCCCTGATGCCCGTGGCTCCGACACCGCCAGCCGATTCGGTCGGCGACGACCAGCTCGTGCTCACGACCGGACGGGTGCTCGCGCAGTTCAACAGCGGCGCACTCACCCGTCGGTCACAGACGCTCACGATGATGCGTGGCGAGGACGTCCTCGAGATTCACCCCGAAGACGCAGAGGAGCGCGGGATCGAGGACGGCGAGACGGTCGTCGTCGAGAACGAGCGCGGGGGTGTGACCGTCACGGCCGACGTAACCGCGACGATCCAGCGCGGTGTGGTCTTCTGTACGTTCCACTACACCGAACCGCTCGCGAACGCGGTCACCGGCGGGGAGCTCGATCCGGTCGCGGAGATTCCCGAGTACAAACACTCTGCCGTGACCGTGACGCCGGCCGAGTGATCTGCGGTCGTGCTCGCGGGACAGTTGCCGGTCGACCGCGCGAAAAGCCTAACACTGCCTCAATCGAATCCGGCCTATGGATCTCGTAACCGCAATTGGATCGGCGGACGGGCCGATCTGTGTGGTCGGCGCCGGCGGGAAGACGACCACCATGTTCGCGCTGGCACACCGGCGAAAGCGGGCGATCGTCACATCGACGGTCAACATCCCGATCTTCGACCGGGAGGTCGCACGACTCGATATCACGACCGAGCCGCTCGCAACCCTGGACACAGACGAGCTGCAGTTCCCGCTGGGGCTCGTTCCCGACCGCCAGGGTCGCAACCGATACCAGGGGTACGAGCCCGGGACAGTCGATGCGATCGCACAGCACCACGACGGGCCTGTGTTCGTGAAAGCAGACGGTGCGCGGATGCGGGAGTTCAAAGCCCCCGCCGAGAACGAACCACGGATTCCGGCGTCGGCGGCGGTCGTCGTCCCGGTCGTCAGCGTCCACGTGGTCGGCAAACCCCTCACCGAGTACTGGGTCCATCGACCCGAGCGGGTCGCTGCACTGACCGACACCGGGATCGGCGACGAGATTACAGCAGCGACTGTCGCGACTGTCCTCACCGCCGAGGCGGGCGGTCTGAAAGGAGTCCCCGCAGATGCGACAGTCGTCCCGCTGCTGACGAAAGTCGACAGCGACGAGCACGAACGTGCGGCGCGAGCGATCGCCGAACGCACGCACGAGTATGCCGACAGGATCGATATCCCACGGGTCGTCCTCGCCCGGTTCGACGCCGTCGACACGGTGTGACCGGCTACCACGGCTCACCGAGAGGGGTCTCATCGTCGACGACGTCGAGCAGGTCGAGTCGCTCGACGGTCTCGCGCGTCGGCACCCCGTCCGATCCCCAGCCACGGGCCCGGTAGTACGCATCGAGCATCCGGTCGAACGCCGACTCGTTCGCGGTCCCATCGTCGGGACGGACCGACGCCGGGATCCGGTCGTCGCTCCGGTCGAACCCCTCGCGAGCGTTGAACAGGCGGGTGAGCGTCCAGATTCGTTCCCCGGCGGCTGTCAGCTCCTCGGGCGTGTAGGGGCGATCGATGGCGGCGAGGAACTCGCTGCCGAGGTCTTCCCACATCGTCTCCCCGACGAAGTCGTCGACGATCAGGCTCCAGAGCACCGACCGGACGGTCTGTTCACCGACGACGATCCGGACCGTCTCCAGGAGCGGCCGGTCGGTCGGCTCTTCCACTGGGCGCGCCCGACGGTGGCAGGGCCCCCGGTCGCTGGTCGCGTACGCGAGTGCCATCCCGGCGGCCCCCCGTGGATCGTACGCCGGGAGTGCCATCGACTTCACTGTCGGAACGAGATCCGCCCCGCCGAAGCGGGCGGCTGCCTCGTCGATCCCGTCTGCCAGCGCCGCGGCCAGTTCGGCAGGTATCTCGTCCTCGTGGGGTTCGCTCGCCCCCCGACGGGTCGCGATCGTCTCGATGAGCCGCTCGACTCCCGGCACGTCGCCGAAGCTGGCCGGACAGTCGCCGACCCCCGCTTCGTCTGCACGGATCGCCCACGCGACCGCATTGCCGACCTCGATGAGGTCGACGCCGAACCGGTCGCAGGACTCGGCGAGTCGGGCGACAGCCTCGATATCGTCGATCCCGAGCCCTGCCCCGAGGACCATCGGCCCGGCCCCGCGGAGGACGACCTCGCCGTCGTCGGTTTCGAACCGGAAGTCACCGGGCACCGTCCCGGACTCACGGCCCGCGGCAGCCTCGCCCGCCGCCTCGATCCCGACCCCTTCGATCTCGTCGAACTGGCTCTGTTGCCACCCTCTCGTCGCCAGCGCGCCGATCTCGTTGGCGAAATCGACGCTCTCGACGGTACCGCCAGCCGCCTGCCACTGGCCGGTCCCGTGGTCGGCGTAGGCCTGTTCGTACCGCTCCGTGAGGTCCTGCAGCGTCGGTCCGGGCGTCGGTGGCTCACCCCTCGCGACGATCGCTTTCAGCCGCTTTGCACCCATGACCGCGCCGGCACCGCCGCGGCCGGCCTGGTGGTCACCCGCGTCTGAGGCGACTGTCGCGTAGGCGACGGTCTGTTCCCCTGCTGGGCCGATGCAGGCGACGGCCGCATCGGGGAACGCCCGGGCTGTCTCGACCGTATCCATCCCCCAGGTGTCGGCGGGTTCGATCCGGCAGGCGCCGTCGGAGACGACCAGACGAACCGGGCGCTCGGCCTGCCCGGTGACGAGCACCCCCAGACAGTCGCCGAGCGCGCCGGCGAACTGGTCTGCGAACGCGCCACCGCTGTAGGAGTCGAGAAAGCCGCCGGTGAGCGGGGATTTCGTGACGATCGCGTACCGTGGTTCGCCGGGGAGATACCCCGATAGCGGACCGACCATAACCGCGAGCAGGTTCGCCGGGCCGAGTGGCTCGGTCCCGGCGTCGAGGCGGTCGTAGAGGTACCGGGCGCCGACGCCCTTGCCGCCGAGATAGCGCCGGAGCCAGCGCTCGGGCACCCGCTCGCGTTCGACAGTCTCGGTAGTGAGATCGACGGACAGTATCCGGTCTCGCGTTCGAGGACTCATCTCCGTCTGCTATCTGTATCGGCTCGTCTGTACTTCAATACGGGGGAGCCGGCCAGTACCGACTGTCACTCTCGCAGCCGGTCCGCTGCGGCCTCCAACTCCGCTCTCGTGTTGACGTTCTCGAAGCTGTCGAGGTCGGTCACGGCTTCGAGTTCGGCCTCCTCGATCACCGTGTAGTCGAGTGTCTCCAGCGGGTCGAGGATCCGTGGGTTCTCTCTTTCGAAGGCATCGTCACAGGCCGCGGCCATCGCGTCGGCGTGATAGACCGCCTGTGTCGTCTGAAACCACTCCGAATCCAGCCGCGGGACGGCAGCCTCGTGGCCCGCAACACTGTCGAAGAGATACGCGACGAGCGCTGGATCGACGAACGGCATATCGCAGGCGACGACGAACGCGAACTCCCCACTGGCGGCGTCGAGACCGTTTCGTATTCCGGCGACAGGACCCCTGTCCGGCACCTCGTCCTCCGCGTAGCTGACTGGGAGTGAATAGCCTGCCATCGCCTCTCTGATCGGATCAGTCTGTTCGGGCCGGCAGTTGACAATTAGCTCGCCTACGATGTCATCGATCCGGTCTGCCACGCGGCGGATCATCGGCGTGCCGGCCAGATCGGCCAGCGCCTTGTCGGTCTCCCCAAAGCGTGTCGACCGTCCGCCAGCGATGATGACGCCACTGTGCATACACTGTTTCAACGCGGTGTCTGCAAACCTCTTTTGTCTGGGTCGGCGAACAAAGACTGGTCGGTCGCGCGGCCAGCCGCCGCAGTCGAGACGAAGCCGAACTCGAATCCGTGACCAGCCTCGCAAGCGCGACACGACCCCAGCGTTCGAAGCTGCGGACACGACGCTGCTGGACACCGGTAGTAGCTGTGTACCCGCCGTAACCGGTTTGTCTTCACAGCGATCTGAGGAGTAACTATAGATAGTTACGTAGGCAGCAAAAAGTGTAAATATGTACCCGTTTTTGATTTCGTCATACGAATGAACCCCCGTCGCTTTCTCGCTGCGGTAACGGGCAGTGCAGTCACCGGCTGTCCGGGTGGTTGGACAGACGGCGAGGCTGCCGTTGTCGGCGAGATGCTCACGACGACGAGCACGTACGATACGGGGCTGCTAGAGGGACTCAACGGGGCGTACGTGGATCGGTTCGGGGCAGGGGTCGATGCCGTCGCACAGGGACCCGGGACTGCACTCGTGACGGCCCGCAACGGTGAGTCGGACGTGGTGATGGTCGACGCTCGATCGCTCGAAGACGAGTCAGTCGACGGCGAACAGCTGTTTTGCCCGGAGACTGTCTCGACGGACCCGAATTTACAGCAATGCGTTCCCGAGGGCTGGGACGCGGATGACAGATGATCGGGACAGTACCGGCGATCGAGCGCGCGAGCGGCCCGGTGATAGCTGCCGTGATCGGTCCGTTGTTCGTCGAGTTTCCCTTCGAGCGTGCGTACGTTCTCGATACGATCTCCGTCTCGCTGTACGTCAGTCTCCTCGCGGTCTTTTTTAGCACGCTGTTCAGCCTGCCAGTCGCGATGGCCGTCGGCTTCTCGGAGTTTCCCGGCAAGCAGTTTCTCGTCGCGGTCATCAACACCGGGATGGGGTTCCCGAGCGTCGTCGTCGGCCTGCTCGTCCTGTTTGCGGTGTCGAACCAGGGGCCACTCGGGGGGCTGGATCTCGTCTTCACGAAGGAAGCGATGGTCATGTCGCAGTTCGTCCTCGCCACACCGGTCATCACCGGGGTGAGTATCGCGGCCGTCACCAGCGTCGAGGAGGGTGTTCGGGACGCTGCCTACGCGATGGGTGGAACGCGCCTCGACATCGCCCTGGCGACAATCAAAGAAGCCCGCTACGGGATCGTCACGGGCGTGCTCGCAGGCCTCGGACGAGCCATCAGCGAGGTCGGCTCGGTACTCATCGTCGGCGGCAACATCGAGGGATCGACGCGGACGCTGACGACCGCGATCCAGCTGGAGACCCGACAGGGGCGGTTCGAACTCGCCCTGGTGCTGGGTGCGATCCTGGTCGCACTCGTGTTGCTGATCAACGGCGTCGTACTCCGACTCGGAGGTGGACGGATATGAGCAAACAGCTACGAAAGCAGACCGACAGACTGCTCACGGACGGGCTGGCAGTCTCGGCTGTCAGCCACGGCTTCGACGGGACCGATGTCCTCGAAGAGATCTCCCTCGCTGTTCGGCAAGGCGAGACACTCGCCGTGATCGGGCCATCTGGAACCGGAAAGACGACCCTGTTGCGACTGCTCGCGATTTTCGACCGGCCCGACGCGGGGACTGTCCAGCTACAGGGAGAGGATCTCTGGACGCTCTCCGAACGGGAGCGACTCCACGCTCGGCGGCAGATCGGCATGGTGTTCCAGGAGGCGAATCTGTTCGGTACGACCGTCCGGCAGAACGTCAGCTACGGCCTCCGGGTCCGTCGACGCTGGCGCGACCGATTCAGGGGCTGGCTTCCGGGCATCGGCAGCGGCAACACGAGTCGGGCAGTCAGAGACGCGCTGTCGGTCGTCGGGCTCGCCGACGCCGCGGACCAGCAGGCCTCGTCGCTGTCTGGTGGCGAGGCCCAGCGGGTCGCACTCGCCCGCACGCTCGCCTACGATCCCGACTATCTCCTGCTAGACGAGCCGACCTCGGATCTCGACCCCCGAAACACGGCCGTCATCGAGGAAGCAGTCGATACGACACGGGCACAGGGGCTTGGCGTCGTGATCGCGACCCACGACATGCACCAGGCAGAGCGGGTTGCGGACCGTGTGGCGGTCATGGTCGACGGAAAGATCATCGAACTCGGCCCGGCAGAACACGTCTTCGAGCGCCCAGACGATCCACGGGCGCGGCAGTTCATCGACGGTGAACTCGTCTACTGATCGCCGAAGCGATAGGCTGTAACTTTTTGCACCACCACCCGTTAGGAAGAGTATGGCCGAACAGGATGGCAGTACCACCCAGGAGAACGAGGGGGTGGAGACGAGAGCCGACGTCGACGAACTCCTCGCAGAGTGTGGGTTCGACGCCGAGACGAGCACCCTCACTCGGCGGCAGGCGGAGGTGCTGGCGATGCGCGAGCGTGGCCGCAAGCAGGAAACCATCGCCGACCTGCTTGGGACATCGCGGGCGAACGTCGCGAGTGTCGAGAGCCGAGCCCGCGAGAACGTCGCCAAATCCCGGACGACAGTCGCGTTCGCAGATGCGCTCTCGGCACCAGTCCGCGTCGAGATCACCCCCGGGACGGATCTGTACGAGATCCCCGACGAGGTGTTCGAGGTCTGTGACGAGGCCGGGATGAAACTCCACCACACAGCCCCCGATCTGATGAAACTCATAAGCGACGCCGCGATCGACGCCATCCAGGGCCGGGAAGTCCGACAGCGACTGTTCGTCACCGTCGCGGACGACGGCACTGTGCAGGTACAGACCGCATAGCTCTCGTGAGTTTTCGACGGCCCGGGTTGGCTCGGGTTTTTTTGCTGCTGACACCGAGGATCAACCATGGCAGTCGATAGCTTCGAGACAGTGCAGCTGACGGTCACACTCTACAGCGATGTCTGATCAGGATCACTCACACGAGCCGTTCAGGGATCGAACGCCGCTCGCCGAGGCCCGAACAGAGCTCCACGAGCGGATCGAACCACACGACAGAACCGAGACAGTCTCGCTGGAGTCGGCGATCGGTCGGGTCGTCGCAACTCACATCGAGTCACCCGCAAACGTCCCCAGCTACCGGCGCGCGGCGATGGACGGCTACGCGGTCCGCGCGGAGGATACGTTCGGGGCCAGCGACCGGTCACCAGTCGTCCTGCGGGAATCTGACGACGAACTCGCACCGCGACAGACCAGACAGGTCCACACGGGCAGCCAGGTACCCGAGGCGGCCGACGCCGTCGTGATGGTCGAGGAGACCGAGGCGGTCGGCAGCGAGATCGAGATATTCGACTCGGTTAGCGAGGGCGAAAACGTCGCCCCGGTCGGCGAGGACGTGACCGCGGGACAGAAACTGTACGAACCGGGCGCACAGCTCCGGCCGTCGGATCTCGGCCTGCTCAAATCTGTCGGGATAGGTGAGGTGACGGTGTACGAGCAGCCAACAGTGTCGGTGATTCCGACCGGCGAGGAGCTGGTCCAGTCTGATCCGGGACCGGGCGAGATCATCGAGACCAACGGACTGACCGTCTCGACACTCGCGGAGACGTGGGGTGGCGATCCGACCTACAACGAGATCGTCACCGACGACGAGTCGGCACTCGCCGATGCGATCACCGACGGACTCTCGCACGATATCGTCGTCACGACGGGCGGATCGTCTGTCGGCGCGCGCGATCTGGTACCCGACGTCGTCGCAGAACTCGGGGAGGTGATCGTCCACGGCGTCGGTCTGAAACCGGGTCACCCGGTCGCAATCGGCGTCGTCGAGGAGACGCCCGTGCTCATGTTACCGGGCTATCCAGTGTCCTGTCTCGTCAACGCAGTCCAGTTCCTCCGGCCGGCGATCGCGTGGGCCAACGGCAGAGCAATCGAGCCGTTCCCGACGGTCACGGCGAGACTCGACGAGAAGATCTACAGCGAGCCGGGGATTCGCTCGTTTGCCCGTGTGCAACTGGACGAGGAGGATGGCGAGCAGGTCGCGAGTTCGGTGCGAGCAAGCGGTGCTGGCGTCCTGTCCAGTGTCGCGCTCTCCGATGGCTGGGTCGTCGTCCCCGAGGAACGCGAGGGCCTCGACGCGGGAACCACCGTCGACGTCCAGCTCTGGGAGGGGGGAGCATGAGAAAGGAGTTCCGCGATCTGCTGGACCCCGAGGAGGCGGCAGCACTCGTCCGTGGACTGGATATCGACGGCGGCACGGAAACAGTCTCGCTGACCGAAGCCAGGGGACGCATCCTCGCGGAGCGCGTCGACGCGGCGATCGACGTCCCCGGCTTCGACCGCGCGAGCGTCGACGGCTACGCCGTCCGGGCGAGGGACACCTTCGGAGCCGGGGAGGCCGATCCGGCGACGCTCGAACTCGCGGGAACGGTCCACGCAGGCGAAGAGCCGACGGTGACCGTCGATCCTGAGACGGCAGTCGAGATCTCCACTGGAGCGGTCCTCCCACCGGGCGCCGACGCGGTCGTGATGGTCGAACGAACGGCGACTGAAGACGAGGAGGTTGCCGTCCGGACCGCCGTCGCGCCGGGTGACGGCATCATGGTCGCTGGCGCAGACGTCTCGGCGGGCGAGCGGGCACTCGGCCCAGGGACACGGCTCACACCGCGCGAGATTGCCCTCCTCTCGGCGCTCGGCGTCGAAGATGTGCCAGTCAGGCAGGGACCAAAAGTAGGCATCGTCTCGACAGGTGACGAACTCGTCAGGCCCGGCGCAGCACTCGACAGCGACAGCGGCCAGATCTTCGACGTGAACAGCTACACCATCACGACGAGCGTCGAGGAGGCCGGCGGCGAGGCAGTGCTCTACCCACACGTCGGCGACGACTTCGACGCACTCGAATCGCAGTTGAAGGGGGCCGCCGAAGAGTGCGATCTCGTCCTCTCCTCTGGCTCGACCAGCGCCGGCGCAGTCGACGTCATCTACCAGATCATCGAAGAGCAGGGGGAGTTACTCTGTCACGGTGTCGGGGTCAAACCCGGCAAACCGATGCTGATCGGCGAACTCGGCGGGGCGGCCTACGTCGGGCTCCCCGGCTACCCCGTCTCGGCGCTGATGACCTTCCGGAAGTTCGTCGCGCCGGTCATCCAGGACGCTGCTGGTGAACCGGATACTGGGGCGACGACACTCGATGGAGCGATGGCGGTCACGGAGCGCTACCGTGAAGGACGGCTCCGGTTGATGCCAGTCGGCGTCGTGAAAGATGGCGACGGCAACACGCTCGTCTACCCGGTCGACAAGGGCAGCGGTGCGACGACGAGCCTCGCCGACGCCGACGGCATCGTCGAAGTCCCGCCGGATGTCGAACAGCTGGATGCCGGCGACCCGGTCAGTGTCGAACTCTTCTCCGAGGACATTCGGCCGCCGTCGATTCTGGGGATGGGCGAGGACGATCCGCTACTCTCGCGGCTGCTCGACCGGCTCGACCGGCCGCGGTATCTCCCACTGGGCAGCCGTGAGGGGGTCCGACGGCTCCGCGAGGGGATCGCCGACGTGGCGGTCACGGCCGGCCCGACCGACCACGAGGTGGAGACGGTCGAACTCGGCAACTGGAGCAGGGAGTGGGGGCTGGTCGTCCCCAGCGGAAACCCGGAGAACGTCTCGGCTGTCGAAGATCTCGTCGACGGCGATCTGCGATTCGTCAACCGTGACCGCCAGTCCGGGCTGCGACAGTCACTCGAAGCCGCACTCGAAGAGACCGCAGAGAGCCGTGGCGTTGCTGTGACGGAACTGTTCGAGCAGATCGACGGCTTCGATCTGACGACGCGGGGATCGGAGAGCCCGCCACGGCGGGTGCTGGCCGGGAAGGCAGACGTCGCGCTCGGGCTGGGGACGACGGCGACGAAGCTCGACCTCGGCTTCGTCTCACTGGGCGACCAGCAGGTCCGCGTACTCGCCGCGTCCGACCGGACATCGAAACCTGGTGTGCAGCAACTGGAGGGGCTGCTTCCACCGGCCGACGAACTCGTTTCCGATCTGGACGGCTTCGAAATCTGACCGGGAAGCACCCGGGTGCAGGGATTCACTCCCAGTAGTCGTCGAGAAACGCTTGCGTTCGCGCGGCGACCTCTGATCGGAACGTACTCAGATCTATCTCCTGGCTGCCGTGATAGAGCCGTTTGTGCTCCTCGCGGAGGATATCTTCAATGACCCGGTCGTACAGTGCGTCGAAGCTGACAGCCTGGCCGCGGTCCGCGAACGTTCCGACGAGTTTCTCGAATCGACGCTCCGTGGCGTATTTTGCTGCCAGTTCCTCGGCCGACGCATCGACCGGGATAGTGTCCTCGACTTCCTGGAATTTCGGGTGGAGCAGTTTCGCGCGCTGGCCGCGCTTGTTCCGGACGACGACACCCTCGGCGGGTCCGTCGTACCACGCCGACTGTGGAATCGAGTACGAGTCGGGGTCGAAATCCCGCGCCGACAGCTCCCGTTCGACAGCGTTGACCGGCTGGAGTCCGAGCCGTTCGAAGATCCGGTTGACCGCACCCGGCGGCCGGAACGCCTCGTCGTCGGCCGACCAGATGTCGAAGCCGAGAAACGAAGGTGTCCGGTCCCAGTCGTATTCGATGGTGTGTCTGTGCATCGCCTCGCCGAAGAAGACGATCTCCTCGACGTCGTCGACGGCCGCCCGGAGCGCCTCGCGGTCGAGATGCGTCTGTACGTGACGGACTGCGTGCTGGGAGGGATCTGGTACGTTCGTCGGGTCCTGGTAGACGCGGTTGCGGTCGCCAAAGCGGAGCTGTCCCGACTGCTGGAGCTGGAAGCGGAAGTTCGCACCGTCGACCTTTTCGAGCAGCCAGAGGTGGCCGGTCTGGAACAGCTCCGCGGGTGCGTTCGCGCGGCGAGGAATCGAGGGGAACGCCTTCATACTCGGTCGTAGGGTCCGGCAACCTTGGAAGTTCGTCTCACGACGAGTTATTTGGAGGGTATAACTAAACCACAGGCCCGACCACAACCAGACGATGACCGCTCTACAGGATCAGCGTATTCTCGTCACCGGTGGCGCTGGCTTCATCGGCTCGCGACTCGCCGACCGCCTCTGTCGGGACAACGACGTCGTCGTCCTGGACTCGCTCGTCAGCGGCGACAGAGAGAACGTCCCGGCCGAGGCGGAGTTTATCGAAGGGGATATCCGCGACGAATCCGCTGTCGCGGACGCGATAGCTGGCGTCGACTGCGTCTTCCACGAGGCAGCCCTCGTCAGCGTCGATCGGTCGGTCGAAGTTCCGACCGAGAGCCACGACAACAACGTCGAGGGAACGCTGACTATTCTCGAAGCAGCGCGCAGCCAGGACACCCGGGTCGTCCTCGCGTCGAGTGCAGCGATCTACGGCCGTCCAGCGGAGATCCCGATCACCGAGAATCACCCGAAAGAGCCCACCTCGCCCTACGGTCTCGACAAACTCGCCTGTGACCACTACGCGCGACTGTATCACGATCGCTACGGCACCGACACAGTCGCCTTGCGGTATTTCAACGCCTACGGCCCGGGCCAGACCGGCGGCGACTACGCGGGCGTCATTAGCATCTTCATCGAACAGGCACTGGCGGGCGAGGATATCACGGTCGAGGGTGACGGTGAGCAGACGCGGGATTTCGTCTACATCGACGACATCGTCGACGCCAACGTTGCCGCCGCAGGGACAGCGGCGGTCGGAGCAGGGTACAACGTCGGCACCGGCGACTCTGTGACGATCCGCGAACTCGCCGAACTGATCCAGGACATTACCGACACCGACAGCGATATTGTCCACACTGACCCCCGCGAGGGCGATATCGATCACTCCAGGGCGGCTGTTTCGAAGGCGAAAGCGAACCTGGATTTCGAGGCCTCTGTCCCGCTCCGGGAGGGCCTCGAACGGACTGTCGAGTGGTTCCGGGGCGAAGAGTCGTAGTTGGTTTTGGAAGGTGACAGAAGGGCAATACGGAAACCGCCTTAGACAGCAAGAAAGCCCCTCACGAGAAAACGACCCCGGGAACACTGTTGAGAACAGCAAGAAAGCCTCGCCCCTTTCAGTCCCGCCCGATGTGTTTTCCAGGCTGGGCTTTCTCGCTGTTCTGACTGCTGGCAGGTGCGGTTTAGCACAATAAAACGTCTGCTACCCCTGCGTATGACCGAGAATATGCGCGACAGTCGGCAAAATGAGCTCCTCGGTACCGAAAGTCGCAGCCTGCTCGCTCCCCGGCAGACAGAAGATCACGACGCCGTCCCGTGAGCCCGCAAAGGCCCGCGAGAGCAGCGCGTGTGGCCCGACATCCTCGTAGGAGAGATACCGAAAGAGTTCGCCGAAACCGGGAATCTCCTGATCGAGCAACGGGCGCACAGCCTCGACGGTCACGTCCTCCGGCGAGAGCCCGGTCCCGCCGGTCGAGACGATGGCGTCGATATCCGGCCGTTCGACCAGCGCCTCGACCGTCGCTGCGATCTTCTCGCGGTCGTCGGTGACCAGTTTTCGGGTGGCGACAGCCTTTCCGTCGGTTTCGATGGCCTCGGCGATCGAGTCTCCCGATTCGTCCTCTTCGAGCGTTCGACTCGAAGAGACGGTCACGACGCCGAAGGCGATCTGGTCGACTTCCTCGTGTGGGTGGACTTTCTCCTCGCTCATATCAGTCGTCAGCGGCAGCCGATTGGTCCAGGACGTCGATATACTCCTCGTTTGGTACCCATTCGCCGTCCTCCTTGACGAGATACTCGCCGTAGTAGGGGACACGATTTGCGACGGTCTGTTCGAACGTCTCGCGGATCTCGTCGCGGCTCATCGACCCCATCGACCGGTGGTCGTCGTGACGGTTCAGACAGCCCTTGAACTTGCCGTCGTGGGTCACCCGGACGCGGTGGCAGTTGGCGCAAAACTGGGCGTTCTCGACGGGGTCGACCACCTCGACGAGACCTTCCTCGGGCTGTTCGGTTCCGGTTGGGTTGACACCGCTGTTTTCGAGCGCAACGGTCGAATCGACGTCGTCGACAGCGCCGGCCTCGACGAAGTACCGGCGGCGGCCGTGCATCTCGCGGCGTTCGATCCGGTGGGCCTGCTCTTCGAGCCAGCCGTGGACGCGCTCGATATCGATCGCCCACTCCGGATGGCCGGAGATTTCGGGCATGTACTCGATGAGCTGGAGGCGCAGTCCCTCGTTTCTGGCGACGTGATCGACCATCTGCGGGACGTAGCCGGCGGTGGGCTCGAAGACGACCATGTTGAGTTTGACCGGCGCGAGTCCGGCCGACAGCGCCGCCTCCACACCCTCGATGACGCGGTCGTAGGCGCCACTCTTGGTCAACTCCGCGAAATGCTCCTTGTCGAGTGCGTCCTGTGAGACGTTGACTCGTTCGAGGCCGGCATCGACGAGGTCAGGTGCGCGTCCGGGCAGGAACGTGCCGTTCGTCGTCATCGAGACCTCCATCTCGTCGGGGGTTCGCCGGATGATCTCTTCGAGATCGTCGCGGAGCATCGGCTCGCCACCGGTGAATTTGACGGAGTCGACGCCGAGGTCGGAAACCACTTCGAGAATCCGGATAACCTCGTCGGCGCTCATCTCGTCGTCCTGTGGATCCATCGGGCCGCGGGTGTCACCCAACCCCTCGTTGTGGCAGTACACGCAATCGAAGTTACATCGATCGGTCAGCGAGATACGAATCCCCGTTACATCCCGACCGAAATCGTCTTCCAGGGGCATACTTCATTATTTATGTAGCAACATATATAATACTGTGGTAGCCCCCAACACAGAGTCGGTAAAGCAGTAAGATACGATTCGGACTCCCAAAGCCTGCTGACAGACGGCAACTCGCAGTGTTGCGGAAACCGGTTACGCTCACGAGCGGGCAGCGTCGTCGTTCCGGCAGTGGCGACATCGCCGACGAGTCGGCAGACATTCCGAACAGCCGCCATGGGTGACTAGTTAGGCCGTGGGGCTAAGCCCGAGAAGTCCGTTTCTATTGATATGCCAGACGTTGCCGTAGTTGGCGGCGGTATCGGCGGGCTCTCGGCAGCCCACGAACTCGCGGAGCGGGACCTCGACGTCGCGGTCTTCGAGGCCAACGACCGCTTTGGCGGGAAGGCACGGTCGATGGACGCGACCGACCACGCGAACCCGCTACACGGTGAGCACGGTTTCCGGTTCTTTCCGGCGTTTTACCGACACGTCACCGAGACGATGGAGCGGATTCCGGACGGGACCGGCACTGTCGCCGACAACCTCGTCGAGACAGAGGAGACGCTGATCGCAGAGATCGACGGTCGAAACCGGCTCGCAAACAGCAGTACTCCGGATTCGTTGCGCGAGTGGCTCGATGCCGTCCAGCCCGCCTTCGCCGAGGATCTACCGCGGAAAGACGTACGGTTTCTGATCGAGCGACTACTCTACATCCTCACCGCCTGCGAGAAACGCCGCGAACGGGAACTCGACGAGGTCTCGTGGTGGGACTTTATCGACGCCGAGAACCGCTCGCCGGAGTTTCGCGACCGGCTCGGCTACGCCGTCCAGGCGCTCGTCGCGCTCCGGCCACAGGTCGGCAGCGCCCGAACGGTCGGGTCGATCTACACACAGCTCCTGCTCGGCCAGTTCGATCCGAACCGTCCGACAGAACAGATACTGAACGCACCGACCAACGAGGCCTGGATCGATCCCTGGACCTCGTATCTGGATTCGCTGGGTGTCGACCTCCACGCCCAGCGGCCAGCCCGGAAACTGAACTTCGACGGCCAGCGGGTCACAGCTGCCGTGCTCGCTGACGGCCAGGCGGTGACCGCCGACGAGTTCGTCCTCGCGGTCCCGGTCGAGGTCGCGCCCAGTTTCGTCACACCGGGGATGGCCCGGGCAGCCCCGGAGTTGGCCAGAATCGATCGGCTGGATACGGCCTGGATGAACGGGATCCAGTTCTATCTCACAGAGGATGTTAGCCTCTCGCGAGGCCACCAGGTGTATGCCGACGCCCCGTGGGCGCTGACCTCGATCTCCCAGCGGCAGTTCTGGACCGACTACGATGTCGACGGTCGTGGCCCCGAAGAGGTCGAGGGTGTTCTCTCGGTGATCGCCTCGGACTGGGACACGCCCGGCATCCTCCACGAGAAACCGGCCAGGGAGTGTACACGCGAGGAGATCGCAACGGAGATCTGGGCACAGCTGAAAACACACCTCAACACCGAGGAGCGACAGCTCTCCGACGAGATGCTCGTCGACTACTTCCTCGATCCGGCGATCGTCGAAACCGACGAGGGCGTCGAGAACCGCTCGCCGCTTCTGATCAACACGGTCGGCTCACTGAAGAACAGACCCCCGGCCGACGTCGGCATCGAGAATCTGACGCTCGCGAGCGATTACGTCCGGACGAACTCCGATCTCGCCTCGATGGAGTCGGCCAACGAGGCCGGCCGGCGCGCGGCGAACGCGATCTTCGACCGCCGCGGGATCAGCGAGCGGGCCCGGATCTGGGAACTCCAGGAGCCGAGCCTCTTCGAACCGTTCAAACGCCAGGATCGAATCCGGTACCGGCTGGGGTTGCCCCACCCGGCAGAAGTGACACAGTCGCTGCGATCTGTTACCAGTCGACTCTCGGGGAGCGCCTGAAGCGGAGTTGTGACGGTTTATCACTCGGGGGCCAGAAACGGGCTGTATGCAACAACCCCTCGGCCGGCGTCGCCTCCTCGCCGGCGTCACAGGTCTGGTAGCGGTCGGAGTGCTGGCTGGCTGTAACGAAACCGACGACAGTTCAACCCCGGATGGATCAGACCCGGACGGATCGGGAGGGACTGACCCCGCAGCCGAGGAACTCGATCTCCGGGAAGCGAACGTCGTCGACGTTGCCGTCGAAGCGAGTGGTCGCAGCTACGACTTCGATGTGACGCTGCACCACGACGACGATGGCGAGGACGGCTACGCGAACTGGTGGCAGGTCGAACGGCTCGACGGGACCGAGCTTGGCCGGCGTGCACTCTTGCACGCACACTCCCAGCAGCCATTCACGCGCTCCGAAACGATCGAGATTCCCGACGACGTGGACTGTGTCGTCGTCCGCGGTCACGACCAGACAGACGGCTACGGTGGACAGGCGATGGTGGTCACACTCGACTCGGGCGCGACGCAGGCCATCGATCAGGGCCCGGAGCGACAGCCCGTCGACGAGACCGACTGTCCCTGATACTGATTATTGCGAGTCTGTACCAGGGGGAGACTCTGTCTCCCGAGCAGACGGCCACTGGCCGTCGACGCCGGGTACTGATTCGGAGTTGAGGGAGCCTGGTTTTCGTGGTCGTACCGAAAAGTACCGCAAAAATCCGTATGAAACGGGGCACACTCCGATCGAGGGCCGCGCGCAACCGGGTTTGTTTTTTGTCGGAACCTCGTAGTATTCGTATGGTAGATACAGTGCTCGTCCCGTTCGAGCTACCGGACCACGAACCCCTCTCGCCCGTGCTCGTCGAGGATCTCTCGTCACTGGATATCGTGTTGCTCGGTCACTTCGCGGTGCCCGAGCAGACACCGCGGGATATGGCCCGCGAGCAGTTCGGGGAGGAAGCTCAGGCGACGCTGGACGACCTCGCCGACCAGTTCCGCGAGGCAGGCGCCTCGGTCAGAACCAGACTGGTCTTCGGGAAAGAGCGCGGTGCGACGGTCGATCGGATCATGGTCGAAGAGGACTGTGCCGCGGAACTCAACCCGGCGCCGACGGAGGGAATCGACCGGATTCTCGTCCCGATTCCGGCCGTTGCCGAGTTCAGTCGTCTGCCGGAGTTCATCGACGTGCTCTGTGAAGATTCGACACAGGAGATCACGCTGTTTCACGTCGCCGAAGGCGACGAGAGCCACGAGCGGGCCGAAGCGATCGTCGAGAAAACCCGCGAGGGGCTGATCGACGCCGGCTTCGATCCCGAGGCGGTCGATACACTCGTGATCGACGGCGGGAAACACGACGAGGAGATTCTCGCGGCCGCCGACGACTACGATGCAGTCGTGATGTACGAGGCACAGTCGGGCCTGAGCGATCACGTCTTCGGGACGCTCCCGGATCGAATCCAGAAGGAGACCCGTGATCCCGTGATCGTCGTTCGGCGGGACTACGAACCGACGGACAGCGACGACTGAGGGTCGTCAGTCAGTCTTCACGGAGACAGTGTCGTGTTCGTCCTCACCGCGGCGCTGTTCGATGAATTTTTGAATTGCGCCGGTTCGGTCGACCCGCGACCGGCCGTAGAACAGGTAGATAGCTGCCCCACCAGCGATGATGCCGACCGCACCGAGTATCGGCATGATGCCCATCTGCGTGAGCAACAGGAAGCCACCGGCGATGCCGAAGATCTGGATATAGGGGTAGCCAGGGGCGATAAACTCGGGTTCGTACGAGGGGAGATCAGCCATCCGGAATGCAATAAGTGCAACACTTTCGAACGAGAAGACGAGGATCTGGAACGCGCTGGCGAGTTTCGCCAGTTCGATCACCGGGACGAAGGCGATCAGCGCGAGCAACACTGCGCCAGTCAGCAGGATCGAGTTCCGGGGCGTTTTGAACCGGGTATCGATGGTCTGCAGATCCGGCGGGAGGAGTCTATCACGGCTCATCGCCAGTGGGAACCGCGAGGAGGAGAGGATCCCGGCGTTTGCCATACTCGTCAGTGCGACCACCGCGATCACCGAGATGATGAGGACACCGAAGCCACCGAACAGCGCCGCCGCACCGTCGGCCATCGGCGTCAGCGAAGCAGTCCCCCCCGGACCACCCGTCTTGAGCGTCTCGGGATCGCTCAGTCCGATGATGGCTGCGACGACGGCGATGTAGATCACCGTCATGATTCCGAGCGAGCCGAGCATCGCGCGGGGCAGGTTCTTGCCGGGATCTTTCACCTCCTCGGCGACGCTCGCGATCTTGGTCACACCGGCATAGGAGACGAAGACGAACGCTGCGGCGGTGATGACCCCTCCGGTGCCGTCCGAGGCAAGGGGTGTAAACCGGCTGGTGTCACCAATGAAGCCGGCGTTGGCCGTGTACGCGGTGAGGCCGGCGATCACCAGACTCACGATGATTGCCTGCACCCGGCCGCTGAGTTCCGTCCCCGAAATGTTGAGGACGACGACCAGCACGCCCAGTCCCAGCGCAACGAACTCGATCTGTCCCTGGGAGATGGGGGCGAAAAGCAGGAGGTACGCCCCCAGTCCCACCAGCGCGAACGAACTCTTGAACACCAGCGAGAACCACGCACCGATACCGGCGATCGTCCCGAACAGCGGCCCAAGCGCACGGTCGATGTACAGATACGTTCCCCCGGACTCGGGCATCGCTGTCGACATCTCTGCTTTCGAGAGTGCCGCGGGAAGGACGACGAGTGCGGCCAGTACGTACGCAAACACGACCGCCGGTCCGGCCTTCTTGTAGCCAAGCGCGGGCAGGACAAAAATCCCACTCCCGATCATCGCACCCATACTGATCATCATCGTCGAATACAGACCCAGACTTCGTTCGAGATCGCTCTCGGGCATTACCGTATGGTTGGCCTGTATACGGTAAAGTATTCTGAATGCGTAAATTATACCTAGTATATTTTTTGATGCCGCAGAAGTATTCGAATTTCGATACTTCAGGGGAGGGAGAACTCTCTCGGATGTAGTGTGAACGGAGTGAAGCAGCACAGAACGCGGAGGATTGTCGACCGCCCCGTCAGTCCGAGTCGGAGAAGGCAGCCAGAACCTCGTCTCTGGAGCTTTCCTGTGGGATAACCGTCACGATATCATCAGCCTCGGGAACGGTTTCCTCGTCCGGTCGAATAATCGCGCCGTCACGCTCGATCGACGTGACGAGGACATCCGCTGGGAGCACGCCGTCCTCGCGGGCACGGCCGAGAGATTTGCCGACGACGGGAGCACCCTCCGAGGCGACGACTTCGATGATTTCCGAGCCATCAGCGAGCGTGACGACGCCGGTCGCGTCGGACGAGGGAGCGTCCGGACCGAATGGCATGTACGGACAGCGGATCTCGGTCTGGACGAGCTCTTCGTCCTCGATCTGGATATCGAGTTCCGACAGCGACCGGGCGATCTCCCGGAGATCCGCCGTACTCTCGCCGACAGCGACCACGTGGAGGTCACGCCGACCGGCCATCAGCACGCGGACGTTGATTACACCGGGAATCGACTGGGCTGCGAGTGCGAGTCGTTCTCGCTCTGCAGCCGGGACCGTACACATATACAGCGTCGTGAGTCGCCCGTCTGCCTGCTCGAAATCGACCGTCGCGGTGTACCCCTGGATGACCCCCTCTGCTTCGAGCCGGTCGATCCGGTTTCGGATCGTCCCGGCCGAGACGTTCAGATCCTCCGCGATCATCGGCGCGGACGTGTTCCGGGCGTCGTCCATCAGCGCGTAGATAATCTGGCGATCGATCTCGTCGAGACGGTGGCTCATAGCTACGTCTCCGCACAGCCGAATCTTAGCAGTTGGGTTCTCGAACGGGCAGCCGAGGCGGATCAGATGAAGTCGTCGACGCCGATGCCACCACTGCTTTTCCACCCCGTGGATCGTTCGACCAGCGGCTACCACGAGGTCGACAGTTTCGGTTCGAAGCCTGCGTCGGCTGTGAGCCGTCAGATGCCAAGAAAAACACCATTGAGTGAGGACCCCGTACCGTGAGTACGGATGAAAACTGGCGTGTCGATGGCGGAGTCCCCGCCGTGCGCCGATGGTGAGCGCCGATGAACCGGAACGACCGCGCGATAACCGGCTTCACGATGGCTGGACACAGCATGGTCCACATCTACGAGCTGTCGATTCCGATCCTGATGACGGTCTGGCTGGTCGAGTTTCCGGTCACGTCTGCGACACTGGGGACCGTCGTCGCCGTCGGCTACGGGCTGTTCGGCGTGGGTGCGCTCCCCGGTGGACTCCTCGTCGACCGGTTTGGCTCCCGACGGCTCATCGTCGCCTGCCTGTTCGGGATGGGAGCGTCCTTCCTGCTGCTCGGGGTGATGCCCGGAGTCGGCGGCATCGCCGTCGCCATCGCTGTCTGGGGACTGGCAGCGAGCGTCTACCACCCGGCAGGGCTGGCGTTGATCAGCAACGGCGTCGAAGAGCGCGGCTCCGCCTTTGCCTACCACGGGATGGCCGGCAACGTCGGGATCGCGAGCGGCCCGTTCGTCACGGCGCTTCTCCTGCTGGCGTTCGACTGGCGGACCGCCGCGACGGTGCTCGCCGTGCCGGCACTCGCGGCTGCTGTCGCCGGGCTAACTGTCGAGTTCGACGAGTCGGCGGCGGTCGCCGCTGCTGATGGTGGCGAGGCCCCCACGACCGAGATCGACTCCGTCAGGGAGTTTCTCACCGCCTCGCGGGGACTGTTCACCGCCAGCTTCCTGATCGTCTTCGTGCTCGTCCTCTTCAACGGGCTGTACTACCGCGGCATGCTGACCTTTCTGCCGGGGCTGCTCGGTGACTTCCTCGATCCGCTGCTCGACGTCGCGCCGGAGGAGGGGATCGGACTGGTGTCGGACGACCGTGTCGGCAGCGAGTTCGATCTCTCGCGGTATCTGTACGCGGGACTGTTAGCGGTCGGGATCGGCGGACAGTACGTCGGCGGCCGGCTGACCGACGCGATCCAGCCCGAGCGCGGACTCGCGATCATGCTCGCTGCGTTGGTCACGATCGCGTTGCTGTTCGTGCCCGCCTCTCGAACGCTGCCGACGTTGCTGTTCGTCAGCGTGGCACTGGGCTTTGCCCTGTTCGCGATGCAGCCACTCAGCCAGGCGACGATCGCCAACCACTCGCCGGCCGAACACCGGGGGCTCTCTTTTGGCTACACCTACCTGGCCATCTTCGGGATCGGCGCACTCGGTGCCTCGATTACGGGCGCTGTGCTCACCTACGGCTCGCCGACAGCTGTCTTCCTCTTGCTTGCTGGCTTCGCGGCTGTCGCTCTGGTACTCGCACTCTCACTGGTCGTGCAAATCAAAACAGGCCCATGATCTCCGGTTATATGATCGTCGAGGACCTGGAAGTACCGTCGTCTGATACCGGAGCAACTGCCAGTCGTCACTCCGAAAAGAAAATCGACGGATCGTCGTGGGTAAACGTTACCTGTGACTCCGAGCCGAGAGCGCGGAGCTGGGTGGTCAACAGGCCGGCCGTCGTCCCCTGTTCGCGGAGCGTGGGTTCCTCGGCGACGGCGAAATACGCCGGGACTGCGACGGCCTGTTTCGCTTCGGTGGCTTCGACGACGATCAGCAGAAAGCGAACCCCGCCCGCCGCAGTGGCAAACACGCGGGAGTTATCGAAGTCGGTCTGCGCTGCGAGCGCCATCAGCTCGTCGTACTCGTTGTCCGGGACGAGTACGTCCAGCCCCTCCTCGACGACGGTCGCATCTGCGGTGTGAACGAGCAGTACGTCCCAGCCACGGTCGCGGTACTCCGCGGCCGTCGCGCGGGCGTCGTCTAACAGCTCTGTCCAGTGATCGGCGACCGCGTCGGGTACGGGACTGTCCTGGGGCACGGGCGAACGGGCGGCTGCCAGCTCAAAAAATCCCGCGGTTGGCGATCACTCCAGGAGGTGACAGGTCGCTCGCTCGCCGGTCGGATGCTCGGTCTCGCAAATGCTCTCGTAGCGCTCCCGCAGCTGTTGCTCGGCGGTCTCCCAGTCGTCCTCGACGACGTGGGCTAACGCCTCCCGGATGTAGCTCGCGTGATCCGTCGGTAGCTCGACCTCGATCAGCCGGTCGGCAAGCTGTCGGGCGACGGTGTCGGACTCCGTCTGCTCCGACTCGTCGGTCACCTGCTCGATACTGATCTCGCGGTTCTCGACGAGCTGTCGAAGATCCATCACAGCCCGGAACTGTGGCTGATCGAGCGAACAGCCGTCGGGGGGGATGACCTTCGGACACCGGGTGCGGAACCGACAGCCAGAGGGGGGATCACGAGGGGAGGGGACGTCGCCAGCGAGCGTGTCGACGTCCCGTTGCTGTTCGCTGGTGTCGGCCCGCGGCACGCTCTCCAGTAACGCCTCGGTGTAGGGGTGCTGTGGATCCTCGAAGATCTCCTCGGCCGGCGCGATCTCGACGATCTCCCCGAGATACATCACCGCGATCCGGTCACAGATGTAGCGGATGACGCCCAGATCGTGGCTGATAAAGAGGTAGGTGAGATCGAGGTCGTCCTGCAGATCCGCGAGCAGGTTCAGGATCTGTGCCTGGACACTGACGTCGAGTGCACTCGTCGGCTCGTCGAGGACGATAAACTCCGGTTCGAGTGCGAGCGCCCGGGCGATGCAGACACGCTGTCGCTGGCCGCCGGAGAACTCGTGTGGGTAGCGTTCGAGCTGGTCAGCCGAGAGGCCGACCCGCTCGATCAGCTCTTCGACCCGCTCCTCGCGCTCTGTCTGCGTCCCGACGTCGTGGATGTCGAGGGGTTCGCGAACGATGCTCCCGACGGTCATCCGCGGATCCAGGCTCGCGAACGGATCCTGGAAGACGATCTGTGCGCGCTTGCGGAACTCGGTGAGATCGTCGGTCTCACCCAGTTCGGTGCCGTCGAAGGAAACTGTTCCGCCGGTCTGATCCTGTAACTGGAGCAGCGTCTCCCCGGTCGTGGATTTCCCACAGCCGGATTCGCCGACCAGCCCGAGCGTCTCGCCGGCGCGGATGTCGAAACTCACGTCGTCGACCGCCTGTACTGCAGTTGATTCGGTCCGGAGCAGTTTGTCGACGATGCTGTCGCCCTCGTAGAAGTACTTCTCCAGATTCCGGACGCTGACGAGCGGCTGCTCCCCGGTGTCGGCCGTGGCTGGCACCGGCCCTGACTCGTGGTCGTTACTCATCGAAGTATCCCTCCGGGAGCGCAGTTTCTGGATCGTACTCCTGCTCTGCGAGATAACACTTCGCGGAGTGGCCGTCTTCGACCGGTAACTCCGGCGGTTTATCGAGACACTCCTCCATCGCCTTCGGGCAGCGATCCGCGAAGTAACACCGGTCGGGCATCTCGCTGTCGACGAGACTCGGCACGTTCCCCTCGATCGGTTCGAGCCGTCCCTCCGCGCCGTCGACGGTCGGACTGCTGGCGAGCAGTCCCTGCGTGTAGGGGTGGGTCGGCCGGTCGAAGACAGCTTCGAGCGAGCCCTGTTCGACGAACTCGCCGGCGTACATGACACCGACACGGTCACACATCCGGGCGATGACGCCCAGGTTGTGCGTGATGAGGACGATTGTCATCCCGCGCGCGGCCTGGATCTCCGCGAGCTGGTCGAGGATCTGTGCCTGGATCGTGACATCCAGCGCTGTAGTCGGCTCGTCGGCGATCAGAATATCCGGCTCGCCGGCCAGCGCCTGTGCGATCATCGCCCGCTGGAGCATCCCGCCGGAGAACTGGTGGGGGTACTCGGTCGCCCGCTCCTCCGGGTCGGGGATGCCGACCTGATCGAGCAGTTCGACTGCACGCTCGCGGCTCTCCGATCTGACGAACTCCCGGGAGTCGAAGACCAGCCCCGACAGCAGCGAGCCGAGCCCGTACCCCTGGGTACGCGAGCGTGTCGACCGCGGGTTGGCCGAGGCTCGTCGCTGGACCTCGACGGCCTCTGCGATCTGTTCGCCGACCGTCAGCGACGGGTTCAGGCTACTCATCGGATCCTGGAAGATCATGCTGAAAGACGGCCCACGGAGCGACCGGCGGGCCGACGGCGAGAGCTGTCGTAGGTCGACAGCAGTGCCATCGACTGCATCAGGACTGTCCTCGCGGACAGCCTCCGCAAGCTCCCCGTTCCGGTACCAGATCTCCCCGTCGACGATATCGCCCGGGGATTCGACGAGGTCGATAAGCGAGAGGGCTGTGACGCTCTTGCCCGAGCCACTCTCGCCGACGATCCCGAACACCTCTCCCTCCTCGACAGTGAAACTCACCGAGTCGACGGCGTTGACCTGTCCTTCCTCGGTGAAAAACTGCGTCGAGAGGTTACGAACGTCGAGGATCGGGTCGGCCATCTCAGACACCCCCCTCCCCGCCGATGTCGGGATCGAGTGCGTCACGGAGCCAGTCGCCGACCAGGTTCAGTCCGATCACCGTCAGAACGATCGCCAGCCCCGGCATCGTCGCGATCCACCACGACGTCGACTGGAACTGTCTCCCCTGGGAAATATCGAATCCCCAGGAGAGGTTCGTCCCCGAGAAGCCGAGGAAAGAGAGGGCACTTTCGAGCAAGATGATAGCTGCTACCTGGATCGTCGCGAGCACCATGATCGGCGTGATAGCGTTCGGGAAGACGTGTTTCCTGATGATGTAGCTGTTGTTTGCGCCGACGGCGCGTGCCGCCTTGACGTACTCCTGGCCGCGAAGCGAGAGCGCCTCGCCCCGGGCGACACGTGCGAACCACACCCAGTTGACCAGCGCGACCACGATGATGACAGTCCCCGGCACAGTGATAGTCTCGGGCATCCCGACCGCGAGACCGAGTGCCGATCTGATAGTCTCCGACAGCCCCGAGACGACCAGCGGGTCGGGGATTTTGATCCCGGCAGTCCCCCAGACACCGACGAGTGCAATAGCGAGGACGAGTGACGGGAAGGCGAGCATGATATCCGAGGCGCGCATCAGCGTGTCCTCGACGCGCCCGCCGTAGTAGCCCGCGGTCAGCCCGACGACGACGCCGAACACTGCCGCGAGCAGCGTGCCGGCGATCCCGACGATCATCGAGGTTCGGGCACCGTAGATCACCCGTGAGAGGACGTCACGACCGTTTCCATCGGTCCCCAGCGCGTGTGACCAGCTCGTGTTCTCTGTCACTGTCCGTTCCTCGGTGACGATGTTGCCGTCTTCGATGACGACGCTGCCGTTTTCCTGGACCGGAACCTCCTCTGTGGAGGTGCTGCCGAATCCGACCGGTGGTTGCTGGGACACATCCAGATCCTGTGCTGTCGGATCGTGGGGCGCCAGAAACGGTGCGAAGACCGCGACGATGACGATAAGTAGTATCAAAACGACACCGATCTTTGCCATCGCGCTCTCTCGGAACTGGCGTACGAGACTCCGGCGGATACGTGGTGATAGCATCTCAGTTTTCACCTACCTGTGGATTGATGTACGTATAGAGTGCGTCGACGAGGATATTCAGCACGACGAACCCCACCCCGATGATGATGATCGAGGCCTGGACGACGGGCCAGTCGCGTGCCTGAATCGAGTTGATGATCAGCGTCCCGAGCCCCGGCCATCGGAAGACACGCTCGGTAATGACTGCGCCACCGATGAGTGTCCCTAGCTGGAGTCCGAGCACGGTGATGATCGGGATGAGCGTGTTGCGAAGGGCGTGTTTGTACCGAACCAGTGTCTCCGGTAACCCCTTCGCACGGGCCGCCCTGACGTACTCCTCGCCCAGTTCCTCCAGCATCCCGTTTCTTGTCAGCCGGGTAATCAGCGCGGTGAAGTAGGTCCCGAGTGTGATCGCCGGCAGCGTGATGTAGTACAGCCAGTCTCTCAGTCCGGAGGCAGCGGCCTCCAGTTGCAGGGCGACCAGATCCGCGAGGATAGCATCGATACCGATCCCGACGGGCCGCCGACTGGAGGGGAACCAGCCGATTTGCACGGAAAAGATGATGACGAGCATGATCCCGAGCCAGAAATTGGGGGTCGAGATTCCGACGAGCGAGAACAGCGTCGCGCCGTAGTCGGCCGGTTTGTGCCGGCGCGTCGCGCTGATGACACCCAGCGGGATCGCGATGACGATCGCGACGACTGTCGCTGCGATTGCCAGTTCGAGCGTCGCCGGCAGCGTCGAGAGCACGCGACCACTTGCCGGAGTCCGGGTGACCAGCGACGTCCCCATATCCCCGACGGGGAGCCCGACGATATAATCGAAATACTGCAGATAGAGGGGCTGATCGAGGCCGAGTTCCGCCGCGACCTGTTGGCGGGTCGCCTCGCTGACGTCGGGTGGCAACAATACGTTCTCCGGCGCCCCTGGCGCGATGAACCGGAGTCCGAAGACGACCGTGACGACACCCCAGATGACGAAGATCCCCTGCAGGCTCCGTCGAAGCAGAAAGCGTGCGAGGGACATCCGCTACGGGCGGGAAATCTCGTAGGCGTCGATGCGCTCGTCGCTGCGTGCGTCCCAGTCGATCCGATCCGATGCCCCGTAGACGCTGTACTGTCTGTTGAGGAAGATCCACGGCGCCCGGTCGTGGATGAGCTGGTTCACTTCCTCGAGCGTTGCCTGTCGTTCGTCACCACTCTGGTCGTCGGACTCCGCCATCAGCTGATCGACCTCGTCGTCGCTGTAACTGCTCAACGCACCGTCGGTCGTCAGCAGTGCCGTGATGACGAGCCCGCCGTCGAAGGTCGCCTCGCCCCAGCCGATGAGATACCACGGCGGTTTGTCCTCGATGTTGCCGGTCAGGAGATCGTCGGTCAGCGAACCGAAATCACGCTGGTTGACCGACGCCGACACGTTCTCGAGTTCGTCGATGTAGCCGACGACTGCCTGTGCGATCGCGAAATCTTTCAGATATCGACCGTTCGGTGTATGCAACTCGATTTCCACACCCGCGTGCCCGCTATCTTCGACGAGTTGTTCTGCAGTGTCGGGTTCGTATGGGTACGGATCGATATCCTCGTTGTAGCCGACGAAGCCTTCGAGCGTCGGCTGCCCGGTCTGATCGCCGAAACCCTCCAGTACGTTCGAGACGATGCTTTCGAGATCGATGGCGTAGTTCATCGCCCGTCGGAAATCCGGATCCGAGAACGGCTCGACGTCGTACCGCATCCCGTTGTAGAGGATCCGGGTACTCGGCGCAGATTCGGTTCTGGCGCTGTCGGAACTTTCCACCCGGCTGACCTCCTGGGGCGGGACGTTGACTGTAATATCTGTCTCGCCGTTGAGTAGCTGGTTGACACGCGTGCTGGACTCCGACGCTGCAGTGAAGGAAACCTCCGACACCTCGGCGGGGTCGTTCCAGTAGTCCTCGTTCCGGGTGAGGACGACTTCCTGGTCTTCGGTGTAGCTGTCCAGTTCGAACGGGCCAGTGCCCATCATATCCTGGCCGATCTCTGATTTCTCGCGTTCTTCGACCCAGGACTGTTGCATCACGTCGCAGTAGGTCGCAAACGAGGAGAAGACCGTCGGGTTGAGCCCATCAGAGTAGACGTCGACAGCCCGGGCGTCGTCGGCGACTTCGGCCTCGGAGACGCCGGCGAGCTGGTCGTTCTGTGGGCTCGCGAATCCGACCTCTTCGTCGACGATACGGTTGATGGTGTAGGCGACATCCTCGGGCGTGAGGTCGTCGCCGTTGTGGAACTGGACGTCCTCACGGATGGTAAAGCGGGCCTGTCCGTCCTCGACACGCTCGTACTCGGTGGCGAGTCGGTTCTGGATCTGCCCGCTGGCGTCCCGATTCAGAACGCCCTCGTAGGCGTGGAGCATCACGACGTCGGTCGGTGTCTCCCGGTGGTCGTGGGGGTCGAGACCGGAGGGCATGTTCCCCTGCGTGATGGATACCTCGAACTCCGCCATCTCGTCACCATCGTCACCGTCGTCGGTCGTGTTGCCGTCGTCCATCCCGTCGTCGGACGTGTTGTTGTCGCTTCCGTCGTCATCACTCCCGTCGTCACCGCCACTCGAACAGCCAGCCAGTGAGACGGTGGCCGCTGCTGCACCGCTCGCTTTGAGAAATGTTCGTCGCTGAATCGGTCTCTCGTCAGACATATCCAGGAAATTGGGTGAGCAACATAAATATATTATGTCCATAAAAATATAGATAAGGACAAATTGTTGGATAAAACT
Source organism: Halovenus amylolytica (assembly GCA_004015825.1). Lineage (GTDB taxonomy): Archaea > Halobacteriota > Halobacteria > Halobacteriales > Haloarculaceae > Halovenus > Halovenus amylolytica. The sequence continues at coordinate 103,258 of SAYS01000015.1, read as the reverse complement.
GGAAACGGATGGGGTTACGCAGACAGTCTGGGCGAGGCTGGCAGTTTGTGAGAGATCTATCTGATCGCTGTGAAGTTCAGTACTGGTAGTATGCGCGGGACCGGATTTGAACCACGCGAAGACGTGCTCGCTACGCTGCGCGCGTCGTCTCTAATTCAAATCCGCTCCTGCTCCCTCACTGCAAACTGCTCGCTACGCTCGCAGTCTTTGTTCAGTGCGCGGGACCGGATTTGAACCGGCGGACCCCTACGGGACAGCGTCCTAAGCGCTGCACCTTTGGCCTGGCTCGGTTACCCGCGCCCAGTCCACAGTTTACAACCGTCCCAAATGAACGTGTCGCTTGCTGCCGGGAACGTTTATATCACCGTGTGAACTACAGTCAGGCGTGTACCGCGCCAGCGACGAAGTGGACAACGCCGACTGGCTGGAGACTCTCGAACAGGCAGCCGACCGGCTCGATCTCGGGACCGACGCTCGCTCGCACGCCCGCGAGGTCTTCCTCTCGACAGTGCCCGAATCCGAACGGTCGAAACAGGCGAAGCTGGCATCCTCACTCTACGTCGGCGCATTGATCGCTGGCGACCAGCGCTCCCAGACGAAGGTTGCCGACGCTGTCGGCGTCTCTCGGCTCTCGGTCCAGCAACACTGGAAAGAACAGTTAAAAGAGACCGGTCTGCAGCCACCGGGGTGGTGATTATTCGCAGTCGGAACGGACGCGTCCCTCTCGGTCCGGCGTGAGATTGCCGTGTTCGTCGATCTCACCGTGGACGATCCGCGTCGAGGAAATAATCTCTCCGTCCTCGGCGTAGACGTGATCGACGACTTCGAGTTCCAGGGGGTCGTGGCCGCGTTCTCGACGGATCTCGTTGATCCGCTTCCCGCCCGTCTTCGTCTCCGGTGAGATCACGAGTACGTCGAACTGTGGTTCCGTCGCGATCCCCGTCGGTTCGGTGAGTTTCCGGATCTCGTAGCGCCGGTCGTACTCGGTGGCGAGCGTCGACAGCACCTCGTCGAGCGCACTGTGGCGGCGCTCGTAGGACCGGATCGGGCGATCCTCGTGGCGGGTTTTCGGAGCGAGCTCGTCGCTCGTGAGTCCGATCGTCACGTCACCGAGTTCGAAGGCCCGCTCGAACAGCGCACGGTGACCGTCGTGAACCGGATCGAACGTCCCACCGAGCGCGACAGGCATATCTTCTGGCATGGCACCACGATGTTTAGTGGCTTCGGATTGATCCGTCACGACGACTCGTCTTCTTCAGTGACGTTGATCGTCACGGGCTCGTCGTCGGTCTCGTCGCTCCCGTCCAGATACCGGTCGAGATTGAACACGGCGTTGAGCTGGCCCTGTACGTCGTCGACAGCCTCGGCGACGAGATCACTCGGCGGGATCGCGCTGTACTCGTAGGGGTTGTTCCCAGCGCCCTCACTCTGGCGTTTCCCCCGCGTGACAGTCCCATCCTCGTGCAGTGCTGCGAGCGCCTCCCGAACGGTGCTCGGATACAGGCCAGTTCCCTCGGCGATTTCGTCACTCGTGCTGTCGGGATGCTGGCGGAGATGAATGTAGATACGCGCTCGCGTTTCGGTTTCAAGGATCCAGGAGAGGAGATCGACTACTCCCTCGTCGAACTGCTCGATTGCCTTGTCTGCTTCTTCCTCTATTTTTTCGCGAACGTCCCGTGAGGCATCATCAGTTTCGGCGCCGTCGGTCCCGGGTTCGCCGTCAGCTGTATCGTCTGCAGACATATCTCGTAGAAGGAGGAACGCGATTGCCTGATAAAAATCCTTGGCTCATACTGGTGGTTATACGAAACTGATACTGGTGGCGATCCGGAACTGAAGAATTGCGACCTCGTGAGCACTCGTTCTCACGGTGGTCGAATATCTGTCCGAATGTACAGCAACCAATATCAGTCGAAATCCCGAAGCGACGACTGACCTTCCGGTGGTTCGACGTCGCTACCAATCGGTTGCCCCTTCGACACGGCCCCGGCATCGACAGATTCATCCTCCGAATCGGCGTCCGTCTCCCCCGAGAAGGCTGCAAGCGAGGGCTGACTCTCCGAGCCAAAAGAGAGATTCGAGACACGAACGCCGAGTTTACGGATCTCCTCGCCGTCGAACTCCTCGAACAGTTCCGTCGCGACGTCGACGACGAGTTCCTCGTCTGCGACCGGCCCCGACAACGAGTTCGCTCGCGTGTGGACGTCGAACGGCGGTGTAACGACCTTGATCCCGATCGTCTGATAGAGGACACCGCGCTGGTCTGCTCGCCCAGCGACAGCCTCGGCCAGCGTCTGGAGTCGTTCACGCTGGCGCTCCTCGTCGGTCGTCGCCTCGGTAAAGGCCGACTCCCGGGAGAAGCTCTTCGGGCGGCCCTTCGGTTCGACTTCGCGGCCGTCCTCCCCACGAGCAAACCGGTGAACGCGACGGCCACGCTCCCCGAACGCCGCTTCGAGACGCGCTGGATCTGCGGTAGCCAGATCGCCAGCCGTCTCGATTCCCATCTCCCGCATCTCGGCGGCTGTCACCGGCCCGACGCCGTGGACTTCCTCGACATCGAGATCCGAGAAGAAAGACTGGACATCGCCCGGTTCGACGACGACCAGGCCGTCCGGTTTGTCGTGATCACTCGCAACCTTCGCGGCGCTCATCGTCGGCGCGATACCGAGACTCGCTGTCACCCCGACCTCCTCGCGGATCTCGGCTTTCAGCTCTGCGGCGAACGAGCGAAGCTCCCCTCCCCACTCGACGCGCTCGGTCAGGTCGAGATACGCCTCGTCGATGCTCACCTCGCGGACGGTGTCGGCCCGCTCGTGGAGAATCGCCTTGATATCGCTCGCGACGGACTCGTAGTACTCCATGTCGACGGGCCGATAGAAGCCAGCCTTCTCGACGGACTGGTCGTCGGCTTTCGCTGCGTCGATCTTCCGCGGGAGTGCGTCGAGTGCTTGCGAGATGGCCTGTGCGCTCTCGACACCGAACTCCCTGGCCTCGTAGCTCGCCGTGGCCACCGCGCCGTTCGTGGTGCCCGGCTCGTAGCCCATCCCGACGACGACGGGTTCGCCGCGGAGTGCCGACTCCCGGAGTCGTTCGCAGGACGCGTAAAAACAGTCGATGTCGGCGTGACAGACGATCTGGTCCGGACCGGACGCGCCCGGTAGCCGACCTCGCTGTGGCATGTCGGTGCCTTCGACGCGAGAACAGTAAAGCGTGACTGCCGACGGTTTCTGTTCTGAATTTCCAAAAAACGAAACCGTCGCCGCTCACGAACCAGGGCGTTCACTGCGTTCACGCCCTTCTTACATCATGCCGCCCATGCCGCCACCCATACCGCCGCCCATGCCGCCCATACCACCGCCTGGGCCGCCGGCATCCTCTTCGCCTTCGGTCGAGAGATCGCCAGCAGAGATGATGTCGTCGATCTTGAGCACGAGGTTCGCGGCCTCGCTGGCCGAGGAGAGTGCCTGCTTTTTCGCGCTCGCGGTCTCGACGATGCCAGCCTCGAAGGTGTCCTCGATATCGCCGCTGAAGACGTTCAGACCGGCGCGTTCCTCGCCGCCATCGTGGGCGGAACGGAGGTCGACGAGCGTGTCGATGCTGTCGAGCCCGGCGTTTTCGGCGAGCACGCGCGGGACGACTTCGAGGGAGTCCGCAAAGGCCTCGATGGCCAGCTGTTCGCGGCCGCTGACACTGTCGGCGTAATCGTTGAGCCGGCGTGCGAGTTCGACTTCCGGCGCGCCGCCACCCGGCAGCGCCTGTCCGGTACCGGCTGCACTGCCGACGACGTCGAGTGCGTCTTGCACACCACGCTCGATCTCGTCGACGACGTGTTCGGTCGAACCACGGAGGAGCAGCGTCACACCGTGGACGGTGTCGCCGGTGCCTTCGACGTAGAACAGCCCTTCGTCCTCGTCTCGGGTGACCGAACCGGAGCCGAGATAATCCTCGGTGGCAGTCGAGAGATCCGAGACGATATCGGCACCGAGTACCTCGCGGAGGAACTCGATATCCGAGCGTTTGACACGGCGCACAGCGAGGATACCCTCTTTTGCGAGGTAGTGCTGGACCATGTCGTCGATACCTTTCTGGCAGAAGACGACGTCAGCACCGAGGTCGGCGATCTGGTCGACCAGTTCGCGGAGCTGTTTTTCTTCCTGGTCGAGGAAGTCCTGGATCTGGTTCGGGTCGGTGACGCTGACCTGCGTGTCTGCTTCGGCCTCGTCGAGTTCGAGTGCGGAGTCGACGAGTAGCGTGTTCGCATCCTCGAAGTCCGTCGGCATGTCCTCGTGGGTCGCGTCCTTGTCGATGACAGCGCCGTTGAGGAGTTCGGAGTCGCCGGCCGAGCGCCCGGTCTGGGTCTCGACTTTCAGGAAGGCGAGATCGACGATCGTCGAGCCGTCGTCAGCCTCGACGGTGACTGCCTGCGCGGCGTCGACGACGAGTTCGGCGAGGTGTTCTTTGTGCTGTTCGGCGCCTTTGCCGGTCATCGACGTTTCGGCGATCTGCCGGAGCACGTCGTGGTCGTCGCTCTCGATGTCGACGGCGATCTCGTCGAGTTCCGCCCGGGCCTGCGTCGCGGCCAGATTGAACCCTTTGATGATCGCAGTCGGGTGGATGTCCTGTTCGAGGAGCTCCTCGGCGTTTTTGAGGAGTTCGCCTGCGATCGAGACGGCGGTCGTCGTGCCGTCGCCGGCCTCGTCTTCCTGTGTGCGGGCAACCTCGACGATCATCTCTGCCGTCGGGTTGTCGATGTCCATCTCTTCGAGGATCGTCACACCGTCGTTCGTGACGACGATATCACCGAGCGATGTGACGAGCATCTTGTCCATCCCCTTCGGCCCGAGTGTCGACCGTACCGACTCCGCGACCGCGCGGGCGGCCGAGATGTTGTGTTCCTGCGCGCTCTTGTCCTTCATTCGCTGGGCGTCCTCGCCCAGAATGATCATGGGCTGGCCCTGCATCTGCTGCTGACTCATATCAAGAGAAAGTTTGTCTGTGGTTCTATATAAATGTATGTGTTTCCCGCCCGAACTACCGGCAGTGCTGACCGGAACCACGCGGAGAAAGATCCCGGAGACGGGCCATCGGTCCGGAAATGTGTGACAGACTATCACAGAGTGTCGTCGAGTGCCTGGCTTTTTAAATATCGAATCGATCGGTATCGAGAGAGGACAAGACCTATGCGGCAGACAGTCCTCGGCACACGTATGAGTACGGACGCCCCTGAACTCGCGTTCGACGAGCAGTCCCTGCTGCCGGTCGTCGCCCAGGACGCCACCTCGGGTGACGTGTTGATGCTCGCCTACGCCTCCGGCGAGGCGGTCGAACAGACCAGAGAAACCGGACTGGCACACTACTACTCCCGGAGCCGCGACGAGTTATGGAAGAAGGGCGGATCGAGCGGACACCTCCAGCACGTCGAGGAGATCCGTGTCGACTGTGACGGCGACGCCCTGCTGTATCTGGTCGAGCAGGAGGGCGGAGCCTGCCACACTGGCTTCGAGTCCTGCTTCTACCGGTCGATCGACGGCGAACAGGTCGGAGAGAGGGTGTTCGATCCAGACGATGTCTACGAGTAAACCAGCCGAGACTGATCTCGTCGCAGAGATCGAACGGCGTGCACAGGAACTCGACGCTGCCCAGGAACGCGTCGACGAGTACGGCGAAACAAAACTGCAGGAGCTTGCCGACGCCTACAGGGCCTGGACGGAGATGCTCGACCGGTTCCAGGATCAGGTCACTGGCGATGACGGGGATATCCAGACGATCGTCGCCTTCCAGAGCCGGATCGACGAGGTGATGGGCAAAATCTCGGCGGATACCCTGCGATACGAGATCTTCGAGGAGTGTGACGAGTACCTCCAGCAGAAGTGGTTCAGTGACAGCGATTTCGAACACGTCTACGAACAGCTAGAGCCGGTTGGTGAGCTGGTCGAACGACTCGAAGACCGCAACGGGGCACGCGAGGCCTACCGCGAGACACGGAAAGAGCTCTCCTTTCGCTGCGAGGAACTGGCGGCGGAACTCGACGAACTCGAACGACTCGCGGCACTTTCCGACGCGGATCTAGATGCACCCACCGAGCGTATTCGAGAACCCATCGAAACCTACAACGAGGTCGTGACGGAGGCGTTCAGGGAGTTGTACCGGGAGGAGTCAGCCCGAACCGTCGTCGCCTTTCTCGAAGAGATGGAGTGGTATCCACTCGTCGAGTTCGAGCCACCACCGTCGGAAATAGCCGACTACATCCGCAACGACCCGCCCGGGACCGAGCCGGTCCCCAAGTTGCTCGAATACGGGGGCTACTCGCGCTCGAAACTGAGCCACTACGTCGACGATCCGGAGCGTCTCGTCCACGCCGTCGACCACCACAGGGCGTACTTCGACAAACTCGACGCCGACCCGCTCCGGATCGACTGGCCACCGCCGACGGCGACCGAACTGCGCTGGCTGTGTCAGGAGCTGACGAGCGCAGTCAATCGGATCGATCCGTCCGCTGTCGAGTCGCTCCGGGTAGTTCGTGCACTGCCCCGAGAAACAGAGTACGAGCGGCTCAGAAACAGCGCAGTCGTCGCCGAGGATCTCTCCGAGGAGGAGCGTCGGCGACTGAAATCAGGCAGTGTCGAGGACGAACTCGAGGAGGTACGGGCGGAGTACGAGCGATTGGAGGCTGCGCTGTCAGAGTTTCCAGAGCGGTAAGAGGTTCCAGCAGACGAGAGTCGGCCTCGAAAAGCGTTTGTTGGTGGCTCCCCTCGTTCGCGTATGGCGAAACAACCGTGTGACGGCTGCGGGCAGTCGGTCAATATCGGCGGTGGAATCGCCAACATCTGGACCCTGGAGAACAAGCAAACCGAGGGGATGACCCTCGAACTGGCCGACGGAACCGAGCACTTTCTCTGCTACGACTGCATGGATCGACTGCCCGACGACCGGGACGTGACGGCCGAGGACGTGGCTGCACTCGAATAAGACAGAGTGCTATTTCAGTCGCAACGCGGCCGCGAGCACCTCACCGGGTCGTATCTCGACTGCCTCGCCCCAGATCGGCTTCGAGAACGGACTGGGGGCCGCCGCGGTACCGAGAAGCGCGACGACCGCGTCACCGATCCGGATTTCGGCAGTCAAACCGTTGTGAGTCAGCGTCTCCGAGACGGTCGGGAGTCGCTGACGCTCGCTGCCGAACAGTGCTACTGCTGCCCGGACAGAGGGAATCTGAATCCGGATCCGATCGCCCGACGCACTCACTGCGAGTTTCGTCCCGTCGACAGTCAGGGCGAGGTTCGCATCGACAGAGAGTGCGGGGCTGTCGGTCGCTGCCGCTTCGAGGGCAGCGAGCACCTCACTGCCGCTCGACACAGTTACTCACGCTCTTCGGTGGTGATACGAACCGTCCCGTCCATCCGCCAGGTGGCGTGATCCGCATCGTCGCCGACCTTGCTCGGCACCTCGATTTCCATCTCCTCGAACTCGTAGGTGATCTCTGCACCGCGCCCCGTCAACCGGTCGTAGAGGCTGATTGCGAGGTCTGGCCAGGTCGTCGTCTCGTCGATCTGTGTTTCGGTCTCACTCATACCATACTACAAGAACTATTGACACTTATAGCTATCTGACGCAGTGAGACGACTCCCAGAGACGACACTGGAAGTCGAGTACTTGGAGAGACAGATGTAGCGACGGCAGGAACTGGACTACCCTTCCATCGGCTGCCGGCAGTTCGGACACTCCCTGGTCCGGGTCATAAACAACTCGACGACTGGAAGCGTTCTGTAGTCGTCCCGACAGACGAAGGCCCCACAGTTGACACACGTTACCTCCCAGTGTTTCCAGGAACTATGCGTCGCATCACAACCCGACGCAGCACATCTGGTCCGTGTTTTCTGCATAATTAATGACCGGAGTACTACCTAATAAACTTTTTGACTGTATTCAACCAAACTAGATTATTTACACAATACTATAGACAATAATAGCGTCAGAGATTGAATACCCGATAGAAGTACGATCGAGAACCTGAGATGTACAACATTCTTGATCGTGTTGGTTGCCGACCTCGGGTCACCGACGAAACAACATGGCCGGGGGCAGTGAGCGAGTGATCTTTCTCCTGGTTCTTGACGACGTAAATAAAAGGTATAAAGCTCTTAACCTAATTCGAATGTGAACGGATGAGACTCTCAATCTGTATGGGGGAAAAAGAGCCAGGGGAGGGATTATGAACCACGCCGAGACTGCTCGCTCCACTGCGCGTCTCGTCTCATTCAAATCCCTCGTGGCTTTCGCTGTTCACGTTCGTTCACAGTAGAAAGCCAGGGGAGGGATTATGAACCCCGGTCGGAGCAAAGCTCCTCCCTGCTTCAAATCCCACGCGTTCGGCTCTTCGTTCTCACTGTCGTTCGAACAAACGAGCCAGGGGAGGGATTTGAACCCTCGAACTCCCGATTACAAGTCGGGTGCTTGAACCACCCAAGCTCCCCTGGCGCAGTTCGTACTTGCAGATGCCCCTTTGAGTGTGTATCGTTTTCGGTTCATGCTGGTGGCTGTACAAAACTGAAGAATTCACAGCCACCAGTCTCGGCTATTTCTCCATCTCGACACGGTAGACATCGTAGCCGTGGCGGTGGTAGAACCGGCGAGCAGCCTCGTTTTCGGCCATCACACCGAGCGAGATGACGTCTGCGTCCCGGTCGTCGAGTTCAGTTTCGGCAGCGGAGAGCAACGCCGAACCGATCCCCTCGCTTCGGCTACCTGGCTCCACGTAGAGGTTCTCGACGATCCCACGGGTGACGTCCTGCTCGAACTCGCCGTGCTCGATCGAGAACATGACGAACCCACAGATCGACGGATGGCGCGCAGCGAGCACGCGATCACCCGTAACGTACCGGAGCAACGACTCGCGAATCTGACTCCGGTTCGGCTCAGCACGCACGTGCGAGCCGTACTGGCGCTGATCGTCGGCGAGTTCGATCCACAGATCGACGAGTTCGTCGACGCTCCCGGTATCGGGATGGCTGATTTCGAAGGGGGGCATCGCGTTACATATCCCGGCAGTCAGCACAGAGGAGCTGGCCGTTGAACGCGGCGAGATCGCGTGCCAGCGAGCCACAGACCTCACAGATCCCCTGGTCGTCGAACCCCTCCCCGCTCGCACTCTGCGTGGTCGTCTCGGCCCCGGACTGCACCAGTTCCGGCTCGTCCGCGACTGCGGTCTGTTCCGGATAGTTCTGGCCGGCTAGCAGATCTGCCTCGGTGACGACCCCGAACGGTTCGGCTCCATCGGTGACGATCAGTCGGCTGGCTGGCTCTGTCGAGAGCCGGTCTGCTACCTCCGTGACAGTCTCCTCCGGCGAGACTGTCGGAACCTGGTCGGTCATCGCATCACCGACTGTCGCCTCGTCGGGTGCCTGATCGCTGACCAGCAGCTCCAGGACGTCACGCTCGGTCACTACCCCAACGTACTCGCTGCCGCGCAACACCACCGCTGTCTCCTTGTCCTCCGTGAGCAGCAACTCGACCGTTTCGATGAGGCCGTCCGACTCGCTGACACCAACATACTCCCGATCCATGAGTTCCCGCACGGTCACGTCGGAGTTCATATGCCAATATTTGCCACACCCGGTGAAAAAGCTACCTGCAGTAGATTTTTACTCTGTACAGCCGTAAACAACGGGGTTGTGGTAGCGAGGGGTCACGACGACTCGGTCATCTCTCCGGCGGCGAGACGAGAAGTTGTCACAAGTATGAAAGAATGAGAGTCGCAAAGACTGACGAGTTTGCATCTCACAATCGTCGGGCTATTCGTGCTGGTAATCGTCGTCGGCCTCGTGGGGTTCTACGTGGTCAGCCTCTACAACCAGCTCGTCCGACTCGGAGAGAACGTCGACCAGGCAGCACAGAACATCGACGTCCTGGTAAACTACCCCTCCCTACTCCCTCGGCGCATACGTGCCTCGGTCCTTGAGGGAGGGGCTTTGATGTGGACTCCCGGCGATCAACTGTCGGCGGTTGGCCGATAGCCGTCACCGTTCAACGTCCCACCATTTACACGCACGTCTACTGGTGCGTCTGCGCCCCCCGGCGTGGGCGAGGAACGCAGTCTGTGTTGTCGCTTCCGCATATACCGCAGTCCGACGTTTTTGGCGCCGTTGTAGTCCGCGTTGATCTCGTACCCGCATTTCAGACACTGGAACTGCTCGCCGTCGCGATTATCTTCGTGGGTAAACCCACAGTCAGTACGGGAACACCGCTGGCTGGTGTGGTCGGGTTCAACCGCCACACCGTGTTCTGGAGCTTTGTACTCAACGTATTCGACAAGACGGCGAAATGCCCAGACGTGATGCCAGTCAGCGTGGGGCAGTCGCTCACGAATATCGGTTAAATCCTCAGTTCCTCCCGTGCCAGTGAGACGATAGCTGGCTCGGCGAGTCGGACCTTTCCGAGCAACGAATCGTACTCCACGAGTTCGGTCGCAGTCAGTTTCGGCAGGTGTCTCTCGAAGATCTCGTCGCGGGCCGACGCTCGCTCGGCGTCGTCGACATCTTCTGGATCGATCCCACGCTCGTTCGCCCGGATGCGCACCGCCAGGTCGTCGACTGTCGCCGGGCCACCCTCTGCGAGTACAACCAGCAGAAGACACCGACGACGCGCGGAAAGCAACTCGGCCTGGACCGCCGCAGGGAGATTGAGTTGCTCGGCTGGTGTATCTGTCTGATTCATTATTGAAACTACAACATCGGCTGGTAAGTATGTTATGTGCACACAACCCAAACTGTCTGGAACCCCGAGGCGTTCGTTCCCGGGAGCCAGTCAGGCGTGTTCGAGGCGATACGGCCAGTAATCCGCCGCACGGAGTGCTTTGCCGACCGATTTGTGGAACTCGGGGAACGTCTCGAACTGTTCGTCGTCGTCGATCTCCTCGAAAATCTCTGCGACGCTCACGACGCGTTCGTAGTCGATCCGTACCGGGTGGTCGCCGTACTGTTCGACGTACTCACCCGCAGTGAAAGGGAAATCTTCGTCTTCGTCGACTTTTTTCGCGAGGATGGCGTGGCCGTAGTTACGCCGCCCCTCACTTCCCTTCTCGCCGTCGGGATCGTGTGGCCAGTCCATACCTATCTGTTTGGGGAACTACGCAAAAACGTTTCTCTCTGGTGAGCAGAAAGATACGCATATTTGGTATTTTTACTTATCAGACACCATAGTAAGATTATTATGCCTGTTGAACAGACCACACGGTACAATGCAAAATACGGTATCAAAACTGGCCAATCAGTTACAGTTCGGTAGCGGGTTGCTCAGATCGAAACGAGTTCAGATTGCACTCCTGCTTGCGTTTGCCGTTCTGTCTGCGGGTTGTATGGGTGGCGGCGGTGGGGGAGATGCTGGGGATGCAGCGGACACCGTTCCGGCGGGCGTCGACGGCGTGATGTATTTCGACGGCGAGATTGCGACAGACCAGGCGACGACCGAGTTGATGGACGGCATTATCCAGATGGATGAAGATCTCGGTCCGGACGACCCACAGAGCTGGGACGAAGCACTCGAACAGGCTGAAGGCGAAAGCGACATCGACGTCAGCGACTTCCAGAGTGCGACCGTCTTCTTCCAGGCCCCGGACGGACTCGAGGCAGAGAACGTCGGTGACGAGTACACTGGCATTATCGTCCAGAGCGACTGGGAGTGGGACGAACTCGTCGAGGCCGCCGAAGAGGGGGAAATGGACGACTACGAAGAGCAGGAGTACAACGGCGTGACGGTCTATGTCACCACCACCGATGGTGAGGAGACGTGGGTCGCTGACCTCGGTGACGGAACCTTCGTGCTCGGAACCGAGCAGCCGGTCAAAGACGCGATCGACACCCGAGAGGGTGACGCCGACGCCTTCAGCGGCGATCTCCGGGATGCCTACGACAACAACGAGGGAAGCCTGATGAACGCAGCAGTCGACGTCTCCGACGAAGAGTTCAATCAGGGCAGCCAGTTCCCCGAGATCAGTATCGTGACGATGAACTACGACACCGACGGTAGCGAGATGCAGTTCGGGATGCAGATGACGACACCGTCAGAAGAGGATGCCAATCAGTTGGCCAGCACACTCAACTTCGGACTGAGTAGCGTCGCAGAAGATCCGGAACTCTCGGGGATGGCCGAGAATCTGGAGATCGACAACGACGGCAGCCAGGTCACGTTCGATTACACGACGACGACCGACGAACTCCTGACGCTGCTCGAAGAGACGAACTCCGGCAGCACCGGGAGTGGCTTCGGCTCACAGCAAACGGCAGTGTCGGGGTAATCGACCCCCTTCATGTCACTGCGATCGCTCCTCGAAAAAGAGCTCCACTGGAGCTCGCGTAACGCGCTTATTCTCGTCTTTTTGCTCCTCCTGTTACCCGCGTTTTTTGCCGGCACGAGCGCACTCTTTCAGGATGCTGTCCCGCGGTCGGTGCCTGTCGCCGTCGTCGCGGAAGACGACGCTGTCACAGAGTCGGATATCGAGATCATCGAGGGTGGGCTGGCCTCGTTCACCGATCCCGAGCGGGTCGACAGCAGAGCCGAAGCAGACAGGATGCTCGAACGGGAATCCGTCTACGCGATCGTCGGGGTACCAGACGATATCACCACAGCGGGTGAATCCGCCGAGTTCACCCTCGTCGTCGACGGCAGCGTGGTCCCCTTTCTCTCCTCGTCGCGGGTGATCGCCAGTCTCACCGAAACAGAACTCGATCAGCTCCTCGCGGCCGATATCACGGTCGAACGGGAGATCGTCGGCGAGGAAAAACAGCTCCCGGAGTATCTCTACCCCTCCTTTTTGATGGTACTCGTGATCTTCTTCGCCTTTACCTACGTCCCCTACAACATCAAAAACGAATCCGTCGTCCTCGACCGGCTCCGTGTCGAAACCTCACTCGAATCGGTCGTCCTCGCGAAGCTGGTGTTCTTTACAATTCTGCTCTTGTTCCCGATCGTGGTCTTCCACGCGGGCTCGCTGTACTACGGCTACGAGGTCGCGTCGCTCGCGCCGGGTGCCGTGCTCGCACTCCTGCTCACCTTCCTGTTGCTTGCGACCGTGAGCACGACGATCATGATTCTCTCGCGGTTCAGCGGCGTCGGCCTCTTCGTCAACGTCACGCTGATGCTCGGCATCGTGGCGCTGTCGGCGCTCGCCTTCCCGATCGGCTTCTTCTCCGCACTGCGGACGACGGTCGCACAGGCGTTACCGACCTACTACACGATGGTAATCACCCGGAGTATAATGCTCAAAGGCTCGGAGATAGCCATGTTCACAGAGTGGTACGCCGCGACGGTCGGGCTGATCGTCCTCGCCGGCCTCGCTCTCGAAGGCTCGATCGTCTACTACCGGAGGCGAAGCTAATGACCGAACGGATCGAACTCGACGACGTGACACGGGAGTACAGCTCTGTCGTCGCTGTCGACGGTATCTCGCTGTCGATCGGCGACGGGCAGTTCCACTGCCTGCTCGGCCCGAACGGCTCGGGGAAGTCGACGCTGTTCCGGCTGATCCTCGGGCTGACACGACCCTCCAGCGGGACGGTCTCGCTCCCGTCGGCCGTCATCGGCTGTGGCTTCCAGCGGCCGAACTTCTATCCCGGGCTGACTGTCAGGGAGAACATCAACGTCTTCGCCGGCGTGGTCGGTGCCGAGGACTGGGAGTGGAACAACCGCGTCGTGAAAGAACTCCGCCTGGTCCGCGCGCTCGACCGGAAAGCAGGGGAGCTGTCGGGTGGGTTCGCCCGGAAACTGGATCTCACGCTCGCGCTCATCAAGAAGCCGGATTTCCTCTTGCTCGACGAACCGCTCGGCGCACTCGACGACGTCTCGACGGCCCGCTTTCTCGAATTCGTAGACGAGTACGTGGATCGGGGCAACACCGTCTTCGTCTCGACACACCGCGTGACTGCCTTCGAGCCGTACGTCGATCGGGTGACGGTGGTCCACGAAGGCGAGGTCGTCTTCGACCGGGCCACCGGAGAGATCGACCTCGACAGCGAGCAGTCACTCCAGGAATACTACGTCGAACAGGTACTCGACCGGGAGGGTGTCTCGCCGGCAAATCGGCCACCCATCGAGTGACAGATCGATCGGAGAATTTCGCAGCACGGACGAATCAGTACTATAAATACGGTACTGGTAGATCAAACGAGAATGAGTTCACAGCTGGAGCCAGCCGACAGGGAACCAGCGATCGACCTGGGCAAGCGACTGCTGCTGGTTCTCGCTGGTGTGGCGTTGCTCGTTTTCGTCTACGCGCTCATCTACCGGTGGGCAGCCCTCAGGTACGCCGGCGCGGAGCGGTCGGTCGTCACTGCGATCCAGATCGTCATCGAGGCGCTCACCACGGGGAGTTTCGGAGCGGATGCAGCGCTCGTCCGGGAGCACAGCGAGCTGACGACGTTCGTAATCCTGCTGAATATTACGCGTCTCGTGCTCGTCTTCCTGGCACTCCCAATTCTGGCTGTGCCACTGTTCAAACGAGCGTTCGACACGCAACCCCCGAGGGAGACAGGCCTCCAGGATCACGTCGTCCTCTGTGGTAACTCCGCCGTAGACGATGTTCTCCGGACGGAACTCGACGAAGCAGGGATTCCGTACCTGTTCGTCCGACCCGACGCCGACGAGGTCAACGAACTCAGAGCCGACGGCTTCGAGGCGACCTACGGCAACGCAGAACGGGTCGAAACGCTCCGGAACGCGAACTTCGAGAACGCACGAGCCATCGTCACAGACATGGGTGACGAGCGGAATCTCACCGTCATTCTGGCGGCTAGCCGGGTGAATCCGGACGCGACGATCGTCAGCGTCGTCGAGAGCCGCGACGCTGTCGCACATCACGAGTACGCCGGTGCCGACGAGGTCGTCCTCTCGAAACAGAGCCTCGGTGAGAGTCTCGCGATGCGGTCGATACAGACGATCTCGGAGCGGTTTCAGGCGGCTGTCGGGCTGACGACGCAGATCGATTTCGGCGAGTATCTCGTCGAAGACGGGAGCGAACTCGTCGGGACGACGATCGAAGAGATCGGTGCCGCCGACGGCCTCGAAATTACGGTCATCGGCGGCTGGTTCGGCCCTCGCTTTCTCGTCTCGCCGCCGCCAGAGACGGAGATCCTCGAAAACAGTATCCTGCTGGTTTCGGGCGACCACGAACAACTCGAAACGGTCGGCGCACGAAAACTCCCGACCCACCGCGGCCAGTCGTCGCGGGTGGTCGTCTGCGGGTACGGCGACGTCGGCCAGACGGTCGCGAACACACTCGAAGGCGAGGGGATCGACGTCACGACTGTGGATTTCCATGTGGATACGGGTGCCGACGTGATCGGCGATATTACCGACGACCACACGATCCGGGAGGCGAACGTCGCAGATGCCCGTTCTGTCGTACTCGCAGTCGAAAAGGACGCCACAGCGATCTACAGCGCGATTCTGATCAGCCACCACGCCCCCGACGTCGAGATCATCGCCCGGGCGAACGACCCCGACAACGTCTGGAAACTGTACAACGCGGGTGCAGATTACGTCCTCTCGCTACCAGCCGTCACGGACGGCGTCCTCGCGTCGGCGCTGATCGAGGAACGGGAACTGCTCACACCACACAACGAATTCGTCTTCGTCAGAGAGACAGCCCCGGCACTCACCGGCGAGCGACTGGACGAAACACAGATCCGGGAGCAGACGGGCTGTACCCTCGTAGGTGTCGAGCGAGACGACGAACTGATCACGAATCCCGGCCCGGCGTTCACAGTCGAATCGGGGGATATTCTGGTGGCGACTGGTAGAGAGGCAGCCGTCGAACGGTTCAGAACGTTCGTCAGCGAGGACGGCTGACAGCTGATCTCCTGACGACGTGCGACAGCGACTATCGCTGCTTGCCAAGTTCTGCAGCGATCCGCTGTGCGCCGACGGTGGCGGCGAGATCCGCCCGGTCCGGTGCGGTTGCCGTGATCTCGCGGCCGAGTTCCTCGCTCGCGCGTTCTTCGAACGCCTCGACGATGCCGGGGATACAGGCCATCCCGCCCGTGAGGACGACCGGTTTGTCGAGCGCGAGCTGGTAGGCGCGCATGTGTTTGTTCGCGAGTTTCGGCAGGAACTGGTTGGCGAACTCCTCGACGACGTCGTCGAGATAGTCGTCGAGCGCGTCCATCACCGACCGCTCGATGGTGAACTCGTGGGTGCCACCGCCGGGCTGCTGGATGATGTCGGTAAAGGGCTCGAACTCGTCGTAATCGCCGTGGGCTTCCTTGTACTCCCGGGCAGTGTTGGTGTCGATGTTGACACGACCCTGTGTTTCTTCCTCGACCAGGTTCGCGATCGCGCGGTCGACCTCGTTGCCGGTCACCGCACCCGTGGTAAAGGGGACGAGCTGTTCGCCACGGCGGTACGCCGACATCTCCAGGTTCGTCGAGCCCATGTTGAGCGTCACGAAGATCTCCTGGAGCGCTTCGAGACCGTCACCGATCGCTGGGATGGCACCGGTCAGCGACTCGGGGTAGCTCTCGACGAGCTGGTCGCCGATCGCACTCGCCTCGATGACCTGGCTGAGGTTTTCGAGTCCCTCGGGGTTGTCGATCGTCGGCGTCGCGTAGACGACGGCGCTCTGTTCAGGGATATCGTGGGAGTCGATCACGGCCTCGAAAAACTGCGTAGCCAGTTCCGTCTGGTCGCCTTCCGGCAGTCCCGACCGGAGCATATACTCCACCTTGTCGGGGTACTCCATCGCGGCTTCCTCACCGTAGAGGTACTTCTCCTCACCGGTCAGTGGGTCCTCGTAGCGCGCGAGACAGGTCAGTGTTCGGCTTGTCTGCAAGCCGGAACCGTGTTCGGAGGGATGTGCGATTACTGTCCGGGTACTCCCGAGATTGACACCCACCGGAAAACTGTTTCCGTCGCCACCGATTCCCGTTGCTGACACCTCTTCTTTCTCCGCGTCGACTGTCGGACTCATATACTGCGAGCTATGCGAAGGGGGAGTAAATACCTTCGTCAGACAGTATCATTCGTGAAAATAAGAGGGGGAAGACCGAACCGTGAAAATAGTACGACCCCGACAGATCCAGGATGGCGACCGGCGCTTCCGAGCCAGCTCGGATCAGTTCATCGACGCCAGTTTCGCGATGTAGACGAGACTCAGGAGGTGGTCGTCGACGTCCAGATCGTTTGGATCGTTCGCAGCCTGTTCGTCGAGACCGAGCATGTAATCTTTCAGCTCGGATTCGCAGTTTTCCGTGATCCAGCCGACCGATTCGTAGTACGCGATGGCCTCACGAGCGCCCTGGTGGCCGGCGTGCAAGAGGAGAAACTCCAACCACTCGAAGATGAGATGCTCGCCGCTGTTTTCTTCGGGCAGTGTTTCGAGATACGGTTTCTCGGCGTCACCGCCCGCTTCGAGTGGGAGCAGTTCGCGGTAGAGTCCGGCACGGAACGAATCCGGACTGCCGGTACTCGTGCTCTCCCCGCGCATCGAGTCGAGGCCGAGATCCGGTTCCTCACTCTCCCCGCCGTTCTGTTTGCCATCCCGCTCCCGCGCCATCTTGCGGAGTTCGTCGAGGTCGTAATCGCTCGGATTCATACTCATAACTAGCCTTATATTCCAACTACTATCTCTTAAATGTTGGCGTCGTACCAGACAGGCATCTGACGGCCGTATACGGCCGATATCGGTGCTACGTCGGTGTCTCTTTTTGTTCGTGATAATGGGAGACGCATTTTTATTACGGCTGGCTCCCTCACTCCGGGTACGTGGCGATGATACGCGATGATTCCGGCCCGACAAAGGTCTGTGTGACGAACGCGAAAGGCGGGACTGGCAAGACGACCATCGCGATCAACATCGCAGGAGCGCTCAACGAGCGCGGCGAAGACGTCCTCTTCGTCGATGTCGACCCCCAGGGGAACGCGACCGAAGGACTGGGGATGCTCGACGCCTACGACGCGGCCCCGCCATCGTTTTTCGACGTACTGACCGACAGCGACCGGCGTTCGGTCATCAACGACCTGATCGTCGAACACGATGAGATGGACGTCCTCCCGTCGAATCTGGATCTGCTCCACGCCGAACAGGAGCTGACGATCGCCCACCTGATGGCGAAACTCAAAGAGCGAAGCGACCAGTCGGCGGGACTGGAGGCGCTGTCCTCGCTCGCGATCAACGTCTCGCCCGAGAACGTTTCGGGTGGGCACGCGCTCGATATGCTCGACAAGGCGTTCGACGCGCTCGACCACGAGTACGATTACATAATCGTCGACTCGCCGCCGTTCTACGGGCGACTCACAGAGTCGAGTATCTTCGCGGCCCAGAACATCATCGTGCCGGCGCTGACGGAGGCCAGTTCCGAGCGCGCCATCGAGTTGCTGATCGATCAGACCGCAGCGCTCGAAGACCTCTTAGATATTCGGGTGAATACGGTCGGCGCGGTCGCTAATCGCGTCGAACAGACCAACGAGGACCAGACGATGATCGAGTGGTTGAACGAGGTCTTCGCCGGCCAGCCAGTCTGGGAGGTTCGCAAACGAGTTGCACTCCAGCGGGCGTTCTCGGCCGGAAAATCGATCTTTGCATACGAGCAGTCGGTCGACATGGAGGCAGTCTTCCTGGAGATCGCGGACGAACTCGATCGAGCGTTCGAGCACACCGAGGTGAAAGCATGACTGATGATGAGCGAATGGATCGCGCGACGCGAATCCGTGAGATGCGTGAGGGGAGTCGGGACGGCGGTGACGAGGAGTCATCGTCTGAGACAACCGAGGAGAACCGCACCGACGGCGGCGATCCGGAGAAACAGACGATGGAGGACATCGTCGAGGCTGCCGACGACGAGCGCGGCGACTCGGACGCCGGAGGTGATGACGACGGAGGAGTCTCAGATACCGAAAGCACGGCCACGGAGGACGACAAACCATCGGAGGATACTGTCGACACAGCCACTCGCGAGGAGAACGAGCCCCAGCCGACGGAGACGGGGGCTGGCGCACAAGAGATGACACCAACCATGGGAGAGAGTGAACCGACCACGGCCGAGACCGGGAGTACAGCGGACACAGACGACCGGGCGGCGAGTGCGGACGACCGGGCGGCGAGTGCGGACGACCGGGCGGCGAGTGCAGACGACAGGACGGCGAATACGGATACAGGTGCAGCGGACGAAGGAGGGGTCTCGGCACCACTCCCGGAGATGGACGAACTCGAACAGGCGCTGGATGGATCAGCAACGGCTGATCCGGAGACTGTCGCTACGGGGATGGCCGACTCCGGCGGCGGGGGCGCTGCGACGGCTGCACAGATGGGGGCCGAGGCCGGTCCAGCCGACGCGGGGATGGAGACAGCCGACACAGTTGGTGCGTCTGCAACCGACGAAGCAGAGACGACCGAAGAGGAAGAGACACGCGTGCTAGAGTTCACGCTGGACGACGAACACTACTGTCTGGATATCCAGTATATCGAGGAGATCGTCAAACACGAGAACATCACGCGCGTGCCGAACACGCCGGGCCACGTCGAGGGTGTCGTCGATCTGCGCGGGCAGATTACGACGATTCTCAACCCGAAGGTCACCATCGGGAAAGAAAACGACGAGGCTGGCGAGTTGATCGTCGTCTTCGACGCCGAGGCCTTCGAAGATCAGGGCTACATCGGCTGGGTCGTCGACGACGTCCGCCAGGTCTCGCCGATCGTCGAGAGCGAGGTCAACGATCCGCCGATGGCCGAGGATTACATCAACGGCGTCATCGACCGCGAGGACGATGACGAGTTCGTCATCTGGACGAGCCCGGATCTCGCCTTCGAAGACGAAGACTGAGATTGCGTAGCTGGTTTTGTAGCCTGTTTTTGATCCGAAGGACCGGCTTCTGTGAATCGTGAGAACAGCAAGAAAGCCCCCGCCCGCTTGACCGCCCGGGCCTCGATGCGCGCGCTCCCTACGGTCGCGTGCTTTCTTCGTCCGGGGCGGATCAAGCGGACGGCCCCTTTCAGTCCCACCCGTATCGGCTGGCTGACCAAGCTACGCGGGTGGGACTGAAAGGGGCGAGGCGCTGGACGAAGGCGGACCCATCAAGCACCGACTGGAGCGCAGATGGGTCCCCCGAGTTCAGCGCCTCGGGGCTTTCTTGCTGTTCGCAGTGCCTGTCACAATCCATCCGACTCCACCCACAACTCAGTGTCAGCGAGGGCGGCAAACACTACCCGGATCAATCGTCTTTTATCGCTACAGGGTGCGAAAAGAGATAATGGCAGACGCTTCCCAGGGTCGGACGAACGTGCCACGCAGTTTCGAGTTCGACCACCAGCCGACGACCGACCAATCCTTCGAGAATGCCCTCGAAAAGGCACGACAGGGGACGCGTCTCACGATCGACGACGGCATCGAACTCCTCACGACCGGTACCGACCGCCCGGGAATCGATGTCGAACGGAAAGAACGGGTGCTCGAGGCGGCCGACCGGCGACGGGCCGAGATGGTCGGTGAAGAGGTGACCTTCGTCGCGAATCTCAACAACAACGTCACGACGGCCTGCAACACCGGCTGTCTGTTCTGTAATTTCAAGGACCGCTCCGAACAGTTCCTCGAAGCAAACGACGAAGAGCACGGCGGCTTCACGAAGACACCGGAAGAGTCCCGCGAGATCGTCGAGCAGGCACTCGACACCGGAATCTACGAGGTGACCTCCGTCAGCGGCCTGCACCCGGCGCTCGCACTCGACGACGAACACCGGGAACTGCTCGAAGCCGACGAGAGTAGGGATCTCAACTACAAATCACCGGAGAAGTACGAGATCGATCCCGGCAGCTACCGCGAGCAGATCGAGGCGATGAGCGTCGGCGGCGTCCACGTCCACTCGATGACACCCGAGGAGGCCTACCACGCACAGCGTGGCGCGCCGTGGGGATACGAGGAGGTGTACAGCCGCCTGCAGGATGCCGGACTGGACAGCGTTCCCGGCACTGCCGCGGAGATTCTCGTCGACGAAGTTCGTGAGGTTATCTGTCCGGCCAAAATATCGAGTGGGGAGTGGCTCGAAGCGATGGAGGCCGCCGCCAGCGTTGGGCTCGATACGACGGCGACGATCATGTACGGCCACGTCGAAAACGAGGCCCACCGCATCGAACACCTCGACAAGATCCGCCAGTTGCAGGACCGGGCCGGCGCGATCACCGAGTTCGTCCCGCTTTCGTTCGTCCACGCGAACACGCCACTGTACGAGCGCGGGATGATCGACGGCGGCGCGACGACCGACGAGGACGAGCTGATGATCGCCCTCTCGCGGCTCTATCTCGACAACATCGATCACGTCCAGTCCTCGTGGGTGAAATACGGCGACGAGCAGGGACTGAAGATGCTCTCCTGTGGCGCGGACGATTTCATGGGGACAATCCTCTCCGAAGAGATTACCAAACGAGCCGGTGGCTCCTTCGGCGAGCAGCGCTCCTTCGCGGAGTACGTCGAGATGATAAGCGCCATCGGACGGGTGCCCGTCGAGCGCTCGACTGATTACAGGCAACGCCGCCGCGTCGACCCGTCCGACCCACCCTTTGGTCCCGAACTCGGGCCGCGGGCTGATGGGACGCCGCTCGTCGAGCGCTGATCGACTCTTTTTTATCCCTCGTAGGCTCGCCAGAGATACAGCGACGCGTACGACCGGTAGGGTGCCCACTCGCTCGCCCGGTCGCGCATCTCCCCGCGGGTCATCTCCCGGTCACAGACGATCTCCATCCCTCGGCGAACGCCGAGATCCTCCACCGGAAACACGTCGGGGCGTCCCAGCGCGAACAGAAGAAACATCTTCGCGGTCCAGGGGCCGACACCGCGGATCTCGGTCAGTTCCGAGACGACTGCCTCGTCGTCCATCGCCACGAAGTACGCCCGGTCGTAGCCGTGGTCCTGGTAGGCACGAGCGACGTGTTTGACGTACTCCGTCTTGGCTTCCGAGAGGCCGACATCTCGAAGTGCTGTCTCGTCGGCGGCCAGCATCGCCTCCGGGGTGATCTCGAACGCGTCGAACAGTCGCTGCTGGATCGCCGCGGCCGCATCGATCGAGACCTGCTGGCGGAGCAGCGAGACGACCAGTCGCTCGAAGGTATCTTCGACGGGGTCGAGATCGAGCGGACCGAACTCCTCGACGTACGGCGCGAGTGCCGGATCAGTGCCGAGTGTCTGGGCTACCTGTTGACTCATTACCGGATCCAAGGCCGGAAGCTGCTTGACTCTCACTGTCGACAGATCAGCAGCCACTTACTCCCCCAACGCGGAGATTGGGCATGCGCATTGCCGACAGCGAAGTCGTCGAGGGGGGCCGCGAGCGGCTGACGCTCGTCCCCGAAAGTCTCGACGATCTCTGGCATCTCTCCCACGCGATCGAGCCGGGCGACACCGTCTCCGGCGATACGACCCGGCGGATCCAGCGCAACGACGAACAGTTACGCGACACCGGCGGGGAACGGGAACACATCTGGGTGGCCATCGACGTCGAGGACGTGGAGTTCGCCCGCTTTGCGAACCGCCTGCGGATCGGCGGCACCATCGTCGACTGCTCGCGGGAGGACCAGCTGGGCCACCACCACACGCTGAACGTCGAGGAACACACCGAACTCGACGTGACCAAACGCTGGAAACCCGACCAGCGCGACCGGATCGAAGAAGCCGTCGAGGCGACCGACAACCCGGATGTCGCCATCGCCACCGTCGAGGAAGGACAGGCCTACGTCCACACCGTCGCCCAGTACGGCACCGAAGAGCGGGCGACGATCACCGCACCGACGGGCAAAGGCGAGTACGCCCGCCCGCGCTCCGAGTTGTTCGCCGAACTCGCCGAGATTCTCGCCAGACAGGACGTCGACGCGATCATCCTGGCTGGTCCGGGGTTCACCAAACAGGACGCACTCGAATACATCCAGGAGAACCACCAGGAGTTGACCGACCGGATCACCACCGTCGACACGTCGAGTGTCGGCGACCGCGGCGTCCACGAGGTACTCAAACGCGGCGCAGTCGAGGACGTCCAGAAGGAGACCCGCATCGCCGAGGAGTCGGATCGTATCGACGAACTGATGGAACGGATCGCCGAGGGTGCGAAAGTCGCCTACGGCCCCGAACAGGTCGCACAGGCCGCCGACTACGGCGCGATCGAGGAGTTACTCGTCCTCGACGAACAGCTCCGCGAGGAGCGAAGTGGTGACGGCGAGTGGGGGATCGACGTGAACTCGGTCATCGAGACGACCGAACAGAAAGGCGGCGAGGTCACGGTCTTCTCCAGCGAGTTCGACCCCGGCCGACAGCTCGCGAACATCGGTGGCATCGCGGCCCTGCTTCGTTACCGGCTGGAATAGTGTCGGATTCAGTATATATGACAACTCCCGAAACGATTTTTTATCATGACCGCCTCTTCTAACCAGTGAGCGAGTGCAGGAGAGATAATGTCGTCTAACGAACAGTCTGGGAGCGAGAACACTCGCGAGCGGACAGTGAAGACTGCTGGCCACATTGTCAAATACAGCCGGGAGATCTACCATCTCGAATCCGTCGAGGAGGTCGCGAACATGACCCTGGAGGCTGCGCCACGGTTTATCAATGGCCACCCGTCACCGACGGTCGTCGAGATCCGGCGTGTCGACAACCTACGTGTACTCGAAAGTATGTCGACGGAGCTGGCCGCCGGTGACGATCCGGGACCGCTCGCCAGGGAGGCCTACGAGACCGACACAGTCACGATCTGCGCCGGCGACGGGACGGAGATCGGCTACGAGAGCGAGGATGTCTCGGTTGTCGACTCGGCGGCGTACGACCTGGCCGACCGCGGTGGGGTGACGATCGCCGCACCGACAGTCTACACCGACGAAGTCGGTGATTCGGGGGCGATCTTGCTGTTACACTGGGGGTCGCTCGACCGTATCGAGGAGTACCACGTCCGCCCGGCGGATTATCTGGCCGAACACGTCGCGACGGCGATCGTCAACATCCGTTCGCGGGAGCGACTCGAACGCGCCCGGAACGATCTGGCCAAACGGAAGGAGATGGTGGAGGTGTACGACCGGCTGTTGCGCCACGATCTGGGTAACGATCTGCAGGTGATCACCGGCTTTTCGGATGCGGTCGTCTCGATAGCCGACGACGACTCCCAGTCGGCGGAGTACGCCGAGAAGATCTACCGGACGGCACGGAGTGCCGCGGAGTTGATCGACAACGTCGGTGGGACGGTCAAGATGCTTCAAAAAGAGGAAGGAGAGCCCTCGGTCCGCGAACTCGAACCGATTCTCACCGGCGTCGTCCAGGATGTCGAGACGAAATTCGAGGAGCTGACAGTCGAGTACGATCCCGAAGCCTTCGAGTACGAGGCCTACGCCGGCGACTTGCTCGATTCGGTCTTTACCAACATTCTCTCGAACGCTACGGTCCACAACGAACTTCCGGTAACGGTCCGCCTCTACGCCGAAGAGCCCACAGCCGAGACGGTCGTCGTCGGCATGGCTGACAACGGCAAAGGTGTCGCAGACGAGGTCCGGGACGAAATCTTCGAGATGGGCCAGAAAGGACCGGACAGCGAGGGGACGGGCTTCGGGCTCGGGCTCGCCCGGACGCTCGTCGAATCCTACGGCGGGAGTGTCGCACTCCGGGACAGCGAGTACGGCGGTGCGGATTTCAGGATCGCGCTCGAACGGGCCTGATAGCGGCATCGGAGGCGGTTCAGTTACTCGTCTCAGGAGTGTGATAGATTGACACGAACCTGAAACATTGATACGCGTACCATCTGATAACAGAAACAGCACTGGAATGACCGAACACGGACGTGAAAACCAGCGACTCTGGAACGAGTGGAGTGATGATTTCCAGGCGTTGTGGAACGCGAACACTGTAGACGGAGACTCCCCGCCAGCCCCCTCGCCGTTCGGCCCGGATGCTCCAGGTGGGCCACAGCCCGAAATCCTCGCCTCGGTAGCGGGAAAGGAGTACGTCGAACTAGGGTGTGGCGGCGGCCAAGCAACTGTCGGGACTGCTGATCTGGGAGCCGAAACCGTCGTCGGCGTCGACCTCTCGGGCGAACAACTGCAGCACGCACGGCAGTTGCGAGATTTCTACGGCGTCGAAGCACAGTTTCTCAAAGGAAATGTCACAAACCTGCCACTTCCCGGCGATAGCTTCGACGTGGCTTCCTCCGAGGCAGTGTACCAGATGATCAAACATCTCGACGAAGCGTTCCGTGAAGTGCGCCGTGTCCTGCGGGACAGCGGCGTCTTCGTACTCAGCGTGCCACACCCGGTACACGAGATACTCGATCTAGAAGAGCAAACCTTCGAAGGAAGCTACTACGACACCGGTCGGCGAGAGATCACGATCGACGACGACTACGAATCAAATCTGGTCGTCTTCGATCATACGGTTGCGGACCTCCACAACGCTCTCGTCGACGCTGGATTTACTGTCCAGCGACTGCTCGAACCACGGCATCACAGGACGGAAAACAGCGATGCAGCCGATAGTGATCTCCCCGAACTGTTGTGGAAGGTGCCGGGAAGCGTCCGGTTCTGGGCAGTCGCAGATTGACATCCTCCCCGCGGTGAACAGCGGGGCTTTCTCCTTGATTCTCCGTAACAGGCGCCATCAAGAGAGACTGATCGTCAGTCCGTCCTCCGCGAACCGAACGTCGCCGTCGTAGGAATCGGCGATCGAGTCGAGCATCTCCTCGTGTCGACCCTCGGTGTGGGGATAGAGATGCGTCAGGTAGACCCGACCGACCTCGGCATCGGCGTCAGCGAGTGCCTGCCCGAGACTCCTCGGCGTCGGATGGTTCGAGACGTCGACGTCGTCGGGAAACGAGCAGTCGTGGGCCAGCACTGCCGCGCCGTCGGCGAACTCGATCAACTCCTCGAAGGCCTCGCTGTCGGCGCTGAAGACGAAGGGTGGCTCGGCGTCGCCGGTCTCGAAGCGGTAGGCCAGACAGTACATGGAGTGACGTGTCTCCATCGCATTGACCTCGAACCCCGCAATCTCGAAGGGGCAATCCGCTGGGTCGAGTTCGTGGATCGTCAGCTCAAGGCGGTCTTGCATGGGTTCGTGGATATCGAGCAACCGGCTCACGAGGTCGTCGGTTCCCTCTGGACCCACGATCGTGAGTGACTCCTCGCCGGCCAGCCATCGCGCCTGCAGCAGTGGGAGTATATCCGAGACGTGATCGAGGTGGTGGTGGGTGAGCAACAGTGTGTCGACACCCTCGTAGCCCACGTTTGTTCTGGCCAGCCCGTGTAACGCGCCGCTGCCACAGTCGACGAGCAGATTCTGGTCGTCCGATTCGAGCAAGAGACCGGTCTGGAACCGCTCGCCGGTCGGCATCGCCGATCCAGTTCCGAGGAACGTGATCTGCATACGTCGAATATCGGCTGCCGGAGTGAAAACTTCCCATCCCGAAGCATCAGGGGTCCATCGCTGCGGCGAGACCACCGACGACGAACCCGAGAATGAGGGCAGCCAGAAACACCGCTGCCCACCCCGCCGGCCCCAGATCGAAGCCGAGCAGGCCCTCGAATCCGCCCCCTGCAGAGCGGTCCCCGCGAAGGAGCTGTTCGGCGAGAATTAGCCCCACAGAGCCGACGATCGCGTAGTAGACGTACCGCCGGAACTGGGCGACCGCGGAGAGATCGATCTCGGTGTTTTCCGTTCCGAACTCGTAGTCCGCGCCCGGTGGGCCGTCAGTGCCGAAAAACAGCTGCCAGGCAATGCGGCCCAGCTCCGTTTTGCGTGCGCCACGCGAGAAGCCCGCCAGCAGGACGAGTCCGGCCGTCGCGAGGGTGCCGTTTTCCCACCACAGCTCGGGTGCGTTCGCCGGATCTTTCAGCAAGACGAGGAGACAGGCCGCGATGGCAGCCACCGGCACGGAGAGCAGAAACCACAGCGAGATCAATCCGCCGGTCAGGCCACCGGGATCGAGCAGTATCTCCGCTGCGATGACGACCACGCCCGCACCGAAGATGCCGCCGAGGCGCCGTCTGATTGTGGACAGCTCTCTGCTGGATTGCCATCGCTGTAGGACCGGGCCAGCTTCCGACTGGACCTGCTCGCGCCTGTTCACGTTGCACCTTTTCGAGCGGACCGTGGTAATTGCTTCTCTCTATCTCTCGCCGAGAGAACCCCAGGGGTGAGACGAACGTACGGCTACCCTCGGCCGCCGGCCGGCAGGAAACTCTGGACAGTCGCGGCGATGATGGCGGTCGCGAGTTCCGGCCCGACCGCGGAGGCGCTAAACCAGAGTGTCATCGCGAGTAACTCCGCCACAGCGAGAAGCGTGAGCATCCGATACCGACCCGAGCCCTGATCCGCACTCTCACTCATTACAGCCCCAGAGGTGCCCACTGTGTATGAACGTACTTCGGATGTGAGATCAGACTGCGCGTGCGCAAAACACTACGACGACTCCTCGATCATCCAGGAATTCTCACGACGACTCTTCGAACATCCCCGTGGTCATGTACCGCTCGCCGGAATCCCAGTAGACAGTGACGACGAGTGGCTCTTCGACCTGCCCGCGGAGCCGCCGCGCGACCCGCTTCGCCGCGACGTTCGAACCCCCTGAGGACTGGCCGACGAAGATGCCCTCCTCCTGTACGAGCCGGCGACACTCCCGCTCGGCGGTGTCGATGTCGACGGTCTCGATCCCGTCGAGCAGGCTCTGGTCGAGGTTCTCGCTGATGAAGCCGGGTCCCATCCCCTGGAAGTCGTCCTCGCCCGGTTCGTCGCCCGAGAGCACGGCGTTCTCCTCGGGTTCGACGGCGATAATCTCGATGTCGGGGAACTCCTCACGGAGGTGGCGGCCGATCCCCGATATCGTCCCACCGGTTCCGACACCGGCGACGAGCGCATCGGGCTCGCGGCCGTCGAGCTGGTCGATAATCTCCGGACCGGTCGTCTGGTAGTGTGCCTCCGGATTCGCGGGGTTTTCGAACTGGTACATCTGGACGTACCCCTCCCGGTCGGTGAGTTCGTCCGCTCGCTCGCGGGCGTCGGTGATCGACCCCTCGACGAGTTCGAGATCGGCTCCGTAGGCGCGCATGATCTGGCGGCGTTCTTTGGACTGCGAGGCCGGCATCACGAGTACCACGTCGTATCCCTTCGCGGCCCCGACCATCGCCAGTCCGATCCCAGTGTTCCCACTCGTCGGTTCGACGATCGTATTGCCGGCTTCGAGATCCCCCTCCGCTTCGGCCTCTTCGACCATCGACAACGCCGGGCGATCCTTCGCCGATCCGCCGGGGTTGAACGACTCGACTTTCGCCGCGATCGTCGTCCCGTCGGGACTGTCGACGGCGACCAGCGGCGAGCCGATCGTTTCGAGAATATTCTCGTGCACTGCCAGTCCCTACGATATGGCGTTTTAAACCCGCGCCGGCAGCGGCAGCCTGTGCCCCAAACTCCGAGATTGACTCGTGATGGTATTTTAGGGCAGGGATACAGCTCTAGACTGGAAGTACGAACAGCAAGAAAGGGGCGTTCACGGCGCTTTAATGATCAAGATAATTTTTGCAAATAGGGGCTGAGGAATTTGTCGATCCAGGATTTAGCGAATCCAAGTCTCTTCGTGAATTTCTCGAAGAGGCGGCGAGCGAGAGTCCGAAAGGACTTCTCGCTCGCTACAATGATCGGTGAGGCGGCGCGTTTGAGCGTTTTCCAGACCTGCTCAATTGGATTGAGATGCGGTGATCCAACCGGAAGAAACACCAGGTCGATGCCAAGTTGATGTGCTCGCTTGCGCGTGTATTCACACACGTGCGACGAGAAATTATCCAAGACGAGCAGAATCCGCTTGCCGGGATTCTGCTCGCGGACCTGTTCGAACAGTGCACAGATGTTTTCTTTCGATTGGTCTTCAGGAAACGTGAGGACGCTTTCACCGTTGAGTGTATAGCAGCCGACCGCTGGTTCGTCAACCGTCACCAGCGGTCGCTGCAGTGTCGGATCGTCAACGTACCACAGTCGGTGAGAGTTGTCGAATGGTTGCGGGTGAGACGCATCACAGAAGCCGACGACAGTGCCGCCATCTGTGCAAATATCGTCATCAACGATCCAGCCTTTACTCTCGTCATCAGCACGTTTGTTCTGGGGTGTGTCAGCCTCCTCGTCGAACGCGTCGTCGACGCGTTCTTCGAGGATCCCGTCTGGATCTTCTGGCCGAGATGGGCGTTCTGGACGAGGTTTCGCGTACGACAAGCCGAGGTTCCGAAGGAACCGGTGAAGATAATCAGGATGATACTGAACGTCAAACTCTTCATCTAACAACTGCAGGATTTCCTGGGCTTTCCAGGGCTGATCTTCACGCAACATTTCAAGGAGTTGTTCCTGTTGCTCTTCGCCGAGCTTCGGGGGCCTGCCGGCCCCGAAGTTCGGCGTGAGCAGCCCTAGCCCGCCTTCGTTCCACCGACGCGCCCAGCGACTTCCTGTCGAAGCAGACTTGCCAACATCATCGGCTGCGTCTTCCAAGTTTGCTCCTTTGTAGAGACGCTTGATAAAAGTGAGTCGCTTCGTAACCTTTGGATCGTCTGCTTCATCCAGCAGACGATCCAACTCCCCTTCATCCAGATGTCGGACAATCTCGATCCGGCGATCTCCACTCATTACCTCACAGTCTCAGGCCATGCCCATAACTTCCGTCACTCATTACGCGCCGTAAGCTCCCAAGAGCTTTGCTCTCCCGGTGAGGCGCTGAACGAAGGCGGACGAAGTAAGCACCGAAACGACCGAAGGGAGTGAGGAGCGCAACGAGTGTCACGCGAACGATAGTGAGCGTGACCTCGATAGACGAGCGAAGCGAGTCTATCGGTGCCCCCGAGTTCAGCGCCTCGGGGCTTTCTTGCTGTTCACACGGTCGCAGCACCAGGGTTGTCTCGTGGGGCTTTCTTGCTGTTCAAAACAGTCCTCTCACATTCACTGCCACCTATACCGTTCTTTCCGTCCCCACCAATCCATCCGTCCGATCATATAAGTCAGGTCGCGCCAAATAGCAGGCAATGTCACTGGAAACACTCGAACCGAACCCTGTGTGGGTCGCAGACGCATACACGGACACCATCGAAACACTCGACATCTACAGCGATCAGGTCGTCTACCGGATCTGGGGCGGTGACTGGTGCAAGGATTGCCGGGCACAGTTGCCCGATTTCGGGGCCGCACTGGATGCCGCGAACATCCCAGACGATCGGATCCACGAGTACGCACTCGACGAGAACAAGGAAGGGCCGGGCGTCGAGGAGTACGGCATCGAGAAGATCCCGACCGTTATCGTCGAAGACGACGACGGCGAGGAGATCGCTCGCTTCGTCGAAGAGGAGTCGATGCCGATCGCGCTGTATCTCGCCGAAAAGCTCCGCGACGAACTCGACGACTAGAGCATCCGTTTCGCCCACCGCAGCGCGCGCGGGATCTCGTTTCGCGGCGGCGAACAGGTTCGTGACCGGCAGGCGTAGACCGTCGGATTCTCGTTTTTCTGCCCGCGGTCGGCCCAGATCCCCGGCGCTTCGTCGAGTCCGAGCACGTCGAGCCACTCGTCGAGTCGATCCTCGTCGGCGGGCCGCCAGGCGATCACGCGCGGATCGAGATACCACTCCGCGAGTTCGCCGTACCACTCACGCGATGGATCGTCGGCGACCAGCGCCAGTTCGAGAACGCCCTCGGTGACGGTGTCGGCCGCGAGCGTCAGCGACGCGTGCTGGAGCGGGTTCGCGCGAATACGACCGCCGTGGGTCTCGATGACTGCCTCGGCGATATCTGCGAAGTCGTCGGTATCGGTGAAATGGGCGAGTTTGTCCAGCAGTTCCGCGGCGACGCCCAGACTCGACGGCGTGGACTGGTCGGTCAACTCCTGTGGCCGGGCGATCAGTGCTTCGCCGTCTTTCGGGGTGAAATACAGTGTTTCCTTCTCGCTGTCCCAGAAATCCCGTTCGATCGCCCGACCGATATCGAGCGCGAAGGCGAGGTGTTCGACGTCGCCGGTCGCCTGGAAACAGTCGAGTGCGCCCCGACCGAGGAAGGCGTAGTCTTCGAGATAGCCGTCGATTTTGGTGACACCGTCCTTGTACCGGCGGGTGAGCGACTGCTCGTCGTCGTCCCAGAGTTCGTCCTCGATGAATTCGAGTGCATCCACTGCGGGCTCGGCATACTCCTCGTCGAGAACGATCGCAGCCTCGGCGAACGTCGAGATGGTCAGCCCGTTCCAGCTCGCGAGGATCTTCTCGTCGCGGGGTGGTCGCGGGCGCTTTTCGCGTGCCTCGCGAACCTGTGCCAGTGCCCGATCGAGTGTGTCCTCGACCTCCTCGGCCGCCACATCGCGTTCCGCCGCGATCTCCTCGATTCCCCTCGCACGCGTGAGAACGGTTTTCCCCTCGAAGTTACCCCGGCTGGTGACACCGAACCGTTCACAGAAGATCTCCGCGTCGTCCTCGTCGTCGACAGCATCGTGGACTGCATCCGGCGTCCAGAGATAGAACGCCCCCTCCTCACGCTCGCCGGAGTCGTCCTCACTCTGGGCGTCGAGCGTGCTGAAGAAACCACCCTCCGCGTGGGTCATCTCGTGTTCGATAAATTCGAGGGTCTCCCGGGCCGCCGTGGCGTACCGTTCCTCGTCGGTGACCTGGTAGCCGGCGAGATACGCCCGCGGCAGTTCGGCGTTGTCGTACAGCATCTTCTCGAAGTGCGGGACTGTCCACGTCCGGTCGGTCGCGTAGCGGTGGAAGCCGCCGCCGACGTGGTCGTACATCCCGCCATTTGCCATCGCGTCCAGCGTTTCCGTGGCGACGTCGCGGTAGACCTCGCGGTCGGAACGCTCGTAGGCCCGCAGGAGGAGGTGGATCCGGCCGGTGTGGGGGAACTTCGGCCCCGACCCCCAGCCGCCGTGTTCGCGATCAGCACCACGGACGGCCGCCTGGGCAGCAGAGTCGAGAAGATTGTCCTCGGGCGCCTGGGGCTCCTCGGGCACCGATTCGAGTTCGCTCGTGGCCATCTCGGTCCACTTCTGGGCGCGCTCGTCGATCTGTTCGCGCTGGTCGGGGTCCGACCAGGCACCGCTGATCTGTTCGAGGAGATCCAGAAAGCCGGGCATGCCGCGTTTCTCCTCTTTCGGGAAGTAGGTCCCGACCTGGAACGGTTTCTGGTCGGGGGTGAGCCAGACCGAGAGTGGCCAGCCACCGCGGCCGCTGACGCGCTGACAGACCGTCTGGTAGATGCTGTCGACGTCGGGGCGTTCCTCGCGGTCGACCTTGATCGGGACGAAGTTCTCGTTGAGCATCTCGGCGACGGCCTCGTCCTCGAAGCTCTCCGATGCCATGACGTGACACCAGTGACAGGCGGCGTAGCCGACCGAGAGAAAGATCGGTACGTCCCGTTCTCTGGCGGCTTCGAGCGCCTGTTCGTCCCAGGGCTGCCAGTTGACCGGGTTGTCGGCGTGATCCTGCAGATAGGGGCTCTCCTCCTCGTCGAGGCGGTTGCGATCCGCTGGGGAACTCATATCACGTGGTTGTATCTCGCCGCAGGTAAAGCCGTCTGATCGCACAGACGACCAGTACTGCTCCGGCCGAACAAATCAGTTCCATCGATGGAACTATTATGATCGGATCTGAGACAGCGGATATGGGGTCTGGTCGGTCAGAAGATATCTACGCCGAAACCCTCGCGGTCTTCGACCAGCACGGACGGTACGAACCGCTCACCACGCCGGAGGTGACCGATACACTCGACGTGAAACGCCGGACGGTGTACAAACGCCTCCGGAAGCTCGTCGACCGTGGCGAACTCGAAACCAAAGAAGCAGGCTCGAACGCCCGTGTCTGGTGGCGACCGCCGGAGGCAGCTACCGCGGGAGATAGACCGGAAACACAGAGCGTGGATCGAGGCGGGACAGCACGGACAGACGACAGATCAGTCGGGCAGTCGGATGCAAGCTATCACAAAATATTCGAAGCGATGCCCGACGGGGTCCTCCTCCACGACTCAGCAGATGGGACGATCATCGATGCCAACGATACGTTCTGTGAGATGCTCGGATACAGCCGTGAGGAGCTACTCGCACTGAATTTTGAAGCAATTCACACAGATGTCCCACCGTACACGCTGGAACAGGGCAAACAGTACATCGAGCAGGCAGCCTCCGAGGGTCCACAGACCTTCGAGTGGCTCGACGAGACCAAAGAGGGGGAGCAGATCCCGGTCGAGGTCCACCTCAGACAGGCAACTATCGACGGTGATGACTGCATTCTCGGCGTGGTCCGGGACATCTCCGAGCGCAAAGAACAGGAACAGGAAGTACAGGAGACAGCCCAGCAGCTCCAGGGGATACTCGATACCGTCGAGGCAGCGATTTTCCTGAAAGACACCGACGGGCAGTACCTGCTCATGAATCAGAACTGGCGTGAAATGGTCGGTATCGAAACAGACGAGCCGGTAGCTGGGTTGACCGATCAGGATCTCTTTCCGGCGGAGATAGCCACGAAGAAGCGCGCTGACGATCAGCGTGTCTTCGAGAGAAATGAGACGATCGAAATCGAAGAGGAGATTCCAACGCCGGACGGGAGCAAGACGGTACTGACACGGAAAACACCGATTTTCGACGACGACAGCGAGCCATACGCGGTCTGTGCCGTCGCGACCGATATCACCGAGCGCAAGGACCGGGAACTGGAACTCCGTGCGTCCCGACGGTTCAACGAGGAACTGGTCGAGAACGCCCCCTTCGGCATGTTCAGACTCGACGAACGGCTCCAGATCACCTACGAAAACCCACGGGCTCAGGAGATCATCGGCCTCCCCGAAGAGATGGAACGCTCGGCTGCGATCGGTGTCGACATCCGGGAGCTCCCATCGATCCAGGAGACGGGGAAATCGGAGATGTTCACCCGCCTCAAAGACGGTGAGACGGTCGAGTTCGAGTTCCCCTTCGAATCGATCTACGGCAAGGAAGCCTACTTTTCCGGGCGTGGCGTCCCGCTGTACCGCAACGGCGAGTTCGACGGTGCCGTGTTGATGGCCAACGATATCTCCGATCGGCGACAGCGCGAACGAGAACTGGAACGCCAGCGCGAGCAACTCGCTGCACTCAACGAACTGAACGACGTCGTTCGCGGGATCACAGACGCGGTCATCGATCAGTCGACCCGCAGTGAGATCGAAGGAGTGGTGTGTGACCAGCTCGCGGCGTCGGATTCGTACCGGTTCGCCTGGATCAGTTCGGTCGGTCTGGATATGCAGTTGAAACCGCGGACGAGAGCGGGTATCGACGCCTCTCTCGACGAGATCCCGCTGTCGGCCGATCCAGCTGATCCGACCGGGCAGGGACCGATCGGGAACGCAGTCCGGAGCCAGGAGGTCCACGTCAGACAGCACCTGCTCGACGGCACGGAGGGGGCAGACCGCGAGTATCTGTTCCGCTCGGCTGCAGCGATCCCGATCGTCCACCAGGAGATCCTCTACGGCGTACTCGCGATCTACTCGAAGCGATCCGACGCCTTCGCCGAGGAGGAACGCGAGGTCGTCGGCCAGCTCGGTGAGGTCGTCGGCCACGCGATCGCCGCTGTCAACCGCAAACGGGCACTGATGAGCAACGAGGTGACCGAACTCGAGATCCGGATTCCACAGCTACTGGAGTCACCGGACCAGCCAGCCATCGCCGAGGGGCCCGTCACGATCGAACGGACGGTGCCACTGGGTGACGACGAGTATCTCGTCTACGGGACGACGAATAGATCGACCATGGCGGAGATCCGGGCGGCAGCCGAGCAGCACTCGGATGTGAAAGCTGTCCGGACGATCGACGAAGGCGACGACTGCGTACGGTTCGAACAGCATCTCTCGAATCCGCCGGTCAGCTCGACAATCGCGGATTACGGGGGGTATTTCGAATCCGGCCGGATCGAAGACGGGGAGTTCACCACAGCCATCCATCTCCCACCTGGAACGGATATCCGGCAGGTCGTCAGCGATATCCAGAAGCGGTATCCAGACGCCGAATCGGTCAGCCACAAACAGGTGACACGCGACGAACAGGGACCGGGCCAGCTACAGAGTCTCCTCACCGAGAAGCTGACCGACCGCCAGCGGGCAGCCCTCGAAGCCGGCTACTACGGGGGCTTTTTCGAATGGCCACGCGACAGATCCGGGGAAGACGTCGCGGCGTCTCTCGGTATCGGGGCCTCGACCTTCCACCAGCACGTCCGAAAGGCCGAAAAGAAACTGCTGGATGCTCTATTTACCGAAACCGGCGAGTCACATATTTTGGGCAGCTAGATTATAGGCCTATAGACAGGTTTTGATAGTATGAGTAGCGACAGAGAGCTGCTATCCTCGGACGGCGGTGCGCATCCGTCGTCGGTAGTTGCGGACCCACGCCAGCGCCAAATCCTCTCTCTTCTGCGGGATGCGTCCGGGCCGGTCGGGATCGATGAGCTTGCCAGACGACTCGCGGCAACCGAAGACGAGACGACCGAACGCCGCCTCCAGATCGATCTGTACCACCGCTGTCTCCCGAAGCTGGAAGAGATCGGATGGATCGAGCGGGATAGCTCGAAGGGTGTGACCGTCGGCTCGCTTCCCTTCGGACACGGGACGAGTCCCCTTCCCGCACTGGAAGAACTCGACGATCAGTCCTGGCGGGCGATCGGGGCACTCCTGCGGTGTCCGCGACGGCGGGCGCTACTGTCGACGATCGTCGAAAAGCACCACCAGCTCACCGTCGACGAGCTCACGGCAGAGCTAGAAAAATCGAGCCACACGATGTGGAGAGAGTACGATGAGACGACGATCCACGTTCTGTTGCATCATGTAGACCTGCCGAGGCTGGCAGATGTGGGGCTGATCGAGTACGACACAGACGAGAAGTGGCTCACCCGGACCCGGCAGCTGATGACGCTGGCGGAGCAGATCGATTTCGACAGACGACTTGTCGGACAGTAACTCCTGACCGGAAACACAGGAAATTAACACCCAGCGGTCCGTCAACCCGAGCATGCCGAACAAGACGGTGCTCATCACGGGCTGTTCGTCGGGGATCGGCCGGGCGAGTGCACGAGCGTTTCTCGACGAAGAATGGGAAGTCTACGCGACCGCGCGCGACGAGGAAGATATCGCAGATCTCGCAGCCTCGGGCTGTCGGACCGAGGAACTGGACGTGACCAGCGCGGAGGATATCGACCACGTCGTCGACAGAATCCGCGAGGAAACCGAACGGCTCGACTGTCTGGTCAACAACGCCGGTTTCGCACAGTACGGCCCGCTCGAAGACGTCCCGATTTCACGACTTCGGAAGCAGTTCGACGTGAACGTCTACGGTCCACACAGACTCGCTAGTGCCGTATTGCCGATGATGCGCGCACAGGAAGACGGCACGATCATCAACATCTCCAGCGTCCAGGGGATGCTGTCGGCACCGGGTGCGGGCCCCTACGCCGGCTCGAAGTTCGCACTGGAGGCGATGAGTGATGCACTGCGGGCCGAAGTACAGGATCTCGGCATCGACGTTGTCGTCGTCCAGCCGGGCCCGGTCGAGACGGAGTTTACCGACCGAGCCGAGGAGGAGGTCTCGGAACTGGAGCGGACCCGCGAGTACGCCTGGGTGTACGATGCCGTCGAGGACGCGACGATAGCCTCGGGTTCGATGCCCTTCGCGATCACACCCGAACAGGTCGCGACGGTCGTCCACGACGCAGCCTCGCTGTCCGATCCGAACACACGCTACCCCGTCGGGGGGTTCGCGAAGTTCTCTGTCTACTCTCGATTCCTGCCCGACAGAGTGCGTGACGGGATCTTCGGGATCGTCCGCAGACTGTTCTGACCAGCAGTGACACGGCGACCTGTGGGGCAGCCCGTTACAGCTATAGCGTATCGTAACGTACCGGAATGTAACGATCAAGACAGTTACGACTCGAATACCGGAGAGTGACGAAGAGATCCTCGCGGGGTTCGAGGACGATCTCGGTGCAGATCGGTCAGAGGTGCTCCGGCGTCTCATCCGAGAAGGGTTAGCACAGTGGCGCAAAGAGCGGGCACTCGAAGCACTCGAAGCGCACAGCGTAACACTTCGAAAAGCAGCGGAAATTGCAGACGTGTCCTACGTGGAAATGCTCACGCTCGCCGCCGAAGCAGGAGTCGATATCGGATACACGACCGACGACCTCGAACGTGATCTGGAGCGTATCTGATGGCAGTCGTCGATTCATCCGCGCTGATTCCGCTATCGTGGGTCGGTCGACTCGATCTGATCGACGCGGTCTGGGACGAGAGACGGACAACGGAAGCGGTCCGGGAAGAGGTCCTCACCGAGGGCAAGCCCGGAACTGCAGCGCTCAAGACGTTTCTCGAAGATGTCCAGATCGACGGGACACCCCCGAGAAGCGAAGCGGTAGCGGAACTGGAAGGGGTCGGAGTGACAGACGCCTCGGTGGTTTTGCTCGCCGACGAGACCGAAACAGTGCTGCTCGCAAACGACAAGGCACTCGTCGAGGTCGCCCGAACACACGGTGTCGAGTGCTGGTGGGGTACGACCGTATTACTGAAATGCACCAAGGACGGGATCGTCTCGCCAGAGGAAGCAAAGACAGTACTGTACGACCTCGTCGACGAGGGAATGAACCGCCACCCGAAGGTGTACACACAGGTCCAGAAGAAACTCGACGAACTCGGAGCGTGACAGAACGGCCGTCAGTCGGCGAGACACGCAGCCACGACGCGAAGCAGTCGTTCACCGCGTACCTCCTCGGCGAACAGCGGGACGCGGCGAACCTGGTGACCACGGAAGATATCCTGCGAACGAGCGAGTGCCTGTTGCTGGACGTCCCAGCGGCGGGCACAGAACTCGCAGTCGGTGTGATTCGGCGAGACGAACAGCTCGGGGTCGACGTCGACGATCTCGGTCGGGTTCTGCATGACGCGGTTGACGACGACCGTGCCGACGGGAATGCCGAACGCGTCGAGGCGGTCGAGCAGTCGCTCGGATTCGAGGACGCTCAACTCCTCGGGGACCATCACGACCCGGAAATCGGTCCGCGCTGGATCGCGAAGTAGCTCCCGGAGTCGCTCGATGCGGTCGGAGAACTCCCGGAGGCTGTCGATACCCTCTTCCTGCTCTTTTTCGTCGCCGAACATCCCGCCGAGCCCCTCCATCATCCCGCCCATGCGTTCCTTGAGCGTGAGCATCTTGCCGATCATCGAATCGAGCATCTCGGGCAGTTCGAGCAGGCGGAGCGTGTGGCCGGTCGGCGCGGTGTCGACGACGACGCGGTCGAACCGTGGATCGTCGAGATATTCCAGCAGGAGTCGGATCGCGGCCGCCTCGTCGGAGCCGGGCATCGAGCCACCGAGCGGATTGGTGTCGCCGCCGAGCATGCCCGCCAGCGGGTTGGCGTCGCCGCCGAACGGTCCATCCTCGAAGGCCTCGTCGGGGTCGATCTCCGCAGCGAAAAGGGGGATCTCCTCGCGGATCTGTGCCGGCTCGTCCAGAATCTCGGTTTCGAGCGTATCGGAAAGCGAGTGAGCCGGGTCGGTCGAGACGACGAGTGTCGCCGTGCCGTCGCGGGCGCTCGCAAGCGCCGTCGCTGCGGCCATCGTCGTCTTGCCGACACCGCCTTTCCCGCCGTAGAGGACGTACTCGGCGGCGTCGATCCCAGTCGGGACGATCTCGTCGTCGACTGCGACCTCGTCGACCGGTTCGACATCGATATCCATACTCGGCGGTAGCAACCGGACCGTTGTGTAGCCATCGGATTACGATCCTCGGGCGCGTTCTCACGACAGAAACAGCCGCCAGTATCAGCTGCGCGTCGAGCGCGCCTTGCGAATCTCCGCCCCTTCCCTGAGCTTGTCCTCGCAGTTCGGACACACGCGAGGCCTGTCGAACTGTTCCGGTGTAAATACCCGCACGTACTGCTCCGTTACGAACGACTCACAGTTCTGGCAGCTTGGCATTCTTGTATACACCTGTCCCTCGACTCTTAAACGTTCCGCCGGTGGAGGAAGGTCACAGACGGGATAGCGACGCCGACTCCTGCTTGACCAGTGGTCTGACAGGCCTGAAACAGTAGCTTTATCACCCGCAGAGAGCCAAAATTCATCGAGATTACTCCCGAGATGACATCGAACAAGCGACCGGAGGTAAACATCGGACTCGTCGGTCACGTCGATCACGGAAAGACAACGCTGGTCCAGGCGTTGAGTGGTGAGTGGACAGACCAGCATTCGGAGGAGATGAAACGCGGGATCTCCATCCGGCTTGGCTACGCTGACGCGACGTTCAGAGAGTGTCCGGACCTCGAAAAGCCGGACCGGTACACCGTCGAGGAGGAGTGTCCCGACGGATCGGAAAGCGACGTGTTGCGGACAGTCTCGTTCGTGGATGCGCCGGGCCACGAGACACTGATGGCGACGATGCTGTCGGGCGCATCCCTGATGGACGGCGCTGTGCTCGTCATCTCGGCGACCGAGGACGTGCCACAGGCACAGACCGAAGAACACCTGATGGCGCTGGATATCATCGGCATCGAGAACATCGTCATCGCACAGAACAAGATCGATCTCGTCGACCGCGAGCGCGCGGAGGAGAGTTACGACCAGATCAAAGAGTTCGTCGCCGGAACTGTCGCGGAAGACGCACCGATCGTCCCGATCAGCGCCCAGCAGGGGGTCAACATGGATCTCCTGATGCAGGCGGTCGAAGAAGAGATTCCGACGCCCGACCGCGATCCGGACGCGGACGCGGAACTGCTCGTCGCACGCAGTTTCGACATCAACCGCCCGGGGACGACCTGGGATTCACTCGTCGGTGGCGTGCTCGGCGGCTCGCTCTCGCAGGGACAGCTATCCGCCGGCGACGAGATCGAACTCCGGCCGGGACGCGAGGTCGAGGAGGGTGGCAAAAGCCAGTGGGAGCCACTCGAAACCACCGTCCGATCGCTCCAGGCCGGCGGCGAAGACGTCGAGACCGCGACGCCGGGCGGACTGCTCGGGGTCGGAACTGGTCTCGATCCCGCAGTCACCAAAGGCGACGCACTCGCCGGGCAGGTCGCAGGGCCACCGGGGACGCTGCCGCCGGTCCACGACTCCTTCACGATGAAGGTGAATCTCCTCGACCGGATCGTCGGCAACGAGGAGGGCAAGGAGGACGTCGAGGAGATTTCGACGGGCGAGCCGCTCATGCTCACGATCGGAACCGCGACGACCGTCGGCTCGGTCACCAGCGCTCGAAGCGGCGAGTGTGAGGTCCAGCTCAAACGGCCGGTCTGCGCCAGGGAAGGCGTCAAGATCGCGATCAACCGCCGTGTCGGCGCGCGCTGGCGGCTGATCGGCTACGGAATCCTCCAGTGAGCGTCGTCGTCGATACGAACGCACTCATGATGCCCGTCGAAAGCAACGTGCGACTGTTCGACGAACTCGACCGACTGCTCGACGCGCCGACGCTCGTCGTGCCCGAGGCGGTCGTCGAAGAACTCGAAAAACTCGCAGAGGGCGCGGGGAAAGAGGGGAAAGCGGCAAGTGTCGGGCTCGACCTGGCCGAGCGGTGTGAGAGTCGGGCAACAGAGGCGGCGTACGCCGACGACGCGGTCGTCGAACTTGCGGAACACGAGGACGCAACACACGTGGTCACGAACGACGGACCGCTGAAACAGCGCGTGCTCGACGCGGGCGTATCGGTAATTAGTTTACGCGGGCGGTCCAAACTAGCTATCACTCAATCATAATCTATCGGGGTTAGCATACATGTACAAACGGGTAACACTACGCGACACAGTCGAGGTACCACCGGAGCATCTGGCGGAAGTGACGCCGGATCTCGTCAAGAAACTTCTCCAGGACAAACTCGAAGGCCGGGTCGACGAGGACGTCGGCTCCGTCGTCTCCGTCATCGAGGTCGACGACATCGGCGAGGGTGCAGTCGTGCCGAACGAGCCGGGCGTCTACTACGAGGCCGAGTTCGACGCGCTCACCTTCGATCCACAGATGCAGGAGGTCGTCGACGGCGAGATCGTCGAGGTCGTCAACTTCGGTGCCTTCGTCGGCATCGGTCCGGTCGACGGGCTGCTCCACGTCTCCCAGATCTCCGACGAGTATCTGGCCTACGACGAGGAGAACCAGCAACTGGCCTCGCGGGACACCAACCGGACCATTGGCGTCGGTGACGCGGTGCGGGCGCGGATCGTCACGAAAAGCATCGACGAGCGCAACCCCCGGGATTCGAAGATCGGCCTGACGGCCAAACAGGTCGGGCTGGGCAAACACGGCTGGCTGAAAGAAGAGCGGGAGAAACGCCAGGCACAGCAGGCGGAAGCCGGTGAAAGCTGATGGCTGACAGACTCGTCTGCCGTGACTGTCACCGGATCCAGGAAAGCGAGGAGATCGAGGCCTGTATCGCCTGTGGCTCGACCTCGCTGACGGAGGACTGGGCCGGCTACGTCGTCATCTCCCACCCCGAGGAGAGCCAGATCGCCGAAGAGATGGAAGTGACAGAGCCGGGAACGTACGCGCTGAAAGTTAGATAGTGTGACTGTCGTCGAACTCCAGGAGTCGCTTCGATCGGAGCTGAAAGCACCGCTCGGACCGATCTATACGGATGCGACCGAACTTCTCGCGGAGACAGGCCAGCCACTGATTACCGTCGGGGACGTCGTCACCGACCACGTGATCGAGGCAGGCCGGACACCAGCCGTCGCGCTGGTCGACGAACGAACCGAGCGTTCGGCAGTCAGCGACGGGATCGCGCGTCGGCTGTCGGCCTTCGACGGTTTCGATCGGATACAGGAACTCTCGAACCCGCCAGCGACGCTCTCTGCGGAACTTCTCTCTGCGATCCGGACAGCGATCGACGACGAGGAGACGACACTGATCGAGGTCGACGGCGAGGAGGATCTGGCGACGCTGCCGGCAGTCCTCGTCGCACCACAGGGTGCGAGCGTCGTCTACGGACAGCCGGGCGAGGGGATGGTCCACGCCACCGTCGACGAGAAACGGCAGGAGCGGGTCCGCGATATTCTCTCCCGGATGGACGGTGACACCGACCGGCTCTGGGAGCTACTTGGTGTCGAACCGACGGCGTGATGCGAATATAATTGTACCGCGATACGGGAGATATTTGCCCGTTTATCCAGTTCTGCCGGAACGATCACGTGACGGACAATCACGCCGTTGAAATACATCTCTATCCCGTTTCTGCGACGAGTACGACACCAGCCGGAATGACAGTAGCCACACCAGTGGACTACGGCGTCTCCCAGCTTGGGGGCCAGTAATCCTCGGATTAAGCGAAAACTGCCCCCATACGGGCGTGTCGAAGATACCGGATGCTGTTGCTGGTATTAGGGAGTATTGGTAGCCTTTACGCCTGTAGACGTCGTTAAGAGGGAGTAGATAATATCTGGGGTAGAGAGTGATGGTCGTTTGGTCTGTGAGCGACTGAACGCGCCGGAGTGATTTCAAATATGACAGCGACTCCCGAACAAAACGAAGAGGAAGAAGAGGATATTAGAGAGCATCTCTCGGATGTCGAGGACGGCTGTGGGTGTACAGAGATCTGGGAGCACATGTCCGAAGAGCGTGACTCGTAGTGCGGACGCTGTTTTGCCGGTTGCCCACTCCGATGCACGGACGCGGGACGTTTTTAGTAGCCGACCACGTGTACTGAACTAATGACAAACGACGGTTCCCGAGATATCTTCAAAACGGGACGAGAGTCGCCGGTCGGTGAGCCCGTGATCCGTGGCGATCCGTCGGTAACCGGGCAGGACCGAGAGGAGGCAGTGCAGTTCGATCCGGAGGATCCGGAGAGTCTCGAACTCGCGGCAGAGACGGTGACGGCCTTCGCAGCGAACACAGCCGGTGCAGACGACAACGTCTTTATGCTCCGTGGCGCGGCCGCGTGCGCAGCGCTCGTCCGTGGCGAAGGCTCCTACAAGGCCGCTGCAGAGCGGGCGGGGACCGGCGTCACGGTGTCGTTTATCCGCAAGTGGTCACGAGTCCACGACCTGCCCCAGTCGATCCGGCGACACGTCGCCCGGGGCGAGATCGCGCCGACGGCAGCGAAACACATCGCGCGTGTCTCGGGGACCGCACGGCTCCATCTGGCCTGGGTCACGCTCGACCACGGTCTGACAGTCAGGGAGGTGCGCTCGATAGCCAGCGATATCAACGAGGGGACCGACATCAGCCGTGCACTCAGGTCCCGCGAGATCACACTCGGTGAGATTTCGCTCACACTCGATCAGGCTGTCTACGGTGAGTTGCGCCGGCGAGCCTCCATCGAGGATGTCGATCCGGGCGAGATCGCGACCGAAGCACTCCTCGCACAGTTTCGGAAGGACTGGGACTGATAGTGATTATTGCGGTGATTTTCAGTACGGAAGCGGAAACAAAGATTTTTCGGCTCTAATAGACCGGTTCTATCGGAAACTGGTGGTAAAGACTCGCAGTAATCACTATGAGGCACTTTGTTTCTTGCTGGTCTCAATCACGGTGTCTCGACCGGAATATTACCAGACAACGAATTCGTAAGTACTTAGCCCTCCACTTCCCAACCCATGGTTGCGGGCCGGTAGCTCAGTTAGGGAGAGCGTCTGGCTTTTAACCAGATGGTCGGGGGTTCAACTCCCTCCCGGCCCGTGCAATGAGACCGTGAGCGTAGCGAGCGGTCGAATGAACCGGCAGGAAGGAGTTGAACCCGGGGAGTCGCGCACAGCGAACGAAGTGAGCGAGC
Organism: Halovenus amylolytica; assembly: GCA_004015825.1. GTDB lineage: Archaea > Halobacteriota > Halobacteria > Halobacteriales > Haloarculaceae > Halovenus > Halovenus amylolytica. The sequence continues at coordinate 59,554 of SAYS01000015.1, read as the reverse complement.
ACGTCTCCACTCGGTTCAACTCCCTCCCGGCCCGTCAGATATCCGCGAGCGATAGCGAGCGATATCGAACGTCGGCGTGAGGGCGTTGAACCACGGCACGAGCCTATCGGAGTCCAGCCCCGGTACGCCCGTCGGGATTTTTATAAATCCGACAGTTATCACTAAATCGGAACAATCTCATAGTTATATATTCCCTCTGGCCGCACGTCCGGTCGTCCGACACTCGGACGTGAATATCATGAACGGCATCACAGACAGCGTCGCGGTCGTCACAGGAGCGAGTACAGGAATCGGCGATGCAGCAGCGCTCAGGTTCGCCCAGGAGGGTGCGAGCGTCGTCGTCGCTGATATCAATACCGAAGAGGGGAACGCGACAGTCGAAGAGATCGAGGAGAGCGGAGGAGAAGCAACCTTCGTCGAGACCGATGTCAGCGACTGGGAAGACGTACAGGCGATGGTCGACACTGCGGTCGAAACCTACGGCGGATTGGACTTTGCGTTCAACAACGCCGGGATCGAAGGTGCGAGCGACCCAACAGGCGACCACCCGATGGAGAACTGGGACCAGGTCATCGATATCAACCTGAAAGGCGTCTTCCAAGCGATGAAAGCAGAGATCCCGGTCATGCTCGAGGATGGCGGTGGATCGATCGTCAACACCTCCTCGATCGCCGGCAAAGTCGGATTTCCAGAACTGAGTCCGTACGTCGCCAGCAAACATGGAGTTCTCGGACTGACGAAGACGGCAGCGCTGGAATACAGCGAGGCGGGTGTGCGAGTCAACGCGATCGCTCCCGGCGTCATCGATACACCGATGGTGGATCGAGCGTCCGAAGACAACGAGAACGTCGAACAGTCCATCGCTGCGACACCGCTTGGCCGACTGGGTCGCCCCGAGGAGATCGGTGATGCCGCGGTATGGCTTTGTTCAGACGACGCCTCGTTCGTTACCGGCGAAACTCTGGTAGCCGATGGCGGATTTGTTAGCCAGTAGAAACGACTGTCCTGACTGCTGGCACCTCTTGACAGAGTTGGATAGCCAGAGCTGCGAAGCGTTCTATGACACAGTGATATTAAAACAGAGTATCCTATCCGGCGACACATTCAATACGTTACAGACCAACAACACGACGAACCATGTGCCATGGTTTCACACCTCGTGACGAGGAGACAGAACACACAGAAGAGATCGAGCAGCCGGAGTTTCTGAACGAAGAGAGCGAGACGGAAACAGAACTGGTGACCGACGGGGGTGACGACGAGGAGTAAGACGGAAGCGCCACGTAGCCTGCCATACCCTCATTCGAGCAGTTCGTTCGTGTAGAGGTCAGCCACATCGATCTGGTCGGCGGGGATGTGATCACCCTCGATGGTGGTCAGGATATCCTCGTCGGCCAGCCACTCGACGAACTCCACCCAGCGGTTTTCTGCCATTCGTCCCCACTCGTCTTCAGCTGTCAGATAGTTGTCCGCGAGTCGATGCTGGCTCTCGATCAAGAAGTCCGTATCGTCGAGTGACTCCGGCCCCGCCGCCGTCTCCCCGAGAATCCGGGCGGCTTTCTCCGGATTGGCTGCTGCGAACTCGTAGCCCCGGCCCGTCGCGTCGAGAAAGCGCGCGAGGTCGTCGGCTTGCTCCTCGATCGTGTCCGGACTGGCGAGCATGAGTGGCGTGTAGCCGTAGGGCACGCCGTAGTCGTCGAGATAGAACGGCGTGAGATCGATTCCATCGCGTTCGGCCATGACGCCCTCCCAGGGCATGAACACCCACGTCGCGTCGGCGTCGCCGTCGAGCAGCGTGTTCCAGATCCCCAGCTTCGGCGGCGTCGTAATCTCGATATCTCCCTCGCCACCGTCCGATCTGACCAGCTGTTCGACGATGTGGTCCTCGAACCGTGCGTCGTAGGAGGCGTAGGTCTTGCCGTCGAGATCTGCCGGCCGGTCGATCTCGCTGTCACCGAGCGCGACGATCGCGCTGGTGTCCTGCTGGCAGACCGCAGCGATCGCCGTCAGTGAGTCGTAGTCGGGATGCGTATGATAGCTGATCGCACTCTCGGAGGGTGCGATTGCGACCGTCGACTCGCCCGTCGCAGCCCGCTTTGCGGGTGTCTGCTCGTAGTCGTCCTCGGCAGGCGAGCGGATCCGGACGTCCAGATCCACCTCGTCGTAGTACCCCTCCGCCTCGGCGACGTAGATCCCGGTATGGTTGGTGTTCGGTGTCCAGTCGAGTGCGAGTTCGAGAGCTGACATAGAGCGCTGTTTGGGCGCGAGGGTTATAATCGGCCGGTATCACGCTGTGGTATCGGACAGATGTGATAGATCAGGCCGGTCACCATCTCGCCGGATCTTTTAGGACTCGATACGTAACCTCACCCAATGGAGATTGCCGAAGAAGACGTCGCGGACAACCCCTACATCCACGATCCCGACACCGAGTTCGAACCCACGGAGCAACTCGACGAACAGCAGGCGCGCGAGCAGGCTGAACTGCTCCGCGAGGCGATCCGACACCACGATCACCGCTACTACGTCGAGGCCGATCCGGTCATCGACGACAGAACCTACGACGCGCTGTTTTCCCGACTCGAAGCGCTGGAGGACGCGTTCGGTCTTCCGACCGAGGACAGCCCCACCCAGCGTGTCGGCGGTGAGCCACTCGACAAACTGGACACCGTCGAACACGTCGCAGTGATGCGCTCGCTCGATCAAAGTGGTGAGGCCGAGGATGTCAGGGAGTTCGACGAGCGCGTCCGAAAGGATCTGGCTGGCACCGACTGGGACGGCGAGATCCAGTACTTCTGTGAGCCGAAATTCGACGGGCTCTCCGTGGAAATCGTTTACGAGGACGGCATCTACCAGCGGGCGGCAACCCGTGGCGACGGCCAGCGCGGCGACGACGTGACCGAACAGGTCCGAACGATTCCCACAGTACCACTGAAACTCCGTGGAGAGTATCCCGACTTCCTGGCCGTTCGCGGTGAAGTGTTCATGCCCCGCGAGCAGTTCCAGGAGTACAACCGCGAGCGCATCGAACGGGACGAGGAACCCTTCGCGAACCCCCGCAACGCTGCCGCCGGAACGCTCCGACAGCTCGACCCCTCGGTCGTCGCCGAGCGGCCACTCGCAGTCTACTTCTTCTCGGTGCTCGAATCCACAGATTCCTTCGAGCGAAATAGCCAGAAATACGAGCAGTTCCCCGAGTGGGGACTCCGCGTCACCGACCAGACGGAACTCGTCGACGACATCGAGGGCGCGATCGAGTACCGCGATCAGATGCTCGCGGAACGCGAGGAACTCGACTACGAGATCGACGGCACGGTCATCACCCTCGACGACAGGGACGCCTGCGAGCAACTGGGTTCGACATCACGTGCGCCACGCTACGCCTTCGCCTACAAGTTCCCAGCCCGCAGCGGCGAGACCACGATCCGCGACATCGTCGTCCAGGTCGGGCGAACCGGACGCCTGACGCCGGTCGCCCTGCTCGATCCAGTCGAAGTCGGGGGCGTCACCGTCTCCCGGGCGAACCTGCACAATCCCGACGAGATCGAACGACTCGGCGTCGATATCGGTGACAGCGTCCGGATCAAGCGGGCCGGCGACGTGATCCCGGATGTAAGCGAGGTGATCGAGGCAGAGAGCGAGGGTCATTTCGACTTTCCCGAACACTGCCCCGAGTGCGGAGCCGAGATCGAACGCGACGGACCACTGGCCTACTGTCCGGCCGGACTCGGCTGTCCGGCACAGCGCGAGCAGGCCGTCGAGTACTACGGCAGCCGCGAGGCACTCGATATCGAGGGGCTGGGCGGCGAACGGGTCGAACAGCTCGTCGACGCCGGGATCGTCGAGGAGCCGGCGGATCTGTACGAACTCGCGATCTGGGATCTGACCGGGCTGGAGGGGTGGGGCCAGCAGAGCGCCCAGAATCTGATCGCCGAGATCGAGCGGACGAAAGAGCCCGAACTGGCGGACTTTCTCACTGCACTGGGAATCCCCGAGGTCGGGAAGACGACCGCCCGCGAGCTGGCCCGTGCCTTCGGGCGTTTCGAAACGATCCGGACCGCGAGCGAAGACGAACTCAAGCAGGTGCCGGATATCGGCCCGAAGGTGGCAGCATCGATCCGGGACTTTTTCGAAAACGAGCGCACCAGCGAGGCGATCGATCGGCTGCTGGAACACGTCGATCCGCAGGAGGTCGAGGTCGAACAGGATGATACCCTCGAAGGGAAGACGTTCGTCTTCACCGGTGCACTGGAGGAGATGACACGAGGCGAGGCACAGGAACTGGTCGAACGCCACGGCGGCTCGGCGACCAGCAGCGTCTCGGGGAACACAGATTATCTCGTCGCTGGCTCGAATCCCGGACAGACGAAACAGGACGACGCCGACGCGGAGGATGTTCCGATTCTCTCCGAAGAGGAGTTCAGTGAGTTGCTCGCCGAGAATGGCATCGAATATCCCTGAACGGCGCTGTGGTAGTTACGGTTTTTCGACTTCGGTGACGACGATATCCCAGTCCGGATACTCCGTGCCGTTGCGACACTCCCAGCCACCCTGGACGTCGACGCCGTTGGAGTGGGCCTGTCGAATCAGCGCCTGGAGATCCGTATGTAACTCGTCTGCGGAAGTCGGTGCTTCGACGTCGGTCATCGCTCTTGTCCCTCCGGTCGCGGTCTGGGGTCCTGTGGCGATTGAGTAATGGAGAGGAATCCGTCGCTACGGACAGTGACAGTATATGTCTCGACCCGAAACGTAACCGACTGTTCCCCAGTTCTGGTACCACCAACGAGTCGGTCGAGTGCACCTGTATCGACACTCAGCTGGAGTGGCGTCAGTTCGTCGGGCTCGGTCCCCGTCAGCTCTGCCAGTCCCGCGACGACTGCCATGCTGGGCGTGGTTACGTCCTGGTCGAACCGTGCCTGGTACGCCTTCGATTCGATATCGCTGGTCCGCAAATCTAGCTCGGTAGTTGCAAGTGTAGCTGGCATCTATTGTGTGATTTAACTGTCTGATACGGGAGAGTGACGGCACTGATTATACAAGAGGTATTTAAGTTCTACTGGTCGACGAGCGTCGCAGCGATGAGTTTGTTATGGCCGCGTCTGAGTCGGGAGGAGAGTGACTGCTGTGTGATCCCGATCTCGTCGGCGACGTCTGCGAGCGAACACCGGCGTGGTGAATCGAAGTAGCCACACTCGTAGGCCGTGACGAGTGCCTCGCGCTGGGCGTCCGTCAGTTCGTAGCCCTCTCCCTGTACCGGGAGGAGTGCGTGAACGGCCGTGATATCGATCGAGATATCCTTGGCCTGGCAGTTGCTCCGGAAATCGCTGATATCCTCGCGGGTTTCACCCCGTACTTCGAAATGCCACCCCCGGTTCGTCCCCACGCCGGAGAGAATTGCGATGTCTTCCTCGGCGAGGGCGCGCAGGATGCCGAAATACGCCGGGTTCCACTCGGCGCGCATGAGATACTCCGACTCGATGCTGTCGATGAGTTCGAGGTTTACGACACCAACGTGGTCCTGAAATGCAGCCTCGATATCGTCTGCCTCGACCCCACGGACCCAGAAGTACGGGATGACGAACTCGTCCTGTGGAACGAGTCGCTCCAGTTCCACCCGAACCTCCGGAAGGTTCTCGAAGATACTCCCCAGTGGAAACTCCTCGACCGGGCTCGTAAACTCCATCACAGTCGCCATACCAGCTAGTCGGGTCCGAGGACAAAAATCTGGACGGGTCGTCTACCAGGCTCCGCCGACGAATCGACAGCTGACCAGCCCGGCTGCAGCCAAGCATGGTACACCATGCTATCCTATTTTATACGATTGTGCTCAATCTGAAAGCAAGAGCGATGAGCGTCATTGCGGAGTTTCAGGTTGCATCCGGTGAGTTCGAACTGGGGCGGATCCTCCATGTCGAGGGGATGTCCTCGATCGAACTCGAAAGCCTCGTCCCCATCGGTGAGGCGACCGTGCCGCTGTTCTGGATCCACAACGCGACACGGGACACCTTCGTCGAGAGTGTCCAGCAGCATCCGGCGGTCAACAACACCTCGGAGGTCGACGTCTTCGAGGATCGGACGCTGTTCACACTCGACTGGGACGCGAATCGGGACCACGTCTTCCGCGGGATCGAGGAGTACGATGGACAGCTTCTGAGTGCCGTCGGACGACCGGACACCTGGCAGTTCGAACTCCGATTTCCCGACCACGAGTCCCTGAGTGACTTTACCACACACTGTCAGAGTGAGGCGGTCTCGGTGGAGGCGACCCGGGTATATAATCCCACAAAGCCAGATGCAGGACCGTGGTACGGCCTCAGCGACCCCCAGCGAGAAGCGATCAGACTCGCCGTCGAGAGCGGCTACTACGACATCCCCAGAGGCTGTACGACACAGGAGCTGGCGGACAAACTCGGGATTTCCGACCAGGCAGTCACCGAACGACTCCGCCGTGCGATCGTCGCGCTCGTGACACACACACTCGTATCGGCCGAATCGATGGAGTAGCCAGCCCTCGTGTACCATGGAAAACAACCACACGCCTCACCACCGTATAACAACTGTAGCCGGTCCAGACACGCCGCCAGCAGTGTCGAAGGAAACACCAGCCATGAAACTCAACGAACTACAGACGTTCCTCGAAGAAGAGCTCACGTACCCGGTAGATCAGGAGTCGGTCCTCGCAGAGATCGGTTCGACCGAACTCGAAGCCCCGGACGCCGACGAGACCGAGATGGTTTCCGAGATCATCGGCGACGTCGGTCAGGAGACGTACAAGTCGGCCGAGGAACTGTTTTCGACGATCATCGGCAACGTCGGTGACGAGTACATCGGACGCAAGTTCTACGACGACCGCGGTGGTAACAGCCCGAGCGATTCGGAGCCAAAAGACGAAGCCGACATGTCCATCTGACCGAGGCGACACAGAAGACAACCAGATCCGGTATTTTTCGGCCATCGTGAGAGCGAAGTGCCCAGAGCCACAGTGATCCGAAACGAATGGGACAACGAGGAGAGGGTTGTCCCGTCGGCTGGCAGGGCTGACTTCCAGACCGGGGATGACACGGTTACTGACTGGAAGCCATCCGATAGTAGCGGTCGCTGGCTGAAAGATTCGTGGCTTGGCACAACATGTTGTTTAAATCCACCAACAAAAACTATCTCCTGATCGATCAGCAACTGCGCCAGTTCGATCAGACGGTGTCCTCTGGGTCGTGGTTCTCGGCCATCCGGGCGGCTTCCTCGGCGTAGCGCGTCCGTGTCTCTGCGTCGCGTACCTGATCGAGATCGTCCCGCGATTGCTCGCGTGCAGCAGTGATCGTCTTGCCGTACAGCATGTTGTGCGAGAGCTGTTTTTTCAGGGCGAGTGAGCCATCAGGTGTCGCGTAGACGAGTGTCACCAGATCCTCGTCCTGGCCGTAATTGCGTTCGACGAGCCAGACCTGTTCTGTTTCGGCCATCTTAGACACCGGTCGAGTACCGCAGGAGGCCGGCGACGCCACCGAAGGCGGTCAGTAGCTGATCGCCTTTCTCGAAGTCAGTCGAGATAAAGACCGTCTCGGAGCCGCGCTGGTTGGCCAGTTCGATCAGGTGGTCGATCGCGTCTTCGCGTTCACCCGCCTCGACGGTCTCGCCACACCGTGAACAGGTGTGTTCCGGTGTCTCCTCGTTGGGGTCGAGGAACTCGTACTCGTCGTGACCGTTCGGACACTCGTAGGCGACGACGTCCTTCCGGAGATCCTCGCTGATGAGCAACTGATCGACCGCACCCATCATCAGGTTCTCGCGTGTCGGGCCGAACCCGTAGGTCGCGCGTTCGCCGTCGTGGAGTTCCTCGAAGAACTCCTCCATGACCTGCTTGTCCTGGAGGACCTCGTGTTCTGCGAGTACCTCCTCGGCAGCGTCGACGAGGTCGTGCAGCCCGGATTCGTCGGTGTAGGCCACGTCGAACTTCCCGAGGACCATATCGCCGAGTTCGTGGTGCAGGTAGTCACCGTCGAGGAATTCGTCTTTCGTCGGTGAGGGACCGCCGACGAGAATGCCGTTCATGTCGTGGCGTTTCTCGACGAAGAGATCGTTCGCCATCCCGGCGACCTCCTGGTAGAAGTTGTCGATCGCTTCCAGCCGCAGGCGGGCGAATCGCTGGGCGGACTGGCCACCTTTCCGCTGTTTGCCCGGCACCAGCGAACTGGCGGATTTGACGGCCTCGACGCGTTTGCCTTTCAGCCAGCCGACGTTGGCCTCGCGGCGGTCCAGCACGATCAGGCCGAAAAGACCCTTGTCGGTGAGCATATCCGCGAGTGGCTGGGTCAGAAACTCCGAATCGCAGTGATACCGGAAGGACTGGATCGGCTGTGGGGGGCTTTCGAGGACGCGTGTGATCATCTCGGTACGGCCACCGCCGGAATCGATGGCGCCGGAGAAGATGACCATCCCGTTGTCCGGTGGGTAAACCTCGTAGTATTTCAGCCGATCTTTGATACTTTTCAGGGCGTCCTGGACGTTCGTTCGGGTGTCCTTCGATTTGATGTTACTAGCTTCTGAGTGTTCCTGGGTGACGTGTGCGACGACGTCGCTGATCTGCTTGTCGGGTGGAATGTAGATTGTGACCAGTTGCGTCCCGGAACCACGGTAGTCTTCGAGCTCCTCGATCACCTTCTGGAACTCGTATTTTTGTTTGTCCGTCTGCTCGGCCTCGGACTCGCTCATTACCACTAGTTGTCCAGTCGCGGGTAAGTAACTGTTGACCTGATTTTGGCGGGAACTGCCTGGCAGGCCCCTGCTGCCCCGTACAGGAGGGGCGGACCCGTGAAATATCTGAAAAAAGACGGATGGGTTTATATCACCCCGACTATTGATGTTACGTATTCAAACATGGCCGGATACGTCTGCACCATCGCGGGCGGCAAGGGCGGGGTTGGCAAGACGACGACAGCGATCAACATCGCGGCGGTTCTCGAGGAGAACGGCTACGAGACGGTCGTCGTCGACGCAGATCTCGGGATGGCGAATCTCGGTGATATGCTCCAGGTCGAACACGACGTGAGCATTCACGAGATTCTGGCGGGCAGCTCCTCGGTCAGTGAAGCACTCACCGAGGCACAGGGTGGGATGACGGTCATTCCGGGCGAGCAGAGTCTCGAAGCCTTCGCCGAGGCCGACCCGGCAAAACTCCGGAAAGTGATCAAGACACTCAAAAATACCTTCGACGTCGTTCTCGTCGACACGGGCGCGGGACTGAGCCACGAGACCACCGTCCCGCTGGGGCTCGCAGACGGGGTCTTGCTCGTGACGACGCCGGACGACGTCGCGGTCAACGACACGATCAAGACGGCAGACCTCGCCGACCGTGTCGACGGGATGGTCATCGGGACGCTCATCACACGCGTCACCCGGGACACGGACGTCTCGGATATCGCCGAGAAGTTCGAGATGCCACTCCTGGGTGTGATCCCGGTCGATCTCCAGGCGACCGAGGCGGAGCCGATGGTACTCAACAGCCCCGACAGCACCGCGACGGACGCCTACCGAGAGCTGACCAGGGCACTCGAACCGGTCTTTTTCGACGGCGCATCGAGCGAGGAGGTCGACCGCGTCTTCGACGAAGAGTGGTTTATCGACGACGATGACGACGAAGCGGAGACAGAGGAGCCAGAAGACGAAGGAAGCGGTGTCTTCGGTGGCCTGTTCAGCTAGTTCTGCGTCAAACGTTCGCTCGGATTACATCGAGTCCGGCGCTTCGATCCCGAGCACGTCGAGCGCGTTCCCGATCGTCTGTCGTGCTGCGACGACGAGTGCCAGCCGTGCACCCTGTTTGTCTGCCGGCGCGTCGAGCACTGGGCACTCCCGGTAGAATGCGTTGAACGCCTCGGCGAACTCCCGGGTGTAGGTCGCAACGGCGTGGGGATGGAGGTCGTCTGCGGCAGTCTCGATAACGGCCGGGAACCGGGCGATCTGGCGGAGCAGTTCCCGCTCCGACGGCGTGTCGAGTGCCCTGCTGTCGAGTTCGGTCACGGCCTGATCGGCGTTGATCCCCTCGCCGTCGGTCGCCTCCGCGAGAATCCCTGATGCGCGGGCGTGGACGTACTGGACGTAGGGCGCACTCTGGGCCTCGAAATCGAGGGCGCGCTCCCACTCGAAGGTGATCCCCTTCGTCGGCTGTTTCGAGACGATGTCGTACCGCACCGCGCCGATGCCGACCTGGTGGGCGATCCGGTCGATATCGTCCTCGGTGAGATCGTCGTCGCGGATCCGGTCGTCGAGTCGGTCTTCAACCTCCTCGCGAGCGCGTGCGATCGCCTCGTCGAGCAGATCGTCGAGATCGACACCGGTCCCCTCCCGGGTACTCATCCCGCCTTCGGGCAGTGTGACCCAGGAGTAGTGCACGGTCTGGAGGCGGTCCGTGTCGTTGCCGAGAATCTCCAGTGCCGACTTCAGCTGTCGGGCCTGGAGTTCGTGATCCTCGCCGAGGACGGTGACAGCCTCGTCGAAGTTGTCGAATTTCCACTCGTGGTGGGCGAGATCCCGGGTGGTGTACAGCGACGTCCCGTCGCCACGGACGAAGACGAGATTCTTGTCGATGTCGGGCAGATCCAGCTGCCAGGCATCCTCGTCGTAGACCGCGTACTCCGTCTCTTTCAGCCGCTCGATCACGTCGTCGGTCGAGCCGTCGCGCATGAACCGCGTCTCCTTGACGAACTCGTCGAACGTCGCGGGGAGGCGTTTGAGCGTCGCGTACATCCCGTCGAGCACTGTATCGACGACCTCGCTGACCCGTTCGTAGGCCGCTTCGTCGCCGGCTTCCAGCCCCTGCATGATCGACTGGATCTCGGCCTCGGCTGCCTCGATCTCGGCCTCGTCGGCTTCGTCTTCGAGGTAGGTGTTCGCCTTCCGGTAGTACCGGACCATCTCGTACTCGGGCGATTCTCTCTCGGGTTCGGGCAGCTCTGATTCGTCGAAGGTCTCGTACGCCCAGGTGAACGTGGCGATCTGTCGACCGGCGTCGTTGACGTAGTAGTGGCGTTCGACGTCGTAGCCGGCATAGTCGAGCAGGTTCGCGACCGCATCGCCGATGATCGGGTTGCGCGCACGGCCGACGTGGACCGGCCCCGTCGGGTTGGCGCTGGTGTGTTCGACGACGACGCTCGTCTCGCGGTCTGGGAGTGCCCCGTAGTCGTCGTCCTGACCGGTTTCGAGGACGTGTTCGAAGTACTGCTCGCTGGGCCAGAAATTCAGGTAGGGACCCTGCGTGTCGACGCGGTCGATGTACTGGCAGTCCGCTGCGTCGAAGGCGTCTGCGATCTCGGCGGCGACCTTCGGTGGCGGTGCGCCGGCCTCGCCAGCGAGTCGAAAGGCAGCGCTCGAAGCGAGGACGGCATCGATGTCGTCGGGTGGCTGCTCGATGCCGAGATCGTCAGTCGGGTAGCCGAGCCGGTCGAGTGTCGCGGCGAGTGTCTCCTCGACCGCCGCGCGCATCGCGAGGAACATACCTCCGCTATTCCGGCGGGATGTATATGAATAACGTTCCGTTACGCCAGATTTCTGACTGACTCGCCGTCTTCGAGTCGGTCCAGACAGTCGCCGACGCTGTAATGTTCGCCGTCGAGCCAGCAGGGGTAGAGTCCGACGAGGCGGTCGTCTTCCCGGACCGTCAGACAGGCGACTGGAAAGACGATCGTCCGTTCGGGTGTCGAAAATCCGAGCAGCGAATCCTGCTCGCGTTCGTCGAAAAACGGCGTGAGACGCCCACCGGCCTCGCCGATGACCTGCTGGAACTCGTCGAACAGCTCGACAACTTGCCGTTCGCCCGGGTTCTCTGTCGGTTCACTGACCCGTTTGTACCACCGCTCGACCGGTGGAGAGTCCCCGTCCCACACGTCGTCGAGGTCTGCGAACCGGCGCTGAATCCGTCGCTGGCAGCGTTCGAGTGCGCTCGACGAAGCGGGCCGGAGGTAGAGTGTGAACTCCGTGTCGGCGTACTGGTCGCGCTTGGTGGTATCCGCGGGCTGGTTGGCTGTCTCATTCCCTGCAACGGTCTTCGGCTCCTCGGCAACATCCCCATCGTCGGCCTCTTGATTCATCGCGGTCATCCGTAAGTATTACATGAAACGAATGATCAAAAGTGGGGGAGTATTGGTAAGTGTTGCCAGTATCTAGCCTAAAATAAGTACGTGTGTTTTCTTTTTATTGAAATATATGGACATTCGCAGTTATCGGTGGCAACGAAAGTGGAGAGAATTGTCACACGTAAGGAGTCGCCACAGTTCGTCAGTTCTGTGCAGTGGCTGGCACCTCCTGGCGGAGTTGGTTGAGTTCGGTCTGGCTCTCGGCGATAACCAGTGTCGTCTGCCCATCCAGGGCGTGAAACTCGTACAGTTTCGGATCGGCAATCTGCTGGAGAGCGTAGTGGGCGACCGGTAGCGCAAAGCGGTCGGCAGTCGGACCCCACAGCGAGAGTTCCGCGACCGCCTCGTGGCCTTTCAGATCGACGTAGATCTCGGCGAACTTCTCGACACAGTCGATTTCGAGAAACTCTGAAGGGGTGATTACGTCCGGATCGGGGACCGGTTCGATCGCCTCGGTCTCCGCTATTTCTACCTCTTCGTTGTCCTCGGCGTACGGTTCCAGGATCGGAATTACGTCCTCGGTTACTGTCGCATCGAGTCGTACGTGGAGATTGAATTCGGCCATTACATCTCCTACGGGCCGGGAGATTCAACTAATTTTCGAGGTCAGGTTCTCGTACGAGTAGCGTACTGGATAGGACTGATCGAGAATCTGGACATAGAGGAACGACTCTAGACAGCAAGAAAGCCCGGATAGACCAGAATAGTGTCGAAAATGTTGCTATGAACAGCAAGAAAGCCCCGAGGTTGTCGACTCCCGCGGCTCGCTGCGCTCCAGTAGGTGCTTGCGTCGCCGGGAGAGCGTTGCTCTCCCGAGCCCGCGGCAGAGCCGCGGACGCCGGGGTTCGTCGACTGGAGGACGGCTGCGCCGTCCTCCGCATTCGTGGCGGCGGAGCCGCCACCGAGCCTCGCCCCTTTCATAGTGTTTGTTGCGGTAATTTTCGTGACCACGTTACAAATATCGGTGTTTCACGCCATGTAACCGATGTCTTGTTACACGACGGCGGTAAAGACTCGCAACAAACACTATCAGTCCCACCCACTGTGGATTTCCAGGCGGGCGGGGCTGAAAGGGGCCGGTCGCTCGATGAGCGAGACGACGCAAGGACCGCAACGTAGTGAGGACCGCAGCGAGTCGCAGCCATCGAGCGACCGGGGGCTTTCTTGCTGTTCGTAGTGCTGTTCCCGGTTACTCATCTCGGGGCTTTCGTGCTGTTTCGAACCTCGGTCGAAAAGACAAGCACTACTAGCGCATCTCGACAGCCTCGATCGCGCGTTTGCCGGCTTCCTGCACGTCGTCAGCGAGCAGTTCCGCGTTCTCCTCTAACTCCGCCGCGGTGAACCACTCCCAGGCGTCGGCAGGCGCTTCTCCGGGTGCTGGCTCGATATCACGAGTCGTCGCGTGGCCGTAGTAGACGAAATCGATGTGCTGGTGACCGATCTCGCCGTCGCAGACGTTGATATCTTCGAGCAGGAAATGCTGGGGTTTCGGGATCGAGGTAGCAGTGGTCGAATCGAGATCGCCACGAGGTGCGACCAGCTCCACGCCGAGGCCGATCTCCTCGCGTGTTTCCCGCGTTGCGGCCTCGTGTGGGAGTTCGTCACGATCGATGTGCCCGCCCGGCGGGAGCCACATATCGAGTTTCTCGTGTTCGTGCAATACGACAGCACCGTCGTTGACGACGTAGACCGTCGCGACGAAATGGCGAGTCGTCTCCATACCGCCCTGTTGGCCAGCGGTTGCTTGTACATTGTGTCTCGGTGCCAGGCTACTGGAGTTTGTCGAGCGGTGGGCAACGAACCGGGACTGCGCCGCCGTTGCACTCGCCTCTCCACTCGCGAGGGAGGGCGTCCACCAGTACTACGAAGATCGGAGCGACGAAAAGTGGGGCGACGTCATCGAAAACGAGCTGTGAGAGCAGATAAACCGCTCGCACTCCGGGCGTCGGCTGGACCGCAAAAGTCGAGCGTCGGTGGCCCAGCTACGTCGGTGGCTCGTCGACGAGTCGAGCGAAGGCGACGTTCTCTTTGACCTGTTCGATCTCGATGGTCGGCTCGTCGCCGGGCGTCGCGCCGGGGACGATCACGACGTAGCCGCGTTCGACTTTGGCGATGCCATCCCCCTGATCGCCGACAGATTCGATCGAGACGGTCCGAACCTCCCCCTCGTCGACCGGCGGTTCGGGTAACCCCTGGTCCGTGTACGACTCCTCCGATTGCGCGGAGGATTGCTCGGTGTCCGGGGAGTTGCCGCCGTGTGGGAGCACAGCGATCCGGTAGGTGCCGCCGGGTGTGGCCACGTCGTGTTCGACCTCTGATTCCGGTACTTCGATATAATATCGGTCATCGTCCTCTTCGACAGTAGCAGTGAACAGACTCTGCAAAGAGTCGGGAATCTCGACCATATAGCGTGTGCAATCAGGAGGGGTACGAATATATAATCCCGGGGTCAGCGCTCTCGGTCAGTACGTCTTCGCGAAGTAGGCCGTCTCCTCGGCGTTCTCACCACAGATAGCACACTCGTCGTGGACCGGCACCTCGTCGCGATCCAGCGGTACCATCGCGATCTCGGCGGCGATGGCCTCCTTGATCGGTTCCTCGCACTCCTCGTCACCGCACCAGCCACACTTGACGTAGCCGCCGTGCTGGCCGAGCGTCCCGAGAATCTCCTCGCGGCTCTCGGCCTCGCGGGTCGCCCCATCGAGGGTCTCCTCGGCACTCGCGTACAGCTTCGCGAAGACGGTGTCGAGATGGTCCTCGACGGTCGATGCGATTCCTTCGCCGTCGATGGTCTCGGATTCGCCGTCGGGTCGGTGGACGAGCGTCGCCGACGCCTCCTCGACCTCGTTGGGACCGATCTCGATCCGCAGCGGGACACCCTTGAGTTCCCACTCGTTGTACTTGAAGCCGGGATTGCGGTTCTCCCGGTCGTCGAGGTGGACGCGAACGCCCGCCTCGTCGAGGGCCTCGGTGATTTCCTCGGCGTAGGATACCACTTCCTCCTGGGTGTCCTCCTGCCAGATCGGGACGACGACGACCTGTTCCGGGGCGAGCGTCGGCGGCAGGACCAGCCCCTGGTCGTCGCTGTGGGTCATGATCAGCGCGCCGATCGCTCGCCACGATAGCCCCCAGGAGGTGGTGTGTGCCGTCTGCTCCGCTTCGTTCTCGTCGGCGTAGGTGATGTCGAACGCCTCCGCGAAGGAGGTGCCGAGATAGTGCGACGTCCCACCCTGGACACTCTTGCCGTCGGGCATCAGTGCCTCGACGGTCGTCGTCGTGTGCGCGCCGGGGAACTTGTCGTGTTCGGGCTTGCGACCGACCAGCGGCGGGATTGCGAGCACGTCCTCGTAGACACGCTTGTACTGATCGAGTCGCGTCATGGTCTCGTCCCAGGCCTCGTCCTGGTCCGCGTGGGCCGTGTGGCCTTCCTGCCAGAGGAACTCCTTGGTTCGGAAGAACGGTTTCGTCTCCGTCGCCTCCCACCGAACGACCGAACACCACTGGTTCAAGCGCAGCGGAAGATCCCGGTGCGAGCGGATCCACTGGGCCATGAAGGGGGCGATGATCGACTCGCTGGTCGGCCGGACCGCGAGTCGCTCTTCGAGTTCGTCGTAGCCGCCGTGGGTCACCCACGCAACTTCGGGGTCGAACCCCTCGACGATATCTTTCTCGCGTTCGAGATAGCTCTCGGGGATAAAGAGTGGGAAGTAGCTGTTCTGGACGCCCGTCTGCTTGAACCAGCCGTCGAGATAGGACTGGATGCGCTCCCAGATAGCGTACCCGCGCGGGCGCGTGACGATGAACCCACCCATCGGCGCGTAGTCGGCGAGTTTCGCCTTCTGAACCACTTCCGCGTACCACTCCCCGGTACTGTGTTCTTTGGACTCGGTGATGCCGAGTTCCTGGTCGTCGTCGCTCATACGCGTACTGTCTGCCGGGGAGTAATAAACGTGCTCTGGTTGTGGTTCACAGTCACGTGGATAAAAACAGACGTCAAAAGAACGGAGCCGAGAGAACCGTCGTTAGTCGTCGTCGCTGGTGATGACTGCGTCCTCTTCCTCGTCGCTGAAGCCGGCCGACTCCTCCTGGCGTGATTTGGCCTCGGGGTCGTACTGGGCTTCGATGTTCTGGAACCGCGGCACGAAGGAGAGTTCGTGGTGGCTCTCCGTCGGGTGTCCCAGGTAGCGGTCTTCCAGATCGAACTGGGCCTCCTCGGCGTTGTTCGCGATGTTCTGCATATCCTCGTAGACGGCGTGTGCGCCACTGTGCAGCGCGTACAGCGTGATGAACTGGTATTTGTAGCCCAGGTCGCCCAGTTCCTGGAAGGTCAGTGGGTCGTCCTCCTCGCTCCAGGCGAAGGAACTGGAGTAGTTGAACGCCAGTTTCACGTCGGGGTGCGTTTCGTGGAGTGTCTCGGCGTAGTTGACAGCGTCCTCGCGGGACGGGTCCGGCATCTCCGGCCAGACCAGATCCACACCGCAGTCGGCGTAGAGCCGGCCGCGTTCGAGATGTTCCTCCCAGTCACCGTTCGCAGAGCCGTAGGCGTCGGTCCGGGCGATGATTACCGTGTCCTCGTCCTGTTTGGCATCGACCGCAGCGGAGAAGCGAGCTTCGGCGTCCTCGCGTGAGATAATCTGTTTGCCGGCGATGTGGCCACAGCGTTTCGGCGTCGTCTGGTCCTCGATGTGGACCGCAGCGACACCTGCTTTCTCGTACTCCCGGACTGCACGCCGGACGTTGTGGATGCCACCGTAGCCGGTGTCACAGTCGGCGATCACGGGCAGTTCCGTGGCTTCGACGATGCGTTTGGCGTTCTCGACCATCTCGCGCATGTCGACCATCTCCAGATCCGGGAAGCCGAACTGGCCCAGCACCGTGGAGTAGCCCGACATGTACGCCGCGTCGAGACCGGCCATCTCGGCCAGTCGTGCGTCCAGCGCGTGGTAGATGCCAGGGGCGAATACATAATCCTGGTTGTTCAGCATATCGCGGAGTTCCCGGGCAGACTCGTTGTCGACATCCCGGATATACGGCTCTGTGCTTTTGACTCGTGAGGCAACTTCGTCGGTTCCGTCGTCGTCCTGTGTCATAGTTGGTAGTCTGGAGTCACGCTCGGGGCGCGAATCTCCTGGCAACTACGAGGAGAATGCCGGGGTAAAAAAATGTTATGAAAGATCATGATAATCTAACACTGAAATATCCATATTTCCTTAATGACCCGGGTACTGTTAAATTGAGAGAGGTTCACAACCCCGACACGTGTTGTCATGACACTCGTTTACTCGGGTGAAAAATAATATTTCTGTCATTAACTCTGGTGCCCTCGTATCCAGGTTTCGAAACAGTTGCAGCCAGTGACAACCAATTCGTTTACGTTGTTTTCGGCCTGGCAGAAATACCACTGCGAGCGGTCGAAGCAATTTCTTAAGTTCACCGGGGACAACCTCGAAACATGAGCAAGCAGGAACACGCCGACGAGGAGGAGCGGTTTCAGTACGAGAAGGATCCGGACCTTCCGAGCAACGAGGTGACGCAGGGAGCAGATCGTGCCCCGCACCGGGCGATGTTTCGCGCGATGGGGTACGACGACGAGGATCTCTCTTCGCCGATGGTCGGCATCGCCAATCCGGCCGCGGACATCACACCGTGTAACGTCCACCTCGACGACGTGGCCCAGTCGGCCTACGACGCCATCGACGAGACAGCGGGGATGCCCATCGAGTTCGGGACGATCACAATCTCCGACGCGATCTCGATGGGGACGGAAGGGATGCGCGCGTCGCTAATCTCCCGGGAGATCATCGCCGACTCCGTCGAACTGGTCGCCTTCGGCGAGCGCATGGACGGCCTCGTGACGATCGGTGGCTGTGACAAGAACATGCCGGGGATGATGATGGCCTCGATCCGGACGGATCTGCCGAGTGTCTTCCTCTACGGGGGGTCGATCATGCCCGGCGAACACGACGGCCGCGAGATCACGATCCAGAACGTCTTCGAGGGTGTCGGCGCAGTCGCCCAGGGTGAGATGAGCGAGGACGAACTCGAAGAGATCGAACACCAGGCCTGTCCCGGTGCGGGCTCCTGCGGCGGGATGTTCACCGCCAACACGATGGCCTCGATCAGCGAGGCGCTCGGCTTCGCCCCACTTGGCAGTGCCTCCCCGCCAGCAGAGGACGAGTCGCGCTACGAGGAAGCCGAACGTGCGGGCGAACTCGTCATCGACGCGATCGAAAACGGCCGGAAACCATCTGATTTCCTCACGCTGGAATCCTTCGAGAACGCGATCGCGCTACAGGTTTCCATCGGTGGCTCGACCAACGCCGTGCTCCACCTGCTCGCACTCGCCGCGGAGGCGGGCATCGATCTGGATATCGAGACGTTCAACGAGATCAGCGCGCGCACGCCGAAGATCGCGGATCTCCAGCCCGGCGGCCAGCGCGTGATGAACGATCTCCACGAGGTCGGCGGCGTGCCAGTAATCCTCAAGGCGCTGCTCGACGCGGATCTCCTCCACGGCGACGCGCTCACCGTCACGGGCAACACGATCGCCGAGGAGATCGAGCGGATCGATCCACCAACGATCGAAGAACTCGACGAGGACTACCTCTACACAGTCGACGACCCGATCCACGAGCGCGGTGCGATCCGTATCCTGACGGGGAATCTCGCCCCCGACGGCGCAGTGATCAAGATCACCGGCGAGGATCACCTCCACCACGAGGGCCCGGTTCGGATCTTCGAACGCGAGGAAGATGCGATGGAGTACGTCCAGGACGGGAACGTCGAGAGCGGCGACGTGATCGGGATCAGGAACGAGGGGCCACAGGGCGGGCCCGGTATGCGTGAGATGCTCGGTGTCACCTCCGCCGTCGCCGGGCAGGGCCACGCCGAGGACGTTGCTCTCTTTACGGACGGTCGCTTTTCGGGTGCGACGCGTGGGTTCTCCATCGGCCACGTCGCACCGGAGGCGTACGTGGGCGGCCCCATCGCTGCACTCGAAGACGGCGACACGATCACGATCGATATCGACAACCACGAGCTGTCGGTCGATCTCACCGACGAGGAGATCGACGAGCGACTCGAAGAGTACGATCCGGAGCCAGCCTACGCCAACGGCGTGCTGGCGAAGTACGTCCGGGACTTCGGCTCGGCAGCGAACGGCGCTGTCACGAATCCCGGCGTGAAGTGGGATTAGAAGAGAGCATCCGCGCCGTAGGCGCGGTTCCCTGAACGCGAACAAAGTGAGTGTTCAGCTTTTTCATCGACGTTTTTCGAGGAGCGGTCGCCGCAGGCGACCCGACGCTGAAAAAGGTCGGCTGTCACGAACCCTGGCGTGAAGTGAGACTAGCCACCTTAGAGCACCCCACCACCTCGAAGCAAGAGAACCGAGGACACCGCGAGCAGTGAAACCGACAGCGCACCGTACTTTATCATCTGGCCCCGGAGATCGGCACCGAGTCCATCGAATCCCGTATCCGAGATAGCAAGCGGCGTCTCCTCGGTACCGCGGATCACGGGTTCGCCCTGATCTATCTGGACCTCCCCGCGGACGGCGAGTGTATCCCCCTCGGAGATCGCCTTCGATTCGAAGTAGTGCCTGCTCGGATCCGCGTCCGCGACATCCTCGTCGACGAGTCCGTCTGTCTCGTCGAACGTCCGTTCCGAGACGTGGTCAGTCAGGTGGATGGACGGCGACGCCCAGGTGCGATTGGACAGCGGAGTCGACGTCTGGACCCCCTCCAGCGACAGCTCCGAGAGCGCAGCACTGTCGTGGGTCTCGGCGAGCCAGCCCGGGTCGACGGTGATCTGCTGACGTCCATCGTCGATCCGGAATGTTCCCGACTCGATACCGGAGGCGAACGTCTGCATCTTCCGTTCCAGGCTGCGATTTTCGAAATCGATCGTGTAATCGTTGCCACTCTCCGGATACTTCCCGCGCCAGACGAGCGCGGCGAGCGGTGTGTCGACAGTGGTGAGGTCCATCCCGGCGGTGTCGACTGGCTCGTCGACGATGACCTCCCCCTCTACCGCTGCCGTTTCGCCGTCGACCATCCCCGTAGAGCTGTACGAATCAGTGCCCGAGAGTGACCGAGAGAGCAGCCCGGCAGACAGAGCGCGGTACCCGTACCACAGTGCAACGACGAGAACGACGCTGCCGAGAAAGATCTCCGTCGGTTCGACCATACCGCTCCTACCACCTGTGGATCTATAACCGGCGATGGACTGTCTCCAGTTCAGAGAACTACCGTGACTTCGCATCCTCAGTGATGAACCTCCGGGCCGTGGTCAACAACGGACCCGTGCTGTCCCTCAGTTTTACTTTCACTGCACTGTTAACGGGGGTTTATGTACCATCGGGCATAATCGCCGTCTATGGCATCACCAGATCTCGAAAACCTCTCCGGCGTCGGGCCGGCGACAGCAGAGAAGCTCAAAGAGAACGGATTCGACGATTTCCAGGGGATTGCAGTGGCGAGCCCGGGCGAACTCTCGAACACGGCGGATATCGGCGAGTCGAGTGCTGCGGATATTATTCAGGCTGCGCGTGAGGCCGCAGATATCGGTGGTTTCGAAAGCGGCGCGACAGTACTGGAGCGACGCGAAAAGATCGGCAAACTCACCTGGGGCGTCGACGAGGTCGACGAACTGCTCGGCGGCGGTGTCGAGACCCAGTCGATCACTGAAGTGTACGGCGAGTTCGGCGCTGGCAAATCCCAGGTCACCCACCAGCTCGCGGTCAACGTCCAGCTGCCGGCCGAACACGGCGGACTGGAAGGCAGCGCGATCTTCGTCGACTCCGAGGACACGTTCCGTCCGGAGCGAATCGACGACATGGTTCGTGGCCTGCCCGACGAGAAAATCGAGGCGACGATGGAGTTCCACGACATCGTCGAGGAGGGCGAGGCCGACGCGAGCGACGAGGAACTGCTCACCCAGCTGACGGAGTCGGTACTCGACAAGATCCACGTTGCGAAGGCGTTCAACTCAAACCACCAGATCCTGCTGGCCGAGAAGGCCCAGGAGATCGCAAGCGAGAGCCAGGACGAGGAGTTCCCCGTCCGACTGCTCTGTGTCGACTCGCTGACCGCTCACTTCCGTGCGGAGTACGTCGGTCGTGGCAAGCTCGCGGAGCGACAGCAGAAACTCAACAAACACCTCCACGATCTGATGCGCGTCGGCGACCTGAACAACACCGCCGTCCTCGTCACCAACCAGGTCGCGTCGAACCCCGACTCCTTCTTCGGCGATCCGACCCAGCCGATCGGTGGGAACATCCTCGGCCACACCTCCACGTTCCGGATGTATCTCCGCAAGTCGAAAAACGACAAGCGGATCGTCCGCCTGGTCGACGCGCCGAACCTCGCCGACGGCGAGGCCGTAATGCGTGTCACGGGCGACGGACTCGTTCCTGAGTAACGACTAGGAGAGTCTTCTTTTTGAAGATCTCAAAAGCCGCCGTATACAGCAAGAAAGCCCCGGTCAGCTAAGCTCCCGCGACTCGCTGTCTCAGAAAATCGAAGATTTTCAGGATGACGAAAGACGCACTGCGTCTTTCGAACCACGCGCGTTCCCGCTGGTCGCGTGCTTGCGTCGTCGGGGTTCGCTTAGCTGACCGCCCCTTTCAGTCCCGCCCGATGTGACTTTCCAGACTGGGCGGGACTGATAGTGATTATTGCGGTAATTTTCAGCACGGCAGCGAAACCGAGGCTGTTTCGGCCCTCCTAGACCAGTTCTATCTGAACTTGGCGGTACAGACTCGCAATAATCACTATGAAAGGGGCCGGGGGCTTTCTTGCTGTTCAAAATCGAACTAATTCGAGCTCAATGAAACACGAGAATGAAAAGCACTCAATCAGCAGCAGGGTCCGGCGTCGCAAGCAGTCCACGGGACCGAACGAAGCCGACGACGAGGTAGACGAAGGGCGTGTCGAGTCCGACGATCAGGAGTTTGAACACGTACTGGCCGACGATCAGCGCGAGGACGTCGTTCAGCGCGAGTCCCTGGAAGATGAAGAAAGCGATCGTGATGAAAATCACCGTATCGATGAGCTGGCTAGAGGCCGTCGAGGCAACGTTTCGCAGCCAGAGCGAATCACCGTCAGTCGCCTCGCGAATCCGGTGGAAGACGAACACGTCCCAGTTCTGGCTGACGATGTAGGCGAACAGACTCCCGACGACGATACCGGTACTGGCTCCGAGCGTTTCCGCGAACGGTTCCTGTGCGACCGGGGAGAACTCGTACGTCGGCGCGGCGATCGACAGCCAGACCAGCCCGAGCAGGACGAAGTTCATCGCGAAGGCGACGTTGACGAGATACTGCGCGGCACGCTTGCCGTATAGCTCCGCATAACAGTCCGAAGCGAAGAAGGTCAGCGCGTACGCGAAGACTGCGGCGGGGACCGTGATGAGATTCCCCGTCAGCGGCAGGCTGAATGGAATATCGATAGCGATAACTTTCGAAGCGGTGACCTGGGCCGTGATCAGCGCGGTCACGAACAGCGCAACCAGGGAGAGTTGTGGGAGCGCGAGTACCGACTGACCGTGGGCCGGTCGGGAGTCAGTTGCCATCGTCTTCCTCCGTGGTCCCGGCATCGACCGCCTGGCCGTGCTGGTCGAGTCGGCCCTGGCGGGCGTCGATCTCGTCTAACAGATCCAGCGTCTTCCGGATCGACGCGCGGACGGCCTCGCTTCGGTTGACGAACTTTCCGCCGTCGCCGACGTGTTCGTCGAGATCATCGAGCAGTTCCTGTGGGACTTCGACGCTTATCTTTGGCATTGTGTAATCACCGTCGGCACACCTCGGGTCGCGAGTATGCACCCAGGATTCGTATACGAATACTCGAATGATCGCACAGTAAAATCCTATCGAATCGGGCCGGAGAGTGCCGACGGTCAGGCGACAGCTTCGGCCTCGGTTCGATCCGTTTCGATCGCCTCGTCGATGAGAACAGTCGCCTCTCCTTCGACGACGAGTTCGTCCCCGGCGTGGACGTCCGTCGTGAGTTCGTACTTGTCCTCGCCGAAGGTGCCGACGATCTCGCAGGTTGCGGTGACCCGGTCGCCGATATCGACCGGGGCGTGGAAGGACAGATCCTGCGAGAGGTAGATCGTCAGCCCCGGGAGGCGTGCCAGCGCGGCGCTGATGATGCCGCTGACGAGCGTCCCGTGGGCGATCCGCCGTCCGAAACGCGTCTGCTCGGCGTAGCCCTCGTCCAGGTGGAGTCGGTTCGTATCGCCGCTGGCGGCTGCGAACGCCCGGACGTCCTGTTCGCTGATCGACTTCGTGAACTCGACGCGGTCGCCGACGTTCAGGTGGTCGTCGGCGAGACCGACAGACTCGAACTCCCAGTCGGATTGCTCGTAAACCGTATCGGACTGGACCCTGGACGAGCGTGTCACTTCCTTGGACTCGTCGAGTTCCTGCCGGTGGAACACCTGCGGGACGTACCGGAGGATGTCGTCGGAACTGACGAGTCCGACAGGTTCGTCGTCTTCGACGACAACCAGCCGGGCGATATCGTGCTCGCGCATGCGTTCCACAGCCTCGGTGACGGACGCGTCGGGGGTGGTCGTCACGACTGGCGACGACATCAAGCTGTGGAGCAGGCGTTCACCCGGATCACTCACCTCGCCGAGCATCTGGATCATATCGTCGCCTGTCACGATACCGACGACAGCGCCATCGTCGACGACGACGAGCGAACCGATGTCGTTCTCGTAACAACGTGTGGCAGCCTCGCTGAGAGTGGTATCTCTGCTCGCAGTGACGACTGGCCGACTCATGAGTTCGTGGATGCGAATCGGGACTGGCATCGGACGATAGTTGTGCTTCAGTGACAATAGACCTGTGGCAGGAGGCCGGTCAGCTCGGGAGCCAGCCCGAAGACAAAAAGGCTAAGTTCCCGCTGCCAGGAGATATAGATATGCGACACACCAGTATCCAGGCCGGGACCGTACGGGCGGCTGGTGTGTTCTTTTCTAAGAAGCGCACGCGATGAGCAGACTCGCGGCGGAGGTGGCGTCTCCGTCCCGGGTCATCGCAGGCAGGCGTGAACCGACGAGTTCAGGACCGGAGACGACAGACAGCGAACGATCACCGACACGACCACACAACACATGACAGATTCAGACACCTTCGCCGGCGTCTATCCGGCGATGTGCACACCGTTTCACGAGGACGACAGTATCGACTTCCAGACACTCCGCGAGGACGCCCAGCGACTCGAATCGGCTGGCGTCGACGGACTGGTGCCGATGGGTTCGACCGGCGAATCCGCGACAGTCAGCCACGACGAACACATCGAGGTTATCGAGGCCGTCGTCGACGCAGTCGACGTTCCGGTCATCGGCGGCAGCGGCTCGAACAACACCGACGAGGCGCTGGATCTTTCCCAGCGTGCAGCCGACGCGGGCGCTGACGCACTCCTTCTCATCTCGCCGTACTACAACAAACCCGAACAGCGCGGCCTGATCACCCACTACGAGACGATCGCCGACGCGGTCGATATTCCACAGATCGTCTACAACGTCCCCTCGCGGACTGGCAAAAATATCGAAGCCGATACTGTCGCCGAGCTGGCGGCTCACGAGAATATTCAGGGGTTCAAAGCCGCCAGCGGTGACCTCAACCAGGTCAGCGAGATCGTCGAGAAAACCCGCGACGAGGAGTTCGACGTGCTCTCGGGCAACGACGGCGAGACGCTCCCGATCCTCTCGGTCGGCGGGACGGGCTGTATCAGCGTCGCCGCGAACGTCGAACCCCGACGGATGAGCGACATGGTATGGGATGCCCTCGAAGGCGAATACGAGGCTGCCCGCGAACGGCACCACGAACTCGGGCCACTGTTCCGTGCGCTGTTCTGGGAGACCAACCCGATCCCGGTCAAAGCCGCGATGGAGATCCGCGGCTACGGCCCGGGAAGACTGCGCTCGCCGCTGTCGGAGATCACCCTGGCAAACCGCGAGCGACTCGAAGCACTGCTGGCGGAGTACGACGAGCCAGTCGAGTTTGAGGATGACCGATGACACACGTAGGAATTAATGGCATCGCCGGCCGGATGGGTCAGACAATCTTCGAAACCGCCCAGGAGCGCGACGATGTAACCGTCACTTTCGGGCTCGACGTCGACGACGCTGACCGCTCGGTTCCGGTCTACAGTCCGGACGAGACCGAGACAGCGCTGGCCGAGCACGATCCAGCAGTGGTGATCGACTTCACCGTGCCCGAAGCGACGACCACGCTCGCGCAGGCATGTGCAGACGCGGGCGTCGGACTGGTCGTCGGGACGACAGGCTTCGAGGAGGATGGTTTTGCAGTGCTGTCGGAGACCAGCGCGGAGGTGCCGCTACTGAAGGCAACGAACTTCTCGCGGGGCATTCAGGCGCTGCTGCGGTCGCTCGGCCCGGCACTCGAAGCGCTCTCGACGTACGACGTCGAGGTGATGGAGACCCATCACAACGCCAAGCGGGATGCACCTAGCGGAACAGCCAAAACGATTCTGGAGGAGATCGGCGAGTACCGCGATTTCGAGACAGTTCCGGGGCGAGAGGGAATCCAGCCTCGCACCGAGGACGAGGTCGGGATGCTCGTCCGCCGCGCTGGTGATATCCGCGGCGAGCACGAGATTACGATCGCGGGGAACGACGAAGTGTTGACGCTCCAGCACCGAGCAGAGGATCGGGCTGTCTTCGCTGCCGGGGCACTCGATGCGGCGGTGTGGCTGGCTGGGCGCGGGGCTGGCCGCTACGAGTTCGGCGACGTGATCGACGATTCCTAGATAGATCTCGAGTTTTTGCTGTTTTTTATCGCAGGAGCGTTAGCCGCGAGTAGGACGCGGAGTGTCGCCGTAATTGTGAACAGCAAGAAAGCCCCCACTCGTTCGACCATCCGGGGCTCGCTGCGCTCCTCGCTACGCTGCGGTGCTTACGTCGCCCGGGATGGATCGAACGAGTGGCCCCTTTCAGTCCCACCCGCGTAGACTGGCTGGCCGTGGAATAGGGTGGGACTGAAAGGGGCGGTCAGCTAAGCGAACCCCGACGACGTAAGCACTGGAACGAACGGAGTGAGTGAAGCGCGCAGCGAGTCGCGGGAGCTTAGCTGATCGGGGCTTTCTTGCTGTTCATGACTATACTGCCAGAACAGATATCGAAAATAAACCTAAAGAATCGACTCGAACCAACTAGATAAACCGGAACGTCTCCAGATTCTTCGGCGCGAAGGTCCGCATGTTGTAGTCGTGGTACAGCGCGGAGGAGAGATCCTGCGTCGAGGATTCGTCACCGTGGACACAGAGCACCTTCTCCGGCCGCGGATTCATCGTCTTGACGAAGTTTTCCAGCCCCTGCCTGTCGGCGTGACCGGAGAAGCCATCGACCACCTCGACGCCCATCTTCAGCGTGAGCGTATCCCGTCCGCGACCGTTGCCGACCGGGATCTCCTCCCAGCCATTCTGGATCCGGCGGCCGAGCGTCCCCTGTGCCTGGTAGCCGACGAAGACCAGATTCGAGTTCGGATCGGCACCGAGGTGTTCGAGCCAGGAGAGGATCGGCCCGCCTTCCATCATCCCCGACGTCGAGAGGATGATCGACGGACCCTCGTCGGCGACGTCCTGGCGTTCCTCCTCACCGGCGTCGATGTGGTTGAACTGCTCGGCGAGGAACGGGTTCGAGTCGTCGTGGAAGATCCGCTCGCGCAGATCGTCACGCAGATACTCGGGATAGGTCGTGTGGATCGCCGTCGCCTCCCAGATCATCCCGTCGAGGTGAACCGGCACTTCGGGGATCTTCCCCTCGCGCATCGCCTCCTCCAGAACGAGCATGATCTCCTGGGATCGACCGACTGCGAAGGCGGGGATCAACACCTTCCCGTCCTGTTCGATGGTGTCTTTGATCGTCTGGATGAGCTTTCGCTCGGAGTCTTCCTGGTCCGTCTGGTAGTCGTTGCGGCCGCCGTAGGTCGATTCGAGCACCAGCGTCTCGACGCGTGGGAACTCGTTGACCGCACCGTTGAACAGTCGCGTATCGTCGTAGTGAATATCGCCAGAGAATGCGACGTTGTAGAGCCCGTCACCGATGTGGAAGTGGGCAATCGAGGAGCCGAGAATGTGGCCGGCGTTGTGTAAGGTGAGCTTGATATCCGGCGAGATGTCGGTCACGTCGCCGTACTCCAGCGGAATCGTGTGTTTGACCGCCTCACGAACCATCTCCGACTCGTACGGCGGCGTGCGACCCTCCTTTGCGGCGACGTCCAGATAATCCAGCGTCAGCAATCCCATCAGATCGCGTGTCGGTTCCGTCGTGTAGATCGGTCCGTCGTAGCCGTATTTGAACAGCAGCGGGATCAGCGCGGAGTGATCGAGGTGAGCGTGGGTCAACACGACCGCATCGATCGAACTCGCCCCTGCACCGAGCGCTTCGGGGACCTGGAGGTAGGGAACCTCGTCGGGAGAACCGGGTTTGTCGCCACAGTCGACGAGGATACGGGTTTCCGGCGTCGAAATAATGAAGGCCGCACGGCCGACCTCGCGACAGCAACCGAGCGTCGTGATCCGGACCCACTCGTCGTCGGACATCTCCTCGCGGTGGATCTGCCTGCCGATCCGTTCGAGGATATCCCGGCGCTCGTTGCGCTCCTGTTTGAGGAAGTTCCGGACGTTCTTTACCGTCGACGATTCGATCGGTGGCGTCCGGACGACCTCCGGTGTCCAGCCGACCTCCTGGGTGATCTCCCGGAGCGTCGCACCGTGGCGACCGATGACCATCCCCGGCTTCTCGGCCTCGATGACGACCTCGCCGGTGTCGATATGGAAATCAAGATCCGTTACGCCCGCTTCCTCGGGAACGACGTCCATAACCTGCTGGCGGGCGTCGTCGGGTTTCGAGAGAACCGCAGGATCGGGGCGAACCGTGATCCGTTTGCGGAGTTTCGAGGCCAGCTGTCTGACCAGATCACCGTCACGGGCGAACCGTTTCGGATCGCGCGTGTAGATGACCAGCTCCGGACCCTCGTAGGTTACCTCGGTAATTGTTACGTCGCTCGGTACTTCCCGTTCTATCGTCGCTTCTATTTCCTCGAGTTGTTTGTCTACAGTGCTCATATATCAGAACCGTCTGCCGGGCCGGCGACTGGGAACGCCACTCGTGTGGACTGTTCGCTGCCGATAGCCGGACTAGACATTGTCGAACTGGTAGGTATTGCTGCAGGGTATCCGGACGTGCGTCCGGAGAACCATTCCGTGCGTGGACTTTGTCGGTGCTAATTATAAAAATCTTCGCAAAATTGCACGTTCCACCGCTCTGGCGGCCCTGGAGTCACTAATCCGACGGGGCGCTGCAGTCACCAGCGCGAGTCCGATTCGGCGAGCTGTAACTCGACGACGAAGGCCGCACCACCGAGATGGCTATCTTCGACCCAGACGTCGCCGCCGTACTGGCTGACGATCGTATGGACGAGATACAGCCCGATTCCCGAGCCGGAGCTGTCGGCCCCCTGTTCGCCCTTGCCGAAGATTTCCGCACGCTGATTCTCCGGTATTCCCGGTCCGTTGTCGGCGATGACGACACGTACGCTCTCCTCGTCGATGTCGACCGAGATGCGGACCTCGGGCTGGTCGCTGTCGTTGTGCTGGACGGCGTTGTTCAGCAGATTCCGGAACACCGAGGAGAGCATCTCGTTTGCTCGAACCTGCACGTCCGGAATCTCGTGGTTGAGCGCGAACGTCGCCTCGCCGTAGGACTGTTTGCGCTTGTCCAGTTCGTCCGTCAGCAGCCGCCGGAGCGACACTGGCTCCGTCGAGACACCCGCCTCCCCGCTGACGATCCTGACGAACTCCTGTGCAGTTTCGGTGAGTTCGTTGATGTGTTCACTCGCATCGTGGATCTTGGCGACGTACTCCTGGCCAGTGTCGTCGACGTGGTCGCCGAGCATCTCCGACCACATGTAGACGAGGTTGATGTCGTTGCGGATGTCGTGGCGGACGAACCGGTTGATCAGTTCGAGCTGTTCGGTGGTCTCTTCGAGTTGTCGTTCGCGCTCGACGCGGTCGGTGACGTCGCGGGCGATCACCTGGTAGGTGCCGCCGTCGTCGCGGCTATCGGCCGGCACGACGATCGTATCGTAGTGGCTGCCGTCGTGGTCGCTCTGGAACTGCACGCGCTCACCCGTGGCGAGGGCCTCGCTACCAGCGGTTCGCCACTGGCTTGCGATTTCGGCCGGGAGTACGTCCGCGACAGTCTGTCCGATCATCTCACTCGGGGAGAGCCCGAACGTCGCCGCGACCGTCTCGTTTGCCGCGAGGATCGTCCCCTCGTGGTCGACCTGTGCGATGTTTTCGGGCATGCTGTCGATGACGGTCTCGTACTCCTGGCGTGTCTTGCGGTGTGAGACGACGTTCTCGATCCGGTTCGCGACCACCGTGAAACCGTCTTGCTGTGAGACGTCGCCTTTCCGAATGTAGTCGTCGACACCCATCGTGATCGCCTCGGTGACGATCTCGTCGTCGGTCCGACTCGTCAGTAGGATGAACGGGAGCTCACTTCCGGAGTCGGACAGCTGCTGGTAGAGATCCAGCCCATCCATCTCGGGCATGTCGTAGTCGCTGACGATACAGTCGAACGACCCCGTTTCGAGCGTTGCGAGTGCCTCGTCTGCGCTGGTTGCTTTGACTGTCTGGATACCGTGTTCGGTTTCGAGTTGATCGGCAGTCAGTGATGCAAAGAAATCGCTATCGTCGACAACGAGTGTTCTGATCGTTTCGATGTACTCCATATCTATCACCTGCCCCAACTGCGACGCCGTTGTGACTCACTGTAGTGGACTGGACGATATTAATCCCATCCCAAAAACTGATCGGATCGTTGACCTGTCCGACGACCCAAAGCGATAGGATGGTCCCAGCCCGGGTATCCAGCATGAAGCTCACATACGAGCAGGTGGTCGCCGAACACGAGTGGATCCGCGGGCGGGACGATCGGATCGTCGGGCTCGTCAACGACGTCCGGGACGATCTCGGCGACCTGTTCGAGACCGACGTCGATCACGTCACCGGCGACCAGTACCGCGACGCAGTCGATACGGTGTTTGCAGACGGGGATCTGGCGATCAACGTCGCGGCGATCACCGCACTCCTGCGCGACCTCGACGTCGAGGGCGATTATCCCGGCTTCGTCGTGGACGAACTGCTCGGCCGGGAACTCGCGGGAATGATCGCCGGCGGACAGCCCCTGCGGCTGCTCGGCGAGGCGACCTTCCACTACGCGGACGTGCACGTCCACGAGGGCACCGGCGCGGGCACCGACGATCTGGACGCCGCACTCGCAGCCGGCTTCCAGACGCGACTCCCCGGCTGGGACTGGACGGCGTCCCCGAGCCCATTCACCATTGATACCGAGTGACACGCCCACAGGAGCCAGCTTTACGTTCGAACGACTCCTACGAGGGACAATGAGTTCTGTACCCGAGCGAAGCGATCTCGAAAAGCGGTACAAGTGGGATCTCCAGTCACTGTTCCAGACGGACGAGGAGTGGCAGACAGCCTACGAGGACGTCGAAGCTGCACTCGACGATCTCCGCGAGTACGAGGGGAAGACGACCGAGGACGCCGAGACACTGCTCTCGCTTCTCGAACGGTACGAGGAGGTGATGCGTGAGGTGGCGAACGTCTCCGCGTACGCACGGATGCGCCGCGACGAGGACACACGAGACGGCGAGCGCCAGGCGATGGCGACGCGCGCACAGTCGCTCTCATCGGAGGCCAGCAGCGCGACGAGTTTCATCGAACCCGAACTGCAGGAACTCGACGGCGAGGATATCGAGGGGCTGATGAACACCGAACCGGAACTGCGGGCGTACAACCACTTCTTCGACGATATTCTCCGGATGAAGCCACACACCCGGTCGGCGGAGATCGAGAACCTGCTCGCCGAACTCGGCGAGATCACTGGCGCGGCGGGCGAGGTCTACAACATGCTCGCCAACGCCGACATGGAGTTCCCCGCCGTCGAGAAACCCGACGGCGAGGCCACGGAGATCACGCTCAACAACTTCACCACGCTCCAGGAGCACCCGAACCGGGAGTTCAGACAGGAGGTCTACGAGAAGTTCTACGACGAGTGGGAGACGGTGCGCAACAGCGTCGGGACAGCGTATCGCAACAGCGTCAAAAAGGACGAGAAACTCGCCAGAGCTCGGAACTACGAGACCGCCCGTAAAGCTGCCCTCGACGGCCCGAACATCCCGACGGAGGTGTACGACAATCTCGTGGGGACGGTCAGGGGCAACCTCGACAAACTCCACCGCCACGCCGATCTGAAACGCAAAGCGGCCGGTGGCGACGAACTCCAGATGTGGGATCTGTACATCCCCCTCGTCGAGGGCGAGAGTCCCGAAGTGACCTACGAAGACGCTTGCGAGTACGTGACCGACGCCGTCGCACCGCTTGGAGAGGAGTACCAGTCCAGACTCGCGGAGGGGCTGGACTCGCGGTGGGTCGACGTCTACGAGACCCCCGGCAAGCAGTCCGGTGCCTACAGTGGCGGCACCTACGACTCACAGCCGTACATCCTGATGAACTACCAGGACGACGTCTCCTCGATGTACACGCTGGCTCACGAACTCGGCCACTCGATGCACTCCGAACTGGCCAGCGAGAGCCAGCCCTACGTCTACGCCGACTACACGATCTTCATCGCAGAGATCGCCTCGACGGTCAACGAGACGCTGCTGACACACCACCTGCTCGATACCGTCGAGGACGAACGCCTGCGCCGGCACATCCTCAACCAGTATCTCGAACGGTTCCGGTCGACGCTGTACCGCCAGACGATGTTCGCCGAGTTCGAACAGCGCACCCACGAACTCTCCGAGGCCGGTGAGCCGCTGACCGCGGACCGCCTCGACGACCTCTACAGCGAACTCAAAGGCGAGTACTACGAACCGGGCGTCATCGACGACCGGATCGCCCGCGAGTGGATGCGCATCCCACACTTCTACCGGGCCTTCTACGTCTTCCAGTATTCGACCGGGATCAGCGCAGCCGTCGCACTCGTCGAAGCGATCCGTGAGGAAGGCGAACCCGCAGCAGAACGGTACCGGGAGTTCCTCCGGAGTGGCTCACACGGCTACCCGCTGGAGCTCCTCGACGAGGCTGGCGTCGACATGACCGAAAGCGAACCGATCGAGCAGGCCCTGGACGTCTACGGCCAGTATCTCGACGAGTACGAGAACCTGAGCTGATCGACGACAATCCGGACCCTTTCCCGGGAGGCGGCCGACCGAACAAACGAGAGACGAATGACAGAGACAAACAGAGTGTTCACGCTCGCACAGCGCCCGACTGGCAAACCCGACGACGAGACGTTCGAACTGATCGAAGAAACAACACCGACACCAGGAGACGGAGAAGTACTCCTCCGCACACTGTATCTCTCGGTCGACCCCTACATGCGCGGTCGGATGTCCGCCGCGGAATCGTATGCCGAGCCGTGGGCGGTCGGCGAGCCGCTGCGGGGCGGTGTCGTCGCCGAGGTCGTCGAATCGAACAGCGACGAACTGGCTGCCGGGGACATCGTCACCGGCGAACTCCAGTGGGCCGAGTACGCGGTCGCAGATCCTGCTGAACTCCGGCAGATCGATCCGAAGCAGGCACCGATCTCGACGGCACTCGGCGTCCTCGGCATGACGGGGATCACGGCCTACTTCGGAACCCGGGAGGTCGCCGAACCCGAGGAAGGTGAGACGTTCGTCGTGACGGGTGCAGGCGGGGCCGTCGGCTCGGTCGCCGGGCAGATCGCAAAGATCGACGGTGCCCGCGTCGTCGGCTTCGCGGGCTCCGACGAGAAAGTCGAGTTCATCGAGGACGAACTCGGCTTCGATGTGGGTATCAACTACAAGGAGACAGACGACTACGAGGCCGCGCTGGCGGAGGCAGCACCCGACGGCGTCGATGCCTACTTCGACAACGTCGGCGGGCCGATCACCGACGCCGTCTTTACGCAGTTGAACGTCCACGCCCGGGTCGCCGTCTGTGGGCAGATTTCGCTGTACAACGCCACCGAACAGCCGGTGGGGCCGCGCAAGCTGCCGACGCTGATCACCAAACGGGCACGCGTCGAGGGGTTTCTCGTCAGCGATTTCCAGCCACGGTGGGGGGAAGCGATCGAACAGCTCGCCGGCTGGCTCGACGACGGCTCGCTCCAGTACCGCGAAACCGTCACCGAGGGACTCGAAAACGCACCCGATGCCTTTCTCGGCCTGTTCGAGGGTGCGAATCTCGGCAAACAGCTCGTGAAAGTCGGGGAGCCCGAACGTCGCGAGTAGCGGCGTGTGCGAGGCGGGTCACCAGGGTTCGGTCACCACTCCAGTGAGCCGCCACTCTGGTACTCGGTGACCTGCGTCTCGAAGAAGTTCTTCTCCTTGTTGAGATCTGTCTGT
The DNA here is from genome assembly GCA_004015825.1 of Halovenus amylolytica. GTDB lineage: Archaea > Halobacteriota > Halobacteria > Halobacteriales > Haloarculaceae > Halovenus > Halovenus amylolytica. The sequence goes on along the minus strand of SAYS01000015.1, from coordinate 26,002 downwards.
TCGCTCAGCCACGGGAACGGGTTCTCGGAGCCGAACTGTTCGGGGACGCCGAGCTGCCCGAGCCGGCGGTCGGCGATGTATTCGACGTACTGGGCGAACTGCTCGGCGCTCATCCCGAGGACGTCGTCGGGACAGGCCTCGCGGGCGTAGATCTGTTCGAGTTCGACGGCCTCCGTGATCAACTCGACGACCTCGCTCTCGAACGCGTCCGTCCAGACGCCGGGTGTCTCCGTCCGGATCTGATCGATGAGGTCGACCCCGAACCCGACGTGCAGGGATTCGTCGCGCATGATGTACTCGAACTGCTGGCCAGTACCGACCATCTTGTTCTGGCGTTTCAGGCCGAGCATCATCGCGAAGCCAGCGTAGAAGAAGATCCCCTCCATGACGATATAGAAACCGACGAGGTCACGGAGGAGCTCCCGAACGTCGGCCGTCGACTCGATCGTGAACCCGTCGTCGTCGAGCACCTGTGTGAGCTCCACGACGAACTCGTCTTTCTGTTCGATCGCAGGCACCCGGTCGTACATGCCGTACATATACTCCGGGTCGAATCCGAGCGAGTCACAGCAGTAGATGAACGTGTCCGTGTGGATCGCCTCCTCGTAGGCCTGTCGGAGGAGATACTGGCGACACTCGGGGGCGGTGACGTACTCGTACAGCGCGAGAACGATGTTGTTCGCGGTCAGTGACTCCGCCGTCGAGAAGAAGCCGAGATTCCACTCGACGAGCTGTCGCTCGGAGTCGGTGAGGGCATCGCCCTCCCACTGGGAGACGTCGTCCTGCATCGGGATCTCTTCGGGCACCCAGTTGTTGTTGACACCCGCCTCGTAGTACTCGCGGGCCCAGTCGTACTCGATCGGGAGAATCTTGTTCGGATCGTGTTGATTGGTGTTGAGGATTGGCATGGGTTACTGACAGGTGTCACAGGTCGGATCTTCGACGGTCGCGAGGTCACCGTCGGTCGTGTCGGTGTCGCTAGCTGGCTCACTGCCGCGCTCGCTGCCGTCGCCCGGTTCGTCGCGGTGCTGTGTCTTCCCGTACTCGTCCATCTCCAGTGTGGATTTCTCGATCTGTGAGGCACCCAGTGTTCGGAGGTAGTAGGTCGTCTTCAGGCCGAGTTCCCAGGCCGTCGTGTAGACGTCGTCGAGCAGGGAGCCGTCGGTCGACGGGAAGAAGACGTTGTGCGAGACCGACTGGTCGATCCACGTCTGGCGGGCGGCGGTGAGTCGCAGCTGGTGGCGCGGATCGATCTCGAAGGCACTCCGGTACAGTTCCTGGAGATCGTCCGGAATCCGGTCGATCTCCTGGATCGAGCCGTCGTGGTACTTGATCTGGTCGACCATCTCCTCGTCCCAGAGCCCGCGGTCGTCGAGCGCGGCGACGAGGTGGTCGTTGACGATCGTGAAATCACCGCTCATGTTCGATTTCACGTAGAGGTTCGAGTACACCGGCTCGATCGACGGTGTCGTCCCGTTGATCGTCGAGATAGTCGCCGTCGGGGCGATCGCCATCGTGTTCGAGTTGCGCATCCCGTGGTCGCTGATCCGCTCGCGGAGTCGATCCCAGTCGAGCTGTTCGGACCGGTCGGTCGGGATCTCCCGACCACGCTCCTCGGCGAGCAGATCGACAGTATCCTGTGGGAGCAGGCCACGATCCCACTTCGATCCCTCGTAGGAGGGGTAGGCTCCACGTTCGGCCGCGAGCGAACAGGAGCCAGCAATTGCGTGGTAGGAGACGAACTCCTGCCAGCGGTTGGCCGTCTCGATGGCTTCCGCCGAGCCCATCGGAACACCGACCTGCATGAGTGCCTCGTGAAAGCCCATCGTTCCGAGTCCGACCGGTCGGTGTCGCATATTGCTGTGTTCGGCCTCCTCGGTCGGATAGAAGCAGAGATCGACCACGTTGTCGAGCATCCGCATCGCGGTCTCGATCGTCTCCGCCAGATACGCCCGGTCGAGTTCGCCGTCCCGGACGTGGGTTGCGAGGTTGACGCTGCCGAGATTGCAGACGGCGTGTTCCTCCCCGCTCGTGTTCAGCGTGATCTCCGTACAGAGATTCGAGGAGTTGACGACACCGGCGTGGTCCTGTGGGCTGCGGATGTTGCAGGGGTCTTTGAACGTCACCCACGGGTGACCGGTCTCGAACAGGCGGGTGAGCAGTTGCCGCCAGAGATCGGCCGCGTCGACGGTCTCGTACTGCCGGAGCTCACCGTCTGCGGCCGCCTGTTCGTACTCCTCGTATCGCGTCTCGAACTCCTCGCCGTAACAGCTGTGCAGTTCTGGCACCTCGTCGGGCGAAAACAGCGTCCACTGTTCGTCGGCCGCGACGCGTTTCATGAACAGGTCGGGGATCCACGCCGCAGTGTTCATATCCGGCGTCCGGCGGCGTTCGTCGCCCGTATTGCGTTTGAGATCCAGGAAGGCGGGGAAATCCAGATGCCAGCATTCGAGGTAGGCACAGGCAGCACCGCGCCGTTTCCCGGAGCGGTTGATCGCCGCCGTCACGTCGTTGCTGATCCGGAGGAAGGGGACGATTCCGGTCGACTCCACACCTGTCGACTCGATGAGTGCGCCTGCTGCTCGGAGGTTGGTCCAGTCGTTGCCGAGCCCACCGCTGTACTTCGAGAGCTGGGCGTGGTGTTTGTACGCGTCGAAGATAGCCGCCAGATCGTCCTGCACGCTGGTGAGATAACACGAGGAGAGCTGTGGGTGCGTCGTCCCGCTGTGAAACAGCGTCGGTGTCGACGGCGTGAACTCCAGTTTCGAGAGGACGCCGTAGAACTCGATGGCGCGTCGCTGTGGGGACTCCGCTTCGAGTGCGAGCCCCATCGCCACGCGCATCCAGAACGCCTGTGGCAGTTCCAGGGGCTCGTCGTCGTTCGTGTGGACGAAATACCGCTGTGTGAGCGTCTCCATCGCCATGTACTCGAAGTGGCTGTCGCGTTCGAGTGTCAGCGCGTCTGCGAGCCCGGAGAGGTCGTATGTCGACACCAACTGGTCGTCGAACAGTCCGGCCTCGACCCCGTGCTCGATGTTCGCGGCGAACGTCGCCCGATAGCGGTCCGCACGTTCCTCGCCGGTGAGATCCTCGCCGACGACCGCCCGGTAGTACTGCTGGTGGAACACCTCGGCTGCCAGCCGTTTGTACGCGGGATTTCGCTCGATGCGTGCGGTCACAACCTGGAGTATCCCGTCGTAGATCTCGTCCAGGCTGGCGTCGGCATAGAGCGCCCGGCTTGCTTCGGTCTGTAACTGCTCGACTGTCGCGGTGTCGATCGGTTCCTCGATGCCGTCCGTGGCACGGTCCAGTACGGTCCGAATCTGCTCGTCGAGTTGTGTCGTCGTCTGACTCATGTGTTCTCTCTCGGCCACCGAGTCCCCGACTGGCCGGCGTTGTCACTACCTGGCTACTGCGATCGGTTTCGGCCGGGAGACTCGTCTGACCGCAGTTCTGTGGTCTTGCTCGGTCGGTAAAAGTTTTTCCAATATAGTTGTACTAATACAACTTAGGCTTCAAAGCGGCAGCCACAGCTGCGGTCGATATCGGTATCCCGGCAGCCGACACAATCGAAGTAGGAAAGTTATAAATCACAGTTGTATTAGCCCAAGTAGAATTATATTCAATTCCGACAGTCGCCGGCTGTCGGCAATCCAGCGCGAAATAGAGCAAACTTACTTTAGTTTTCAGCACTGACTTCGGACAATGGCGGACAGCGAGGAGTTCGGCGTACTCCAGAGCAAGCGAACGGCGACCACATATCAGATTCTCGTCGAGATCGCGAAACGACAGCCGGCGGTCAACCAGCAGGAGATCGCCGACGCGGTCGGGATCACAGCCCAGGCTGTCAGTGACTATCTGCAGGATCTCGTCGAGCAAGCGTACGTCAACAAGCACGGGCGGGGCCGGTACGAGGTCACGAAGGAGGGCGTCGACTGGCTGATCTCACAGACCGACGACCTCCGGCATTTCGTCGATCACGTCTCCGAGGACGTGATCGGCGAGGTCGAGACCGAGACAGCGATCGCGACGACGGAGATTCAGGAAGGCGAGACCGTCTCGATGACCATGCAGGAGGGGGTCCTGCGAGCGATGGCCGGGGACACCGGTGGTGCAACGGCGGTTGCGGTCACCGACGCGGAACCCGGACAGGACGTAGGTATCACGAACTTCGAGGGTGTCGTCGACTACGAACTGGGGACTGTCGCGATCGTCTCGGTCCCACAGGTGGACAACGGGGGGAGCCGGTCGGTCGACCCCGACCGTGTCGTCGAGATTGCCACCGACAACGACCTGGTGGCGGTCGCCGGCGCGGAGGCGCTGGCCCTGGCCGACACTGCGGGGTTCGATCCGGACATCCGGTTCGGGAGCGCTGCCGCAGTTCAGGAGGCCGCGACGAAGGGCCTCGACATCCTGTTGCTCGCGTCGGCCGACGTGCTGTCGAGACACACCGACAAACTCAGAGAACAGAACGTGAGCTACGAAGTCGTCGAGATATCCTGACGCCGCTGGAAGATCAGTCCCCGGACGGCTCCGGTACGACTGCAGGCGACTCCCCGTCGGCGTGGCGTCGACAGACCGCTTCGTGAGGTGCCGGAAGCTCGCGGTCTTCGAAGACAGTAAACCCCTCCCTGTAGCGATCCGTCTCTCGGTCGTCGGGCCGGTATCGCATGAGCACCTCTGCAATCCCGGTTTCCTCACCTGTAAAGACGAACCCCGCGCGGTAACAGGCCTCGTAGGCGATCGGATTGTTCGCGGCGATCAGTACCTCGTCGTAGCTCGCCGTGAGCCTCACCGCAGTAAACCGGAGCAATCGTGGCCCGATCCCCTCACCGCGTCGGTCCTCGCGGACGGTGACATATCGGAGTCGGACAGCGCTCGAATCGGAGTGATCCTCGCTGAAAGAGATCGCACCGACAACCGAGTCATCCTCGCGAGCCACAGCCTTCGGGCCCGACATGACGAACTTGCCAGCGTATGCGAACTGCTCGTGGTCGAGTGAGAGTGCTGGCCCGGCGGAACCGTCGCCGAGCAGTTCGAAGTTCATACCGAAAAATTCGGCCGTATCCTAACCAATCTAACGACACCCAGTCACTGCATCTCGTCAGCAGCGACAGCTACTGTCGACTGGAGCCAGGCCTGGTGGTTCTCCCGATCGTAGATGACAAACTCTTCGTCACCAATGTTGAGTTCTGCGTACCGGTCTCGCTCGTCGACAGCGTCTGATTCAGTATTGTTGGGTGCGTTCTTGCTCATATCTGACTGGACGGGTCGTTTCCTCCCTCCATCTCACGGTAGCACAGATCAGTATTAAAGCCCTTCTTCCCGGTTATCACAACTAAAAATAACCTCAATAGACAGGAGATAGAGTAGTTCTGTCATTTTCATCGATGAGATCGATCGGGAGAATCCGGGCACGGGGCTGTGGTGACCAGTACGGCTTTGGGGGAGCCAGTGTAAACCAGTCACATGGCAGCTGTTCGATTTCTCACGAGCGACGATATCGCGGAGCTCGCAAGTCCAGCCGAGTACGTCAGCGCAGTTCGAAACGGCTATCGGGAGCGCGGGAACGGTGCGCCCGCGGAGCCGCGTACGCGACTCGACAGCGCCGACCCACCGGGGTTTCTGACCGGTTACTTCGCTATCCTTCCGGAGATGGGAGCGATGGGCGGGTACACGTACGCGGCGGGCTTTGGCCACCGGGACGCACAGTTCGTCCTCCCGCTGTTCGACGCCGAGAGCGGAGAACTGCTCGCCATCCTCGACGGCGCGAGCATGAACCCCTCGAAGACGGGCGCGACCGGCGGCGTCGGTGTCGACGAACTCGCGCGGTCGGACGCAACCGAGGTTGGACTGGTCGGGAGCGGCACACAGGCACGCGGGCAACTGCTCGCGACAGCGACAGTCCGCAATCTCGACCACGTGGCAGTGTACTCACCCACAGAATCCAATCGGGAGGAGTTCGCAGTCCGGATGGATAGCCACCTAGACGTGAACGTCGACGCGGTCGACTCCAGTGAGGCCGCCGTTTCGGGTGCAGATATCGTCATCACGGCGACGACAGCGAGCGAACCGGTGTTCGACAGCGAACACCTCGATCCGGGAACACATATCACGGCGATGGGCCAGTACCACCCCGAGAAGCACGAAATCGACGCGGAGACGGTCGCGCGTGCGAAGTACGTCCCCGATTTACGCGCCCGGATCGAATCCGATGCCGGTGCCTACCGCAACGCACTCGAAACGGGGGCCATCGAGGAGGGCCACGTCCACGGCGAACTCGGCGAGGTCGTCGCTAACGAGGTCCCCGGTCGGGAGACAGACGAGGAGATCACGCTGTTCGACAGCGGCGGGACTGCGATCGAGACGGTAGCCGCGGCGAAGTTGCTCTACGACCGGGCCGTCGACCAGAATCTCGGGAAAATGATCGAGTTCTCACCGGCGAGCGAGGCATTTCCCGGGCGATAATCGACGATCACGACCAGTCGACAACCCGCAGACCATCGACACTGCGGAAATCCTCTAAATCAGCAGTTACGACTGGTTCATTGTAGACGAGCCCTGTCGCAGCGACTGTGGCATCTGCAACCCCGAGGTTCGGTTTCGTGTCACTGACGAGGTGTTGACCCTGTAACGTACCTGCTCTCCGAGCAATATTGTCGTCGACGTCGACAACAGGCAGATTTCCGACCAGTTGCTCGTATTTTTCCACGTTCCGATTCGGCCTGTCGCCAGCCCCAACAGAAACGTATAATTCAGACAATACAACGGCGGGGAGTCGTTGCGGGACTCCGGCGAGTTCGTATTCTCTTGCGAGTTTCGCGGCGTCCGTATTATTCTCAGCAAGTGCGATAAGATAGGAAGTATCGAGAATCATTCAGCATCGAGATCCAATTCATCAGCCAACGTCTTGGTCTCTCTGTGGTCGATATCCTCCAGCTCGGCAAGCATCTCTCGGTGTGTGTTTGCTTCTTCCGAATCCATCCATCCGCCCCACTCTGCCAGTGACCAGTCCGAAGTCAACCGGTCGATAACATCACTAAACGACTCGTCATCGCGCTTCTTATCTTTGAGTTTCGCGTATACGTCCTCGTCAAGACGAACCTGTTTCGTCCCCATATGTAAACGTCGTTGACAGAGAACAAAGAGTTTGTCGCTGGTATCGAAAAGCAGTATCAAAGAAAGCTGCTCAATCCGAGCGCCTCCATCAGTGAGAGTCCACTGACGAGTGCGCCGATGAGGTAGCCGGCGATCGTACCGCCGTTGAGCAGTGGGAGTCCGGCGTGGGCCCGACCCTGGTGGACCAGCCAGAGCAAGACGACCAGTCCGGCCATCGTCCCGACCATCGCGGTCAGAGCCGGCAGTGTCGCCGAGACGCCGAGCACCGAGAGTGTCGGTCCGGACTCGACGAAGAAGGCGGCACTCGTGACCAGGACTGTCGGAATGACAGCATCCCCGAGTCCGATATAGAGTGCGTCGCGCTCGCCGTCGATGTCCTGGAGTGTCTCGTGGACGTCGTCGTCGAGTTCCTCGACCTCGTCTTCGTCGAGTTCGATCCCTTCGAGCCACTCCCGATCGAGATTCCGGACCCCATCGGGACCGAGTTCGTTCAGCGTCGACGCATCGAGTTTAGCGTCCGGGTCGGCGAGTTCGTCGGGGTTCGGGTAATCGTCGCTCGGTGTCGCCTCGTCACTGTCGTCGCTGGCTACCGCCTCACCCTCGTCGGCGGGATCCTCGTCTGGAACCGTGTCTGGTTTGTCACTTTCGAGGAAGCTGTAGGAAAGCGAGAGCGGGACGACGAAGAGGACGGGGACGCGCATATCCATCACGCCGGAGGCGAGCGTGAGCATGTGCTCGGTGCCGTAGACGCTGATTGCGTCGTAGACTGCGAGGACGGAGAGCAACACGAGTGCGGGGAGAATACCGAAGTTGATCCCGAACAGTGCCGACGCACCGATCCCCATGAGAACACCCGCCGCATCGATCACGTACCACTCCGGATAGACGAACAGGGCCACACCGAGGGCGAGTGCGCCGGCCCACGCGAGGACGTTGATCGACGAACCCGCTATCGAGACCGAGACGAGGGCGGGGACGAGGGCCTGGAAGACGAAAAGCGCGATGTAGGCCCCGGCGAAGATAATGATCAGCCGCAGGATTTCGTCACCGCCGTATTTGAGTGCGACCAGCATGAGCCCCGTCGCGACCAGGATAGCAGCGAGATAGACGATACTCAGGCTGGGATCGCTCGTGTTCTCGACTTCCTGTAACCCCTCCTGTTCGAAGGGGCCGACAAGTGCGAGTGCACCCAGTTGGATGAACAGAAAGATGAGGACGATGGCGCCACTCGCCAGCAGTTCCCGACGGCGATGATCCATACGGGGAGATTGGCTGTCCCGGGTTTCAGGATTTCGGAACTAGGAGTACGGTGTGTCTGGTGTTTTGTAGCTGTTGGTGGAACTGGTGTGCTGTGGACTGTGAACAGCAAGAAAGCCCCGGCTGGCTCGCAGAGTGAGACGACGTAAGCACGCGACCGTAGGGAGCGCGCACAGCGAGTCGCAGCCTGCGAGCGGACGGGGGCTTTCTTGCTGTTTAAAATATTGGCTCTATTGAAAGTAGGAGACAGCCTGGGGATCCAGCGATTCCGACCGAACAATTATATTTTTCCCACTCTAAGTGGGAACATGGTCAAGGTAGATTCAAAAGGACGCATCGTCCTCCCACAGGAGCTTCGAGAGCGACTCGGGATTACTCCCGGGACAGAAGTAGAGATTCGCGAAGAAGACGGGAAAGCAGTCGTGGAACCTGAAGACGATCCTGAAGAGATCATCGCACGCATGGAGCAACTCGTTACGGAGACAGCCGCCAGACGCGAGGAGACGACTCCGCGACGTGACAGAGTTGAGCCGATCGCCCAGAAGCACAGAGATGCTGTCCGGAGGGGGGCGGAGAGAACCAGCAATGAGTGAGGCCAGTGAGCCGTATCTGTTCGATGTCGGAGTGATCGCTCTCGCACACACGAACGCACCAGTTCGTGATGCCGCCCTCTCGTACGTCCGAGAGGCCATCGCTGGCGAGATTGATGCCATTGTCCCATATCCTGCGCTGTTTGGGGCGCACACCATCCTGACAACGTACTACGGACGCTCGAACGCAGATGCGTCCCGGCTTCTGCACAATTTCATGGATGCGAAGCGAATCCACTGGTACGACGGAATGTCTGAAGATGTCGTGGCTGACGGGTTTTCGAGAGCGAGCGACGCAAATGTAGGTGGCTGGGATGGGTACTACGCCCAAGTAGCGATCGAGGAAGGGGCGAACACTGTCTTGACGATCGATGACGGCTTCGAGCGATTCGATGCGTTCCATACCGAGGTCATTCTCTCACCCGAGGAATTCGACCAATTGAATCGGTTTCTTGAAGCTTGATTTATCAGCCCAAATTCGTCAATCCCACCGCTGTGCACCATTTTCAATAGAGCAAAAATATTCCCAGTCGTTCCACCAACGACTCCACCAGAACAACAGACTAACGAGAAGACCCCGCCCACACATAGGAGCGCAATCTTTTTGCTTGCCGCTAGGGTATCTCCGGATACGATGGTAGGTGTCCGTTTTACAGGCCGGTCGACATGACAGACACCTACCGGCTATGATCGCGGCTGTCGCGGGCAGCCGTCTTTTATCGCCCATTTACCCATGTCACAACATATCACGGCCGTCCTGCCGGACGGCTCGGAGCTCGAAGTGGAGCATCGTGCAACGGTCGAAGACGTCGCATACGAGATCGGCCCCGGACTCGGTAGCGATACCGTTGCCGGGGTCGTCGACGGCGAACTCGTCGACAAAGCAACGGAGCTGACCGATGACTGCGAAATCGAGATCGTCACCGAGGACAGCGACGAGTACCTGCAGGTCTTGCGCCACACAGCTGCGCACGTCTTCGCCCAGGCGCTCCAGCGACTCTACCCCGAAGCCAAACTCGCCATCGGCCCGCCGACGGACGACGGCTTCTACTACGACATCACCGGGCCCGATATCGACGAGGACGATCTCGAAGAGATCGAAGCGGAGATGGTCGATATCGTCGAATCCGACTACGAACTCGACCGGGTCGTTCGCTCGCGGGAGGAGGCGTTCGAGATCTACGAAGAGAACCCCTACAAACAGGATATTCTCGACACCGAGGCTGCCGACGAGGAAGAAGTCTCTTTCTACGTCCAGGACGACTGGCAAGATCTCTGTGAAGGGCCACACGTCGAATCAACTGGCAAGATCGGCGCGGTCGATCTGCTAGAGATCTCTGCCTCCTACTGGCGGGGCGACGAGGACAACGACACCCTCACCCGCGTCTACGGCACCGCCTTCGAGAGCGAGGCCGATCTAGAGGCCTTTCTCGAACGCCGCGAGGAGGCGAAAGAACGCGACCACCGCAAGATCGGTCAGGAGATGGATCTCTTCTCGGTGCCCGCCCACTCGCCTGGCTGTGCACACTTCCACCCGCCGGGGATGACCATCCGTCGCGAACTCGAAGATTTCATCCGGTCGAAAAACGACGATCTCGGCTACGACGAGGTGTTCACGCCCGAACTCAACAAGGCCGAACTCTGGAAACCAACGGGTCACTACGACGCGTTCAAAGAAGAAGGAGAGATGTTCGCCTGGGAACAGGACGACACCGAGTACGGCCTGAAGCCGATGAACTGCGCGAACCACGCCCACATCTACAGCGAGGGTCAGTACTCCTACCGTGACCTCCCCGTTCGGTTCTCGGAGTTCGGGACCATCTACCGCAACGAGCAGTCCGGTGAACTCTCGGGCCTTCTCCGCGTGCGCGGGCTCACGCAGGACGATGGCCACGCCTTCATCCGCCGGGACCAGATCGAGGAGGAGATCACCAGCGCCCTCGAAGTGATCGAGGAGATCTACGATCTGTTCGGTCTGGAAGTGCTGTACAAACTGGAGACGAAAGGCGACGACGCGATGGGCTCGGACGAGATCTGGGAAGAAGCGACCGACTCGCTCCGGGATGCGATGGACTCACTCGGCCTGGAGTACGAGATCGAATCCGGCGAGGCTGCCTTCTACGGCCCGAAGATCGGCCTCGACGCTCGGGACGCATTAGGCCGCGAGTGGACGATCGGAACGGTACAGCTGGATTTCAACATCCCCGAGAAGCTCGGCCTCACCTACGTCGGCGAGGACAACGAGGATCACCGGCCGGTGATGGTCCACCGCGCCCTGCTCGGCAGTTTCGAGCGCTTTATGGGTGTGATCATCGAGCACTTCAACGGCAACTTCCCGACGTGGCTCGCACCCGAGCAGGTCCGGATCCTCCCAGTGTCGGACGACAACATCCCCTACGCGAAACAGCTCCAGCACCGGTATCTCGACGACTTCCGCGTCGAGATAGAGGATCGGTCGTGGACGGTCGGCAAGAAGATCCAGCAGGCCCACGACGACCGTGTTCCCTACATGCTGATCATCGGTGACGACGAGGAAGAAAGCGAGACAGTCTCGGTGCGGGATCGGTTCGAGAACCAGGAGAAAGACATCCCCGTCGAGGAGTTCCGCGCCCACCTCGAAGACGAAGTCGAAGACAAACGCGTCGAACCCGACTTTCTGGAGTGAACACAACCGGGAACAAATCACCACCGACTGCGCTCTCATCACGTGAGTACTGCCCCGGTTGTTTTCTTGGTCTGGGTCCAAGATAGGGTATGACTCAGACCAGCGGCGCATACGAGCAGAGTCGGCTGACACCCGATCGCCTGGCGAGACTCGCCACGCGTGTCGAGACGGGCGGTGATCGCCCGTCGATCCCGGTTCAGACCCCAATAACGGACACGGAGATCGGAACGATACCTGCCTGTTCGGACGACGATATCGTCGCTGCGGTCGACCGTGCCCGTCAGGCACAGTCGGCGTGGGCGGAGACACCGGTCGAGTCCAGAGCCGAGATCATCGAACGGTTCGGCGACCTCGTCGACGAGCACCGCGACAATCTGCTCGATATCGTCCAGCTCGAAACTGGAAAGGTCCGCCAGCATGCCCTCGAAGAGGTAGTCGATATCCCGGCGACCTGTTCGTACTACGCCTCGAACGGGCCTGCAGAACTCACCGACAGCGGCCGAGCCGCACCGATCCCACTGCTCACCTCGGCGTCTGTCACCTACGATCCCGTCGGTGTCGTCGGCGTGATCTCGCCGTGGAACTATCCACTGACGCTCTCGCTGACCGATGCGATCCCGGCGTTGCTCGCCGGTAACGCCGTCGTCTGCAAACCCGACGAACGGACACCGTTTATCGCGCTGGCACTCGGCGAACTGCTGGAGGAAGCCGGGCTGCCCGACGGACTCTTCCAGATTGTCACTGGCGAGGGAGCAGCCGTCGGCCCGGCTCTCATCGACAACGTCGACTATCTTGTCTTCACCGGCGGGACAGAAACGGGCCGAACCGTCGCCGAACGGGCGGGTCGAAACCTGATCGGCTGTTCGCTCGAACTCGGCGGCAAGAATCCGATGGTCGTCCTCGACGATGCCGACGTCGAGACGGCTGCCCGCGGTGCTGTCACGGGTGCCTTCACGAACGCCGGACAGCTCTGTCTCGCACCCGAACGAATCTACGTCGACGAAGACCGGTACGACGCCTTTCTCGACGCCGTCGTCAGCGCGACAGAGAATCTCACCCTCGGCCACAGCTTCGACTACGGCCCCGACATTGGCTCACTGATCAGCGGCGATCATCTCGACTCCGTCCGGGAACACGTCGACAGCGCAGTCGAGGGTGGTGCAACAGTAGCCACGGGCGGCCGTGCCCGACCGGATGTCGGCCCCAACTTCTACGAGCCGACGATTCTGACCGATGTCAGCCCGGACTCGCGGATCATCTGCGAGGAGACCTTCGGTCCGGTCGTCTCCGTTGTACCGGTGTCGGATGCCGAGGAAGCGATCGAGCGAGCAAACGACACGGAGTACGGGCTCAACGGGAGCGTCTGGACGAGCGATCGGGACCGCGGTCGGGCCATCGCCCGCGAGATCGACTGCGGCACCGTCTGTGTCAACGATCCCTACGCAGTCGGCTGGGCTGCCATCGACGCACCGATGGGCGGGATGGGTGACTCCGGACTGGGTCGCCGGCACGGTCCGGAGGGAATTCACCGCTTCGTCGAATCAAAAACGATCGCGACCTCGCGAATCGGTCCGCTCGATACACCGCCGAGTGTCCCTCACAGTGTGACTGCGCGGGCGCTTACCGGGCTTGCAGCCGTTCAGCGACGCCTCAGTCGGTTGATTCGGTGACGGGTCAGCCGGTCGGCTGGATCTCCCACGGCGAAACCGAGCGCAGCAGGTGCCAGCCGACGAACACTGCGACTGTGCCACCGAGCAGCAGTACCGACTCCCCGGTTGCCCTGCTGGTGAGGAGATAGAAGATGATGAACGGGAATGCGACCGCGTACGCGATCTGAACGCGGTACGCTGGGGCCAGCTTTCGGGGGAGAACGAGGACGGCTGCGACGAACGCCGACCCGAGCGCGACACCCGCGACGACATCGGCCAGATAGTGGACAGCGAGGACGACCCGCGTCGTGGCGACCAGTGCGACCACGCCCACGGCGACGGCAAACCGCTTGCGGCGTGTGCCGATCGTGAGGATACTCGCCAGACCGAGGTAGACGACGGTTGCACCCGTCGCGTGCCCGCTCGGAAAGCCGTAGCTACTGGCTGTCGCGGTCAGCTCCAGGAGACCCTCCACGACAGGATGGAGGCCAGCGGTGTCGAGTGGCGACAGCTCCGGTCGCGGGGCGGCAAAGAGGTGTTTCAGTCCGCGGTAGCAGCCGATCGCGCCGGCGGAGACGCCGAGCAGGGCGACGATATCCTGTCTGTTCGTTTCGCCACGAACGAAGAGGGCGACGATGAGGACGAGCAGGAACCAGGCGTCGCCGAGCTGGGTCAGCAGGCCGGCGATCGCGACCGCCCACGCCGGGAGCAGCTCCTGGAGGAGTTCGACCTCACCGATCGCTCGGGACATCCCGCCACCCCCGTCGTGGACGCGCCATGGCTGTCCGTAGCTGATCGGTGTACAAAAGTGGCGAGGTACAGATCCAGCCGAGAGTCCCTAAAGTTGTTACCTGATACGTACGAATACACGAAGAATGGGTAGCCTACAAGGAAGGCACTTGCGCGCCAGGCCCCGAGGTGCATCGTATGTCGACAAATTCGAGTGAGGACAGGATGCTGTCGTTTGCCGTCGGTGCGGTCGGCGGTGCTGTCGCGTGGCTGCTGGGGTACGCGCTGACCTATCTACTCGCCGCACCGGAGATCGAGGAGTCGCCGATTCAGGAGATTATCGAAGTGGTTCAGGGCGAGCCGGCGACCTACGAACTCGTCGGCTGGACGTTTTACAACGCCCACTTCGTCGATACCGTCTTCCAGGGGATTCCCGTCTTCGGTGATGTCACCCGGAACTTCATCGGTGGGGATGGCTTCTCGGAGTTGCTGTATCTCATCCCAGTCGGGTTGCTGGTCACGACTGGCCTCGCAATCGGACGTGCACAGGATGCACGCGAACTCTCGGAGGGAGTAGTTGCGGGGATGACGATCGTTCCGGGCTATCTGTTGCTCTCGGCTATCGGTGTCGTGTTATTCGAGATCGGGATGGAAGGCGTAAGCGGCGCACCTGCTCTCCTGCCAGCGATCGTACTTGCAGGGATCGTCTACCCGGTTGTCTTCGGCGGGATCGGTGGCGTGCTGGCAGCAGTGACGACCGGCGGATCGTGAACTGATCTCGATCGAAGCCCCGCGATAGCAGAAACCTTTTTTGACCCTGGGTACGTGTGAGAAAGACACACATGGAAGAAGCGAATGTTCGACTGGTCTGTCCGGAGTGTAGCAAAAGCTGGCAGACACATCCAAACGAGTTACCGGGAAGTACGGAGAACTTTCACTGTCCAAACTGCCGGGCGACCCGTCGGACATCGGAGTTTATGCGGACAGAACACGACCTGCGCACGCTCAAGCAGCTACGTTAATTCGAGGTCGGCGAGCGGGCACCGCAAGCGGTACAGTGGAGTACCTCCGCACCCTGTTCGCGTTCGATTTCTGTGTCGGGGAGTCCACACTCGGAGCAGATAACGTAGAGATCGGTGTACGTATCGATCGCTTCCTGCATCCGGCGTGTGTCGAACTCGCCGGTGAATCGGGCACGCTGGCTCTCGTCGATGTGGGCACTCGTTCCGAGTTCGTCCTGCAAGAATTTCAGGAGATGATCCGGCTCGCGGCCGAGATCGCTGCAGATCGTCTGGAAGTTTTCGAAGACCGTCGCGTGGCCCTCCTGGCGGACTTCCGGGTCCGAAACCTCGAACCGCGTCGATTCGGCGTTGATATCGGGTGTCTCTTCCATACCCCGATCGAGCATATCATCGTAGTCCATACCCGCTGTTACCTGCGAGTACGTTAAAATGCCGCGTTCGACGGCTAGCATTTAATCGAGTTGCAAATAGAGATGTTGCTGTTCGTAGAGCCAAATCAAACCTCAGTTGTAACCACCACTGCTCCCGAGGGTTCAAATACGAACACGGGACCATCGCGCGTATGGACGACGCGTTACGGGAACGAGTCGACGCACTCGAACGGGCAGTGACCGACGGCGACTGTGACCTCACGGCACTCACAGACGAAGCAGAGGCGGTAGAACGGCTCGAAACAGTCGAAATGCAACTCGACGAACTCGAAGACAGAGTTGCAGAACTCGAAGCCGCCACACAGGCACTCCGTGGCTACGCCGGCAACATCCGGTCTGTCAACCGTGATGTCGAACAGCGTGCCGACGCAGCACTGGCGAAAGCCAGAGAAGTAGAAGACGCCCTCGACGATAGCGGGGATCCTCACGGCGGGGCAGAACCACCGTCTCAAACAGCCACAGCAGAAACGGCCGGACCGACAGCGACCACATCGGCAGATTGCGGGACTCATCGAACACCACCCAGCCAGCAAACCGACGGCAGACAGCGGTGTGCGGCCTGTGGGCAACTCCACGACGAACCGGATCAGTTCACCGCCAGTGGAACCGACACACCGGCTGGCCACCAGCGGCAGTCGAACGGGCAGTCGATCGATACTGGGACCGATCGAGCAGATTCAGATTCCCACGCAGAGGCTCGGTCAGCAGCCACCGATGCGACCGAAAACGAACTCCCCGAAACGGCCGAGGAAACCGGCACTCTCCAGCGTGTCCGGGAGATGCTCTGAGGTGAACGTTTAAGTAGGAGAGTGGGACCAGCACGGAGCATGACCCTGCGCACTCGCCTGCCGGCCACGCTGCAGTCGATCCTCGGTGACGACAACCCCGACGGCACTGACTGTGGCTGTGAGCCGGCATTCGACGACGAGACACTCACCGTGGACGCCAGCGACTGCCCCCACGACGGCCGGCTCGAAGACAGCTCCGCCTGTCGAAAGACGATCATCTCCACACTCACACAACGAGACGTCGACGCGGTTCACACCGAGACAGCAGGACTCGTCCGGGCCTACGAGGACGACGCCGCAGCACTGCTGGTCGCAGCCGGCCGTTTCGTCGAGGAGGTGCGGTTTCGTGACGAGCGTCTCGCAGCCCGCACACTCGAAGATCCACTCGCAGCCTGCCGGGAGGCGACCGGTCGCGCCGATGCCGTCGCCGACATCGCCGCGACGACTGGGCTCGCAGAGCTGGCCGCTCGCGCTGACGGGTACGAGACCGCACTCGCACCCGCTGTCGGTCCGACGGTGAGCCGCTGGCGGGTCGATCTGACGCCACCGGCGGACGGACACCTACGCGACGTTCGGGAACTCGACACCGGCGCGACTGTTCGGGAGTACGAGCCAACGACAGGCGTAACTCGCTACTATCTCTCCCCAGCCGAACAGGAGTTCTCGTCGACAGCACTCGACGCACTCGCCAGTGCGTACGCTCGCCTCGCGAGTGGCGAATTCGACGGCGGTGACCGTGCACCGGCCCGTGCCGTCAGAGCAGTCGCCAGCGAGCGAGACCCGGATCTCCCCGTCGAGCAGATCGCCGACGTGTTGCGGAAACACGCCCGCGGCTTCGGCCTGCTGGAGGACCTGTTCGCCGATCCGACAGTCTCCGACGTGTTCGTCACCGCACCCGCAGCGACGAACCAGCTCCGGCTCACCGCCAATGGCGAGAGCTACCGCACGAACGTTCGGCTGACGGGAGCCGGCACTGCCGCGCTGGCCTCGCGCTTTCGCCGCGAGAGCGGGCGAGCGTTCTCGCGGGCAGATCCGACACTCGACGCCACGGCGGAGATCGCCGACCGGCGGATCCGCGTCGCCGGTGTCACCGAGCCACCGAGTTCCGGGACGGCCTTTGCCTTCCGGGCACAGGATCGGGAGGTGTGGACGCTGCCCGCGCTGGTCGGCAACGGGACGATGACCGCCGAGGCCGGGGCAGTGCTCTCACTTGCAGTCGAACGCGGCCGGTCGATCCTGCTCGCTGGCCCCCGCGGTGCCGGGAAGACGACACTGCTCGGTGCCCTGCTCTGGGAACTCCCACCTGCAGTCAGGACGGTCGTTATCGAGGATACACCCGAACTCCCGGTCGAACCGCTGCAGGAACACCACCGCGACGTACAGCAGTTACTCACGAGTACGGACGACAGCGAGTTGACGCCCGCGGAGGCACTCCGAACAGCACTTCGACTCGGCGACGGCGCCATCGCTGTCGGGGAGGTCCGTGGGGAGGAAGCGGCCGTCCTCTACGAGGCGATGCGTGTCGGTGCGAACAGCGAGGCAGTGCTTGGAACGATCCACGGTGACGGCGGATCGGCAGTCCACGAGCGTGTCGTCGAGGATCTGGGCGTCTCACCCTCCTCGTTCGGTGTCACAGATCTGATCGTCACAGGCGAGATTACGGCGGCTGGACAGCGCCGTATTCGGACGATCGAGGAGGTCGTCGGTGGTGCGCAGCCAGCATTCGAGGTGCTGTTCGAACGGACCGAAGACGGCCTCGAAGCGACCGGCAAGATCGATAGAGGAAACAGCCGTCTCGTCGCTTCGCTCGCGACGCCCGAGCAGTCCTACACAGACGTCCGGAAGCAACTGGCGGCCAGAAAACGGCTACTGGACGGGCTGGCTGCACACGGGAGGACAGGGCCCGATGCGGTCACCGTCGCACGGGAGACACAATCTGCAGCAAACGGTGGTAAACAAACAGCGGAGCAAGCGCCGGGGACAGTACCCGGAACAGAGCAATGACCGCTGGGACGTGGTACCAGCCGCTCCTGCAGGGGCTGGAATCGCTCGCGAGGTTGTATCCGGAGGATGTCGACCCGGGCGAAGACCTTCGACTCGCCCTCGACTTTCTCGACTGGCCGATCACTGCGGCTGACGTCGTTCGTGCAGGATACGTCCTCGGCGCCATCGTCGGAATGCTCTGTGTAGCACCAGCAGTTCTCGTACCCTCGAAGTTCCGGGTTGTCGTGTTTCTCGCGGCAGTCTCGCTCGGATTGCTCACGACACACACCGTCCACACTGGACCGAAGCTGTGGGCAACCGCCCGGCGAACGCGGGCGCTCGGTGCCACGCCGGATCTCGTCGCCCGGACAGTGTTGAGTATGCGCCTCTCACCGACACCCGAACGCGCAGCGGTCTTCACCGCACGCACAGGCGAGGGGCGACTTGCGAACAGTCTCGAAAAACACGTCCGCCAGACCAGACACACGGCCCGCTCGGGGCTCGCTGCCTTCGGCGACGCGTGGGCAGATCTGTTCCCGGCGCTCCGACGCTCGGTCGCGCTCGTGACCGCAGCCGGGAACGCAGCCGAACACGACCGCGGACGGTTGCTCGACCAGGCGCTGACGGTCGTCATGGACGGAACCCGCGACCAGATGCAGTCCTTCGGTGCGCAGGTCCGCACACCGGCAACTGCGCTGTATGCCTTCGGCGTACTGCTCCCGACAGCGCTGGTCGCCTTGCTCCCTGCCGCCGGCGCGGCCGGGGTCGGCGTCACACCGCTTTCGGTCGTCGTCCTCTACAACGTCGTCCTGCCCGGCATCCTCGTCGGGGCGGGGATATGGCTGCTCGCCCGTCGTCCGGTCGCCTTTCCGCCGCCGGACGTGACCACCGAACAGACGGGTGTCACGGACTGGCGACGGCTCGCGCTGGCTGTCGGTGCGTTCGGCACAGTCGCGGGGTGGCTCATCGGCACCAGCATCCTCCCCTCCTGGGGCCCGCCGATCCTCGCCGTCGGGCTCGGAGCTGGGCTGTGGCTCTGGCTGCGGTATCGCCCGATCGTCAGCGTCTACGGCCGGATCAGGGATGTCGAGGAGTCGCTGCCGGATGCGTTGAGTCTCGTCGGCCGCCGGGTCGCGAACGGCCGCGCTGTCGAGACGGCGATCGATCAGGCCGCAGACGAACTCGACGGCGAGGCTGGCGAGATGCTCGCCGACGGCGCGACCCGGCAGCGACAGCTCCAGATCGGCGTCCACGAGGCCTTTCTCGGCCGGCACGGCGCACTCGAACAGCTACCGAGTCCCCGGGTGCGCGGCAGTATCGCACTGCTCGCACTCGCCGCACGGGAAGGACGGCCGGCCGGTAGCGCCCTGCTCTCACTGGCCGAGCACGTCGAGGATCTCCAGACGATCGAACAGGAGGCCCGTCACAGCCTCGCACACGTCTGTCGAACACTCCAGTCGACCGGGATGGTGTTCGCGCCGATGGTCGCCGGCTCGACGGTTGCCCTCGCAGAGGGGATCGGCGGCCAGACACTGCTCGGCGGGAGTGGGCAGTCGCTCGTCTGGCTGGGCGGGCCGGTCGGCGTCTACGTCCTGTTTCTCGCGGCCTTTCTGACGGCGCTGGCAACAGGATTGACCAGGGGGCTAGATCAGTCGCTCGTGGGGTATCGTGCTGGGCGTGCACTCGTGTGTGCCGGAATTACATACACGGTCTCGTATCTGCTCGTCGGAATCCTCATCTGAGGCGTCGCGAAGAGAGCACGATCGAATGTTCTCACACGATGAGAGCCGAAACCAACTTTGATTATGCCACGCATCGAAGCGGGAAGTGGGAATTACGATGGATATTGCTGACATAGCCACCACAGATTACGCCGAGATAGACGCCGACGAACGGCTCGGAAAGGTACGGTCGGTTTTCGAGCACGACAGGCCCAAAGGAATCGTCGTCACGGAAGACGGCGAGTACACCGGGATCATAAACGAGAAGCAGTTGCTGCAGTCCCACATCCAGGATGACACGAAAGTTCGCGGGATGGTTCGCTCCGCACCCAAGGTGGACCGAACTGACGGCGTCCGGGAGGTGGCACGGATGCTCGTCGAAAGCGGAGCCAAAATCGCGCCCGTCTACGAGGGTGAAAACCTCTGGGGCGCCATCACCGAAGAAGCGATCCTCGAAGCAGTGCTGGAGAATCTCGATACACTCTCTGTTGGCGACATATACACCGAAGACGTCGTCACAGTTACCGACGACACGCCGGTCGGTCGCTGTATCAATCTCCTCCGGGAGCACGGTGTCTCCCGGCTGCCGATCCTCGACGACGGCGATCTCACGGGAATGGTGACGACCCACGATATCGCCGACTTCGCCGTCCGCGATATGGAACGACAGCAGAAAGGCGACCGCTCCGGCGACATCGACCGCGTTCTCGATATCCCGGCCTACGATATCATGTCGAGTCCGGTCGCGACCACGACGACGGAGGAAAGCGTCAAAACAGCCGTCGAACGGATGCTCGACAACGACTACGCCGGACTCGTCGTGACGCCGACCGACAACGACTCGAAAGTCGCCGGGATCATCACGAAAACGGACGTCCTCCGGGCGCTGACCTACACCGAAGAGGATCACATGGACGTGCAGATCACGAACATCAAGCTGCTGGATACACTCTCCCGGGAGGAGATCCGCGAGCGTATCCAGAGCACGGCCGACAAGTACCAGAAGATGCAGGTCCAGCACGCCCACGTCCGCTTTCACAAACACAAGGAGACGCTCCGCGGGACGCCGCTGATCCAGTGCCAGATCCGACTGCGGACCAACAAGGGACAGGTCGCAGGCAGCGGCGAGGGGTACGGCGCTGACAACAGCTTCGGCGTTGCACTCGACAAACTCGAACGCCGCGTGCTCGAACTGAAAGGTGTGCGTGCTGACGAGGAGTACCGCGGCCAGTTGCTCCGGAAACTCGGCGACCTCTAGGACCGGACCGTATTTTCGAGCCGACCGATCCCCTCGTAGTAGATCTCGATCTTGTCACCCGGTTCGACGAGTCCGGGGTTCGCCGGACTACCGAAAGAGATCACGTCACCAGCTTTGAACGTGTACCGTTTCGAGAGGTAGCTGATCGTCTCGTAGGGATCGAAGATCATCAGCTCTGTCGACGCCTCCTGTCGTTTCTCGCCAGCGATGTGCGTCTCCATCTCGATCGACCGCGGGTCGAGTTCCGTCTCGATCACCGGGCCCAGAGGTGCGGAGCCGTCGAAGGCCTTGCGTGCGGTCCGGACGGGCTGATCCAGCGCATCGAGATCGTTGAGGATCGTCCAGCCGCGGAGCACGTTTTCGATGTCCTCCTCGCCATCGAGATCAGTACACTCCTCGTCTATGACAGCCGCGAGTTCACCAGCGTAGGTCAGTTCGTCCGTCCACTCGGGGTACTCGATGGGCTGGTCGGGCGGGTGGAGTGAGACGGCCGGCTTGATGAACCAGTCGGGGTTGTCGGGAACGTCGTAGTCCATCTGGTCGAGCGTCTCCACGAAGTTTCGCCCGACGCAGTAGAACGTGCCCGGCTCGCAGGGTGGGAGAAGTTCGGCCTCGTCTCCGAGTTCGTACTGCTCGCCCTCGTCTGTCGTTACTGTACCATCCTCGTACGTGCCTCGAACAGTTCCGTCGTCAGTCTCGATCCGTGCGAGTTTCATCGGCTGTCTTTCGGCCGCAGGTACTTACAACGTTACGGACGGTTCGAGTCACTTATCCGGTTCGCGGTGTAACCTTTGTGAGAATGAAAGATCCGGAGCTTGCTGTCGTTGAATTCGTTCTGACGACTTCTGTGTACAACGAAGCCGAGAAGTTCGATGCCGACGATCTGCCGGCAGCGTACCGTGGCCCGTTCTGGAGTGATGGACAGATCGAACGCCCGCTCTCACCGACAGTCGGCGGCGCGCGGGAGGCGACTGGCGTCGAGCGACCCTGGGAACTGGTCGCCGAGTTGATGTTTACCGACCACGACGAGTTCTCGGGGACGCTCTCCTTTACCGACCGCGAGATGGCCGAACAGTGGTATCTCGACCGTGCCGACGACGAACAGCTCGAGTACAACCCCGTGCTCACCGACTACTTCGCCGACGAACGCGAGGTCGACTACGAACTCGCCCGTGAACGGAACACGCCCGCCCGGGCGGATCGGGAGTTCATCGACTCCCTGCTCGAAGAGTACTTCGACGAGGACGAAGAAGAGGAGATGCTCGACCTCGTCGACGTCCGCGCACCCGAGGAGATCGAACAGAAACTCGACGACATCGTCCTCACGGGCGAACAGGAAGGCGAGATCCAGAAGATCGTCAAGGCGATCGAACACCGCGAGTATCTCGCCAGCATCGGTCTGCGCGAGATCGGGAAACTGCTGTTCGTCGGCCCACCGGGAACGGGGAAAACCTCCGTCGCACGGGCGCTCGCGAGCAAACTCGGCCTCCCCTTCGTCGAGGTGAAGCTGTCGATGATCACCAGCCAGTATCTCGGCGAAACCGCGAAAAACGTCGAGAAAACCTTCGAGGTCGCGAAACGACTCTCGCCGTGTATCCTCTTCATCGACGAGTTCGACTTCGTCGCCAAGACCCGGTCGAGTGACGAACACGCCGCGATCAAGCGAGCAGTCAACACGCTGCTGAAAAGCATCGACGAGGTCTCGCTGATCCAGGACGAGGTGTTGCTCATCGGCGCGACGAACCACCCGGATCAGCTGGATGCGGCGGCCTGGCGGCGCTTCGACGAGATCGTCAACTTCCCGAAACCCGACTCCGGAATGCGGGCGGACATCCTCACGATCGTCACACGCGAGATGGATATCATCGATTTCGAACCCACGGAACTCGCCGATCTCACCGAGGGGCTGACCGGCAGCGACCTCCGGATGGTGCTCCGGGAGGCCGTCCTCGAAGCGCTGACTGAAGAGCGGACGACGCTCACCCAGCAGGATCTGATCGACGCCGTCGAGGACTTCGAGGAGCGGGATACCCTGAAGAACATGGACATGATCGAGGGCGACCACGACGCGCTCGTCGCTGGCGGCGGCTTCGACAACGACAGCCACGACCACAACCACGACTGATGGAGGTGACGCTTCTCGGGACGGGGGATACGACCGGCACGCCGACTGTCGCCTGTGACTGCGAGACCTGCCAGACGGCACGGGAGCCTGGTGAAAAGCTCCGTGAGCGAGCACGCGAGCAGGGCGCGACGATCACCGCGTCGGGCGGAATCGAGCGAACGCGGTTTTCGGTCCACGTCCGCAACGAGCGAACCGACGAGTCGCTTCTGATCGATTTCAGTCCGGACTTTCGACAGCAGTTCCTCCGGGAAGATGTTCCCGTGCCCGATGCAGGGATTATCAGCCACATCCACTTCGATCACATCGATGGCCTGGGCAACTGTTTCCGGCTGGTCGACGATCTCGACATCTACGCTGCAGACGAAACTGATCCAGAGACCGGAAAGAGCGTCGCCGAAAGCGTCGCGAGCGATTACCACTACCTCAGACAGATCACGGTCCAGCCACAGACACCCTTCGAGCCGTTCGAGACCTGTGGGTTCGAGGTGACGCTCGTCCCGGTCGAACACCCGCCGCTGGTCTGTTATGGGCTCGCAGTCGAGGACCCCGAGACGGGGGCGAAGCTTTCGCTCTCCGGTGATACGAACTACGACGTTCCCGAACAGTCCCGGGAGGTACTCGCCGATCCGGATCTCTTCCTGGCCGATGGGATCGTCCCGGCCCGGCTCTGTGAGATGCATCACAAGGGTGGCGATCACCACGACGAGGATGGTGTCCCCCGCACATTCGGGACGAAACATATGACCCGCGAGGGGGCGCTGTCGCTCGCCGAGGATCTCGACGCGAAGCAAACCCGTCTCGTCCACATTGCCCACTACTACGACGCCGACGAAGCTTTCGAGCAGCCGCTCGCGCTGGATGGCGAGCAGTACCAGTTGCCGTCGGAGGATTAATACTGCCGGCTGTAAATCCGTAAAGATATGCGCCACCCCGGGGTGGCGCAATTCTTCAGTTTCTTACAGCCGGCAGTATAAGGAGAGATTGAACTGTCCGGCTTAGTTTCGAAGGACACACCGAGAGTACGAACAGCAAGAAAGCCCCGGTCAGCTAAGCTCCCCGGTCGCGTGCTTGTGTCACCGGGGGAGCAAGCTCTCCCGGTGAGGCGCTGGACGAAGGCGGCCCCGCAAGCACCGCAGTGAAACGAGGAGCGCAGCGCGGGTCCCCCGAGTTCAGCGCCGCGGGGCTTTCTTGTTGGTCACAGCGATCTTCTCGGTACAACTTTCTTCACTCAGATCAGACTCATCTCCTCATAGTGATTATTGCGGTAATTTTCAGCACGGCAGCGAAACCGAGGCTGTTTCGGCCCTCCTAGACCAGTTCTATCTGAACTTCGCGGTACAGACTCGCAATAATCACTATCAGACATCACCGATTGCAGGTTACTCAACTTTCAAATACGAATCGCACAAAAAATAGCGTATGGAAGTCGAACAGAACGTCGGCGGCACAGACCGTATCGTGCGCGCAGTCCTCGCAACGATACTCGCAGTCGTTGCGATCCTTGCCCTCCGGAAGGGGAAGCGGTCGGCAGGCGTGCTGGCAACGCTCGGCGCGATCGGTTTCGGAATCAACGCCGTAACCTGCTTCTGTGGGCTGAACGAGACGCTCGGCATCGACACGACGGCCGAAGAGTAACGGGCGCACCGACGGCACCGGCTACCCGATTTTTTCGTGGGCTGATTCGACAGCCACGATCATCTCCTCCCGTGCTGGTTTGAAGAACAGATGGGAGTTACAGCGACAGTCAGAACAGCCGAATGCCGGGACACCGTCGTCACCGAGTTCGCGAGCCACTGGACACTCGCCGTCGACAGCCGCCGTCGTCACGACGGTATCGAGTCGCGTCTCTGGATGCCCGAGCAGATAGTCGATATGCCAGTGTCGGGTGTCCCGGTCACCGGCAGCGAGTTCACGGTGGCGGTCGATCCGCGAGAATCCTCCCGACCCCAGCGCACTTCCGACGTAGGCGTACCAGCCAGCATCGAAGGTGATCCGTCCGAGCGCACCGACCTCGATGTCGGCGGGTTCGGGGAGTTCGATCACCAGCGTGTAGGTGCCACCGGCCGCGTCCGTGCTCATCGGCTGGCGCTAACAGTCAGTCGTATATATAAGCCGTGACTGCAAGGGAGCATGAGACGCGTACTCGTCGCCACCGCATCGGTCCACACCACGGCAGCAGCCTGTGACTATCTCGACGGCCGACTCGACAGCGACGACACCGTCGTCGTACTCACGGTCGAAGACGACGCTGTTGCGGGCAGAGATGCCGGCGATGCGGCGAACGTCGCCAGAACGCGCCTGTTCGAACCCACGATCGAAACGATCACCCGCGAAGGAGTGCCTGCGACGGAGATCCAGGCGGTCGCCGAGCAGGACGAGATCGACGAGATCCTCCTCGGGCAGGTCAGGGGTGATCCCGACGTTGCTGGCGATGCCCCCGGCTCGACAGTCCGACAGCTCCTCTCGGAGACCGACCGCCCGGTCGTCGTGCTCCCAGTGTAGGAGAGCGTCGGTCCGACACCGAGTATTAAGATCAACGTACGTGTTTACTCCGAGGACTCAACGGCCGGCACAGCCTGATCTCGTGAAAGCATCTCGTTGTTTTGGGCGACTCGCTTGAGTTCGTCGTAGGGATTGCGTCCCTGCTGGCGCCACGTCGCCAGCA
>SAYS01000014.1 GCA_004015825.1 Halovenus amylolytica | reverse complement strand
AAGCCGCTGTTCAATTACGTCTGAGGAGGCTTCAGTGTACACAGCCGTTGCCTCCTCATTCCTGTCGAAAAGAAGTCCCGAAAAGCCGCCACTGTCACGACGTTCTGAGCTTAGCTAAAGACGGATGCAGATCCGTCGGGGTTTCGAATCCGGTCGTCGAAACCGGGGGACGATACGCGCGTCTAAACCGGCGTAAGAACGCCTGTGTCACTCGGTGAATTCTCAGAATAGAGAGGCCGTACCGTCTAAACAGAGATACATTCGTCTGCCACGCAGAGCCGTCTGTTCGGATAACGAATCGGTGTCCGTTCCAAATCCCACTCGGCCCCTGTTCGGGTTTGATCGGCCGCGACAGTTTCAAACCGAGCGTGTTCGCCAGTCCCAGCAACTGCTCGTTTGACGAGTGGATGTACTTTCCCCCCGCGTTGACAGAGTGGCCACCAACGGAAAGTAATTTGATTCGCCCCCCAATCTCTGGGGCACGCTCCAGAACCACGATTTCTGCGGGCTCTTCGGACTGCGTTCCCACTTGATACGCCATCGAACAGCCGGCGATTCCTGACCCTATAATACCGATTGTGTGTGAAGACATCGATTTATGTAGGTTTTGTTAAGAATTAATTGTTTGGATGAATATATATTATAATTTAACGGAAACGGCACAGAAACGTGAATAACGAGGCCTAGTTGAAACACTCAATCTGTGACCGTTTTCAAAGGCCGAGCTGAATAGACTCTCTACATCTCCCACGCTGATTTCAACATGTTGGAAGATCGCCACTGCATGAATAATGAACAGCTGTGCTAATTTTCGTGAGTAACGCTGCAGGCCTACTTTCCACGGGACAACATCGCCCGCAACTGCTCTCCTGAAAACAACGAAGTGGGCCGATCCATGTGGACTCCGATTTCACCTTCGAACAGTGACATCGCTTTCTCCTGAATTCCTTCCGGAATCGAGTACCCCTTCCGGAGCAGGTGGCCGATCGTAATCTCCCGTTCCAGTTCGTCGCGCCACTCGCGTTCGTAGATTTCGAGCGTGTCGGGATCGGCTGGATCGACGACGCGGGCGGCGATATCGGCCGCGGTCATCCCGTAGATGATTCCGCCGCCAGTAAAGGGTTTGTTCTGGCCCGCTGCATCGCCGATCAGGAGGACACGGCCGGTGTGGGTCTGTTCTGGCGGTCCGATCGGGATCAGTCCCGAACACCGGCGATCCGTCTCGGCCCCGTAGCCGGCTGTGAACTTCTCGTACCGTTCGTTGACGTCCTCGCTGGGTGCCATCGCCAGCCCGTACTCGACACCGGCGTCCCCGCGTGGAATCCGCCAGGCGAAAAACTCCGGGATGGTGAGGTGGACGTCGACGAAATCCTGGTGGTCGGGCTCGGGATCGAAGCCGAGCACGCCGTGGAGCAACTCGTCGGGGTCGGGAAGCCCGACCTCGCCGCGTACGCGGGAGTTGGGGCCGTCACAACCCGCCACGATTCGACCCTGGTGGGTTTCGAGGCCGTCGGGCCCCCGAACCTCGACGGTGACGGCGTCTCGTGACTCCGTGAGTCCGACGACGGTGTGATTTTCCCTGACTTCGGCACCTGCATCTTCGGCGGCTCGGGCGAGCGTCCGGTCGAGTTCGACGCGGTCGATCACGTTCGAGACGACACCGTCTTTGTAAAACCGGTGGGCCTCGCTGTCCGGTCCGCCCGTGTGAAAGCGCGCGCCGCGGATCTCGTTTTGCCTCAGTCGCTCGTGGGCGCTCTCCGGGACGAACTCCCAGATGTCCGTACTGACGTGACCCGAGCAGGCGAGCGGTTTGCCGACCGACCCCTGCTCGAAGACGACGACATCGAACCCTTGCTCGGCGACCCGGCGGGCGAACCGCGAGCCTGCGGGGCCACCCCCGACGACGACGAAATCGTACATATCAGTTAGTTCACTGCCAGTACCAAATCACTCACGGTTATAGGTTATACACTGTTTACCGCTTTCAGCGGCAATATATTCCGATAGGTCGGTACTTTCCCAGTTTCTCGCTCGCGAGTAAGCACGTTCCAGGGGTTGCCCAAGCACAAACGTATAGGAGGGTGGCAGTTGGCAATACAGTATGCTCTCTTCGACTGCCAAAAGCCTCAACAGACTGCTCGAATATATCTTTTCGAACACGACAGCCTCTGGTTCAAATGGGAATTTTCAAAAGCACGCCGTGTGCATCATCAGATAATGGTACTAGAGCAACTTGCATTCGGGTTGTTTGCATTTATCACGATCGCGAGCAGCCTGGGTGTCGTTCTCGTCCGCGATGTGTGGCACGCGGCGTTGCTGCTCGGTGTCGCCCTGACGAGCGTGGCGGCACACTACGTCATGCTGACTGCAGAGTTCATCGCCGTCATACAGGTGCTCGTGTACATCGGCGGTGTACTCGTGTTGCTTACATTTGCGGTGATGCTCACACGCGAGGAGGAACCCGACGAAACCGAGGGAGGGAGCCTGGCAACCGAGGAATCAGACGGGACCGTCGCGGAGGTGAGTCGATGACGACCCGTCCGGAACTGATCGATATCGACAGGAGTCTCCTCCCGGGGCTGATCGCTGTCGGTGTATTCGCTCTCTTCACCGCGATCATCTTCTCGGCAGAGTTCGGATCGATTGCGGGCTTTACCGAAGGCGGGATCAGTATCGTCGAGGATATCGGCTACGCGCTGATCGGTGTCCCGGGCGAAGGGACGATCGACGGGACCGAAGATTTCCTCGTCGCGCTCTTGCTCGTCGCAGTGCTGCTCGATGCCGCTCTCGACGGTGCGTTGATGCTCGCAAAGCGTGACAACGGAGGTGAGAACTAGATGGCTGTCTCCATCGAGTGGTATCTGTTTCTCTCCGCAGCTATCTTCTCTATCGGGCTGTTCGGGATCCTGACCCAGCGCAACGCCCTCATGTTCCTGATGTCGGTCGAACTCCTGTTGAATGCGGCCAACATCAATCTGGTCGCGTTCTCGCTGTACTGGGGGAACCTGACGGGTCAGCTGTTCGCGCTGATCGTGATCGCACTCGCGGCCGCCGAGGTCGCGATCGGGATCGGGATCATCCTCACGGTGAACCGCAACTTCGACAACATCGACGTCACAGAAGCAGCGACGATGAGGTGGTAAGATGGTCGGAGCACTCGCTGCCGGCGTCCCACTGTTCGGACCGGGGATCGAAGCCGCGGAACTGACTGCTTTGTTCCCACTCCTGACTTTCATCATCATCGTCTTCTTCGGGAGCTACCTCCCGCTGAAGGGTGCGATCCCGGGGATCGCTGCGACAGGTGGCGCCTTGCTTGTCTCTCTCTGGGGTGTCGCTGACATCGCGACCGGAGCGGGCCCACGCCACGAGACACTCCTGACATTTGTCGAGGGTGTCGCAGGTGAGGGGGTCACGCTTACGTTCGGTATTCTGATCGACCCACTCGCAATCCTGATGCTGACGATCGTCTCGTTGATCTCCTTCCTCGTCCACATCTTCTCGCTCGGCTATATGAACGACGAGGGAGAGATCGACCTCCCAAGATACTACGCTGGTCTCTCCCTGTTCACGTTCTCGATGATGGCTTTCGTCTTCAGTGACAACCTGCTGATGTCTTTCGTCTTCTTCGAACTCGTCGGGCTCTGCTCGTTCATCCTGATCGGCTTCTGGTTCCGCGAGGCCGGCCCGCCGAGTGCCGCGAAGAAGGCCTTCCTCGTCACGCGGTTCGGGGATTACTTCTTCCTCATCGGTGTCGTGGCGGTACTCGGCACCTTCGGCACGGCGCAGTTCGCTGGCTCCGAATCCTTCGTCACGATCGCCACGGAGGCGCTCGAAACGGGTGCAACCGAGGGGATGACGACGTTCCTCGGCTTCGGTGAACAGGCCTGGATCACCGTGATCGGTCTGCTCGTCCTCGGTGGTGTGCTCGGGAAATCTGCCCAGTTCCCGTTCCACACCTGGCTGCCGGACGCGATGGAAGGTCCGACGCCCGTCTCGGCGCTCATCCACGCTGCGACGATGGTCGCGGCTGGTGTCTACCTAGTCGCCCGGATGTACGGCTTCTACGTGCTCTCGCCGACGGCGCTCTCGATTATCGCACTCGTCGGTGGCTTCACGGCCTTCTTCGCGGCGACGATGGCGCTGGTCAAACAGGAACTCAAGCAGGTGCTCGCCTACTCGACGATTTCGCAGTACGGCTATATGATGCTCGCACTCGGTGGCGGTGGCTACGTGGCTGCGGTCTTCCACCTGACGACACACGCCATCTTCAAGGCGCTGCTCTTCCTGGGTGCTGGCTCGGTGATCATCGCGATGCACCACAAGGAGAACATGTGGGAGATGGGCGGCCTGCGTTCGGAGATGCGGGTCACCTATCTGACCTTCCTCGCAGGGTCGCTCGCGCTCGCGGGTATCTTCCCCTTTGCGGGCTTCTGGTCCAAAGACGAGGTGCTCTACGAGACACTGGTGCACGGACTCGGCGGGTCGCCGGTCCTGCTCGTCGCCTACACCTTCGGCGCGCTGGCGGTCGTCCTCACCGGCTTCTACACCTTCCGGATGGTCTTTTTGACCTTCCACGGTGAGCCCCGGTCCGAACTGGCCGAAGATCCGGAACCGGTCCGCTGGAACGTGAAGTTCCCACTCGCCGTGCTGGGTGTCCTCTCGGTCGTTGCAGGCTTCCTCAACATGGGCGTGCTCAAGGACATCATCGGCGAGGAGAACCTCTTCTTGCACGAGTTTCTCGACGGCGTGACGATGGATGCAGATCTCGACGCGGCAGGACTGTCGGCCCACCACTACGCGGAGGTGCTCGAATCCAACTTCGCGGCCGGCTACGAGGTCGCGGGGCTGAGTCCGCTCGGCCCCGGCGCGCTCGCGACGGTGCTCGCGGTGGTTCCGGTGATCGGCGCGTGGTATCTCTTCCGCGGGCCGGATGTCGACCCGGTGATGACGAAACTCGGCGGTCTGCGGACACTACTTATGAACAACTACTATCAGGACGAGTATCAGGTCTGGCTTGCGACCGGTGTAACGCTTCCGATCGCGAAGGTTGCGAACAAATTCGATCAGGGCATCATCGACGGGCTCGTCGATGGAACCGGCGGCGTGAGTCTCTTTGCCGGTGAGCGGTTCCGGCGGATACAGAGTGGTGTGGTGACCAACTACGCTGCCTTGCTCACGCTGGGATTCCTGTTGCTCGTACTTATCTTCGCACTCGTCGGGGGGTGGATCTAGATGCTGATCGAACTTCTCGTCGCGGTCACGCTCGCCAGCGCACTCGTGGTGTTCATGGCCCCCGACCGGATCGCGCCGAAACTGGCGACGGCGTTGAGTCTGTTACCGCTCGGCATCGTCGCCGTGATGTGGACACAGTTCGATGCGGCCGGAAATGCGCTCAGGGCTGGCGGCGAACCTGCCTTCGCCTCGACGATAGAGTGGTTCGCACTCGGTCAGTACACGATCCAGTGGCAGGTCGGTGTCGACGGCGTGAGCTTCCCGCTGCTCGCGTTGACAGTCGTGTTGACGACGCTCGCGATGGTCTCCTCGTGGACGCCGATCGACGAGCGCCAGTCGCAGTTTTTCGGCCTGATGCTGGTGATGGAGACGGCCCTGATCGGCGTCTTCACCGCGCTGGATTTCTTCCTCTGGTTCGTCTTCTGGGAGGGCGTGCTCATCCCGATGTACTTCCTGATCTCGGTGTGGGGTGGCCCACGCCGGAAGTACGCCGGAACGAAGTTCCTCCTGTATACGAACCTGGCCTCGCTCGTGATGTTCGTCGGCCTGTTCGTCCTCGTACTCGGACTGGGTGGCTCGCTAACCGAAATCTCCCTGCCGGCGATCACGCAGGCGCTGGAAGCCGGTGAACTCGGCAGTTTCGCCGGCATCGAGGCCGACACCCTCCGAGTCGTGGCCTTCCTGCTCCTGTTCCTCGGCTTCGCGGTCAAGGTGCCAGTGGTACCCTTCCACACCTGGCTGCCGGACGCCCACGTTCAGGCTCCCACACCGGTTTCGGTGATGCTTGCCGGCGTGTTGCTGAAGATGGGGACCTACGCCCTGCTTCGGTTCAACTTCACGATGCTGCCTGACGTGGCCGCCGACTTCGCTGAGATACTCGCTGCGGTCGGACTGATCAGCGTCCTCTACGGCGCGATGCTGGCGATGGCCCAGAGCGATCTCAAGCGCATCGTCGCCTACTCCTCCATCTCCTCGATGGGCTACGTGATCATCGGCCTGGTCGCGTTCACACCCCACGGGATGGGTGGCGCGACCTTCCAGATGGTCAGCCACGGGCTGATCTCGGGGCTGATGTTCATGACCGTCGGCGTCCTCTACAACACAACCCACACGCGAATGGTCGGTGATATGGGCGGACTTGCAGATCGGATGCCGATTACGGCCTGGATCTTCGTCGCCGGTGCCTTCGGCTACATGGGGCTGCCACTGATGAGCGGCTTCGTCGCAGAGGTGCTGGTCTTCATCGGTGCCTTCGAGTCGACGGTCATCGCAGGCGCGCCGCTGTTTACTGCCGGTGCGATGTTCGGTATCGTCCTCGTCGCGGGCTATCTGCTCTGGGCGATGCAGCGGACACTGTTCGGGCCGTTCGAACTCGAAACCGACTACGAGGTCGGCCGTGCTCCGCTCCACGACATCGCACCGCTCGCGGTGTTGCTCGGACTCGTGATCTTGCTCGGTGTCCAGCCGGATCTCATCTACGAGGTGATCCAGGACGCCGTTGCACCGATCGTCGACAGTGCTGGCGAGAGTCTGATCGTGTCTACCGATTCTCTCTCAGAGATCGGAGGTGAGTTGCTATGAGTTCACTCGGAACACTCCCCGACTGGGCGGCTACTGCACCGGCGCTGATACTGCTTGGGACTGCCTTCGTCGTCCTCCTCGTCGATATGGTCGCGCCCGACGAACAAAACAGCGTGATGCTCTCGGGCGTCTCGGTGACGGGTGCACTTCTCGCGCTCGGAACGACGATCTGGTATCTCCTCTCCGGCACCGGCCAACCAGGGGCTGGTGATCTCGACGCCAACGGTGCGATCGAACTGTTCGGGGGGAGTCTGGTCGTCGACGGACTGTCACTGTTTTTCGCGGCGATCATCACGAGCGTCGTCCTCATGGTCGTCCTCGCGAGCTACGAGTACCTCAAAGATCTCCCGAACCAGTCGGAGTACTACTCGCTGGTCTTGCTCGCGGCGACCGGGATGGTGATGGTCACCTTCGCCAACAGCTTCGTGACCGCACTCATCAGCATCGAACTGGTCTCGCTACCATCCTACGCCCTCGTGGCATCGCTGAAAACCAACAAAGGAAGCGCCGAGGCTGGACTGAAGTACTTCCTGATCGGAGCGCTCTCGTCGGCCATCTTCATCTACGGTATCTCGCTGATCTACGTGACGACGGGTTCGCTGCAGTTCGACGCCGTCACCGCAGTGTTCGAAAACGGTGGCGTCGGTGAGCTTTCCGGACTACTGGGCCTGGGTGTGTTGATGATCATCGGCGGCGTCGGATTCAAGATTGCGGCTGTCCCGTTCCACTTCTGGGCGCCCGATGCGTACGAGGGCGCGCCGGCACCGATCTCGGCGTTCATCTCCTCGGCCTCGAAGGCGGCCGGCTTCGTGCTCGCCTTTCGGATCTTCGTCGACGTGTTCAGCTACAGCGAAGTGACGGATGCGATCGACTGGGTGATCGCCTTCCAGATCCTCGCCATCGTGACGATGACCGTCGCGAACTTCGCCGCGCTCAAACAGACCAAGGTCAAACGGATTCTGGCCTACTCCTCGGTCGCACACGCGGGCTACGTGTTGATCGCGCTCGCGGCACTGACTGGCGGCGCTGATGGGGCCTTCGTGCTCGGTTCCGGACTGGCACACCTCATGGTCTATGGCTTCATGAACACCGGTGCATTCCTTTTCATCGCACTGACGGAGTACTGGGATATCGGCCGACAGATCGAGGATTTCTACGGGCTCGGCCGACAGGCGCCCGTCGCCTGCGGGGCGATGACTATCTTCCTGTTCTCCCTTGCAGGACTCCCACTCGGTGGCGGCTTCCTCTCGAAGTTCTACCTGCTGTGGGTCTCGATCGAAGGCGAGGTTGCGCTGCTCGGGATCGCACTCGTCGCGAACAGCGTCGTCTCGCTGTTTTATTACACCGGGATCGTCAAAGCGCTCTGGGTCGAAGAGCCAGCCGGTGAACTGGAGATCACACAGTACCCGACCGGGCTGTACGCAGCGATCGTCCTCGCCGCAATCATGACAGTGCTACTGCTCCCGGGCTTCGGTGTTGTTGTCGAGTTTGCCGAGACTGCAGCTGGAATGGTCGCGTAGAAACGAGTCAGCTACTGCTGGCCTTGCCAGATCTTCCACTCGCCGTCACTGTTTTGCGCGACGATTATCCGGCTCGTCGTCGACTGGTCGACTTCCTGCCCGGCCACTTCTCCGGAGATCGAGATTTCAGCCTCGACGACCTGGAACTCGTCGACTGTGTCGTACTCGTCTGCACTGTAGCCGCTGTCAGTATCGACGGTCTCGGCGTTTTCGACCGAGTACTCCACACTTTCGAACTGCCTGATATTCTGGGGTGGTGTACCGGGAGAGTCTTGGTGATACAGGCTCCGTGCCCGCTCACCGTCACCGTCGTTGAGTGCGCTCGCGAACTCTTCGACGACGCCTGTGGGCCCGCTGCTGTCCGATCCGCCACATCCTGCGATCGCGAGGCTACTTGCAGCGACGACTCCTGCCAAATACTCCCTCCGTTGCATGATACTCACGTTTACTAAACTCATACATAGTAATTGTGATATGGTTCTAACACAACGACCGACGCGCCAGTGGGGCTTCTCTTGGGTTACAATCTGGATACCGTTTGGTATTCTTTCACAGATGCCAGTATCCATATTACCGATGGACCCCGGGTAGTAACTGATGCAACGGAGACAACTACTTGCAGCAGTCGGTGCAACGGCGATAGTCAGTCTGGCAGGCTGTTCGATACTGGGCGGTGACGACGAGCTGACGCTCGATAGCCCCGTCGAGGCGGTCGAAGCGTGGCACGAAGCGATCACCGAGCAGGATCTGGATGCGGTCGATACGATTCTTCATAGCCAGTCGCCGATCCGTCCAGTCGAGGAACCCCAGGAGACAGAAGGCAACATCTCGGTCGATAGTGTCGATGTCGACGTTGTCGAGGAGAGTCTCGATCAAAGCGGTGTCGAAACGGAACTCTCTGGAATCGATGTCGACAGCGACACTATCTCCACCTTTGCGGAGGCCGAGAACGCGGTCGTGGAGGGACAGATCACGCTCTCGCTCGGTGAGGAGTCACAGGAGCAGCAGGTGCGTCACTTTCTCGCAATCGAGGATGGTGATTGGAGGCTCGTCGTCTAGTCGACGGTTCAAAACTGCCAAGTACCGACGCTGATTTGCTGATCGTATGAAAGCGACAGCCAAAGCCCACCCGATACAGGGACTCATCAAATACCACGGGATGCGCGACGAGCAACTGCGACTCCCCTACCACGATTCGATCAGCGTCTGTACCGCACCGAGTCACACCAAAACCACCGTCGAGTTCGATCCCGACCTGAACGAGGATCTGTATCGGATCGACGGCGAAGCGGTCGACGGCCGCGGTGCAGAACGGATCGAGATGGTCGCCGACCACGTCCGCGAGCTGGCCGGCATCGACGACCGCGTCCGGTTCGAATCCGAGAACTCCTTCCCGACGAATATCGGCTTTGGCTCCTCCTCGTCCGGATTCGCGGCCGCAGCGACGGCACTTGTCGAGGCTGCCGGGCTGGAGATGAGCCGGCCGGAGATCTCGACAGTTGCCCGCCGAGGGTCGTCGTCGGCCGCCCGCGCCGTGACGGGCGCGTTCTCACATCTCTACACCGGGCTGAACGACGACGACTGCCGATCGAAGCGGATTCCAGTGCCGGACGAACTCGAAGACGACCTGCGGATCGTCGCCGGCATGGTTCCCTCCTACAAGGAAACCGAGCAGGCACACGAGGAGGCCGCAGACAGCCACATGTTCGAGTCCCGGCTGGCACACATCCACGAACAGATCGCGACGATGCGCGATGCGCTCCGCGAGGGCTCCTTCGACCGTGCCTTCGAGCTGGCCGAACACGACACGCTCTCGCTCGCTGCCACGACGATGACCGGGCCGGCGGGGTGGGTCTACTGGCAGCCACGCACGATCGAGATTTTCAACACCGTCCGAGAACTCCGCGACGATGGACTTCCCGTCTACTTCTCTGTCGACACCGGCGCGAGCGTCTACGTCAACACCACTGCCGAACACGCCGAGGAAGTCGAGGCTGCGATCGCCGACTGTGGCGTCGATACGCGCATCTGGGAGGTCGGCGGCCCGGCGCGTGTGCTCGACGAGAGCGAAGCGCTGTTCTGAGATTGTATCAGTAGAATAAATTAACTGGCCCGTATATCTGTTGACATGGTCGGGGTTCAGACCAGGACTGGGAGTTCAGTTGTCGCCTTTTTCATTGCACTTCTCGTCGCAACAGGTTTGGGGCTGATTTTCGGTGATGGTCTCCAGCAGTCGCTGGTGTTTGCAGCACCGATCGCTATCGGCATGGGTGTCGGATTCTATCTGTTTGCGGATACCGGAACAGGGAATTAAAAGAACTCCTGGAGATAGACTGGCTGCCGTTCGAACAGAGATGCGAGTGGCTCACAGAGTGATTTAGTCCGAATATCGAGTCCACCCAGTCGACTGGCCGTCTCGACCCCGTGGGTTCCGACGGCCAACTGCGAGAGTGTCCCGATCTCGACGGTCAGATCCGGCTCCCCTGTCGCCTGGGGCCGCACTGTCGCGTCGCCGTCCACCACCGAGAGGCTGAACCGTCCGTCGTTTCTCTCGACCAGTGGATCGTCGACACTGATCGTGCAGTCGAGATCTATCTCCGGCCAGGAGAGTGTTTCGAGCGCTGACACTGCAGTCAGTCTGACCATCGCCCCGGGACTGAGTGTACACTCGATCTGTTTCGGCCGTTCGACTCGATCGAGCAGGTTGTACTCGGGCGGGCGCTTCAGGACGATCGTCTCGATCTGTGCGCCGTGTCCACCCAGGAAATTCAAGATACCACGGTTAGCCTCCTCGTCACTGGCAGCGATGTCGGCGACAGAGAGTGTGCCCTCGTTGTCGACGCTGTAGACCAGATAGCCTTCCAGGGTTCCGTCGCGCTCGTAGCCGTAGATGTAGGGATCGGTTCCGCCGGTCCAGGCCGACAGTGTCCGGTCGTGCCACCACTGCTCGGACCGTCGCATCGACAGTCCGAAGCCCTCGCTGTCGGCTGTCTCGACGGGACGGAGCCGTTCCCAGTCAGTCGCATCGAGGGGTTGCATCTGTCCCGATACGTCGTACTCTGGCAGCGCCGCCGGTGGAAACTCGAATCGTTTGCGCTTGTGGGCGACTCCCCAGCCGAGATTCCTGTAAAATGATGTCGAGAACGGCCAGAGCGCGACGAATCCGACACCGTTGTCGTGATACTCCTCGATGGCGCTCCGACAGAGATCCCGGCTGTGTCTCTGCCCTCGATGCTCGGGTGCTGTCGCCACTGCACCGAGCCCGCCGATCTTCTGGAACTCCCCGCGGAGGCGGGCGTCGAAGTAGTAGAGCTTGCAGGTACCGAGGAGTTCGTCCCCGTCGTAGAGTCCGCGCTGGTCGAACAGCGTCGGCGGCCACGCTGTCTCTGGCTGGTCGGTGACTGGCCCACGCTCGGGACTGAACGCGTAGCGTAGAATCTCCCGATACCGTCTTCTGTCGCCTGCGGGAACTGGGCGAAACTCGACCATACGCCGGTATCTTCCGCCTCGATAATGAGTGTACGGGCTCCGAACGTTAGTCCAGTTCGACTCCGTGAATCTCGTCCAGCTCCTCGACAGTCGGTGCTTTGACCACAGTCACCCGATCACCGTCCGTCTGGATCGTCAGCGCCATCTCGTAGTCGCTGTTGGCACCGAACTCGTAGGTCCGGTCGGAGCCCTCGACGGGCTGGCCGCCACGGTATTCGATCATCTGCTGGTAACTCTCCACGAACGGTTCGGCGTCGGCTGCCGTCTCCCACTGTAGCGACCAGGCAGTCGCCGTTTCGTTCGTGTCGGCGTGCGTGTAGACGTAGAGTTTGTCGTCACGCCAGCCCTCCGTCTCCGGGTGGTCGTAGTTGAGCGGGTTGAACCGGTCGACCTCGCCATCTTCGTCGAGGTTCAGAATTTCCTGTGGCCTGTAGATCGAGACCTGCCCGCCAGTCTCGTAGGTCGGTGTCTTGAACATCGCAGAGATGCCTGCGATACCGACAGTGTCGTAGTTCGGCTCTTCGGGGAAGGCCAGACGCTCCCACTGATCGGCACTCTCGTCCGGAACGGTGATATCTCCCAGTTCGAGCTCTCCGTAGCTGCCCGGATTGACGGTATAAAAGGCACTCTGCGGCGGGTCCTCGTAGAGGTCGTTGACGCCCTCCCAGCCGTCACTTCGCTCGAATATCTGCTGGATGAAGTTCGGGCCGTCGCTGTAGGGCTGGAAGTTGGTGAAGTACAGCCCCCAGTTCGCTGGCTCCTGTGCGCTGGCACCGTTTCCAGTTCCGCTGTCGCCACCCCCTTCGGTGACGCAGTTCCACAGTCCCTCCGCACAGGCAGTCCGGTATCTGTTTTCGATCAGACTGACGTCACCCTCGATGAGTCCCAGGATACCACTGTTCATATCCGACGTCTCGCGGCTGTACTGGCTCAGATTGAACTGCTGATCCTGGACTGCGTGGCCGAGTTCGTGGGCGAGGACTGGTTCGTTGATCCGCAGACTCTCCGGATCGTCGGTGACGATCCTGATCTCGTTCTCCCGGAAGTTGTAGCTCCCGCCGATAGTAGCTCCCCGGTTCTGCTCGCGTTCGTCGATCGAGTTGTTCTGACTGCTGACCAGCAACAGCGTCTCCAGCTTTGCGTTGTCGAACTGGCTCTCGCTGGCCGGGATACTCTCGAACTGACCGGACTGCTCGTCCTGGAACTCCTCGCGTGTCAGGATCTCGACCGACGGAAGCCCTTCCGGTGCGTCGTGACAGCGCATCGCCTCGAACCGTGCGGCTGCCCGTGCACTGAGTTTTTCGAGTTCCGTCTCGTTGAGCCCATCTGAGGCGTTGATGTCGATCGACTCGTTGTACCAGTAGCCATCGACGAAGCCGACGACGCCGTTTTCGTCCGCCGGATCAGCGAAATCGTCCGGCTGTGTCGCAGCACACGAGTCGACCACGTCGTCGAGTGTCTGGATCTCCTCACCCTGCTCTGTCTGGTCGGTTGGCTCTGCTTGCTCGTCGGTCGCCTCACCAGGTACTGACAGGTCGTCGTGATCACCGGGTGACAGGGCCGTGGAATCGACGGCACCGATACCCGCAATCATCAGAAAGACCAGTCCGATTACCAGGAGCGGCTTGCCATCACTCATTACAGGCGTATTGTTAGCGGATCAAAATAAGGACTCTCCTTAGAACCAGGGCGGCCGCTCGACCTCCCGGTCGGACTGGTCGCTGTCGGCGTCTGGCTGGTGATCGGACTCCCGTTCGATGACGGAATGGATGCCACCGTCGGACATCGCCGACGTGATGTCGATCTCGTCGGGGTGGTAGACCGAATCGCGGTCGCGTGCGCTTCCGGGATCGAAGGCCAGCAGTGCCGTCACAGCGAGGACGATCAGTGCAACGGGGGCCTCACTCGGGACGAGACCGACGATCGAAAGTGAGAGCACACCGAGTGCCACTGCGCTCCCGAAGCGGAACCGGTCTAGTTCGACCGCGTTGCGCAGCCACGGGCTGGTGACCGCGACGACGAGTGCGAAGGCCACACCGACGCTGGCTGCGGCCACTGCACGGGCGATCAGTATCGGGTCCAGCTGGATCGACAGCGTGGCGCCGGACGGCGAGAGACTCGCTACCAGTCCCAGCAGGATGATGACCGCTGGCCCCGGCAGATACTCACCGACCCTGGAACTGGCAGTCGAGGCGGCGACAGAGAGGATCACGAGCGCAGCGAACCGCTCGAAGATGGCGATATCGACCACCGACGCGAGCGTCGGTGCGATGGCTGCCTGGATCGCCGCTGCGGGGATGATCAACGCCCCTACGGCGAGTACGATTTTGGCCTGCTCGCGTGGGCTTTCCTGCATCTCTGCGAGGATCACTGCGACCATCGCGCTCCCGCCGAAGATCAACAGGCCGACTTCGACGATGCCGACAGGGCTAGAGAGTGCGCCGCTCAATACGATGGCGGCAAACACACCGTCGACCAGTGGGAGCGCCATCACGATGGCGAGCAGCCGCGTCGACGAGCGAACGCGGCGCTGCAGGGAGAGCGCTCGTGGGTGTCGTGATTGACTCATCTGCCCTTAGACGTGGCCCTCACCCGTGGCCTGTGGGTAGCTCCGTCGCTCCCCAGTCGGGAGCGGGATCTGTGGCGTCCTGCCAGCCGGGACGAACCACCCAAAATTTGAATGCTGCACCGCGAAATTGCGTCCCAGTGTCTTTGTGCCCCAGCTAGGTGCGGAACACGTCTGTCGAACACTACCTTCGCTGGTGGGACGCACGGTGTTCATGATTGTTAATACTATTTAATGACGTAAAATGGTTGCGTGAGATACGGACACACACCTCAGCGTTTGCCCGATAGCTCTGCATACGTGAACCGCTTCCCGATTAAAACAGAATACCTGAATAAGTTTGCCCGATCTGGTTCTGTCTGGGATATTCGGAGGGGCTCGGTGAACGACTGGTCAGAAATCTCTCTGTAGCCCGTCTCGCAACGTTTTTCAGCCATCGCAT
This sequence comes from Halovenus amylolytica, assembly GCA_004015825.1. Taxonomy (GTDB): domain Archaea; phylum Halobacteriota; class Halobacteria; order Halobacteriales; family Haloarculaceae; genus Halovenus; species Halovenus amylolytica. The sequence goes on along the minus strand of SAYS01000014.1, from coordinate 124,463 downwards.
CTGACGGCTCACATGGCGAAGGATTCGGAACCTTTCTCGGAGAAACTCCGCGTACCGGAGGCTCTGACATTCGACGACGTACTGCTACGACCGAAAGAGAGTGCGATCGAACCGGACGAGGCGGATACGAGCACGCGCGTCTCGAAAAATGTTCGGCTGAATATCCCTGTTCTCTCTGCGGCGATGGATACGGTCACGGAGAGCGAACTGGCTATCGAGATCGCTCGCCACGGTGGGCTCGGTGTCCTCCATCGCAACATGGATCTCGACGCGATGGTCGAGGAGATCGAACAGGTCAAACAGGCCGACGAACTCATCATCCGCGAGGTCATCACGGCAGAGCCCGGGCAGACTATCAGGGAGGTCGACCGGATGATGAACGAGGCGGGCGTCTCCGGTGCCCCGGTCATCGACGACGACGACGAGGTACTGGGCATCATCTCCGGGACGGACATCCGTCCGTATCTGGAGGTGGGTGAAAGTGACGAGGTCCGGGAAGCGATGACCGACGAGGTCATCACGGCCGGCGAGGATGTCACGCCCCGCGAAGCGCTCGAACTGATGTACGAACACAAAATCGAGCGCGTCCCGATCGTCGACGACCAGAACCGGCTGACCGGACTGATGACGATGGCCGGCATCCTCCAGCGCCGGGAGTACGACAACGCCGTCCGCGACGAAAGTGGACACCTCCGCGTCGGTGCAGCAGTCGGCCCCTTCGAGACCGACCGCGCCCAGGCCGCCGACGAGGCCGGCGCAGATATCCTTTTTATCGACTGCGCCCACGCGCACAACTCGAACGTCGTCGAGAGCGCCCGTGAGATCAAAGACCAAACGAGTGCTGATGTGGTCGTCGGAAACATCGGGACCCGGGAGGCCGCCCGCGACGTTGCCGACTTCGCCGACGGTGTCAAGGTCGGTATCGGCCCGGGCTCGATCTGTACGACACGGGTCGTCACCGGCGCAGGGATGCCACAGATCACGGCGATCGCACAGGTCGCCGACGTGGCCAGCAAACACGATATCCCGGTGATCGCCGACGGCGGCATCCGGTACTCCGGTGACGCTATCAAGGCGATCGCCGCCGGTGCCGACGCGGTCATGATGGGATCGTACTTCGCGGGCACCGACGAAGCGCCGGGTCGTGTCATCACGATGAACGGCAAGAAGTACAAGCAGTACCGCGGGATGGGTAGTGTCGGTGCGATGCAGTCCGGTGGCGGCGACCGCTACCTCAAAGACGACGACGAAGAAGAGTTCGTGCCGGAGGGTGTCGAGGCGGCGACACCGTACAAGGGCACGCTCGAATCCGAACTCCGACAGCTCGTCGGCGGGATGCAGTCCGGGATGGGATACGTCGGTGCGGAATCGATCCCGGTTTTCAAAGAACGCGCGGAGTTCGTCCGTGTCTCCTCGGCCGGCCAGCAGGAGAGTCACCCACACGACGTCGTGATTACTGACGAAGCGCCGAACTACAGTCCGGACGGCAGCTGATCCTGATCGCGACCCGCTCTTTTCGAGCGGACAGCGTGGCTTCGAAGCCCTTTTAGCCGTGCCTGTGGAATCGGGCGGCATGGAATTGGATCGGGCAACGATCGCACAGGTCGTCGTCTCTGTGATCGCTGTCGCGATGTTCGTCGCAGGATTGGTGGTAATAAGTACGATGTACGGGAGTGAATCCGGTGGTGAGGTGCAAGTGTCAGCCGACGGCGGGCTGGCGCTCATCGGACTCATGGCCGTCTTTATTATCCTGATGCCCACGCTCGGCTACATGGTCGAGCGCATGAAATCCGACGACGACGAGGCTGGATAATCAGGAATCTGCGGACTGCTCACGCCAGTCGGACAACTCTTCTTCGTCTGCATCGTCGAGTTTCGCGTCGTAGTATCCCAGCGGGTGCGAGATCGTCTCGCAGAGATCGTCCATATTCACACAGTCGCCGTACGATTGCATCGTCGAACAGGAGGGCGGTGAGTACTCTGTCGGACTGGTCTTCCCCCGGATGTGATCGACCTGGTACCGCGTCGCCTCCTCGCCGAAGCCTGGATTCACCTGGAACAGTTCGACGATCTCGTCTGTCGTCATCCCGATGGAGGTCAGGAAGGTCGCGATGGCGAACCGGGAGTGGTGTGGCAGGTGTTCACCCTTCTGGACCTGATCCAGCAGATAGGTCATACAGGGCGGGAACAGCTCCGGCACGACAGTGTCGATATCCTGCGTGAGATCGAGTTCGGCCAGCAGTTCCCTGACGTGTTCACACTCCGATTCCAGTGACTCACCGATCGTCTCCGGAACGGAAAGCGGGAGCCCCTCTTCGACGCGCTGGCGGGTGGCCTGGCGGATCAACACCAGCAGCTCGGCTTTCGTGACCGGTACCTCGCTGTCGTGCAGGTTTCGGTTGACCAGTCGCCACTCGTCACCACGCTCGTCGGCGGCGAGTTCCAGATAGGTTCCGACGGCGACCGCGTAGCCGTCCGGGGTCTCCCGGACCGACTCTGCAATCTCGAACTCCGAGAGGAGACTCTCGAGTGTCAGCTGTTCACGGGACTGGCTTTTGAGTGCCGTCGTCGCTGTGAAATCCGCCTGGAACTGGTCGTGGGCGGTCCGCGCCTCCGCCCGGGCGTACTTGCGCGTGAGCACGTGTTCGTCGACGAGCGAGACCAGCACCCTCGCGATAGGGTACGAGAGCAGTTCGATGCGCGTCCGGCGGTGTTGATCGCCAACAGTGCCCGAATCCAGTGCGCTCTCGACGCGGCCGACGGCCCGGGCGACGACTTCGTCTTCGCGCTCGATGACCCGTCCGAGATCCACGTTTGCCGACTCCACTGCTGCTCGTGCGCCCTGTAAGAACGGGTATCGAGCGTGGAGCTGTTTCATCGAACTTCGATTACACGGCCGCGAGCAAAAGTCCGGCGGTCACTCCCTTCTGTCGAGTTCTTCGAGATACTGCTCGGGGTCGCCGCCGTCGCTGACCAGACTCCGGTACTCGCTGCGGTCGACCTCGATCGTTTTCGTCTCTCCTTGCTGGATAATTTCGAGCGAGACAGTCCCCTGCGGGTTGTTCCGCAGTCGTGTCGAGGCGATCGCACTGAAGACGAACCACAGCGCGATCGCACAACCGAGACCGTAGACCAGCAGGGTTTCGAAGGCAAGTGGGTCTGCCGTCCGTGTCCACCGATCCGGATAGGCGTAGCTGAACAGGTAGACGCCGACGCCGGCAAGCCCTGTTCCGACGGCGACACCCAGGCGCTGTCTGGCACTCGCGGGCAGGACGACCACGACACCGGCGAGCATCGCTGGTACACCGAGCCCCGCGGTGATACCCGCGGACAGTTTCGTCGTCGAGTCCGTCCCACCGACCCAGATCAGACCGATCGCGGCGACGATCGCCACGGCCCCGACAGCGAGAAGCAAACCGCCGGCCAGCACTCGCCGTGAGATGGCGTCACCGGGACGCTGGCTGTACGTCTCGTCGAGGCTCGTCATACAGAATCCTTGCTGATCCCTCTACTAAACAATGCGTCAGACAGACGCATGACACAGAGCTATCTGTCCGTCTCAAAAACGAGTGAAACAGTTCAGTTACTCTGGATCCGTGGCGCGAGCATGTAGGTGACGTTGCCCTCGCCCTCTGCGATGTCGAAGTGGAGTTTGACCGGGAACTCCTCGCCGAGTTCCATCGTCACTTCGGCGTCTTTCGGGATCGCCTTGTTCAGATCCTGCAGATAATCGAGCGAGTACAGCGAAGAGGCCTTCCCAGCGACGAGATCGATCAGATCCTCACTATCGAGCTCCAGATGGACGTCGTCAGTGTCGCCCTGTGCTTTCACGTAGAAGAGCTCGTCAGTATCGTCGACGCCGAGTTCGATGTGGTCGCTGACCATATCGGCGGCTGTGACCGCCCGGTCGATATCCCGGCCCTCGATGACGATCGTCGAGGAGAGATCGAGATCCGGTAGATCCGGCTCTTCACGGATCGACTCCGGATCGATCAGTGCGAGCGTGTACTCCAGCCCGTCGATAGAGATGTGTAGTTTCCGGGTTTCCTCGTCCAGTTCGAGCTCGACCAGCTGTCCGCTGTCGGCCATCCCCGCGATATCCTGCAGGCGAACCAGATTGACACCGATCAGACCGCCATCAGCCTCGTAGGATTCGAACGCAGACGCATTCAGCGAGAGATCGACCATACCGACGTTGGCAGGGTCGACGGCCCTGATTTCGATTCCTTCTTCGTCGAGGTGGATCTTGCACTCGTCCACCAATACGCCCACCGAACCGAGCGTCGATTGCAGTCGTTCCGCGCGCACGATGGCCTTGAACATCTTGATGCGGGCTACGGTGTCATCCCCTAAAAAGGCACGTCATTACGCTCGCAATTTCACGCCCGTAATCTCGAAGCGTGCGCCACCGTCAGTCCCATCCGTAATAGTGATCTCCCAGCCGTGAGCACGAACGATTTCGTTGACGATTGCGAGCCCGAATCCGTAGTGGTCACGGTCGTCGTCTGCTGTCGTGACTCCGGGTGAGAGGACAGCTTCCCGTTCGTCTTCAGCTATTCCCGGCCCATCGTCTTCGATGTAGAGCCCGTCGTCGAGCAAGCCGATCCGGATCGTCGGTTCCTCGCCAGCGTGGTCCAGTGCGTTCCAGAGCAGGTTTTCGAGCAGCTGTCGGAACCGGCTCCTGTCGGCGCAGATGAACCCCTCTGCTTCGACGACGAGTGTGGGTCCGTCTTCGGTGTCGGGACAGCTCTCCCAGCAGATCTTGATCTCGTCTTGCAGTCGGAGCCACTCCGTCGACTCGATCTGTTGACCGTGGTCGACGAGTGTCCGCATATCTGTAATCAACGACTCGATTCGGCCGTGGGCTGTCGAGACGTGGTCGAGCTGGTCGAAGTCCTCGTCCATCCGGGCGAGCTCGAGCCGCGACCCTGCGACGTTGAGATGGTTTGGGATGTCGTGGGAGATAACATCGACGAAGGCCTCCAGCCGTTCGTTTTGCCGTTCGAGATCGCTTTCGTTCGCGAGTCGTGCCAGCGCTGTCTCGGCGTTCGACGCCAGGATCGACGCGAGATCCACATCTCGGCAGTCGAAAGCGTCGGGTTCGGTGTCGGCGATGCTGAACACACCGAACTCGCCGATTGGCAGGTACATTATCGACCGTGCCTCTCCCCGGTCGTATTCGTCGTCGATCGTCTCTGCGTCCTCGATCAGGACTGGTTCGCCACTCCGGTATGCGCTCGCACCTGGCGTCTCCTCGTCGATTCTGTATCCACGGTCCATCGCCACCTCTGCGCTGGCTTGCGCGGTCGCCGCGACGGGCATTAGTTCGTCAGACTTCGTCGCAAATCGGACGGCGTTACGGTCGTAATCGAGTATCGTCTCCGCAGTCCTCACCATGATGGACGCAATCTCCTCGGCTGTCGCCGCCTGGATGAGTTCAGCCGTCACGTCGTGCAGCTGACTCAACTGTTTCTCACGGCGTTTGCGGAGCGTAATGTCCTGGATGGTCCCAAAATGGTACTGCTCGCCCCCGACCGTTGCCCTGGTGGTAATCGTCTGGACGTCGACAGCTGTTCCGTCGTACTCGTGGACCGCCTCTCTTGTTCGGGTTTCACTTGGCTCGAACGAGTTCCAGTACTCCTCGAACCAGCCTTGTTCGATGTCGCCGTTTAGCTCCCAGATCGGTGTTCCGACCAGCGTCTCGACTGTTGTGTCGAGCATGTCTGCGTAGGCTGGATTTACGTAGCTATACCGCCCATCGTCGCCGTACGCGCAGACCCCGACACCGACTGCTTCGACCATCTCCTCGAACAACGCATTCTCCATACTGAAGTTGTCGACTGTATGTCCCAGATGTATATGTATGATTGTTTCCCCGATTGATTCGACAGTACACGACATGGTTTCCCGATGATCTTTTCAGACGGTGGCTGGTCTACTCACGTATGTCAGGTGTCCACGAACTGACGCGTGCCCTCGTAGCAATTCCGAGCCACACCGACGAGACGGCTGCCGGCGATCACATCGAGCAGTGGCTCCGAGCCGAGACCGACAGCCGGGTCGAACGCGACAGCCACGGTAACGTCATCGCTCGCAAGGGCGGTGGTGACAGATCGCTGGCGCTGGTCGGCCACCACGACGTCGTGCCGCCAGATAGCTCACAGACTGCCGACGGCGAGTACGTTCTGGAAACACGTGAAGGCCGCCTCTACGGTCGCGGCGCGGCAGATATGAAAGGCGCAGTGGCAGCCTCGCTCTGTGCCTTCCGCGATTGCGTCCCCGAGAACAGTGAGCTAGTGTTCGCGTCGTTCGTGGGCGAAGAGACTGGCGGCCAGGGGGCTCGTGGCGCGATTTCGGACGGTTTTGCCCCCACACATGCCGTCGTCGGTGAGGGGTCGACGGGCTACTCCGCACCCGGCGTGACAGATGTCGCGATCGCGCACAAGGGCCGGCGGGCCATCACTGTCGCCGCCGAGGGAACGCCAGCCCACGCCAGCCAGCCCGAGGCAGGCACCAACGCGATCTACCGGGCCACTGACGCTGTGGATGCGATCCGGGAGCTCCCCGTGCCGGAGACGACTGTCCTCGGCCACGAGCTGCGTGGCTCGGTCGTCGTCACCGAAATCGAGGGTGGCTCGGCCTGGAACGTCGTCCCCGAACACTGTTCGATCACTGTCGACGAGCGAACGGTCCCCGGTGAGCGTGCTCCGCTGAGGGGCCTCGCCGAGCAGCCAGGCATCTCGGTCTCGGTCGATCAGGATCTGAAACCGATGGCCTGCGCAGACGGCGACTTCGCGGATCTCGCACTCGACGCAGCGAGAGAGAGCCAGCACCCTGACTCGGATCCTGCAGGGCATCGTCAGTCCACCGATGGAACACCGGAACACGTGGTAAAACCACACGCCACCGATGCCGGCTGGCTGGCGGAGGCTGGCACTGCGTGTGTCGTCTGTGGGCCAGCAGAGCCAGGTGAGGCACACACCGCCGACGAGAGTGTCTCACTGTCCGTTCTGGACCGCTGTTACGAAATCTACCGGGAGATCGGAGCCCGGTACGATTCGGCAAGCGCCGGATAGTGGTCTCTGGTTCTGTCGAACCCCGTGGTAATTGATAGAACAGCGTGCTGGATACAGTGGATGTACTGTGCATCTCAAATCGTCCTAGCAGATAGCTTGCTGTTCCGCACCGAATATCCGCAGTGCCGAAATTATCTCACAATTCACCCAACAACTCTGAGCAGTATTACGACTCGTCTTATAGCATGTGTGTCTGTGGACGATGGTGCACCAAGGTCACAAATTAAACAGATAGATCTTCTACTGAACGATAGTACAGTGGCTGAACTAGATCATACGAATTTGACTGAACGCGAAAAACGAACCCCCCTCAGTCAGCGCAAATCCGTCTACCAAACCACGATCGGTGAAGATGAACCGTTGGCCGACGCGATCTCGACGGCTGTTGCTGCAGTTTCACGGGACCAGGAAGAGTTTCCACCGCTGTCCGACTGTATCGACGTCGACAGACTGGAAACACAGGTTGACTCGTTTCGTGATTCCGACTCTGGTGCTGTGCAGTTTTTGTACACGAATTATCGGATCGAAATACAGTGGACTGGTGAGCTAACACTCTGGCCACAATCCACCCAGTAACTCTCTGCTGGTCTCCACGCTGGTGTATCGCACTGAACCACGGACACGATACCTCCAATTCCCATGCGTATTGCTCGATGGACTCCGGTAAATAAAATATAACAACCACTATTCGTCTGATAGTACTCAGTTAGCTGTCTCTCTCATGACGTCACCGTCGCCGCTTATGGAACGAGGAGGTGTCTCTCCGGTATGACCGATTCAGGGAGCGACGAGTTTGACCCGACGACGCCAGACCAGCGGGAGATCGGTCGTGAAATGGTCGACGACAGTTCGGGGCTCGGTTCGGTGATGGCTCACGCGTACCGCGGAGAGATAGACCGAGTGGGCACGTGGCGCCAGCGCCTCGACCAGACGACGACGTGGGCGGTCACCGTGCTGGCCGCGATCCTGACATTTACGTTTTCGAGTGCCGACAACCCCCACTATATCTTGCTCGTTGGGGTCGTCGTCGTCACCGTCTTTCTGGGTATCGAAGCCCGACGCTACCGGCACTACGACCTCTTTCGCTCGCGCGTGCGGCTCCTCCAGGAGAACCTGTTTGCAAACGCCCTCGATCCGTCCGAGGGTGTCGAAAGCCACGACTGGCGGGTACAACTTGGCAGGGACTATCGTCGACCGACGCTCAAAGTCTCGTTCGCCGAAGCGATCGCAAACCGACTGAAGCGTGTGTATCTCGCTTTACTTGGTGTGTTACTCGTTGCGTGGATCTTCAGAATTTCGGCGTTCGTGTCGCGCCAAGACTGGCTGGCGACCGCACGGATCGGCCGTATTCCCGGCATTGCTGTGGTCGCAGTCGTTGGCGTGTTCTACGTTGTACTGTTGAGTATTGCCTTCTGGCCCCGAGAGCGCCAGGCAAAAGGGGAATTTCGTGAAGGGGACCCAGACGATTGGAAAGAGACAGACCGATGACGCCGTTCTTTCTCTGGGAAATCGATCTGCTCCGCTAACCGACTGTTAGAGCGGCTACCACTCGTTGCTGTTGCTCTCGCAGCGCAGTCTCGAAGTCCTCGCGACTCGAAGTGGCTTGCCTACTCATCTTCAGTCGTGACTCCGATGTCGAACTCCTCGCAGCCATATTCCGAGCCCGTGTCCTGAACACTAGTCGCCTGCCTCCAGAACCCACACCACGATCACGGATATTCTGTCAGAAGTCGCGTGCTGGATACAGAGTGGATACGGTAGTCGACCGACGAGAGAACCCGCGGACTAGCCGGACATGGGCTCGGTCCGCTCCTCCACGTCCCCGGCGTCGACCGACTCACCGCCGGCGTCACGCCTGTTACGTATCACAAGTCCGAGGAAGAGGATCAGCCCGGCAGCTCTGAGCCCCGGATCTAGCGCGATGGTGTCTTCCCGAAAAAGCGCAGGCAGTCGACTACGGAGGCCGAAAGGAGTGCGGGAGCCATCAGGAGGTCCGAAATTAGTAAATTACCAGTTAGTTCACTGGATCTGGAGTGGTTCTCGCTGATTCACGACCGTTGTGGCGGTGCGTTCTTAACCAACCGCTCGTAATGTGGCTCTATGTCACAACAGAAACCAGATGTCTACGAGCAGTTTCTCGATCACGTCAGGCGGTACAACTATCTTGGCGATGCGGGCAGTGTCCTGGGCTGGGATCAGCAGGTGATGATGCCACCCGGTGGGACACCGGCAAGGTCGAAACAGTCCTCGACACTGTCGACACTCCAGCACGAACTGCTGACGGACGAACAACTGGGCGAGTGGCTCGGCGAACTCGACGGCGCTGTCGACGACGAGAAACAGGCTGTCGTCCGTGAAGTACGCCGCGACCACGAGCGTGCGAACCGCGTTCCCGAAGACCTCGTCGAACGAATCTCCGAGGCAAGTTCGGAAGCGTTGCCTGTCTGGGAGGAGGCCAAAGAAGAGGCTGATTTCTCGCTGTTCGAAGAGACGCTAGCTGAACTCGTCGAACTGCGCCGTGAGTATGCCGAGGCTATCGATCCGGACCGAGACCCCTACGAGGTGCTCGTCGAGGATTACGAGCCGTATCTCGATATCGAGACGATCGAGGAGATTCTCGGCCAGCTTCGGTCCGAACTCCCCGCGCTCGTCGAGGCAATCAGTGAATGCGAGAAGACAGTTGCTGACCCTTTCGAGGGAGAGTACGACGAGGAACGACAGGAACCACTCGTCCGAGATGCACTGGACACGGTCGGATACGACTGGGATCGGGGGCGACTCGATACGGCCCCACACCCGTTTTCGACGGGGACACAGTTCGATGCACGCGTGACGACCCGGTTCACACCTGACGATCCGCTAGATGCACTCTCCTCGACGATCCACGAGTATGGGCACGCGAGCTACACGCTCGGGCTCCCGGACGAAGAGTACGGTACGCCGCTGGGTGAGAGTCGCGACATGACGGTCCACGAGTCCCAGTCACGGCTCTGGGAGAACCACGTCGGGCGCTCCGCCGAGTTCTGGCACTTTTTCGCGCCTGCTGTCGAGGAACACCTCGGGGTCGAGACGACACCGCAGGCTCTCTACGAGAGTGCAAACGAGGTCTACGACGACAACCCGATCCGGGTCGAAGCCGACGAGTTGACCTACCACATGCACATCGTCGTGCGATTCGAGATCGAACGCGATCTGATCCGTGGTGATCTCGACGTCAGCGACGTCCCGCAGGTCTGGAACGACAAGATGGACGAGTATCTCGGTATCCGGCCCGAGAACGACGCACGGGGCTGTCTGCAGGACATCCACTGGGCACACGGTAACTTCGGCTACTTCCCGACGTACTCGCTTGGCTCTGTGCTCGCTGCGCAACTGTTCGAAGCCGCTAGTTCCGAGATCGACGGAGTTACCGACCAGATCGAGTCCGGCGAATTCGAGCAGCTTTCCGAGTGGCTTACCCGAGAGATACACCAGCACGGCTGTCGGTACACGACACCCGAACTCATCCGATCTGCGACCGGCGAAGAGCTGACAGCCGATTATTTCCTCTCTTATGCAGAAGACAAATACGGAGAACTGTACGGTATCTAACTAGTTCTGCCCAAACTCCGCTTTCACTCACATACTACCCTCTACACAATTTATATCTAATATTTGTGATATTTTATTTATTTTATTCGAGTCAAATCTTCGGTCGAGCATGGCCAACGACGTTTCGACCAATCTAGGGCAGACCGATGGCGATATCGACAAGAACATCGATACCGATATCGACGACTCGATCGAGGAGGATATCGATCGAGAAGCGGGGTACGATCACGAAGCAGCCAGTGAGGTCGCCGGCGACGTCTGGACAATTCAGGGGAGTGTCGAGGAGATCGACTCGTCGACGATCTCTCGCAGTCGGCCATGGCTGCTGACGACTGAGTTCGCTACGCCGTCCCGGTGAGATCCGCAACCGTCCCGGTGTCGGTCAAGAGCTGGACTCGGACTGTGTCACCGGGTGATAGCTCCGGTTCGTTGGTCGAAGCGACCGTGAGTGTGGCTGTTTCCCCAGCTGCCCACGCGTTCGGGCTGGCGCGGTTGAACGGTCCCGTCGGGCCACTCATGTATCCCGATGCAGCAAAGAACGGGACCGGTGGCTGCTTTTCGAGTCGCGTTCCGTCTATCGAAATCCGAAGCGAAACCTCGGTGAGGTTGATCCTATCGCCGCCGAGATGTGTCAGTTCGATCTCACCCGACTGTCCATCAGCTGATAGCTCGAAAGATGCTGTTGGCGGTGGCTCTGACGCCGGTGTCGAGACGACGAATCCGAGAGTGGCTGCCGACAGAACGGTGATCGCGAGGAGTAATAGCACGCCTGCAACAGGGATCGCACCACGCTCCATGTGAACGTTGGGGCCGGCTTTCCATTTCAAACTCCGGGGCGCCCAGCGCTAATCTGACTCCGGTATCTGGACAGAGACTGTCTCGTCTCCTTCTGTCGTTATACCGACTTCGGCCTCTCCAGACGGCTGGACAACCCAGAGTTCTCCGTCGCTGTCCGTTAGTCCGACCGGGTCGCTGTCGACGATGATGCTCGCATCTTCGATCGGAGCACCGGCGTCGTCCGTCACGGAGACCAGCATCGGCCCTGCTCCGTTGGTCAGCGAGACGTTTCCGACGAGATCGTCTGACTCGTTCTGGACCGACTGGGTAACTGGCAGGCTCTGAACCCGCTTGAGCTGGTTCTCGTGGAATACGTTCCTGGTCGCGCCATCCAGGTAGACCGACAGTTCACCGTGTGAATGCTGTGCCCTGACTGCGTAGACCTGACTGTACACCTCCAGATTGAACGGGTCGACGTCCCGGAGATTCTCCGAACTGAACGCCCACGGATACAGCGACCCCGCACGGTTAGTGGCATCACGCCAGAGATCCGTAAACTGGTCTTCGGCACCGAGATTCCGTTCGTCTCTAAGTGTGGCCTGTCTCACGTACGTTTCGTCGTCAATAGTCGCCAGGACGAGCACCTCTTCTGCACTCTGTGAGTAGACGAGGGCAGGGTCACCCGCTCCCGTCATCGCACTCCTGAGGCGTTCCGTTACTGGCTGCTCCGGTGTCAGCGACAGTTCGAGGCTGTTGAATCTCCGCTGAAAATCCTCCGATGGGGCGGTTGGCCTGCCGTCGTACACTTCGGTGAAGATTCGCTCGCGGTAACTCCGCTGGGTTTTGATCGCGGTTCCGAGTCGGACCAGCTCCCGGGCGAACCTGTTGGATGACATCTCCCCTGTGCTGTACTGTTCGAAGAGAGCCTGTTGGCGCTGATCCAGTGCAAGATATCGGCCTTCGACCACTTCTAACCGTTTCTGACCGAGTTCTCCCTGGGTCTCGATTCCATCCACGAACTGCAGCTCACGGGTGAACGATCGGATATCGTGTTCCGTCTGTAGCTCCTGGGCAGACGAATCGACTGCGCTCGCAACGTCGATAGATACCTCCTGATACTGATCGTCCGTCTCCACGGCGGGTGACAGGTAGTTCGTGGAGTCTTCGACCGTCTCGATCGTCTCCTGGTCGCTGTTTCCGTCCTGGAACGCATCGACTGCGACAGTAACTCCGGATCCAACGACGAAAAGACAGAACACGCAGAGGGTAAAGAAGATAACAACTCTGGGGACCTTCGGCATGGTACGATTATCTTATCTTCCCCTGATATAAAAACCCAGTGCACCGGCGATATAGGTGCAGTTAGATTCCGTATAAGACTCCGTTAGCAGTCTCCAGACGCTTTATCGACCGATGTAACGTTTTATAGAAAGGGTTTTCAGATAGGGGGCCAACGTCTCTGGTATGTCCTCGCCCTGGTCCCGAAGTTTTTCTTTTTCCGTCTTTGGAGCAGTGGTTGTTGGTGTACTACTGTTGAGTGGTGTTGTACTGCTTTCGTCTGGCGCGGTTGCCCTCTCCGAAGGTCAGTCCTCTGATTGGCTCTCCTCTACGAACTCTTCGATGACAGTCGAACTCCAGCCAGACGGTGACGCACGCTGGCGTGTTTCGACGACGTTCAACCTGAGCGACGACAACGAGACGACAGCCTACCGCGATCTGGCACAGGATTTCGAAACAGAGGGAGCCTCTCCGACACAGAACATCGAGCCTCGTATCTCGATTCTCGGGATCGATTCCTTCGAACGTGCAGCTGCGGCAGTCGATGCACACACTACCCGGGAGATGGAACTCGAAGACAGAGAGCTCACGACTGCCAGCCAGAGTGAGGTTGCAAACGGAACTGGGCGGTTGAGCCTCGAGTTCACCTGGACGAACTTCGCACGTTCGGATGGAGACGAACTCATCGTCGACGATGTGCTGGTAACGAGGTCGGGCGAACTGTGGCTCGAAGGACTGAGCGAGTCACAGTCACTGACGATCGTCGCCCCGGAAGAGTACGGTGTCCGTGATTCGGCAGATGGTGTCTCACCGGAAGCCGGTCGACTCCACTGGGAGGGACCTGAAGAGTTCACAGAACAGTCGCTACAGGTGACACTCACCGGCCCGGGCAGTTCTTTCACTGGAGGGACAGGAGTACTCTCGTCGAGAGTACTTATGTTCGGATTACTCCCTCTCCTGGCAGTCGTCGTTCTCCTCGTTCTCTATATGGGCAGAACCGGCAGAATTAATATCAACATTCCACCGGTCGGCACAGTGGCTGAGGACGGGGATCAGTCGGTCGAGGGGACGAGCAACCCAGCACCGGTCACAGAACCCAGAGATGAACAGCCCGAAGCAAAATCCAACGAGGGTATCGACGAGGAACTGCTCAGTGACGAAGAGCGAGTCGAACGACTGCTGTCGAAAAACGGCGGCCGGATGAAACAGGCAAACATCGTCAAAGAGACTGACTGGTCGAACGCGAAAGTCTCACAGCTGCTCTCCTCGATGGAAGAGGAGGACCGGATCGACAAACTCAGAATCGGACGTGAGAACCTGATCTCCTTCCCCGACGAGGATATCACAGAGTCAAACGAGTGATCGACGGGCCGACCTGTCCCTCCGCGGGGTACTCTGCACAGTGTTTCGCTGGAACTGCTACCAGTTGAAACTATAAAACACTCTTACCCTTCCAATCTCGGGGAAAACTCTTTTTGAGTTTCCGAGAGTACCAAAAACATTTAGCTCGGTTAGTCGAACTGATACACTGTATGAAGATTCTCGTGACAGTCACGGAGGTCGCGATAGCGGACGACGAGTTCGAGATCAACGACACGTCGATCGACGAGACGTATCTGACATTCGATCTCAACGAGTGGGATACGTACGCGATCGAGGAGGCCGTGCAGCTACAGGAGACAGAAGACGAAATCGAGGTCGTGACGGCGACGGTCGGCCCCGAACGTGTCGAGGAGACGATTCGAACGGCGCTTGCGAAGGGCGCAGACCGGGCGGTCCGCATCTGGGACGAGTCTCTGGAGGGAGAGACGATGATCGATCCATCACGAAAGGCACAGCTACTGGCCGGTGTCGTCGAAGACGAACAGCCCGATCTGGTCCTCTCGGGGGTGCAATCAGGCGACGTCGCGCTCGGGGCGACGGGTGTTGCACTGGCAGAACAGGTCGGTTTCGAGTGGGGTGCAGTCGTCAACCAGCTCGATCTCGACGGGGACACCGCGAGGGTTCACCGGGAACTCGAAGGGGGCGTCGAAGAACTGACAGAGATCGAGCTGCCGGCCGTGCTGACGATTCAGACGGGGATCAACGAACCCAGGTATGCGAGTTTGCGGGGAATACGTCAGGCACAGAGCAAACCACTCGACGTCAGATCACCCGCCGATCTCGGTGTCGAACTCGAAGCAGCCTCACTCGAACTGACGGATCTCGTGGTGCCCGAAAGTGAGAGTGATACTGATCTCTTCGAGGGTGCCCCCGAGGAGACCGCAGCACAGCTTGCAGAGCTTCTCGAAGAGAAGGGGGTGGGAGCATGAGCGACGTTCTCGTGGTTGCCGAACACCGGCGTGGCGAACTCCGTGACGTGAGTTACGAGCTGCTTACGGCGGGAAAAGAGCTCGCCGACGCGACTGACGGCGAACTGCACGCCGCAGTCATCAGTGGACCAGTCGAGGAGTATGCGGACAAACTCGATCGTCCGGGAGTCGACCAGATCCACGCCGTCGAGAACGGCGAGGAGTTCAACCACGGTATCTACACGCAGGTGGCTGCACAGCTCGCAAACGCCGTGGATGCACAGTATATTCTGGCTGGGAACACGGTCAACGGCCTCGATTTCGCCCCGGCGCTGGCAGAACGACTGGGCCTGCCACTCGTGACTGATGCCGTGGATATCGAGACCGACGACGGCCTCTCTGTCGTCCGTGAGCTGTACGGGGGCAAAACCGAGGGGACGGTCGATATCGATTCTGAGCGCGCCCTCCTGACGATCCGTCCGGGAGAGTGGCCCGAGGCCGACGGGACTGGTGACGCAGCCATCGAACCCTTCGAGGCCGATATCGACGAGTCAGCTGTGCGATCGACCGTGACAGGGTTCGAAGAAGTCCGGACAGGGGATGTCGATATCAGTGATGCGGACGTGCTAGTCTCCGTTGGCCGTGGGATCGAGGACGAGGAGAACATCGAACTCATCGAGGAACTCGCAGATGCGATCGGTGCGACCGTCTCTGCCTCCCGTCCGATCGTCGACAACGGCTGGCTCCCACCGGATCGACAGGTCGGCCAGTCCGGCAAGAAAGTCTCGCCCGATATTTATATTGCGATCGGGATCTCTGGGGCGGTCCAGCACGTCGCCGGAATGAAAGGCTCCGAGACGATCATCGCGATCAACGACGATCCGAGTGCCCCGATCTACGATATCGCCGACTACGGTATCGTCGACGACCTCTTCGACGTCGTGCCCGCACTCACCGAACAGTTCGGCGAGTAAGGCAGTACAGTTGACATAAGATTGAAACGACGGCGAACCACTAGCTACGGCAGATGCCGACTCGGAGTAACAGACATATCAAGAAGTACAATCAGCTGGTGGCGGTGTACGAACCGGCAGGACTGGAGGCTATCGAGACAGTCACATCCCGTGCTGACGAGCAGTTAGAGCAGCGCAAAGCCGAGATCGTCGAGCTGAGAGAAGCAGTCGAAGGACTCACCAGTGCGGATTTTTTCGACGAGGAACGTCGGACCGAAATACAGGAGACAGAGAGTCTCCCCACTCCGGAGTCGGTTGCAGCATCACAGCGTGAGGAGCTGATCGCTCGACTGGATGCGATCGAGGAGTCTCTTTCTGCGGCGCTTGCGGATTCGTCGACGCTCGATGCGGCGGACGACCTCGACTTCTAAACGTGGTGCTTACAAGCAACCCTGGCCTACTGATTCCATATGAGCCGATCGGGTGCCTTCTGTCCGCGGTGTGGTGAGGAGATCGAACGCTCCGAGGACCTGCCGGAGCGCGAGGGTCGAGACAGTGCACTCTGTGATTCTTGCTACATCGACCAGTACGAACTCGTGGCTGCACCCGACCGGATCGAGGTGAGCGTCTGTGCACAGTGTGGCGCAGTCAAGCGGGGCAACCGCTGGGTCGACGTTGGGGCCGAGGATTACACCGACATCGCCATCGACGAGGTGACCCAGGCACTGTCGGTCCACGTCGAAGCCACCGGCATCTCCTGGCAGGTCTCTCCCGAACAGGTCGACGAGACGACGATCAGGATGCACTGCCAGTTTTCTGGCGTCCTTCGCGGGACGCCGCTCGCCGAAGAACTCACTGTGCCGGTTAAAATCGGCCGCGAGACCTGCGAACGCTGTGGTCGCATCGCCGGCGGATCCTACGCCAGCATCGTTCAGTTACGCTCGATCGACCGTGACCCGACGGAAACCGAACGGGACCGGGCGAAAGAGATCGCACACCAACTCGTCGACGATCTCGAATCCAGGGGCGACCGTGAGGCCTTCGTCACGGAGATAAACGAAGTAGAGGGTGGCCTCGATATCCGGCTGTCGACGACGAGACTCGGCCAGCAGGTCGCTCGACAGATCGTCACCGAACTCGGTGGGTCGTTTACCGACCACGAGACGCTCGTCACGGAAGATTCGGATGGTAACGAGGTGTACCGAGTCACCTATGCCGTCCGACTGCCACCGTATCGGGCAGGCGAAATCGTCGATCCGGGTGACGGCGACGGGCCGGTACTGGTCGAGAGCGCTCACGAGACGATGACCGGCACTCGCCTGAAAACTGGCGAGACCTACAAGACGCCGTTCGAAGACGGTGAGGCACCGACTGCGGACAGAGTGGGCTGGGAGGAGGACGCCCAGGAGACGACGCTCGTCGCGATCGAGGACGAACACGCGGTACAGGTCCTCGATCCCGACAGCTACGAGACGAAATCTGTGCCCCGCCCCCCATCGGTTGATTCGGACCGTGACACGGTTCGTGTGATCAGGGGCGACGGCGATCTGTTCATTCTCCCCGAATGATCAGGCCAATTTGGCGCACACACAACGCTTTTTTCCAGTCGGCGATTCCAAACCGCTATGAGAGGGCTGTCCCTGCTGAATCTTCTCCAGGCCGGAAATAATGAAACACTCGTGGAGGAAGAGGAGGCCGTCCCCAGACCTGGCTGGCTTCCGGAGTTCGTTCCAACTGTCGTGCTGGAGGTCGCCGCCACCGTTTTC
The DNA here is from genome assembly GCA_004015825.1 of Halovenus amylolytica. Taxonomy (GTDB): domain Archaea; phylum Halobacteriota; class Halobacteria; order Halobacteriales; family Haloarculaceae; genus Halovenus; species Halovenus amylolytica. The sequence continues at coordinate 106,731 of SAYS01000014.1, read as the reverse complement.
GTCATTTTCGCGTCCTGGTTCGTCGCCAGGCTGCTAGTTCGCGTGTTCAGCCGTCGGCTCGCACAACATCTAGAGCGTCCCAGTCTCACCAGAGTCTCCCTCGCGGCGATCCGTGTCGGCGTCTATCTGCTCGGGTTTTTCACCGTCCTCCGGATCTACGGGCTCGATCTGAGCAACATTGCCCTCTCTGTGACGGTGTTTTCGGCAGTGGTCGGTGTCATCCTCGCACCGATCGTCGGGAGTGTAATAAGTGGGCTATTCTTGCTGGCTGACCAGCCCTACGAGATCGGCGATATGATCGAACTCACCGAGCAGGGAGAAGGAACACGAGGATTCGTCGAGGATATCACACTGCGATACACCAAGATCTTCACGCTAGATAACAGCTTCCTGGTCATTCCGAACGGATCAATGCGCGAACGGGATGTGGTAAACTACTCCGCAGAGGATACGCGGATCCGCCGGACACTCGATGTGTTGATCACGTACGATAGCGATCTTTCGACTGCTCGGACGAGGATGGAACAGAGTGCGCAGAAAGTCGATGCAGTGATCTCTGGCGGGCCGCGGATCCGTATCGGTAGCGCCCGGTATCCCGCCAAACCAGTTTGTCTGATCGGCAACTTTGCCGATCATGGCATCCTGTTGCGACTCCGGTACTGGATAAAAGAGCCCTACAGCCCCCAGAAAATCGAGTCGAAAGTTCAGGAGAACGTCTGGGATGCGTTCGAGGGCGATGATATCGAAATCGCGTATCCCCACACACAGCACGTCTTTGCCGACGAGGGTGGAGAACTGCCGGTGAGACTGGCTGACTCCGAGGACCGAACGGACCAAAAATAAAATATACTGTATTTGAGAGGAACGACAAATTACCACCCCACGCCTCTCGAATATCATTGGAAAATATCGTGAGACGAGGTAGCACCAATCCCGCAGGACTTTAAGTCGGTCGTCTCCTAGAAACTGTATGAGTGAAGAGACAGGGCATCGGAGTTTACGGATGCCAAACGACGACGAACAGTTCGCTGTCGTGACGAGCCACGACGGCGGCAATCACGTCAGAGTGCAGTGTCAGGACGGTGAAGAGCGGATGGGCCGGATCCCTGGTCGGATGAAATACCGCGTCTGGATCGACAAAGGCGATGTCGTCCTCGTGGACCCGTGGGACTGGCAGGACGAAAAAGCAGATATCGAGTGGCGCTACGACAGTCAGGCTGCCGATCAACTTCGCCGCGAAGGCCACATAGACTAATTTCTCTGTCTTACTGTTCTGATACCAGCGTGCCGAGAGATATCGTTCGCGCTCGTTGAACTGGTTGGGGGCAATAATGAACCGAGAGAGGACAATAGTGTTATCTGAATGGACAATCTAGTAACAGGAATGGCAGACGACAGACAAGGCCGCGACAAGCAGGCACAGGACACAGAAAAACGACAGCGACAGCGGTATCTTTCCGAGGAACTCGAACGGAGAGACGAGACAGAGCCGGAGATCGACCCGGCCACAGTCGACGAGTTCGAAGGCGAACTCGACGAAATCGAGTTCCCCGTCACAGCCTCCGAACTGGTCGAGGAGATCGGTGGCCGTGAGATCGAGACACCAGCCGAACGCTACACCGTCGCGGAACTACTGCCGGAGACGGACGCAGAAATATTCGAGGAGCCAGCAGAGGTCAGGGTACTCGTCCAGCGGCCGACGATCGCTGCGGCGATGAAACGCGTGATCGAAGCCAGCGAGACGCTCCCGAACACCGAACTGGGTCGATCCCAGCGCGAGGCCTACGAGAAGACGTTCCGGGAGCTCAAAGCGATCGACGCAGACGACGATGACGAAGGGATCCGGGTGATCGCCGACTGGATTATCGACCAGATCCGCGAGAAAGAGAAGATTCCGGGCTCGAGAGGTGTGCGCAGAGAGGCGGCGAAATTCTGTCGAAAGAACGGATACTCCGTCCGGAACGACGAGTGGCTCGGAGTGTGAACAGGCGAGGTTATACTGACACGACTCATTTTTCATATCGCTCACCTAATTCCTGCATCTCTCTCCTTCGTTTCTTTTGAGAGAGCCATAGAGGACAGAACCGGCGGGAAATCCGAGATTTTCTTGTCACCCATTTAATTAATAAACTCGCCCAGTGAACATATCGGGGGTTTAGGTTTATCAAGGCCGTATTGTTTTTTACAATGAAATTCTTGCCTGTAATTAGTAAGGTCGGTGTAAACAGGACACACGCCGGAGATATATCCGCACGGGAGATGCGAGCGGGCCAGATCGATACACCACTGGAGTATGGTGGATCACTCGGTACGAGAACCCGAAAATCTCCCGGTACTGACGGTCACAATCAGCTCTCTCGGCTGCCGGAATCGGTACTGACTGTCAGCAAGCGGTTGCCTGCCAGCCGTCACACAGGGAGGGCTGTCTGATGCCGGGTATCCTTACCAAAATCGTCAGTAGGGCCAGATCAGATAGCTCTGTCGCCAGGAGGGAAGAGTCGACCCTCTACGAGTGTCAGTCGTGTAACATCGTCTACGTCGCCACGGAGAAAACCGACTGTGGGAGCTGTGATGGCACCGTCGAACCGATTCAGGACTCTCCGGAAGACGCGCAGTAATCGATCTAGTTTTCTTCTGATATCAGATCAGGCAGCGACTGCGGTGCGACGGGACTCTTACGAAGCTTTCGAGACGCCAGACTCAAGCAATTCGAACACTCCGTTCCAGCTATGACACCCCAGCCGGCACCCCTTCCTCGCCGGACTGTCGCATTTTTGTTCGACCAGTTCGTGGTGCTCTGTCTCGGTGTGCTCCCTGCCCTCGCGGCGGGCGTTACTTTCACCGAACTCGTCGCTCCGGGACAGGTGCGGACGACGGTGTTTCTGATACTCTGTGGGATCGCCTTCGTCTATCATCTCCTCTTCGAGTGGGCGACCGACCGGACGCCCGGAAAGCGGCTTTTCGGACTCCGTGTCGTCACTGACGACGGAGCATCGATTGGGTTCCGTGAATCCTTCCTCCGGAACGCGTTACGCGCTATCGACGGACTCGGCTACTGGGGTATTGCAGTCGCGGTCATCCTCCTCAGAGGTGATGGCAAACGACTCGGCGATATGGCGGGACACACGCTCGTCGTCTCGGCGGATGAACTTTCCACCACGTCCGGCTGACGATAGCCCGAATAGACAGACTGCGGACGCAAGCCGTTTGTTCGTCCGTCGGCTACACGGCGGTAGTGACCGAGGACGCAGAAACGGATGATCAGTCGGATGCTGTCGATAGTCCTGCAGAGCAATCAGACGGACAAGAAGAGCTGTTTTACGACGCGTTAGAGGCGCTCGGTCGGCCGGTCGTCTCCGCGACACGGTTCGCCCAGGTCGAGGACTGCTCGCACTCCGAGGCGACGGAGCGGCTGGATGAACTGACAGTGGAGGGTATCGCACAACGACTCGACGTGACTAACGACCCTGTGGTCTGGTATCCGGCCGACTGGGCACGGATGACCGACCGCGAGCGTGTCATCCTCTTCCCGGAACGCCGCGAGATCGTCGTCGACCAGCCGACGCAGTTCACCCGCGCACAGCTCTCGCAGTTCGCACACCTCGTCGATACGACCGGCTCTGGCGCCTATATGTACGAGATTCGCCAGGAAGACATCTGGCAGGCACCCTACGAGACCTTCGACGGATTGCTGGATACTGTTCGGTCTGTCCTGGCGGAGCGATCTCCGCAGCTCGAACAGTGGCTGCGCTCGCAGTACGAACGCGCCAACAAGTTCGCGCTGCGAACCCACGACGAGGGCTATACAGTCCTCGAAGCGAAATCTGCGGATCTGATGGGTAACGTCGCCAGACAGAAACTCGACGACGACCAGCTCCGGGCTTCCATCTCCGATACCGAAAGCTGGGTCGCCGAAGAGCGCATCGCGGAAGTGAAACGCGTGCTCTACGAGGCAGGGTATCCCGTCAGGGACGAACGGAGTCTCGACAGCGGTGACGATCTCCCAGCCGATCTCGAACTCGATCTCAGGGAGTACCAGCAGGCCTGGGTGTCGAACTTCATGGAGACGAAATCCGGCGTTCTCGTCGGCCCACCCGGAAGCGGCAAGACGATCGCGGCGCTCGGCATTCTGGCCGCAGTCGAGGGCGAGACGCTGATTCTCGTCCCCGGCCGTGAACTGGCTGGCCAGTGGCGCGACGAACTGCTGGCACGGACGACGCTCACGCCCGACCAGATCGGCGAGTACCACGGCGGCGAAAAGAACGTTCGACCAGTGACGATCGCGACCTACCGAACGGCCGGAATGGATCGCCACCGCCAGCTGTTCGACAGCCGCGAGTGGGGACTGATCATCTACGACGAGGTCCACCACATCCCAGCTCCGGTTCACCGCCGGAGCGCGGACCTGCAGACACGTCACCGACTCGGCCTGTCATCGACACCGGTCCGGGAAGACGACCGGGAGGCCGATATCTACACGCTGATCGGGCCGCCGATCGGGACCGACTGGGATGCACTCTTCCAGGCCGGCTTCGTCGCCGAGCCGGAAGTCGAGATCAGATACGTCCCCTGGGACTCCGAGGAGGTCCAGAACCAGTACGTCAGCTCTGAGGGCCACGAGCGCCGCCAGCTCGCAGCGACGAATCCGGCGAAAATCGAGGAAGTCCACGCGCTGCTCTCCGAACACGCGGACAAGCAGGCGCTCGTCTTCGTCGAGTATCTCGATCAGGGCCAGACCTACGCCGACGAACTTGGTGTCCCGTTCATCAGCGGTGAGATGCCACACGCCGAGCGCGAAAAACGCTTCGAGCAGTTCCGGAACGGCACGCTCAAGACACTCATCGTCTCCAGAGTCGGCGACGAGGGGATCGATCTGCCGAGTGCAGAACTCGCAATCGTGGCGTCGGGACTCGGCGGCTCGCGCCGGCAGGGGACCCAGCGAGCGGGCCGGACGATGCGTCCGACCGGTCGTGCTCGGATGTACGTTCTCGCGACCAGAGGGACTCGGGAGGAAGATTTCGCCCGCCGGCGGATGCAACATCTCGCCGAGAAAGGAGTTCGAGTGACCGAGCAGAGCCGGGATCTACCGGAGCGCGTTCGCGAAAGCGACGAGTGACGTGACGAGCAAGACCAGCGCGAGCGTTGTCCTCGGTGAGGCGTCGAATCCGTCCGCTGCGAGCCAGCGTTGCAGACCGACCGCCAGCGCCACACCCGCTACTCCGACAAGGAGTGTCGTGCTGGCCCGGACGGCGACCAGCTGTCCCGTCGCACCCTCGCCGACTTCGTGGCCGACGGTGGTCCCGAAGTGGCCGATATCCCAGACGGCGAGACCGACAGCGATCCCGCCGAGGACGAGCCAGCTGGGTGCGGAGACGATGCTGGCAGAGATTGCCGCGAGACAGAACCCAGCACAGGCGACAGAGAAGCCCGTTCCTGCTGCAGCGAGGTAGCCACTCCTGACACCGCCGAGCAGCAGGACTCCGATCGCGGCTGACACTCCGAGAAAAATACCGGAGAGGAGAACGATCAGCGGGGTACTCCCGTAAACTGTCTCGATACTGCCCGAAACCGTCAGCATCTCGGCTGCTGGCCTCGAGGGGAGCTGACTCGCTATCTCGGTGACGAGCCAGGTGTAGACGGATTCAGAAACCGCTGCCGCGAGCAGCGTCCAGAGACTGCCCACGACGAGTGGTGCCAGCAACACCGACCGGTCTGTCTGCCGGTTCGCAGGGAGTTCTTCGAGCAGCACCGACAGCCCGAGCCAGATCGCACCGACTGTCGTCGTCCCGAGCAACAGCAGACGGAGCCAGTCGGCAGTCGTGACGACCTGGACGAGATCGTACAGCGGGACAGTGACGAGCGACTGTATCTCGGCGGGTGAAAGCAGTAGCTCCGCGAGGAGGACACCGACGGTCAGCCCTCCGAACGCCAGTCCGACTCTCCGGGGCGGTCCGAGCTTCGTTGCTCTCTGTCGGATCTGTCTCCCATCGTCGCCCCCGGACCCGACGAGGGATTCGAACGGGAACCGGCGGAGCAAAAGCCAGCAGATCCCGGCAGCAGCACCGGCTATGAGCAGGAACGATGCGAGATGGAGCTGTCTGCCACCGGGTGAAACCAGTGCGGTCCAGATCCCCTCGATCTGACTCTTGAACAGGAGATCGACACCGGCGGGACTGCCTTCCCGGAGGGCGATACTGGTGACGAGCAGGCTGCCAGTAACCAGAGGGACGAGTGCCGTCGCGACAGCGGTTCTCGTATACGCTGTGAGCGCGGTCGGTGCAATGACGTTTTTCATCCCGAGTGTGACACCGAAGATGGCGACGCCTGTTCCGACGACGACACCCAGATTCCCCAGCACGATTAACGTCGCGACAGAGACATCGGAGACGGTTTCGACCGGGAAAAACGAGCCGATCAACAGCAGTGTCGTTCCAAAAATCCCGACGATAAAGCCGGCTGCGACCGGGATCGTGAGCAGACTCACCACCAGCCGACCGGCTAGTTCCGTCTCGGTGTCGACGAGCCAGAGACTCGCGGTGAGGCTGACTGCACCGAGGAAGCCGATCAGAGCGGTTGCGCGCACTGGGACCTCCCGGAGGAAGAGGACGACCGCGAACAGTGCCAGCACTCCCACGAGAGCAGAACTCGTTTTCGGCGGCCCGGTTTGCTGTGTCGTACTCATCTGTCTGTAAAGAGTTCCGGCAGTGCCCGTTTGAGCGTTCCCTCGATCGACTGGTCGATTCGCCAGTTCGCCGTCTCCGCGCCGTAGTCCTGGAGCCGTCGCAGCCGTCGCCGGCGGTTGATTCCCCTGATTCGTTGCCCGTAGCTCGAACCCGCTGTCACGTCTGGGCTGATGACGATACACTCTCTGTCGGTGAGTTCGCTGGCGACCTCCTCTGGCCAGTCGTCGAGTACCGGGGAGCAGAGGATAACCTGTGTCTCCGCTGGCAGACGAGCGAGCAGTTTCTCCGTCCACTCCGAGCGCTCTCGATTCCCCCCGCCGTCCGCCAGCGCCGCCGCAGTCCAGTCGTCTGTCTGTCCGGTGTCGTGCTCTTTGGCCTGCCGCTGTCGGACGGGTCCTTCCTCGTCGGCACTCCCGCGGTGGCTCGCGATCTCGTGGATGCCACGAAACAGTGTCGACGGGGAATGTTCTCTGTCGGCACCCGGATGGAGCCACGGAAGCCCGTCGGCATCGGTTAGATGCTCCAGCTCCCCGTCGAAGCCGACCGCCGTGAGATTCGTGACGGCGCCTGCCGATTCGAGCGAGTGGAATAGTCGTTCCCCGGCGTAGGCAGCCATCGCCGCACCTGTCGGGGAGCCAGCCTCGTAGCTGACGCGGGTACAGGGTCGACAGTCGACGACGACGACGGACCGTACTGCACGTTCGTGCCGGTACTGGATCGTGACGAACTCGCCGGTCTTCGCGACGTGGTGCCAGTCGATCCGGTTCATCGGATCACCGGTGTGGTACTGTCGGGTCGCGTAAAACTCCAGCCCGGCACCGCCGGTCTCTGCCGGGACCGTCCCCGCCTGTCCGAGGGTCGCGTCGGCCAGCGACGGCTGTGAGATGGCATCTGCACAGACAAGTGTCGTTTCGCCCACTGCCGAGATCGTCACTGTCCGTTCGTCTGTGCCGGCCAGCGAGCGCAGACGGACGACCGGGTCGTCGAACTCGAAGCGGCCCCGTTCGAGGACTACCGTGTAGGTCGTGCTGGCACGCTCCCCGGGCGATAGTGCGACACCGACCCGTGGAGTACCCGCGACCACTGTGAGTTCTTCTGGCACGCCGTCGATGAGCCGGAGATCCGGAAGCACGTCGTTTCCGGTGTTTTCGACAGTCAGTGTCACGGTGAATTCAGTACCGGGTATCACGCCGGTCGAATCGAACTCACGTGTTGCCGACAGCTCGACATCCGACGGAGCGGTCGAAACGACACCGTGGAGCAGATAGACCAACGGAATGACGGCCCCGACTACGAGGGCCGTCTGTATCAAAAGCAGGCCGCTGCCGACCAGCGCAAGTGCAGTCCCGATTCCGACACTCCACCTGTGATCCTCACTCATTGCCGTTCTAGCTCCTCTATCGCCGTGATCGTTCGATCGATCCGGTGGCGTCGCTCCCGTTTCGGCGTGACGAACAGCCGCAGCCGTCTCCCCAGCGAGAACGTCGGGCCACTATCCCCCGCCAGGAAGGCGCTCGCAACCGGATCGTGACACCACTCCCCGCTGTCGACTGTCTCTCTGGCTGCCTGCGCTGACGTCCCGTAGAGATCGGTGTAGACGCCGACCACTGTCTGATGAAGCTCGTCTCTGACCGCTCGAAGTGGGCTGCCACCGGACTGGATTGCACGGATCATATCGGTATCGAACTCGGGCTGGGGTCGGTCCAGTAACTCCCCATCGATCGAGGCGGCAGTTGCTCGATCGAACCGCCGACGCTCGGGCGAGCGATCCGGCGTCTCGGCGGATCGGCGGAGTCCGACCGCAAGGTAGCCGATAACGACGGCCCCGGTGAGCAACAGCACCTGTTCGGGAGCAGATTCGGTGATGTTCTCCTGGAGTACGTTGACGGGGCCGACAGTTCCGAGTGCGGGGACGAGGAGTAGTCCAGCCCCGAGGACCATCGCACCGAGGCCGATCACCGCGGAGAGTCGCTGATACCCATTCATCGTCAGGCCTCACCCTCTTCGGAGACCGAGTCGTTCGCACGCTGGATCTGGTCGATCGCATCCTGTACCTGGTCCAGACGATCGGTCGGCGGCCGGGAGCCGTACTCGACCTCGCGGAACGTATCCCGCAACGCCAGCACTGGTTCTCTGGGTAACCCTTCTTTCTCGACTGCGTAGCTGGCCAGTTCACCGGGTGTCCGGGTCTCGACGCGCCCGACATCGAGTTCGTCGAGGAACTGCCGCCAGGCCTCCTGGACTGTCAGCTGGCTCTCTGTCCTGTCTGTCTGGTCGCCTGGCCGGAGACCCGCCAGCCTGCGAGTGAGGCGTTGCCAGCCGCCGGCGAGCCACGCAGCTACGCTCGACGATATCCCAGCAAGTGATCGTTCACCACGGAGTATCGCCATCACCCCACCGAACAGTCGCCGGATACGTCCGCCCGTCCTCGCGAGATAGCTGCCACCGTTCGTCACGAGTTTCACCACGGCAGTTCGTCCGGTGACTGCCAGTTTTCCGGGCAGTGCGACGACGATGTGACCGATCTTTCCCGGGCCGTATCCGCGACGCAGGAGCAAGGAAGGTGGGATCGCGACGGCCACGAACGCGAGGAGTGCACCCGCTCCGAACCGCCACAGCAACCCATCGAGAACTACCTGCTGACTTTGCCCGGCGGCTGCTACGGAGAGTGTGGTCTCGGATGCGAGCGGCAGTTGCACCGTCGCGGTGCCATCAGCGCCCGTCGTCGCGATCTGTCGTCCGTTCATTTCGACGGGGACGCCAGCAGCTGCTTCCTCACCGATCTCTGCCCGCACAGTTACCGTCCCCAGAGCCATCGCCGGCAGTCGATCACGTTCGACGCTGACTGTCAGTTCCGGAATCTCGATCGTCCGCTCCCCGTCGACGAGCCCCCGCTGTGCAGCTACTGAAACTGTCCCTGGCTCGTCGGGCAGTCTGACGTCGATCTGTCCACGTTCGTCCGTCTGCCCGACGGGCTCTCCGTCGAGTCGTATCGTCGCGCCGTCGAGGAGACGGTCACCGGCTGTCGCCGTCACGGTTACCGTCTCACCTGGGGTGGTTTCACCCGAGATAGCGAGTGAAGCCGTCCGCTCGATCGGGTGAGTATCAGTCCGGTCGTCGTCCGCCTGTCCGGTCGAGACCGTCGAGGCCGAGGAGCCGCCGCTGGCCTGAACTGGCTGGCTGGCAGACTCCTGGTCATCGTCCATGACAGTATCTGATGCCGAGGATCGAGTGTGCTCTTCGATCGAAATGCGTAGCTCTTCTGCATCTGGCACGATACCGACGACCGTTCCGTCACTGTCCGTTCTCCCGACCGGCTCCCCGTTGAAATACACCGTCTCCTGAATGACCGGGGTGCCCTCGTAGGTCACGGATACCTCGACAGGCTCCCCAGGGAGGGCCGTCTGGTTCAGTGTCGTCTCGAACCCGCTCGAATCTGACTCTGCAGTGCCGGGATTCAGATTCTCCGGCAACTCGATCTCCCCAGGATCGATCTCTTCACCCGAGGATTCGAGGGCCTCTTCTTGTACGGAGAGACGTTCCGTTGCAGGAGTCGGATCGAATCTGACCCAGCCGATATCCTCGAAATAGACCTCCACCCACGCGTGTGCGTTCATCGCACGCACCTCGTAGGTATCCTCGCCCACCTGCTGTCCCGACGAGTAGCCGACGACGTACCGTGCTGGGATATCCTGCGAGCGAAGCATCGACACCATCGCTGTCGCGAAATACTCACAGTAGCCGGCATCCATCTCGAAAATGAACGAGGTGGCGATCTGGTCGCTCCGTTCCGAGACGTTCAGATCGTACTCCTTGGACTCTTCGAGCCAGTCTTCGATCGTAACTGCCGTTTCGTACGGCGTCTCGTCGTCGGCGGTGAGATTCGTTGTGAACCGTTCGAGTCGCTGTGGCGTCTCGCGCGGAAGCTGGGTGTACTGCGATTCGATCTCGGACGGATAGTCCGTGCCAGCTGCACGCAAGGTTCCGGGATCTTGCTGGGGTGCGTAGCTCACGCCGTCGACGGTGTCGCCGGCTTCGATCGGCGTCTCGGTTCTGATCGACCGCTGGGCGGTCAGCTGTGGATCGTCGACGCCCTCGATCACCTTCGGCCGCCACGCAGTCGGCACGGCGGTGGCCGGCTGCTGAAACTCGATCTCCCAGTCGATCTGCTCGCCGTCGGACCCGTCGTACGCGATCGATCCATCGACCGGCTCGGAGTCACCGGTCCGCTCCCAGCCCGAACCGGTGTACTGGTTGTAGGCACCGGTTCGCCAGTAGGTGCTGCTCGTGCTCTCGACGGTGAAATGCAGCTTCGTATCTGTCGATCCGTAGGTGTCGCTGTCGAGTCCAACGTCCCCACCGACGCCTGTACTGTCGCCAGGGTTGAGCGCACCGAGTCCGCTCCCGCTGTCGCCGAACTGGCTTTCGCCAGACGTCTGTCCGGCAGATTCGCCGGGCAGAATCCGCTCGATCGGACTACCCGTGATCCCATCGGTACCGAACGCTGGCAGTACGACTGCGGCCGCAATCACGACGAGCAACGAACAGAGGACCAATCCAGTTCGGGCCCAGTTTCGGTCCGGTGTGTCACCGGAATCAGATCCTTCCATGCCAGGTCCGAGAGTGTGCAACAACGATAGGCGCCCACAGATTTAATGGTACCGTTCGGTACACTGTCCTTTTTACTCACCACCTGCTAGCCGGACGTGATGGATGCGAATCTCCGGGCCGGGATTGCGATTTTCAATGCCGGCGGCTACCACGGGGCACACGACGCCTGGGAGGAGCACTGGCTCGATCTGGAACAGGGAACTGACGACGAACTGTTCCTGCACGGGTTGATCCAGTTCACCGCGGCGGTCTATCACGCCCGGAACCGCAACTGGTCGGGAGCGACGGGGCTGGCCACCAGCGGTCGCGAGTATCTCGACTCCCTGCCCGACACGTACCGCGGTGTCGACGTCGGTGCTGTCCGGTCGTACCTGGCCCGACTCGCTCGGGATCCCGAGTTGATCGAGCGACGACGACCGCTGGCGCTCACCCTGGACGGTGATCGAATCCAACTCTCGGAGTTGCAGTTCGAGGGGACCTGTATCGCGGCCCACGTGCTCGCGGAGGAACGCGCGGAGAACTATCCAGAGGAGGAAGCAGTCATCGAGCAGGCCATCGAGTACGCACGGGCAGATCTGGAGAAGACAAACAGCGCGATCGTCCCTCTGCTGTTCGATTACGTGCGTGAACCGGAGAGTCGGGGAATCATCGTCCAGCGACTCGGCGAACACGTCCAGCGCCGGAAAAACCGCGAAGCGGATGTGTCTGGGCTGTTCGAACCGCGCGAGTAGGTGTAACGCAACACCAGTGTCCGATTTTCAGGGGCGGCACGACTCTGCAACGACACCTCTTTGGCCGGCAACACGATAACAGCCCGTATGGAGCGAAAGCGGGAGCTGACCAGTGTCGATCTCGCAGCCCTCACGAGCGAGTTATCGACCTACGAGGGGTCGAAGCTGGAGAAGGCCTATCTGTACGACGACGGGCTCGTCCGGCTGAAGATGCGTGATTTCGACCTGGGGCGGATCGAGCTGTTGATCGACGTCGGCGAGACGAAACATCTGCGCGTGGCCCCCCCGGAGCACGTGCCACCGGCACCGGAGCGGCCGCCGAACTTCGCGATGATGCTGCGAAACCGGATCGAGGGGGCACAGCTCGCCTCGATCGAGCAGTTCGAGTTCGACCGGATCGTCTCGATCACCTTCGAACGAGACGACGGCTCGACGACGATCGTCGCGGAGCTGTTCGGCGACGGTAACCTTGCTGTCCTCGACGAAACCGGCGAGGTTGTCGACTGTCTGGATACCGTCCGGCTCAAATCCCGGACCGTCGCGCCGGGCTCACAGTACGAGTTCCCGGATGCCCGATTCAATCCGCTGACCGTCGATTACGAAGAATTTGGGGCTCGTCTGCGACAGTCTGACACGGATGTCGTCCGGACGCTCGCGACACAGCTCAACTTCGGCGGTCTGTGGGGCGAGGAACTCTGTACCCGGGCTGGCGTCGAGAAGGTGCTCGATATCGAGGCGGCTGGCGAGGACCAGTTCCGGGCCATCTACGAGGAAGTACAGTCGCTCACCCGGCGTCTGCAGGATCGGAATTTCGACCCACGCGTCTATCGTGAGCCTGGCGAAGATGGTCCCGGAAAACGGGTTGACGTGACGCCGATCCCGATGGAGGAACACGCCGAACTCGAACCAGATCGGTTCGAGAGCTTTACTGACGCACTCGACGACTACTTCACACACTTCGACGAGGACGAGGGGAGTCCGGAGCCGGCCGACCAGAGCCGTCAACGCCCCGACTTCGAGGCCGAAATCGAGAAACAGAAACGGATCATCGAACAGCAGGAGGGCGCAATCGACAGCTTCGAGGAGCAGGCCGACACCGAGCGCGAGAAGGCAGAGTTGCTGTACGCACACTACGATCTCGTCGACGAGATTCTCACCACGACACGGCAGGCACGGGAAGATGGCCGGTCCTGGGACGAGATCGAAGCCCAGTTCGAGGCCGGCAAAGAGCAGGGTATCACCGCCGCAGAGGCCGTTCAGTCGGTCGACGAGAGCGAGGGGACACTGACTGTCCGTATCGACGATCACGACGTCACCCTCCTTGTGAGCGATGGCGTCGAGAAAAACGCGGACCGACTCTACAAGGAGGCAAAGCGCATCGAGGGGAAAAAAGAGGGTGCCAAGGAAGCGATCGCAAACACCCGCGAGGAACTCGAAGCAGTCAAAGAGCGTCGCGAAGAGTGGGAAGCCTCCGACGAGGAAGCATCCGACGAGCAGGATGACGACGAGACCGAGGAGATCGACTGGCTATCGCGACAGTCGGTGCCGATCCGCAAATCCGAGAGCTGGTACGAGCAGTTCCGGTGGTTCGAGACCAGCGACGGCTTTCTGGTGATCGGTGGCCGTAACGCCGACGAGAACGAGGAGATCGTCAAGAAGTATCTCAGCCGCGGCGATCTGTTCTTCCACACCCAGGCCCACGGTGGCCCTGCGACGGTGCTGAAAGCGACCGGACCCAGCGAGGCCTACGACGAGGACATCGAGATCCCCGAGCGCTCGAAGAACGAAGCCGCCCAGTTCGCAGTCTCTTACTCCTCGATCTGGAAACAGGGCAAGTTCGCAGCAGACGCCTACATGGTCGACCACGATCAGGTCTCGAAAACGCCCGAAAGCGGCGAGTACCTGGAGAAAGGCGGCTTCGCGATCCGTGGCGACCGGACCTACTTCGAGGATACGCCGGTGGGTGTCGCTGTCGGGATCATGTGCGAACCGGAAACCCGCGTCATCGGTGGGCCGCCGGAGCCAATCGAATCACAGGCAGAGACGACGATTACTGTCGAACCGGGCAAGTACGCCCAGAACGATATCGCGAAACGGCTCTACAGAGAGTTCAAGAATCGCTTCGCAGACGACTCCTTCGTCCGGAAAGTCGCCAGCCCGGACCTGATCCAGGAGTTTCTCCCACCCGGTGGGAGCACGATGGTGGAGTAACGGCCGAATGGCACTGCTGCCGGTATATATTTGCCTCCGGTTGCGCTATTCTACGCTATCTATAGTCGAATGTCGGAGCCAGAGCGCAGTCAGTCGGAACTTGTCGGGATTGTCCTGCTGACAGCAGTCATCGTTACGCTTGCTTCCGTCGTCGGTGTCTTTCTCCTCGACTCGTTTCAGTCCGAATCCGAGGACGATCCCAATGTTTTGATTCAGAGTGAGATCAACGAGACGTATCTGACAGTGGCTCACAACGGCGGTGACCGTTTCTCGGCTCCAGATGTCGAGGTGATACTGCGCAATAGTGACGAGATACGACTGCGACTACCCGACGGGCAGTTCGTTGCCGGCGATGACACCAGCGTCTTCGAACCAGGAGATGTCTGGCGATACAATTACACAGGCCAGGCTCTCTCGTCGGGGGAGGTGCGTCTACTGGTCTTCGATCAGGATGCAGGAACACTCCTGTACCAGGATATCCTCGACATTCCTGCCACCAGTCCGTGATCGTGCTGGTTCTGTGGGTGCTGACATCGGCACTATCGAGTACTTAAAATTGGACCGACATTTCACCAGATGGTACTGACTGCAGTAGGCTTTTATTAACGTACCACAAAAGGGGAACCAATGCGGTTTCTCTCGGATGACAGGGCCCAGTCCATCCAGATCGGTGCGGTGCTGTTGTTCGGGGTTCTCGTTGTTCTCCTCTCGGTGTGGCAGGCGACAATTATCCCCAGCCAGAACGAGGATATAGAGTTCAACCACAACCAGGATATCCAGCAGCAGCTGACCGAACTGCGCAGCACGGTAAATTCGATGCCAGGGGCCCTCAACACCCGCTCTGTGACGCTGGGACTCGGCGTCAGATACCCTTCCCGAACGATTTTCCGGAATCCCGGGCCAGCCAGTGGAACAGTACAGACGATAGGCACGACAGACCAGCAGTTCAATCTCACGATTAGCAACGCGACTGCAGTCGAATCCAACATCGACGCGTTCTGGAACGGGACAGGTCGGCAGTACAACACCGGTACGATCCAGTACCGTCCTAGCTACAACGAGTACCGCAATGCGCCACAAACGACGTTCGAGCACAGCGTTCTGTTCAATCGGTTCGAACGTGAGGACGCCACGCTCCCGATAACGGGACAGGCGCTGATTCGGGATACCCGCCTGACGTTCGTCGCGCTGAACGGATCACTGAGCGAGAGTCGCGTCGAGAGTACGTCTGTCGATTTCGATCCGATCAGTACCGATACCCGCCCGGTGGAGATTAGAGACGACACCGGCCCGATCACTCTGACGATGCCGACGAGACTCGACGAACAACAGTGGCGAGAACTTCTCTCCGAGGAGCGAGTTACCAACGGTGGCCACGTGCAGAGCATATCGACGACACCGATCGCGGACTCTGAGCGGGAGTTGCTCGAACTAACACTTGAGGACGGAGAGCGGTACAGACTCCATATGTCCAAAGTTGGGGTTGGCACTGGGACGACAGATACGGAATCGGCCTATCTGACAGATATCGAGGGCAACAATACGTCCATCCAGAAGGGTAACAGCCAGAAACTGACCGTGGAGGTTCGTGACCGGTTTAATAATCCGAAAAGCGACATCTGGGTGAATGCCTCTGCCGAAGGTGGCTTGTTCCGCGATAACTCGAACACTACATCAGAACGGAGTGATCTGGACGGCCAGGTGGAGTTCATTTATCAAGGAAACGACACTGGATCGAACGATATCAACGTCACAATAAAAGAGGGCTACCAGCCCCAGTCGGGTAGTGGACACAACGCAGCGATGCCGGAGAACGTGACGATGAACGTGGGGGTTGTAGCAGTCTCCAACGGTAGCGTCAGTAATGGTAACCCACCCAGTTTCAGTGTCTTGGATGCAACGAGTGATAAAACTTCTGTCACTTTCGATTGGGAAGTGACTGGAACATTCAATACTGTGACTGTAGAATCGAACGATGATTCTGGGACAAGCACTGACAGGAACGGTCAATTGCAGATTGATAAATCACCTGGTAGTAGGAGTATAACTGCCGAAGTAACCGGCCCCGGCGGAACAGAAACCTGCACTGCGACCATCGGAAACAGTGGTGAGTTGACAATAGATGACTTCAGTTGCAACTGAGATCAATTACTAAATATCACGACACCCGTCATTCGAAACAGATCGTAACTGATTAAAACCATAGTTTCGACAATCGACGAACTCATAGTCGACAGACACTTATAGCTGATAGGAGTCATATTCAGGCATGAATGATGTAGGAATCGACGGCGTCGAAATCTGGACAGGGAAGCTCAAACTGGATCTCGCGGAGACGTTCGCCCCGGCCCAGGGCGAGGAGCCAGGCAAGTACACCAAGGGGCTCGGTCTGAACGCCTCTTCCCTGCCGGATGTCTACGAAGATATCGTGACGATGGGTGCAAACGCGTCGAAACGGCTGATGGAGCGCAAGGGGCTCACGCCCGAGGATATCGGTCGGATCGACGTCGCGACCGAGAGTTCCTTCGATCAGTCGAAACCCGTCTCGACGTACGTCGCGGGCTGTCTCGAACAGACCTTCGACGGGGATTTCCACCACGCGAACAAGGGAGAGCGGAAGTTCGCCTGTGTCTCGGGGACCCAGTCACTCGACGACGCGTACAACTGGATTCGCGCCGGGCGAAACCAGGGCCGGAAGGCGCTCGTGATCGCCACCGACACCGCGCTGTACGCCCGTGACGATCCCGGCGAAGCGACCCAGGGTGCCGGGGCGGTCGCGATGCTCATCGACGAAGATCCGGATCTCGTCACACTCGGTGATGAACAGGGCTTCGGTAGTGCAGACGAGACGGACTTCCTCAAACCGAACCAGCAGTTCCCGAGTGTCGACGGCAAACGCTCGATGCAGGTATATCTCGCCCGGATGCGCGAGGCGATGATCGACTTTGCACGGAACGGTGGCGATACCCATCCGGACAACTTCGAACTCGCGCCGTTCCACACGCCGTTCCCTGGCATGGTTCGCAAGGCCGCAGTGCTCGGCTATCGACACTGTATCCGCGATACGGAGATCGAGGACGAACTCGCTGACGAGATTGGTCGCCAGCCACGCCGAGAGGCGTTCGACGACGACGACGCCTTCTTCGATGCGATCAAAGAGTACACCGACAAACTCGGTGAGACGACGTCGTACGAGGAGTGGTACGCGAGGACGGTCGAACCGACCTTTGCCATCTCCCGGGAAGTCGGCAACTGGTACACGGGCTCGGTCCACCTCGCGCGTGCGGCAGGACTCGTTGGAGCGCTCGAAGACGGCCGTGAGATGGCCGGCAAAAATATGCTCGTCTCCTCCTATGGGAGTGGTGCGCAGGCGGAGATCCACGCCGAGACCATCCAGGAGGGCTGGGCCGAGGAGATCGAACAGCTCAACATCTTCGAGCAGATCGAGAAACGCAACGAGATCACCTTCGAGGAGTACGAGAGCATCCACGACGTCCACAACCACGACGAGACAACCGAGATGGAGCCGCTTACCTCCCCCGACGGCGAGTTCGTCTTCGACGGCTGGGGTCGGATGGGCGAGCGCAAGTACACCTACGTCGAGTAGTTAGAGCCTCCCCGACGTTCAGGGTAGTTCGCGGTGCCGTTCGAGCATTTCTTCGAGCGGGAGATCAGTTACAGCGAGCGAGAAGCCGTCTTTTCTGGCGAGATCTGGTGCGAACTCCCAGACGTCCTCTTCGGTGAGACCATGCAAAATGACCGCATGCGGTGTCGGTTTGACGACACGGAGTGCGACGAGCGGTGACTCACCGCGGCTGACGTTCGTAAACACCAGTGCACGGTTCGTACTCTGCCCGTAGAGATTGTAGAACTCGTCACTGGAGAGATTCTTAATCGCCTCGATGCTATCGATGATGGTGTGTCCGGCGATCGTATCTCGCGTTCCTTCGACAATCTCCGTGGCTTCGATCGCCTCGTAGTACCGTTCGAGGGGGATATTTGCGGGATATTCGTTGAGGTCGTGGACTGCAGCGCTGTCGAAACCGGCCGAGAGGACGCGTGCGTACTGGCGGATGTGACTCCCGCCGCGACGTTCGTCGATATCGAGCAGGGCGTCGACCGCCCGGCGGACGATCCCGATCCCGGGGTTGTCCCGGCGGCCACTCTCGTAGTCGGAGACGACAGATGGGGAGACAGAGAGTCGATCTGCGAGGTCGGTCTGGGCGATTTCGAAATCAGTCCGCCACTTCCGGAGCGTCGCGCCGGGGTTGTCGCTGAGCGTAATCTCGCCGGCGATTTTCTCGGCTAACTTCTCGCGATCCCCCCGTGCCATACAATAGATCACCTCTCCTGCCGTGCAAAAGCGTATCGAAATGGCGGTGTTTGGGGTTTTATGTGAGTGTTTCGATAGAAGCAGAATAAACAGCAAGAAAGCCCTGTGACGAGCGAACCTCATCAGAAATACCGTCCCGAACAACAAGAAAGCCCCGAGGCTATCAACTCGGGGGGCTCGCTGCGCTCCTCACTCCCTCCGGTCGTTGTGGTGCTTACGTCGCCCACCTTCGTTGATAGCCTCGCCCCTTTCAGTCCCGCCCGGCCTGGAAAGCCACATTGGGCGGGACTGAAAGGGGCCGTCATCGGGCGCGACGCGCCCGATTGCTCGGGAGACTCCGTCTCCCGGCGGTCGCTTAGCGAACGAGACGACGTAAGCACCGTCGTTCGAGAGAGCAACGCTCTCTCGTGATCACGAAAGGCCGGCGGCCTTTCGAACGACAGCGTAGCGAGGAGCGCAACGAGTCGCAGTCGCTAAGCGACCGGGGGCTTTCTTGCTGTTTGCACCGATGTTCCTGATCGAGTTCTCCCAGACCCTCCTCACCACGAACATACTAACCCCGATCACGGCAAACACTAAAAGTCGACCAGCCGTAGGGTATGCGAACTCAAACCATGGATTTTAGCGCCGACACCACACACGGGTTGATCGAATCCACCGCGACGGCGGTCGCCGAGGAGTTCGGACCGACCTACTGGCGCGAAAAAGAGGCCAAGGGTGAGTTCGCCCAGGAGTTCTGGGACGAACTCGCTGCGGCGGATTTTCACGGCCTCCTGATCCCGGATGAGTACGGGGGCGCAGCGATGGGGATGCAGGAGATGGGCCTCGCCATGGAGACACTCTGTGCAGAGGGTTGCGGAATGGCCGGCACCTGGTATCTCGTCCTGACAGCAGGGATGGCCGCACTCGGAATCCGCGACTACGGCACCGACGAACAGAAAGAGACGTACCTCCCAGATATCGCCGCGGGAGACCGGAACTTCTCGATCGGTATCACCGAGGCGAAGGCCGGAACCAACACCCTGAATATCAAGACCCGTGCGGAGAAAGACGGCGACGAGTACGTGCTCAACGGCGAGAAGGCCTGGATCACCTTCTCAGATATCGCCGACAACATGATCCTGGTGACGCGAACGACGCCGAGAAGCGACGTCGATCGGCCGACCGACGGAATCTCTCTGTTCATCATCGACATGGACGACTCCGGGATCGAGACCTCCCCGATTCCCAAACACGGGATCAACTACTCGAAGTCCTGCGAGGTGTTCATCGACGACGTTCGCGTGCCGGCCGAGAACCTGCTCGGCGCAGAAGGTGGTGGCTGGAAGCCGCTCGTCCACATGATCAACCCCGAGCGGATCGGCTTCGCGGCAGCGGGCACCGGTATCGGCGAGCTTGCTGCATCGACTGCGATCGAGTACGCCAACGACCGGGAGGTGTTCGACGCACCGATCGGGGCCCATCAGGGAGTCTCCTTCCCGATAACGAAAGCCTATGCGCGCATGGAGACTGCCCGACTGATGCGGGAGAAGGCTGCCTGGCTGTTCGATCAGGGTGAAGATTGCGCCTACGAGACGAACGTCGCCAAGGCGACCGCCGTCGAGGCCGGGATCGAGACAGTCCGGCAGTCGATGCAGGCTTTCGGCGGGTGGGGATACGCCAGGGAGTACGATATCGAGCGCTGGTGGCGGGAGATCAATCTCACACGCCTGGCACCGGTCACCCAGCAGATGGCGTACAACCACATCAGCCAGCAGATCGGCTTCCCGAAATCGTACTAGGTGGATTCTCGATGAAAATACGCGTCCAGGAAGACACGAGCGAAGAGGCCGCGAACGCAATCGCCAGAGCACTCGCACAGCATTTCGAGGACAGTATCGAAGTGTACCACCACGGCAGTGAGACTCCACTTGCAACCTACAGCAGTACTGGTGAGAGTGCGAACGAACCAGAAACAGACAGCACTCGGTCGGACGACACTCTCGGCCCGACCGAACGAGAACAGCGCCTCTGGGAGGAAATCGAGGAGATCGAAGACGGTGGTCCGAAAAAGTACCGCGACCGCCTCGACGAGCAGGGGAAACTGTTCGTCCGGGATCGTCTCGATCTCTGGTTCGGCGACGACGGCATCACGTTCGAGGACGGCAAGTTTGCCGAGTTCGACGCCGAGGAGCGTCTTCCCGCAGATGGTTTGCTGACCGGTGCGGCGGAGTTCGAGGGTCGAGATCTGCACTTCATGGCGAACGATTTCACCGTCAAAGCTGGCTCGATGGCCGAGAAAGGCGTCGAGAAGTTCCTCAGGATGCAACACCGGGCGCTCAAGACCGGTCGACCAGTACTCTATCTGATGGACTCCTCGGGCGGCCGGATCGACCAGCAGACCGGTTTCTTCGCCAACCGCGAGGGGATCGGGAAGTTCTACTACAACCACTCGATGCTCTCGGGCCGCGTGCCACAGATCTGTGTGCTCTACGGCCCCTGTATCGCCGGCGCGGCGTACACACCCGTCTTTGCCGATTTCACGATCATGGTCCGGGACGTGAGCGCGATGGCGATCGCCTCCCCGCGGATGGTCGAGATGGTCACCGGCGAGAAAATCGATATGCAGGATCTCGGCGGTGCGGAGATGCACGCGACTCACTCCGGCAGTGCGGATCTGATCGCCGAGGACGAAGAACACGCCCGCGAACTGGTGGCGAAACTGCTGACCTACCTCCCGAAAAATAGCGATCACAAACCACCCAAGAAAGACGGAACCGCGCCGGCGAATTCCCCCGAGGGCATCGACTCGATCGTCCCCGAAACGCCGAACAAGGGGTACGACATGCACGAGATCATCGAGCGTGTCGTCGACGCAGGATCGGTGCTGGAACTCCGCCCCGAGTACGGAAGCGAGATCATCACGGCCTTCGCGCACATCGACGGTCGGCCTGTCGCGATCGTCGCCAGCCAGCCGGCGAAGCGGGCTGGGGCGATCTTTCCCGACGCCGCCGAGAAGGCAGCGCAGTTCATCTGGACGGCAGATGCCTACAACATTCCACTGCTCTATCTCTGCGATACGCCGGGTTTCATGGCCGGTTCGCAGGTCGAGAAGGAGGGGATTCTCGAACAGGGAAAGCGGATGATCTACGCCACCTCCTCGGCGACCGTTCCGACACAGTCCGTGGTCGTCCGGAAAGCCTACGGTGCAGGGATCTACGCGATGGCCGGCCCCGCATACCAGCCCGAGTCGACCATTGCGCTCCCATCGGGTGAGATTGCGATCATGGGCCCCGAAGCGGCGATCAACGCCGTGTATGCGAACAAACTCGACGAGATAGACGATCCCGAAAAGCGAAAACAGCGGGAACAGGAACTCAGAGAGGAGTACCGAGAGGATATCGACGTCCACCGAATGGCCAGCGAGGTCGTCATCGACGAGATTGTTCCACCGAGCACACTTCGCGAGGAACTCGTCGGTCGCTTCGAATTCTACGAAACTGTCGACAAGGAGCTCCCCGATAAAAAACACGGGACGGTGTTGTGACTCCCTGTGTCAATACCGAAAACCTGCCTGACTGTCACATTCCACCATAGATTTCTTGGGTTACTTTCGTATTATCCGGCCAAGCTATTGTGATCTACTAGTTTTCTAGTTTACAGTTCATTTCTTGGCAAATTTTGGCCGGAAATACTGCCAATATGTCCACCGAGGTGCAACACCCAGTCGACACAATGCTCCGACAGATACTGATCGTCGGCGGTGGCCGTGTCGGTCGGCACACCGCAGCCAAATTGACCGATAGCGGATATATGGTTACAGTCATCGAACAAGATCCAGAAAAGGCAGAACAGTTTCCGAATCCACTTGCCGGGCGAGTCATCCAGGGGGATGGCACAGAGATGGACGTAATCGAAAAAGCCAATCCCGAGACTGCAGACGTCGTTGCTGGTCTCACTAACACCGTGAAGACCAATCTGGTGGTCTGTGAACTGGCACGGAATCTCGCGCCGGGTGCAGAGACACACTGCAGAATCTGTGAGGACGGCCAGGAAGCGTACGCACATCTGGAACACGTCGACCACATCGTCTATCCGGCAGCACTCGCAGCCGAGGAGACAGTCGGCCAGATAACCGACGAGGTAGCTATCGGACGGTAACTGACGTTCACTCTTCACGTGTCGCGATCAGGAGACGCGTTCCATTCTGGTGTGCGTACACCGAGCGACTCGTGCCGTCTAGTTGCGTGGAAAATCGGATGTTGCCAATCTCTGCAGTTTCGTTTCGTCCCGGAATCGGCGCGGTTCCGACGGTCTCCCCATCCCGGGTTGCCCGTAGTGAGAACTCTTCGCTGCCGGGAACGACGGCTATCGTGTGGTTTGCAAGCAGGAGATCTGCCGTCACAGCTTCGGAGGTGAACGACCGTCGGACCGTGCCATCGTGTTCGAGATCGACGACGTACGCCGAATCGCCCTCGTAGAGTTCCCAGCCAGTCCGGGTCGCTTCGACCGTGTCTCGCCAGCCGACGCCACCGACGACAGTGCTGGTCTCTCCCTGACGGGCGAGTTGGCTTTTGTCCGTGACCGTCGTCCAGGCCCCTCGCCGCTCACTGACGACGATTAGGCCGCTCTCGTTGCCGTCGATCCGACCGTGTGGAATATCCTCCGCGTAGGTGATCTGGTAGTCGCCAACCGTGAGACTCTCCTCGCCCGCCAGCGGATCCTCGTTCATCTCCGGAGCGTTGCTCGCGAAACTCGGCAGCGCCGCGATGAGAGCGACAGCGGCAAGCGCAAAGATGAGCACCTGTCGGTGTGAGATCGGTGTTGCGACGATCCGATCCGGAACCGCGACCGGGACTGCCGGCAGAGTCAGAACAGCCAGCGAGACCACGAACAGTCCCCCACCGACGGGATCGATACCCAACTGGACGAGCTGGAACCACAGGAACCCCGCCACGACGGCGACAGAACCGAGCCAGAGGTACGCCGTGGTCCGCCGGTTCGGAATCCGCGAGAGCGTCGCAAGTTGGGCAGTGAGTGGCTGCTCAGATGCAGCGAGGATCCCGCTAATCAAAATCGAGAGAATGAAGACGAATATCAGTCCGATCGCACGCTGCTGGATGAAGACTCCCTCGCCACCCGAGATCGCGAGCGACCAGAGCTGTCGGGTCAGTCCGAACACGAGCGTGGCCGCGAAGATGCGAACTGGCTCCCGGCGTTCGTTCCGATGGGCGAGCAGTGCCAGCGCGAGCAACACGCCGATCAGGAAGCCGAGCAAGTGCGCCTGGACGTTCACACCGAACCAGCTCGGCGGCCCCGGAGTGCCCGACTCGGCGGTCGCACGGAGCACCGGCTCCTGGAGCGTTCGCACGATGACACCGGTTCCAGTGAACCCGACCATCGCGAGGATCGTCGTGATCGGAAAGTAGATCACGGCGAAGCCGCCGAAGGCAAAGACTGTTCCCGAGAAGCCGATCGACCAGCCGACGGCGAGTACCGAGGTGACGATGCTCACCACGATTACAGCGACTGGAAAGATCAAGAGCGCACGAATCCAGGGATTGGAACGCCAGCCGTTCGCTGTCGGCTGGGTCGTCTCGGGCTGGGTGTGTCCCGGCGGTGGATACTCGTAGTCGGTCGTCTCGGTTGCTCGTGGTGGCGGATAGTGACTCCAGGCGTACTCGACGATCGGGGCGAGAACGACCGTCCCGATCATGTTTCCGAGCAGATGATCGGGCGACGCGTGGGCGAAGCCGGCTGCGAGCAGTCCTTCCGGATACAGGTACGACCAGCCTCGGAAGGCGAGGACGACTGGCGACCCCCAGTGGGAGAGTCCGCTCTGTGCGAACAGATAGAAGCCGACGACACCGAGGACAGTGACCAGACTGCCCCACGGAACGCCGTAGAGAAACCGCTCAGAGAGCCTGTCGTACCACTGTCTGGGTGTTCCCACCGAGGCGAGATAGATCAGACTACTCCCGATCGTGACGACAACCGCGATCCGGAGTATCCCCAGACCGGATACCATACGCGTACATTGGAGTGGTGGTTTGTGATACTGTCGGCTGACTGTGCGCATCCGCCTTCGAGTTGTTTTACTACCTTGCGGCCCTCTGTTGTGGTATGACACCCGAAGACGTCAGAGAACTACTCGAATCGGAGCTACCGGACGCTACTGCAGAGGTCGGCCATCCCCGTGGGGTCGACGACGAAGACCACCTCGCGGCGACTGTCGTCTCGCCAGTCTTCGAGGGAAAGTCGCTGATCGACCAGCACGAGGTCGTCTACGACGCCCTCGGTGAACATATGACCAAGGATATCCACGCGATCGAACTCTCGACGTACACACCCGAAGAGTACGAGGAATTCGAACAGTAGCGTTACTCTCAACCGGCCTGTTCTGCGGTCCGATCCTCCACGATCTGTTTCTCGGGTAACTCCGTATCTGGCTCCCGACCGAGCGTGAGAAACCGTTCGGTTCTGGTCAGTTCTTCGGTGGCTGGACTCGGCTTCTGTACCTCCTCGTATTCGACAGCAACACCCGCAGACTCTGCCTCGATCCGGACGACAAACAGCTGGTAGGAGGGATAGAACACTGGCGGAAGGATGCCGATGATGCCGTCACGCCGGTGGAGCCGCTTCAGCCACGTGCCGGTGTTGACGACCACGCCGCCGTCGACGCTGGTCATCTGTGGACGGTGCGTGTGTCCGTAACAGAAGACCGCTTTCTCCGGGTCTGCCTCGAACATGCTGCTCGCAGCTTCCTCGTACGGCGTCGCGGGATCGACGGTGATATCCGTCTCAAAAATCCCGAACCGGTCGATGGTTTTGCGGACATCCCGCCGGATGAAAT
Source organism: Halovenus amylolytica (assembly GCA_004015825.1). Lineage (GTDB taxonomy): Archaea > Halobacteriota > Halobacteria > Halobacteriales > Haloarculaceae > Halovenus > Halovenus amylolytica. The sequence goes on along the minus strand of SAYS01000014.1, from coordinate 81,330 downwards.
ACAGTGGGATGCCGATAAGCAGGAGTAGTCCCGTCACGACGACGTTGATCGCGAGCAGGAACCACGCGGCTGTGCCAGCAGAGCCGAACCGTCCGAGAAAGGCTGTCCCTCGTTCGATCGGTGCCGACCAGATCCCCAGGATATCCAGCCCGGCCAGCACCGCGAGGACGACGCTGATGTTGAACAGAAGCAGGAAGGGGATGATCGAGTATCTGAGAAGTGGGTTCATCTCCCGATAGAAGTACTTCGAGATGAGCCAGACCGGCATCCGTTCCGTCGGTGTCACGGCCTGGACGTCCTTCAGCCAGTTGTACCGCCCGCGGTCGGAAAGCTTCCCAGCGCGGCTCGTCACGAGAGTATTGTAAAAGTAGCCAAGCGGTGAGGCGTGGGGGCTGCCCCAGTCCTCGATACGGTTGTTCGGATCGCGCTGGTGGCCGTGTTCGAAGTGGATCGTTCGGCCGCCGACCGGCCGTGTCATCGATTCGTCCTGGACGAGCGTGACGTTGTACTCGGCAAATCTGTCGACGTACTCGTCGTAGGCAGCCAGTTCGTGGTCGTGGTTGCCCGGCAAGAGTGTGATCGGAATGTTTTCGCCAGTTGCCCGGAACTGTTCGAACAGTTCTGTATAGGTCTCCTCCAGCACGTCGAATTTCTCGATCCCCTCGATAGTCGTAAACTCCCAGAGTCCGAACGCGTCGCCGTTTATGATCAACTCAGCGTTCTCCTCTGTCTGCTTCAGACGTTCGAGCAACCGTAGTAACTCGTCCAGAAAGTCGACCTGTTCGAGTTGCTCGTCGCCGCCGATATGCAGATCACTAATAACGTAATAAACTGGATCCGCTTCGGTATCCATTGGGGTATGGTTTCTGGGGCCGTCAGTAAAACGGTTGGCATAATACACGATCCCCAGTTGACAGATGTGAGAACGACCACTTCCCTACAGTGTGAGCGCTGGCTGTAGTCTCTTGAGCGGACGGCCCGTCTCGTTACCACTCTCGATACTTATTTCCCAACTGTCTCCTCTGATGTCGGTGTTACTGACAATCAGTCGGTGTCCCGCCTAGCAGGATGATGAGTGAATCACCTGCTGTCTCGAAGGAGAGCAGTCAGTGTGGGAGTTCAGTCAGTTCAACCTGATTTTCGTCATCAACGGTCACGAGACACCCATGATATTCGAACGTAATATGCACAGCACTGGTGCGACAAGCCATGTCGAGTGCATCCGGGTTGATCGCCTCGCAGAGCGGGTCTGTGAGACCGGTGGAATCGATCCCTTTGTGGGTGGCCACTGCCTCAATTACAGCATCACTCGGCGTCTGATCAGACGGGTGGGTGTTCGTTTGAACTCTGGCCGTGTCAGTTCCCCGATTTTTGTCCCCCATGATTGGTAATAGCCATGATAGTAGATAACACCCCCACTATTTCATTTAATCTGAACGTGAGAGCAAGTGAGATACAGTACAACTGTGGCGGTCATTTCGCTCGCGGAGAAATGGGCCCGGGCGGATTTGAACCACCGCATACCCGGTGTCCCAGATATCGAGTTTCACTCGATATCATATGAGCCGGGGGCTCTTACCAGACTGAGCTACGGGCCCGCACTCTCCGCTACCCCATGGCCACACTAAATTCTATCGTCTCCTGCATGTGAGCTATTGACTCGGAAGTCTTTTTGATCAAACACACGTATATGTAGTAACTATGGGAATTGGCGGCTCGGATATGTACCGACAGCAGATCCTCGATCACTACAAGAACCCGCGCAACTACGGGGAGATCGAGGACCCGACGTTCAGTCACGTCGGCGAGAACCCGATGTGTGGCGACACCATCCAGATGGACGTTGTTCTCGACGACGACGAAGAAACGATCGAACACGTCGCCTTCCAGGGCGACGGCTGTGCGATCTCCCAGGCCTCGGCCTCGATGCTCTCTGAGAAGTTACAGGGTGTCGCGATCGACGACTTACAGGAGATGGACCGCGACGACATCATCGACATGCTCGGTGTCGATATCTCTCCGATGCGGGTCAAATGTGCCGTCCTCGCCGAGAAAGTGGCACAGGACGGCGCTGATATCTACTTCGGCGAGAAAGATATCGACATGACGAGTACCGAAGAAGACGACTGATTGTCCGCGATTTCTGCGTGATACCTCACCGATCAGGCTGCGTAGATCGTCTCAGTTCCCCATCTCTGATAGTGACCCGTGATCGTTCACTACATTGGTAGACTCGATTGCAGCGCCGAATACACTCCAAAAAACTCGACGTGACCGATTTCGACGGAAGTAATAGGAAACTCTCAGGAGAGGGTCTGTTCAGTGTCGATCCCGTAGATCCGCGCAGGCGTCTCGACGTGTGCCCGTCTGATCGCGTCCTCGTAGCCGTTTTCGAGCAGCCACTGCACACGGTTCGGTACCGTTTTCGGTCCCAGTACGGCACCCGGCCGCTCGGGGTCGTCCAGGAAGTCCGTCTCCATCAGGAACGGCTCCCCACTTTTGGCCCCGCGTTCGAGTCCATCCTCGTTCGAGATGATACTCGGTATCGGCCCGGAGATCGGACCATCGGAGTAGTGTTTGACGACCTGCTCTCGCGGGAGGCCACAATCTTCGGCCCACTCGGCAATCTCGTCGAAATCGTCGCCGCCCTCGGTGTGTAACTGGACGGCACAACCAGTTTCGGCACCGAGTGTGAACGCGTGGCGCATCACCTCGTTCGATGCGTCCCAGACTTTGTCGCTGACATCGTAGTGTGGACGGCCGGATTTGATAGCCAGCGCTGGCCCGTCGCTGACGAACTCCGCAGCGATGTCGAGCCCCTCTCGCATCAGATCTCGCGCCTCCTCGGGGGTGTAGCCATCGCCGACGAGCTGTGAGATGAGCGCGGGGTGGACACCGAGGACCGGCCACGCACGACCGTCGAGACGCTCCGATGCCGCCGCTGTCACCTCGGTCGTGAGTTCGAACGTCTCGCGGAAGTCGTCGACACTGTTCACATCGTCGACGAAATACCAGGATGGTTTGTTCAACACGAGGAGATGCGTTCCGCCTGCGTTCGCAAAGTCCTCGGCGGCGTCGGCTCCCCGACCGTTGACGGGATCCAGATGCAGATGGTTGTCCAGAATCGGCGTCTCCATACGTTCTCTCGGTGTTGAATTTCAAAAAGGAGTTCGACTTGGAACCGATTTAAAGCGTCAGTGAGCGGTGTGCTGTATTCTGAAGTGCGTCCGACCGGCCGTGTTCCCCGGGAGCGATAGCCATGGTCTCGACACCCCGTCTTGCTGCCCGTTCGAGAACCGGCTTGAAATCGGTATCGCGCGAGACGACGATCAGCAGATCGATCTCGTCGGCGACTGCTGCTTTCGTGCCATCGACAGCCAGCCGAACGTCGACGTCGCCGCTGGTGGTGATGACGTCGAACCCCCGCGCCTCGCCCGCCTGGATCAGCTTCGGTGTGGCGTGTTCGTCGAGATAGAGCCGGGCCGCGACGACAGTCCCCTCGGCTGCCGCAAGCTCTCGAAGCTCGTCCAGATCGACGTCGAACTCGTCGCGGAGCACGTTCGGCCCATCGACGTAGAGACCGACGCGTGTTCTCCCGTCACTCCGAAACCGCCCAAACAGATCCATATCCCAGCCTGGGTGCCACGGGCTTTAGAGGTTCCCAAATGGTCCCACCGTCGATCATCGCATCGTCTCCGGGCGGAGTTGCCGCAGCTTCTGGCCACCACGCTGACCCTCGGAGAGTTCGACGAGTTTGTCGACGCGGTCGTCCAGCGGCGGATGTGTCGAAAGCCACCGACTCGGTTCGTTCTCCGTATCCCGGTGGATATACAGCAGTGAGCGGAGATTCCGCCGTGGCTCGGAAGCGTGGTGAATCTTGACGAGCGCACGCGCAAGTGCGAGTGGTCTACCTGAGACCTCCGCGGCCCGACGATCCGCTGCAAACTCCTGGCGGCGCGAGTGTGCCAGAAAGAGCACAGTCAGGACACTCAACAGGATAACGACGAGGATGCCGACCGTCTGCTGAAACACGTCCGCGAGCCCGAATCGCTCCGTTCCGGGTCGGCCATCGAACCACGCTGTTGCGCGGTCGATCCCCGCGAGAAAGATGATGAAGGGAGCGAATACGATGAAGACGAGTGAGGCGACCAGCCGTGCAACGGTGATCGCGAGCGTGTTGACGAACGTATCGAGCCGCTCGATGTGTGCCAGCTCGTGTGCGAGAATCCCCTCCAGTTCGTCGATCGTCAGTATCTCGAATAACCCCCTGTCGAGGATAATCGCACCCTCTCGCGGCCCGCCAACCGAGAGCGCGTTTGGCAACTCGAAATCAGCGACCAGCAGGGTCGGCTGGCTCACGTCCATCCGCAAACAGAGCCGTTCGAGCCGCCTGTACAGCTCCGGCGCACGCTCCGGTGTCACCCGCAGGGTGTCGATGCTCGCGACAGTCTGGACGACACCGCGTTTGTAGCCGACGTAGCCGCCAAGGAGGGCCACAGAGACGAAGACGCCGAACAGAAAGAATGGATTCGGTGGATTTGCGACCACCCACTGTAACAGAAAGACTCCGCCGACAGCAGCGGCTGTGTACACAGCGAAAATCGACATACCGACCAGGAGCATGAACACACGCAACAACGAGATCATAGCAGTCAGTAGACCAGGCGTTCTCGATTCATCCCGCACTCTTCGGATCTCTCGGAGCGGATTACGAAATAAATTCGTTGCTTCGCCAGTCGACACCGTCGTCCTCGTCGGCGTCACTCGGATCCTCGACGACGGTGACAGAAGCCGGCCGCCGTTCACCGTCGACGATTCGAATCGCCTCGATGTCCTCCTCTGTCGCGGCGACGGCGGTCAGTGTCCCCTTCTCGGAACGCAGGGCGATCTGACAGAGCACCTCGAACATCTCGTACTGGAGGGCTGAGTTCTGGAGCACCGTCTCCCGGTCTCCCTTGAAACAGGCGTACTCGACGAGTTCTGATTCGATCTCCTCTTCTTCTTCGAGTGAGCCCCACTGGGGCCCACCGTTCGGCGAGGGCCCACCCGGCCCGGGTTCGGGCTCTTCTTCGTACACCCGGTTTTCGGTGACGCTCGCTTTGAGCTGTGCAGTGGGGGTGTACTTGCTGATGCTATCATCATCCGGGACGGCACTGATGATGAGTGTGTTGTTCCGTCGCGTGATATCGACGTCCTCGATTCCATCCGGCAGATCCGGATTATCGAAATACTCGTGGACGTCCTCGAGCGGCAGTTCCAGTGTCGAATGGAGTCTGTATACGCGGCTGGTCATAGTTTGGGGTTGGTTCGGTCGTCAGCCCTGCACTGGCGCCGAGTTTTCAGCCGTACCTATGCACCCCATCCATATAGGGTCTACTCTTCTTATCGCCAGGCGTGTGCCGTGTCACCAACCCAGCGGTGTCAATTGAACAAAAATTAGTCGTCGGCTGTCGCGGTGTCACCGCTTCCATCGTCGGGTGTGGGGTATTCGGCGTCGATGCTTGGCGGGTATTTGCCACGGTCGAGTTCGAGATCCGATTGCGGGCGCGCCATACAGGTCAACGCGTACTCGTCTTGCTCTGTTTCAGTGAGGCCACGCGCAGCCGGCTGGGTCACATCTCCTTCTTCGATCTTTGCCGAACAGGCCAGACACATCCCCACACGGCAGGAGTACTCCTGAGCGATTCCCTCTTCGAGACACTTGCTTAGTATTGTCTCCTTATCCGATACTGTAATCGTCTCCTCTCTCCCCACAAACTCGACGGTGTACTCTGTCATACTATTCGGTACGACGGTCGTTGACTAAATTCTTTATCACTTCAGGAATCCCCTCGCAATCAGCGCGACCCGGCATATTTTCCACAACATCTCGAACCAGCCGTATACAGTAGAACCGACTCCTGTATGAGACATATTATATGATGCATTTTACGGAACATTCATCCGCATACAAAACCTATATATACTATAATGAGTTTGAACTCGAAGAAACTGATCGCTGCCGTCGAAGCTGGTGAATTGACCGACCCGGGAGCCATGACGACCACACAGGATATCGCCCATGCTGTCGAGGACTCCTACAGTACCGTACACAAACAGTTGCGTACCTTGGCAGACGACGGTGTCATAGAGCGCAAAACATTCGGAAACATGGAGGTGTGGGTTGTCCCTGACGACGGTGGAAACGCTCCGGCCAGGACTCCGATGCCGACGGATACACGTGACCCAGACGCCGGAAAATGAACCACTCCTCCGTCGTCCCGGATGCACTCGAAATTCACTGATCACGTCGCCCTCTTTTCCTGGTCCACGGGATTCGCGATACCCCCACTAGACGGCTGTTACCACGTATCGCTATCTTGATTCAGCGAGAGAATCCCGCCCTTCCCGTGAGTGACGAGCGTTCCGACGCTCAGTCGGAACCGAGGAGCGAACAGGGCGGGAGTGAATCGCGTAAGCTCTGTGCAACAAACCACTCGGTTTCTCCCTGCTGAATACATCACGTCACAAGAGTTATGCAACTTGGGTGTCTCATATATAGTAAGGCCAAATGGAGTATCATCTGCAAACCGGGTCCCACACAGTGTACGCGCTTCAGTATCACTTCGTGACCGTCACAAAGAACCGTGCCGATATTCTGACGGATGAGCGGCTGGAGCGTGTCGCTGAAATCGCCCACGACATTGCAGATGACTTCGAGGCCGACATCAAGAACGTGGACGGCGGAACCGACCACGTTCACATCCTGTTTCGGACCAAACCAACCACAGACCTCACGAAGTTCATCAACTCGCTCAAAGGCGTCACGTCTCGCCGGATTCGCTCAGAGTTTCCTGAAGTGACACAGACGCTCGAAGATGCGTTCTGGCAACCGGGTTACTTCCTCGCCACGACCGGCCAAGTGAGCATTGACGTGCTGATGGACTACGTGGACGATCAGTAGCATGACTGCAACAACCACGAAAACGCTGGAAGCTACGCTCGCCCCGCCGACAGCACACAAGGAGCGGAAACTGTGTGACCTGCTCGAAACCTACCGTGAGGGGCTTCACGAGGCGTTCGACGCCGGGTGTGACACGATGAGCGCAACCAGTGACGTGGTGACGCCTTACGACCTACCGTATCAGGCGAAAGCGGCGCTGTGCAACTACGTCCCGCAACTTCACGACACCTACGACGCACAGGAGTTGGACGACGACCACCCGGTTCGGCTCACCAACCAAGCCGCCGAGTTCGATCACTCGGCGGCGCGTGACTACGAGTTCACATGGTGGGCACCGCAACCCGGTCGCGGGACGAATTTCTGGATGCCGCTTCGTATCAACCCTGAACAAGACGGTCTGTGGCACGACCTCGTACATGGTGAAGCGTCGGCGGGACAAATCCGACTGCAACGCCACTGTACGTCGTGGACACTCCACGTCACCGTCGAGTTCCCGGTCGAACAACCGGACTACGAACCGACAGACGACGATGTAACACCAGTCGGCTTCGACATTGGCGAAGCACACCTGCTCGCGGGCTGTGCCTGCGAGCAGGGTACTCCGACTGACCCACTACTCATCAACGGTGGTCGCGCTCGTCACCTTCGCAAAGAGATGTTCACGACGCTCAAGCGACTCCAAGAGCGTGACGCCACTCAGTGGCGGATTGACGAGCGATTCGACCACTACCAGAACGCACTCACTGACATCATCGAGAAGGCGTCTCGACGTGCCGTCGAGTACGCCTGTCGATTCGAGAAGCCAGTCCTTGTGCTGGAAGACCTTTCGGACATCCGCGAGGACCTCGATTACGGCGAGTGGATGAACCGACGGCTCCACGCATGGGCGTTCGCTCGGCTTCAACAGCGTATCGAGGACAAAGCACGAGAGGCGGGTCTTCCGGTCAGGTACATCCGACCGGAGTACACGAGTCAGACGTGTCACGAGTGCGGTCACATCGGGCACCGGAATGGCGACGAGTTCCGGTGCCAGAACGACGAGTGTTGGGTATCGGAGTACCACGCAGACATCAACGCGGCGGTCAACATCGCTGACCGCCATGACCCGTGGGGTGAGAGCTTGCCGCTGAAACCGGCGGGCGATGACATTTCACGGGATGGGAGCGCCTGTGACAGCGCCACGATCCACCGAGAGACGAGCGAGGAACCCTTGCAGATGACCCTCTCGACCTTCCACGGGTCGGAACCCTCTGCCAGCAACAGCGAAACTTAGCTGGTATTCCCATGCCGGGAAGCCGCGCCGTTCACGGCGCGGAGGATGTCACCTGGCGGTATCACGGCTCGGACGTAACTGTTGTCAGTCGCATCAAGGGGTAGCCGTCCTCCATCTGCATCGCAGCGGTGACCTCCGTCCCCTCGTAGTCGATATCGATCTCGACGTCGAGGAACCGCCCGGTGAGTTCGGTGTAGGAAGCCGGACTCTCCGCGAGTTCGTCCGCGAGTTCGTCGGTATCGATCGCGACGCGAACGTTCTCACAGTGTGGCTGATTTTCGATCGACTTCTCCATGGCCCGTTCGAGCGAGTCGGCGCTGTCGGGGCTGACTGGCGTCCCGGCAAACTGGTGGTACAGCGATCCGAACTTGATTCCGGCTTCGAAGCAGGCTGTCTGTGGCGCTGTCGGTTCTTCCGAACTGCTCATGCGGGATGGACGGCCCAGTGACCTAACGGCCCACCGGTCGCGGCAAACCCGCCAGGTGATCCAGGCCCGCAAACCAGGACGTACCTATCTCGGACCGACTCCAGTGGCGTCACGAGGCGCTTGGAGGGAAACCGTGTCCTACTTATTAACCCCAGTGCTTGTATGAACTGAATGGACGAGCCGGTGTTACTCACGGGGGCTGGCGGCCACGTCGGACGAACAGTCCTGAACGGGTTACGCGACAAATACGACTGGCGGCTCCTGTTCCACAGCCAACCAGCCAAGGAGCCGGAGTTTCCGTACTGGATCGGGGAGGTACAGAACCACGACGACGTGCGGCCAGCGATGAAAGATGTTGGAGCAGTGATTCATCTCGCCGGTGATCCGCGACCACAGGCACCCTGGGAGAGTGTCCTCTCGAACAACATCGACGGGACACACACGGTGTACGAGGCGGCCGTCGAGGAAGATGTCGAGAAGCTTATCTTCGCCTCCTCGAATCACGCCGTTGGCGCCGCGGAGACCGAGGACCGGACCCCGGATCTGTACCGCGAACACGACGATTTCCGCCTGACTGGAGAGGAGTTCCCCCGCCCCGGAAACAAGTACGGCATCAGCAAGGCGACCGGTGAGCTGATCGGTCGGTATTTCCACGACAAACACGACATCTCTGTCTGTAACATCCGGATCGGCAATCTCAACGAGGATCATCCACCGATCGATTACGAGCGTGGCCAGGCGATGTGGCTCTCACCGCGGGACTGTGCCCACATCCACGAGTGCGCCCTCGAAGCAGAGTACGACTTCGAGATCGTCTACGGCATCTCGGACAACGACCGGAAGTACTACTCGATCGAACGGGCCAAAGAGGTACTCGGCTACAAGCCGTGGGACAACTCCGCCGAGTGGGACGGTCCGGAGCGCATCTCGGGCGACGTCGAATCGGTCAACGTTAGCTGATTTTCCGCGCAGTTATGAGTCGGGCAGTCGTTCCAGGAGCCGGTCGAACTGCTGGCGGTATCGGATCTCCGCGCGACTCTGTGCGAGGTCGCTCACCTCTCCGAAGGCCGCTTCGAAGCCGAGCATCCGCCAGATCAGTGTCGAAACGTAGTAGATCGGTCGACGTCGTTCGAACCCCTCGTCGGGTTCGAACTCACAGTGTGTTCTGTAGCCGTCGTACAGCTGCTCCCGTAATCCAGCGCGCGTCTCTGCGTCCTGATACGACGGGTCGATAAAGAGAAACTCCGTCCGTGCGATGTGGTACTCCGCCTCGCCAGCGAGCGCAAACTGCCAGTCGAGGACAGCCGTGATCGGCGCGTCCTGCGTGGGGTCGAACAGCATGTTCGCTGGTCGGTAGTCGTCGTGCACGAGTTTTGGCGGGGCGGTGCTCTCGATGTGCGCGACCGATCGCTCGATGGCTGCTGTCGCCCGTTTCTGGAGATCACTGAACGGCGTGTTGTCGAGTCTGTCCACGTAGCCCCGTGTAATCTCAGAAAAATACTGCCCCCAGTCCCAGTTGAACTCGTCGACGATGAGCCGCCCCTCGTCGAGCGCGAGCCGGCCAAACCCCTCGAACTGGATCCCCGCGTGCATATCACCCAGTGTCCGGCCGGCGTGTCTGATGACGTTTTCCCGTGTGGTCGAATCCAGCGCACCGAGTGCCTCCGCGAGGTTGTTTCCCCGGATCCGTTCGGTGACGAAGTACGGGTCGACGTCGAGATCCGGGGACTCGTTGAACACGAGAATCCGCGGGACGGGCACCTCGGTCCGGTCCGCGACGAAATCGTGCAAAAACGGCTCCAGCGCGAAGTTCTGATCGCCCGCCTCGAACTTGACGACGATCTCGTAGGATTCCCCTGCGACTTCCAGCGTGACGAAGAATACCTCTCCCTGATGACCTGCTGTCGGCCGTTCGTACGAAAACGAATCGTAATCCGGACCGGATTCGTCGAGGACAGCTTCGATATCTCGCTCGGGAGTCGACACGCTCGTTCTTTCTAACCACCGGAAAAAAAAGGTATCTCTCCCGGTATCTGGCTTCCTGACACCGGTTCGTGTAGTTGATATTTCAGGTCGCTCTGGCGTGTGACTCTACAGGTACAGTTGGTCGGTGTTTGGGACTGTGCTGGTCTCACCGTGGCGTGCCTGTCCCCCACTTCTCGATCGCAGTGGCCAGTTCTGGTGAGTCGGCACAGATCCCCCCCAGCGAGTGACCGGCGATGGTGCCCTCGACTGCCTGCCGGAGCGCACGTGCACCGGCCCTGGTTCCGTCCGGATGGCCGTGGATGCCACCGCCGGCCTGGACGGCGATGTTCGTGCCGAGTCGATCCAGCAGCTCCGGCACCAGCCCCGGATGCAGCCCACCCGATGCCACCGGGAGGACGTCGTTTAGCCCGGCGAGATCGCTCGCCAGCCACTCGTTGATCCCGACGGTATCTTCGTTTTCGAGTTTTCCCAGATCGGCTGTCCCGGTGTGGATGTGGTCGACCCCACAGAGGCGGGCGAGCTGTGCGATCACTCGCATCGAGACACCGTGGTTCGGGACGCGGTCGAAGGCGGCGTGCATCGCACGGTGGGCGTGGATCGCGATCCCGTGGCGGTCACACCGCTTTCGGACCTGCTGGAGGGCGGCCCACCCCGTCGTGATGATATCGACCATGACGAACTCACAGCCGTGTTCGGCGGCGAGATCGACTCGTTCTAGCATCTCCGTCCCGGGTGCGGTCACGTTCAACAGGTAGCTCTTCCGTTCGCCGGTTTCTTCTTCTGCTTGATCGCGTCGGGCGAGACTCTCGGTTAGCCGGTCCTCGAAGGGGTTGAACGACTGATCGGTGAGATTCTCGTCGTCTTTGAGCAGATCGACGCCGCCGAGCCAGGCCTCGTATCCAACTTCCGCGTGCTGGTCGGTCGACAGCCCGACTTTCGGTTTCGGGACCGTCGCGAGCACCGGGCGATCCGCGGCATCGAGCAGTTCGGTTCTCACCGAACTTCCGTACTGTGGGCCGGGGAACTCGCTGACGACCGACTCCGGCCACTCGCAATCGAGCAGCCGAATCCGGCTGACAGCTTTCATCCCCATGATGTTTCCGGCGATACAGGAGAGTATCTGTGGCATACTGCCGGCCTCGAACAGTTCCTCCGGGTACGCGACAGTGACCACCCCCGCATCTTCGTCGATCGCACAGGCCGTCGCAGAGAGATCGGTGATCGATCCCTCGACCTGTAGCTCCGCCCAGGTACCGTTGGAGCTCTCGCTGGCGACCCGACTCGCTGCGGCTCCCCAGTCCATATCCGGGGCGGGCTCGATCGCGAACTCACAGACGAGATCCGAGTCGAGCGGTTCGTACTGCTGGTCGAGGAAATCTTCGTACGTGATACCCATGTGTTAGCGGTTGTATGGGTACCATCTTAAAAGCGGGTCTGCCCACTCTCACACTGGCTGCGACTGTGCGGATGAATAGCAACTACTGGTATTGATACATACCCATGTATAAATAACTGTACAGGGGTGGACTTACACGCAAGTAACCTTCTCAAATACTAGTTGTTCTCCGAATAGGTTTATTAAGATTCCTCCCAACAAGACGTTCGTAACTAATGACGCGAAGACGACGATTTCTCAAGACGATGGGAGCCAGTGCGGCATTTCTCGCGCTCGCTGGCTGTGCCAGTGACGATGGTGACGGCGACGATGATCCGGCCGAAAGTAACGAGACAGACGGTGGCGCTGTGGACGGGAACGAATCGATGGATGACGACTCTATGGACGACAACGAATCGGAGGACGACACAACCGGAGAGGAGCCAGCCATGGGGAATCTCCGGGTCGCTCACCTCTCGCCGGACGCACCGAACGTGGACGTATACGTAGACGGCGATCCGGTACTGGAAGACGTTGCGTTCGGCACGTTCAGCGACTACCTGGCACTCGAAGCCGGGAGCTACGATGTCCAGGTTACCGCGGCGGGAGACCAGGAGACGGTGGTCTTCGACGAAACAATCGAACTCACCGAGGGCTCGTTCACGGCTGCAGCGATCGGTGAGGTCGGCGAAGCGAATCAGCCCTTCGCGGTCAGTATCCTGGAAGACGATCGTAGCGATCCCGGCGATCAGGCGCGAGTCCGGGCAGTTCACGCGTCACCGGATGCACCGAACGTCGACATCACCGTCGCAAGCAGCGGTGACGTTCTCTTCGGCGATGTCCCGTTCGGCGCGGCCGGAACGGCGACTGTTCCAGCCGGCCAGTACACACTGGAGATTCGGCCCGCCACGGAGAACAACGATGGAGACGTCGTCGATACCTTCGATGTGGAAGTCGAGGCGGGAATGGTGTACACGGTCGCTGCGGTCGGCTATCTCGAACCCGGTAACGCACCGGCCGAGGAACCCTTCGATCTCGTCGTCGTCAACGACACCGACACGACTGGCGACGACTCGGAGATGTAGCTCCGGGAGCCGGGAGTACTCCCGGTCGCTCTCTTCACTTCGTACCACTCAAATACTGCCTTCCCGTAGATACTCGCGTGTCTAAACAGCTTGCCCGTGTCGATACCCTCTTTTTACACGAATCCGGCGACGATTACCGGGTCGTCGTCGAGCGCGAGGGGGAGCGGATATTCACGGGCTTTCTGGAACTCAAGGAGACGACCGCCGGCCCACGTCCGGCCAGGCTTCGCATCGTCGAGGGGTCGAGCGAGAGCCGTCGCAGCCCCGACGAGTTCGTCGAGCTAGCCCGGCGTGCAAACCGGATTCGCATCTCGGAGCAGACCTCGCAGTACGGCCGTGACGAGCTTCGGGAGATGCTCGACGGCTACCAGTTAGATGCGAAAGTCGTCCGGACCTGCCGGCTCTGTGCGAAAGAGGGGTACTACTCGCCGATCACAGCCGAGACGGCGATCCAGACGGAAACCGAGAAAATCTGTCCGGACTGTGCTCGTGAGGAACTCGACCGACAGCTCGCCTACCACGGCAGCATCACCGGAACTGCTCGCGAGCGACTCGACTCACTCCTGTTCGAGGTACAGGATCTCGAACGGATTCTCAACCTGTTGAAAGGCGATCTCGACCCCGAGCTGACGAAATTCGACGAGATCAGCCCCACAGTCGAAGATGTCGATCCGGTCCGTGTCGACTCGCTGTCTCTGCATCCCGGTATCCAGAACAAGATCGAGGAACGGTTCGATACCCTGCTTCCGGTCCAGAGCCTCGCGGTCGAAAACGGTGCGACCCAGGGCGAAGACCAGCTCGTCGTGAGTGCAACAGCGACAGGGAAGACGCTCATCGGGGAGATGGCAGGGCTCGACCGAGTACTCAACAACGAGGGGAAGATGCTGTTTCTGGTGCCGCTCGTCGCGCTCGCGAACCAGAAGTACCACGAATTTCAGGAGCGATACGGCGATATCGCGGATATCACGCTCCGGGTCGGTGCGAGTCGGATCAACGACAGCGGCCAGCAGTTCGACCCGAGCGCCGACATCATCGTCGGGACCTACGAGGGTGTCGACCACGCGCTCCGGACCGGCCGCAATCTCGGCAACGTCGGGACGGTCGTCATCGACGAGGTGCACACGCTCGGGGAGGGCGAGCGTGGCCATCGCCTCGATGGACTCATCTCGCGGCTCAAATACTACTGCCGGGAGAAATCCAGCGGCGACACCCAGTGGATCTATCTCTCCGCGACTGTCGGTAACCCGGGAACGCTCGCAGCCGCGCTCGAAGCGACGCTCATCGAGTTCGAGGAGCGACCAGTGCCGATCGAACGCCACGTCACGTTCCTCGACGGGCAGGAGAAAATCGACGTCGAGAACAAGCTGGTCAGGCGGGCCTTCGATCAGAAATCCAGCAAGGGCTACCGGGGACAGACGATCATTTTCACGAACTCCCGGCGACGATGTCACGAAATCTCCCGCCGGCTGGAGTACTCCTCGGCTCCGTATCACGCCGGCCTCGACAACAAACGGCGGGGGCGTGTCGAATCCCAGTTTGCAGACCAGGAGCTTGCGGCTGTCGTGACGACGGCCGCGCTGGCTGCCGGTGTCGACTTCCCGGCGTCGCAGGTGATCTTCGACTCGCTGGCGATGGGGATCGAGTGGCTCTCCGTCCAGGAGTTCCACCAGATGCTCGGCCGGGCTGGCCGCCCGGACTATCACGACAAGGGGACCGTCTATCTGCTCGTCGAACCCGATGGTGCCTACCACGGGAGCCAGGAGATGACCGAAGACGAGGTCTCGTTCAAACTGCTCAAAGGCGAGATGGAGCCAGTCCAGACCCGGTACGACGAATCCGCTGCCGTCGAGGAGACGCTCGCGAACGTCACCGTCGGCGGCAACCGGGCCAAACAGCTCAACGAGTCGATGGTCGGCGAGATTCCGACGAAACACGCACTCGGGAAGCTGCTCGAATACGACTTCATCGACGGGCTGGAGCCGACACCGCTCGGACGGGCGGTGACCAGCCACTTCCTCTCGCCGGGCGATGCCTTCGCCTTGCTCGACGGTATCCGGACCGGCGAGAGCCCGTACGACCTCGTTGCCCGGATGGAACGACGGGACAGAGAGGAGTAGTCACTCGATCGATCTGTCGGAATAGGAGTGGTCGCTGTCTGGCTCTGGACCCGAACCGGCTACCTCCGACTGCTTCGTTTCTGCTATCGCGGCGTTGACCGTCGCGCCGGCGAGCAAGATGAACGAGCCAAAATACAGCCACAGCAAAAAGAGCAGGATTGCGCCCACGAATCCGTACGCCTGGTACTGGCTGGCCTGGGCGGCGTAGAGTCCGAACAGTTCCTGGAGGAGCACCAGTCCGCCGACGGCGACCAGCGCGCCTGGCAGGACCGCACGGAGTGTCATCGCTACCGGTGGCATAATGTAGTACAGCGGTACCAGCACGATCAGGAGGCCGGCAACAAGCAGGAGCCAGCGCAGGAGTATCGGCACGATCACGCTCTGGAAGGATAGCTGCCAGAGCAGATACTGGACAGCCGCCAGTACAACGAAACCAGCCACGATAGCGAGAATCGTGACAGCTCCGTTTCGGAGCTGTGTCAGCAGTGTCGTTTCGATCTCGTTGTCGTAGATCCTGTCGAAGGCAATGTCGACAGCCCGAAACACCTTGAGTGTACTCCACAGCAGACCTGCGATCCCGACGATCGATGCCCCCGCTGCTCCACTGGTGTTCGCGAGAGCGCCGGTAATTATCTCACTCCCGCCCTCCGACAGGTAGCTTTCGACGTACTCCACGACGCTCGTCGCAAACTGTTCGCCCCCGAACAACGAGCCAGCTGCCAGCACCAGCAACAGGGCCGGGAAGATCGAGATGAAAGCAAAGAATGCGATACTACCGGAGAGAAACGAGATCTGTTTCTCGATGAGCATCTCCAGGGCTGTTCTGGCAACGGTACCGATGCGGGACATACTCATCTCCCCCGGTGTTGTGGCCCCTTTCTCGAATCGAGCCTGTCGGAGCAGGTCTGCAAGGTGGCGGTCGTTCGCGATATCTGCATGTCCACACTCGACGCCAGACGCCCAAGAGAACACGGTGGTTATTCGTGAGTAAGCCCTGCTCGAAGCTGTTTTTCCATCTCGACGTGTGGAATACCTGCCTCCTCGAACTCCTCGCTCGTCACCTCGTAGCCCAGTTTTTCGTAGAAGTCGATAACGTGGGTCTGAGCGTGTAGCACAGCGCGCGCACACCCCTGCTCGCGGCCCTCGGCTTCGATCAACTCCATCAGCCGTCGGCCGACTCCCTGCTCGCGGTATTCTTCGATGACAGCCACCCGCTCGGGCTTTGCGGTCTCCGGCTCCGGGATGCGAAGTCGGGCAGTTCCGACTGGCTGGTCGCCGTCGACGACGACGAAATGAATCGCGTCCTCGTCGTTGCCGTCCATTTCGATCGACTCCGGCACGTCTTGCCCCTCGATGAACACTGACCGCCGCACCTCGAACGCATCGGCCAGCTTCCCATCACCCGGAATCCGACGAACGTCGTAGGAATCCATTTTGAGACCGTTCCGTCCCTGCGACACTGAGTGTTACGGCTGCCGGTGGCGGGAGAGCGACCGATCAGAGCATCTCGACAGCGTCGTCGATGGAGAGATCGCCGCGCTCGACCGCACTCAGGATCCGCCGGAGATCTTTCTCGTCGTCTGACTCCTCCTCGGACTCCTCGCCGATGCTGTCGAGTGTCACCTTCTCGGAGTGGCCGGTCAACTCGGCGAAATCGACCCCGTCGGCGAGTGCAGTCTCCTTTTTGACCCGGTAGTTGCCGCCGTCGGTCTGGTGGAGGTCGTCGGGGTGGAAGAAGTACCAGTCCTCGCGGTCGAAGCGGACGCCGATACGTGGTTTCGCGCCGAAGTTCCGCGAGAAGTAGACGAGCGCGTACACCTCTTCGCCGTCGAGATAGATCGGATCGCCGGCGGAGGATTTGGCCTCGACCGCGTAGAAGGTATCACTGTCACCGGCGAGGACGTCCGGCAGTTCGCGCTCGGTCGCGCTGCCGGATGCGGGCGCTCGCATCACCGCAAACCCCGCATCGTCGAGTTTGTTGACGAGTTCCCGCTCACGGCGGTCCCCTTTCGCGTTGGACATCTACCTGAACTGGCCGGTCGAGGAACTTAAATTCGGCTGTCTGCCGGCGGATTACTCGACCTGCGCGACCACCTCGATCTCGACGATCATCTCGGGATCGATCAGCCGTTCGACCCCGCTCATCGACGTCGCGGGTCGGATATCGCCGAAGGCCTCACCGTGGGCGCGACTGACCCATGACAGGCTACTCTGAAAACTCTTCACTCCCGTCAGATCCCCGACGGCGGGCCAGAAGATAGGAGGCGCCACCGAGTCCCGCGAGAGCCACACCCGCACCGAAACCCGGACCGCCGTCGTCTGCACTCTCGGCCGAATCCGCGGTCGTGTTCTGCTCACTCGTATTTTCGGAGACTGATTCACCGCCATCTGAGACTGTGTCTTCGGATTCGTTTCCGGTCGCCTCTCCCGACTCGGCGAGATCCCTGGGCGGGTCGGTAAGCGACGGTGGGTCGTGTTGCTCGCCGACCATATCCGGGAAGACGTACAGCGCTTCCCTGGTGTCGTTCGGTGCGTCTCTGGCTATCCCCGAGGCCGCGAGACTCGATGCGACGAACTCCTCGCCGGCGGACTGGGCGGTCCAGAAACTCGCTTCCGCGGGGTTGCGCCACCAGGCGATCTCGCCGGGATTTTCTGGATCACTGATATCGTGGATCTTGACGCCGCCGAAGTACCAGGACGTGTACAGCCGATCCCCGGTAATATCGAGATTGTGCGCCGTCGTGAACCAGCCGGACCGTTGCTGTGAGTACGACTCCGGTGCGTTAATAGTCGACAGGTGGGTCGGGTCGCTCTCGTCTTCGATATCGTAGAGATCGACGCCACCTGCCCCACCTGTGAGCCCGTCGGTCGTCTCTGTTGCCCAGGCTTCCTTTCCAACTGCGAGAACCGTCGCGTCGTCGTTCACCTGCGCGTAGTGGGCGTTGCCGGGCGGCGTAAAGGCGTTGAGCTGTGCGTCGACACCACTCACGTCCATCAGCTCCGAGAGGTCGTACTCCCCGACACGCGAGCGGACCGACGGCGACGCCGGTTCGCTCACGTCGACGATCCACGCACCGGCCTCCCAGTAGGAGAGGTAGGCGATATCGTCTTGCACGTAGATATCGTGGAGGGGACGCAACGGAACGGGAATATCACCGTAGGATTCGTCTTCGTCGACGATCGACCACCGACCGACCTCTTCGGGGCTGTCGTCAGTGACGTCGATCATCACCAGCGGATTCGTCCTGAGGCTACTGCCGGTGAGATAAACCATCCCGTCGTCGAAATAGCAGTTGTGGATCCCGAACGCGGTTTCGTACGCTGCCACCTGCTCGGGTTCGCTCGGCTCCTCGATATCGAACAGTGCGAACCCGGAGCCATCGCCCCCGCGGCCCTGTGCTGGGCCTGCGACGACGAGTCTGTTCTCCCAGGGCCAGAGATCCCAGATCTGCGGGATCTGTGCGCCACTCTCGTTTTCGATCCCGCGCCGCTCGGCGAGAATCTCGGGTTCTCGTGGGTCGGAGATATCGACAGCTGCGAACCCGTCGCCGGTCGCGACGTAGGCTACTTCGTCGTCGTGGTGAACAGTCGCTTCTTTCGCACCGGGAACCGCCACGGAACCCAGGGGCTCGAACGGGATGTGTGCTGATGCGGTACTGGTGCCCGCGAGAGCACCGCCGGTCAGCGCGGCTGTCCCGGCGAGACTCGTCACAGCCTGCAAAAACGTCCGTCGGTCCATGGAGTCACGTTAGGGCTGGCTCGAATATAAGTCACTGCTTGCGGTCTCGTGACGAGCAACAACAATCACAGAAGCAAGCGTTTATTTTGCCCGAACCGATAGCGCTTCTATGCGATCCCTGAATTGGCCGGGAACCAGAAAACAGCTCGCACTGCTCGCGGTGGTCGTGCTCGTGCTGTCAGCTGGCTGTCTCGGACTCGGCGGTGACGATGGCAACGGGAATGACACACTGAACGACTCGGACGACGGCTCCGGCGACGAGTCCACCGGTGATTCGGACCCTGCACTCGATGATCTCGATCCAGTCAGTGACGACGTGACTGCCGAGGAAGTCTTCTCGGAGAGCATCAGCGAACTCGAATCCACTGAAGAGTACTCCTACGCCCAGCAGTCCGACCAGAGTCAGACACAGGGCAACCAGACTGTCGAGGGCACCAGTACGCGGGACGTGATGGTGGACACGACCGAACCTGCGGTCGCGTTCGAACAGAACCAGACGAGCCAACAAGGATCGACCGAAAGCGAGGGGTACCTCCTCGATGACGTTGCGTACACGCGAAGTGATCAAAACGAACAGCAGTACGGCTCCGCGTGGATCCAGCAGAATATCTCGGAGGATTTCGATACCTTTGTGAATCAGTACGATATCACATCCCAGCTGACTGTGTTCATGTCGAACTCGTCGGCGACGCTCGAAGGTGAGACGACCTACGAGGGCGAACGTGTGTACGTTCTCACCGCAGATGTGGACGAGACAGCACTCAACGAGTACTACTTCGGAAACAGTAGTGGGGGCAGTGCAGAGTTTACCGACGTCCAGATGACGGTCTGGGTCTCCGCAGAATCGAACCAGCCAGTTCGGATCGATCAGACCGCAGAATCTACATCAGAGGCACAGAATACTGTCGTCGAAAGTGCTGTCGAGGATACGATCACGCTCGATCACTCGGCAGTCGACATCACACTCCCCGAGGAAGCCGAGAACGCGCCTGACCTCGCGGAACTACAGGAAGAATCGGCCTGAGACGCAGCGACTTCGTCTTTTTTCGTTATGTTCCGTGCTGCCAGCTGTTCATGTACTCTTCTTGCTCGTCACTCAGTGCGTCGATATCGACGCCTTCGGCTTCGAGTTTGATCTTGGCGACCTCCTCGTCGAGTTCGTCGGGGACGTCGTGGACGCCGGCGTCGTACTCCTCGCCGTGTTCGACGAGTTCGCGCACGGAGACTGCCTGCACGCCGAAGCTCTGGTCCATCACCTCGACCGGGTGGCCGAGTGAGACAGGGGTCGCGAGGTTGACCAGCCGCCCCTCTGCGAGGACGTGGATCCGGCGGCCGTCATCCATCTCGTAGGCCTGCATCCCGTCGCGTGCCTCGTAGCTGTCGACTGCTTTCTCACCGAGTGCATCCAGGTCGATCTCGACGTCGAAGTGGCCAGCATTCGCGAGCACGACACCGTCGTCCATCTGATCGAAGTGGTCGGCGACGATCACGTCACGGTTGCCCGTGGTAGTGATGAAGACGTCACCCTCCGCGGCCGCCTCGTGCATCGGTTTGACGTCGTAGCCCTCCATGTGTGCCTCCAGCGCCCGGCGGGGTTCGACCTCCGTGACGATTACGTTCGCGTTCTGGCCGTCTGCCTTCCGTGCGACACCCTTTCCACAGTAGCCGAAGCCGGCCACGACGACCGTCTTGCCGGCCCAGGCCAGGTTGGTCGTCATCGCGATCGAGGCCAGCGAGGACTCACCGGTTCCGTGGACGTTGTCGAACAGTCGTTTCATCGGCGTGTCGTTGACCGCGAACATCGGATAGTCGAGTTCGCCGTCGTCGGCCATCGCGCGCAGGCGGTGGACACCAGTCGTCGTCTCCTCACAGCCACCGACGATCGTCTCGATCAGTTCCGGGTACTCTTCGTGGATCGCGAAGACGAGATCCCCGCCGTCGTCGACGGTGATCGTCGGCTCGTGGCCGATCACGGCTTCCATCGCCTCGTAGTATTCGTCGCCATCGACGCCACGTTTCGCGTAGGATGTGACGCCCTCGACTGCATCGAGTGCGACACTGACGTCGTCGTGTGTCGACAGTGGGTTACAGCCAGTGATTGCGACCTCCGCACCGCCGGCTGCGAGTGTCTCCGCCAGGATCGCTGTTTTGGCTTCGACGTGCATCGCCATCCCGATCACCTCCCCGGCGAAGGGTTGGGACCGTTCGAAATCCTCGCGCAGTGACTCCAGAATCGGCATATGCTGGCGTGCCCACTCCATCTTACGCTGTCCGTCTTCCAGAAGATCCGCGTCTGAAAGTTGCTGACTAATAGGTGCTGTCATGCCAGTACGAACGGTCAGGGTGGGGAAAACAGTACCGAAGCACTCTGACTGTCCGTGCCAGAAACTCCCACCATCTCGTTTCTCTCTCGGTTCCCGATCTGTTCGTCGCTGTCGGTGAGCTACAGATCCTGGTTCTGGCAGGTGGCTCCTTTCTCATTGCAGCCCTATCCGCCGTCTATTCGTACTACCTGTACACGAAGCTGGGACGGCCGGACGACACACCCAGAAGCCAGTAAAAGAGAGTCAGCGACGGTTGCTATCTACGAGGGGCCCGCGTGATCCGGTGGGCCCTGTGATCCGTCTTCTTCTTCCTCGTCGTCTTCGGCGTCAGTGTCACTGTCCTCACCGCCAGGGCCTCTGTCTTCTGGCGGACCGTTGTCGCCGTCAGGACCTCTGTCCTCTGGTGGGCCAGTCTTGTTTTCTGGCGGGCCAGTCTTGTTTTCTGGGGGTCCGGTCTCGTTTTCCGGCGGTCCGGTCTCGTTTTCCGGCGGTCCGGCGTGGTCCGGAGTCTTGTCCGACGCTGGATTGTTTGCGAGGACGAAATTCGAGACGAGGACGCCCATCGGACCGTCAGTCTCGTTATTGTTCAGGCTCTCCACGAACGAGGAGACTGCCTGCCCGAAGCTCGATTCGTTCTCCGCCGTCCCCGCGGTCAGCGTCGCCTCCGTCGTTGCCGTCTCGTTCTCGAAGGCTGCAGTCACGCTGATCGTGACGTTTTCTTCCGGTGCTGGCAGTCCCACAGTACCGTTTTCGTCTGTCTCGTAGTTACCGGTCCCCGCGTAGGAAACGTTGTCAGTTTCGCTGGTGACGTTGACCGAGCTGTTCTCTACTGCAGTTCCATTGTCCGTGACCGTCACTGTCGCAGAGCTGTCGTTGTCCTGTGTCACACTGACCGATAGATCGCTATCAGTCTGTGCGGCCGCCGGTGCGGCACCGACTGCCAGCACAGCTGCCATCGCAGACAGTGCAACGACGAGTAGTACAGTTTTACGTTCCATTCTATCATTGTCTACTTGCTTTCCCTCACTAAACCCCCCACCCCGTTCAGTTCGTTTATCGCTATATTGCCAGATGGTAATGGGCCCTCAGATCCTTTTTTACGGTTTACAATACTCTCTTAGAGTTTAACTCGGGGCCGATTCGAACAGTTATATATGATTCCTTATATATTCTGTCGAGCACGCACATTGCCAGCGCAACCCGGTGACCCACTGTCTAGTGGGCTGTTCGTATCGCTTCTGTATCTCCCACATCGAAAAGGCAGTTCTCTCCGACAGCCTCACTCATAGTGATTACTGCGAGTCTGTACCGCTATGGTGAAAGAAGATGTGGAGGACACGCCGTGAGACATGGCTGTCTGGGAGGTGGGTACGAAAATAACCGCACTAATCACGATCAGTTTGCTCGGGCAAATAGCGCTTCCGCACGTGCACTCGCTTCTTCGATAACGTCGTCGAGATCTAGTGTCTGGAGTTTGCGATCCCGCATCAACACGGTTCCGTCACAGACCGTGTGGCGGACGTCACTGCCCCGGACCGCGTACGCGAGGTGACTGACGAGGTCGTGCTGTGGTGTCAGGTGTTCGGCGTCGAGGTCGATCACGGCGAGATCCGCGTTCGCACCAGGTTCGAGACGGCCGCTATCGAACCCGATCGCGTCGGCGCTGCCGGCAGTTGCCATCTCGGCTGCCGTCGGTGCGGCGACGGCGCTCGCGTCGTCGGCTGCGAGTTTCCCCAGCATCGCTGCATCGCGCATCTCGTCGAACATATCCAGATCGTTGTTCGAGGCTGCACCATCTGTCCCCAGCCCGACTGTGACGCCACCGTCGAGCAACTTCTGGACCGGAGCCATGCCGCTCGCGAGTTTCATATTCGAGGCCGGACAGTGGATGACGGCCGTGTCTCTATCGGTGAGCAACTCGATCTCGTGGTCGTCGACGTGGACGCCGTGGGCGATAAACGAGTCCTCCGTTAGCAGATCCAGGCCGTCGGCGTACTCCAGGGGTCGCTGGTCGTACTCCGCGACGAGTGGCTCGACTTCGTCGACCGTCTCGTTCGCGTGGAAGTGGATCGGAATCCCGTCCGCTCTGGCTTCCGGGACGTACTCCCGGTAGAATGCCTCGTCGACGGTCGTCAGGCTGTGGGGCGTGAACATCGTCTTGATGCGACCGTCACCCCTCCCGTCGTGTTCCCGGGCGAATTCCAGCCCATGTTCGAAATCCTCGTGGGCAGCATCCTCGCCCTTGCCGACGGTGATACTGCCGTGTCCGAGTCGCGCTCGAAGCCCAGCCTCCTCGACGACGTCGGCCACTTCGGGCATGAAGAAGTACATATCTGCAAAGGCTGTCGTGCCCGAGCGGATCATCTCTGCGACACCGAGGGCTGTCCCGGCGCGGACGTCCTCGGCCTGTAGCTCCGCCTCGACAGGCCAGATGTCTTCCTGGAGCCACGCATCCAGCGGTTTGTCGTCTGCGTTTCCGCGGAACAGCGTCATCGCGACGTGCGTGTGGGCGTTGACCAGTCCCGGGATGACGAACCCACCGGCGGCATCGAGCTGGTCGTCCCCCTCGATCTCGCCGGGCTCGCTCAGTTCCTCGATCGTTCCGCTATCTCGATCGACGAGTACGTCCGCGTACGCGACTGTCATATCGGGCCGGAGGACGCGTCCATCCGTTACTGCAAGCGTGCTCATACGAAATGTCCCACACTGCACGGGCTTAACTCTGTATCGTCACTGCTGGTCGAGGCCAGCTATTCGGACGACAACTGCCGTGGAAACACCTGCCCCCAGACGTGTTTATCGAGTAGTCTGACCCGCATCGGCTCGTCGACCGCGATCTGACAGGAGAGTCGGGGATAGCCGAACCGAACCGCGGCGGCGTCGTGCCAGTGTGTCGGCTCCGGCGCTGGATCGACCTCGACAGTACAGGTCGCACAGAGCCCCCGGCCGCCACAGTTCGCGTACTTCGATACTGTTCCGTACACCTGGAATCCAGCCTCGAGCAGTGCGTCCCGCAGAATCCGACCCTGTTCGACCTCGATGGTCGTCTCCTGGTCTCCCTCGACGACTGTCACCGGGACTGTCTCGGACATAATCGAGTTACGGACTGCAGATGCCTCACAGTTGCGCAGAGACAGGTCAGAGACCGACCGCGATGGGAACAGTCTCGACGACTGCAACGACGGTCTCGACCCCCGACAGTACGGCGTCCCGTGCGACAAAGGCGGTCTGCTCTTCGAGTTCGGGCCCGAGCAGGATGAGCGAGAGCAACACCGAGTTGTGGATTCCGTGTAACAGTGCAGGAACGACGAGATTGCCGGTGTACTCGTAGACGTAGCCGAAGATCGTCGCCGGGAAAAAGAGGATCGTGATCGTCACGAGCATCCCGACGAGGTCGCCAGCGAGTGCGATGACGTGCACGGCGGCGAAGATAGCCGACGCGATCGCGATTGCTGGAAACACATCGAAGTTCTCACGGAGTCGGTTCTGGACGACACCCCGGTACAGCAACTCCTCGAAGGGACCGACGACCAGCAGCATCATCACGATCATTATCGGGATGATATCCGGGTTCTCGATAGCCGTCTGCGCCCCTTCGTTCTGCGCTGGCTCGGGGAGAAACAGCGTCGCGATGATCGAAACGACGATCAACGAGACGATAATTCCCACGTAGCCAGCGATCACGACGCCGAGCTCACGCAGTGAGGGGATCCTGATCCCGAGATAGGATTGGATATCCCCCCATTCGTAGCCGCGCTGGCGCAGGTACCCCAGCGCCACCCCACCGAACCCCAGTATCTGTCCGATCGACGTCCCGAGGATGATGAACGCGTTCTGTGAGACGCCGACCGTCGACAGCACGACTGCCGCGAGGAACGATCCGATGATCAGAAAGACCGGTCCGAGGATCCCGAGTCCCAGGCCAACGCCAGCGGTCCGGAGGGGTGACTCCCGACCCCGCATCGAACCGGGTGATCCGGGGGAGCTGTCCCCTCCTCGCTCTCTATCTCTCGGTCGGCCCACATCCTGTTCCTGAGGATACGTCGGCTCACTCTGCTCCCAACCGCCGTTCTGGAGTTCAGTGTCGGCCCGCGACTCGGCACCCCACTCGGCCTCCGACCGTTCGGAATCGTCGCCGTCACTGGTCGCTGGCTGCCCACGTTCCGAGTGGCCGGTCACTGTGCCACACGAGGGGCAGTACCGATCCGATGGCTTCAGTACCTCGCCACAGGACTCACAGCGGTCCTCGCCGGGCCCATCAGGCTCTTCCATTGCGTAGCTGTAGGGCATGATGAAAAAAGAGCCTTTGTATCTCGGTACTCCGCTGTCGAAAAACAGTTGACCCAGGGCGGGCAATCGGGAGTATGCGTATTGCTGTGCCCAACAAGGGCCGCCTTCACGAGCCGACACTCGATCTCCTGGAACGGGCCGGGCTACACCTCATCGACGGCGCAGACCGGAAACTGTACGCCGATACTGTCGATCCCGACGTCACTGTCCTCTTCGCACGGGCTGGCGATATCCCGGAGTACGTCGCAGACGGGGCGGCAGATCTCGGCATCACCGGCTACGATCAGGAACAGGAGTCCGAGACCGATCTCGTGGAGTTGCTCGATCTCGACTACGGAAACTGCCGGATCGTCCTGGCTGTCCCGGAAGACGGTGATGTCGACTCGCTCGCCGACCTCGACGGCGGGACGATCGCGACGGAGTTCCCCGCGATTACCGAGGCCTACTTCGACGAGCAGGCTGTCGACGTAGATATCACAGAAGTCTCTGGTGCGACGGAGCTAACCCCGCACGTCGATATGGCTGACGGCATCGTCGATATCACCTCCACCGGGACTACCCTGCGGATGAACCGGCTCGTCGAAATCGAGGAGATTCTCTCCTCCTCTGTCCGGCTGTTCGCCCGTGGTGATGTTGCCGATGAGCCGAAGGTCGAACAGGTTTCGACGGCACTCGGTTCGGTTCTCGATGCGGATGACAAGCGGTATCTCATGCTCAACGCACCCGAGGACGAACTAGAGACGATCAAAGACGTGTTGCCGGGAATGAGCGGGCCGACGGTGATGGACATCGCCGGGACCGACCAGGTTGCTGTCCACGCGGTCGTCGCGGAAGGGCGCGTGTTCGAGACGATCACTGATCTGAAAGCTGTCGGCGCGAGTGATATCCTCGTCACCGAGATCGAACGACTGGTCGAGTAAGATGGCCGACGACGACAACTCGGATCGGGCTGACAGCCACGAGTCGACGACGGACTCAGTTGGATCGGACGAGGGGCTCACGACGACCCATCGGATTCACCCCACCGACGCACGCGATCTGTCGGCGATCGAGTCGAACAGCGTCGAACTGGTCGTCACCTCTCCCCCGTACCCGATGATCGAGATGTGGGACGAGCTGTTCGCGGAGCTCTCTCCGACCGTCGAGGAGCAACTGGCTGCTGGCGACGGCGAGGCGGCCTTCGAGGCGATGCACGAGGTACTCGATTCGGTCTGGGACGAGATCGAACGTGTCCTCGCCCCCGGCGGGATCGCCTGTATCAACATCGGGGACGCGACCCGGACGATCGGCGGCCGGTTCCGGGTCTACCCCAACCATTCGCGGATCACCGAGGCCTTCGAACAGCGCGGGTTCGATCCACTGCCGGATATTCTCTGGCACAAACCCGCAAACAGCGCCGCGAAATTCATGGGGTCGGGGATGTTGCCACCCAGCGCCTACGTCACGCTCGAACACGAGTACATCCTCGTTTTCCGGAACGGCTATCGCCGGGAGTTCGAACCCGGTGCCGACCGCCGTTACGAGGCGGCGTACTTCTGGGAGGAGCGAAATCGGTGGTTTACCGATCTCTGGACGGAGATCCGTGGCCGACTACAGGATCTCTCCCAGGACGAACTACGGGACAGGGCCGCTGCCTTCCCCTTCGAGATCCCGTACCGTCTCGTCAACATGTACTCCATCTACGGCGATACCGTCCTCGATCCGTTCTGGGGGACGGGGACGACGACTCTGGCTGCGATGGTCGCGGGCCGGAACTCTGTCGGCTACGAACGCGACCGGTCCTTTCTGGATCATTTCGGCTCACAGACCGCGGAGATCCCCCGGATTTCACGCGAGGTGACCGAACAGCGTATCGCGGACCATCGTGGCTTCGTCGCCGACAGAGTCGAGGCTGGTGAGTCACCGGACTACGAGGCTGACAACTACGAGTTTCCCGTAATGACCAGCCAGGAACAGGAGATCCAGTTTTACGTTGTAACCGACGTCGCCGAAACTCCGCAGGGGTACGAGATCGACCACGAACCGGCAGAAAAACATCTTCTATCTGAGAACTTATAATACCGTTTCGATGCAGCAGTCTGGAAACGACCGTAGATCAGTCGAGCAGACTCAGATCTTCGAGTCGAGTAACGATCTTGTCGACAGCTTCCTTCGCGTCGTCGGGCTGTTTCCCGCCGGTGATGACGAGCTTGCCGGAGCCAAAGAGGAGGGCCACGACGTCGGGATCTTCCAGCCGGTAGACGAGGCCGGGGAACTGCTCGGGTTCGTACTCGATCTTTTCGAGGCCGAGCCCGATCGCGATGGCGTTCAGGTTGAGATTCCGACCGAGATCCGCAGAGGTGACGATATTCTGAACGATGATCTCCGGCTCGTCCTCGACCTGGATGTTGAGCTCGCGGAGTTTGTCGAAGACGATCCGCAGACTCTGGTGGACGTCGTCAGTGCTCTTGGCACCGGTACAGACGATTTTCCCCGACCGGAAGATCAGCGCAGCCGATTTCGGCTCCTGTGTCCGGTAGACGAGTCCCGGGAACTGCTCCGGATCGTAATCCGCGCCCTCCAGATCCATCGCGACACTCTGAAGGTCAAGCTCCTGCCCGATACCCGTCGACGCAACGACGTTTTCGATATTGATTGTCTCCTTGGGATCAACCATGTCTCAATTTAAATCACGTATTTAAACCTTATAAAGGTTCGTGAGCCCGCAAACTGAACACAGTGGTTGATCTATCCGGTTTGTGGTATTTTCTGTTTATACCAGTGTTCGTGCTGCCGAATCGTCGAGGTGACGGTCTGTGTCTGCAGTTGGGCCAACCGATACGCTCTTGTCGGTTCGGCCGTCAGTGAAGCCGTGTACATTCTCGAACTCGCAGGACAGGACGACGAGTTCGCGGCCTACGAGGCCGAACACGCGGTCAGTGACTGCTCGGTCGTCGCACCCGGACTGGCCACAGCGCGTGGACTCACGGACAGATTCGAGTATCTCGCGTACTGTCACCGTGCGAGTGAGCTGATCGGGAAGGCAGAGCCGACTGCCGAGGACGCTCGCGATCTCCTCTCGGTCGCTTCTATCGACCGCGAGGGCTCGGTCGCAGTCCGGGCGGTCGACGTCCGGTCGACGACCGGGATCGACACGCAGCAGGTCGAGCGCGAACTGGGTGACGAACTCGTCGACAGGGGGTTCACGGTCGATCTGGAGCATCCGACCCACGAACTCCGGGCGCTTTTCTCCGAGGACCTCTGTGCGCTGGGGTGGCTCGCGTCGGAGGCGAACCGCGATTTCACGGCGCGAAAACCGACAGATCGACCCTTCTTCCAGCCCGGCAGTATGGATTCTGACCTCGCCCGGGCACTGGTGAACATCGCCGGTGCTCGACCGGGTGCGACGGTTCTCGATCCGATGTGTGGCACCGGCGGGATCCTGATCGAGGCCGGCCTGGTCGGTGCCGACGTGATCGGTGTCGACGTCCAGGGGAAGATGGTCCGGGGAACCCAGGAGAATCTCGACGATGCCCTCGACGGCGGCTGGGGCGTCGTCCGGGGTGACGGTGCCTCACTTCCCATCGCCTCCGGAGCTGCCGATGCGGTGGTGTTCGATGCACCCTACGGCCGCCAGTCGAAAATCGAGGGGAATCTGGGCCAACTCATCCAGGAGACGTTGACGGAGGCCAGACGGATCGCACCCCGGTGTGTCGTCGTCGGCGACAAACCCTGGGCCCAGCCTGCACACCAGGCTGGCTGGCAGACAGAGGCCGCGTTCAACCGCCGCGTCCACAGATCCTTGACCCGGTATATCGTCGTCCTCCGCAGGCGGTAACGAGCGATCGGTCGTTTACTCTGGCGTCGCTACAGAGTGCACGAAGACCCGGGGACAGGCCGCAACCTTTTTTCCGGTATCGGGAGTTGATACACTAATGACCGGGCTGGGAGAGATGCTGGACGAAGTCGTCGAAGATATCGATGCAGTGTTACTGTATACGCAGGATTCGGGAACGTTCGAGCGGTTCGACAACGACGATACTGAGACGATCGTCGTGGGGACGGAAAATGCAGTCGAAGCGGATCAGTTCGTCTCTCTGCCACTCGAGTTCAACGACCTGGACGGTCGGATTCGCTACGGGCTGGAGGGTGCGATGGACGCGGAACTCATCGACGAAGGTGACGAGATCCTCTGTCTGACGACGTTCATGGATAGCGGTGATATCGACACGATCGTCAGGGTCCGTGCTGACGAGTTCACTCACACCGGGCTGTACGACCTCTTCGTCAACTCCCGGGCCGACCCAGATGTGGTTCGTGACGTCTTCGAGGTCGCGATCGAACTCGGCAAGAAGGGCCAGAAAGGCAAGCCCGTCGGTGCGCTGTTCGTCGTCGGTGATGCCGGCAAGGTGATGAACAAATCCCGGCCGCTTTCGTACAACCCGTTCGAGAAATCCCACGTCCACGTCGGTGATCCGATCGTGAACGTCATGCTCAAGGAGTTCTCCCGGCTCGACGGTGCCTTCGTCATCTCGGATGGTGGAAAGATCGTCTCGGCGTACCGGTATCTCGAACCCGCCGCCGAAGGGGTCGATATCCCGAAGGGACTGGGTGCCAGACACATGGCTGCCGGTGCGATCACGCGGGATACGAACGCGACTGCGATCGTCCTCTCCGAGAGTGACGGGATGGTTCGGGCCTTCAAGGCCGGTGAACTGATACTCGAACTCGATCCGGAGGAGTACTGATGCCAATCGACGTTGGGCGACTCGTTCGACGGCTCTTTTCGGAGGAAGCGGCCTTTACTGTCGCAGTCACGATTTTGCTCACCGGCGCGGTGATCTCCTATTTCGTCTGGCGGTGGGTCCACTCGCTTTTCGAACGGACGGGGATGAACGACGCTGTCGAGGGGACTGCCTTCGAGCGCAGCGTCAATCGCTTCGGCACCTCGACAGGCGGCATCATCGCGACACTGCTCGGCCTGTTCGTCTACACGCTCGCGATCATCGTCGCGTTCAACGTCGCGCGACTGCTCGATTACGAGGTGTTCTGGACGCAGGTCACACGGAATCTGCCACGACTGTTTATCGCCGTGCTCGCGATCATCATCGGCCTGATCGCCGGCGACAAGGCGAAAATTGTGATCAAAGAACGGCTCCGCTCGGTCAAACTCCCCGAGGCGTCGATTCTCGGCGATATCGCGAAGTACAGCATCTTCTATATCGCCGCACTGATTGCACTCGCACAGCTCGGCGTCGCGACCACAGCCCTGCTCGTCCTCCTCGGTGCCTACGCCTTCGGTCTCGTCTTTCTCGTCGGCATCGCTGCCAAGGACTTCCTCGCGGCCGGTGCAGCAGGCATCTACCTGCTCTTGATCGAGCCATACACCATCGGTGACGAGGTCAGAATCGACGACAAACGCGGGATCGTCCAGGAAGTGGACATGTTTGTGACACGGATCGAAACCGACGGTGAGGAGTATATCGTCCCGAACCAGCAGGTCTTCCGCTCCGGGATCATCCGCATCAGAAGCTAATACTGGGAGATGATGTGGGCGTCGGCCGGCTCGAATCCGAGCGACACCTCGCCATCGAGTGGTTCGTCTGTCAGCGCGAGTAGCTCTGTTCCTCCCCAGCTAAGATGGACCCGCGTTCTGTCACCGAGAAACTCCGCACTTTCGACGTGGGCCCTGATACTGTTTCGCTCCTGACCAACGACGAAGTCTTCCGGTCGAACACAGAAACGCATCCTGTCGCCCACAGTCGGCTCATCGAGAGTGTCTGCCGGTGCGACGTCGACGGTCTCCTCGCCCAGATCGACGGTTACTGTCTCGTCGAGTGCAGTGATCACGCCAGTGAAGACGTTGTTGTCGCCGATGAACTCGGCCACGAACTCCGTTTTGGGTTCGTCGTAGATCTGTTCGGGTGTACCGATCTGTTCGATCCCGCCGTCGTTGACGACTGCCACTCGATCGGAGATCGCCAGCGCCTCCTCCTGGTCGTGGGTCACGTAGATCGTCGTGATCCCGAGTTCCTGCTGGATCTCGCGGATCGTGATGCGCAGCCGCTCCCGGAGCTGGGCGTCGAGTGCACTCATCGGCTCGTCCAGCAGGAGTATCTCCGGGCCGGGTGCGAGCGCACGCGCCATCGCAACCCGCTGTTTCTGTCCGCCCGATAGCGCTGCTGGATCGCGATCTTCCATCCCCGCGAGATCGACCAGTTCCAGCAGTTCGCTGACACGCTCCTCGTCGGTGACGTCTCCGGGTGGCTCCGAGAAGTTGAGTCCGTACGCGATATTTTCGCTGACGGTCATGTGGGGAAACAGCGCGTAGTTCTGGAAGACCACACCCACGTCTCGATCCTCCGGCGGCAACCCCGAGACATCGCGTCCACCGAACTGGACCGTGCCACTCGTCGGCTGTTCGAACCCACCGACCAGCCGGAGTGTCGTCGTCTTCCCACAGCCGGAGGGACCGACCAGTGTGAAGAATTCGCTGGGTTCGACGGCAAAAGAGATACCGTCGAGTGCCATCGTCTTCCCGTACTCTTTGCGTACGGCGGTGAGTTCGACAGCCGGTTCAGAGGCCACTGTGTTCACCTCCGATTCGTTCGATGACCACGAAGGAGAGGCTCGTGACGAACAGCAACACGACTCCCATTGCTGTTGCCGGTCCGAGCCGTCGCCCGATGAACCGTTCGATCGCGATTGGCATCGTGTACTGATTCGCCCCCTCGGCGAGAATGATCGTCGCGGAGAACTCGCCGATAGAGATCGCGAAGGCGAATGCTGCACCGGCGACGACGCCCGGCCAGACAAGTGGGAGTTCCACATCCAGCAAGGCCCGTGCTCGTGAGGCGCCGAGCGAGCGGGCCGATTCGAGCAGCTGGGGATCGAGCTTTTCGAGTCCCGGTGCGACTGTCCGGACGACGAAGGGGTAGCCAGCGACGGCGTGGGCGGCGATAATCGCGATCGCGCCGCCGACGAAGATCCGGTAACCGGCGATTTCGACCCCGAACACCAGCCCCCGGAGCAGTCCGAGTCCGACGATGATTCCGGAGACAGCCAGCGGCGCCATCGTGACTACATCGACCAGTTTTCGCCCGCGGTATTTGCGCGTTGTGAGCACGGCGACCGTTACTCCCATCGGGAGAGCAACGAGCAGGGTCGCGAATCCGAAGACCAGGGAGTTTCGAATCGCCGGCCAGGGCTGGATCTGGAAATCCGCACCGCCGGTCTGGCGCTCGATCAGAAACTGGAAGTGATCGAGTGTGAAGCCAGTCGGCCCCGTCAGGCTCGCGTAGATCATACTCACGATCGGTGCGACGAAGACGACCAGTGCGATCAGTGAGTACACGCCGAGTCCGATCCGGGGAAGCAGTTCACGGGGCGACCGCGAGGCCGGTCGCAGCGATTTCCGCGGAAGGGGTCTGACACCACGGGCCTGATTCGACTGCTTTGCCTCGTAGCGCAGGTAGGCATACAGAACCGAAAGCGAGATTGCGAGCTCGATAATGGCCAGCCCGGCGGCTTCGGCGTAGTTGAACCGTCCGATGAGTCGGTTGACCCACACCTCGACCGTCGCCAGTGAGAGATCGCCAAGTGCGAGTACGATCGGGAAGGTTCCGAAGGTGAAAACGAAGGTCAGTGCCGCGCTCATCAACACTGCGGGATACAGTTGGGGAGCGACCACGTCCCAGAAGGCCCGCAACGGCCCCGCACCCAGGCTCCTGGCTGTCTCGACTGCGCTCGCGTCGACAGTCTCCCAGGATGCGGCGACGATCCGCGCGACCAGCGGTGCGTTGTAGAAGGCGTGGGCGAGAATAATGATTTTGAGTGTCCCGGTCATGTTGATCGAACCCAGTCCGAACAGGCCGAGTACGTCGTTCACTGTCCCGTTGCTCCCGAAGGTCGCGACGAATCCGACCGCGACCATGATCGAGGGGAGAACGAATGGGAGAATCGTCAGCGAGCGTAGCGTCCGTCGACCCCGGAACTCGAAACGCGCGAGGAGGTATGCCAGCGGCAAGCCGAGGGCGAGACTCGCCAGCGTCGAGAGAACGGCCTGCCAGGCCGTGAACTCGACGAGACCCAGTTCCCGTCCTGGTCTAAACAGGTCCCAGCCCGGTGATTCACCCGCGAACAGGCGTGCAGTCTCGCCGAAGTAGAACGGATCTCTGAGAATATCCAGAAAGACGGAGATCGTCGCGCTCCCGTCGACTACGATCGCTTCGATAAAGACGGTCCCGACCGGGTAGTAGAACATCCCGAGCAGCAACAGGACAGTACTCAGCCCGAAAATCGCAAGAATGCGCCGCTCGATCCGGTCTCGAACAGTCCGTTCCGAGCGGGCGCTGGACACTGTTCAGTTACTTGCGAACTGTCGCTCCCAGTCCTCGACCCATCCATCTACCGAGCCCTGTAGCTCGTCGTAGCTGAAGGTGACCGGTTCCGGTGGCTCCTGTGCGAGTTCGGCGTAGTCTTCTGGCAGCTCGGCGTTGTCCGTCGCCGGGAACGAGACGTTTCGCTGTGCGATCTCACCCTGTACGTCCGGTTCCAGCAGGAAGCTGATGAACTCGCGTGCGAGACTCGGATTGTCCGTATTTGTGAAGATCCCGACCCCCTCCGGGTTGGCGTAGCCCTGATCGTTGAGGAATCGGATCTGGTGTTTTGCGAGATCCTCGCCTTCCCCTTCGGCGAACACCTGATCGGTCGAGTAGGAGACGACCATCGGTGCTTCCCCTTCACCCCAGCTCGCATAGGCATCACTCCACGAACCGAGTACGCGAACGTCGTTATCTTGCAGATTCTCCCAGTAATCAAGATAGCCATCCTCGCCGTACTCGTGGATGGTGTGCAACAGGAACGCACGACCAGTTTCCGAGCTGGCAGGATCCTGTGCGATAAGGTCGCCTCTGTATTCCTCTTCGAGGAGTCCATCGAACGTTTCGGGAGCCTCCATTTCGGTACTGTCGTACACCAGGGAGATGTACCCCGTATCGAAGGGAATCGCACGCCCCTCCGGATCGAATTTGAGACCCTCTTTGACGTTTTCCTGCCCCTCCACGTCGATATCCCGCTCGAAGAGCTGTTCGGTCGCGTTCTCGTCTGCACGGACGAGTCCGTCAGTGGTGAGGCCGACGTAGACGTCGGCTTCGATCTCCTGGCCGGCATTCTGCTGTTCGATGTAGTGGTTCAACTCCCCACTCGGGGTCTGATAGGTGATCTCGGCGTCGAACCGGGATTCGAACTCCTCTTTGAGCCAGTCACCGGGACTCGTCGATGGCGCGTCGATGAACGGTGCGTAGGTCGCGACGACGAGTTCGGAAGTTTCGTCCTCCGGAGACTCCTCGGTGCCGTCGTCCATGGTGTCGTCGCTGGTGTTGGTATCGTTCCCACCGGTGTTGTTTGCTTCCCCTCCATCGTCTGAATCTTCGACCGAACAGCCGGCGACTGCGATCATCGTCCCAGTACCGACTGCCGAAATGAATTTTCGTCTATCCATTACCCTGTGATAACTCACAGTGGTATTTAAAAAGCCTGATGTGTGCCCAAGGCCGAACATATCCGTAACAAGGTTGAATCGTCACTGTAACTTCTTTTCGAATGCATCGAGAGTGATCGGTTTTTTATCAGAAAACTGGAATTAAGGACACATGACGACTGCACTTCGAACGTCCCAGTGGGCTCGCCGGTTCGTCTTCGTGGGTGCCTGCTGGCTGGTCGTCTGGCAGGCAGTCGTCCTCGTCGGCGTCAGCCAACGGACCTGGATTCTGCCCGCGCTGCTGGGCTTTGTTTTTCACACAGTCTTCGGGAAGGCGTACTCGCTGGTCCCAACTTACTTCGACCGGGAGCTGTCGACGACGAAGCTCGTGCCGGTCCACTTCGTCTCCGCCGTCGGTGGAACAGGGTTTCTGACTGTCGGCGTTCATCGATCGAATGACTTGCTGAGCACTACCGGTGGTCTGCTGTGGATCGGTGCTGTCCTCGTTTTTGCTGTGACAATCGGCTGGAGTATCCGCGACAATCTCACCGGCAGCGAGACGGGAACCAGCGAATCGAAGGCACAGCTGGCGTCGATCGATCGGTTCGCGAACCCGTTCATGCTGATTGCATTTTGCTACCTCCTCGTCGGCTCCTCCGAACTGCTCGCGGTCAACTCGGCTGTGCCACCACTTTTCGACGGCTATCCACCGCGTGCAACGCATCTGCTCGCAGCCGGAGCCGGTGGGCTGATCGTTTTCTCTGTCGGGTTTCGACTCGTTCCCAGGTTCTTTTCGGCACCGCCGCCCGAACCACTGGCCTGGCTCGTTCTCCCTGCGGGCGCAGTTGCCCCCACAGTTCTCGCGGCGTCGCTTCCCTCCGGCCAGTTCTTTGTACTGGGGGCAATACTCCAGGCCAGCGCTGTCGTCGGGTTCGGGCTTGCCGTCGTCATCCTTTTCTATCGCTCCGACAGACGGCCTGTCGGATTTTACGGCGTTGTTGGCGGTGGTTTCTGCGGAATTCTGGCTGCGAGTTTCGGAATTCTGTTCGCAGTGGATGGTGTCACGCCTGCCCGGATCGCTTCGCACGCCCGTCTGAACCTGCTCGGCTTGCTCGGACTGACGATCGTGGGTATCTCCTACCAGTTCTACCCACCTGCTGTCGGCTCCTTTCCGCTCGCTGGCGACCGGACTGCGACCGCCGCGATGGGTCTTCTCCTGGCTGGGCTCCTCGTCGATGTCGGTGGACAGCTCACCGCCAGTACGATTCCCTCGACTGCGGGCCAGCTGACAGCACTGCTCGGTGCAGCCGTCCACCTCTGGCTGGTATCCGGATTGTTTTACGAACAATCACACTGAGTTTCCATCGTTCAGTTTCCGTCTCGAATATTCATCTCCGTTAACTTTAATCACTCACCACTTGAGGTACAGATATGGTGACAATTGACGCAGACGCCGTCGAGAAACTACAGAATCTCTTCGAACGCCAGCTGGAGGTTGGACTCCATCACGGGGGCCAGCTCGCAGTCTACGCCGAGGGCGAACTCGTCGTAAACTTTGCGGGTGGGCAGACTGCCCCGGATGGTGATGCGACAACAACGGAGACACAGCATCTCATCTTCTCGTGTACGAAACCATACGTCGGCACGGTCGTCCACCAGTTGGTCGAAGAGGGGGAACTCGACTACGACGACCCGATCGTCGACCACTGGCCGGAGTTCGCGGAGGAGGGATCACAGAAGGCAGCGATAACCGTCGAACAGGTACTTAGCCATACGGCGGGCGTACCGTTCAGCGAACTCGACCAGCAACCCGACAAGTGGGGCGACTGGGAGGCGATCGTCGAGGCGATGGAGGACGTTGAGCCGGCCTTCCCACCCGGCGAACAGCCCGCCTATCACACCTTCAACTACGGCTGGATCGTCGGCGAACTGATCGAGCGAGTGACTGGGACGCCAGTCCGTGAGGAGACTGAAAAGCGCGTCTTCGAGCCACTCGGGCTATCGAATACCTCGATTGGAGTCGGCGACGGTGATCCCGATGCTGTCGCGACCCTTGCAGGCTTCGAGATGTTCGACCGCTGTCGGGACCCGGAGGAGGGACTCGGTATTCCCGCATCAGATTCGGCGGCGACGTTCAACCGGTCGGAGATCAAACGCGCAGTCATCCCGGCAGCGAACGGGGTGGGTACGGCCAGCGAGATGGCCCGGTTTTACGCCTGTATGGCCAACGGTGGAAGTCTCGACGGAACAGAGTTGCTCTCTCCGGAGACAGTCGAACACGCCACAGAGACCTACGCCGAAACCGAATCAGATGGCACGCTCTCGCGGCCGGCCCGGTACGCGCTCGGATTCTGGACTGGTGGACTCGCGAACGACATGTTCGGTAACTACAGCCACGAACGGATGTTCGGCCACGCCGGACTCGGGAGTATTTTCGGGTGGGGCGATCCGGAACTGGACGTTGGATTCGCCTACGTCACGAACGGGATCAGAGAGGAGTCCTACGAACACGCTGCCCGGGTCGGCGCGATCTCTGATGCTGTCCGGCTTGCGCTGCATCAATAACTGCTAGAGTCGGCACTGTCGGAGTAGCTGTCGAGAAAATTTGGTTGTGCGTCGTCAGAAGACGACACTTTAAATCCGATTTAGAGGCGGACGACGTTCGTCGCGCGTGGACCTTTTGGAGCGTCCTCGATCTCGAATTCGATCTCTGTACCTTCTGCAAGATCCTCGCCGCCAACGTCCTCCATGTGGAAGAAAACGTCCTCGTCGGAATCCTCAGTCTCGATGAAACCGTAACCGCCCGTGTCGTGGAAGAAGTCTACCTTACCGTTTGCCATTGCATCTATACGGATGCCGAGTAGATGAATAAAGGTTCCGAAAGAATCGAATCATAGCAAAAAATCCCAATCAAATGTTTAGCAAAGGCCCGGAAATTGCTGGAAAATTCTGTAAACGTCGTCTTTCTCTCTTTGAAGCTTCGTATGCTGGAAAACACTCCGGATTCTGAGAGAAGCCAAAGTTCTCGTCCCCTGACATGCTTTCACACGCCACAGCACGACGACGTACACAGAGAACAAATGCTTTTGCGCGCGCGTCGGAAACCTCGGTGTATGCCAATCAGCACGCCAGGAATTACGGTCGGTGTCGTCGGTGGTGGCCAGCTAGGCCGGATGCTCGGTGAGGCCGCCGGTCCGCTCGGGATCGAACTCGTGGTCTCCGATCCGACACCCGACTGTCCGGCATCACCGGTCGTCCGTGACCAGATCGTCGGCGATTTCGACGACGAACAGACCCTTCACGAACTCGCCGAGCGAGCGGATATTCTCACCTTCGAGATCGAACTCGCGGACCCGGACGTTCTCGACGCTGTCAGCGAGGAAACTGGGACACCGGTTCATCCAGCCCCGGAGACATTGCGACTGATTCAGGACAAACTCGTCCAGAAGCGCCGACTCGAAGAGGCAGGAATCCCCGTCCCCGATTTCCGGACGGTCGACTCTGCCGAGGACCTCCGCGCAGCGCTCGAAGACTTTGGCTATCCAGCGATGCTCAAGGCCCGTGAGGGAGGGTACGACGGACGCGGGAACATCCTCGTCGAAACCGAGGCGGATGTCGAGGACGCATTCGAGGCCATCGAGGGTCCAGCGATGGTCGAGAAGTTCGTCGATTACGACCGCGAACTGGCGATTATCGGCTGCAAGGGAGAGGAGGAAGTCGATACGTTCCCTGTCACCGAGACGATCCACGAGGAAGAGATCCTTCGGCAAACTGTCTCACCGCCGCGCACGAGTGAAGCGGTTCAGGAACGTGCGATCAGCGTCGCCGAGGATATTCTCACGGAGATGACCGGCCGCGGCGTCTACGGAATCGAACTGTTCGAGACCCCCGATGGCGAGATTCTGCTCAACGAGATCGCGCCCCGACCGCACAACTCCGGGCACTGGACCATCGAGGGCTGTCACACCTCACAGTTCGAACAGCACCTCCGGGCTGTGACGGGACTCCCACTCGGGACGACCGAGCGACGCGAACTGACTGCACTCGCGAACATCCTCGGTGATGTCGACTCCCGACAGGATGCGACACTGTACGGCGTCGAAGATGCTCTCCGGACTGATACGATCTCACTGCACTGGTACGGAAAACGTGAGGTGTACAACCTCCGGAAGATGGGCCACATTACGACGGTCGGCGAAAGCCCGGCGACCGTCCTGAGTTTGATCGGGGAAGTCTCGGAGTGGTTGACTTTCAGGGATCAGTGATCGCCTTCGAACAGGCCGTCCGATCAGTGATCGTCTTCGAATAGATCGTCGATGGTCTCCGAGGCGTCTTTGTCCTCGTCTAGATCGAACAGTTCACTCATTCCAGCCCGTTCGATTGCCTCCTCTAGCTCCCACCGAGTTACATCCGCTGCCGACGCAGCCTCGTGGATCTCGGCGTCCGTGAGTGCAAACAGCCCGAACGCGAGCGCGATATCTTCGTCGATCGAATCGATCGACCCGGCGCCTGTCATATTGCCAGACAACGCCTGTCGTGTTTAATAATCTACCTCCACAACTGTGATCCACAACAAGAATTTTGCGCCTGGCCTGGCTTCAGTTCAGTATGACTGCGACCGGAACTCTGCCTACCGACGATAATCTCGTCCAGATTCTGGACCGTGACGGAACAGTCCGGTCGGACGCGACAGTACCAGATCTCTCCGAAGAGACGATGGTCGAGATCTACGAGCAGATGCAGTTCGCCCGGCATCTCGACGAGCGGGCGATCACGCTCCACCGACAGGGTCGGATCGGCACGTATCCACCCCTCGCAGGCCAGGAGGCCGCCCAGGTGGCCTCGACACACGCCCTCGCCGACGACGACTGGATTGCCTACCAGTACCGCGAGCACGGCGCTGTCGGCGCTCGTGGCCTCTCCTACGAGTATCTGCTGTACTGGATGGGGTACGAACGCGGCAACGGCGCACTCGCGGATCGATATATCTTCCCGCTGAATATCTCGATCGGCAGCCAGCTCCCCCACGCGACCGGGATGGCCTGGGCAGCCAAACTGAAGGGTGACGAGACGGCCGTCGTCTGTCACTTCGGCGACGGCGCGACCTCGGAGGGGGATTTCCACGAGGCGCTCAACTTCGCCGGCGTCTACGACGTCCCGGCGATTTTCTTCTGTAACAACAACCAGTACGCTATCTCGATCGGCCGGGACAACCAGACTGCGAGCCGGACGATCGCACAGAAAGCAGACGCCTACGGGTTCCGGGGACTGCGTGTCGACGGGATGGATCCACTCGCAGTCTACGAGGTGACTCGCCAGGCCGTCGAACGGGCGAAAGCCGAAGAGCCGGCGCCACCGGAGGCAGATATCGGCAGCGCAGCACGCCCGACCCTTATCGAGGCAGTCATGTACCGACTCGGCGCGCACACGACAGTCGACGATCCGGACGTCTACCGTGAGGAGGACGAGGTCGAGCGCTGGCGGGAGTACGATCCGATTGCGCGCTACGAAACCTTCCTCCGGGAGCGCGGACTGCTCGACGACGAACAGATCGCGAGTATGAAACAGCGGATCGAGGACGAAATTGCAGGTATGATCGACGAGGCGGAGAAAGTCGACCCCGACCCCGACGATATGTTCGAACGTGTCTACGAAGGACAGACACCACGAATCCGGGAACAGCAGGCCCAGCTACAGGAACTCCGGGAGCGCCACGGTGACGACGAACTGCTTCGGGACGAGTAATCTTACTCTTTGATCGCACGAACGGTCGTTTCGGAGTCGCCCTGTGCCTGCCAGAGGGCTGCGTACTCGCCATCGAGGTCGAGTAACTCCTCGTGGGTGCCCGATTCGACGATTTCGCCGTCGTCCATGACGATGATGCGGTCGGCGGTCTGGATCGTCGAGAGCCGGTGTGCGATCACGAACGCTGTCCGGTTCTCGATGAGGCGTTCGAGACTCTCCTGGATCAGTTCTTCTGTCTCCGTATCCACGTCGGAGGTTGCCTCGTCGAAGACGATGATCGACGGATCGTTGAGCAGCGCTCGGGCGATTGCGAGGCGCTGGCGTTGCCCGCCGGAGAGTTTGATCCCTCGCTCGCCGACGAGTGTATCGTATCCTTCCGGTAGATCGCTGATGAACTCGTGGGCCTCGGCGGCTTTCGCGGCCTCGACGACTCTCTTTCTGGCATCCCCGTCCTGCTCGGTGGATTCACCCTTCCACTCCGCTTCTAAGACACCCCGATCACCGTAGGCGATGTTCTCCGCGACGGTTCCCGAGAACAGGTACGGATTCTGCTCGACGATCGCGATCTCCTCGCGCAGCGCCCGGAGCCCGTACTCGCGGACGTCGACACCGTCGACACGTACGGTCCCGGAATCGACGTCGTGGAACCGCGGGAGCAGCTTCAGCAGTGTCGATTTGCCTGCCCCGGTCGGCCCTGCGAGCCCGATCGTCGTCCCGGCCGGGACGTCGAGTGATATATCCCGGAGCACGGGCTCGCGATCGCCGTAGCTGAAGGTCACAGCCTCGAAGGCGACGTCGCCGATCACAGAGTCGGGTTCGTGTGGATCTACCGGTTCGGTCACGGTCGGCTCCCTTCCGAGCAGGCCGAAGACACGCTCTGCGCTTGATTTCGCGAGCTGGTACTTGTTGGCGGACTTCCCGACTCGGCGCATCGGGGAGTACAGCCGGCGCAGATAGAGGAAAAACAAAGCGAAAGCACCCGTCGAGAGCGCGCCGGGGTTGTCGAAGATGATGTCTCTCCCGCCGATGTACAGCACCAGGACGAAGACGACACCGGTCGTCAACCGGAGCGAGGCGAAGAAGGCCCGGCGAATCCGTAGCGCTGCCACTTTCTCGTCGTGATAGCTCTGGCTTTCGTCGGCGACTCGATCACGCTCGAAGGCGTGGCGATTGAACGTCTTGATCACGGCCGTCCCGCCGAGATTGTTCTCCAGACGCGTGTTCAACCGGGCCACCGTCTCCCGGATCGATTTGTACCGTGGCTCGATCCACCGCAGGAACAGACCACTCGCGAGTCCGATGATCGGCACTGGAGCCAGCGCGATCAGTGCCAGCTTCGGCGAGTAGGTCCAGAGCACGACCGAGATACCGCCGACTGTCGCCACAACACGGATCAGCTGGCGGAACTCGGTGTTGAGAAACTGTTCGAGACGGTTGATGTCGCTGTTGAGAATCGACATCATGCCGCCGGTCTGGTGTGAGACGAAAAAGTC
Organism: Halovenus amylolytica; assembly: GCA_004015825.1. GTDB lineage: Archaea > Halobacteriota > Halobacteria > Halobacteriales > Haloarculaceae > Halovenus > Halovenus amylolytica. The sequence goes on along the minus strand of SAYS01000014.1, from coordinate 39,073 downwards.
CATCGAGAGGTGCTGGATGTGGTCGTAGGTATCGTTGCGGAGATCGCGCTGGACCTTCTGAGCGGCCGACTGGAGCAGATACCGCGAGGCAAACCGGGTCGCCGACCTGACGAGATAGGCCAGGATCGCGATGACGACGAGCTGTTCGAGAAGCGCGATGCGTGCAGCCTCACCGGTTATCTCGCCGCCGGGAACCAGTCCGGCATCTGAGAGCAGCCCGGGTTCGCCGGACTGGAGAACGACGCGGTCGATCGCCGTCGCGACGATGATCGGCGGCACGAGCCTGGCGAACCGTGTCGCGAAGGAGGTGACGACGCCGGCCAGCAATCGCAGCCAGTAGGGCCGGGCGTAGGCGAGCAGGCTGCGGATCGGGTGGCCGTCGAGGGTCTCACGAACGTCCTCGAACCCACCCTGGTCGTCGGACATACCACGCGTTACGAGTACAGGGTTAAATTCTCCCTGTTCGCGCTCGGTTTACAACGATTCGGGATCGAGCCTGCCGACGTACCACCGGATGACGGCGTAGCCAGCGATCGCGACCAGTGTGTATCCGGCGACGTGGGCGAACGTCGTCACGGTCGGACTGTCGACAGCGAGCAATGCAGCCGTCGTCGCCGGATGCTCGGGCAGTGCCGCCGCGCCACCGAACAACAGCAACACGATCATCGAGTACAGCAGCTGTGCTTTCTGGCGTGTCCCCGTGAGCAAGCCGAGCAACAGCCCGATCGCTGTCGTAATCGTCGCCGTCGCGAGGACGAGCAACGCTAGTAACGGAATATACGAGATCGGTATATCGTTGAACTGGAGCAACGCGATCCACAGCAGTGCCTGCAGCGGCGCGAGTAGTATCATCGCGAAGGCTTTGCCGTCGACGATATCAGTAAGCGAGATTGGCGCGACACGCAACAGCTCTAGCGTGCCGCGTTCGATCTCCTCTGTGACTGAGTCGACGACCACCGAGCCACTGATGAAAGGCGGCAAAAAGAGCAGGAGTGGGAGCAGTATGGTGTAGGTGAAGCTGAAATACTGGGTGAAATCTGAGCCAGTGCCGGCTGGGTCGTCGGCGATCTCGACTGGCGAGAACTCCAGATACTCTGTCCGGACGCTGCGTTCGGAGTCTTCGAGATCCGAGAGGAGATCACGCAACGTCACGACGATGAGCGTCGTCTCCAGACTCTCTGCCGGCACCGCTGCATCGACCGCTATCCGGTTGCCCTGTTCGGTCTGTTTACTCCGGGCTGTCAGTGCCGCGTTGACCGCTCTGTTCTCGAACGCTTCGAGAGCCGCTGCCCGACTCTCGTAGACCGTCGCGCTGACAGAGTCGGACTGCGCGATCGCATCCAGGAGCTTGTCCTGCTGGTCCCCGGAGACGCCGACCTCGATCTCACCGCCCGCCGAGCCCGGATCGTACAGCGACGTGAGCCCGACGACGAGAAACGAGGAGAAGGCAGCGATAAATAGCTGGATGATCAGCGCCAGTACGATCGTCTTCTCCCGGCTGAGCGCGGAGATCTCTCGGCCGGCAATCGTCACTCTGCTGTCGCCCGTGATATCGAGTGGATTAAACAAAGCTTCTCACCACCGTAAAGTTGTAGACGAAGTGCACCGCAATCGCGACGGCCAGCGCCAGCAGGTAGGCTCGCCGGTTCTTCCGGGCACCGAGTGCCGAGATGGCTGCCGTCACGATGTGCAAGACCAGCGGTGCGAGCAGGAACAAGATCACCACGGGGCCACTGACATCTGCAACCCCGCCAGAGAGCCCCGCTTCCGCGACGGCCAGATTCTGCAATCCCACGAGCTGGGCGAGCAGGGCGATCTTCTCACCCAGGAAGAAGCCGACACCGCTCGCGATCCCCAGCACGATAGCGACCCTCGCCGTCGCGTCGAACCGGTTGTGGTCGTAGGACGCGTAGATGTGCAGGCTCTTCGCGATCTCCTCGACGACGGCGACGACGACGAGGATGAGTGGAACCGAGAGATCGCCCGTCGCGAAAAGCAACGCGATCGCGAGCAACTGGATAACGAACACGAACGGGATGAGAATCATCGTCATTACCCCGACGTGGTACGGTCGGGAGATCGGCCCCGCGAGCGCGTCGAGAACCTTGCCCGAGATCGACCGCTGGTCGAACATATCCTCCTCGCGGTACAGCCCCGAGCCGAGCCCGAAGAAGACCAGCGCCGAGAGCAAGGGTGGCAGTGTCGAGAAGATGAATCCCTGGAATCCGATCGCCTCCCCCTGGAGATCCCTGACGACCAACGTCAGCGGAGAGATCAGCGCCAGTGAGTCGATATCCGTGAAGATGGCCGGAACGAACGCGTAACTCGTCAGCACGACCGTGATCGTCACCGTGACGAAGGTCAGTTCCTTGAACGACCGGGCAAACATCGAACCCAGGAACGTGGCTCCGAGAAACAGCAACACGAGCGGCATGATGGCGAGCATCGAGATCAGCCCACCCAGTTCGCCGCGTGCGACGTAGACGAGTCCGACCGCGATTGCCCCTTCTGTGACCATCGCTCCCGCGAAGTACGGCAGCGTTTTGCCACCGATGATGTCGAGCCTGGTTACCGGTGAGACGAGTAGCAGTTCACCGCGGCGCTTCAGCCGCTCGGAGAGCATCGTACTCCCGTATGCCTGTATCAGGAAGTTGAGCGGTATCACGAAAATAAAGGCGAGCACCAGCGACTGGAAGGGAAAGGGTGGGTTGATATCCGCAGGCGATCCGGAGAGTTCGTCTTCGGAGAGTGGGCCGGTGACGCCACCAGGTGGTGCACCACCCGTATTCCCGTCAGCTGTGCTGTCGTCGTCTCCCACCGATCCCGTCGCATCGTCCTCGGTGCCAGATTGATCCGTCTCGGAGTCGTCACCGCCGGTGCTGGGAGAGTCGTCGTCCGGATCGGTCGCTGGCGAGTCATCTCCGTCACTGTTCCCACTACCGGCTCCGAGACTCGTGTTCAGCGAGGCCTGCTCACGGAACTGGACAGTTACGGAGACGGGAAAGGCGGCAGTCTGGTTACCCTCCTTTGCGAGTTGCTGATTGTTGTACGTGCTGGCGCTCTCGCGTAACTCCTCGTAGGCGGCTGCTCCTTTGCGACTATCCGCAGGTTCGACACCGCGTTCGCCGATCCAGAGATCGACGGTGCCACGCTCCAGAGCGTCTCGACTGCTCGCCTCACGAACCGTAAACGTGGAATCGTTCGCGACGACGTCGTCGTACTGGCTGTCGTCGTCGACTGCGACGCGGTAGATCCCATCGTCGACGCCGACCCCGCCGACACCGACGACCGGTGCGACGAGAGCCAGGCCCGCGACGGCGACGACGACGACTGCGATCGTTCGTCTGTCGAGTCCGCCGGCGTTTTTCGTCACTTCCCAGCGGGCGATCCGGAGCAGTTTCCGCGGGTTCACTGTCCCGGCCTCCCGGACTGTGCGACGTTCAGGAACACCTCTTCGAGACTGGACTGTTCGGTTCGGATATCGACGACTTCACCCCCGGCCGCCTGTGCCTGCTCGCGTCTCTCGTCGACGGCCTCCATGCTCTCGACGACCGTGCGGTAGCGGCCGTTCTCCCTGACGCTCTCGGGAATCTCGACTGTCGTGTAGACGTGGTAGGTCGTCTCGCCGTACTCGTCCTGTAGCCGGTCGAGATCACCCCGTGCGACGATCTCCCCCTCGTTCATGATGGCGACCCGATCGCAGATCGACTCGACGTGAAACAGGTTGTGTGCACTGAAAATGATCGTCTTCCCTTCCTCGGCCAGACGCTCGGTAAACTCGATAATGTAGTTGGTCGTCAGTGGGTCGAGGCCGCTCGCCGGCTCGTCGTAGATCAACACTTCGGGATCGTTGATCAACGAGCGAGCGATGGCGACTTTCCGTTTCATCCCTTTCGACATATCGCCGAGCTGGCGATTACGGTGCTCCAGATCGAGATCGTCGAGTGTCTCCTCTCTTCGCTCGCGTGCGACGGCAGAATCGACGTCGTACAGATCTGCAAAAAAGTCGAGATAGGTCTTCGGTGTCATCTCCTCGTACAGTGGCGACTCCTCCGGGAGAAATCCGAGCTGGTGGCGCATTTCGGTCTCGCTGACGTCGTAGCCGGCGACCTCCGCCTCGCCGGCGGTCGGTTCGAGCAGCCCCGCGAGCATCTTCAACGTGGTCGTTTTTCCGGCCCCGTTCGGGCCGATAATACCGAACACCTCGCCACGATCGACGCTGAACGAACTCCCCTCGACGGCGACGAATCCTCCGTACTCTTTTCGCAACTCCCACGCCTCGATCATCTATCTATTCGTTTGGTTGCGTGACTGTATATATTTGATTATAGTTGTTATATAATTAATGAGTGCTACCAAAGGAGAAAACCCCCGCGATACGTGTACCGAAGGGTTCTCCGGGGAGTCTCTTGTTTAGGGTAATAATATTTAATTATGGCCCGTTCGAGAAGCGGACAATGGGTGTTTCCCCGGTAGATGCCACACGTCACGATCTCTCGCTTTTCGGGATCGCAGTCGTGCTTTTGATCGGGTTGCTCGTGGCGCAGTTTTCGGCTGTGGGACTGGTGAGTTCCCTGTTCGTCTCCAGTCTCCCGGCAGCAGCCTGTGTCGGCTACGTCCTCTTCTACCGACCTCCAGCCCAGCCCACCGGGTGACGGACTGGTAGTTCGGCGACGAGTGAACAACAGTGTCGAAAATGTCGAAGAATCGAACGTCGAGGTGGTCAACCGTTATCGGGCAGTCTGTGAGGTGTTTCCGTTCTGGGCCTGTTTGACCTGGAGTGCAGCACTGGCAGCGAGTCCGACTGCGAGATCCTCTCGTTCGGTTTCGTCGATGGTGTACTCGCCATCGAGCGAGTAATCAGCGCTTACAATCCCGCCCACAGGTGGGCGGACGGCGACAGTCGCGCGCGGACCGCTCGAACTCTCGACGAGTTCGGAGCCGACGACAAATTCGCCGGGCAGAAGTTCACGTGTGCGCGCAGCAACCGTCGAGAGTTCCTGCCGGAGCGCTTTACGTTGATCGTCGTTTAACTCCGGACTAGACGAACTGTCACCGAAGGAAGTATTGCCATACATTTGCTGTCTCTCTTTTATACGGGACTACCACCTAAAAATCCGGCGACTGGGTCAGCTATTGCAGTGATGTTCGTCACCTACTTGCTTGCCTAGTCCGTACGTACCCGTAATGGAGTATCTGGAGCGCCGTCGGGACCGCATCGAGCAACGACTCGAAGCGGTACTCGAGGAGACTGAACCGGCTGGGCTGCGCGGACAGATGGAACACGTCTCGCTGTCCGGCGGCAAACGTGTCCGACCGACAGTGACGGTGCTGGTCTGTGACGCACTCGATGGCGACATGGACGACGCGATCGATTTCGCCGTCGGTATCGAACTCGTCCACAACGCCTCGCTGGTCATCGACGACATCATCGACGAATCGGAACTGCGCCGTGGCACACCCGCTGCCTGGACGGAGTTCGGCTTCGGTCCTGCGATCACGGCCTCGGACGGGCTGATCGGCGAGGCTTTCGAGCTGTTCTCCTCGAACGAGCGCGCGATGCAGGCTGTCGCCGAAGCGATGGTCCAGCTCGGCGAGGGTGAAGCGACCGAACTCGTCGAGGTGCCGGTCGACGAAGCAGCGTACATGGAGCTCGCACGCCGGAAAACCGGCGCGCTGTTCCGTGCCGCCGCAGAGCTGGGCGCGATTGCCGCCGATGCCGACACCTACACGGTCGAAGCGTTCGGGCAGTACGCAGAACGGGTCGGCGTCGCCTTCCAGATGCGCGACGACGTGCTCGACGCCACCGCGGACGCGAGCCAACTCGGCAAGCCCACGGGCCACGACGCAGCGATGGAACGTCCCTCGCTGGTCGAAGTGACGGATCTCTCACCCGAAGAAGCGACCGAACGGGCACGAGAAGAGTCGACGAAAGCCCTCGAAGCCCTCGAAGCGACCGAGGCAGCTGATTCGGAGGCGAAAGCGTATCTCCGCGAATTCGCGGAGTTCGTCGTCGAACGCGACAGGTGAGCGATGGACCAGCGGTCTGTTGTCACCGGATTTCTCCGGAACGACGGCGACGTGCTCCTGTTGCAGCGGAGTGAGGACGTCGGTAGCTATCGGGGCAAGTGGGCGGCCGTTTCTGGATATGCGGAGGGCGACCCTGACAGTCAGATCGAGCGGGAGATCCGCGAAGAAACGGGACTCGACCCGGAATCGGACTGCCAGCTACTGACTGCTGGTGATCCATTCGAGGTCGTAGACGAGGACCTGGGCCGCACGTGGCGTATCCATCCGTATCTCTTCGACTGTACTCACCGGGCTGTCCAGACAGACTGGGAGTCGACAGAGTTCGAGTGGGTCTCTCCAACAAAAATACTCGACCGTGAGACTGTGCCCGACCTGTGGCGGTCCTACGACCGGGTTCGACCGACAGTAGTGACCGTCGCATCTGACAGTACACATGGCTCTGCATACATCTCACTTCGCGCGCTGGAGGTTTTACGGGACGAGGCCGCGCTCCTCGCAAGGGGGCGGGAGAGTGAGTACGACTCTGTGGAGGCCGTCGGCAGCGAACTACTGGCGGCCCGCCCAGCGATGACGGTCGTCAGAAACCGTGTGAACCGGGTCCTCTCCAAGGGCTCCACGGTCGAACCGGCCGAAGTCGAATCCAACGCCAGGGATGCGATTAAATCCGCCATCGAGGCAGATCGTGGTGCTGCGACAACCCTCGGTGCAGCGATCACGGATAAGCGCGTGGCGACCCTCTCCCGGTCCGGGACAGTCCTCGCAGCCATCGACGAGGGGGAACCCGGGGCAGTACTCCTGGCGGAGAGCCGGCCTGGCAGTGAGGGCACCGAGGTCGCGGAACAGCTCTCCTCGGAACTGGACGTGACGCTGACCAGTGATGCGGCCTTTCCTCACACGCTCGTCGAGTGGGAAGCTGACTGTTTCGTCGTCGGTGCAGATACTGTCTTCAGCGATGGCTGTCTTATAAATAAGGTTGGCACTCGCCCTGGAGCGCTGTCGGCGACGGACGCAGACGTTCCCGTCCTCGTCGGCACTGCAACCGACAAGATCAGTCACGAACGGACGATCGATCTGGAGGAGCGGGCAGCCAGCGAACTCTACGACGGGACGGCACCGATCACCGTCGAAAACCCGACGTTCGATCTGACACCACCCTCGGCGATCGATCAGTTCGTCACAGAACGCGGATCGTTCGATCCCGGCGAGATCGAGTCGCTGGCAGCCGAACACGAACAGCGTGCGGGCTGGCAGGAGTAAACCCGGGGACGTCGATTCACCCAAAGGGACACACATATAAGCGGGGACGAGGTAAACGCGTATACTATGGGTAAAAAGTCGAAAGCGAAAAAGAAGCGTCTCGCGAAACTGGAAAACCAGAACGTCCGCGTTCCGGCGTGGGTCATGGTCAAAACCGACCGTGACGTCATGCGCAACCCGAAACGACGCCACTGGCGACGGAGTGACACGGACGAATGAGCGCGAGTGATTTCGAGGAGCGCATCATCACGGTGCCGCTTCGCAAAGCACGGAAGGGCTCACAGACAAAGGGTGCCGGCAAGGCTATGTCGGTCGTCAGAGAGCATCTCGCGCAGCATTTCTCGGTCCCCGAAGACGCTGTCCGTCTCGATCCCTCGATCAACGAGGCAATCTGGGCGAACGGTCGATCGAAGCCACCGAGCAAGATCAGGATTCGCGCGGCGCGCTTCGAGGAGGAAGGCGAAGGCGTCGTCGAAGCAGAACCCGCAGAGTAACGTTGCTCCGCGCGGCATTTGCAGGGTCGCCGTATATTGGCGTGTTTGCCAGGGCGACCAACGACTGTCTGCTCGTTCGGCCGGACATCGAGGCGGATCTCCGCGAGGCCTGCGGTGAGGAACTCGCTGTCCAGGTAGTCCCGACTACGGTCGGTGGCTCCGGCACTGTCGGGGCTCTGGCTGTCGGCAACAGCAACGGACTGCTCGTCAGCAACCGCTTGCGGGAGCGCGAACGGGAGCAGATCGCCGAAGCGACCGAGCTGTCGGTGACCGAGCTTCCCGGACGCATCAACGCTGCCGGCAACGTCGTGCTCGCGAACGACAACGGGGCGTACGTCCACCCTGATCTCCCCCGGAAATCCGTCCAGGCTGTCAAAGACGGGCTGGATGTCCCGGTCCAGCGGGGCGATATCGCCGGGGTCCGGACCGTCGGCACCGCCGGCGTCGCGACGAACCGCGGTGTGCTCTGTCACCCGAAGTCGACCGACGAACAGCTCGACGAGATCGAGGCCCACCTCGATGTCCCTGCTGACATCGGAACGATCAACTACGGTGGCCCGCTCGTCGGCTCCGGACTGATCGCAAACGACTCCGGATACATCGTCGGCAACGACACCTCCGGCCCGGAACTTGGCCGGATCGACACCGCGCTCGGCTACGCCACTGACTGAATCTGATATTTTATCTCGTGGTATAAATCCCGACGTATACCAGTAAGGTACGCCGTTTTTGCCGGATTCTCCCGGAAAAAATTACCCCAAAGCAACAACCAGCTTTAACTTTGAAGCGCCCAAAATTGTGTTGTGAACGACCCCCAGCTCGAACAAGGGAAGGCCATCCACAAGGAGACAGGCCAGACCTTCTATTATGCGACACGGTTGCTTCCGGAGCGCATCCGTGAGCAAACGTACGTTCTGTATGGATTTTTCCGGATCGCCGACGAGGTCGTCGATGACGGTGCCGGCACGACGGCGGCCGAGCAGCGTGCGCAACTCGAAGAGATTCGGTCGGCAGCACTCGGAGAGGGCGATATCGACGAGCCAGTAATCGAAGCCTTCGATACAGTTCGTGCACAGGCGGGGATCACCGACGAGGAGGTCGACAAGTTCATCGACGCCATGCTGATGGACGTTGATACCGACCGCTACGAGAGTTACGAGGATCTCGAGGCGTATATGCGGGGCTCAGCCGCTGCGGTCGGCAATATGATGACTGCAGTGATGGACGTCGATCATCCGGAGCGCGCACGGCCACACGCCATGGCACTCGGCGAGGCCTTCCAGCTGACGAACTTTATCCGGGACGTCCGGGAGGATATCCGTGAACTCGACCGGATCTACCTCCCGATGGAGACACTGGACAGATATGGTATCTCCGCCGAAGAGATCGAACGCGAGGAGTGTACCCCCGAGTTCCGGCGTGCGATCCAGTCGGAGCTTCGACGGACTGAAAATCTCTACCGCGAGGGTGTCAAGGGGATCGAACATCTCCCCGAAGACTGTCAGTTCGCGGTCCTGCTGGCTGCTGTTCTCTATGCGGAACACCACAAACTGATCCGCGAACGGAACTTCGACGTTCTCTCTTCTCGCCCCAGTCTCTCCAGAGCCCGCAAACTGTGGATGGTCGCACGCACCTGGTGGAACTGGCGGCGGTACGGCGATCCAGTGACCGTGTTTCGGAACGTCAGTGCGATCCCGACCGACGAAGGCTACTCCGATGAAGCCGAACACGGCGTTCCATCTCCGGAATAACTGTCTATCGACCCGGAATCGTCCTGCCGACGTCGAAATCGAACCTGTCGAGACGCAACAGTGACAGACCGAACAGGGCCGCGATCACGGCCGGAATCCAGGCCCCGTAGAAGACGTTGATCGTCCCCCACAGGAGGACGAAACTCACCATGTCGTCGAGCATATATTCACAGCCTGTTATGCGGTCGAGCAACGCCGTTCTGGGGAAGGCGATATCGATCAAAACCGTCGCAACGACCGCGCTGAGGACCCAGCCCGCGTAGTTTATCGCCGGAACACCGTAGAACACGCCGTCGGAGAATTCCCAGAACCCAAGCGCCACCGCGGCCGGATCGAGCACCAGATCGATCGCGACGACTGTCGCCGCGACGACCGGGAGTCGGATCACGGCCCGTCTGGCACTCTCGCCGAGCAGGAGCACGGTGAGCAGGTAGCTGTTGACGACGAGCGGGATGAAAAACAGCGGAAGCGCGTACGGGATCGTCCCGAACAGCATCGGCCCGAGCGAGACGACGTAGCTGAACTCCCCGTACGGGAGCCCTGTTGTCGCACCGACGTATTCGATCGCGTAGGTGTAGCTGATCAACGCCAGCAGCGCTGCGCCCGCACGACGGTCGACCAGTGGAGCGAGCCCCGAGATGAGCGGCAGTCGCATCACGAAGACGCCGAAGAGGACGAAATACGGGTTGAATGCAAGCGGATCTGGCAGTACACCCTCCGCACTTGCCAGCAGCGTAATCGCGCCGACGACTGGAAAGACGACCGCGATCGTGAACCGGTTGTTCGAGACCAGCTCGTCGAGTGACTGCTCGAACGCGGCTCTATCGCGGAGTGCACGCTCGACCTGTTCCAGCGTCGTTCCGGACTCTGGCCCATCAGACATAGAGCATCCTCCAGATGCCCCCCAGCGAGAGTACCGTTCCAGCGACGAAGTTGAGAAACGGGAACCACCAGTATGCGCGGTCCACGTCGATCTCTGCCACCACGATCCCGGCGGTGAAGAGCGGATAGATACCGAAGACTGCGGCGAAGAACGGATGGACTAGCCCCATCAGCACAGCGGCACCGAGCCAGCAGCCCGCGCAGTAGGCGTAGGTTTGTTTCTTCCCGAGCACTGTCGCTGTCGTCCGGATTCCGGCCGCTCGATCCGGCTCTATATCCGGAATCGCCGAGAAGGTGTGCATCCCCATCGTCCAGAGCCAGCTCCCCGCGATCACGAGCGCGGGCGGCAAACTGCCAGTGACTGCAGCGTAGGCCACCAGCCCGGGCATTATGTAGAGTCCGTTCGAGACCGAATCCAGTAGCGGCTTGGTTTTCAGGCGGACGGGCGGTGCGCTGTAGGCAGTTCCGAGCAGGTAGAAGCCGGCCAGGGCTGCTGTCGCTTCTCTGGGTAGAAACGGAACGAAGCCGACACCCACCAGGGCTGCGATGACGACCGTCGCCATCACACCAATGCTGCCCTGAAACTGGAGTTCGCGTCCACCCTCCGACTTTTTGGGATTGAGCTGGTCGATGTCGGCGTCGAAGATGTCGTTGATCCCGTACAGGAAAATATTTGCCGGGATCAGGAAGTACAGAAACAGTTCGACAGTCAGTGGCGTGAAGAGATCGGCCTGCGACGACGCGCCGTAGACGACACCGACGATGACCGGGCCGGCGAGATAGAACCAGAAGCGGGGTCGCGAGAGCCAGAACAGATACCCCAGGAACGTCTGCTCCGAGGGCGCAAGCGCCGACAGCCTGTCACCGACGTCAGTCACGATGTACCACCCAGTCAGTGATCCAGGATATTACATTGCCCGGTTATCAGTCCTGTGACGGCGTCAGCGTGCCCTGGTCTTCGATCAGCGCGTCGGCTGCGTGCTGGCCGCTGATCAGACACATCGGCACGCCGATCCCCGGCGTCGTGAACGATCCGGTGAAGTACAGCCCATCGACCGCCGAGGAGCGGTTGTTCGGACGCAGGAGCGCAGTCTGGCGGAGCGTGTGTGCCAGCCCGAGCGCAGTGCCCTGCGTGGCGTTGTACCGGCTGGCGAAATCGGAGACACAGAACTGCTCTTCGGTGACGATCCGGTCGTGGAGTTCGACGCCAGTGTTCTCGGCGATATCGTCGAGGATTTTCTCGCGGTATTTCTCGCGGACGCGCTCGCTGTCGGAGAGTCCCGGCGCGACCGGGACCAGCACGAAGAGGTTGCTGTGTCCCTCCGGCGCGACGCTGTCGTCTGTTTTCGAGGGGACACAGATGTAGTATGCTGGCTCGTCGGGCCACGCCGGGTTGTCGAATATCTGCTCGAAGTGGCTGTCCCAGTTTTCGGGCAGGACCAGCGTGTGGTGACGGAGTTCCTCGACGTCGCCCTCGACACCCATGTACAGGAGGTACGCGGAGGGTGCGTAGGTCCGTTTCTCCCAGTAGCCCTCGTCGTACTGGCGTTCGTGTTCCGGCATGAGATCCTGCTCGACGTGGGCGTAATCCGCGTTGACCACCACGTTGTCGAAACGGAACTCCTGCTTTCCGTCCTCGATTTCGAGCTGGAACGAATCTTTGCCCTTCGTCAGGCTCGTCACTTCGCTGTCCGTCTCGTAGGTCACGCCCAGTTCCTCGCCGAGATCGACCACCGCGTCGACGACACCGCCGAGTCCGCCCTCGGGGTAGTAGACGCCGAGATTGAAATCGACGTGGCTCATGATGTTGTACAGCGCCGGCGTGTTCTTCGGCGCGCCACCGAGGAACACAAGCGAGTACTGCATGATCTGCTGGAGTTTCGGATTCTCGAAATACTCCTCGACGTAGCTCTGCATTGAGCCGGTCAACTTGAGCCCCACAGGAGCCGCTCGCATCACGTCCGGATCGACCCAGTCCCGGAGTTTCGATCGATCCTCGTAGACGAACTGCTCCATCGAGATCTCGTAGTGCTCCTGGCTGGTGTCGAGATACTCCTCGAAGCGGTCGCCAGCGCCGCCCTCGTAGGATTCGAACACGTTGCGCATGTGCTCGCGGTCACCGCGGACGTCGATCTGATCGCCGTCTTTGAAGAAGATCCGGTAGTGTGGATCGAGCTGTTCCAGCTCGTAGTAATCCGACGGCTCGTGATCGAAGTGGGCGAAAAACCGTTCGAAGACGTCGGGCATGAGATACCACGACGGCCCCATATCGAACGTGAATCCATCCTTCTCCAGCCGGCTCGCCCGGCCGCCGAGTTGCTCGTTTTTTTCCAGTAGCGTCACGTCTGCACCGGCGTCTGCCAGATAGCAGGCCGTAGAGAGTCCACCGAACCCGCCACCGACGACACCGACCGTCTTCCCGGAGAGGTCTGCCATACGTCGGTGTTAGGGTGGATCACGGTTAAACGGTCCTTTCCCCGACGGTTGTGCCGGAATCGACGGCACGATCTCCCGAGCCGTGCGTTCCAGTCTGCAGTCGGTCGGGGGCGGCACCTGTATCAGAACTGACTTGCAGCCCTCTGTTCATATTCTAGGTATGACTCGATTCCAGAACACGGCCCAACCGGACTGGGACTGGTGGGGCCGACTGTGGCCGACGCCCGGCGAAACGCTGCGAGCGCTCGGCGTTCGCGAGGGAATGACTGTAGCAGAGATCGGCTGCGGGAACGGCTACTTTGTGTTGCCCGCCGCTCGGATAACCGATCCCGAGACTGTCTACGCACTCGATATCGAGCAGTCACTGCTCGACGAACTCGCTGACCTGGCTGCTTTGCAGCGGATCGAAAACATCGAATTCTGCTGTGGTGATGCCCGGGAGTTGACACAGCATCTCCCCGAACCAGTCGACTGTGTCGTAATTGCGAACACGTTCCACGGCGTCGGCGACCAGGCTGAGCTCGTCAAGGCGGTTTTCGACGCCCTCGCTCCCGCTGGTCGGCTTATCGTTATCAACTGGCACGACGAGCCGAGTGAACAGACGACGATTGCTGGCGAGTCTCGCGGCCCGCCGACCGAACTTCGGATGTCTCCCGACGAAACGGAGACTGCAGTACTCGAGGCGGCTGGATTCTCCCGAACTGATTACGTCGAGCTACCGCCGTATCACTACGCGCTCGTCTTCGAGCGATAGCCGTGTGGACGGAGCGTTCGAGCCCGGGACACAAGTCTTATGTACATCTCTGTCCATTAGTGTTCAGTAATGGACGATAGAGAGGAGGTCGCACCGGCGGTCCAGTCGATTCTGGAAACCGCCCGGGAGCGCGACGAGAACGGTGAGCGAGTGAACGTCGACGCCCGGTCGCTTTCCGACGCCTTCGCGCGGGCCGAGGCGGAGGGGCGCGTTCCGATCATCGCCGAGGTCAAACCCACCTCGCCGACGACCGACGGGGAGCGCGACGACGACCCGGTCGAACTGGCCGAAGAGATGGTCGCAGGTGGGGCCAGCGCGCTCTCGGTACTGACGGAACCGGACCATTTCGGCGGCACGCCCGAGAATCTGGAACGAATCCGGGAGGCTGTCGACGTCCCAGTGCTTCGGAAAGATTTCGTCCTCCGGGAGGAGCAACTGGATACTGTCGCGGCCGATATCATCCTGTTGATCGCCCGGTTCGTCGACGACCTGACGGGACTTCTCGACGCAGCCGCTGATCGGGGGTTTCAGGTACTCGTCGAGATACACTCGACCGAGGAACTGGAGGAAGCCGTCGACGCGGGCGCGGATATCATCGGTGTCAACAACCGCGATCTGGCAAAACTGACGGTCGATCTGGCGACCTTCGAAACTGTTGCTCCGGAGGTCCCAGAGGGCGTGACGCTCATCGCCGAGAGCGGAATCAGCGACCCCGAGGACGTGCGCCGGATGCGTGGGGCCGGTGCCGATGGCCTACTCGTCGGGTCGGCGATCATGGACGGTGACGTGCGGACGAACACCGAGGAACTAACGGCAGTGGAGCGCACACAGGAGACACAATGAGTACGGATAGCAAATTTGGCGAGTATGGCGGACAGTACGTGCCGGAGGCGTTGATGCCGGCGATCGAAGAACTCACAGACGCATACGAGCGGTACGTCCTCGAAAACGCCGAGGGCTTCATGGACGAGTTCCACCAGCGGATAGCGGATTTCGGCGGCCGACCGCTGCCGCTCCAGCACGCAGAGCAACTCTCTGAACGGTACGACACCGCGGTCTATCTCAAACGCGAGGATCTGCTCCACGGCGGCGCACACAAACTCAACAACGCCCTCGGGCAGGTGCTGCTGGCGAAGTACATGGGGAAAGAGCGCATCATCGCCGAGACTGGCGCAGGCCAGCACGGCACCGCCACGGCGATGGCTGCGGCCCACCTCGATATGCCGTGTGAGATCTACATGGGCGAGACCGATATCGCCCGACAGCGACCCAACGTCTTCCGGATGCGGACGAACGGCGCGGAGGTCAATCCGGTCACCACGGGTCGGGGCACGCTCAAGGAGGCGATCAGTGAGACGATGCGTGACTGGGCGACGACCGTCGAGAACACCCACTACGTGATCGGTTCCGTCGTGGGTCCACATCCGTTCCCCGCGATGGTTCGGGATTTCCAGGCTGTGATCTCCGAGGAGGCCCGCGAGCAGATCCAGGAGAAAGAAGGTCGACTCCCGGACAGTGTTCTGGCCTGTGCGGGCGGCGGCTCGAACACGATGGGTACCTTCCATCATTTCGTCGACGATTCCGAGGTCGACCTCTACGCCGTCGAGGCCGGTGGCTCCTCGCTCGATGTCGACGAAGAAGCCGGCGTCGCGCCGAACTCGGCGTCACTCTCGACCGGCGAGGAGGGGGTTCTCCACGGCGCGCGGACGAAACTGCTCCAGGACAGCGACGGCCAGATCATGGAATCTCATTCTGTCTCTGCAGGCCTCGACTACGCGGGTGTCGGGCCGGAGCTCGCCCACCTCGTCGACGAGGGCAGGGTGCACCCGGTCAACGTCCCCGACGAGCTAGCACTCGAAGCCTTCCATCGGCTCTCCCAGGACGAGGGGATCATTCCGGCGCTGGAGACCGCTCACGCCTTCGGTTATCTCGAAGCCATGGAAGGCCCTGACTCCGACGAGACCAGCGATGATCTCGGCGACATCGTCGTCGTCAACGTCTCTGGACGCGGCGACAAAGATCTGGAGACCGTGATCGAGGAGACCGGGAACCGCGACCTCGATATGGCACCCGACATGACGCTGTTCCGCGAACTCGGGGGTGGTGGCCTGTGAGCCTCGAATCCGCTTTCGCTGACGAGGCTGCCTTCGTCCCGTACCTCGCGGCCGGCGACCCATCCTACGAGGCCTCCATCGAGTACGTCGAGGCACTGGAACGTGGCGGGGCTGACGCGATCGAACTCGGCCTCCCCTTTTCGGAACCGATCGCGGAAGGATCCACCATCCAGGAAGCGATCGTTCGCGCGCTCGATGCCGGCATGACCGTCGAGCGGTATCTGGAGTTCGTGACCGAACTCGACGTGGATGTCCCGCTGGTCTGTATGACCTACTACAACCTGATCTACCAGTACGGTGACGAGGAAGGGCCACGGCCGTTCGTCGAGGCTGCTGCGGAGGCTGGTATCGAGGGCTTCGTCGTGCCGGATCTCCCGGCGGAGGAGGCTGGCCCGCTGCGCGAGGCCTGCGACGAGTTCGGCCTGGATCTCGTCTTCATCGTCGCGCCGACGACCGAGGGCGACCGACTCGATGCGATGCAGGAACACGTCTCGGGATACGTCTACGTCCAGGCGCGACTCGGGACGACGGGTGCGCGCGACGATGTCTCCGACCATACCGAACGTTCGCTGGCCCGGATCGCTGACTGGGACGTCCCGAAAGCGGTCGGTTTCGGGATCAAGACCGGCGAACACGCCGACCGGATCGTCTCGGCCGGCGCGGATGGTGTGATCGTCGGCTCCGCACTCGTCGATATCGTCGCAGCAGGTGCGGAAGACGGAGAGGATACCGCCGTCGTCGCGGACCGACTCGAAGAGAAAGCACGGGAGCTGAAAGAGGGCGCACTGGCAGGTGCCCCCCCACAGGCCGGGCGATGAACGAGCCGGCAGGCCACCCGACGAGTGGGATAGGCGCAACGCGGGCCGCAACCGGAACGCCCATTAAGATACTTGCCAGACCATGACACAATGACAGCCGGGAAATCTGCACGACTCGACAGAATCGGGACAGGTGGCAAACACCTGATCGTCCCGATGGACCACGGAATCACACTCGGACCAGTAACGGGACTGGTCGATATCGAATCGACGATCGACGCGGTCACCGACGGCGGCGCCGACGCCGTGTTGACCCAGAAAGGGATCGCACCACGCGTTCACCCCAACAAAAACGGTGCAGGCTACATCGTCCACCTCAATGGTTCGACGTCGATCGGCCCCGACGAGAGTGACAAGCGAATGACCGGGACAGTCAAAGACGCTATCAGGGCCGGCGCTGACGCTGTCTCGGTTCACCTGAACGTCGGCAGCGAGTACGAACCGGAGCAGATCACCGACCTCAGCGAGGTGACCAGCACGGCCGAGGAGTACGGCATTCCAGTGCTCGCGATGACCTACGCCCGCGGCCACGACGTCCGGGCGGAGGGCGAGGGCTTCGGTGAGGATCTGGCACACGCGACGCGACTGGGCGAGGAACTCGGTGCGGACGTGATCAAAACTGCCTACTCGGGCGATCCGGACACCTTCGAGCAGGTCGTCGAGGGCACGCGTCTCCCTGTCGTCATCGCGGGCGGCAGCAAGGGGACTGATATGGAGACGCTGTCGATGGTTCGTGGCGCGATCGATGCCGGTGCAGCAGGCGTGTCGATGGGCCGCTCTATCTTCCAGCACGACGACCCGCGCGGCATCACTGAAGCGATCGCAGCAGTCATCCACGAGGATGCGACCCCCGAGGACGCAGCACGGCAGGCTGGACTCACCGTCGAAGCCTGAACGCTCGTTTTTTCTCGTCGTCCACTACTGGAAACCGCCACCCGTCACACCGCTGGGTGTCGACGACCTGGACTCGTCGAGTCGGTCGAAGATGCCATCGAACTCGTCGGGACGCTGTTCCTCCGTCGCGTAGAAGTACAGCGACGTTTTGACGATTCCGCGGAGCGTCGAGGAGAGCAACTGTGCGATCAACACGCCAACGACGAACAGCGGGATTCCGAGCAGCGGCTGTCCGGCCACGAACAGCAGGTAGGCTCCTGGACCGAGTGCTGGCAGGGCGGCGATCAGTCCAACGAGACTGACACCGGCGAGACTGATCGGCGTCTCACCGAACGTGTCCTTGAACAGCCCTGCGCTCCGTTCGAACATCTCTCTGATCGACGGCTGTTCGAAGACGATCACCGGGATGACGAAAAACGTCATCAGCGTCCACGCGATGCCGAAGATGGCCGAGAGGATCTGGCCGACCATCGAATCGGACTCGGAGATCGCATCGAGGACGAGTCCGACAGTCGCGCTGATGAACGCCCAGACGAACAGCGGTCCCTTGACCGCCCAGGCACCGTCGATTCCCTCCCGCAGTCCTGGCTCTTCGCCACCGAGCACAGCCCGGGTCTGGTGGACCAGTGCTGCAGTAAAAAACGACGTTATAAATGCAGTTCCCAGATACAGTGCTCCGATCACCGCAACACCGACAACCTGTGTGGTCGTTGTCCCGGCGTCGAGTGACAGGACCCCGAGCATCGGCGTCATGACGAGTGCGAGAAAGGCAAGCCCGAACAGGCCGCTCAACACCGGAAACAGGGCGAGTCTTGGGTGTGACCGCATCACACCCACACTGTGTTTGATGAGTGTGACCGCTGTTTTGAACCGCTCGATCAATCGCATAGATACGTCTATTCACTCTGCGCCAATAAATAGGGAGATACTGTTTCGGCTCTCGAAACACGGGGTTGATCTCCGGTATCACGGCGGGTTGCGGAATCCTTTTTATGATGCTGGCGCTTGAAGTGACCAACAGATGGCAGGGAGTACGACATGACGATGGGCGAGCGGATCGAGGAGCTCCGAAAGCGCCGCGAGGAGGCGCGAAAAGGCGGCGGCGAGGACCGGATCGAGGCTCAACACGAGAAAGGAAAACTCACCGCCCGGGAGCGGATCGAGTACTTCCTGGACGACGGCAGCTTCACCGAGTTCGATCAGTTCCGGACCCACCGGACTCACACCTTCGATATGGACGAAAAGCAGGTTCCGGGCGACGGTGTGGTGACGGGCTACGGCGAGGTCAACGGCCGGACGGTGTTCGTCTTCGCACACGATTTCACCGTCTTCGGTGGCTCGTTGGGTGAAGTGTTCGCCGAGAAAGTGACGAAGGTGATGGACAAGGCGATGGAGACCGGCGCACCGGTCGTCGGTCTCAACGACTCCGCGGGCGCACGAATTCAGGAGGGGATCGACTCACTCGCCGGCTACGCGGAGATTTTTCACAGAAATCAGCTCGCGAGCGGCGTCATCCCCCAGATATCGGCGATCATGGGGCCGTGTGCCGGCGGCGCGGTCTACTCGCCGGCGATCACCGATTTCATCATGATGGTCGAGGAGACCAGCCACATGTTCATCACCGGGCCGGACGTGATCGAGACGGTCACCGGTGAAGAGGTGGGCTTCGACGAACTCGGCGGGGCGAGCACCCACGCCTCCGAATCCGGCGTCTCCCAGTTCACAGCGGCCGACGAGGAGGAGGCCCTCGACGATATCCGGTATCTCCTCTCATACCTTCCACAGAACAACGTCGAGGACCCACCACGACTCGATCCGTGGGACGATCCCGAGCGCCGGGACGAGGAGCTACGCTCCATCGTGCCGGATCAGCCACGGAAACCGTACGACATCGTCGACGTGATCGACCGCGTCGCCGACGAGGGGTCGTTTTTCGAAGTTGCCGAAGGATTCGCTCGCAACATCGTCACGGGCTTCGCCCGACTGGATGGCCACTCGATCGGTGTGGTTGCCAACCAGCCACGGGTCAACGCCGGCACGCTCGATATCGACTCCTCCCGGAAGGCAGCCCGATTCGTCCGGTTCTGTGACGCGTTCAACATCCCGATTCTTACCTTCGTCGACGTGCCGGGATTCATGCCGGGGACCGATCAGGAACACAACGGCATCATCGTCCACGGTGCGAAACTGCTGTATGCCTTCTCCGAGGCGACAGTTCCTCTGATGACCGTCATCACGCGGAAGGCCTACGGTGGAGCCTACGACGTGATGGCGTCGAAACACATCGGCGCGGACGTCAACTACGCCTGGCCCTCGGCGGAGGTGGCGGTGATGGGGCCGAAAGGCGCTGTCAACGTGCTCTACAGCGACGAACTCGAAGCAGCGGACGATCCGGACAGCCGCCGCCGGGAGTTGATCGACGAGTACCGCGACCAGTTCGCAAACCCCTACACGGCCGCAGACCGCGGTTTCGTCGATGCGGTAATCGAACCCGAGGAGACACGGCCACAGTTGATCAGCGATCTGGAGATGCTCCGCTCAAAGCGGAAATCGGGGCCGGACAAGAAACACGGGAACATCCCACTGTAGGACGATGAGTGATACACAGAGAACGATCGACGGGCGACGGCTCCGATTTCCGGACGCAGTATCGACGGCCGAAGCGGCCGCGATTACTGCAGCAGTCGAGGCGTACAGCCGGGAACGAACTACAGCAGCAGACAGCGACGATGCGTCGGACACCGACGACTGGAATGGGAACCGGTTCGCGTTCGCTGGTCGACTCGAAGCACTCGGCGGCGAGTCCAAACGTGTCCCACAGAACGCACCGACAGACAGATGGACAGCAGCAGGGCGGGCTGACAGGTACGAACCATGACAGACAAAACCTTCGAAAAAGTGCTGATCGCGAACCGTGGCGAGATTGCGGTCCGCGTCATGCGCGCATGTACGGATATTGGCATCGAGACCGTCGCCGTCTACAGCGAGGCGGACAGACACGGCAGCCACGTCCGCTACGCCGACGAGGCGTACAACGTCGGACCGGCACGGGCGGCAGACTCCTACCTCGACCACGAGGCGATCATCGACGCCGCGAAGCGATCCGGTGCAGACGCGATCCACCCAGGCTACGGCTTCCTGGCCGAGAACGCAACGTTCGCGTCGAAAGTCGAGGCGACAGAGGGTGTCACCTGGATCGGCCCGTCGAGCGACGGAATGGCAGATCTCGGCGAGAAGACGAAAGCCCGGAAGATCATGGACGAGGCGGACGTTCCCATCGTCCCCGGGACGACCGATCCGGTCGACGAACCCGAGGAGGTCGAGGCTTTCGCCGACGAGCACGGCTATCCGGTCGCGATCAAGGCCGAGGGGGGCGGTGGCGGACGGGGAATGAAGGTCGTTCACGGTCCCGAGGCTGTCGAGGAAGAGCTAGAGAGCGCGAAACGAGAGGGTGAGGCGTACTTCGACAACGACTCGGTGTATCTGGAGCGGTATCTCGAAACCCCGCGCCACGTCGAGGTCCAGATTCTCGCAGACCACCACGGCAACGTCCGCCACCTCGGTGAGCGTGATTGCTCCCTGCAGCGCCGTCACCAGAAGGTAATCGAGGAAGCTCCCTCGCCGGCACTCTCCGACGAACTGCGCGAACAGATCGGGGAAGCCGCACGGCGCGGCGTCAGCGAGGCCGAGTACGTCAACGCCGGCACCGTCGAGTTCCTCGTCGAAGAAGACCCCGACAGGGATCCCTCGGAGCCGCTCGGCCCCGAGACGAACTTCTACTTTCTCGAAGTCAACACCCGGATCCAGGTCGAACACTGCGTGACAGAGGAGATCACTGGGATCGATATCGTCAAGTGGCAACTCCGGATCGCGCAGGGAGAGCAAATCGACTACGATCAGGCGGATGTCGAGATCGACGGCCACGCGATCGAGTTCCGGATCAACGCCGAGAACGCGGCCGAGGAGTTTGCGCCAGCCACCGGCGGGAAACTGGAAACCTACGATCCGCCGGGCGGGATCGGTGTCCGTGTCGACGACGCGCTCCGGCAGGGCGACGATCTGGTGACCGATTACGACTCGATGGTCGCCAAACTCATCGTCAGCGGCGGCGACCGCACGGAGACGATCGCCCGAGCCAGGCGCGCCCTCGCGGAGTACGAGATCGACGGCATCGTGACGATCATTCCGTTCCACCGCCTCATGATGGACGACGACCGATTCGTCGACGGCACCCACACCACGAAGTATCTCGACGAGGAGATCGACCGCAGCCGGATCGAGGAGGCACAGGCACAGTGGGGAAGGGAGACAGCCACAGCGGAGACGGACGAAGAGGTGGTCCAGCGCCAGTACACCGTCGAAGTCGACGGGAAGCGTTTCGAGGTCGAACTCGAAGACCGTGGTGGGGTACCGATCCAGCGGGAACC
Source organism: Halovenus amylolytica (assembly GCA_004015825.1). GTDB lineage: Archaea > Halobacteriota > Halobacteria > Halobacteriales > Haloarculaceae > Halovenus > Halovenus amylolytica. The sequence goes on along the minus strand of SAYS01000014.1, from coordinate 17,216 downwards.
CAGTAGCGAGCAGACACAGCGCCCGGAGCGCGCTGGCCCGGGTGACGACGACTCCGAGAGTGCGACTGTCAGCGCGGAGGGTGAGACCGTCACGGCGGAGATGCAGGGAACGATCCTGGAAGTGAACTTCGAGGACGGTGACGAGGTCGCTGCAGGTGACGTGCTCTGTGTGCTCGAAGCGATGAAGATGGAAAACGACGTCGTCGCCGAGTACGGCGGGACGATCGCACAGGTCGCGGTTTCGGCAGGAGAAAGCGTCGATATGGGCGATCTGTTGTTCGTTATCGAGTGAGTTTCGTCTCTCTCTGCCGTCTAGGCCAGGTCGGCAGTACTCGCGGTTCCGGTGACGATCACGGTTCGGCCGTCGACTTCCGTTTCGACGCTGTCGATCGCAGACTCGGTTTCGACGACGCTGTCGCCGACAGCCGATTCGTTCTCACTGGCTTCCGCTTCGGTCTCGTAGGTGATTCCTGAGGTGTATTCGGACTCCTCTTCGCCGAGATCGATCCCCGCTGCACCGGCGACGGCGTTGCCAGTCGGATCTGTCTGTAGCATTTCTGGTTCGAGCTGTACCTGCCCGATGGTCGGATCGCCGACGATGTCTGCCAGTTTGTTCAGGGTATCGTTGCTGTCGAATACCGACGAGCCATCACCGCTTTCTATTCCGGTCGCAGTCTCGTAGAGCTCACGGCCGGTCCCGAACACCAGCACCTCGTCGTTGGTTCCGTAGTAGAAGGTTCCCTGCTCGGCCTCCGCCTCCAGTGTCTCGAAGCCGTTGATCGCGTCTATCTCCGAAATCTGCTGGAACTGACTCTCGATCTCTGCTCGCACGTCGTCGAGTACGAACGGACCATAGATCATCCCGTAGCCGTTCCCCTGGAGGCCCGGTGTCCCGAGGGTGACGTTGAGGGCGTACTCGACTTCGTCCGGACCGAGTCCGAGAAACTCGTTTTCGGACGTGACACCGGCGTAGTTTTCGTTGGCTGCGAGCGCGCTGATCTTCTGGATATTCGCACTGACCGGTCGCTCGTCAGTTTCGGCGACCAGATCGGTGTATCGTCCACCAGTGGATCCACCATTTCCCGAGCCATCCCCATCGCCCAGAATTTCGCTACATCCGGCGATTGCAACTGCCGAGAGTGTCGTACTGGCCGCGAGGAAACCGCGTCGTGATTGCATACCTACTCACACTTCTTTTCGGTTAAGTATATTCTGCCTTCCTGTCGCCTGGTCGGTCGAGGATACTCCGAGTGCCGCTGTGGGGACTGAGGCCGTCAGAACGATTGCACGCCCGTCCACAGCTGTTTTGTGATCCCAGATCGTCTCCCGCGTCCGTGTCGCCTCCCTTTTGAAGGCTGTTTCATACTCCCTCGCAACCGCTTCGGTTTCGTATACAGCGGCGACCCTGTAACCGGATTTCCCGGATCGAACCTCTGCCCCCCGCCCATCTGCGACCGGGTTACCGGGGAGATTTTCGCCTGTCTCTCCGATCGAAACCGTGACCCAGTCGAGATCTCCGAGTGTCCTGGCAAGCTTTTCGAATTCACGGTAGTCCTCGACGAGCGACGGTATCTCACCACGTACGCCGTCGATAGCCTGCTCGTAGTCGTTCGGATCGGTCGCGACGACGACTGTCCCGTCGTTAACTCCGTACAGAGCTGAAGAATCTGCCGACTCCGTTTCGAAGGTTTCGAAGTTCCCGTAGTGTCCCCTCTGTAGAGGGCCGTCGAATCCCGACGCGACCGTCTCGCCTTCGAACGATCCCTGCAATATCCAGTATCGGTCTTCTGACGCGGTCTCAGGAGAGAGGTCAACAGCAACGATATCCTCGATGTTGGTCGCGTCGATCCCCAAAACCGTGTCGAGTGTGTCGAAATCTTCGAACGCGACGTCACGGAGTGGCTGAAATCTGTACCCTCGGATAGAGAGGGGCTGTTCTGCTGCGCCAGCCGTCAGCTCTGCGTACCGTCGGGATGAGACAGATCCGGAACTCTCAGTGCATCCCGCGAGCGCCAGCGAAGCAACTACTGTGCTGGCCCCGAGAAACTGGCGGCGTGATTGCATTGTCAGTTCCAAATCGATACGGGAAGATATATTTTGATACTAGCGCTGTGCGAAACAGCCATCGTATCGTTTCGCTGGTACAACTGTTTGTTCTTTCGTCGACAGTATTAATCCACGCCAGACCGATGTATAGCCATGGCAATCGCTCGCCACGAACGAGGACTCCGAGCGGATCTGTCGGCGTTACTGTCCCAGATTCATCCAGTGTTTATGCTGCCGCCGCTTGCCGCGTCGTGGTTCGGTGCCGTCGTCGCGGGCGAGTTCGCAATCACGGTCGGCGTGGTTCATATGACTGCGATGTTTTTTGCGGTGTATACAGCACACATCAAAGATGGGTACATCGACTTCTATCATCGGGGTGAGGACGACGATCACCCACTGACGAGCCGTGGCTGTCGACTTGCGCTGGGTGGTGCTGCGGTCGGGTTTGTCCTCTGTACCGCAACGCTGGGTGTCGTCGTCGGTCCGGGTGCTGCACTCCTCACACTGCCGACCTGGTTTATCGGCTATCTGCACGCGCCACAGCTGGATACGAACCCGATCACCACGACGCTTGGCTATCCGACTGGAATCGCACTCGCGATCCTCGGTGGGTTCTACGTTCAGACGACGACTATCTCCGTGGAGATCGCCGGATTTGCTGTGATCTTTCTCGTAACGCTCGCCGGTGTGAAGATCATCGACGACGAACAGGATTACGACTACGACCAGTCCATCGACAAACAGACTGTCTCGGTGTTTCTGGGACGACACCGTGCGCGAGCACTCGCCACTACGCTGCTGTGGATCGGCATGATCGGCGTGCTGTGGGGGACACTCGGTGGCCTCTTTCCACCGTCGACACCGGCGGCAGCTATCGCCTTCGGATCGATCGTACTCGTCGCGCGCCGGGCCACGCCGACGATCGCGACGATGCTTCTGATCCGCGGTGCGTACGTCTTTCTGGCCCTCCTGCTGGTAGCGGTCTGGTTTCGCCCGCTCTCGGGGACGATGCTCCCGGATATCACCATCCTCGGTGAGTACACCTACCTCGCGACGGAGGTGTTTTTCGGGGCCGTCGCCTTCGGACTGCTGGCGTATGCAGATGCATTCTACAGTGCAGCCCGGACGATCGTCGCGCTGTACCCGCTCGCGTACGTCTGGGACTGGTACACGCTCGAAGTCGGCGTCTTCGATATCACGATGCGGACTGGCTACGAACTCGCCGGGATTCCGATCGAAGAACACATCTTCATGATCGTCGTTCCGGCACTGGTGATCGGTCTCCACGAAGCGTTGCGGAGTGCCTCGGCCGAATCCAGACCGGCTGAATGACTGCTCAGGCGTCCCAGTCCCGCGAGACCGGTGTTTCACTCGCGTTGACGTTCTCCAGGAGCCACGCTGTCGCGGCTTCGAGACTCTCTCGATCTGTTGCGGTGAGTTTCAGTCTGTTGTGTTGCTTCTCACGGTCGGGATAACAGCCGACGACAACGTCGAACTGCGCCATAACGTCGTCCAGCGCCCAGATGATGTTCGCCTCCGGCTCGACTGTGTACAGAAACTCCGAGACACTATCCCCCGAAAACTCCTCGCTGACGCTTTCGAACATCGCTTTCAACTCCCCCGGGATTCCGGGCAAGACGTAGACGTTCTCGATGACACAACCCGGCGCGAGTCCCTCGTCGTTGAGCAGCGGGCGACTCCCCTCCGGGATCGACGCCTCCAGCTCGACATCCAGCTCGATATCTAGCTCCGGGCGTGCCTCTTTGTAGGCCGCGATCGTCTGCTGGACATCTTCGAGTGTCGCCTCCCTGACGACCATCTCGCGGTCGAATGCCTCCGCGACGGCTTCCATCGTCACGTCGTCGGGCGTCCCCCCGATTCCGCCGGTGACGATCACCGCATCGAAGGTATCGCTGTAGGCTGTGACCCGATCGGCGATCGTCGCCACATCGTCGGGAACCGAGAGGATCCGTGTGACAGTAACCCCGCGCTCTGTGAGCTGTGTGGCGAGCCAGTTCGCGTTGCTGTTTACCGTGTCACCAGCCAGCAGCTCGTCCCCGACTGTGATCAGTGCAACTTCCATTGTCACTCGGTAGGCCGTTGACGACAATAGGGTATGTGGTCCCGGCTCCCGGTCCCGAGTCTGTCGCTTACCGGACGAGGTTCTCGCGGGTCTCCCGAATCTGTCGCTCGGCCTCTGGACGCCCATCGACGTCGGCGAGCGTCTCTGCGGCTTCGAGCGTTCGAACCCCGCTATCGAGAAATGAGAGAATGTCTCCAGAGTAGGCGTACAGCATGTATTCGTCGCCCATCACGTCGACGATCGCATCGGGGCCGAGTCCTTGCTCGCGGAGTTCGAGGAGATATCTGGTGAACTTCCGCTCCGGACAGCCACAGTGGGGGTTCGACTCACAGTCACAGTCCAGAAAGTCCTCTGCGAAATCCAGAATCCGGTCTCTGGTCGCGTCGTTGAGTTCGGCCAGTCCCTCGCCCTGATAGAGGATATCCATCGTCGCCCCCGAGAACGCGCCTTTGGGAAAGGAGGTCTCCATCTGGGAGACTAACTGGCGGTGGTTTTTGATGTAGATCTTGTCGGTAATAGCCACAGTTACGCTCCTCTAGGGGCCAGCCCGTCAAAAGTAGCGTGTTTCACCTGCAGCGAATTACTCCGTCTACGTCATAGTGTTTGTTGCGGTAATTTTTGTAACCACGTCACAGATATCGGTGTTTCACGCCGTGTGACAGATATCTTGTTGCACCGTCGCGGTAAAGACTCGCAACAAACACTGTCAGTAGTTCGTTCCGCTCCCGGCGCTCGATGCGCCTTCAGCTTCTTCGGGGAGTGTGATATCGACAGGTTCGTTGATGCTGTCGTAGGTCATCGTCATATTCATCGTGGCATCCTCACCCATCATCGACATATCCATCGACATCTCGACCTGGCGAATCTGGTAGGTGTCTGTATCGATGTACTGTGTCATCTCGACGTTGGAGATATCGGCATTCTCGTAGAGACTCCCCATTCCTTGCTGATTGCCCTGCTGCTGGACGGTTTCCAGGAGTTGCTCTTCGTCGACGTCGATCTCCATCTTGTAGACATCGTTACCGTTGACCGTCGTCTGCTCCGTCACCTCGAACTCCGTCGCGGATTCGAGGGCCTCCTGTTGCTGGGCGTACTGTGACTGGTCCCAGAACCCCGGGACACTCTGCTTTTGCCAGCCGCCATCCATCTGCTGGTAGATCGTTTCACCGACGACATACTGTGTAATGTCGAAGCCCTGGCCCATCGTATCCATCTCCATCTCCATTCGCATCTTCTCGGCGGCCATATCCATCGCGCCATCCGTGCTCATTTCTGCGGAGCCCTGGTCACCGAGATCCATCGACATATCCATCGTGAACGTCGCTGACTCGACATCTTCCGACGCACTGACTGCCTTCTCTTGCAGCTCGTCAGCAGTCATGTTGTCGGGGAGGGCATCTGATCCGTCCGAGTCACCAGTGATCGCCGACGTACAGCCAGCGAGCAGGAGTGTCACTCCGAGGACTGCGGTTATCAGTAGTGTCCGTTTGTTCCCGTTCATCATCTAGACGCAACCGGTATTTCACAATAAAAACTCCCCTTCAGTTTCACGACCAGAAACGGTCAGATCTGTTCCCGGATCGACCCGGAGATGAAAGGTATTAGTCGCCAGAAGCCGGCCCGTTATCTATGGACGCGGCGCTGGGCCCACCCCAGAAGATGGCCGACCGGCGCGAGGAGCTGACGCCGATGATGTCCCAGTATTTCGAACTCTGTGAGCAGTACGACGACGCACTCCTCCTGTTCCAGGTTGGAGACTTCTACGAGGCCTTCTGTGACGCAGCGGAGACAGTCGCTCGCAAGTGTGAGATCACACTGACGAAGCGAGAGGATTCGACAGGCGAGTACGCGATGGCGGGCATTCCGATCGACAACGCGGAATCGTACATCGAACGACTGCTCAATGCTGGTTATCGGGTCGCCATCGCAGATCAGGTCGAAGATCCCGAAGCGACGACCGGCGTCGTCGACAGAGCAGTCACCCGGATCATCACGCCCGGGACACTCACCGAAGACGAACTCCTCGACACCGATCGCAACAACTACGTCGCTGCTGTGGCTGTCGATGATGCCGTCGCCTGCAGTGTGCTCGACGTCTCGACCGGTGATTTCTACGCGACCAGCGCGAACTCGGCGGAGACGATCGCCGACGAACTCGGTCGGTTCGATCCCGCGGAGGTGCTCACCGACGGCGACGTACCGGAGCGTCTCGTCGAGGGGTTCACTCGGAGCGAGTACGACACCGATGCCTTCGAGTTCGCGGCGGCGAGCGAAACTGTCGAGCGATACTTCCCGGCACCGGAGCGACTGCTCGCGACCGATGCCGAAATCCGGGCCTGTGGAGCCTTGCTCTCGTACGCCGAGTACACCCGCGGCGGGACCGAGAGCCGACTGGAGTACATCAATCACCTGACGCGGTACGACCCCAGGGAGTACATGCTGCTGGATGCGGTCGCACTGGAGAGTCTCGAACTGTTCGAGCGCCGGACGGTGCACGGCCACGAAGGTGCCACGCTCGCGGGCGTACTCGACGAGACAGCCTCGGCACTCGGCCGGCGAAAGCTCGACGACTGGCTTCGCCGCCCGCTGATCGATCCGGAGACGATCGAAGCCCGGCACGACGCCGTCGGTGAACTACTGTCGACTGTCCAGACCAGAGAGAAACTCCACGAACTGCTCCGGGACGTCTACGATATCGAACGTCTCATCTCCCGGATCGCTCGCGGTCGGGCGAACGCTCGGGATCTGCGCTCTCTGAAAGCCACCCTCGATCTCGTCCCGCCACTGCGGGAGCAACTCGGAGATGCACAGTGTCAGAAACTCCGATCGGTCCGGGAGAATCTCGACCCGCTGGACGACATCCGCACCCTGATCGGGGAGGCGATCCAGGAAGATCCAGCCCGGGAGATAACCGACGGCGGATTGATCGAACCGAGCTACGACGACGAACTCGCGACCCTGCGGGAGACCGAACGCGAGGGGAAAGCGTGGATCGACGACCTCGAAGCGAGCGAACGCGAGCGAACCGGGGTCGACTCGCTGAAAGTGGGCCACAACTCGGTACACGGCTACTATATCGAGGTGACCGACGCCAACGCGGACAAAGTTCCCGACGACTACGAGCGTCGCCAGACGCTGAAAAACTCGGAACGGTACTACACGCCCGAACTCAAATCCCGGGAAGACGAGATCATGCGGGCCGAACACAGTGCCGACGAACTCGAATACGAACTGTTCTGTGAGGTCCGGGGAACGGTCGCCGCCGAATCCGAACGCATCCAGAACCTCGCGGAGACGCTCGCTGAACTCGACGTGCTCGTTTCTCTCGGGACGGTCGCCGCAGAGTACGAGTACAGCAGGCCGGTCGTCGCCAGCGCTGACGATCCGGCAGTCGACGGAATACACATCGAGGCTGGCCGCCATCCGGTCGTCGAACGAACCCAGCAGTCGTTCGTTCCCAACGACACGAGTTTCGACGCTTCGAACCGTGTCGCCGTCATCACGGGGCCGAATATGAGCGGGAAATCGACGTACATGCGCCAGGTTGCACTGATCGTCATCCTGGCACAGATCGGGAGTTTCGTTCCCGCCGCCCAGGCCCGGATCGAGATCGTCGACCGGGTTTTCACCAGAGTCGGCGCGAGCGACGATATCGCCGGCGGGCGGTCAACGTTCATGGTGGAGATGACAGAACTGGCCGACATCCTCGACCACGCCACCGAACAGTCCCTGGTCCTGCTGGACGAGGTCGGTCGCGGCACCAGTACGACAGACGGCTTCGCGATTGCTCAGGCTGTGACCGAACATCTCCACGACGAAGTCGGTGCGTTGACCCTGTTTGCGACTCACCACCACGACCTTACAGCTGTCGCAGAAGGTCTCGATGCCGCCTACAACGTCTTCTTCCGGACGCGTCAGACCGACGAGGGCGTCGTCTTCGAGCACGAACTCGAACGCGGCACTGCGGATGCCTCCTACGGTGTCGAGGTCGCAGCGACGGCCGGAATCGACGCCACCGTCGTCGACCGCGCCCGGGAACTGCTCGGCTCCCACACGGACGAGACACCGGCAACTGCCCGCCGGCGGCAGACGAACGGTCACGGGACTGCCAGCGCACCCACTGACGCACGTGACGCTGGAGCAGATTCGACGATCCGGGAGCAACTACTCGATGCCGATATCGCGACGATGACACCGCTGGAGGCGATGAACATCCTCGCCACTGTCAAACGGCAACTCGAAGCGGAAACTGACCGTTAACTAACACGACACCGGTCATTTTTAGACACTGGCTACCAGAGAGTTCAACGATGGGAGACAGGCGTCGGTACACTGGCACACAGATGCTTCAGGCAATGTGGACAGTGTTTGCGCTTGCTGTGGGTGCCATCATCCAGTTTCTCCAGCCCATCGTGGGCGGGATGTTTCAGCCCGTCGTCTTTCTCACTGTAAGTGGGCTCTGGATTGCGGGACTGGTCGTTATCGCGCTGTACGACCGCTATCAGTGGAACCAGATGGTCTCTGGCTCTTCATTTCAGCCGGATACGAGCACGCGGCTGGCCGATCTCGAATCGCTGAAAGGCGGCCGTTCCGTCGTCGCTGTGACGAGTATTCCGGATATGCTCTCACAGACGCATCTGGAGCTTCGGACGCCGATCGAAGGCGTCAGTGCCTCGTTTACGATTCAGCTCTCCTGCGTCGAAGACGGCGGTACCGAAGCTGGGCTGCAGACCGGCAACGACCACCTCGACAACTCGTTTGTCATCCGGGGGACGAGAGAAAACGTCTCACAGCTTCTGACACCCGAGATCCAGTCACAGCTGATGGCGGTAGAGACACCGGGAACGTTCACGATAACGGGTGATGGCGTCGAGTACGAGATCCCGTTTACGCGGCTGTCACCGTCCGAACTCGAAACCATCGCAGACGTGAGCCTGGCTATTGCCCACCGGATCGAGAGCCTGGCCGGACAGAAGCAGACAGCCTGATTCTAGCTGGATTCGTCGGCTGTGGGGGACAGTGAGACGAACTCCAGACCCCGTTTGTGGAGCAACTGCTCGGCGCGGTCGGTGACCGACGGTGCGACGAGGATGCCACGCAGTTCCATCCCGGCGTGGAGTTCGTCGTCGAGTGTCTCTACGTACCGGTTGAGCTGGCTGACTGCATCCGGACCGACACGTCGTCGCTTGAGTTCGACGGCGACGGCGTTACCCGCCGAGTCCCGGCCGTAGATATCGATCGCGCCGGCTGGTGTGTCGCGTTCGGTTACCCGCGGTTCGAAGCCCGGCTCGATCAGTGACGGCTCCGCCAGAATCCGCTCTTTGAGATCGGCCTCCGTTCCGCTCACCGTGACGTCACTAGCTCCGGTGCCATCGTAGGCGGTAGCGTGATCGATTCGCTCGAATCTGACGATCAGCTCCTCGTCCGGTGTCGACCGCTGGCTTTCGAGGACGAGTTCTCCGCCCTCGATGCGCCCCTCGTGGGTACAGCCGGGTGGCTGCCAGTTGACCGGCTGCTGACCAGTCTCGGTGTGGACGAGGATCGATCCGTCGGGTTTCGTGACCACCAGCCGGTTGCCAGCGTCGAGGGAACTTGCCGCTCGCCCGTCGTACTCGACCCGACAGCGTCCGAGGAGGACGACCAGATAGTCGCGGTCGAACCCCGTCTCCAGCAGGTCGAGTGCCCCCTCGGCCGTCGGGTAACTCCGGGCGAGCAATCCCTGGTCGTTCACAGTGAGAACTGTGGCGTGAGTCTACATGTGTCTGGCGGTTTTACCGGTCTCTGTCTGTTAGTTCGGGTACTGGCAGAGTCGAGAGGACAGCACCGACAGCAGGATGTTCCGTGCTGCGTCGGGACTGATCGCCTCCGCTTCGACTGCCTTCCCGAGCGTTGTTTTCAATCGCTGGCTTTGCTCTCTCACCAGCTCGAACTCGGTTTCGGAGTGCGTTTCGAGGAGGGTCCCAGTCGATGGCGCTGTCCGGTCGTCCGGGCCGAACCCCAGCCACAGCGGGAGATACACCTGCACCCCGGAGCACGAGATTCGGTACAGCGCCTCGAACTGCAAGTAATCGAGCGTATCGATCATCGTCGACCACTCCTCTCGTCGTTGATACTGCCAGTCGTACCGAGAGAGTGCGTCCGAGGATTGATCGAACACGTCGCGGACTGCTTCCCGAGTTGCGGCCCACTGCGCAGTGTACCACTCGAACGTCGTCGAGGTTCCATCGGCGACCGGACAGGCCGCGAGTGCTCGCTCACCCACCGCTATCACCGTCCAGTCGGCTGAATGCGGGCATCCCGAACAACTGGTCGCGTGTTCGTAGAAAAGCCTAGGGTGGTAGCGAGACAGAGTGTAAACTGTCCGTGGCTACGACGGGATTTCACCGTAGCCAGCTAGCCGTAGAATCACGAGAACGAGCAGAACAAATGGTAATACGGGCAGGAACAACAGTCCGATCAGGATAGCTATCGTCCACCCGACCATACTCATTCCACCCTTGTTACCAAATTCACGTTCCGGGGTTACCGTATCCGTCATAGCTGTCTCTACTCGTGCCCGGGAAAAGAGCGTGTCGTCTTCAGATATATCTGTTATCCAACAGGATTCCGTATATTTACGTTCGGTGGCGGAATAGATTCGAACAGTTCAGTCAGGGTATGGGAGGAATTATCGATTTAACCGATGGCAGCAAACACGAAGTACTGACAACCACCGGGTCCAGTGGCCTCCTTGGGGACACGTATCTCGATGGCGATCCACTGGAGAGCTATCTCCAGGGGGACGAACAGCCCAAATACGCCCTCCGCAACAAAAAATCCGGGCTGCAGATCGAGGCGGGAGACGAGATGCGATCCCTCGAACCGGACGACGATTACCAGACGCTCGCGATGGTGACCGATCTTCGAATCCTGTTCGTTGCCGGACAGAGCGGTGGTGATCGGATGCTCGCTGTCGATCTCTCCGAGGTCGTCGAAGCCCGTGTCGGGAGTGGTCGGTTCCGTACGAGCACGCTGACCGTGGAGACGCTGGCAGACGAGATCTGGGCGTTCCCGTGTCGCGGTGATCCCTCCCCTGTCGCAACGTACATCGAAGAGGCCGCGCAGATCTGGGCGAACGCAGGTCGTCTCCTCGACGAATTAGAGGAGGCGCTGACCGAAGCTCGCGGAGCACTCGACGATGGGAACCACGACGTTGCCGACGACCAGATCGCGTCGGGCGAGGAGACGATCAAGACTGCCAGAAATCGGATCGCAGAACTCGGGACGGCTGCCAGAAACCGGATCGACGAGCGGGCAGAAACACTCTGGCGACAGCTCGTCGATATCGAGCGAGAAGTCCGAGCCGCCGGCGCTGCCCGGGAACACGCACGGGCACAGGACAACTGGCGTGTCGACGACTACGAAACGGCAGCAGCCGCCTACGATCTGGCGATCGAAGGCTACGAGAAGGCGTTGGTGATCGATGGTTCGAATCCGACTGACAGCGCCCTGACTGCCAGGCTACGCGGGGCCCGAAACGAACGTGAAATCCTGAAAGTGGCCCCACTCGTGGATGCAGACAGCAAACGCCGGCACGCACACGCCGTAGCCGACCCCGAGGAAGCGGCCAAAGAGTGGGGGCAGGCCCACGAGGGCTACCGGGAACTGCTCGGTATCGACTGGCCATCGGCGGAGCGGGGGTTCGTCGCCGACCGGGAACTCATCCGTGAACAGACCGTCGAGATCGTCGACGACGCGATCAGCGACCACATGGAGGCAGGTCGCAGGTGGCTCGAATCCGGCGACAAACTCGCCGTGCAAGAGAGAGCCCACCAGTCAGAACAGGTTTACGAACGTGCAAAACACCAGTACGAGCAGGCCCACCAGCTCGCACGGGAGCTCAGACCGGGCCAGGTCGACGCGATCGAAGCCGGTATCGATGCGACGTCCAGTCGTCTCGACGGCGAGGTCCCGACCGATCGTGTTCCCGACAATCCGATCAGTTACGACCCGACAGAGCCAGTGGACAACGAAGCCGAGACCAGTCCCGAGGTCGATGCCACCGAGCACGACGGGATCGAGGGGCTCGACTTTCACAACAGTTCGGCGAGTGATTCGGAACCGATGCCAGGGACCCATTCGACAGCCAGCGAGTCACACAGTCGGCGGTCAGCGAGTTCACCTGCCAGAGACGAACGGTCGGAAACGTCGGTGCTCGACAGCATCCAGGCACAGAAACGGACTGACGGACAGCCATTCGGAGGTGACGACGAGGGCGTCCCAGCGACAGATGCTTCGCCAGCGGATGAACAAGACACCGACGCGGTACCATCGGATGGCACCTCAGCTCCCGACGACCGGACTGCCACAGACTCAGAAGCGGCTCCGTCAGCCGAACCAGCGGAGACACTCGAACAGCAGTTAGCCAGTCTCGACCGGAAACAGCTCGCAGATCTCGTTGCGGCAGTCTGGCAGGCAGAGGGCTGGATGACGACGGTGTTTACCGGCGCGAGTGATACAGTCTACGACGTCGTGGCGATCAAAAACGAGCCGGATCGACGACAGCTCATCTGGGCGGACACCGGCGGTGGCGACATCCCGGGAACCCAGTTCAAGCAGTGTGCGGCGACACTCGAAAGCAGCCAGGCAGATAGCGCTGTCGTCGTGACCGCCACTGCACCAAGCTCTGCAGCGAAACACCGTGCGGAAAACCACGATCTCACGCTCGTTGGCGCTCCGGCCTTCGGTGAGCAGGTTCGCCAGTCCGGGCTCCAGTCCCGCCTCGTCGAGATGGCCGAAGGCGAAAGCCCGCAGGCTTAAGACCCTTGCAGCCGGCTATCTGGGTACATGCAGTACACGCTGTCGATCGACAACACGCCGGAGTCGATTCCCGGTGGCACTGGCCTCCTGTTGTTACACCCGAGTATCGGCGAAACAGACCGGATCGATACCCAGTTTCTCAAAACAGATACCGACCACTCACTGGTTATTTCGACACGGACGACAGCCCGCGAGGTCGAACAGAAACTCGAACACTACGAGGTCGACGAGGACAGCGCGACGATTCTCGATACGCTGTCGGCCGAACGTGGCTACACGCGTCGACAGAGCGACCACGTCCGATACGTCTCGACGCCGGAAGATCTGAACGCCGTCGTCGAAGAGACCCGCGAGTTTCTGGATACACACGACGGAAAGCTCCGGATCAGTCTCGACTCCATCACGGAGATGATCTACTACGCCGACGAGGAAAGTGCCAAGGAAGCAGTCAGTCAGATTCTCGATCTGCTCGACGAGTACGACGCCGTCGGGCTCTTCCATCTCGCCCGTGGTGTCCACGACGAACAGCTCCGCGACGAGTTCCGTGAGATGTTCGACGGTGTGATCGATCTTGCCGAGGACGGAACAGTCACTGCAACGGTCTGATCTGTCACTCGGTTAATCAGATCACCAACAGTTATTACGTACCAGCCGTACATCATAATCTGTATGCCGGAATGTCAGAACTGCGGTGCCTTCGTAACGACGGATTATGCACGGGTGTTCACGCCAAACGGAGTCGACAAACCGAGAGTTTGCCCTCAGTGTGAGGACAAGATCCGTGACGGGGCTGACGTTCGCCAGGCCCGGTCGACCCGCCGCGGCTAGTATTCTCTGCTCTGTTTACTCGACAGTGGCTCGCGCTTCAGTCAGCAGCCCTTTTGCGCGTTCGTACGTCTCCGCTAGCTCGTCTTCTGTTCGAGCCTCGGCGGTTACCCGAACCAGGGGCTGGGTTCCACTCGCCCGGAGCAAGAACCACCCCGCAGCCAGATCGACACGGATGCCATCCAGTGTCGAAACGTCGTCGTACTCTGACTCGACACGATCCGAAATCGCCGCCATCACCGCCGCTTTGTCGTCGACTTCGACACTATCTCGTCGGATCGGATACTGTTTCACGGCTGCCTGTCTGTCGGCGAGCGGTATCTGTGACGCGAGCGCCGCCAGTTTACAGGCCGCAAGCGGGCCATCCGGACAGAGCGTTTCCTCGGGCCAGATCCAGGCCCCGCTCGGTTCGCCACCGAATGCGACACCTGACTCGCTCGCGGCCTCCGCCACGTAGACGTCACCGACAGGTGTTCGTGTGGTTTCGATGTCCGCCTCGGCGAGGTGATCCTCCACAGCGAGACTCGTATCGACCGGGACAGCCACTTTCTCGCCCGCTGATGCTGCCTCACGACCCAGCAGTGCCAGTATCACGTCTCCAGAGAGAAACGCACCGTCGGCAGTCACAGCCCGCATCCGATCTGCGTCGCCGTCGTGGGCAATACCGAGATCAGCGTCCGTCGAGCCCACCAGTGCTGCGAGCGACTGGCAGTTGTCGGCAGTTGGCTCGCTTGGCCGCCCGGGGAACGAGCCGTCTTCCTGGGCGTTCAGTGTCTCCACATCACAGCCGAGTTCGTCGAGCGCCTCGGCCGTAACGCTCCCCGCACCGTTTCCGACGTCGACAACCACAGAGAGGGGTTGCTCTATCTCCACGGCTTCGACCAGTGTCTCTGCGTGGCTGCTCGTGTGGTCTGCCGTCACTTTGCTGCCGAACGCGTCCCAGTCGGCGAGATCGGTTTCTTCGTTCTCGATACGGGCCGTGATTCGCTCCCGTCGGGATTCGTCGAAGGCCTGTCCGCTCGGCTGCCAGAGTTTGATCCCGTTGTCTTCTGGTGGGTTGTGTGAGGCGGTGATCGCGACGCCAGCATCCGCGTTCTCCCAGGCGACGCTGCGGGCGATCGTCGGTGTCGCTGCGACTCCGAGATCGACGACGTCCGTTCCGGATTCCCGCAATCCTGCTGTGAGTGCATCCTGGAGTGTCTCTCCGCTCTCGCGTGGATCTCTGCCCACGACGACGCGGTCTGTCTCGACACCGAGTGCACGGCCTACCGACAGAGCAAGCGCTGCGGTCACTTCTTCGCCGACTGGTCCCCGGATGCCGCTCGTCCCGAACATACGCGGTCTGACGAGGGGGAGGATAAAAAGTACGTGGAGTGTACCCTGGAATCTGTATAGCTGGATTGGGGTGATGTATCGTATCTTCTGGAGGGGCTAGAAAATACTTATCGGGGAATAGAAGTGTTGCAACCGCTCTATACAGCAAGAAAGCCCCCGTCCGTTTGCCGGTTACGACTCGCTGCGGTCCTCACTACGTTGCGGTCCTTACGTCGTCTCACTCGGCGAACGGACGGCCCCTTTCAGTCCCGCCTGGCCTGGAAAACAACACCGGGCGGGACTGAAAGGGGCGAGATTCTGAACGAAGGTGGACGACGTAAGCACTGGAGCGAACAGAGTGAGCGAAGCGCGCAACGAGTGTCACGCGAACGATAGTGAGCGTGACCTCGATAGACGAGCGAAGCGAGTCTATCGGTGCCCCCGAGTTCAGAAGCTCGGGGCTTTCTTGCTGTTTTGCATGCTACGAAGAACGCCTCAAGCTAATCAGATACCACTCAAGACTTAATCTCAAAAAATCCCGCAAAAACGTCTTACTGGCGGAGTCGGGCCGCGATCTTCTCCTGCAGATCCTCGCGGAGTTCGTCGACTTCGACCTCTTCGAGCACGGGCACGAAGAAGCCTTCCACGAGCATGTCGGTCGCCTGCTGCTCGCCGATCCCACGCGAGGTCATGTAGAGGAGTTCCTCTGCATCGACCTGTCCGACCGTCGCGGAGTGACTCGCTTCGGTGTCGTGGTTGTTGATGATCAGTTTCGGGGATGCGTCGGCCTCGCTCTCGTCGGAGAGCATCAGCGTGTTCTCACGCTGGTAGGAGTTGGTGTCCCAGGCTTCGGTCCCGACATCCTGCACACCCTCGTAGACCGAGCGTGCGGCGTCGTCGAGGACGCCTCGGGTGACGAGATCTGCCGTCGTGTGTTCGGCCTCGTGCCAGACACGGCTGGCGATGTCGAAGTGCTGGTCGTTGTGACCGAAGAAAGCACCGACGATTCGGGACTCGCTGCCGTCGCCGAGCAGTCGTGTCTCGACGGAGCTTTTCGTCAGGCGCGTGCCGATGTTGCCGTCGATCCAGTTGATCTGGGCGTAGGTGTCGGCGTGGCCGCGTTTGACCTGGTAGTTGTACGTCTCCTCGGAGAGATCCTGGAGCGCACCGTACTGGATGCTGGCGTTCTCTCCGGCGACGGCCTCGACGACACCGCTGTAGTAGCGGTTCCCGTCGATCTCATCCCCGGTGGCTTGCCGCTCCAGAATCGTCACACTCGCGGATTCCTCCGCGATGACGAGCGTGTAGTTGAACAGCGACTGGGAGTTCATCCGCGTCCGGATTTTGACGTCCTCGGCGGCGACTCCTTCTGGCACGTAGACGACGGTGCCGGCACTGAACAGCGCTGTCGAGAGCGCGGTCAGATAATCTCGCTGTGGGTCGACGACGCTGCCGAAGTGGTCTTCGATCAGATCGCCGTGCTCGTTGAGTGCCTCTTCCCAGCCGAGCACGTCGACGCCCTCTGCGTCGACGCGGTCTTTCTCCTGGGCCCAGTCGAGTGGGTCGACGAAGCTCTCGTATTCGAGCGCGTCGAGGTTCGTCCAGTCACGACCGGGCGTCCGGATGACCGACGGCATGTCGAGGTCGCCGAGCGCGTCGAGCGCGTCGAGGCGTGTCTCGAGGAGCCACTCCGGCTCGTCGAGCGATTCGCTGATCTCCGTTACCTGTTCCGCTGTCAGATTTGCGTGTACCTGCGTACTCATGATATCACCTCGGGGATTATCCGAGACTACCCTCCATTTCGAGTTCGATCAGCCGGTTGAGTTCGACAGCGTACTCGATCGGAAGCTCTTCCGTGATCGGTTCGATGAAGCCCGCGACGATCATCTGTTTGGCGTCGTCGTCGTCCAGTCCCCGCGACTGGAGGTAGAAGACGTCTTCGTCGCCGATCTTTCCGACGGTCGCCTCGTGCGCGACGTCGACGTTCGATTCCTGGATCTCCATGTACGGCATCGTGTCCGACGTCGACGTGTTGTCGAACATCAGGGCGTCACATTCGACTGCGGTCGAGGAGCCTTTCGCGCCGTCGGCGATGTGCACCAGCCCACGGTAGTTCGTCCGTCCGCCGTCTTTCGAAATGGACTTGGAC
>SAYS01000013.1 GCA_004015825.1 Halovenus amylolytica | reverse complement strand
CCACCGCTGTTGGATCGGCTAATCGAAGATGCCCAAAAAATCCATCAGCAGCGTCTCGTGCTTCAGGAACGACTGGCTACCGGTATCCAGCCAAGAACCGCAGAGGTGGCTTAGCTAAAGACGGATGCGACCTGTATACTGAAATACCCACTTCCACCGTCTCTACAATAGAGAAAGACCGAGATCCCACTATTCAGCGTTACTGTCCCTAGAATCCAAGAAATCCTGTGTATCTGAAATCACTCTTCCAAGTGAACTACAGTGTTAGATGAGGGTATTGATACTGCCGGCTGTAAGAAACTGAAGAATTGCGTCACCCCGGGGTAGCGCATATCTTTCCGAATTTACAGCCGGCAGTATGACCAATTACTGCGTGCGCGCACATATTCAGATTATTTTTCGCATTCGTTGAGGACGGAGGCTTAGAACCAAGGAGCGCTAAGATGCGACAGATTCCGGGGTGTCCCTTTCTTCAAAATGACTGGACAGTTGTTTTACTTTCCTCATAACAAATCAAGAAGATCAAGCACTGCATTGACGATTTTATCCACTCTTCCCGTGTCTTCACCGTTTGTTTCCTCTGACGACTCGTCGTTGTCCTCTGGCATAATATAACGCGTATTCTGATGTAACGCTTCAGTCACAGCTATACGTTGAGCGTATATCAGAACAACTGTCGTGTTGCACGGACAGAAACTGTCGTCCCATGTTTTACCGTTTACAGACAGAGGAACTGATATGGATACAATCTACTATCTCCATTTGATAGGGGTTGGAATGACTCTGACTGGCAGCCTGCTGTTATTCGTCTCGGGTGAAACGGTTCCCGCTCTGATGTCACTCACTCTTGCAGTCATCACTGGCTTTTCTGTTACCCGATGGCCGAAAAACAAAGGGACAACTTCGACGTAATGCGGTAAGTCAATCTAAGAAAAGAGATGTTTCTGACCAAGAGAATCACCAATCCGCTTTTTGATTGACAAAATGAAAAGAGAGGTGGAGATATCGATGATGCAATCCCCGTCCAATATCGCACGCCCCTCCAGAAGACAGTTTCTCGCAGCCAGTGGCACAGCAGTCCTAACCACAATCGCAGGCTGTTCACGCCTCGCGAACTTCATCGCAGACCAGATCCTCGAAGATGTCAACGTGTTCAACGAAACTGCACAGCAACGCAGTGGATCGATCAAGCTGACTGATCCGGCAGGCGAGACCGTTCTCGACGACAGCTTCGATCTGTCGTCTTCTGAAAGTGAGGATGATGACAATGACTCGACTGCAGTCTTCCCAGACGTGTGGACCGAGGCTGGTTCCTACGACGCGACTCTCGAATTAGATGCTGATATCGACGGCCAGTCCGAGGCAACTGACACAGTGACGATTACCGATCCTGACGAAGAGATGCTTGCTGTTGTACTTGGAGCGGAGAGTATGGACGAGCCGATCGGATTCCGTGTCGGTGAGGATCTGAGCAGTTTCCAGAACGAGTGAACTACCCCATCCTGCTCGCGCTGACGCGCTTTGCAGGAACAACCGCAGTTCCCACAGGGAACGCAGTCCCCACAGGCGTTCCTTCGGAATGAATCAGATTGGGTGAGACAGGAACTCGACAGAGCGTTCAGAATTGGCGGCCCGCGGGTTACACGACACCGGAACTGCGGGAGGAGCGGTACCGATGGTAACTCACTGTTTGGGTTGACCGGCTGGCCGACGGTCGAAGCGGTCACACGTTCCGGGTGATCGTGGTGACTTCTCCGGTAGCAGAGTGCTGTATCAGTACCGATGCGTCCGTGTTTCACAGCGTGAACCGCTGCGGTTGCATTTTATGTCTTGTCATTGTATCATCAGTTGCGATGAGTCAATCAACGGATACAACTCCCTCCACCCGCTCCTCTGTCGCAAATATTGTTGGTGTTGTCGCAGATGGACAGACATACAAGAACCTGTTATATCTCCTGCTCGCCTTCCCACTCGGGATTGCCTATTATATCATTTTGATGGTCGGATTCACCGTCGGACTCGGACTGTCGGTACTGGTTGTCGGACTCGGAATACTCCTTGCGACAGTGATCGGACTGCGATATCTCGCGTCATTCGAGCGTGGTCTCGCAAATACGCTGCTTGGGACGACCATCCGCAAACCAGACGACATCGAGAAAGCAAGCGAGGGAATTGTCGGGACAGCGAAGGCGTATCTCCAGGCCTCCTCGACGTGGCGTGGACTCGGCTTCATCGTGCTGAAGTTCCCGATTGGTGTGCTTTCCTTTGTCTTACTCGTCACGTTCCTCGGGACAGCAGTCGAACTCCTCCTGATCCCGTTGTTCCCAGGCGGCGTATTCAACGTCCAGATAGCCGGTTGGGTCGTTGCCGAGAGTGTCGAGACCACAACCCAACAGGCAATTGCAGTTCCTGTTGGTGCCGTCCTCGTCCTCCTCGCAGTTCATATTCTGAACGCATTTGCCAGGGCCAACGCCTCGATTGCATCGTCGCTCCTAGGCCCAAATTGACCCGAGGCTGTCGAGTAAGGCCACATCGTATCGAACACCATATGAATAAGTGCTACACACGATCCGTAGTTGTGTGTCACGTCGTAGTGGGCCAGCGAGGTTGTATGCCAACTATACTTCGTCCGTTCGTTGGATCTCAAAGAGAGCGATGCACTCGACGTTAGTTTCATCGTTGCCGTCCAACGTCCCAAATCCAGTAATTTGGAATGCATAGATTCCACTGGAAAGGTCCTGAACGACCGCCATCGTATCCTCGCTCATGGGTGCGGAGTGTCGATGGATACTGTATTGCCAGGTGTACGTTTCGCCACTGGCGACCTCGGTCCACGGTTCGACGTACTCGTCTGGAGCGACAAACGACCACTCGTTCTCGATTTGTTCGTAGATCGACCAGCTGTAGGGGTTTAGCCCGAACGATTCGTCGGTGCGGTTTCGGAGTACGAACTCCATTGTTTTGACAGAGTCATCAGCACCTGACGGTTCGAATGACATCCTCCGCGCCGTGAACAGAGCGGGATCAAAGATCCCGCAGGCAGTCGGGCAAAGCCCGACGACGGCGCGGTTTCCTCTCCGACAGATTCGCTCGCTACGCTCGCTCCGTGAGGTCGGAGGCTCCATCTTGAATTACGGTCGGAACAAAGCCAACGTTCGCACATCAAAATTCAGGGGTTTGTGTATGTATCGTTGGCTCTGCCCCCGTAGTCAGTTTCCCCGATACGACTCACTCTGGTCTGGAATCGCGATACGGATTGTTGTCCCATCTGTGGTATCGAAGGACAACTCTCCGTTGAGTTTGTCCACACTCCATCTGAGTTGCCAGAGCCCGAGTCCACGCCCGTGTCGGAGATTGGTTTCAGTACCGGTTTCGATCGGAACAAGCTGTTCTTCGGGGATTCCAGGGCCATCGTCGTCGATCGTCACGGTAGTTTTCTCAAGATGTTCTTCGACAGCGACAGTGACAGCAGAGTTAGCGTGCTCAACAGCGTTTTCGAGCGCACTTTCGACTGCTATCTCTACAGCCGTTTCATTCGTAACCAGTGGCTTGGTCGTCGGTATATCGGTCCTTAGTTCGATATCCATTTCGTTCCCGCCAACTGCTCCGATCGTCTCCTGAACAGTTTCAGAGATACGTATTTCGGTTGTTTGCTCACCCATCGACATGATCCGGTCAGTTTCTCTTGCCTCGGCCCCGATAGCCGCAAGTTCGTCGACAGCGGCAATGATTCGCTTTGCGTGGTTGGTTTCAGTCCTGTCGGCCAGGACCTCTGCATGACTTCTAATCACATCGAGTTGGTTTCGCAGGTTGTGGCGGAGAATTCGGTTGAACACTTCGAGGCGTTGTTCGCGGTGTTTTCGTTCGGTGATATCGTCGACAATGCCGACGAATCGTCGGTTCCCACTCGGTAATGCAACTGCGTAACCGGTACCGTGAACCCACCGGAGTTCACCGTCCGGTTGCCGGATCCGATACTCGAAATCGTAGCTGTCGTCTGCCTCCCCAGCCTGTATTTCCTCGACCATCGTCTCAAACTCGGCTTCGAGATCAGCGCTATCGCGGTCGTCTGCAGCCTCGATAAATTCCCGTGCGTTCCCATCGAGTTCGTCGATAGGACGGCCCCAGATTTCCTCGTACGCTGGATTGACGTACAGTACTTCCGAAAAATCCGGTTTCGCGAGATAGATTACTTCGTCGATCCGTTCTGCGATCAACCGAAACCGCCGTTCACTCTCTCGGACAGCCTGTGCCCGCTCGACCCGGTCTAACGCAGTCGTCACGTGGTCGGCCAGTGCCTTTGCAACATCAAGGACGGTCTCATCAGCACGAATATCTTCCCGAGTCCCCGCAGCGATGAGACCATGGTCTGCTAGCGGGAGGAGGACACCGGTTTCAAGCGGGTTGTCCGGTGCCTGCTCAGTGGGGCTGTATACGGTTACGGCTCCCTCGACGAAGACATCGTATTCGTACCGGTCAGTAGCGAGTGCAGAGACCAGACCCGCATCGTGTACAGGGTCAGTCGCTGCGCTTGGCTCGAGTTGATCGGTTTCCTCGCCGTCGAACCAACAGATCGCCATCGGAAGCTCGAGTATATCACTCGCAGTTTCGACAGCGATCGTCGCGACTTCTGCCGGTGTTTCGGCAGTCTGGAGTCGCTCTGTCGCCTCCTGTAAGGTCTCAATCGCACGTTGACGGCGCTTGCGTTCGGTAACGTCCCGACCGATCGCCAGATATCGTGGTTCACCGTTGATCACCGCGTCGGTCCCACGGACATCCATCAAATGCGCTCGACCGTTGGTGTCTTCGACTTTCCATTCGAACTCGACAGGTTCGTCGGACTCCATTACCGTTCGAAGATATTCCATCCCCCGTTCGTCGTCGTATCCGTCATCAGGGACGCCGACATCCCCGATTTTCATGCCCTGAATCTCCTCGCGACTGTAGCCGAGTAGGTCGGCATACGATTGATTCGCGTCGACGATTTCTCCGGTTTCAGGATCCCGAACAGCGATGATATCGTTGACGTTGTTGAAGATTGCTTTGTACTCTCGTTCGCGGCGTTTTCGCTCGGTGACGTCCCTGCTGATCGAGACATACTGAACCGCACCACCGACTTCCACAGTTGTCCCCTTCACATCGAGCCATCTCGTTTCTCCATCTCGGGTCTCGACTGCCCAGTCTGTCCGTTTCGGTTCATCTCCGTCGATCACCGCCTGAACGAACTCACGGGCCTGTTCCATCGTGTACCCCTGCTCGGCTGGACTGTAGCCTGTAATCCCCATTTCGAGTATCTCGTCGCGATCGTAGCCAAGGAGATCACAGAACGTGTCGTTGACATCGAGGAGTTCCGCAGTTTCGGTGTCGTGGATCGTGATCGTATCGTTGACCCCATGGAAAATCTGTTCGTATTCTTGCTTTCGTCGTTTGCGTTCCGTAATGTCTCGCACGCTTGCGAGGACGCGCTCGTTCCCCCGAATTTCGATCGTTCTCAGATGGGTTTCACACATGAAGACATCCCCATCCTTCCGCCTGGCTTTGAATTCGAACAGCTGGGGTCCTTCTTCTCGAGCCTTCTGGATCCGATCGAGGACATCCTGAAAGGTATACCCGGGGTCATCAGGCATTATTGGTCGGATCGTCTGTTCGAGTAATTCCTCTCGATCATACCCCGTCAGTTCACAGAACCGCTCGTTCGCTTCCAGAATGTCGGCAGTGGTCGGATCGTGGACGATGAGTCCGTCAGAGACATTTTCGAAGATATCCTTGTAGGTCTGTTCGAGTTTCCGACGTTCGGTGATGTCTCGCTGTATCGAAAGCACACGTTCCTTCCCACCAACTTCGGCTGGTGCGAGTGTTGCCTCCAGCCAGAGTCGGTCACCCTCGCTGGTCTCACCTCGCCAGTCGACAGTCGTCGGTTCACCGCTCTCGTGAACAGTATTGATGATCTCCCATCCTCGCTCTCCGGTATAGCCGTCATTGCTTGCGCTAACTCCTTCGATGCCGATTCTCTGGATCTGTTCGATGTCGTCGTATCCGAGTAAATCACGGAATGTTTCGTTGACATCGACGATTGTCTCGGACTGCGGGTCAAAAACAGTGATGGCGTCGGTGACGCTGTCGAAGATCTGTTCGTACTCCTGTTCGTGTTGTTTCCGCTCGGTGATATCGCGAGCGATCCAGAACACCGTTCGTGATTCTGAATTGGTCTGTAGGGGACCCACGCGAGCTTCGAACCACCGCTTGCCTTTTTTGACAGCGAGTTCGTACTCGATCTGTTGTTGCTCACCGGTTTCGAGCGCTCGTTGTACCGTCTCGAGAAATCGATCGGCGGTTTCCTCGGGCAATACATCGTGAAACCGGTAGCCGAGCAGGTCGTCGGGATCGTCGTACAGCAGAGACTGATCCCCACCACTTATCACATCTAGATATCGCCCATCTTCACTCATGACAAACACGGTATCGGGAAATGCCCGCAAGAACTGCGAGAGTTGGGCACTCTCGTATCGGGAGCCAACCTCTGAGAGACTCTCTCCATCGTCGGCTAGCTTCTGGATCCGCCGAACGAGTGCGTCGATACCGCCCTGGTTTGATTTCTTCCGGATATAATCAGTCACACCCGCGGAAATCGCTTGACTTGCGACTGTCTCATCGCCCTCGCCAGTAAACAGAATAACAGGAAAGCTATCATCTTGCATTCGTATCGCACGAACGAACTCAACTCCATTCATCTCCGGAAGATCGTACCGACTGACCAGACAATCGAAATCGGTGGTATCGAGTCGAGCAAGTGCGTCAGCTGGATCTGACTCAACTGTCAGTTCGAACTGGCCCTCACCACTATCGAGGGCCGCGGCGAGATTTGTCGACGTATCGCGATCCGTTTCGACCTGGAGTATTTTGAATTGTCCACCAGATATCTCGACGTCCGTTGACATAGTGTTATTATTGTTCTACTAACACAAAAATGAACTGTGTTTTAAACATAGGCAGCCTTTTGTGGACGGTTTGTCACGTGCAAGCGAAGAGACAGTTCGTGTAGCGAGAAACTCGAGCTATGGATTCTGTGACACATCAGGGAGAATCCCGCTGCGATCACTAAATTTCACCAACCACTGTCGAGCAGTGTGGCTGATCTCAGGAAGTATCCAAGCCACCGCGGGCATCGGTAAGACGAATGAGAACAGCGCCACCAGTTTTGTTCTTCGGGAACGAGAGTTCGCCGCCGAGTGACTCCGTTATCCAGTTGGCGATCCAGAGTCCAATACCAGTCCCGTGCTTGAGGGGCGTCTCCGCTCCATCACGGACAACACTCCGCTCGTGATCGGGAATACCCGGGCCAGTATCCTCGATGTCAATCTCGACTGCACTGCCATCTTCGTCGGACATAGCGACTGTAATCTCGACGCGGGGGGTTTGGTGATCATTGTGTTCGATCCCGTTTTCGATCAGTTCGGACAGCAACCGGTCGAGGAGGTGTTGGTGAGAGATGATTACTAACTTCTCTGGAGCAGTCACCACGATCTCACAGTCGTCGTGTTCAGCCCGGAATCGGTCGGCAACGGTGCGAACGACCCTTCCGAGATCGACCTCGGACCAGGGGTCGTTCGCTGTTGAGAGGACTTCCTCGACATCTCGTGCTTTGTTTCCCATCTGGACGAGCGTCTGTAATCTCGACCGAACGTGCGTCCGAATGTCTGGATCCTCAATCTCATTTGCGTACGCCAGAGCAACGTCGAGATCGTTTCTGAGATTGTGCCGAAGCACACGCGTCAGCACTTCGAGTTGTTGCTCTCGGGTCTGTCGTTCGGTTACGTCCCGGAGGCGAACCGTCGTACCAAGTTGGCCATCGTCACCATCACGGATCAGCGAGGTCCGAATCTCGAATTGCCGAGGACCAGTGGGTGTCTGGAGTTCCACGTGTCTGTTTTCCTCTGCCGGGAGCTGGGACAGCCCGTCGAGAACAGCCCAGACCGGACGGTTGAGCGCCTCGCTGGTTGGCTGTTGTGTGAGTTGTGCTGCGGCTGGATTCATATCGATAACCCGGTTTTGCTGATCGAGAATCAAGATGCCCTCTTTGAGATTCTCGATGACCTCGTCCCGAGCGATGTACTCCGCGCCCGGATACGGTCTGAACAGTGAGTACGCCCGGAGTGCGTATGAGAAGGCAACTGTGGCGACGAGAAAACCAGCAAACGAAATATCGAACGGGAGGAGACTGACAGTGCCACCCCCGGCTGCCGGCTGGGTCAAACTGCTGGCAATACCCGCGACATACGGCGCGAGCAATCCTACGCTGACCACTGCAACCTGGACGTACGAAACCTGCTTGTATCGGCGTGCGAGTCGACCGAGGAGATACAGCCCGAGAAAGAAAACAGCTGTTACGTACAGCACAAGGATTATAATGATGCTCTGGAGCAAGCCATCGAGGAGCGACGGCAACGACCCAGTGGTGACGGTCCACAGTTCAGTCGCGGTGATTACCGTGAGGATGCTGATCACTGGTACAAAAAGCACGCCAATCGTGCGCAACTGATTGTACTCGCTATGACCAGTGTACCGCCGAATATAGAGATACGAACACAGTGCTGCCACAGCACCCGCGGCAAGTGTCCCCGTCGCGATCAGGACACCAAACAGGTCCGATGTAGTCGGTAGTAACCCGAGGGTGCCGGGCAACAGAGCGAGCAAAGCCCACAAACTCATCGCAAGGAGGGTCCAGAGAAACGAGTCAGCAACTGGGTCTCCCCGGTGGCGAAAGACAGCGATGGTGACAGCAATCATCCCAACCGCAGCGGCAACTCTGAGAATCTCGATAAGAACTGACGACGCTGCAACCATACAGTATACTCACCGTTACGGGACCACACACTTAACTGATGATAACCAGCCCGAGTGGACGTATTTGTACACCGAGTGTCCCGTATCTCAAGGATTTTGATGGACTTGGCCACTACGTTTTCTGTCTGTAATCAATCGCGTAGTACTGATCTCATTTCTGTTTCTCACAGAGAAACCCTGCAAAGAGTTTCTTTGGGAGTCCCACCACCATGTTACTAGAGCCCTCCACGCTCTGTGAAATAATGAACATCGAACAATTCAAATCGGAACATACCCCGACAGACAGCAACGAAACATTCCAACTCGAAAATAGTTACACCCTCGACGTGGCAGTTGACGGTACCCTGATGGCGAAAGCCGGGTCGATGATCGCCTACACTGGCGACCTCTCCTTTACTGGGCAGGCCACGCCGGAAGGTGGCATTACCGGATTCATCAAAGAAGCCGCCACGAACGAGGGAACGCCCGTGATGACCGTCGAGGGACACGGCCACGTGTATCTCGCAGACAACGAGAAAAAAGTCCAGGTTCTCGAACTCGAAGCGGACGACGCGGTCACAGTCAACGGCGAGGATGTCCTCGCGTTCGAGTCACAGATTAACTACGAGATCGACAAGATGGACAGTCTCGCTGGCGCGTTCGCCGGCGGCTTCACCAACGTCTACCTCGAAGGTCCCGGCTATGTCGCACTGACGACACACGCCGACCCACTGGTCATGACACCACCGGTTACGACCGACCCGAGCGCGACGGTCGCCTGGAGTGGGACGACACCGGATGTAGAGGTCAACAAAAACCTCTCCGACATGATCGGCCAGGAGTCCGGCGAACGCTTCCAGATGAACTTCACTGGCACGGACGGCTTTGTCGTCGTCCAGCCATACGAAGAGTTCGCCTGAACGCGTTCTGGATCCGCAGGTTCGTCACCCCCCGAAACCAGACTCCGTGTCCATCGGGGCCTCCCCTTGGTTTTCCTCTCTGATGTCCCGCCACGACGTCATAGAAAGTATCAGTAATTTTTACGATCCTCACTCTGGTGTCATCCTTTGTGAACCGACTGGCACACCAGTTTGGGACATGTAAGAGAATAACAAAGAACGGAGCGCCGACGGATCGGCGTTCAAGATGACGATAGACCTGCGGACCTCTGTTTCCGCGGCGTCAATCCCCTGAGTGCTGGGAATCAGGTAGCAATTTTTTTATCCACGCCTCTGAAATTCGAGTGTATGTACGACCGGATTCTGCTTTCGACAGACGGCACGGTCGCATCTGAACAGGCTGGGGCACACGCCCTCGACCTGGCAGCCGCTCTCGATGCTGTTGTACACGTGCTCTACGTCGTTGACGAGGACGTTGTCACGGCCTACAGCGGCGACGAGTACGTCGACGAAGCCGAAGGCCCCGAACACGGCCTCGAAGAACTCGGAGAGGAGACACTTTCGGAACTCCGTCGCCGAGCAGCAGAGGCCGATGTCGACATCCAGACAGCGATACACCACGGCCGGCCAGCCGAGACCATCGTGGAGTACGCGGACGACCACGATGTGGACGTACTCGTACTCGGAACCAAACGTCGACCAGAAGAATATCGCGCCCTGCTCGGGAGCGTCACCGACCGCGTCCTCCGGTTGACGACCCGGCCGGCAACCGTCGTGAAGACCGAAGTCAGCGAGTAGCGACGGAGCGGACAGTAAACACAGGTGAGATGTGAGAGTGGTATTCCGAAATTTGGGAGGCGTATTTTTACGAGGGCAGGCCTATAATATTAGGAATTCCATAGGAACGACTGGAGGATGTCTGAGGAGATGGTTGAACAGTATACAGAGGATACATCCGGCACGTTCAACTCAAGAACAATATTTACGCCTTGTTTTCGAGACCAGTCCTCCAGGTGTTTCTGATCGACTGCTGTTCAGTCAAGCGACCGCCAGGCGGTAGCAGCTGCGTCAATCACCGCCAGGGCGTCTCGACTCCCATCTGCGTCCCCTTTCTCGAAATCGTCCTCGGTCTGTCCCATCTGGTTAGTCACATGTGCGAAGCAAACGACTGGCACGTCTCGAACCGCCGCGAACGTGTACAGTGCAGCCGCCTCCATTTCGACAGCGAGGATGTCTTCTGACCGAGCAGAGTCAATTGCAGTCTCCGTTTCCCGAAACGGGGCGTCCGTCGTCCACGTGGCCCCCGTATAGACAGGCCGAGAGACCGTTTTGCACGCCTGTTCAACCGGAGCACCGAGGTCGTCATCAAGCGTTCCGTAGCGGCTCGTCGGCCGGTAGTGATGACTCGTCCCTTCGTCGCGGAGCGCACGCTCGATAAGAACGAAGTAGGGCGGATCGTCTTTCGGGACGATCTGTCCCGACGAGGTAATGCTGACGAGAAATCGACAGCCGGCGGCGAACAGTTGCTCCGCAACGAGAACAGCGAACGATGCCCCGACCGCACAGCCAACGATACCGAATTCCTCACCGTTTCGCTCGAATCGGTAGAGATCGGTGTGATAGCCGGGCCACGCGTCATCCTTTCGTGCTTCCCCGGTGGCCATCAACTGGCGTACGATGTCGCCATCTGGATCGAGGAGACAGATATCTGGAACCGAGCGTTTCGAGAGATCCTTCTGCCGGCGGGCATTCTCCAGCAACGCTTCTGGTGTAAAAACAGACGGTTCGGCGAATTCCTTCGCTTCGAAAAGCGGGGAAGAATCCGAGTCAGACGAGTCAGTCATATAGCCTGTATTCACGGAACCATGACAAGGATATTGTGATCAGTCACACGGAGTCCCGACTATCTCGTCGGCGTCAAGCAGTACTTCAGCCACTACCCGCCAGCGCTGTTCGTCTCGCTGACCTACGTCGCCGCCGTGGTCTGGTATCTCCCTGTCGCGGTACTCACCGTCCCAGCGGACCAACTCGTCCCCACAGTGGGCACCCGCGGTGCAGCGGTACTCCTCGGGACAGCTGGGTTCACCGCTCTCGCGCTGTTCGCGTTTTACCGGGCACTATCCATCGGCGACGTCTCCTATGTCGCTCCGATCAGCAAGGTCGTTCCCGTCTTCGTCCTCCCGCTGGAAGTTTTGCTACTCGGCCAGCGGCTCTCGGCACTACAGGTGGGCGGTGTCGTCGTCGCTACGGTGGCCGTCTACGTCGCCAACTACCGGCAGGGGTCTGTGCTCGCCCCGCTGGGACAGCTGGTCCGGAGCAGGGCAGCACTGTTGGCGCTTGCCAGTGCAGCCGCTTTCGGCGTCGTCGACGTCGGGAAACGAGTCAGCATGCAGGCGCTCGACATCACCCCAGAGGGGTTCGTCCTCACCATGCTCGTCCTCGTTGCCGCGCTGCTCTCACCCTCGGCAGTCACTCACCGCGACGCCGTCGACTGGCGGGCCGACCGTCGGCTGCTGGCGCTCGCCGGACTCGTCCTTGTAATCGGCCAGCATCTCGTCGCTGTAGCCTTCGAGACGCTACCGGCGAGTGTCGTCTCCCCAGTGGTAAACACGCAGGCAGTCGTCGCCGTCTTCCTCGGCAGTCTCCTCCTCGGGGAGTCACATGTTCGAATCCGCATGGCCGCCGCAGGACTGGCAGTGTTCGGAGTCGTCCTTATCTCGCTTGGATAGCGGTCCAGTTGGGGAGGGATCTGAAGTAGCCATTTCCTGGCCACCACAAGATATATATTAAACTCTTCTTATATTAGTAATTGCTAATATAAATCGAGATGGCGCCGAAACCGCCACACAGGCCAAAAAACCCAATAAACCGCGAGATGAACCCGATGAGTGACCTCTGTGAGTTCAAAGAATCGATTCCAGCTGCGAACGACATCACGTACCTGAACACCGGATCGAGTAGTCCGAGTAGCGTCGACGTCGTTGAGTCGATGCAGGACTTCCTCGAGTACCACGGCTACGAATCGCCCACCAGAAACTCGGGTATGTCTCCACCAGTGTACGATGTCTTCAAGAAGACACGGCAAGATGTGGCCGAGTTCCTGAACGCCCGAGCGGAGGAGATCGCCCTCACACAGAGCACGGGCGATGGCATGAGTCGAGTCGCGAACGCCATCTCGTGGAACGGCGGTGACACGGTCGTCAGAACCGACCTCGAGCATCCCGCGAGCGTCGTTCCATGGGCTGGGAACGGAATAAACACGCGTGTCATTGAGACGACTAACGGTAACGTTGATCCGGACGACGTGAAGGATGCCGTCACGGACGCACAACTGATCTGTGTGAGTTCCATCTCGCGAAACTACGGGACCAGACTCCCAGTTGCGAAAATCACCGAGATCGCCCACGATGCGGGGGCAGAGGTTCTCGTCGACGCCGTCCAGTCGGTCGGCCAGACACCGATCGACGTGACCGACTGGGGAGCGGAGTACGTCGCTGCGGCAAGTCATAAGTGGCTTGTCGGTCCGTGGGGAGCCGGATTCCTGTACGTCTCCGAGGATGTCATCCCCGAGTTGCGTCCCAGGCACGTGAGCTATCGTGGCGTCGATAGGGACTCGCCGACGCTCGATCCACATCCTGACGCCCGCCGTTTCGAAGTTGGCACGACATCGGCAGCACCGTACGTGGGGCTCCAAACGGCACTCGAGAGAGTTTCGTCGGTGGGCGTGGACACCATCGAAACTCGGATAGAGTCACTGACCACCCTTCTCAAAGACGAACTGCCAGCGTCACGACTCCTGTCGCCGCGACCGTTCGAGTCCGGTCTGATCGCGATCGATGACGACGCCCCAGAACAAACTGTCGAACAATTAGCTGCACACGACGTTCAGGTACGGTCGATAGCTGAACCGAATGCGATCCGCCTCTCGATTCACGCGTTCAATACTGAGTCTGATATCCGCCGATTTCTCTCGGTCTATGACGACATCTGCCGAGGGCGTTAGTAACCGAAAACGTTATATTAGAGCCCACTTATATTAGTATTTGCTAATATGAGTCGAGATGCCCCCGACGCCACCTCACAGAGCAAGCAGCCCAATGGAACGACAGAGAGCGCGTGTTGTACAGGTGTACCCGAAGTCGAGGAAGACGATCTAGTCGCGGACGTGCAGTTGCTCTCGGCACTGGGCAACGACACCCGGTACGAACTGGTCTGTCGTATCGGTGCCGCAGAGGGCGACGTCTGTGTCTGTGACCTGGAAGCCGCAGTCGGTATCAGCCAAAGTGGTGTGAGTCAGGCCCTCTCGCGTCTCTATTCGGCGGGGCTCGTGACCCGCCGGAAGGAAGGATCATGGCGATACTATGGTCTAACTGACGACGCCGAACAGTTGCTGGACACGCTCGCAACTCTCAGAACTGACGATGAGTGAAACACCGCCTTCCGAGGATCCCTCGCCCGACCGCGACGCCGACGCGCAGCGCAGACTCGTCCGGGAACGGTACGCCGATATCGCAACCGACGACAGCGGGAGTTCCTGCTGTTCAGATACAGCAAGGAGTGAGGACAGCTGTTGTGACGATTCGATCGGAACAGACAGCGAGCGACTCGGCTACTCCTCCGGCGACGTCGAAGCGGTCGCAAACGGTGCGGATCTGGGCCTCGGGTGCGGGAATCCCAAGGCCATCGCAGACCTCGAACCGGGGGAGACAGTCCTCGATCTCGGTTCGGGGGCTGGCTTTGATTGCTTTCTCGCTGCGCGGGAAGTCGGTGAAGCAGGTCAGGTCATCGGCGTCGACATGACCCCAGAGATGATCGAGAAAGCCCGAAAAAACGTCGCAAAAAACGACGCGACCAACGTCGAGTTCCGACTCGGTGAGATCGAACACCTGCCCGTCGCTGATGAACGTGCCGACGTCGTAATTTCGAACTGCGTCGTCAATCTCTCACCAGCGAAACAACAGGTGTTCGCGGAAGCGTTTCGCGCACTCGTCCCCGGCGGGCGACTCGCAATCTCTGATGTCGTCCTGACTGCGACGCTTCCCGAGACCGTGAGAGAGGACTCGGATTCACTGGCGGCTTGCGTCGCCGGTGCATCGACTGTCGAGGCGATTGAACGGATGCTCACCGAGGTCGGATTCGTCGACATTCGAGTCGAGCCGAAAGATGACAGCACGGAGTTCATCAGCGAGTGGGATGACGACCGCGACCTGAGTGAGTACGTCGTCGCAGCGACCATCGAGGGCCAGAAGCCGAAAGCCCAGCGGTGACACCTCGCAAAACCACGATCAGCTGTGGGAGACAGTGTATCAATCGAGACACTCGCATTCGCGGGCAACCTGCTGGATCGCGATGCGACCGATATTCGCCCCGTACTCGCCGGTCCGTCGGATGCTATCGAGCATGAGACCGACGGCGTAGGCTTCGGCGGGGTCGTCGTGGGTGTACAGTTCGCGATCGAACTCTCTGAGATCCGTGGTCAGTTCGTCGCGTTTGGCAAGCGCCGACTGTGCTCCCTCGATTCCCGTGTCGGCGAGAATTACATCAGCTGCGGTATCGACGATCTGTCTGGAGGCCGAGGCCAAGCTATCGATCTGCCCCGCAAAAGCCTCTGGGACGGTAACCTCGGGATCGAGTGTGAATCGAGCAATCTTCTCCGCGTGGTCGGCGATGCGCTCGAACTGGCGACTAACGTAGTAGTACTCGAACAGTTCGTCGCGCGTGTATTCGAGTTTCTCGACTTCCTGGAGGTTCGAAAGCGCCCGCCGGAAGTGTCGAGTCACCATCGCGAGTAGCTTGTCAGCCTCGTTATCCCGGTCGATGACTCGCCGCGCCAGCGTCTCGTCGTCGGTCAGGACTGCAGTGACAGCATCCCGGTGCATCCCGAGCATCACGAGGCGCAGCCGGAGGGTTGATTTGCGAATGTCGACGTTCTCGGCGTCGATGAGGTTTTGCAACCGAATCCGGGTGTCGTTGGCTTCGAGCAACTCGAATCCCGAGAGGGTAGCGACCGTGTCTTCGACGATCTTGCGGTTGTCCTCGGGGTGGCCGGTCTTGTCGACCAGTGTCACGGTATCGTAGCCGACAGCGTGGAGGGCGTGAATCCGCTGTCTGATTGCGTTATGCGAGTCGGTCGAGACATCCACGGACGTTGACAGCGTCTCGGTTGTCCGGTCGCCCTCCGGTTCGACAAGCAGCGATCCGTCACCGTTCGGATACAAAGAGAGTGACGAGCTAGCGTCGATACCCTGCTCTTTCGCCCACGACTTCGGAAGCGAAACTGTGTACGTCGTCCCTCCCGAAAGTTGCACTTTGCGCGTCTCCATACAAAACTGCCGCGGGGGGATACATATGACAATTTATATGATATGTCCATCTCGATACGGAGAGATACATACCGGTATAGTACTGCTCGACCGGATATCGTTGACTGTGAAAGATGTGCGAGCGAGTCGGAACAGTATATATTCGTCCGGACAATCTGTGCACCAGCACTAATAACAGGTGTCGAGACCGACAGGTATGTTTCGCCAGACGTGGCAACGCCCGCTTGGTGCGGGCGGCCGTGACGCGACCTGTACACAGGTGATCGAAGCGATCGACAGGACAGCACCGGAGACGAAGGCAGAACTGGCAGGGACCGTCGGTATCTCCGAACAGTATCTCTCGGAGCTGCTCCAGGAACTCAAAGCCGAGGATATCGTTCGCAAAGGCTACGTCGTCGACGACGGTGCATTGTACACCAGTTCCGATACAATTTCGAAGCTCCACAGTACCGATTCCGGTCCTGTCGACGGGGCGGCCAACGGAACAGTCAGTGATCGCGGGGCCGAAGTACTGGCGTTACTCGAACCGCTGGAATCGGTGACGACACGCCAGTACGACGCTGCTCGTGGGGTGTTTTTCGGCGAGGGTGTCGAGCGCTCGGCCCAGACGCTCGAATCGCTGGCGAACGAGCGCTACTCGGCGGTTCTCGACGAACTGAAATCCTACACGCTGACGACGGACTGGCCGGGCAACCGTATCGCGGCGGACCTCTCGACTATCGCGACGAACCTCGAAATTGTCGGGGATCGAGCCTGTTTCATCGCCGACGTCGTCGACGAGGAGGGAACCGATGCGAACGGGATCGTTGGTGAGCGAATGGCCGACATCTTCGCCTCCGGTGCACAGATCAACGAGTACTTTTCACGGATCTTCTTCGACTGTGAACTCGACGTTCACCAGAAACTCCGCGAGCAAGAAGAGAGCGTCCACCGGGACCTCGACGAACTGTTCGAACTCGTGACGGCATACGATCCGGAGATGTACGGCTACCTGGTAACGATTACTCGGGCGCTCGAACGGACGATCTACTACTGGGTCGACGCTGCCGAGCTGGCGGTGCAACTCCACTCCGGTCTCCGGCCGGACCACACAGAGATCTAGGACTGCTCGGGAACGGACTGATCGACATCGTCCGGTGCGTACCGGTCGAGAAACCGCTCTAGATCACGGAATGCGTCGAGTCGATCGGCCAGCGTCGCGTGGTCCCAGTGCCACCACTCGGTGGCCTCGATGCGGGCGGCAACATCCTCGGGGAATCGCCGCCGGATCGGTTCGGCGGGAACGCCGGCGACGATAGTGTAGGGGGCGACATCGTCGACAACGACGGCCCCGGCACCGACGACCGCACCGTTGCCGATGGTCACGCCAGGGAGGACCATCGCCCCGTGACCGATCCAGACGTCGTGCCCGACCTCGACCGGCTGATCGGCCCGCCACTCGAAGACTGACTCGTCGTCAGCTCCCAGATCGTACATCGCTGCCCGGTAGGTGAAATGGTGGGCTGTCGGCCGATCGATCGGGTGATTCGTCGGGCCGAGTCTGGCGGCGGCCGCGACGTTACCGAACTTTCCGATGGTTGTGTGATCGAGCTGGACGCGCTCCATCAGATAGCTGTAATCGCCGATCGCCGAGTCGTTGAGCCGCGCCTGTTGACGGACCTCGGTCCAGTCACCGAGTTCGCTCTCGGTGATCGAGACGGGATCGTGCAGTGTTGGGTCCGGGCCGAGATCGTGTGTTCGGTCCGGGCCGTACGTCTCGTAGTATGTCATCGCCCGCGCCGACCCATCGTCGAGGCGAGGATGTTCTTCGGTGCATTGATCATCGCTTCGAGGATGCCGGATTTTTCGACAGTGTCGTCCTCACGCAGTGCCGACCGCACTCGCTGGCTGATCAACTCGACCGAGCCAGCAAGCAGGAAGATCAGGATGATGCAGGCCATCATCTCGGTGTAGTTGAACGTCTGGCGCTGCACGTACAGCTCCAGCCCGAGTCCACCCGCGCCGATGATGCCCAATCCGATCGCCGCCCGGACGTTGTGTTCGAGATCGAACGCGATCCAGGCGATGAACTGCCGGAACACCTGACTCAGCATGCCGAAGGAGACGATCTGCGACCGGCTCGCACCGGTCGAGCGGATCCCTTCGATCGGCCCGTCTTCGATCTCTTCGAGTTCGTCGGTGAACAGCCGCCCGAGATAGCCGGTCGTGTCGACCATGATCGCCAGCGCACCGGTAAATGGCGTGACGCCGGCCAGCGGGATGAGGATCAGAAACCAGACGAGCCCCGGAATCGCACGGATCAGACTCATCGTCCCGCGGAAGAGGAAGTTGAACGGGTACGGAACCACACGCTCGCTCGACATCACGCCGAAAAACAACGCCAGCGGCAATCCGAGCACCGTCCCGGCGAAGGCGACCGCCATCGTCACGAACATGGCACCCCAGACGATCTGCCCGCCCTCGATGGTGAGGATCAGGTTCTCCTCCATGATAAAGCTCCAGTACGCGCCCAGATCGACGAAGGGAATCCCGAAGTACGTCGTCGGCGGGAAGTACTCGGTCAGCGCATCGTAGAACTGGTCGAGTTGGCCGATGATCTCTGCGAGTTTGAAGTCGATAACGCGCAGACTGGCATAAAACAGGACACCAGTGAACACCGTCCCGACCAGCGTCCAGAGCCGTCGCCGCGTCTTGCGGCGCTTCATCTCCTGGAGCTTCTGCTCGGCGGGGGAGTCACCGATCTCACCGTAGCCGAAATAGGTCGCGAGAGAGTTGTCTTCAGAGGGTTGCGTGCTCATGCTTCGATTTCCCCGATTTCTTCGGCGGGAGTGTCCTCGATACTCTCGATGACCGCCTCGGCGCTCTCCTGTTGGTCGGCGAGACCGACCGTCTCGACGCTTCCGTACAGATCGTCGATCAACTCCGGCGAGAGCTCGTCGCGGCCGACGTCGAACAGCTTCTGACCGTCGCGCAGCCCGATGAACCGGTCGCCGAAGTGAGCGGCGATGTTCACCTGGTGGAGGCTGACCAGCGCGGTCACGTCGTGTTCTTCGGCGGCCTTGCGGAGATAGCCCATCACCGTCTCGGCGCTCGACGGATCCAGGCTGGCGACGGGCTCGTCAGCCAGCAGCAGCCGTGGGTCCTGTACGAGTGCTCGGGCGATGCCGACCCGTTGCTGCTGACCACCGGACATCTGTGAGACGCGCTGGTGACTCTCGTCGAGTAGGCCGACCGTTTCGAGTGCCTCCAGTGCGCGTAGTTTGTCCTCCTGGGACTGCCACTGGAGCCAGCTCCGGAGCATCGAGACCCGATTGAGCGAGCCCGTCAGCGCGTTGAGATAGGCCGACACGCCGTCGACGAGATTGTGCTGTTGAAAGATCATCCCGATGTCCGTCCGAGACCCGGTGATCTCTTCACCGTCGATGGAAATCGTCCCGCCAGTTGGCTCTGTTAGCCCGTTGATACATCGCAGCAGCGTCGATTTGCCCGCACCGGATTCACCTAACAGGACGGCGAACTCGTCTTCGATCTCGAAGGATACGCCGTCGAGAGCGGTTACATCCCCATACTGCTTCGATAGGTCGTCTACGGTAAGTGTACTCATTGTAAGATCCTCGGAGTGGTTACGACGAGGGATCGATACCGACCGCGTTCATGCGCTCGATAACTGGCTCGTAATCTTCGAGTGAGGTGTCACTCAGCGTCGTGAACGGGAGTTCGTCCTCGTTGTAATCGTCAGGGTAGTGCTGTTCGATCTGGTCTTTATCCGAGTTGCGGAGTACCTCGCCGACCTCTTCTTTTACGTCCGACTCCCAGGTGGTACGGGCGTACATCGGCTGTTTCGGAATAGGGAACGACCACCAGATCGGCTTGAACTGCGGCGACTCGGTGCCCATCGTCTCCAGGAAGGAGCTGTTCTCCTCGACGCGATCTGGAACCTCCGTATCCTCCGGGAGGTGCGGGATCCCGTTACCACCCCAGGTGGTCGCGCCGGCAGCCTGCCCCTGGCCGAGACGTTGCAGCGCCTGGTCGTGGTCGGTGAAACTGGCCTCGAAATCGACCGGCTCCTCCTTCGGTGCGCCACCGATATCGAGTCCGGCTTCCTGCAGCGTGTACAGTGCGAAAATAGAGCCGCTGGTCGAGAGGCGGTCGGCAAAGGCCCAGGTTTTCCCTTCGACGTCGGTTCGTTCGTCGATGTCAGAATCCGGCTGGACGAGCATCATCGAGAAATAAAATGCCGAGCCGCCAGTTACGGTCGTCCCGTAGATGTCCATGAGTTCTGGCTTCGAGAGCACTGTCACGTCGTCCATCCCGATCTCGGCCTGCTCACTTTCGAGCGCTGGGCGGATCGCCGAGTAGTCCGTCGGAACCTGCATCTCGAATTCGGCACCGTCGATTTCGGCATTGAGGAGGTTCTGCACTGGCTTGTATCGCCGGCGGGCATCGGCCGGTGTCCCCGGCGTCAGCAGCATCGTTACGACGGTTCCGTCACTGCTACCTCCGAGCACGCCGCCACAACCTGCGAGCGCGACACTGAGTGCAGTTCCGGCGCTGCCGGCGATGAACTTTCGTCGACCGATCGACCCTGATCCAGTATCGGTGTTCGATGTCGGTGCTTTGGACCCGTCTTTCGTCTCCTTGTCAGACATCAGTTCAGTTCTTTCGAACCATGTGAATAACGATTGGCTGCCTAGAGTCCGAAGCAGGTGTAGTCGCTGTCGAAACTGATGGGTAGAAATTCCCACGAGACTCGCGAGTCCGTACTCGTCCGGACGCTCTTTTCCCGGTCAGGGGAAGAACCCCGACGGCGCGAGAGACATAGAGAGTACCGAGCGAACTGTTATGCTGCCGTTGGATCGTGTTTCGATCGACTGTATGGTTGATCCACACGACAGATCCGACAGGTTCGAGTTGATCGCCGCCTGCGAGGCGGCGACACTCGCCCGGTTCGCAAATGACGTCCTCGAA
The DNA here is from genome assembly GCA_004015825.1 of Halovenus amylolytica. Lineage (GTDB taxonomy): Archaea > Halobacteriota > Halobacteria > Halobacteriales > Haloarculaceae > Halovenus > Halovenus amylolytica. Next base: position 119,910 of record SAYS01000013.1, on the reverse strand, counting down.
GACGATCCACCGCTGTCGGTCCGACAGGAGCCGCGGCCACAGCTCGTGATGCAACAGGTGAGAGAGCCAGTCCAGCGCCAGCCGTTCAATCTCGGAGAGGTACTCGTGACGCCCGCAGAGGTCGAACTCGACGGAGCACGCGGGTTCGCCATGCTGCCGGGCAAGGCCGAACGCGGTGCACTCTCGGGGGCGATCGTCGACGCCGCCGTTGCCGGGGGCCACGAGGAGACCCCGACAATCGTCGCCGGCCTGGAGAAGGTAGCCGATCGACGTCGCGAGCGCCGACAGACCGAGTGGGCCGAGAGCAAACACACCGCCGTCGAATTCGAGAGTATGGAGGGCCAGCAGTGAGAGCTCTCGGCATCGACCCCGTTCACGAGACCCGCCAGACGTTCGACGGACTCCTGTCGGCGATGAGCCGACCCGGAACGATCCACGCCGTCCCAACACCCGCCGACCACGCTGTCGTGGCAACGCTCGTCGACCACGAGGTGACGCTTGCGACCGACGACGACGGACTCCGCGAGACACTCGCCGATCAGGGCCGACTCGAGTCCGCACCCCACGAGGAAGCTGACGTCGTTCACGCACGCGAGCATACCGGCTGGGATATCCGGGAGTGCAAGCGCGGATCGCTAGTCGAACCCAGTGACGGGGCAACCGTGGTCTATCGCGTCGACGCGCTCGGCGACGACGCCACCGGAGCCACAGTCCGACTTGCGGGCCCCGGTGTCGATGGCACCGAAACTCTGTCGGTCGATCTGCCCGACACCGAACTGACCGCCGTCGCGACGGCACAGGCGGAGTACCCGCGTGGTGTCGACGTGATTTTCACCACGGCTGACCACGTGGCCGCCGTTCCGCGATCTGTCCAGTTGGAGGTGGCCTGAATGGGGTACGTCGCGGTCACTGCCGGCGAGGAGATCATCGAACGCGCCGAGCAACTGTTCGAGAAACAGCGTCTCGACGAGGACGAAGAACTGGCCGTCGGCCAGATCGACGGCCAGCTCGGTCGTCTCACCGGCCAGGCTATGAGCGAGGGAGGGCTCTATGCCCCTCGCCTGGCCGCACTCGCGGTCAAGCAGGCTCAGGGCGACACCGTCGAAGCCGCCTTTTTGCTCCGGGCGTATCGCTCGACGCTGGAGCGGTTCGACGAGTCGACGACGGTCGAGCCCAGCGAGATGATCGCCAGCCGACGCGTCTCGCCAGCGTTCAAGGACGTCCCCGGCGGGCAGATCCTCGGCGCGACGAAAGATTACACCCAGCGACTGCTGGATTTCGACCTCTTCGACGGTGACACCACGGATCCGACCGCAGACTGGGACATCGACGACGAGGGCGAGCCGGAGGAGCTGACCAACGTGACGGAACTGCTCCGCGAGGAGGGGCTGTTACACGCTCCGGAGGAAGCGACTGTCGACGAGCCCACCGACACCACCCGGGAATCGGTGACACACCCGCCCGCCCGCGACGCAGTGCTTCAGGAACTCGCTCGTGGCGAGACGGGCGCAGTGACCGCGCTCGGCTACTCCGCATTGCGGGGCTACGGCCAGGTCCACCCGACACTCGCGGAGGTCCGCGTGGGTCGCCTCCCGGTCCGGATCGACCACCCCTACACCGGCGAGGCGGTGACGGTCACCCACACCGAAGTCACCGAGTCCGAGGCTGTCGTCCCGGTCTACGAGAAGCGAGCTGACCCGCAGTTCGCCTTCGGCTACGGTCTGACTTTCGGCCGCAACGAACGCAAGGCCATCGGGATGACCGTCCTCGACGCCTCGATTCAGCTCGACAGCGAGGCCGAACCGGCCGAAAACCCCGAGTTCGTCCTCGATACGATCGACGGAATGGACTCTTTCGGATTCATCGAGCACCTCAAACTGCCCCACTACGTCACCTTCCAGTCCATCCTGGACCGCATCCGCTCTATCCGGGAGCGCCAGCGAGCTGGCGACGAAAGCAAGGTCAGAGCCGACGAACAGCCCGCCGAACCACCAACCCAAGGAGCCAGTGACGATGACTGACCACACCACGACCGACGACGCACCGTCCGACGACCGCTCATTCGACGACAGCGCTCCCGACGGGGGGATGCCGGTCTCGACTGCTTCCGTCGACGCAGCACTCGAATCACTGGACGACGACGGCTTGACGGGCTACAACTACGCGTACCTGGACGAGCACACCAAACGCGAGGTTCGGCGCTCGATGCTGAAAGCCGTCGCCATCCCCGGCCATCAGGTGCCCTATGCTTCCCGGCCGATGCCGCTGGCCCGGGGATGGGGGACAGGTGGAATCCAGGCCTCGCTATCGTTGCTCGGTCCCGAGGACCGGTTCAAGGTGATCGACCAGGGGGCCGACGAGAGCGTCAACGCCGCCAACATCCGCCGGCTGGCCGAGACCACTGCCGAGGTGGAGACGACGACCGATACGACCGACGCAGACCTGATTCAGAGCCGCCACCGAATCCCCGAGGAGGTGCTGACAGCGGGGCAGCGACTCGTCTTGCAGGTGCCGATCACCGACGCGCTCCGGAAAGTCGACCCCTCGGATGCGGCCAATCGCAGGCGACACGCCCACAAGAACTACGGAAAGATGTGGGTCCACCTCTACGAAAACGTCGTCGAGTACGGCGAGATCAACATCGCCTCCCGGTATCCGACGATGGTCGCCGGCCGCTACCTGATGGACCCCTCGCCGATCCCGCGGTGGGACGTGCCGAAACTCGACGACGCCGACCACCTCACCGTACTGGCCGCGGGCCGCGAGGCCCGCATCTACGCCGTTCCGCCTCACACCGCGGTCGAACCGCTCGCGTTCGAGGATCGGGATTTCACCGTCGAACGGTTCCCGGAGCAGGCCTGTCACGCCTGTGGCTCGACCGACACCTACCTCGTCGAGGTGTCCGAGGAATCAGCCGACGAGGACGGGTTCGAGACCCGCTATGCCTGCAACGATTCCAGTTTCTGTCGAAAGCGTCGCGAGAATCCGGAGCTTCCGAAAGATCACCACCTCGACCGCGAGGGAGTCGACTGGGGGCCGGAGACACCCGATGGCGACGCATCAACAGCGCAAAGAGGTGGGAGTGAATGACGCTGCTCGAAGCCGAAAACCTGCAGACGCGCTACGGGCCGGGCTGTTCGCAGTGTATCGCGTCGACCGGCGACGGTGCGGGGACGAACCAGTGTCCGCACTGCGATACCGTCGTCGCCTGTGCGGAGGCCGATCTCGGCGTCGAAGCTGGAGAGGTACTCGGAATCGTCGGCGAATCCGGCTCGGGGAAGTCCAGTCTCGCGGAACTGCTCGCCCTAGAGCGTGACGAGGATGCCACGACTGCTGGCGAGGTCCGCTACGCAGGCCACGACGGCAATCTTCTGGACGTCGATTACGAGACCCGCCACGCACTCCGCACCGGCGAGATTGCGCTCGTCCACCAGCACATCCGCGACGGGCTGAACCTGGAGTTTACGGGCGGCGGAAACGTCGCCGAAAAGCTGCTCTCGGCCGGCAATCGCTCCTACGAGGATGTCCGCGACCGCGTACGGACGCTGTTCGAGGCGACGGAGATCCCGCTCGCGCGGATGGACGATCCCGCCAGTACCTACTCCGGCGGGATGCAGCGGCGTGTCCAGATCGCCCGCGCACTGGCGACCGATCCGGACCTGATCGTACTGGACGAGCCGACCACCGGACTCGACGTAAGCGTGCAGGCCCGCGTACTGGACATGTTCCGACGCGTTCAGCGCGAGGAGGGCGTCGCTGCCATCGTGGTCTCGCACGATCTGAGCGTCGTCCGTCTGCTCGCCGACCGGACGCTCGTGATGCGTCACGGCCGCATCGTCGAGTCCGGCCTCACCGACCGCGTCATGGAAGACCCGCACCACGAATACACCCAGACACTCATCAACTCAGTCATATGACAGTCCTGTCCGTCGACGGTCTCTCGAAGACCTTCGACATGCACGTTCTCGGCGACACGCAAGTCGTCGGCCTCGACGATGTATCGTTCGACGTCCACGACGGCGAGTTCCTCGCGGTCGTCGGAGAATCCGGCAGCGGGAAGTCCTCGCTGCTGAAATGTTTGTACCGCACGTACGACCCGACCGCTGGCGAGGTGGTCTATCACGGCCCGGACGGCGACGTCGACCTCGCCACCTGCCCCGACCGGACAGTCATCGACCTGCGGGGAGATACCATCGGCTACACCTCGCAGTTCCTCGACGAGATCCCGCGCGTCCCGGCAGTCGACGTCGTCGCTCGGCCGCTGGTCGAGCAGGGGACCGACACGCAAAAGGCACGCGGCCGCGCCCGGGAGTTGCTGGCCGCGCTGTCGGTGCCCGAACAGCTGTGGCAGGCGTATCCGGCGACGTTTTCCGGCGGCGAGCGCCAGCGGGTCAATCTCGCACAGGCGCTCGCACCGAAACCGGAGCTACTGTTGCTCGACGAACCGACCAGCGCGCTCGATCCCGAGACTCGACAGGCCGCCATCGATCTCCTCTCGACGTATCTCGGCCCGGAGACGACCGTCATCGGCGTTTTCCACAATACCGACGTCGTCGAAGCCGTCGCCGACCGGATCATCGTCCTCGACGAGGGTCGTCTCCAGCGTGTCGTACCAAAGGACTCCGACAACGAGGAGGTGATGATCGGATGAGCTCGACCGCACAGACGGCCGAGGAGAGCGTCGCCGTTGTCGGTGGCCGCGTCGTCACACCCGACGCTGTGATCGACGGCGGCGTCCGGGTAGAGGGTGAGCACATCGTCGAAGTCGGAGAGATCGACGGCGACGCTGACACTGTCATCGACGCCGACGGCCGGTTCGTCCTCCCCGGCCTTGTCGACCTCCACGGCGACGATATCGAGGATCACCTTCATCCCCGCTCGGGGGCGCGAATGGCGCTGCCGATGGCGCTGGCTTCGGCCGACCGCGCGAACGTCGCCGCCGGGATCACGACGAAGTTCCACGCTATCTCCTTCGAACTCGACGAGGAGGCCGATCGGTCACCGGAACTCGCAGCGACGCTGACGGCGGCGATCAACGCTACCGACGACCTGCTGGTGGATCACCGCCTGCACGCCCGCTGTGAGGTTACCCAGAAACGCTGTGTCGACGCGGTTCTCGAAGTTGTCGAGAACGGTGACGCAGATCTCGTCTCGGTGATGAGCCACATTCCGGGAAAAGGTCAGTTCCGCGACGTCGAGGCGTTCAAACAGTACTACGAGAACGCCAGCGAACACTCGGCCGAGGAAGCAGCGGAGATGATCGAAGAACGGACCGACATCGCGATGACGACACTCCGCGAGCGCATCGATACAATCGTCGAGGCTGCCCACGATTCCGGTGCAGTGACAGCCTCACACGACGACGAGAATCCTGCAGAAGTCGAGCGACTGGCAGACGCGGGTGTGGACATCACGGAGTACCCAATCACGTTAGAGACAGCCGAGCGCGCCGCCGAACTCGACATGACGACCGCGATGGGCGCACCAAATCTCGTCCGCGGGGAGAGCCAGTGGGGCAACCTCTCGACGGCCGAAGCGATCGACGCCGGAGTCGTCGACACGCTCGTCGCTGACTACCACCCGCCTTCGCTTATTGCAGGCGCGTTCGTCGACACCGGCGAACCCCTCCCCGAGCGCATCAAGCGCGTCAGCGCTACCCCTGCCGACGCAGTCGGGTTCGACGACCGTGGTCGGATCGAAGTCGGGAGACGGGCCGACCTGCTCGTCGTCGACCGCGAACCGACGCCGACGGTCGCCCGCGCGCTCGTTGCAGGTGAACCGGTCTACCGCGCCAGCCGAGGTGACCGATGATGCCGAGGGTTGGTGCGGCGATGGATATCCGATTTGGCGCGACTGTCGAGGAGTTCATGCAGTATATCACCGATCTCGGACTGGACCACGTCGAATTCAAACGCGAATACCTCGCTGGCCACCCGAACACGCCCTCGGCCGACGAGGTTCGAGAGCTATCCGAGCAGTACGGCGTCACCGTCACCTACCACGCGCCGTTCCGTGACTGGAACGTTGGCAGCTACGACGAGACAGCCCGGACCGACTCGGTCGAACGCGTCAAGCGGACACTCGATGACGCCGCCGACGCCGGTGCCCAGGGAGTCGTTGTGCACGGCGGCTCAGTCCCGAGACGCTACCCGAGGTGGGTGCGTGACCGCGCGAACGAGGCCGCGCTTCGCTCGCTTGCAGAGTGTGCCGAGTACGCACAACATGTCGGCGTGCCACTGTGTTTAGAGAACCAGCCGATCGACGAACAGAAACAGCGCTACACCACGACGCCGAGCGATCTCGCCGCGATGCTCGAAACCGTCGACGTAGCCCCGCAGTACCTCTGTGTGACGTTGGACGTAGGCCACGCGAAGGTCAACGGCGAGGACTGGCGCGATTTCGTCGAGGAGTTCGGTCACAGAATTCGAGTCTGCCATCTGCACGACAACGATGGTACTGCTGATCAACACAGGCCGCTGCCAGAGTACGACTCGCTCGTCGAGGCGATCCCGGCAGATCAGTTCGTCTTCGAGATGAAATCCCTCGAGGATCTAGCGAGGAGTGTCGGTACTGAACGCTCTCCCCCCGAAACGGAGTTGACTGTCCATGAGTGAGCGGTTGGCAGACGAGTACGATGCCATTATCTTCGACAACGACGGCGTGCTTGTCGAACCGACCGACCAGGACGTGATCGTCGATGCTGTCCGAACCGCATTTCGATCCTTCGGGGTCGAAATCGATCGATCCGTTGCACGGCAGACCGTCGAAGACAGTACCGTCCCGATCGAACGCGCACGGGATCATGGACTCGATCCGGAGGCGCTGTGGCACTACCGCGAGTTGACCGTTGCACTCGCCCAGCAGACACACGTCCTCGACGGCGGTAAGCGAGTATACGACGACGTCGCGGCACTCGACCGCCTCGCGGTGCCCCTCGGCGTCGTCATCAACACGCGACGATCGAGTTTCTGCTCGCGCATCACGGGCTGGATTACTTCGAGACGGCATACGGAAGGCAGCCGACACTTGCGGGCGCGGCCAACCGCAAACCAGAACCGCACTACATCGAACGGGCGTTAGCAGACCTGGACGTGAGAGATGCGCTGTACGTCGGCGACTCCGAGACGGACGTGCTCGCAGCTCACAACGCCGGTCTCGACTCGATTTTCCTCCGCCGAGAGCACTCCGCTGACGTGACGCTGTCGGTCGAGCCGACCGCAGAGATGCCGAATCTCCGGGCGCTCGTCGAACGGGTGACCGAGTGAAGCTGACTGAGAGAGCCCTACTGGCCGTCTCCCGCAGACGATCGAGTCCGGACTCTACGGACGGTAGGTTCATACTGAGGCTGTTCGGGGTGATCGTATGAACCGACGGTCAGTGCTCGGGACGCTCGCGACGGGCTGTGTGATTTCGCTTGCCGGGTGTTCTGGGTCCAGAGTCGACGGTGAGATAGTTTCGAACGACACACCGCTCACTCTCTCACACGACTACGCAACACAGGGGACGCTTTCGGGCACGCGAATCGTTGTCGATGTGACGGCAACGAACGACGGAAACGAGCCAATCACACCGGACGCTCCGGTTCCGGAAGTCGTGTGTCAGTTTCTAGACGGGGACGGCGAGACGCTCCATCGATCTGGTCTCGAATTACCGAGACAGGTCAGTGCTGGGGAATCGATCGATCTAGAATTTACCCTTGCAATCGATGTCGACGACATCGCTCGTTATACACTCCAGAGTGAGTGGGTTACCGAGTGACTCGGGAGACCCAGTTTGTCTGCACGACTGTCGCCTGCCTTGCCGAGGATGGCGAATACTAGTTCGGTAAGACACCGTGGGAGCGACAGGCGTTGTATGTAGCAACAGTGACTAGCTCTTTCTCGTGAAACTCAAGCCGGGAACAGTTCACTACGATCGAGACGAGTCGACCGCTTTGGACGGGAAATCTCAGAATATACCCGTCCTGTGGCACGACAGGCGCTCGTTCAGGCCACGGGGCCTACTGGTCTGTGTCTTCGTCCCGTTCCAGGTCATCGATCGGCCGGGTGAGCCAGTCCTTTTCTGGCGCTTCGAGCAGGTCGAAGAAGTCGTCTTGCAGTTCGGCGTTCGTCGCGACGAGGTCACCTTCCATCAGGTCGATAAGATCCTCGCTCTGGTCGAAATCTGTCACCAGACCGCCCGCTTCCCGGACGAGCAACACCCCGGAGGCGACGTCCACGGCTTTGAGGTCTTTCACCGAGACCGTATCGAACACCCCATCCGCGACGAAGGCGATATCCGGTGCAGCCGCACCGAGCAGCCGTGTTCCCTGCGAGTAGGCGAAGAGGTATCGCCACAGCCCCAGGTAGTCGAAGTCGTCCGCCGTCTCTTTGACGTAGAACCCGACCCCGTTGAACGAATTATCGATCGTTTCGGTTTCGGTGACCGACATCTCGGTCGGCTCCGAATCTTCTGCGACAAGGTCGTACCCGTCGCTCCGGAATTTGTACGCTCCTTCGTCCTGCACGGCGACCCATACCTCGTCGCGAAGCGAGTAGTACGTCACAGCGGCGTGGAGTTCGTCGAGTTCGCCATCCTCCAGTGTCGCGACGGCGAGATTGACGCCGAAGTGGGGAATCCCTTTCACGAAGTTCGTCGTGCCGTCGAGTGGATCGACGATCCAGAGGTAATCGAAATCCCCTTCGAGGTCGCCACCGGTCTCCTCGCCGAAGATGGCGTGGTTTTCGTCTTCGAAGTCGTCTCCCAGTTCATCTTCGATCGTATCGATGATGAGCTCTTCAGCGATCGTGTCGACCTCTGTAAGAAGGTTCTGCGGGTCTTTCTCCTCGGCTTCTCCGATCCGTCCGAAATAGTTCTGGTGGAGTTGTGCCGCTTTTGCCGTAGCCAAGGTGGCAATACTGAGATACCGGTCTTCGATCGGGAGTTGTGCGTCGAGGTCTTCGATTTCGACCTGCCCCGCTCCAGCCTCTCCGTCACTGAGTTGCCCGAGGACGTTCGTGGTTCCGAAGGCACTGGCGCTGCCGACTGCAACACCCGTCGCCCCAGCCATTTTCAGAAACTGTCGTCGCGCTCTGTCTCTAACACCGTTCTCCGAGGGAGCGTTGGTATCGTCTTTCGACATTGCATTGAAATTACAACAGGGTTTACTCAAATACCTATTCTAATTTATATAATTTTTAATTGTTTAGAGTAGAAAACTACTGTCAGATTTATTTAAATTGAGATAGCCGTAACTGTACTTAGTATATAGTTACTAAAAGGAATTAATAATGCATAAAAGTTCTAAGACGATCAGCAGAGTGCCGAGATTTGAAAGATGTGCCGGGATACGAGCGATAAGTAAAGCAATGGTCGTCGGTCGGTTTTCATGCTGGTGGCTATAAATTCGTGAAAATAGTCGACCCCGCGGAGGTGAGGCGAGCATCGCGAGACGATCCTCGTCAACAGTTCTGTTGACGGCGGGTCGAAATGCTTCAGTTCCGGATGGCTACCAGTATCAAGTGACACCCTGTGTCAATATTACGCCACGTGGCCCACGACTGCATAGAAGGGATCAGTTCCCGGTTGGTCGACCACACGCTCTGTCCGTTCGAAACCGCCAGCGTCGAAATACCGCTCGACGAGTGTCGCGCGCTCGTCCATCGACGCCGTGCGCCAGGCATGGATCGCTTTCGTCGGGAACATCCGGTTCGTGAAACTGACTACGGCGATTCCGTCTGGCGCAAGTATCCTGGCGAACTCGCTGAATATCTCGGCTGGATACTGGAGATACTGTACTGACAGCGCACAGCAGACGGCGTCGACGCTTTCGTCAGCGAGGGGAACTGATTGATCGCTGTTGAAATCCTGGAGAAAGTACTCGTCTAGCCGGTCGTTCGTCGCTAGTTCAGCCTCGTTGAGCCCGTGGCCGACGACCCGCTCGAACGAGAGCGGCGGGAGAAAAGAAACCCAGCTGCTCATCGCATCGAAGACGCGGTCACCCGGCGCAAGGACCGACATGTACAGCTCCGTGAGTCTTGCTATAAACGCATCGTCTGCGTGGGTGACAAATCGTGGACTGTCGTAGAAGATGCTGTCGTCTCCATCGTCGATTTTCTGTCGGTCTCGTTCGGAAAGTACCACACTTTTCCAACGGGTTCGATGATAAAGAACCCGGCGGGGCTGGCACAAAACGGCTTTGTCCGCTCACCCCAATCTGATGGTATGACCGCTGACGGACCGTCTCGGGAGTTTGCCGACCGTCTCGAAACAGCAGTCGGGGAGAGTCTCGCCGGGACTGTCGAGTGGACTCTGTACGAAACCGACGACGGGTACCGACTGTCACTCCCCGACCGACAGGTACTGATTACTTCTCGTGACGGTCCAGCCGACAGTCTCTGCTGGACGAGTGCGCTTCACTCGGATGGGAAAATCGTGAGCAAGTTCGGACCGTACGAAGCGATCGAGGCTCTTCTCGAACAGGTCAAAATCATCGTCACGACCGATGTACAGTACACTGTCTGCTGTGACGGGTGATCTGACCCTCCGGGACAGGGCTGTCGAGGCTAGTCTCTGTCGGCCCCCGAAACGTGGTCGTACTCGGCGGCGACGGGATAGTTCCAGCCTCGGCCGAGTGCCTTCTGTGTAATGCGCAGTGGTGGTGGCGTCTGTCGCCGTTTGAACTCGGCACCGACGACCCGACCCAGTGTCTCGGTGACGAGAGGACGCTCGTACTGGTCCCGGAGTTCCGTTCTGTCCTGGCAGCCTTCGATATACGACTCCAGAAGGGGGTCGAGTGTTTCGTATGGTGGGAGATCGTCGGCATCGGTCTGACCCTCGCTGAGTTCGGCAGTGGGCGCTTTCTCGACAACGGCCGGTGGAATGACCGGGTTCGTCTGCGTGTCAGCGGGCGGGTCGTGGTTGAACGAATCGGCCAGGTCGTAAACGAGTCCCTTGTAACAATCGCCGAGCGGGGCCAGCGCCCCGACAGTGTCACCGTATAACGTACAGTAGCCGACTGCGGCCTCGCTTTTGTTGTCGGGCGTCAGTACCAACGCCCCACGTTCGTTGGCGAGTCCCATCAACACGTCACCGCGAACCCGGGCCTGGACGTTCTCCAGTGCGACCCCGGTCAGCGGTTGTGCATACTCTCTGAGTGCGTCACAGAGTGTCTCGACAGCCGTTCCGACAGGAACCACGTCGAAGGAGATACCGAGGTTCGTCGCGACAGCGCGGGCGTCCTCGATGCTCTGCCGACTGGTGACGGTACTCGGGAGGGAGACGCCGTAGACGTGTTCGGCGCCGAGGGCGTCGGCCGCCAGCGCCGCAGCGACCGAGGAGTCGATGCCACCCGAGAGTCCGATCACCGCCTCGTCGAACCCGGTCTTCGCGAAATAATCACTGATTCCGAGTCGAAGAGCGTTTCGGGCCTGTCGCGTTCGCTCACTTTCGAACCTCGGAACCGAACTGCTCCCCGCTCCGGAAAGGGGAACCTCGACGACGGCCGTCTCGGCTTCGAACCCAGCCAGTCTGTCGAGAATCGAACCGTTAGCAGCGACGAACGAGTGGCCATCGAAGACGAGTTCGTCGTTGCCGCCGACCTGATTCGCGAACACGACTGGACAGTCGGTGCTGCCAGCGTGGGCCAGGAAGCGTTGCTCTCGCCGGGCAGGTTTGTCGAGACTGAACGGACTCGCCGAGAGCGTGAGAACGAGATCGGCACCAGCGCTGGCCGTCTCCAGCAGTGGATTGATCTCGTGGCGACGGGTTCCGGTGACGACGGTGTTGTGCCAGGCATCCTCACAGATCGTCAACCCGACGCCGACACCGTCCACATCCACGACCACCGGTTCGGTACCCGGCCGGAAGTAGCGGTGTTCGTCGAAAACGTCGTAGGTCGGCAGCAGTCGTTTGTGATAGGTCGCGTCCCGACAGCCATCACGGAGCAACACTGCCGAGTTGTGGACAGGCGGTCCCGTGTCGTGCTCCGTACGGAGAGCTGTGCCGACGACCAGTGGCGGGCCGTCTGCAGTCACCTCCGAGAGCGTCTCGAGTGCTGCCTCCTGCGAGTCGAGAAGCCCCCGCCTGTGGAGCAGATCCCTCGGGGGATATCCGACCAGTGAGAGCTCTGGTGCGACGACGATGTCCGGATCTGCTTCGAGAAGTGTATCGTACTCATTGGCGATCCGTGCCGTGTTCCCGCTGCTATCGCCGACGACTGGATCGTGCTGTATAATGCCAATGCTGAGACTCCGTCTCATTTGGGATACCTACTCTTAGGGCCGTACGATTATAAGAACTGATGTAAATAGGCCATATATGGGAACGAATGCGGATTGTTTCTGAGAAAGTGAATGCGTTCGTCTAATCCATAGGGACTTCATGTGGAGGTGATAAATGTCCGCCTCATCAGAGAGAGTCATTTCGCCGAGGAGTGGTGATACTGCCGGCTGTACAAAACTGACAAATTTCGCCACTCCGGGGTGGCGCATATCTTTCCGAATGGACAGCCGGCAGTATGAGATCACCGCTCACAGTCTACCGCTGTCGGTCAGCCAGAGAAGCGAAAACACGACAACCGTGGCGGCGATACCGATGGCAGCCCTGACGTCGACAGAGACCACCGAACACGGCACCACATGGAAGCAAAGTGACGTGAACGGCCACCAACCAGCCTTCGAGGGTGAACGTATATTGCCGTTTACCCAGTAGTAAGTATATGCCGCCAGGGATGGAAGATCAACCAGAGTTATCCAGGAATGGCCAGAGACCCGATATAGAACGTGCAAAAACCTACACCGAAGGGGGCACTGCCATCGAAGTCGACGGGCTCGAACTCGTGTACTCAGACGGTACTGCCGCCATCCAGGGTGTAGATATGACCGTTCCTGAAGGGGAATTTTTCGGCTTCCTCGGGCCAAACGGCGCGGGGAAGACGACGGCGATCAAAGTGTTTGCGACCCTGCTGTCACCGACCAGCGGCACTGTCCGGGTCAACGGCTTCGACGTTCGCTCCGAGTCCCGGAAGATCCGGCAGACGATCGGCTACATGGCCCAGGAGACGAGTATCGATCCCGAACTCACCGCCGAGGAAAACATCAAGTTCGCCTGTGAAGCGTACGGTGTTCCGCGCGGGGAGCGAGCAGAGCGTGTGTCCGAACTGCTCGACCTCGTCGATCTCGTCGACGTCGCAGACAAAGGAGCCGAGGAGTTCTCCGGTGGCATGAAAAAACGCCTCGACGCCGCGACGGCGCTGGTGCACCGCCCGCCACTGGTCTTTCTCGACGAACCGACGACCGGCCTCGATCCGAAGGCTCGCAACCGGCTGTGGGAGTACTTCCGGCGCATCAACGATCTCGGGACGACGATCTTTCTGACCACCCAGTATCTCGAAGAAGCCGACCAGCTCTGTGATCGACTGGCGGTCATTCTCGACGGGCAGATTGTCGCGGAAGGAAGCCCTGCCGATCTCAAACGCGAGGTCGGAGGTGAAGTCCTCGACGTGGAGTTGGAGGGCGGCCCTGAAGTTCGAGCGGAAGCCGCGACGATTGCACGGGAGTTCGACGCATTTTCCGACGCAAAAGTCGTCGAAACAGAGGAAGGCATCAGTGTAACAGCACAGACAGCGCGCCAGTACGGGACAGATCTGATGGTCGCGTTCCGTGATGCAGAGCTAACGGTGACCGGGTTCAATATCCGGACACCGACGCTCGACGACGTCTTCCTCGCTATTACCGGGGAAGAGCTCGAAACAGAGCAGATGGAGACTGACCAGACGGGGGTGTCAGAATGAGCACACCGGGTGCCGACGAGGGCGCAATCAAAACGGAGGATAGCCGCTCGGGGAACTCTTTTTTCGGGGATGCGTGGGTGAACTTCAAACGGTGGAATCTCAAAGCAGTCCGAAACCCGTTCGTTCTGGTCGTCTCACTGGTACAGCCGATCATCTTTCTCGTGCTCTTCACAGAGGTATTCGGAAACGTGGCCGGCGGTGCAGTCAATCAGGGCATCCCTGGCATCAATTACGAGACGTACCTGGTGCCAGCGATCACGATTCAGGTCGCACTCGCCGCAGCAATCACATCCGGTATCGGACTGGTGAACGACATCGAGAACGGGATGTTCGAGAAAGTCCTCGTCACACCGATGAACCGCACTGCCATCTTCGTGGGGAAGACTGCTGCAGAGTTGTTCCGGATCGCTATCCAGATTGCGATCATCCTCGTGCTCGGTCTCTTCCTCGGGGCCGAGATCGTCACCGGCTTCGTCGGTGCGATCGGAATTATCGCCGTTGGAATCCTGTTCTCACTTTGGTTTGTCGCCTTTTCCAACACACTGGCGATTCTCACGAGAGATCAGGAATCGACGATCATCGGCGCGAACCTGTTACAGTTCCCGTTGCTTTTCCTTTCGAGTGCGTTTCTGCCGCTAGCGGCGCTCCCGGGCTGGATTCAGACGTTCGCCCGCATCAACCCCGTGACGTACGGGGTCGATGCCGCACGGTCGCTGATGGTCGATCAGGACGTAATGACAGTGATCGAAGTCTCCTGGTTCGGTGGGACACTCGATGGTGTGGTTCCGGGCGTGATCGTGCTGATCGGACTCGATCTTCTCTTTGGCGGAATTGCAGTATATCTGCTCTCCCGTGCATCGAGTTCAGATGTCAAATAGGAAATTCCGGAGAGGAGCGATCAGGCGAACCACGAACTAGCGGCCTCCAGCTACCACGACAGAGTCTCACAACTACCGCTGGGGTGAACTACCCCTGCCTACTCGCCGACTTCGGCGGCTCCTTGAGGCAGGGGCTTCCTGTTTCAACGACGCGCTTTGGAGACACCTCATCGGATGTTTCCTCACTGTCCCCAGGGAGTGCAGTCTCCACAGGCGTTGATTCGGCCATGCCCTGACCTACTGTCTGCATAGTTGCTTCAACTCCAAGTTTCTCCAACCCCAGACGTTTGATTTCTAAGGCTGCATTGTAGTCCCTGTCAGCTTCGAACCCACATGATGGACAAGAGTGTTCACGCACCCAGAGAGGTTTCTCTGTCTCACACCCACATTGTGAGCAGCGTTTCGTCGTGCCTTCCGGTGGCACGTCGATAACGTAACAGCCGTTTTTCTTCCCGTGGCGTTTGAATGCCTGAATCGTTTGCCGCCACGACATCGACGCGACGTTCCGACTGTTCCCATCATCTTCTGTCATCGCTTTCACGTCCAGGTCTTCGAGGAACACTACGTCATACCGAGTGGTGTATTCGTGGGCGAGTTTCTCCCGGTAGTCTTCACGACGGTTCTGCAACCGGTCGTATGCCTGAGCGAGTTTCTGCCGGGCTTTCTCCCAGTTGTTCGAGCCGTATGCTTTCCGGGAGAGATCCCGGTGTCGGCGTTCGATTCGGTCGCGGTCACACTGCTCGTCAAGTGATTCGAACGAGCGACCGTCTGATAGTGTTTGTTGCGGTAATTTTCGTGACCACGTTACAAATATCGGTGTTTCACGCCATGTAACCGATGTCTTGTTACACTACGGCGGTAAAGACTCGCAACAAACACTATGAGTCGTGAATGAACTTCGTGATGCCGAGATCAATCCCGACTGTATCTGCCGGGTCAATATCCTCGACAGCCGGTTCGTCCGGGTATTCCGGGTCGTACTCGACGACGATGCTTACGGACCAGGCACCGGTTTTCTCTTTCTTCAGGATGACTTGTGTGATGTCTCCGTCCTCGGGGAGTGGGCGGTGATAGTTGAGGTGGAAGTCACCGATTTTAGAGAAGTTCACAATCGCGTGGCCAGTCCGGTCCGTGTTATGATCCACGTCAAAACCGGACTGGTTATACACGATGCTGCGGAACTCTCGCGGTGGTTTCCATTTCAACCGCCCAACGTTGTAGCCTCGGGTTTGGAGTGATTCAAGGACGCTTTCGCTTTGTTTGATGCGTCGGATGGCCATTTGCAGACACTTGGAATACACGTTTTTCCATTCCGACCAGCGTTGTTTCCACCCAGTTACCCCGGTGAGTTTGTTCTGCATCTCCGTATACGATGGCTTGTCGTGATCGGGGCGGGGGCGGTATTCTTGCGTGAGAGCGTGGTTGTACACTTCCCGGCACGTCTGAATATCGTCCCATGCATCCGTGGCTATCTCGGCGTCTTCCGGCGTTGCAGCGTACTTGAACGTCTCCTCAACCACTGTTGATTTGTTAGGTTATTCGTCACTTGAACGTTCGGAAAGTCACGGAGTGTACGGCTGTATCCCCGCCCTACTCGCTCCCTTTGGTCGCTCCTTGAGGACGGGGACTTAGCCTGTAAGAGTTAAATTGGGCAGGCGCTCTATCTACTGCTATTCGAACAATGACAGGGCAGAATTCTGGAATACTTCCAGCGGAGACCCACATCGGCCGGACAGCGCTTCTCGTTTCGAACCTGGACAGCATGACAGATTTTTATCGGACTGTCGTCGGACTCGATGTCGTTCGCGATAGCGGGAGCGAATCTGCACTCGGGGTCGACGACCGACCACTTCTGATACTTCAGAGTGGCCCGGAGGAAGAACCGAACAGCCGCTCCGGGACGGGACTCTTTCACAACGCATTCAGAGTACCCACTCGTGGTGCACTCGGAGACGCGCTGGGTCGGATACGCGAACACTGGCAACTCGACGGTGCATCCGATCACCGGGTCAGTGAAGCGCTCTATTTCACCGATCCGGAGGGGAACGGAATCGAGATCTATCGTGACTTTCCCCGCGAAGAGTGGCCGATGAGCGACGATGGTATGGTCGAGATGACGACCGAGCCACTGGATCTCGAATCCATCGTGGATGCAGCCACGGGGGCGTCCGAGGCACCCCCGGAGACTGATATCGGGCACATTCATCTCGAAGTGTCTTCTCTGGACGCGTTCAGGGAGTTCTACATCGAACAGCTCGGTTTCGAACTGCAGGCGACGATGACCGACGCCCTGTTCGTTTCTGCTGGGGGATACCACCACCATATCGGCGCGAATACGTGGCACAACAGAACGAGCCCACTGGAAGGTCGTGGTCTCTCGTGGTTCGAAGTAGTCTTGCCAGACTCCGACGTGCTGACCGCGGTCGAACAGCGGTTGCAAGCCTCTGACAGCCCAATCTCGAAGACGGAACACACGCTCACAGTGAACGATCCCGATACCAACGAGATCCGGCTCACAGTAGAAACGGAGAGCTAATCAATATTCTTGACACCGCCGAAACAGAAGAGATTGGCCTCCCCTATGGCTGCAAGAACGGTACCTGTGGAACCTGTGTCGGACGACTGCTGGAGGGTGATCTAGAGTTCGAGCGCCCTCAGCGAGCACTGAAGGCTCGACATCGAGCGGATGGCTACGTCCTGACCTGCATCGGAACGCCGGTGACTGACTGTTGGCTTGCGGTCGGAGCACACCACCAGGCCGAGATGATGTCGACACCCTGGAAGTGAACCGAATCAGGTGAGGCGATTTTCGAGAGTCAGGATTCGAAGAATCGGTCGGGTTTCACCCGGGAGAGTCGCATCGCGTTCCCTGTCACGCCGAGGCTCATCCCCATATCCCCGACCACGACCGCCACCGCGACGCTGACGTATCCGAGCGGGACGCCGACGGCGAGCAGTGCCTTTACCGCGAGACTCGCCCAGATGTTCTGTCGAATGACGCCATTCGCTCGGTTGGACATCGCGTAGAGGTACGGGAGTTTCCCGATGTCGTCACCCATCAGCGCAATATCAGCAGTTTCGAGCGCCGTATCAGTTCCTGCAGCACCCATCGCGATGCCGACGTCGGCGGTCGCCAGCGCCGGCGCATCGTTGATCCCATCGCCAACCATCGCGACGTCACCGTACTCCGCCTGCAACGACTCGACAGCGTCAACTTTCTCGTCGGGCAACAGTTCGGCACGGTACTCGTCGACGCCCACGCGCTCGGCGATTGCACGTGCTGTCCCCTCGTTGTCGCCAGTCAGCATCACCACGTGTTCGACCCCAAGATCGTGGAGTCGCTCGACTGCCTGAGCAGCCGTCGGTCGAACCTCGTCAGCAATCGCGACGATACCAACCAGTTCTGTGTCCGTTCCGACGAGAACCACAGTCTTCCCATCGTCTTCGAACCGCGAGATCGCCTCGGAGTCGATGTCGGCACAGTCCTCTCTCTCGCAGCTGTCCGATTCGAACCCCGTAATCAGACCACCGTCAGTTCGAAGATGGGCGTGGGAGAGATCGAAGCCGAGTTCCTCGAAGAGAGCTGGTTTCCCTGCGTAGTAGGTTTCGCCATCGACATCGGCACGGATTCCCTTTCCCGTGAGACTCTCGAATCTGTCGACGGCAGGAATGTCGTCGATCTCCGATCTTTCGGTCCGTTCCAGTATCGCCTCGGCGATTGGATGTTCGCTTCGCTGTTCGAGTGCCGCGGCGTGACGGAGTACGTCCGTTTCACTGGCCCTGCCGAGTGGGACGACATCGGTGACTGCGAGTTTACCCTTGGTGAGCGTGCCAGTCTTGTCGAGTGCGATCGCGTCGACCGCACCCATCGCTTCGAGGTAGTTGCCACCCTTGATGAGGACGCCGTTTTTCGCAGCACTCGTGATTCCCGAGACCACGGAGACTGGGGTACTGATGACGAATGCACACGGGCACGCGATGACGAGCAGCGTCAGCCCACGGATGAACCAGGTCTGCCAGCTCCCGGCGAAAGTGTGGGTGAGACCGGCGACGCCGACAGTCACTGGATCGGTGATGAACAACGGCGGGAGCGCAGCCGTCAGAATCGCCAGCACGACGACGACTGGCGTGTAGTAGCCAGCGAACCGGTCGACAAATTTCTCCTTGTCGGTCTTTTTCTCCTGTGCGCCCTGCACCATCTCGATGATCTGCGAGAGCGTCGACTCCGAGGCCGTCGCATCCGTCTCGAATTCGAGGTAGCCTTCCTCGTTGATGCTCCCGGCGAACACCTCGTCACCAGCAGTTTTGTCGACGGGAACACTCTCACCTGTGATCGGCGACTCGTCGACCGCGCTCGTCCCGTCCACGACTGTCCCGTCAAGCGGGATCTTTTCGCCCGGACGGACGAGGACTGTTTCGCCAACCTCGACGGCCTCCGCTGGTACTGTTACCTCCTCGCCATCACGGCGAACAGTCGCTTCGTCGGGCGAGAGTTCCATCAGTTCGCGCAAAGAGTCCCGTGCCTTGTCCATCGCGTAGTCTTCGAGCAACTCGGCGATACTGAAGAGAACAGCGAGCGTCGCAGCCTCGACGAAATAGCCGATCGCAGTGGCGGCGATGATCGCCGTCCCCATCAGGAGATCGATGTCCAGGCTGAGATTCTTCGCGGAGTAGTAGCCGCCGCGGACGACAGGATAGCCGCTGGTGACGGTTGCGACGATGAAGAGGACGTCCGCAAGGTGGATGGGTAACTCCAGAACAGTCGCCACGATGGGGTTCTGGCCGGTAAGCAGAAACTCGAACAGAAGACCGAGGACCACGAATACCGCACCGATCCAGGTTTTGATGGCTCTCGGACTCGTCCAGATCTCGGTTGGCGGAGCCATCGACACCTCCGTTCCGGTCGATTCTCCCGAACCCCCACCGGCGTTGCTGACTTCGTAGCCCGCGTTCTCGATCGCGCCAACAATCTCGCCTTCTGTCAGTCGACCCCTATCGTAGGTGACTGTCGCTGTACCAGTCGTTGGCTGTAGATTCCTGTCGAACACTCCATCCAGCCGGCCCAGGCTCTTGCCGACCTTCTGCGCACAGGATGGACAGTCCATCTCGGGGACAGTCAGGCGGACGGTCGACTCTCCCGTGCCATCCACGGGCGAACTGCCCGGCGCATCTGTTTCGGTGCTCATTATGTAGAACGAAGGGTGCCAGTTCGATAAGTCTTAATTGGAGCCTCTGCGACGATAGTCGGTATATCTTTACTGGGCCATCCTGTAAAAACGGCATGGGTCGTCCCAGTGTCGGGTTTTTCACTGCGGGACCTCGCTCCAGGGAGCAAGAGCTCGCTGTGGAATGGCTCCAGGAGCGATCCCGGGTCGATTCGGTCAGCGTCAGGTCACTCGAAGATGATCAATTACTGCTGGAGGTTGGAGCAGCCGAGCAACTTCCGGTCGAGATACTGTGGTGGCATCGGGGCGAACCACTTACTGACGAGAACGCGCTGGCGATCGTCGCGACGAAGCTCGACGAATTTCTCGAATCGGGAGGGGATCTGCTGCTGACCGGCACAGCGATGGCAGCGGTTGCCGACCTCTCTATCGAGTCCGTCCCCCCGACAGTTGTTGGTCCAGACCCGGTGATCGAACCGACAGGACTCCTCTGGCGATCCGCGTACGACGACCATCCGATTCCGGCCGAGTTCGAATCACTCCGACTCCCACTCTGTGCCGACGGCGAAATCTACTCGACGCGGTACGAGGAACTGCTCCCAGAGCAGGGCGAAATCCTCGCTTCGACAGTTCGTGGCAACGAGGACTACCCCCACGAAATGACTGCGGTCTCCTGGAGCGAGGATGGCGGGACGGTGCTGGGAATTGGGACCGGTATCGTGTTCGGGGACGTCGGTCCCGAGCAGATAGCTGAAAACCGGAACAGGGTACTCTCGGCAGCGTTTTCAGCACTCGCCGGCGGCTACGACCACCCCAGTCGGCCGATGGATGCAACTGAACTCTCGACGATGCGCACCGAGCGAGTGACAGATCACAACCGCCCAGGCTACCACATTACGCCACCCGGCAACTGGCTGAACGATCCGAACGGACTCATCGCGTGGGACGGTCAGTATCACGTCTTCTATCAGTACAACCCCGGTGGTCCGTTCCACAACGCGATTCACTGGGGACACGTCGTCAGCGACGATCTGGTCACCTGGCGTGACCAACCAGTCGCGCTCACGCCGTCGCCAGACGGACCGGACAGGGACGGCTGCTGGTCGGGCTGTGCGGTCAAGGACGATGGCACTGCTCGCATCGTCTACACCGGTGGCCGGGACCGCGATCAGCTCCCCTGTCTCGCCACGGCAAAGTCGGACTCGCTACGCCAGTGGAACAAATACGAAGAGAACCCGATAATTTCCGAGGTTCCACGCGAACTCGACATTACCGAGACAGAACACTGGGCCGCAGAGTTCCGGGATCACTGCATCTGGCAGGAAGGCGACACCTGGTATCAGCTCATCGGCAGCGGGATTCAGGGCCGGGGTGGCGCAGTGTTACTGTATACAGCCGAAACGCTACAGGACTGGGAGTACGAGGGTACGTTCCTGGTCGAGGATGAGCCCTCCTCTGATGCGATCTGGGAGTGTCCCGAACTGCTCGATCTCGGCGAAAAGCAGTTGCTCCACGTCTCGAACTACGAGGACGTCGTCTATTTCGTCGGCGAGGTTCAGGATGGAAGATTCCAAGTCGACCACCGCGGGGTCCTCGACCACGGTGCGTTTTACGCCCCGCAGTCGATGGATCTCGGCGATCGGTCGGTCACCATTGGCTGGCTGCCGGAAGCCCGCGATGGCAACGCCCAGTGGGATGCTGGCTGGTCGGGCGCGCTCTCGCTCCCGCGAGAGCTGACGCTCGGACCCGACGGGCAACTTCGACAGCACGTCGCTGAGGAAGTGAGGCAGCTCCGGACATCCAAGCTATCCGTTCCAGAGGCAGTGACACTCGATTCCGACTCGCACCGTTTCGAGGTCGGTGGGCCTCAGCTAGAGCTGCAGTTTACGCTGGAACTCGGGGATGCAACTGCCTGTGAACTTGCTGTTCTCGAATCGTCGGACCAATCTGAACGAACGCTAATCAGGTACACGCAGGATGGCGAACTTCTCGTCGACCGGACGACAGCCAGCCACGACGAACAGAGTACGACAGAGACCCAGCGAATGGACGTTCCCCACACCGAGGATGGAGTGTCTATCCGCGCGTTCGTCGATCGCTCTGTCATCGAACTGTATGTGAACGAGCGAGAATGTCTTACGAGTCGTCTCTATCCAACTGATGCCGATGCGTCGGGCCTCTCGTTTATTACCCACGAAGGTGAGGCTAGTATTCGATCGGTTTCAGCCTGGGAACTGAGGGATGGGTTCTGAAGCTTAGCGATAATACTCTGATCGACCCGATGAATCGTCTGTCTGAGAGTCGTCTTCGATATTGAGCACGAGATCGGTGGGCGGCCACTCATCTGGCAGGGCAGGCAGTTCGTCCTCGGGTGACGGGAGATGCCAGTGGTCGAGAAGCCCACGGATTCGTGATTTTGTACCTTCGAGAGAGAGTCGTAGCGTCGGACCCAGCGTGCCACCAAACCGCCGTTTTTGTTCGTCCTCCGGTAGATCACCGATATCATCCAGAGAGGCGCCGCCGAACTCGTGATAGTTCAGAAAACTCTGGACGAGGAGTTCGTCACCATGACTGAATGCCATCCACGAATAGGACTGATAGGGGCGGTTCGCAGGGTTCGTGACGACGAGTCCGGAGTCGTTCAACGGGCGGTACTCTCCGTGCAATGAGTCGGCCACGAAGCCATAAAGTGCGTCGAATCCGTCGAGCCCCGGTGCAAACGTATGAACGTGACTGGAACAGAAGAGGTAGTACTGCCCGTGTGAGTGCAGTATGTGGGGGCGTTCGAGTTCCTGATTGACACAGACAGCGTCGAAAAGCGGTGGTTCGAATTCCCACTCCAGCAGATCCCCTGTGGGAGAGTGTGCAATTCCGATACAGCCGTTGAACGCCTGTCGCTGTGGGTCACCGTCACACCGATCACTCCCCTCTGGGACTGGCGTGTTGGCCTCGAAGAGGAGGGATAGCTCACCAGTTTCCGGATCCTGAAACGGCCAGGGGTCCCGAAAGGTGTAGATCATCCCCCGGGACTGGTCCTGTGTTTCGTAGTACTGGCCGTCAGGTTCGAGAAGAATCTCGTGTGACCAGGGGCCAGCGATCTCGATCGACTCCGCAGACGTGGTGACGGTCCCTCCGTGCCCCACCGCGATCCGCTGGCTGTAATCGAGTTCCTCGCCACGTTCGTCACCCGCAGCTGTGTAGAAGACGAATAGCTCACCGTCGTCGTACACAGCAGAGCCAGCCCACTGTCGCTGTCCGAGGGCCGTACCGTCGAACACAGTGCCGCCAAGCTCCCAGTCCCGGCCGTTCCGGGAGTAAAAGTATCGGAGTGTAGCGACATCGTGGCGTTTCCCGGGCAAGAGGTCGGCCGACGAGGTGAGTGAGATCAGTACCTGCCAGCCGTCGATCGTGACAACCTCGCCGTGTCGGTCACGGATCTGCCAGGTGTCCCACTGGTGAACAGCTGCGGCTGGGTCGCTTTCCGGCGGTTCGAACGCAGGTGTCACAGTCTCGACGGTTCTGGTCAGGCGGTCCGCACTTTCGGTCGACCACGTCGGTACCTGAGCGTCCCCCTCCGAACGATCACTGGTCATATTCATCGTACCGTGGCAATCCTTAAATCTTTTACAATGGGTATTGTTATTAAATTCGAGACAGCTACGCCGCCCCTGAAGCCAAGAGACTACGTACCAAATCCAAAATAACATGTCGAGTGAGACCAAGTCTAGTTATAGAAAACAAACGTACGAATGAACAGAAATGAGTTAATCACAATTCTCGAAGATGCAGGTCTCTCTCCGTATCAGGCAGATGCATATGTAACAATCCTGAAAATGGGTGCAGCGCCGGCAACAGAGATTGTCAAAGCGAGCGATGTACCGGACCCCCGGATCTACGACGTGCTCCGTGATCTCGAAAATCTCGGCTACGTCGAGCTCTACGAACAGGACTCACTGCACGCACGCCCACATAGTGTCGACGAGGTACTCGACGATCTCGAATCGCGTGCGAGCCGATTTTCTGAGGCGGCCCAGGAGATCGAACACCGCTGGGAGGAGCCCGCGATGCAGGATAGTACTGTGAGTATCGTCAAGCGGTTCGAGACGGTACTGAACAAAGCAGATACGTTCATCCGGAGCGCACAGAACCAGGTGTTACTATCGGTCGACATCGAGAGTTACGAGCGACTCCGGCCGGCGTTGCAGGTCGCGAAAGAAAACGGTGCAAATGTACATATCTCACTGTCGACGAACAGGGGCGATCACAAGCGGGATCTCCCATCTCCCGAAGAGCTGGTCGACGTTTCGACGGCGGTTCGGTTCCGAAAACTTCCCTCGCCGTTTATGGCAATTGTCGACCGGACGAAAGCCTGTTTCGTCCCACATCCGGACTCGGCCAACCTCTACGGCATTCTGGTCAACGACCGTACGCACACCTACATTTTCCACTGGTTTTTCCTCACGACACAGTGGGATATCTGGGAGTCTCACTACGACGAATCGACCGATACGATCGTCGGAGATTACATAGATATTCGATACTGTATCCAGGCGATCCGCCCCGTACTCGACCGGGGAGACACTGTTCGAGTCCGAATCAGCGGGTTCGATACGAACTCCGGATCCGTGCGGACGATAGAGGGGACCGTATCCGAGATCCTCGTGGTCGGTTCGGAGCACCCACCCACCGATCACATTGCGACGTACGGTGGGCAGATCGGAATGGTCGTCGAAACTGAAACCGGTCCGGTCGAGGTTGGCGGCTGGGGGGCCATGATAGAGGATATCGAAGCACACACCGTCTCGGTGTTGTCCGTCGAAAAGTGAGTCACTGTAATCGCTGTGAACACTCACGGCAGTGCGTTGCATTCGGAACGTTCTGTGCCCCACACTGCTCGCATCGGTTCTCTGGCACATTCGAGAGGTTCCCCAGAAAATCGACTGGTGCTGGCCGGGGTTGTTCGGCGACCCCCTGTGCGGCGAGCGAATCGACGAGCCTGTCGTCTTTCAGAAATTCGAGCAAGTGCAGGAGGCCGAAAAAGAGCACTGTCGGGCCGAGTATCGCAACTGCCGCAACGAGTACTCGGTAGACCAGCAGTTGGGTCGAGATGTCGGCCATGTATAGCATTCGCTTTCGAACGGTTTCAGCGTATCGCAGCCATCACCGAACTTTACTCCTTGGACCCGATCTGTCAGACCAGTTAGTCGAAATCTCCTTGTAGTTGGAAAAGAGTGAGTGTTGCATGGATGAATCGACAACAACAGGTGTTGTACCCGAGGAGCGGTCGTGGTGGAAAGAGGCGGTTTTCTACCAGATTTACCCCCGGAGTTTCAACGATAGCGACGGTGATGGCATCGGGGACATCCAGGGGATCATCGAGAAAGTCCCACATCTAGACGATCTCGGCGTCGATGCCGTCTGGTTGAACCCCGTCTACGAGTCCCCACAGGCGGATATCGGCTACGACATCTCGGATTATCGGGCGATCAACCCCGAGTACGGATCGATGGAAGCGTGGGACGAACTGCTATCGACGCTTCACGACCACGATATCCGGCTGATCATGGATCTCGTCGTCAACCACACCTCCGAAGAGCACAACTGGTTCAAACAGTCACGAACCGAGACCGGCAAATACGCCGATTACTACTACTGGCAATCCTCCGAAAGGGGGTACCCGAACAACTGGGAGTCACACTTCGACACGCCGGCCTGGAGCTTCGACGAAACCCGCGAGGAGTACTATCTCCACCTCTTCGCCTCGGAGCAGCCAGACCTCAACTGGACGAATCCCGACGTCCGCGAGGAGGTGTTCGATATCGTCGACTGGTGGCTCGACCGTGGGATCGACGGCTTTCGGATGGACGTTATCAACGTCATATCGAAAGCTGCGGGCCTGCCGGACGGGGATCCGGACAGCGACCACATTGGAGCGGAGCATTTCGTCAACGGCCCCGAGATGCACGACTATCTCAACGAGCTGAACGAACAGGGGTTCGGATCGTACAGAGACGAGATGGTGGCAGTCGGCGAGTGTGCACAGATCGATCCCGAGACAGCGATCGACGTGACAGGCCGCAAATCCGGCGCGATCGATATCACGATCTATTTCGAGCACATGGAGATGGATCGTGAGGATGGCTGGGAGTACCGGGAGTGGGAGCTCCCCGAACTCAAATCGATCATGTCCAAATGGCAGGATGCTGTCGAAAAGGGGACCTGGATCTGTCTGTACCACAGCAATCACGACCAGCCTCGCGGAATCTCACGTTTCGGGGATCCCGAAGCGTACCGGTACGAATCGGCCACGATGCTCGCTACGTGGTTGCACGGCCACAAGGGCAGCCCATTCGTCTACCAGGGCGAGGAGATCGGCATGAGTAATGTCACGTTCGAATCACCGGACGCCCTCGACGACGTCTGGGCCGAAAATCACTGGGAAAACGAGCAGAAAGCAGGCAAGGAGTTCGAGGAAGTTCGCCCGGATTTCGAACGGTTCGGCAGAGATAACGCCCGAACGCCGGTACAGTGGTCGGACGACGACCACGCTGGCTTCTCCACGGCACGACCGTGGCTGGATGTCGGCGATGATTACGCGTCCCTGTCAGAACCATCATCATCCAGGCGACAAGCGCCATCGCTGTGACATCGACGAACGTTGTTGCGGGATACAACGAGATACCAAACAGCGCTGGAAGTGAGAAAACGGATATCTCGGCATATATCCGCGTGATATCGTGGAGAAACACACCGAACCAGTTTTTTTCCACCCGTGTGAGATGGCCGTACCCGTACCAGGTTCGGCGTTTCCGGCTCTCGGCTGCAGCCGTCTCCCGCCCCGGATGTCTGGTCCGTGGACTCATAGTACTCGTTCGGTATATGCAAAAAAGTATGTTACGCGCTGGTACGGCCAGCGTGGCTACTCGAGGAGCGCTTCGACAGATTCCCGACCGACAGATGCACTCATCGCACCTTCACTCGTCGTCGTTACTGCAGCGGCAGCGTTCCCGAACGCCAGTGTTTCATCGAGTGATCGCCCATCGGCGAGGCCTCGTAACAGTCCAGCAGCGAAGGCGTCGCCAGCGCCGGTGGTGTCGACGACTTCGACGTCGAACCCATCGTGTTCGGCCGTTGCCGGACCCCACGGTGCCTTTCTCGTCGCTTTGCCAACAGCACCGTCGGATCCGAGGGTTAGAATAGCAGTGTGAGGACCCATATCGAGAACTGCGTCGAGGAGTTCGTCGGGCGAGCCCTCGATCCCTGCTTCAGAGAGATCCTCCGGGGTGGCCTTGACGACACTCGCTCGTGCACAGCCCTTTTCGAGTGCCTCGTCGAACCCATCGGGCCACAGTTCCGGGCGCGCGTTCGGATCGAAAAACGTCTGACAGTCGTACTGTCGGGCTCGCGTCGCGAGATCCAGCATCGCTCTGCGGGCGGGCTCGTCAGTAAGACAGACCCCACCGAAGGCAACCCATGACATCTCTTCGAGTATCTCGTCGGGGACTGTTTTGGGTTCGAATCGTGTATCAGCTGTCCCTTCCCGATAAAACGTAAAGCCCCGGTCGGCATCCTCGTCGTGAGCGACGAACGCCAGGGCCGTCTTCGCCACTTCGTCGGTTATCACGAACTTCCCGGGAATCCCGTGTTTTTCGAGCGTCCCTGCGAGATACCGACCGAACGGATCGTCACCAAGGCGTGTCCAAAGCAGTGGCGCAGGCCCGAGCCCGGCGAGTCGGACTGCGACGTTGGCCGGGGCACCCCCCGCTCGTCGCCGAAACTGCTCAACAGTCTCCAGCGGTCCCGGACGGTCCGGAATGAAATCGACCAGGCACTCACCTGCTACGAGGATATCTGACTGCATATAACCGTCTACAGTGTCGATCCGATTAAAATACCCCCAATTGAGCCTGATTACTCGGGTTAGTAAACATATATGCAAGCCCACACCTCTCTGAATCCCTACAATTATTTTCTTTAAATTAGATCCGGAAGATAGCATACCAATAACAATCCCACGATAGCTATTTGATAGGCCATGGGAATAGTCGAATCTCTCGTCGTGTTCGTAGTCAGCTTGCTCATCGGGGCGCTCGGAATATATATCGGTGCACGAGTAGTTACCGGTCGTGACGATTATAGCTATGCTATCGTTACAGCCCTGATTGCATCGATAGTCTGGGTGATTGTCGCGTTTTTTTTCGGCTGGATTCCACTTCTCGGGCCGGTGCTGGCTCTCCTGGCGTACGTGGCGATTATCAACATGCGGTATCCCGGTGACTGGCTGAGAGCTATCGGAATTGCGCTCGTCGCCTGGCTGTCATCGATTGCAGTCCTCTACGTACTCGCAGTTATCGGTGTGACGTCCTTCGACGCTGTCGGAGTTCCTGGCGTCTAACTGTTCTCTTCCAGAGTGGATTCGATCGAGAACTCACTGACTCGAGGCGGTACGGGTGAGTGAACTACCGTTTTGGCCGTAACGAGGGGTCGTTTGGGAGTTCAATTATCGCTCAGTCAGCGCTCAGACCGTCGAAATACAGCTCCGAATCTTCCTCTGGCGATTGGACAGTGAGGTAGGAGACACCGATGGTCAACAAAAGCCCCAGTAACATACAGTATATCGAAATTCCCCATCCGAAATACGTGGCTCTGAACAGTGAGACACCGCCGATTGTCACTTCGGGAAGAAGATTGAACCCGAGATAGCCGATTTGAGAGACCAGTAGCCCAGTGACGATCCCCTGGCGTGTCGTTTGCCGCCAGTAGAGTGCGACGAGGACTGGGAGCGCTAACTGTGCGAATCCACCGAAGGCCAGATCACCGATATCGACGAGGAGTGATCCGACAGTGTCCGCCCCAAACGCACCGATCTCCTCGACCCAGATACTTGCACCGAGTGCCAGAAATGCGAATACAGCGACTCCGATACGTCCGAGGAGATCCTCTCGGTTTTGAGAGATGGAACTGTCGATGATGGGACGATAAATATCTCTCGTGAAGTACGAAGAGCCAGAGAGGAGCATCGAATCGGAAGAGGACATCATCGCGGCGACAGCCCCTGCGATGACGAGTGCTGCGAACCAGCCGGGTGCAAACTCGTTGAGGACCACTGGCAAAATAGATTGTCCAGCGGCGATGTCAGCTTCGAGTCCGAGGCCACGCGCCCAGGTACCGAGCAAGAATGCAGGAACGAACAGGAGTACCACGAGAATGGGCCACAGTGCGAACGAGCGTTTGAGCACGGTTTCCGAAGCTGCCGCGAAGAATCGCTGATTGACCTGTGGAAACATCGCAACTCCGAACGCGATCGAGATCGCAAATGTCAGCATCCGTTGTGGTGTGTACCACTCCCCGCCGAGCGCGAGAAAGCCAGGTGCATCCGTCTCTAGACCGGCATTGATAGTCGAAATGCCGCCGTCCACAGAGGCGAGTACCCACAGCAGCGCGGCCCAGACCATCACCAGCATGAACGCACCCTGGAGCGTGTCGGTCCAGGCGATGCCACGCATCCCCGCCAAGACCACATAGATGACCATGAAGACGGTGATGAGCGTTGCACCGAACCAGAACGGAACGGCGCCATCAGTCAGTGAGATGAGTGCACCGCCGGCCCCGATCTGTTGGAGCATAATGTACGGAAATAACCAGAACAACGATATTCCAGCCACCAGCGCACGTAGTCCCCGTGAGCCGAATCGGTCACCGAGCATCTCACCAAGTGTGAGGTAGCCGTGGCGTTGCCCGAGCAGCCACTGTTTGTATCCGACGAGATACCAGAGGAGTGCGAAAATGACACCGTCCATCAATCCCATTACGAGAATCCACTCCGGTCCGAACGCGTAAGCCGTGTCTGGACCACCAAAGAACGTAAATGCCGAAAGCAACGTCGCGAACACTGTAAAGAGCAACACGACGGTGCCGAACGTTCGACTTGCGAGATAGAAGTCTTCCGCAGTCCGCTCCGTTACTCGATACGCAACCAGTCCAACACCCAACGCGATGAAGAGATACGCGACGATGATCCCGATCTGTAGTGTTGCAGTCATAATTGTCCCCTCTTCATTATTGACCCCCCTGTGTGGCCTCGGCACTGTCGCGATCAGTTATCCAGATTCCCCACGCTCTCGTTGTGAACAGCCAGAACGTAACTGCTGTCACGACCATCCAGCCGATGTGCCACCAGAGCCAGATCGGTAGTCCCAGAACAACACGGTCGATCCCCCACAAGAACCACGGAATCGCAAACACCGTTAGAGCGACCAGTATCACAGTCCAGCCATACTTTTCGACCGTTGGCACTGTCGCGGTCATCTGAGGAAGTTTCAGACTGACAAAATTTAAAGATTTTGTTCAACGATCCACCTAATCGAAGAGAGATGTTCTTCAGTCTGGGGATACCAAGTATCCACAGTATTTCGGAGGTGGAGAGGAAGTAAGTAAGAATTATACGTTAGTACTAAGTACTAACATTCGTGTGAACACCATCAAAAGTTCGGGCACAGAAGGGTTAGCTTTGCAGATAACGCGTTCTGCTCGGTCAGCAAATCTCGTCGAAGAAGATTCTGATGGGACACCGACCTACAGGGCGGATGTTCTCGTCTACGCATTCGATCACCTGCTTGTTGTGGTTGATGCAGACAGAGTACAGACTGAAAATCGAGCAGAGTTAGTAGCCGGGGCTGCGCGGGATTCGGATAGCATTTACAGAGCCATGGAGTCATCTATCCAGATTGCAGGAAATGGGTATCAACTGCAGCTTCCACCGGGGCGCGACGCAGGATTTTCAGAGGGTGATCGTGCCCCCTGTCAGACAGCTGCCGGTATGATCGTGGTTTCGAAACAGGATGGAACTTCTGCCGGAGCGAACGCTGCGCGTCTCGGCCGTGCTCTCGTCTCGATTCGAACCGATCAGGTTAGTTAATTATTAACGATCAGTCCATAGTGGTATATATTTCAACCCCACCCCCACTTTTTCATACCAAAATGAGGCTCCGTCTCACAGATACCCCACCCCCCACTTTTTCATACCAGAGTGACGCTGCGTCTCACAGATAATCCACCCCCACATTTTCATACCAGATCTGTACAGGTTACCACGAACACCCCACCCCCACTTTTTCATATCAATGACCTCAACTTCTCTATCGTACTACCCCCACTTTTTCATACCAGTTTTCCCGTCAGGCAAATCGGTTACACCACCCCCACTATTTCATATCAAATCTACAGATGGGCAAGGGGAGTGCCTCGGGGTCAAGCCCAGAGGTACTTCACACAGAGATACCCACCCCCACTTTTTCATACCAGAGCAGAAGAATTAGCGTATCAGAACGGGAGAGTCAGCGTGTCAGAACGGGAGAATCAGATATCCAAAAACGCAGGGGTTGATCGGCTCGGACGTGGGATTAATCGAAACTATCGAAATCAGTCTGGGTATTTGTGTCACCCGATGAGCTCTGTTGTTTGAATTCGGTTATCAGTTCATCGGGGAGCAGACTCCCGCCCTCGCCGGTCGGTTCTTCATCACCGAGTATCTGGAAAATCATATTGTAATCGACCTTATCGAGAGAGTATTCGAACCCGGATTCTCCCGGGCCTTGGTACGCATCACGTCGGTCGAGCAATCCGAGCTGAGACATTTTTTTCAGGTAATCCGCAACACGCCGAGGAACGTTGGAGTTATCTAGCGTACTCTGGGAGTATTTTTTATAGGTGGGATACATCTCACCTCGTGCGATCGGTGTTTCCTCCCGGAGGTCGTGATACATTATTGCAGCAAGAACGATCTTTTCCTGTTGGCTGAGATCGTTCGTTACCTCGTAGACACGGTCACGCTCTTTTTCTTCGTGGGCCTGACGAACGTGCTCTTCGGTAACGCGTGTACTCTCGTCTTTTTTTGTTTTCATGCCGGATTTGTGCAAGAGATCGATCGCGTATCGCGCATCCCCGCCCTGTTTTCGACCGAACGCGGATGCGAGTGGTATGATATCTCCATCGTACGCTTCCGATTTGAAAGCTTTCTCGGCGCGCTGGCTGAGAATCTCCTGCAGTTGGTCGATATCGTACTTTTTGAACGTTATCTCTTTCAATCGGAGTGACGAATCAGTCTTCGACTGGATACTTTCCTTGTACCCCACATCGTTGCTGATCCCGATAACAGACGGCAGTATATCGTCGACACGACTGTTCGTGCGACTCCGTGGAATTTCGTACAACAACTCGTCCCGTGTGCCAATGCGGTCAACTTCATCGAGAATGACGGTAACGTAATCCGTCACCTCTTCAGGTGGTCGAATATCGAACTCGCTGTGTAACTTTTCCAGGATTTCTGTCCGTTTGTCCGAAGAGACGGATGGATCATCACCAGGTGAAACGAGTTCTGAAGCGGAGACAGTAACATCAAGAGTTGTCTCCTGCAGAGCAGTTTCGATCTGTGATCGATACTCGGTATGCCGGTATGTCAGTAGATCAAAAATATCGAACAGGATATCGTAGACCCGTTCCTTTGGAAGTCCAGAACTCGGTATTTGATTACGGGCAAGGTTGATCTCCTCGTGGAGATAGTCGTACTCTGGATTCTCGAGATACGAGTTCGCAATGGCGATAGCTGCCTGGTACGAACTACTCAGTGATTCGCAGTTCTGGTAAACGAAAGTCGCGTGAACGTCGTCGTACCGTTCGAGTGCTTGCTCAAGTTCCCGTTGTTTGTATTTGATCGAGACTGTCTTCCCGGTTCCACTGATCCCGTAGATAAAGGCGTTGACCGGCTGTTCGTTATCGACGATCTGCTGGAGAACCTCACTGATCTGTTCTAACTCCTCATCACGCCCCAGAACTTCCTCTGGAATGAAATCCTCCGCGAGAACCTGCGAATTTTCGAAGGGCGAGTTTTCAGTTCTCGTAAACGTCATCTACCTTTGTCTCTCGGACCATTGTTACTTAAACCCCGTTGTTTCATACCTTTCATACCACCCTCCACTTTTTCATACCAATCTGTGTGGTGTAGTAGCTAATCGATTCACGCTCACCAGTTCAGCGAGATACGATCGGATTTGACTGGCAACACCCTCCCCCCACTTTTTCATACCAAACGAGCTTCGAAACAGACGGAGATGAAAGGAGGAGGTGGTAGATCGGCCAACGAATCGGCCAATGAAACAGACCCCGTATATAAATACAGAGTGGATCTCAAAGACGTATTCCAAAAGACAGTTAGAGACTTGCTCTACAGGGGGATATGATCCAATAGCTACCACTAACTACTACTAGCTATTGCCTGTTACCCTAGATATATAATAAAGTTTCAAAAGCCTCAGAGGATATGACTATAGAATATAGATTATTCCTAGTTACGATATGTCTGAGCTGCTCTTTCGTGTTTTTCCTGAACGATGATTATGTAGTTTCACTGTGCCGGATTTGGCACATTCTGAATCAATCGCACTCTCTATTCTTTTGCGTTCTGTGCCCCCACCCTCGTTTGGGGTGATTGGTATGAAAAAGTGGGGGGACAGTGGTGGTGATCATAATGAATGTCTGTTACAGTTCCTTCGATAACT
This sequence comes from Halovenus amylolytica, assembly GCA_004015825.1. Classification (GTDB taxonomy): domain Archaea; phylum Halobacteriota; class Halobacteria; order Halobacteriales; family Haloarculaceae; genus Halovenus; species Halovenus amylolytica. Next base: position 86,540 of record SAYS01000013.1, on the reverse strand, counting down.
CTCAAATGCCTTTTTTCGTTTCCAGACACTCTCTGAACCGGATTTTCGGTATCCAAAAGTCGTTGTTAGCCCGAATCATTAAGTAGATAGCGACAAATGTTGCCAAATGTAATGACTGATTTAGGTGGTTTCCACGATCATATCGGTCGGGTGGACCTGAGCGACGGCTCCGTGAACTACGAGGGCATTGACGACGAAGACGCACGAAAGTACATCGGAGCCCGTGGACTCGGGGTAAAGTACGTGTTCGAAAATGGTCCGAACGTGGATCCGCTGGGTCCGGACAATCTCATCGCCTTCATGAATGGGCCATTGACAGGCTCACAGGTGACGATGAGTGGCCGGATCGCTGTCTGTACGAAATCCCCACTCGCCGGGCAGGTCACTGACTCACACCACGGTGGCTGGTCCGGTGCACGCCTGAAGTGGGCTGGTTTCGATGGGCTGTTGTTCGAAGGCAAAGCTGAGGACCCTGTGTATGCCTACGTCGAAGACGGTGAGGTCGAACTGCGTGACGCCTCACATCTCTGGGGGAAGGATGTTCACGAGACACGGGACACCATCGAGCAGGAACTCGAAGGCAAGTACGGAAAGAACCTCTCGATAATGGCGATCGGGCCGGGCGGTGAAAATGAAGTCAGCTACGCCTGTATCATCAACGAAGACGACAGAGCCTCGGGTCGTGGCGGCACTGGCGCTGTGATGGGGTCGAAAAACCTCAAGGCCGTCGTCGTCAAGGCGAAGACCGATATGCCCAAGCCCGCAGACCAGGAGACGTTCCGCGAGGGTCACAAGCAGGCGATGCAGCTCATCCAGGAGTCCGACGTGACCGCACCAAACGAGGGCGGACTCTCGATGTACGGGACGAACGTCCTGATGAACGTCACCGAGGAAATGGACGGGCTCCCGGCGAAAAACGGACAATACTCCTCGACGAGTTCGATGCGAGACTCCAAAGGAGTCGATATCGACGCCGAGCATGTTTCGGGTGAGACTGTTCGCGAGAACATCCTTGTCAACGAGCCGACCTGTCACTCCTGTCCGGTGGCCTGCAAGAAGGAAGTCGAGATCCAGGCGATGCACAAAGGTGAGGAGATGAACGTCCAGATGGAGTCGTTCGAGTACGAGTCTGCCTGGGCACTCGGTCCCAACTCCGGACACACAGATCTCGATGACTCCGTCATCATGGTCGATCGTTGTAACCAACTGGGTATCGACACGATCGACGCTGGGAACGTGATGGCGATGGCGATGGAGATGACCGAGGAAGGCAAGTTCGACGACCTCGGCGATGGTATCGACTGGGGTGACTCAGAAGAGATGATCGAGATGCTCGGCCGGATCGCCCACCGTGAGGACGAACTTGCCGACGAACTCGCCAACGGCCCCAAATACCTCGAAGAGGAATTCGACGCCGAAGACAACTCGCTGGCAGTCAAAGGCCAGACGATGGCTGCGTACGATCCACGCTGTATGAAGGGGATGGCGATCGGCTACGCCACCTCCAACCGTGGTGCCTGTCACCTTCGCGGGTACACGCCCGCCGCAGAGATCCTCGGCATTCCGGAGCAGGTCGACCCACACGAAGAAGAAGGCAAAGGCGAACTCTGTGTGACCTTCCAGAACCTGCACGCGATCAGCGACTCCTTCGACATCTGCAAGTTCAACGCTTTCGCAGAGGGTATCGAGGAGTACGTTCTCCAGTACAACGGGATGACTGGCCGCGACGTCACCGAAGACGAACTGATCGAAGCCGGCGAGCGAATCTACACGCTCGAACGGTACTTCAATAACCTCGCAGGCTTCGACGGCGAGGACGACTCGCTGCCTGGTCGGTTCGTCGAAGGCCACGAGGATGCGATCCCTGCCCAGGGTGGCTCGGAGGGTCAGCTCGCCGATCTGGATATGCTGAAAGAAGAGTACTACGACGTTCGGGGCTGGGTCGACGGTGTCGTCCCGGACGATCGACTCGACGAACTCGGGATCGACATCGGCCCGGGAACCGGCGTTTCCAGCGGCGATTCGGCTGCACCGGCAGACGACTAAGACGATCACATTCACATTTCAGTATGACTGACGACTTCGAGTTTCAGATAGAGTCTCGGCTAACTAGCCACGGCGTGTACGTCGACCAAGTCACAGAAACAGAGGCCGGATTCGAAATCACCTACGAGTCGGTCACTGTCGATTCCGAGGAGGTCATTCCCCACCGCGAGGTCGGCCGTGTAATCAACGTCTTTCGTGATCTCCACGACGACGACTGGGAAGGAGCTGATATCTCGGCAGTCGTTACAGATTTCGATGGCAACGAATACGGTGAGTGGATGGTCGAACAGGAGTGGTTTGATTCTCTCCACAACGGCGATCTCACAGAAACCGAGTTCTCCCAGAAGGTCATCGAGACGATCGAATACGTAGAGGAGTGATGCCCTCACTCTGCCAGTTTGGATTTCATAACGACTGGCGTGCGGATCGATAGTGCGGTCTCGAACTCCTCTTTACGATTTAATCGGCGACCGTCTCGAGTAAACTGTGCTTCGTGTGTCCGGCGGACGGCGTCGATTTCGCGTTGATCGAGGTCTAGCTCGTCCCCAACCTGTTCCCAGTGATCCGTGTCGACGAGATGGTACACATTTTCATCTGCATCGATTCGTTCGTAGTTCCGTTCGTATCTCTCGCGGTGGGCCCGCAGATGTGGCTGCACTTCTGCGAGTAGTTCTGACAACCGTTCGAGTGTAACACTGGCTTGCGCACCTGCGAGCAATACGATCTGTCCTTCGATCGGGTGTCGAGACATCGATCCCTCTGATTAGCCACCAGCCCGGATCGCTTTCTGTGAAAACTGATCTACAATCGGATCGAGTATCTCGTCCGATTCGGATTCGAAGACGACAGTCACTTCGGTGAGTTTCATCGTCGGTCCGATCGAAACAGTTTCTTCTGATAGTTTGGCAATCCAGTCACCACCCGTCACTGTTCGGTCTCCGGTCTGCTCACCGCCGACGCTTTCGAGGTACCCGATCGCTGCTCTGGCAGAAATCCCCCGATAACTGCGTTCACGTTCGACCATCTCAATTTATACTACTATCCGAGACAGGAAACCATTGTGGATAATTCTCATGGTATTTATCCTTTCCCTGGTCTGATGCCATCGTCGAATATGCGGTGGTGTCGTTCACGACTAATACGGTCGCTCAGATCCTGATGGTCGTGTATCTGGTGGAGGACAGCTGCGTGAAGATCACGCCAGGCCATGGCGTAGATTGGAGACTGTCCCCATGCACGCAACTCGACGACGTACTCGTCGTACCGTTCCCACCGATCTTCGAACCGTTCGATTATATCGACGATGGCGGAGACCATCTCGTCGTCGACATTCAGCGCGGTGTTGAGGTCCTGTTCCCAGCCACCCATCGCTTTTTGCATATCCTGTTTCGTTGCGTCGCTGTCTGCAGGGAGCGAATCGACGATCTGTTTCGGCATTTTGAGTGTGATATCCTGCACATTCGAAACCATGGTGGCGAGCAAATAAATCGATGGGGGTGATGTTGGTAGTGTCTCGGTTGAAACACGGTGCCAGTGTGCGAAACGCTGGAGCTACTTTACCAGGTCTCTGTTTCGGGTGACTGATCGTGATTACTGCGAGTCTTTACCGCCGTGCAGGCACAGATCTCAGTCGACAATACCTGGAATCACGTGGGGTGTCGGGACGGCAAAAAAGGAGCCACTGCTACTGAGATGTCGTGTCAGTCTCGGAGGTATCGAGCAGTGAGCGTGCCCGCTGAACGTAGCTATTTCCGTCCCAACTTCGAGCAGAGCTGATCTCTTCGAGAAGGGTGAGTGCGTCGTCGGCTCGTAACTGTTCGGTTCGAACGAACACGGAGAGCAGCGTCGGCGTCGTCACCAGCCGCGTATCCGCCAGTGAGGCGTGAATCAGCCCGATGCGGTTGAATTCGTCACAGAGAAAGCGTTCGACATCGCGTTCATTTGCGAGTGTGACTGCTGCGTTTTCACCGTCGTCGAGCGGGAACTCGGTATCGAGATCGACGGCATGAATTTCCACGGAATCAGTTCGGTCGAGGACGCTGGTCGCTGCTTGCCCATGCTCGCCATCGCACGAGGCCATCTCCTGGAGTTCCGTAACCACTTCCGCTGGAACCACTACATCGTAGCTACGCAGACAAAGCGAGAGCACATTGGGATGAGAGTCTGCGACAATGCCGAGACTCACTAGTGCGGAGGTATCTGCGACCAGTGTGATCTATCCTTCGGCGACTTCTTCGACGAAGTCTTCGTCGAGTTGCTGTTTCAGCACACGCAGGTTGGCAGCGTCTTCCGCCCCGACGAGTGTTTTGAGCTGTTCGTAGCTGATTTCGTCGTCGTAGTAGGCGGCTGCGATTTCTTGAACGAGTGTGTCGTCGTGGTCGACATCCTGGAGATACTCCCGGAGTGCAGTCACGAGAATATCCGTCCGATCTTCGCCGAAGACTGCAGCCAGTGCATCGGTCCGATCGATGAGCCGATTCGGAGCCCGAAACTGTACGCGTTTCTTATCGCCACTCATTATGTGTACGATGTGAGCCAGCCCAATTAGTCGTTGGTGTGTGTACAGTGTGAGCTAGGCAGAATATATAGCACACAGTAGCGGTCATAGGAAGGACTATTTTATCGTAGGATGATGCTTTGCTCATGAGTGCCAGACCACTGAAATTCGGGTTTGTGTGTGTTCAGAATGCAGGGCGGAGCCAGATGTCCGCAGCATTCGCACGACGGGAACGCGAACAGCGAGGACTCGAAGACGCGGTGGAGATCCTGACTGGCGGTACCCATCCCGCCGACGAAGTGCATCCAGAGGTCGTCGAGGCGATGGACGAACTCGGTATCGACATATCTGATCGCGTCCCACAATCAGTCACCGACGAACAACTCAACAGCTGTACTGTCGTCACGACGATGGGCTGTTCGACGCTGGAACTGGACGCCGACGTGGACGTCCGCGACTGGGCGCTAGACGACCCACACGGGCAGTCCGTCGAAGACGTTCGTGCGATTCGGGACGACATCGAACAGCGCGTCTCCGACCTCTTCGACGAGTTTACTGAACAGAAGTAGTCCAGGGGGACTCACAGTTTCCGCGAGCCGTCGAGTGCGACGAGGAGTGCATTCGCCTGTGGCGTCGTGCGATACTTTCGCCACTTCCCATCTTTTCGGCGTGTGACCAGCCCCGCTTCAGTAAGCTGTGACAGCGCGTGACTGATCGCGCTATCACTGACGTCGACCAATGGCGCGAATTCACAGACACACAACTCCTCCCCAGCAGTATGCAGGATACGAACGATCCTGTACCGGGTTTCGTTTCCCAGCGCCGAAAGCAGGTCGACATCGCCGGTGAGTTCCGATTCATCCATCGTCGCATCGAGTTCTTCGAGTTCGGCCAGTCGCTGGTCGATATCCTCGTCGGTACATCCCCCACACTCGTCGTCGAGATACCGACGTAACCGGTCTGTCGCTGACATAGAGAATAGTTGAGCAGGCGATGAATTAAATTTTGTTGAATGGCTCTCTATCTGTGTCTCGAAACTAAAAAATACAATTTAGTGTTCTCTCATCTATACTCCTCCACGAATACACAATACTGGCCGGGAACTCTGTCTGTACACGGTCCAAAAATACACCGGGAGATGTTCTGTCAGCAGATGTTAGCAGCCGAATACCGTCGGTTGGTTCGTAAGACTGCTTTGGAGAACCTAAACCATTGACTCGAGGTACCGATCGCTACTTGATCGAAGGTTTTATGATTATAACTGAATACTCTCTCAAATGAAGTCACACAAAACAGATCATTTCATGCGTTACAATCCGCAGCGAAAAGCCAACACAGTTGAACAAAACATAGATACGATCCATGACTGAACTCAAACTGTACGAAGAAGCGATGTGTTGTTCCACAGGTGTCTGTGGCCCCGACCCCGACGACGAACTCGTCGAAGTCAGTGCTGCACTCGATCAACTCGAAGAGGCCTACGACGATGTCGAAATTTCGCGTGCCAACATGCAGCACAATATCGACGAGTTCCTCGAAACCCAGCATATCTACGATCTGGTCGAGGAGAACGGGCCGTCGATTCTCCCGATCACCGTCGTCGACGGGGAGATCGTCGCCAAATCCGAGTATCTCGACTACGACGAACTCGAAGCAACGCTCGACGAGCACACCCAGCCACAGGAAGCCTGATCAATGTCAAACGCAGACACGCCAGCCCGAGACGTGATCGAGCCGAACAGTGACGAGACAGAATTCGTCTTTTTCAGCGGGAAAGGCGGCGTCGGCAAAAGTACCGTCAGCTGTGCCACGGCGACCTGGCTCGCCGACAACGACTACGAGACCCTGCTGGTCACGACTGACCCCGCACCGAATCTCTCCGATATTTTCGAACAGGAGATCGGCCACGAGGTCACCGCGATCGACGACATCGACAACCTCTCGGCGATCGAAATCGATCCCGACACTGCAGCCGAGGAGTACCGTCAGGAGACCATCGAGCCGATGCGTGAACTACTCGACGACGAGCAGATCCAGGCTGTCGAAGAACAGCTCAACAGCCCGTGTGTCGAAGAGATCGCTGCCTTCGACAACTTCGTCGACTTCATGGACAGTCCGGAGTACGACGTCGTCGTCTTCGACACTGCGCCGACCGGCCACACGATCCGGCTGATGGAGCTGCCCTCGGACTGGAACGCCGAACTCGAAAAAGGTGGCTCGACCTGTATCGGTCCAGCTGCCTCCATGGAAGACAGGAAGAAAGACTACGAGCGAGCGATCGACACACTTCAGGACGGCGAGAAGACCTCCTTCGCGTTCGTCGGCAAGCCCGAGGAGTCGTCGATCGACGAGATCGAACGGAGTGCGTCCGATCTCGCAGAGCTCGGTATCGAGTCCCAGATGGTCGTCGTCAACGGGTATCTCCCCGACACTGTCTGCGAGGATCCCTTCTTCGAGGGGAAACGCGACGACGAACAGGCAGTCATCGATCGTGTCGCGGAACAATTCGACGCGGAAGCGATGGCGACCTATCCACTTCAGCCAGGTGAGATTGCCGGACTGGATCTCCTCTCCGATGTCGGCGGTGTCATCTACGACGGCAAAGAGGCGACCGTCGACGTTGGCTCCGCCGCCGAAGTCGATACCGATCAGGAGATCGACTTCGACTCGCTGACCGACCCCGACGCAGTCGCGGAACAGCTTCGCCCCGGTGACGATACCCGATATCTCTTCTTCACTGGGAAAGGCGGCGTCGGGAAGAGTACAATCGCCGCAACCTCGGCGACAAAACTCGCAGAGAGCGGCTACGAGACACTCGTAGTCACGACAGATCCGGCAGCCCATCTCGAAGACATCTTCGGCGAACCCGTCGGCCACGAACCGAAGTCGGTCAGTCAGGAGAACCTCGACGCTGCTCGGATCGACCAGGAGAAAGCCCTCGAAGAGTACCGCGAGCAGGTCCTCACCCACGTCCGTGAGATGTACGAGGACAAAGAGGATACCCAGATCGATGTCGAGGCGGCGATTGCGAACGTCGAGGAAGAACTCGAATCGCCGTGTGCCGAGGAGATGGCGGCGCTCGAAAAGTTCGTCAGCTACTTCGAGGAAGACGGCTACGACGTCGTCGTCTTCGACACCGCGCCGACCGGCCACACGCTTCGACTGCTCGAACTGCCGTCGGACTGGAAAGGGTTCATGGACCTCGGGTCGCTGACGAAAGGTGCGGCACCTGCGAAAGGCGACCAGTACGACGAGGTCATCGAGACGATGCAAAACCCCGAGAAGAGTTCGTTTGCCTTCGTCATGTATCCCGAGTACACACCGATGATGGAGGCCTACCGCGCAGCCGAGGATCTCAACGACCAGGTCGGCATCGAGACATCCTTCGTCGTCGCGAACTACCTCCTGCCGGAGGAGTACGGCGACAATGCCTTCTTCGCGAACCGACGCGCCCAGCAACAGCAGTACCTCGGTGAAATCAAAGATCGGTTCGACGTACCGATGATGCTCGCACCGCTTCGCCAGGACGAACCGGTCGGACTGGCCGAACTGCAGGCGTTCGGGGAGGAGATTACCGGTCTCTCCGATGCGCTGGCCGAACAGAAGCAACCGGTGACCCAATCATGAGCACACAACAATCCACCGAAGAAGCAATCGACGAGAAGCTGAAGGACTTCCTCGAGACACTCGAGGAGTCCGAGACCTACCAGCAGTTCGTCGAGGCGAACGAACGGCTCGAAAACGACGAGGAGGCGATGGCGCTACTCGAAGAGTTCCAGCAGAAACAACAGCAGATGCAACAGAGTTTCGACCAGTCCATCATGCAGGAGCTCCGGGAACTCAAAGAAGAGATGGCCGAAAACGAGACGATTCAGCATCACCAGGCCGCACAACAGGCCTTCGTCGAACTCCTGCAGGAGACTGACGACGCCATCAGTGAGCAGATCGGGAAACAGTTCGCCCAGTCAACCGGGGGTGGGTGCTGTTGAGCCCCACTGACCAGGACGTGATCGAGGCCGCCGAAGCCCTCGGCGAGGCACTCGCAGACGCACAGGAAGAGACGATCTCTTCCGAGTTCGACTCGATCCTCACGCAGTGTACCGATGCGATCAGTCAGCGCACGGGAATCGACTACGAGAGCGCCTGTGGCGTGAGCGAGAGCTGTTAACCACAGATCTTCTCTTTCCTTCGTGAGACACGGTGTCATTCGGTCCCGGGCAATGATCGCTCGACCACGCTCGGGAGCGGGTCGTCAGGGTCGCTGGTGTGCCTGGGCAGACCTACGTCGTCTCGGCGCTGGAGTTCCTGGGCCCATTGTTGCTAACGCCACGAACATATTCGCACAAAATAATTTACTGTGGGTAGTAGATCTGTTACTATGGCGAACGCGAACAACCTTCCGCGGAAGAGAGATTCCGAAGGGCCAGTAGAGGATTCCCCAGCAGGTCACAAAACGATCGCCGAGAGAGAGACGACGACAGTCGAGGTGCGGTGTACTGGTCACGTTCGAACCGAGATCGGGGTAGGAAAACTGTTCTACGAGTTCGAGGGAGAGACGCTTCGCGAGTTTCTGCAAGCTTTTTTCGAGGAGTACGACGTGAGTGATATGCTGATCGCCGAAACCGAAGCGGAGGCTACCACCGAGGGGTGGGCACCCGAGATGGGGGAACTACCCGGCGAAAACTACGCAAAAAACCCCGAAGGGGAGCAGACCCGCTGTTACGCACGCGTCGTCGTCAACGGTGTCTTCAACGAGCACCTCGATGGGTTAGACACCGTCCTGGAAGAAGACGACCGTGTCGCACTAATCTACCCGTTCATTTACTGCTGTTGACGCTCACAGGATCCACTACCCTCCAGCCACTGGTGGAAACACACTCAGTGTGGTCCCATCTTCCACGTCTGTCTCTAACCCGTCGATATGAGTGATATCTTTGCCGTCTTTCATGATAGTGAGAAAGTCCCGCAGAGTGCCGTCGTCGTCGAACAGTTCCATATCGGGATACTCCTCCGACAGCGATCTGAGGACATCTCCCACGTTTTCTGCATTCTCGTACTCTCGGCTGATCGTTTTCTGGCCCACCGATTCCCGAAAGTTGGCAAAAAAACGCATATCCAGTTCCATATCGAACTGGACGGTCGCACAGGGTATAAAACTGATACCTCTGCTCCCTAATATAATGTTCGTATATTTATTTATACTGATAGCTGCAGTGCGTAAATCCGCTGTTAGAACTGAACAAATCGCTGCAAAAATGCATGACAGCTTATGTAATTATTTATCAGTATTGTCCCCTAGTTATAAGTCACTTTGATTGAAAGGAGTATATTGCTATGCAGGCAGTACGACTCCACGAATTCAAAGAACCACTAACTGTCGAAGAGATCGACCGGCCCGAACCCGAACCAGACGGTGCGATTGCGGAAGTTGTCGGCTGTGGGGTGTGTCGGTCAGACTGGCACTGCTGGCAGGGGGACTGGGACTGGTTTGGCTACCGGCCGGACCCGCCACACACGCTGGGTCACGAACCGACTGGACGGATTGTCGAAGTCGGTGAGGAGGTTGAACACATCGAAGAAGGCCAGGAGATAGCCATTCCGTTCAATTTCGCCTGTGGGACCTGCGACCACTGCCGTAACGGCCGGGAGAATATCTGTGAGAACCACATTGGTCTCGGGTTCATGAACGAGGCGCCGGGTGCGTTCGCCGAGGAGGTTCACATTCCGAATGCCGATATCAATGCCGTTCCACTCCCGGACAGCATCGATGCCGAAGCTGCAGCGGGCTGTGGCTGTCGGTTCATGACTTCGTTCCACGCGATGGCACACCGTGCACCAGTCAGCGCTGGTGACGACGTCGTTATCCATGGCTGTGGTGGGATCGGGCTCTCCGCTGTTCACATCGCGAACGCCCTGGGGGGCAACGTCATCGGTGTCGATCTGATGGACGAGAAACTCGATTTTGCGAAAGAACTCGGGGCTGTCGAGACGGTCAACGCCAGGGACGTCGACGACCCTGCTGCCGAGGTCAGAGACATCACAAACGGTGGTGCTGACGTCTCGGCGGATGCACTCGGTATCGAGACAACCTGTCAGAACGCAGTGAACTCACTCAAGAAGGGTGGCACCCACGTTCAGATCGGTCTGACGACGGCCGAAGAGGAAGGGATGGTTCCGCTTCCGACCGACGAGTTCGTCGCTAAAGAGATTGATTTCAAGGGATCACTGGGCCTCCAGCCCTCCCGGTACTCGGAAATGCTGGATATGATCGAAAGCAGCAAACTCGATCCGAGTGCACTCGTCGACGATAAGATCGATATCCACCAGATCCCCGATGAACTGGAAGCTATGACCGAATTCAACACGGTCGGTATTCCCATCTGTAACGATTTCAGTAGCTGACGGATCCAAACGCAACAATCGGGGACGCCGCTAATTTTTACTCCGACCGTTTCAGTCTCTCGCGGCGGGCTTCGAACTCTTCGTCAGTGAGATCCCCACGAGCGTACGCCGTTCGGAGTTCCTCCATCGCGGAGTCTTGCGTTGTCTGCGTTTCGCTCATACGCCGGAGGACGAGGTAGCCACCGCCGAGGAGGATGAGGAGGAAGATGAGTGGGACCAGCATCCCGACGAACGCCCACCACCCTCCAGTATTGCCGTATCCCATCATCCCACCGTACCCCATCATCCCGCCGAATCCCATTCCCATCGTGAGCAACGGGAGGACGATGATCGCCCCGATGATCAGGAGGACGATGGTTGTGGTATCGAGCTGGTTCGATGAAGACACCGAAGATCAGGCCTCCGACATGGATTCCTGCTCGTCGCCGACGGCCGAGAGAACACGCTCGAATCGTTCGGTGACCTCGGTCGCGATGGAGTCGAGCGCATCGTTGTCTGCGATGCCGAGCAATTGCTGTGGATCGACGGCACTCACAACCATATCGCCGTCGTCGGTTTCGTAGACGATGACGTTACACGGGAGGAGTGCACCGAGTTCGATCTCTTCGGTCAGCCCCTCGTATGCCACCGGGGGATTGCATGCACCGAGAATGCGGTACTGGCGGAATTCTTCGCCGAGTTTCTCCTCGAGCGTCGCCTGGATGTCGATATCACAGAGGACGCCGAATCCTTCGTCTTCGAGCGCTGCGATCGTCGTGTCGACGACGTCGTCGAACTCCCCTGTTACTGATACTTGTATTGTATAGTCCATAATATGAAATACTCTTCCCACGGGGTTAAGGATTGGGTGCCGCAACGGCGGGCGTTCGGAGTTTATCGGCTGGAACAGCAACTATTCCGGTCATCCGGAGCGTTCGAGCTGTTTTCGCCGTCGATCAAATTCCTCGTCCGAGAGCTCACCACGGGCGTAGCGCTCACGGAGAACCGATAGCGACTGCTCCTCGTTCCCACCGGAGCCCCGGTTGAGGAGCACATAGACGATGTAGAGTGCGACGGCGATGAGAAGCCCCATCCAGAGGAGTCCCCACAGCCCCATCGCTCCGCCGAAGAGACCCCAGCCGCCGCCAGTCATGCCGCCGCCAGTCATGCCGCCGCCGTAGCTCCCACCACCGTTGGCAGCAGCCGTTCCAGTCGCTGCGACCAGCAGCGCAACCGCGAGTATCGTGAATCGACGAGCAGTGCGTCCGATCTGTTGTGTGAGTTGTGTCATTGGTTCGAGTTGGTGAATCGCGGTGGTCAGTTGGAGCGATCGAAACAGTCAGGGCTGTCAGCAGTGGCCCTGTCCGTACATCCCGCGGTCGTAGTCGTCGTCGGCTCTGTCGTGGTAGTCTTCGTCGGCTCTGTCGTGGAATTTCTCGTCGGCTCTGTCGTGGTAGTCGTCGTCAGCTCTGTCGTGGAATTTCTCGTCGGCCATCGCCTGGGCCATCTCGTCGACGGTCACACCCATGTGCGACTCCATCCACTCGACGCTACCAGGTCCCATGTGTTCGGTCATCTGCGCCTCCATCCAAGTGGCCCATTCATCTGCGGTGGCATTCTCCGTAGGTGCGTCATCAGCGGTCGTTGCGTCGCCGTGTGCGCTGACAACGGGCACGATGAACGCGAGTCCGACAATCGCAAGCGCTACGAGCAGCCATCGTCCGAGGTTTTGGTTGGTCATTGTCTTTCGCCTCGGTTACTCGTAGCACTGCTCGGGAGTTATCGACCTGGGTGTGAATCGGGATAGGAGAACGTTCGAGAACGTTTATAGGCAGATCTAAACGTCCCTCAGCGAAGGGACCGTTCCTCCGGCCCGAACTCGATGGGCTGGCACTCCACCCTTCTCCCTTGGCAGAATCACGACTACACGGCTGCTAGTATGAACGATCCGAAACCGAGTCACTCGACATATGTCACGACACGTGCCATCCCTGCATCGAGATGGTACAGATTGTGACAGTGGAACAACCACCGGCCGGGATTGTCGGTGTAGAAGTCGATCGTCACCTGCCCTCGATGTCCCGGAACGATAACTGTGTCTTTGATCGCGTTGCCGACCTGGAAGAAGTGGCCATGAAGATGCATCGGGTGAACGACTGGACTTAGATTGCTCATCCGAATCCGGACGTGCTCTCCGGCCCGAACCTGGAGCGGATCGGCGTCCGGATAGGCCTGCCCGTCTATCGTCCACGTGTAGGACCGAGCTCTGCCACGGGAGAGCGTCAGATCGAACGTTCGATCCGGGTCTCCACTCACACCGTCGAGCGAGGCGATCGATCGCAAGTCTCCGTACCGCAGCTGGTTACTGGCTGGTGACGGGCGCTGTGGGCTCACTCCGCCCGCTGACTCGTACTCGACGATCGCCCTGGCTGGGGGTTCGGTTCCATCGAGCGCATCCGCTCGAAGGGCCCATGTGCCCGGGTTTGTAGCCTCAACTACGGCGTCGTAGCGCTCACCGGCTCCGAAGACGAACGAGTCCACGTCGACGGGGTCGACAGGTCGACCATCGGCGTGGGTCACCGTCATTTCGTGGCCTGCGATCCGGACACCGAAGACTGTCGCGCTGCCGGCGTTGACGAACCGGAAGCGAATCCGTTCGCCCTCCCTTACCTCGAACGTCTGGGGATTCTCAGGGAGTCGACCGTTGATCAGGAGCCCCTCGTAGGGCGGCCGAACGTCACCCATCATCCCGCCTCTTCCCCCTATTCCGCCCCCCATTCTTCCGTCCGAAGGAAGCTCCGGCTCTCCAGGGAGGTAATCATCGACGATCACGACGTATTCGCGGTCGTACTCGACGTGCGGGTCACGTTCTTCGACGATCAGTGGGCCGAGCAATCCACGGTCGAGCTGGAGCCCGACGTGACTGTGGTAAAAATACGTTCCGGCGGGTTCGGCACGGTACGTGTACGTGAACGTATCGCCGGAATCGACCGGGTCCTGCGTTACGCCCGGCACTCCATCCACCGGATTTGGGACGGGAACTCCGTGCCAGTGAATCGTCGTCTCCGCCTGGAGTTCGTTGGCCAATTCGACGCTGAGTACGTCTCCTTCTTGAACGCGTAGCTCCGGCCCTGGGAATTGATTCTCGTACATCCAGTTTGATGTCGACGTATCGGCTGCAGGACGAATGGTCCCGGACGCCGCGGTGAGGCTGACGGATGTATCTGGCTCGGCCGTGACTGTCGAGCGCGGCGGCACCTCCTGTCCCCCACTGTCGTCGGTGCCCGGCAGCTGATCGGAACAGCCCGCGAGCGCGCCGAGAGTGGTCGCCCCCGTCAGCTGGAGCAGTTTGCGACGCGAGAAGCCTGTGGATCGCATATCCATTATATTGGCAGCCTGCACGTATAGCCCTCGTGGTGATGGTAGGATTACACGACCGCGCCTGTCCCGTATCCAGTGCCGAAAAAGACGTTCTGGGAGGGTCTGGACTCGTGGGGGGTCCTCTAGTTCGTCTGTTCCTGTTGTAAGTCGTCGCTCGGATAGATACGGTATGTCCGCCCCTGGCGCTCGCGGTACAGGAGGCCTCGCTTCTCGAGAGTGCTCACCGTCTGACTTACCTTGCTTTTCGAGAAGTCAGAGCGATCCCTGAGTTCGATCTGAGTGATGCCGGGCGAGGAGAGGACCGGTTCGAGGACACGCCGTTCGTCCTCCGGCAAGAGGTCCAGAACGCGTGCCTGTGGCTGGCCCTCTGGATTGATATCACCCGTTGATTTGGTGTCCTCTGCCGATGCGTCGACACTCTCCGGATCAGCCGAATCCGCCACTTCAGTCTGTGAACGGTCGGGTACGTCTGTGCTACTGAGGTCGTCCCGGATCACGAGATATCCCCCACCAATGACAGCCGAGACGAGGATGGTTCCGAGGACGTACCAGAGCGGATTCGTTCCGTGGGTCGCTCCCATCGATGTCCCCATCATCGGTCCCATCTGATCGAAGGCCTGCTGTTGCTGGTACGCTTGCCAACTGAGCACACTGCCGACTACGAGGACGACAGCGATCACACCACCGACGACTGTATCGGCTTGCTTTCGATTCATCTTCCCCACCTCGATCCCACAGGAAGCTTGCCCATACATGAGAGTTTGTGAGACATCACTGTACCAGTTTTGATTCCTGGAATAAACCCCAAAAAATATTACAGTTATTTCTACTTGCCCCGAGTCACTCACTACCGATTCGCATAACTTCTTACTGCTCTCTGCGATACATATGACTACTAATGTCACAAACGCCCGTACATCTAGAACCACCGTGAGGATCTCGTGGAACTCACGCTCGATTTGCTGGCAGTCGAGTCGGTGAATCCACCCGGAGAGACGACCGAGATCATCACAGAGATCGAACCGCTGTCTGTCGATAGTGAGCGATTCGTTGTCGACCCACTAAAACCGAATCTTGTAGTGCGAGTTCCTGGCGAAGCAGATACAACACTTCTGTACAATGGTCATCTGGATACCGTCCCGTTCGATACTGACGACTGGTCGTACGATCCACTCGGGGAGCGGATAGATGAGCGTCTCTACGGGCGGGGTGCAACAGATATGAAAGGATCCCTCGCTGCGATGCTGTTCGTTATCAACGCGTACGCCGAGACCGAGACCACCCACCGATCGATCTATCGTTTGCGTTCGTGAGTGACGAGGAAGTCGGAGGTGATGCAAGATTACCTGCCCTTCTGGAAGGCAACAAACTCGCCGCCGATGCGTGTGTCATCGGGGAACCAACGTGTGAAGAGGGCCGACACTCTGTGACGGTGGCCGACCGTGGAAGTATCTGGCTGACCCTCGAAGCAACTGGTGATGCAGCACACGGATCGCGGCCAGTGTTGGGCGAGAATGTGATCGACCGGCTGTACAGGGCAATAGAAACACTCCGCAACCGTTTCGGCACACGCAAACTCGATCTCGATTCGACAGTGCAACCAATACTGGACGAGTCAGTTGCGTTCTATGCACCGATGATGGGCGAAACAGAGGCTCGTTCACTGTTTACATCCCCATCGATCAACCTGGGAACGATCGAAGGTGGAGAAGCGATCAACAGTGTTCCCCAGACTGCCCGTGCAGAGATCGATATCAGGCTGACTGCAGGGGTAGAAACGTCGGAGATGCTCGCAGAGATCCGGGACTGTCTCACAGACTGTGTGGGCATCACGATCACGAACGTGTCCTGGAGTGTCGGAACTGTCGAACCGATCGATAGCCCGCTCGTCGAGGCAGTGGCGTCCACCGCCGAGGAGCTGACGGGTGAGCGTGTGTTCCGACGAAGTGCGACAGGTGGTGGTGATACAAAAAATTTGAGAAATGCCGGGATTCCGATGGTCGAATTTGCGTTTGGAACCGATACCGTCCATGCTGTTGACGAGTACATCACGACCCAGGCACTCGTCGATAACTCGGTCCTGTACAGCAGTTTACCACAGGCCCCACTGGAATAACTGCTCGCATCCCTCACCAGAACGTAGTGGCGTTTCAGCCCTGCAAGGATGTCAATTTCCGTGTCTTCACGTTAGTGAATTCGGCCATCGTGGGTGCGCTGTTCGTTTGGCCTCGTTGAAATACTCCGGAGCTGATCGGAACTGGGTGCTGCATGCAGAGGATGTATGCAGCCGTCAGCTACCGTTGATTTCACACTGTTTTTTGTTATCTAACTGCTCAGCAAGGATGTTGAACGCATCTCGAAAAAATCCCGTTGATTCCCATCGATATGCAATAAGCCCAGCGTTGAAGTGTGTTGTTTCCGACATTAAACTGATGACGGAATTAACGTTCCATGGACTAGATATTGGACGAGTCGAGCCAGACGACGACCTCGTCGACCGAATCGTCGAAACGACGGCTGAAGAGTATCCCCTGGCAGACGGTGACGTCGTCGTCGTCACCGCGAAGGTCGTATCGTTCGCCGAGAACCGGCTTGTCGAAGCCAACGAGGTCGAAGTTACCGACCGCGACCACCGAGTGGCCGATATCACCGGCATCGATCCGCGGGAAGTGGCCGTCATCTACGATGAAAGCGAGGTCATCGGTGCGATCCCGATCGCAGCGGTCGGCGAAGACCTGCTGTTGGAACACGCTGTCGACCCCGAGGCGGCGCAGCAAGCACTCGATGACGTCCCAGCGATGCTCGTGACCGAGCGTAACGGGAGACTCTGTACGAACGCGGGTGTCGATTGGTCAAACAGTCCGGAGGGGATGATGACGTTGCTGCCGGAAGCGCCCGATGAGAGTGCCCGCCGCCTCCGTGAGGGAATCGAGGAACAGACAGGCGCAGATGTGGCTGTCGTCTTGGCCGACTCGGAAATTGCCGGCCCAGGTTCGATGGATCTGGCGATCGGCTGCTCAGGGATCGAAGCCATCGATAGCAACTTTGGACAAACAGACCTGTATGGTCGACCGAAGGTTGGCGGCGTTGACCTCGTCGCAGACGAACTCACTGCCGGATCGGCACTGCTGTTCGGACAGGCGGACGAACAGATCCCCGTTACGGTCGTCCGTGGACTTGAGTACGAAGATGGAGAGGGTGTGCCGAATTCAGGCGGTGTCGTCCGCCGCGGAATTCGAAAGAGTATACAGTTAACTGCTCGCCTGAAGGCCCGCGAATGGTTCTGACAGCAACTCTCGGATTTAACTCTTACAGAGTGTGTCATAGAACCGTTCTCATCGTGGGCGTATCTCACGTTTTGGACTGTCTCATCGCTTCTCGTTGGTAAATAGCGTCTCATAAACCGGTTCACAGAAGATTTACAGACGGTTCCACACGAACGCCATGGGGCTTGACCCCGAGGCGATTTACCACGAATCAAAAGCGGGATGCCGCGGTAAACTGATGCTACTGTACTTCAGTTTTGGAAGCGTTGTTGAGGAGGTGCACAGCGACGGACCCAAGCACAAGGAGAAATCCGATCAGCACAGCAACAGCGGGGACAACTGTGTTCCAGAGACCTCCAAACACCGTAATCTCGAACACTGAAAACACATCCTGCCCAAGCATCAGTGCGCGAATGGCATCGACACCGTAGGTTATCGGATTCACGATAGCGAGGGTCTGAATCCAGTTCGGCAGCACGTCCAAGGGCACGAAGGCACTAGAGATAAACAGCAGCGGGAATGTCAGTAGGTTCGCAATCATGATCGTGGCCTCACGATCACGTGTCACAAGCGCAACGATGTTCGAGTACGCCATGAAGACGCCAGCGAAGATGACCGTGACCGCGATGATACCCAGCATCCCGGCCAGGCCGGTTTGGATGTAACTCCCGATAGATCCACCAGTCTTCATCCACAGGAGGCCAAAACCAAGCGCGAGGATCACGAGCGTCTGAATGATGATGCGAACAAGCTCTGACAAGAGTTTCCCGACGAACATGGCGCCTCGCCCCATCGGTGAGATGAGCGTCTTGTCGAACATTCCTGTCTCCATGTCGTCGACGAGTCCGATACCCGAGACAGCGGCCGCAGCGAGTGCAGATTGGATCATAATTGCGGGCGTGAGGTAGGTCACGTAGTGAATATTCCCACCAACTGCCTGTGTCAGTGCGCCAGCAGCGACAGCGCCCAGTACCTCTGCCATCAGAACGAAGAAAATGACGGGCTGGACCAGCGACGTAAACGTGACGTAGGGATTGCGCGATGTTTTGACCAGCCAGCGCTTGAAGCTGATACGAAGGTCAACAACGGCATTATTTCCTGACGATTTTTGCGTGACGGATCGTTCGGAAACTTCGTCGCCCTCGATTTCGGGACTCATCGGGGCACCTCCTGGGTAGCTGCACGGGTACTGTCTATCTCGCTCTCTACAGCAGCACTCTCGTCGTCACCAGTCAGCGAGAGAAAGATGTCGTCAAGTGTTGGAGAGTCGACATCGAAGGCACTGATTGCCACATCTGCGTCAGTAAGTACCTCGAAAACGCTTGTCGCTGCTCTCGTGACATCGGGGGCGTGAACAGCGAGGCCAGACGGGGTAGATTCGACAGTCGCGTCATCGAGTGTTTGGACAGCACGGACGGCCTCAATGACACGGCGTTTTTGCCGGTCAGTTGGCTGCTCGAAGGCGACAGTAAGCGTATCTCTTCCGACAGTATCTTTCAGCGATTCGGGTGTTCCCTCGGCGATAATCTGGCCGTCTTCGAGCACGGCTACCCGATCACAGAGTCGGTCGGCTTCTTCGAGATACTGTGTCGTCAGGAACACGGTCGTTCCACGGCTGTTGATCTTCTCGAAGTAGTCCCAGACCCGGAGGCGTGCCTCGGGGTCCAAGCCAGTGGTCGGTTCGTCGAGAAACACCACTGGCGGACGGTGCACGAGAACGGTCGCAGTGTCGAGACGCTTCTGCATCCCGCCAGAGAAAGTCTCCGCTCGCTTGTCTGCGACGTCGTGTAAGTCCACGAGATCAAGCAGGGTTTCGATGCGCTCGTTCCGTTCGTCACTCGGAACACCGTACATCTCACACGCGATGCGGAGATTCTCGCGGGGCGTGAGTTCAAGATCGATACTGGTCTCCTGTGCCATGTAGCCGATGGACTCACGGACGGCCTGGGGCTCGGTCGTCGTGTCGTAGCCGTTGATACTGACTGACCCTTCGGTGGGATACAGCAGCGTCACCAGCGTCCGGATCGTGGTCGTCTTGCCGGCCCCGTTGGGGCCGAGAAAGCCGAGGAACTCGCCCTCAGCAACGTCGAGACTGACGCCGCGGACGGCTTCGGTCCCATCGTCGTAGGTGACGTGGACGTTGTCTGCATCGATAGCGAGATCATTCTCTTGAGTCGGTACTGTGCGATTGGTCCGAGGTGATGACTGTTGTACTGCCATCTGCAAGTTACCCGTCATATCGGCTATCGGGTAGGCTATTCTCGAATTTGTGAGGCCGTTTAAGTATCTTGGTAGCCAGTCTCAGTCGGGTAGTGGTGGCCACGTGGTTGCCACCGTCTCCTCAATGAGTTGGGTCTGGGCACGGCGTAACCGTTCGGACACCGATGACGCGGAGATATCCAACTGTGTAGCAACGTCTTCCAGCGAGGCGCTCCGTGGAATGTCGAAATAACCCAGTTCGTAAGCCGTCCGGAGTGCCTCCTGCTGGCGGTCGGTCAGCCCATCCCCGGGTGGCTCGGCGTCACCCGCTTTGGTGAGTCGGTGCAGGTGGAAGCCGCTGTTTCGCTGCCAGAATTCCCGGAATTCGTGGAACGCTTCACGGTGGGCAAACCAGCCTGACTGGCGCCACCCCATCGGCAGCACCTCGATGCGTTCGATGATGGCATCTGTCGTTGCAAGTGCCTCCAGTCCGGACAAGTCGTCGATATGTGCGCCGAGATGCTCTTCTAGCGACCGTCCCGGAATAATCTGGTAGCGGCGCGTCTCGCCTGCCTCACCGAGCACGGTGTACTCGCCGACGACAGGGAGGTCGTCGAACGTCTCCTCAACCGTCGTTCGGTTACCGTCGGTCACCGAGAGGACAAACAGCGGGAGTTCGTCGTGGTTGAACTGGAGCGTGAGTACCAGTGTCGCGTCCGGAAGCGTCCGGGCAACGGGAACGAACGGAAGCTGTTCGCAGGTGATATCGAACTCGGCGACGAGTGCCATAGCTGTTTGATACAAGATAACAGTCAAAGGTATATTGGTTTGTGATCTCCAGACCCTTCTCGACGAGGTAGCCCATCAATTCAACTGATGCGGTAGCGCGGAGTCACCTTCCTCACCGAACGAGGGGTGCGAGTGATACTGCCGGCAGTACGAGTAGCACAACCTCCGCGAATTTGAGAACGGACGCGCCGGACTCCAACAGACCGGGACGCGAAGCGCACACCGAACGCTTGAAGAATCGAGTGGGTGCGACCTTCGCTACGTCCGTAATGTGCTTCATCGGGCGTCAAACGCCATCGTCGCGGAAGCGCTCCGATACGAGTGCGACGTGATCGCGTTCGAGGACCGAACCCATATCCGCAACCGAACAGGCGCGTCGTGGGGTCACAAGTGGGCGTTCCGAACACTCTCCGAGCAGGTGGAGTACAAAGCCGAATCGGTCGGTGTCTCGGTGAAACAAGTTGGATCGGCGTACACATCCAAGCGGTGTGCCGAGTGTGGATTTACGGCGGACGAGAATCGCCCGATTCGCAACGACTTCCGGTGTTTGAACTACGGGTCGAAAGCGAATGCGGATTACAACGCGGGGAAGAACATCGGATTGCGGTATGTCCGTCGGGGCCAACAGTCGCCTCGGCGGACGGGCAACAGTCAGCTTGCCCTAAAGTCTGGAACACTGAAGCCGAAGGGCGGGTTTACCGCCCACCCGGATAGGTTCGAGACCGAGTTCATAGACGAGCACCGCCCTCCACGAACGAACCCGTCAGGGTAAGTGAAGTCGGGTTGGGTAGTTGACTCGGGGACACAGTCCACTCCGTATCGATCAATCACGACCCCTGTTCACTGCGAGTGCACCGTGCTACGTATGCGCGTTCTATTCGTCGCTCGACTCGTGATAGTTTCCGTAGATGATTCAGGGGAACGACCGATACAGAGCGGGAGTGCATCACTGGTTTCTGTCAGTAATTACTGCTGTCCCCCACAACTCGGAATTAAATAATTAAATAAGCTGTCGAGATTTACTGGTATACTCTAACCTTGACAAAGCTATCGGCAATAATCTATAGCCTGCCGTATCAAACTTTGATACTGCTACAAAACTCCTATCACTAACGAAATAAAATTATGGTTAGACGATGGAACAGGGAGAGATTCAGGTACTACATATAGATGATGATCCCGAGTTCACAGCCCTGAGTGAAACATTGCTTGAACGCGAGGCCGATCAACTCAGTGTTGAGACAGCCACCAGTGCCGATGACGGTCTTACTATTATAAATGACTACCAACCGGATTGTGTCGTCTCGGACTACAATATGCCCGGCATGGATGGTCTAGAATTTTTGCAGGCTGTCCGAGAAGCGTATCCGAATCTCCCCTTTATTCTCTTTACCGGCCAGGGCAGCGAAGCCGTCGCCAGTGATGCGATCGCCGCGGGCGTAACGGACTATCTTCAAAAGGGATCGGGTTCCGAACGGTACCAACTCCTGGCCAACCGGATTCGTAATGCGGTCCATGCACGACACGAAGCGCGCCGAGCCGACAGACAGGAACAACTGATGCGTCTCACAGAGTTCGCCGGCGACACCGGCGGGTTTGAATTCGACAGAGAGAACGATACTGTCCTGCTGACCGCTGGCACCCGACGACTCATCGGCCGTCCCGACAAATTCGAATATCCACTCGGAGAAGCCATAGAACTGTTCCACCCGGACGACCGCGAAAATATCAAACAAACACTCACAGAGGCGTTCGAAACCGGCGAAGACGTACACGACATATGGCGACTGCAAACGAAGAATGGCGACGAACGTTTTATCGACATAACAATCACTTCGGTCGTCGAAAACGGGGAAGTAACGAAGCTCCGCGGAGCCGGAAACGACATCACCGACCGCAAGCACCTGCAAACGGAACTGGAAGAGTACAAGACAATCATCGACACGCTCACCGACGCGGTGTACGTGCTTGATGAGGGGGGACAGTTCACCTACGTCAACGACCAATTCGTCGAAATGGTGGGCTACGACCGGGAGACGATTCTCGGAAACACGCCATCGCTGATCAAAAACGAGGAGGCAGTCGAACAAGCAGAACACCAGTTAGGACGAGTGCTGTCCAGTGACGGCCCACACAGAGTCACGTTCGAAGTGACGATTCAACCCCACGACGGTGATCCAATCATCTGTGAAGATCACATGGGCGTCCTACCCTACGAGGGAGACAGTTTCGAGGGGTCCGTTGGGACGCTCCGAGATATTACCCACATCAAAGAGCGTGAACAGGAATTAATGCGAGCCCGGCAAATCATTCAAAATTCAACCGATGTCGCAACCATCATTGCTCCTGATGGAACGATCACGTATGTCAGTCCGACTGTTGAACGGGTGCTAGGATATAAACCGACAGAATTGATTGGCAACAGTGGGTTTGCGTATCAGCCACCGGAAACCAGCGAGGCTGTTGCCGATGCCATCGAACATGTTCTCGAAAATCCTGATGAGACTCAGACGGTACGGACTCGGTTCCGACGGGCTGATGAGTCCTGGTGCTGGATCGAGTCCACACTGCGAAATCATTTGGACGAAGATCGGATCGAAGGCATTCTCGTGAGCAGCCGAGATGTTACCAAGCGTAAAGAGTACGAACAGCGCATCGAAGAGCAGCGTGACAACCTAGAAATAGTAAATCAGGTGGTTCGTCATGATATCCGTAACGACCTCCAACTGGTGACCGCGTATGCCGACTTGCTTGCCGAGCACACTGAGCAGGGGAGTGACAGGCACGAATATGTCGAGACGATTCAGGAGAGTGCGGGCCAGGCTGTGGAACTGACGAGGACAGCACGAGAAATAACCGACGTGATGTTAACGAGCGAGGACAACCAAGAGCAGGTACCCCTTCGGAGTTCGTTCACAACTGAGCTGGATGAGGTCCAAGGAGCGTACTCAGAGGCTATCATTACTATTGAAGGGGATATTCCTGCAGTGGACGTACTGGCCGACGAGATGCTTGGGTCGGTCTTTCGGAACCTACTGACAAACGCGATCCAGCACAATGACAAACCGGTACCAGAGGTAACTGTTGGCGTGGAAGTTCGTACCGACACCGTTCAACTATGTGTTGCCGATAATGGTCCGGGTGTGCCCGACAAACAGGAGGTAGATATCTTCGGGAGGGGTAAAAAAGGACTCAACAGCAAGGGAACAGGTATTGGTCTGTATCTAGTGCAAACGCTTGTCGAGAGTTACGACGGCGATGTACGGGTCACAGACAACGATCCCGAAGGAACGATCTTCATCGTTCAATTGCCTATAGCTACGTAACTCCGCTGCGAGTGGATTATGGTACATTCCCGCCCCGTATTTAGCACACAAGACGAAACCTATCACGTTCTGAGAATTTCACCAGAGCCGTTCGTTTGTATTGGGGATGCTACATTCCAATCGTACGCCAGCTAATTGAATATTGTATTGTACGCAAAATACGAATGCTCGGTGTTTTCAATTCAGTCTGATTTTGTACCATTTCCAGCGGTTTGTACGCAATATCCGGGTACAGCGGCGATTTAGTATTGTATAGTATTTGATCTACTATACAAACTCTTTTATCCGTCCACACGGTAGGTTTGGTATCAGATGAACACCGGAAATGGTCCCACATCATTCTCGGAATCGGCACTGTCCGCACTTCCCCGCCGCTGGGCGGTCTCTTCCTCGGTGCATTCACAAAAAGAGAGTGACACAGTCGATCACAAGCTTGTGAGACAATCCTGGACTAGTCATCGCCACAAGCTCTCATAATGGAACCATCAGTCGTTGGTCTGTTCCTCCTCGCAGGACTCGCAAGTCTGTTTATGGCGTGGGTTATCGGTGCTGGATCGAGCGGCGCGACCCCGTTCGCGCCAGCTGTGGGCGCCAACGCGATCTCGACGATGCAGGCAGCCTTCGTTGTCGGTCTCTTCGGTTTCGCGGGCGCAGTTGTGCAAGGAGCGAACGTCTCCGAGGCTGTCGGTCGAGGTCTGATCGGCGGTGGCAGTCTGCCGGCGGTGGGCGTCATTATCGTGTTGTTTATCGGTGCTGGCCTGATGGCGATCGGAATCAAAACCGGGTATCCGATCGCGACGGCGTTCACCGTGACTGGGTCGGTGATCGGCGTCGGTCTGGCTCTTGGAGGAACCCCAGTCTGGCCGAAATATATCCAGATCAGCACAGTATGGGTGCTGACGCCGATCGTTGGGGGCGGCATTGCATACAGTATCGCGACGGTTTTGCCCCGGGCCGATGTTCCAGAACGGTACAGTATTCCGCTGCTAGCAGGGGTCGTCGGTGCCGTACTCGCAAACGTCGAGTTTGCGTATCTTGGGCCGGGGAAAACAGCAGGATCGCTCACTGGACTCGTTCAGCGAACAGTTGACCTGGGGGGTGTTGCGATCACCCTCACAATCTCACTGTTCGTCGCGGGTGGGATTGCAGCCGTCGTCGCGTGGGATATCCGTCGTGATATGTCTGCTGGATTGCGACACGTTCTTCTCGCGCTCGGTTCACTTGTGGCGTTCTCTGCTGGTGGGAGTCAGGTCGGACTCGCTGTCGGACCGCTGCTCCCGCTGCTCGACGACGTTGGAATGATACCAGTAATCGCTGTTCTGTTCGGCGGTGGCCTCGGCATCCTCGCTGGATCGTGGACGGCCGCACCCCGGATGATCAAGTCGCTGGCGCAGGATTACTCGTCGCTTGGCCCGCGTAGATCTATTGCCGCGCTGGTCCCATCCTTTCTGATTGCACAGGTTGCTGTCCTGCTCGGTGTCCCCGTCTCGTTCAACGAGATCGTGGTCAGCGCGATCATCGGGAGCGGGGCCGCAGTCGGTGGGAGTGAGGCTGTCAGCGCTCGAAAAATCGGAGTCACTCTCTGTGCCTGGGTTTGCTCGTTCGGTATCGCGTTTGTCCTTGGATACGGGACGGCCCTCTTTTTGTAGTGCAATCTATATTGTAAAATATCCACAATATTACCGAGGCTCTTCCCTGAATCCAGAACCGTTCGTCTATGGGATATGCCCATTGCCGGAACCGGTCGAAACGAAATCTGAACAGGCATACTAAATAGTCATACTAAACAGTTATACTATATAGTTATACTACCAGCTGTTCATTCGGAAAGATATGGGCCATCCCGGGGTAGCGAAATTTGTCAGTTTTCTACAGCCGGCAGTATTAGAGATCGTGACGCGCCCACGCCGTTCGTCGAGGGGGCTTCCTGCTGTACCGACTGATCGTGATTACTGCGAGTCCGTGAGATAGGGCTGTCTGGAAGGTAGGCACGAAAATAACCGCACTAATCACTATGAAACGAACCCCTGGGGCGAGGCCTGACAGAAGAGGTTCCAACCGACCTACTCGTCGAGATCCGGCTCGAATTCGCCCTGTTTGATCCCCCGTCTGACGGGATCGTGTTCGACCTCTGTCGGTGGTGGGGCAGTGACGAGTACTGCCTCAAGGCGCTCCCCATCTGCTCGAACTCCCCGCTTTTTTCCGGCTGGGACTGTCACGACCGACCCTGCCGCTACCCGGTGGTCTGTCTCACCATCTCTGACGATCCCCTGCCCCGATTGAATTACGATCGTCACATCACTATCCGGGGCGTGCACAGGGATGAACTGTCCCGGTTCGAAGTAGCCACAGACTGTTTTCGAATTTTCCGTTCGAGCGATCTCTTTGGCTGTGAATTTCTCCCCGTTGTACTGTCGCTGGGCATCAATCGTTGTTTCCGGCATAGGTAACCGTTCGTACGCAGCTCCAATTCGGTTTGTCCCGAATATGTTTGCGACGAATCGTAAATGGCTGCGACGGGTAATTCACTGTATGGCCTCCGCTGACGAGCACGATCACGACGGACAATCCCAGATCGAGTACCACCATAACTCCTGGTCGATCAATCTCGAAAAATCACAGTACGCCGACGAAGCAACCCGTGCGGTCCGGGATGGAATCGACGCGGTCGAACACACCGCTCCAGGCTACCACGTCAATCTGGTCACCCACGGGGAGCTGGGATACCCCGAGACGTTTCTGTTCGATGCACTCGACGAGTACGACGGCCAGCCGATCGAGTTGGAGTGCATCAAACAATGTGGCTGTGGCGGCCACGTCACCAGGGTACACATCCAGTGATAGCGAGCGAGCCACAGGTTTTTGCCGATCTCACTGGTAGCTATTGTATGGGAGATCGAACCTGTTACCGGGAGTACTGTCCGGACTGTGACGCACAGGTCACCATCGTCGACGAGGAGTGTCCGGACTGTGGTCGCCGACTGCAAACAGAGTGACCGGTAGCTTCGGAGAGCGGATCCCGGTTTGACAAGGTACAAATCCCACCTCTGCTGACAGTAACGCATGTCAGAACGGGACACAAGGACTGTCGCCATCGCCTGCCAGGGTGGGGGCAGTCATACTGCGTTCACGGCGGGTGTATTACGGGAAATTCTCGAAAGCAGTCCACCAGAATATACGATTACTTCCCTGAGTGGGACGTCCGGTGGCGCGATCTGTGCGACGATCGTCTGGGACGGGTTGCGCCGCGGTGAGCCGGACCGTGCACTGGATCGGCTCGAAAGTTTCTGGGCGGACATCGCTGCAAGCTCCCCACTCGAACGGTACTCAAATACGCTCTCTGTCTGGAGTAGCCGACTAACAGAAGAGTTTACGACCGGGACGTTCAACGTAAGCCCGTATCTAAATCCATTCACGTCGGCGTTCGTGCGGGAGTTTCGGGACACGATCGACCAGCACATCCAGTTCGAAGATCCTGTCCCGGTTGCGCCACCGCATCTCTTCATCGGCTCCGTCAACGTCGAATCCGGTTCCTTCGTAGTCTTTACCGACAACGAAAATGGATCCACACCGCTGAAAATTCGCGACGATCAGACAGACGAGACCGCTCCACTCCAGGATGGGGTGAAAGCGCTGCTCGCATCTGCAGCGATTCCACAGCTCTTTCGAGCCGTCGAAATCGAGGGAGTGACTGGTGAGCGCGAGGGCCACTGGGACGGCCAGTTCTCGCAAAATCCGCCGATTCGGCAGTTTACGATGCCGGACGAGGTCGACGACAAGCCAGACGAGATCTGGATCGTTCGGCTCTTTCCACGAGAGACCGCCGACATACCCACTTCACTCGGTGATATTGTCGACCGACGGACCGAACTATCCGGGAATCTCTCCCTGCAACAGGAGATACATATGATCGAATCGATCAACGATCTGATTGCCGAGGGAGTCATCGACGACGAGGCGTACAAACATATCGAACTGAAAGAGATCGAACTCGGAATCGACCAGGACCGACACTCGAAACTGAACACCGATCCCAGCTTTCTGCAGATGTTGATGGACCGCGGGACGGCAGCTGCGAGTGATTTCTGGACTACCGACGGCGTCAGAAACGAGTCTGATTGATTTCGAAAAGCTGGTGCTGTTGAAACCCACAGAATCTCCTCCGTTTTGGCGGGTATACTGAACAGAGAGTGTGGATCTAGCCTCACTCCTGCTTGTCGGAGGCACTCATAGTGTTTGTTGCGGTAATTTTTGTGACCACGTCAGAGATATCGGCGTTTCACGCCGTGTGACCGATATCTTGTTGCACCGTCGCGGTAAAGACTCGCAACAAACACTATCAGAGTTCTTCGCTGACGTGTTCCCAGACCGCGCACCAGTCTTCGACTGCAATGAACCCCTCGACCTTCGCACAGGCACCCCACATGTCACCGTTTGTATCTGGAATGAACTCGGCACAGTTCCCACAGGACTGCCCTGGGGGTGCCACACCTTCCGCAATCGCGTCCACCGATTCCATCAGGTTCACCTCTTCGTGGCTGAAGAGGTCGTCGGGATCACGCTCCTCCCCACCAATTGAACTCGCAGTCCGGTACTCCTCGGGCACCTCGGCCGTTGCCAGTTCCTCTTCGGACATCCCTTCGGGAACTTCCGGTTCGGGCAACTCTTCGTAGATGGTACACCAGTCTGCGCCGTCGATGTAGCCTTCGACCTCCACGCAGGCACCGAACTCGTCGCCGTTTTTGTCCGGGATGTAGTCGGCACAGTTCGCGCAGCACGTTCCCGGGGTATGCCCTTCGTTCTCCCGGGCTTCTTCGTATTCGGAGAAGCTGACAGCAGATTTCGTGCGCAACTCATCAGGATTGCGCTGTTCGTTTCCTAGCGAAGTTGCAGACACGTACACCTCGGGTACGGGGCCGCGTTCGAACTCATCCGCCGTAACTCCTTCCGGGCGTTCCTCGTCGTCGTCTCCGGATTCTGTCGGTTCGCTTTCGTCATCGGTGTCGCCGGTGCACCCGCTCAATGCAGCCAGGCCCACAGTCGCGACGAGGTAGTTCCGCCGACTCCACATGTCGTAGTTCGATGCTGAATCAGCCCACGATTTCCCCTCCATCATACTTGTAGTTCTATATTAATAATGCTTAATCGTGAGGAATATTCTCGAAGAGTGGGAACGCGCCGATCCAGAACTGTTCGCACTCGGAGGGCTCACTCCGGAGAGGTGCTGTATCTCTTGGGCGGCCCGAATAACGTACAAAGTAAAGTAGCTTTGTTCCGCACGTTGCGCCATGAACGATCAGGAAATCGATGACGTGGATCGAGCAATTCTGTACGCCCTACAGGAGGATGCCCGGAATTTGTCCTCGGGTGAAATCGCGGAACGAACCGGAACATCTGACAGCACTGTCCGCAAGCGTATCCAGCGACTCGAATCGGACGGAATAATAAAGGGGTACAGTGCAGAGATCGATTTCCAGCGGTCGGGCTACCCCCTTCGAATGCTGTTGTTCTGCACCGCGTCCATCCACGAACGCGGTGACATGATACCGGAGATTCTCGAGATCGACGGCGTCGTCTCTGTCCAGGAACTGGTTACAGGTGACAAGAATCTCCTCGTAACGGCCGTCGGTGAGACGGACAGCGACATCACACCCGTCGCACAGGAACTCATCGATATGGGACTCACGGTCGCAGACGAAGTGCTCGTGCGGAGTCACGAGACGAAACCATTCGGAACCCTGGATCCCGATATCCATTCCGAGAACGGGAACTAGAGTACCGCGGTTTCATTATCTTTCACTCCCCAGAGGCGGCGGTCTGTTGATCCCCTGGTCCGGCTCGAGAGCCTTCTGTCGTCGCTGTCTCCGCAGAGAGACGACCTGATATTCACGCTTCCGGACTCATAACCATCATGTTCTATAATCTTATTTATTCGAACGATTTGGTAGTATAGACAGATTTAATAGGCAGACTGTTCGTACATCTGGGTGAAGACGACCGATACCGCTGCTCACTCGACGGAGAACGTCGCTGCAGTGGTCGGTCGTAGTCGGATCAAACGATGACGGGACAACAACAGGCACCGACTGTAGGACAGCTGCCAACTCCAGCGAGTTCGGAATCACGTGTACCGACGTTGCTGACACGGATTGTGTGGGCACTCTTCGTTGTGAGTCTCGGCGTGGCGGCCATATTTGGCTGGCGTGGCGACGGCTGGGAACTGACGGGACTGCTCGCAGTCGATGGATTGACTGTCGTGATGTGGGTAACAGTCACCTTCTTCAGCGGGATCGTCCACAGCTATTCGCGGCGGTACATGGCTGGTAACCGGACGATCGATCGGTTCTTCGGACGCGTGTTTGCGTTCACGCTGATCGTAATGGTGCTCGTCGCCGCCGACCACATCGCCCTGTTCGGGGCCGCGTGGCTCGCGATGGGACTCGTGATGGCCGGACTGATCGGTCACGCTGCGGATTGGCCGCAAGCACAGGCTGCTGGCAGGCTTGCACGGCGGCACTTCCTCACGAGTAGTGGTTTGCTCGCAGTCTCACTAGCGACGCTGTGGTGGCAGACCGGGTCGACGACTGTTTCGGGACTCGCCGACTCTGTCGGAACTGTCTCGTCGGCGGTCGTCCTGTTCGCAGCCGGTCTGCTGTTGCTGGCGGCGATGATCCAGTCGGCGCTCGTCCCGTTTCACGCGTGGCTACTCTCGTCGATGACCGCCCCGACACCGGCTTCGGCGCTGATGCACGCTGGCTTCGTCAACGCCGGCGGTGTCCTGCTGGTTCGCTTCGGGCCGGTGGTCACGATCGATCCCGGATTCATGATCCTCGTCGTGATTGTCGGCGCTGCGAGCGCGCTACTGGGCAAACTCCTGAAGACCGTCCAGACGGATATCAAATCCAAACTCGGTTGCTCGACGGTCGGACAGATGGGCTTTATGATCATGCAAGTCGGGTTAGGGTTTTTCGCAGCTGCGATCACGCATCTCGTTTTGCACGGATTCTACAAGGCCTATCAGTTCCTCTCCTCGGGAAGTCAGGTCGCACACGAAACGCCGAGAAAGCAGACGACTTCGGGCTCGGCAGGTCTCGTCGGTCTCGCCGTGGTTGCCATCACCGCCCTCGCAGGTGGCATCCTGTTTGCCACGCTCACTGGCAAGGGGACTGCGGTCGATAGCGGTCTCTTGCTCACGCTGCTTGTCGTCCTGACGGTGCTCCACGCTGCCCGTGATATTGTCACCGAGAGCTCACTTTCGGCGACGATCCGGTACGGGGCCGTCCCGCTGGTCGCGTTGCCAGCGATCGCTGTCTACGCGGCTGTCTATCGAGCGATCGAGGCGCTGCTGGCCGATCTCCCTGCTGCCGGTCAGGCGGCAGAACTGACGGTCGCGCACGGAATCGTTGCCGTCGCCTTCCTTGCCATCTACCTGGCCGTCGAAACTGGCGTCTACAAGCACAGTCAGCGTCTGTACGTGGCGCTATTGAATGCTACCCAGCCGC
Source organism: Halovenus amylolytica (assembly GCA_004015825.1). Taxonomy (GTDB): domain Archaea; phylum Halobacteriota; class Halobacteria; order Halobacteriales; family Haloarculaceae; genus Halovenus; species Halovenus amylolytica. The sequence continues at coordinate 55,153 of SAYS01000013.1, read as the reverse complement.
CATCGCAAACCCAGCTCACTACAACGGAGGAATACAATGAGTACTGAATCAGCTATCGAGGAGTGTATCGAAGATGCAGCAGATGCAGTCGGCTCCGTCTGGCCGCTCCACTCGTTTGTGACGGCCAACCCGCTCGCTGGATTCGAGGATCGGCCGTTTCACGAGGCCGTCGCCGACGCCGAACAGTTACTTGGTGGGGACGGCTACCCCAGTGCTGACCTGTTTCATCGCGCGTGGGAAGCCGGCCAGATCGATCCAGCGGTTTTGCGATCCGAGTTGGAGAGTCACGGCTACGACACTGACCCCGAAACATCGCTCGACCGAATGGCGTCTTCGGAGTCGGTCGACTCGACAGCGACGACGACATCTGATCGTGTCGATGCGATCCTGACGAGGTGGCTGGCAGCATTCCTCGATCAGGGGCAGGCAGAGTGGCCAATGCCAGACCGCGAGGATGGATTCTACGACGCATTCCGTTCGGTTGCTCGCTACGACCGCCACATCCCGGACAACAGCTCGATCGCAGAACTCCCCGACAAGCCGACCGATACGATCCGTAACTGTGTGGCCGAGTACCAGACCGACCAGTGGGGAGATATTTTCGAGCGCCAGCTGGCAGCCCTCCCAGGCTGGACGGGATTCATCAAGCAACGTGCTGCCGCCGAGGACGCCTGGCAGACTGAATATCCGATTACGCTGGCAGGATATCTGGCGATCCGCCTGACACTCGTGGAGCTGTTCGACGCCCCAGTTGCCCCTGCTGACAAACCCGCCAGCGAGGACACCATCGAATCTCCGGACGGCGACGTTCCCCTCCCCGAACTCTGGCTGAGCGCGTGGGAAGCGAGCTATCGTTCGGAACTCGTCGATTCGCTCACCGACGAGAGCAGGCAGGTCGCCGAGATGGGAGACGGTGACCGCCCCGATGCCCAGCTGGTCTTCTGTATCGACACGCGATCTGAAATCATCCGCCGGCACATCGAGGCTGCCGGCGAGTACGAGACCCACGGCTACGCCGGTTTCTTCGGGATTCCGATGCGGTACGACGACTACAGTTCCGACGTGACAGTAGATGCCTGTCCGCCGATCGTCGACCCAGCCCACCACGTTGTGGACCGTCCTGATACCGCTGAAAACAAGCGAGTGGAGTACGACCGCTGGCAGGAGACACGCAGGGCCGCAATAACGGCGCTCAAAGATGTCAAATCCAATGCGGCGACTGCGTTCAGTTTCGTCGAAAGCGCCGGAGCCGGGTATGGAACTGCCCTGGCTGCCCGGACGCTGCTCCCAGGACGGTTCCACGACTTCCTCGATCTCACCGACGAGCAGATCCCGGACGACCACGAGTTCTGTGAGCCGACACTCGATCACGACCACGGCTCCGACTATCAGCTCCCTCAGGGACTGACTCTCGAAGAGAAAGTCGAGTACGCCACGACAGCGTTCGAACTCATGGGCTGGGAGCAGTTCGCCCGCGTCGTCGTCTTCACTGGCCACGCCAGCGAAACGGCGAACAATCCGTTCGATTCGAGTCTCGACTGTGGCGCCTGCGCAGGCAATCCCGGTGGGCCGAACGCCCGCGTTCTCGCAGCGATCTGCAACGACGAGGCAGTCAGAGCACAGCTCCGCGATCGCGGGATCGATGTCCCCGAGGACACTGTCTTCGTCGCTGGCGAACACAACACGACGACAGACGAAGTGGAGCTGTACGCCAGTGACGTCCCCGAGACGCACCAGCCAGAGATCGACCAGCTCCGTACAGATCTCGCCGTGGCACGCGAGGGTGCAACCGCAGAACGTGCCGGCGACATGGGATCGGACACCAGCGCCAGCGTTCGTGAGACCGAACGCCGTGCCGCCGACTGGGCGGAGACGCGCCCGGAGTGGGGATTGGCCGGAAATGCGGGATTCGTGATCGGGCCTCGCGAACTCACCGATGGGCTCGATCTCGACGGACGGTCCTTTCTCCACTCCTACGACTGGACGACTGATCCGGATGGCGACGCGCTCGAGGCGATCATGGCCGGGCCGATGGTCGTCACTCAGTGGATCAACGCACAGTACTACTTCGCGACGGTCGACAACGCGGTGTACGGCAGTGGCTCGAAGGTAACCCACAACCCCGTCGGGAACGTCGGTGTCTATCAGGGCAACGGCGGCGATCTGATGACCGGTCTTCCCCAGCAGTCCCTGATGAGCGCAGACGAAGAACCGTACCACCAGCCGCTCCGTCTCTCGACTGTCATCCACGCGCCAGTCGAACGCGTTACAGAAATCCTGGCCGAACACGAGGAGCTAGTCGAACTCCTCGACAACAACTGGCTCTCGGTGACGGTCGTCGATCCAACACGGGATCATCAGGCGATGCAGTACACTGCCGATTGCGAGTGGACTCCAGCGACCGAACAACCTGAAAAGGCTTCAGACCCAGTACCAACCACCCCTGTTGCAGACGACTGAACAGGGACGTCCCAGTGAAATTGAACTCGTTATTCTGGTGGCTATCAGAAACTGAAGAATTTCGACCCGCCGTCAACAGAACTCTCCTGCTGAGGCCTTCGACGGGACCAGCGATGCCCCAGTCCGTGCTGCGTGCTCTTTCAACAGATTTCGAGAGAATAGGAATCAGCGATGGACATATTTGGGCTTGACTGGTAGTATATCTTGTATGACATCAGATCGTGTCATCAACCTGCTTCAGAAGGCCTACGAGGATGAGATGGAGACGGTCATGAACTACCAGACGAACGCGATTGTACTGGACGGCGTCCGCGCCGAAGAAATCAAGCAGAGTCTCCAGCAAGATATCCAGGAGGAACTGACTCACGCCCAGCAACTCGGAAATCGCCTCAAACAGTTGGATTCCCGACCGCCCAGTTCGGCGGAGTTCACGGCTCGGCAGGACTCGTTGCAACCACCCGAGGATTCGACCGACGTGCTCTCGGTTATCCAAGGTGTTCTCGACGCCGAAGAGGGCGCTATCGAGACGTATCGGTCGCTCATCGACGCTGCCGAGGACGCTGACGACCCGGTCACCGAAGACCTCGCAGTGACGATTCTCGCCGACGAGGAAGCCCACCGAACCGAATTTCGGGGTTTTGAAAAAGAGTATCAGAACGACTGAACAATCCTATCTTGATTCAGCGAGAGAATCCCGCCGTTCACGGCGTTGACGAGACGCTTCGCGTCTCGTTCGCACATCAGAAATCAAAGATTTCTGAGGACGGGCGTGAATCGTGTACGCTCCGGTGGGAAACCACCGCGTTACTGCTTGTCTCGAGTCTCCAACGAGACAGGCGGTGAGTTTTACTTTCACCGTGGATGGCTGACCTTCATATTTCACCGACTCGTTGACTCAGACGGCAAATGAAGCGTGTCAACACGTTCGCCGTGCGACCGCTCTCCGACGACGGAGGGCAGGTGCTACGAAAACTGTTGGACGCTTCCGCCGCTCTCTGGAATGAAATCAACTACCAGCGTCTCATGCGCTACAACGACGAAGATGGCTTCGAGGGTGACATATGGGGCGCCGATACAGGCCACCTCGAAGGGAAATACAAAGGCGTTCTTGCTGCGTCTACTGCCCAGACTGTCCGGCGAGCAAACACCGAAGCGTGGCGGTCGTTCTTTCGATTGAAAAAGAAGTTTCACGACGAGTCGAATAATTCAGTCACGGAACACCCGGAACCGCCGGGCTTCCGTGGGAACGAGGACGACGGACGTGTTCTCAAAGGTGTCGTCCGCAAGGACGCATACACTGTCGACTGGGGCGACCGCTCCCGGCTTGAGATGGTCGTCGGAAAAGAACTCCGAGACAGACACAACAGCCCGAAAAGCCGTCTCCGGCTAGAAATCGTTGGTGACCCAAACTGGCCTGACTACGAGGACCAAGGCCGACTAGAGCTGTGGTACGACGAGAGTGATAGCACCTTCCGAGCTTCGCAACCCGTGACTGTTTCTGAGGAGACACGGGAGACTCCACTGGCCGACGAGACGGCCGCTGTTGACATTGGTGCAAACAATCTCGTTGCCTGTACCACGACGACCGGCGAGCAATATCTGTACGAAGGCCGCGAGTTGTTCCAACGATTCCGTGAGACGACGCGAGAAATCGCCCGGTTGCAGTCCAAACTCGAAGACGGCAGGTACAGTAGCGAGCGTATCCGGCGACTGTACCGGAAACGGACTCGCCGTCGTGACCACGCTCAGGAAGCGTTGTGTCGTGACCTGCTGGAACGGTTGTACGAGGACGGTGTGGACACGGTGTATATCGGCGGCTTGACCGACGTGTTGGAAAGCCACTGGTCGGTCAAGACGAACGCCAAGACCCACAACTTTTGAGCGTTCAAGCAATTCACCGAGCGACTGGCCTGTACCGCCGAGGAATACGGTATCTCGGTCGAAGTTCGATCGGAAGTGTGGACCAGCCAAGGATGTCCGCAGTGCGGTTCGACAGACAGAACGACACGGCATCAGGACACGCTCACCTGTCCATGTGGATTCGAGGGGCACGCCGACCTTACAGCGTCGGAAACGTTCCTGAGGCGGCACACAGAGAAAGCAGTCAGGCTGATGGCACGGCCCGTGCGGTTCGAGTGGGACAGTCATCAATGGCGTTCAACTACAGACGCTTCTTCAAATCCCAAAGAACAGCGTACAGACCAGAGTACCGTCCACGGTGACGGGAATGTTGCCTCGGGGGAATCTTAGACCGGCAGAGACTCCTATGGAGGAAACCGCGCCGTCGTCGGGCTTTGCCCGACTGCCTGCGGGATCTTTGATCCCGCTCTGTTCACGGCGCGGAGGATGTCATTCACGCACCGACGTGGCCCGCCGGCGTTCGCTACCCACCAGAGCGGGAACTGCACAGTCGTACAAACGACCCCCACCAGATCGAGAAATGGTTGTCGGTAATCTAGGCGTCGAGGTAGCTCCCCCAGTGGATACCGACGGCATGAGAAGTCCAGCGAGCGCCAGACGTGAGTCAGATATCTCCCGTGGAAACCATCGCTCTCTATCGGTTGGACTGCACACCTGAAACTCCCATCGGTCGGGATTCCTCCGTGGTTACGAGGAGGATATCAATGCCAGCCGTACCCCCATTCCCCTAACACTTCTTCGACGAGTTCTGGATTTTGCTGTGCAACTAATACTGCTGCTTCAAGAACATCCGTTCTATATACATTTTCGTCAAAGGATGATTCGAGTTTATCTACCAACTCTGGGATACCATCTTCGACGTCGTCTCGCAAAAATATTGGACGCTGTTGTCGATCGTCCTTGACTGAATCGCGTGCGTAAATAAACGGGAGAGACTTTTGTGTATCCATTGACTCGTCTGTTGTCTCATTTTCGGATCCGGAAGACTGGCTCGAAGCGTAAGCATCTTGATTGTCTTCGTCACTGTGATCCCCGTTTGCTTCTGTTGACTCCGCTACCTCGTTCGCTTCGTCCTGTGGCTCTTCAGCAAAGGGATCGTCAGTTGAACCTTGTTTCATGCTGGAACCTCCTTCTCTCGGCGGATGTACTCACTGAGGTTATCGAACTTTTCCAGTGTATCTAGTTCGTGATCACGTTCGCGCTCTCTATGCGTCTCAACATACGTGAATGCAGTACACTGCTCGGCCCAGCAGCCTTCGAGCATGGACGACCGTTCACGGAGCGTAACTGGAAGTTCCCAGCCGTCATCACGTAGTTCGTCCAGGAAGCGGTCCTGATCGTTCATCCCCTTGTATCGATTCGGGATGACAGCTAACACGCCGACTTCGATTTCGAGATTATCCTCTAGTCCGGTAACAAGCTGATCCAGACCTTGCACCGACTCGTACCCTTTCCCCGAGGGCTCGAATGGAATTACGACGTGCCGGGTCGCATGTATAGCGTTATGGAGTTTAATATCGGCCGTTGCCGGCGGATCGATAACTAGCGTATCGTACGTTTCGTGGACTCCCGCCTCTCGAAGTACACGAAGCAGTTGTTTGTTTGGATTGAACGTCTCGCCAAAGTCGGCTGCCTCTTCTTCCCGACGGCGAAGATGTTTTGAAGCGTACTCCAGAATATTGTGCGCTGGAATCACGTCGATCCCCTCACTCGTTTTTATCAGCTCTGAGAAGTCCCCCCGGGGTCGATCGATCATGTGTCTGAGGAGACTATCTGCCTGGTCATTATCCCGGTCTTCGTCGACATCCAGGAGGTACGAGAGGGATGCTTCCTGCGTGTCCAGATCGATCATCAGAACCTTACGACCTGCCCGAACTTCTGCTCGGGCGAGATTTGCTGCCAGTGTGGTTTTCCCAACGCCTCCCGCTTCACTGTACACTGTATATGCCAGCATATGCGTTGTGTTAGACTGATAAGCTATAAAGGTAAGTCAGACAAATGAGCTACTCGAGATGGTTATTAAGTATAGCTATGTAGTATAACTAAAACACGTGGCTAAACTGAACAGCTATCATATAACATCATAGCGTGTAACTATTTTATATGGATCTATCCAAAAGTTAAACAATATAGATATACTGATAGGCTATACCATATATCTGTTTTAATTAGCTATACAGACTACCTATACTAAACAGTCAAACTTTAACGCTATTTTGTATAGGTAGGGTATATAGCCATTAGAATATTCTATACTAAATAGCTAATGAGTATGGCTAATCAGACAAGTAAAATTGTATAACTAAAAAATGAAGCTACTCCAAAAAACACACACGAGAGGGAGACACTCAACGGCTCGGTCTCAAACACCGTCCTCGAAGACGTCATCGGTGACTTCGGCCACCTCACCAGCTTCGATATCTGCGTACATCTCCGACGTTGTCTCTGGATCTGAGTGCCTGAGCGCTTTCTGTGCATATTCGAAGGCTGAATCCTTGTACAATTGCTTCCCAAGTCCACGCCGGGCGCCGTGGGGTTTGAGATACTCGTGATCTCCTTCAACATCGATATTCCCCTCCTCACAGAGAGTCTTCAGAATATTCCGCACTGCTGTAGTGGAGATCGATGGTGGTGGGGTTTCAGTCTCCTGAAGAACCGTCATGGCATCACGACCGTCAAGATCGTCAGTGATTGTCTCTCTTGCAGTCTTATAGAGACTTGGCGCATGGGAAGTAGGGAAGACGGGCCAGTCGTCTGTAGGTGGCTCTAGTACTGTCTCGTAGCGCTGGACAGCAGAATGGGCTATCTCCGGGAATTGGACCTCCTCACGCTGTTGATCCTTGCCGAGAACGGTAATAGTCCGACTCTCGTAATCAATGTCACCCCAGTAGATACCGCGTCGTCGATCGTCGTTACTGTCGTGGACCAACTCTGCACACCGGGCTCCGGTGAAAGCTAACAGATAGACGAGTGCCCGATCGCGACACTGTGTAACCGCATCAGATCCATTTTGGTCGATAGCCTCGTGCGCGCGTGCATCAACGAAGCGAAGGAGCTGGGTTCGTTCCGACTCGCTCCATGTCTGTGGTTTGGTACCATCTCCACGGCTTTCGTCCGGGAGTTCATTGGAAACACGGTCCTGGTCAGCCGGATTTACAGCGATCCATTCCCACTCCTCGCAATAAGAGAGGAAGGCTCGAACGAGCGCAAAGTATTGATGAGCTGTCTGACCCGTGATTTTTTCATTGTTGACTCGGTGGCGGAGATGTTGAATCCACTTTCGGAGTAACCACGCATCGACCGCTCCTATTTTACTCACTCCCTGTTTCTCACACCACTGAGCCCAGTTTCCAACGACACGGTCGACCTCTATCGCGTAGTTCCCGGGGAGTTTGCCTTTCGAACGCGACTCTGTGAATTCTGCCAGTGCCTGCTCGATAGTCTTTTCCCGGGAAGAAACGCCCTGTCGGCTGGAATCCACCATGTATGCTTACCAGAGGGCGGCATCCCACTTGAATCTACTTTCCCTTAGAAGAGTAAGGCAAAGTAAATACCGACGCATTTGTGTGGCACCTAATCTGCCGCTGTCTTGCGGTTCCATAGTTTATAAACCATATAATGATATATGAAAAATAAGGGCGTGAAGTTGAGACTACACTGGCTAGAGACCTGCCAGAATGTACGATACTGGACGAACTGCGTTACCGAACCATTCCTAAATCAGGAATCTGTCGTCAATTTTACCGACTCGTTCCGAGTTTGGTTCATATACCACAGCTTGACCGCGGACCGAGACAGTGCTGCTGCTCACAATTTCGCTGTTCAATCGATAGAGAGAGTCTGGCTAGCCGATTCCCGACTGCTGTTTCAACAGCGTGAGCGTATTATCGGCAGTCACGAGCGGTGACCGTTCGTACTCACCGGTCAATTCGACTTGGACGAGCAGATCGACGGTCCGCCAGATCGAGTACAGGAGACAGGCAAACGCGAAGTAGAAGAACCGCAACACGAAATTCTTTGACGTGGTCGCGGCCATGAACCGCTTAATCGATCTATGGGTAATGGTGGGTAAGACTGATATAGGCGTGGGCAATAGTGGGTTGTGAGATGAAAGTTGACGCCGACAAACTCCAGACGAACGAGACCGACGACCGGGGGCGGGTGTATCTCGGGACTGAGTACGCGAACAAGCGCGTCACAGTGGCTGTCGTCGAAGTTGAGTCCGAGGCTACTGACGAGGAGGAACTGGCCGCCGCGTATCGTGAGGCGTCCGAAAGCGCCAGTGAACTTGCCGACGAGTGGGACGTGGCTTCGGATGAGGCGTGGTCGGGACTTGATGGATGAGCGACGACACCGAGATTCGGCGCGGTGATGTCGTTATCGTTCGACTCGATCCTGCCGAGGGGCACGAAATGCGAAAAACGCGGCCTGCGGTGGTGGTTCAGAATGATGTCGGGAACAGGAACTCGAACACGACAATCGTCGCACCGGCGACGGGGACGTACAGTGGCTATCCGTTCGAGGTTCTCGTGGAAGCGTCGGACTCACCGTTCGAGAAAGACTCCTCCGTGCGGCTCGATCAGATTCGAGTCGTGTCTGTCGAGAAGCGAATCCATTCGGTGGCTGGCAGTCTCGATGACTCGACGATGGGCGAGATCGACGACGCGCTCAAATTGAGCCTCGGACTCGACTGATCGAGAGACCCATTACTGTTTGCTCCTGTGATATCTTTTCAAACCCTTGCATGATCGGCCAGGGCGATAAAGCCAGGTGAAGCACATAGCGAGTGTACTTTTCGGAGGTTTCTGGCAGATTGTTATTTCTCGCCATCCCGGATGACCATCACCTTGACCCGATATACACCGTCAAAGTCGCGGAGCCGGTAGGTGAGGTTACGTACCTGCTCGGCTGGTCCCCGACAAAACAGTGATTCGAGGCACCAGTCTCCTTGGTGCGTATGACTCGTGTTGAGGATCACATCTTGATACTCGTGTTGGACTGCGTGGAGTTCCTGTATCACCTCGTGGTGGCGATAATCGAACGCGATGAGCGCGACGATCTCCCCGCTTGTCTCTTCGAGACGAGAGTGAGACTCGATGAACTCCAGCATCGCTTCCCGGACAGCTCGCGACCTGTTTTCGATATCCTGCTCTTTCCAGACTCGATCGAACTCTTCGACGACTTCGTCTGGAATATTGAAACTCGTTCGCATAGCTATTGGCTCGTCGTGTTTGTACAAGAGGGTCTCGTATTACGATGGCCCCATTTCGGTATTAACAACCGTTATTCACGTTGGTAGCAGATTCTCAACCGTGATGTTACACGGCGAAGGACTCGGTCTCTTCCTCGGGGCAGTCGCGCTCGGTGCGGTTCACGGTATCGAACCGGGTCACGGGTGGCCTGTCGCCGCCTCATACGCGCTCGATCAGACGAACAAGTGGGTGTACGGGTTCGCGGCGAGTTTCATCATCGGCGTCGGCCACCTTATTAGCAGTATCGCGATGGTAGGGGTGTTCTTCTACGCGAAAGACTACTTCAAGCTTACGCAGGTCAACGAGCCGATAACGATACTCGGCGACATCCATATCGGTGGGCCAGTCAGTCTCGTTGCCGGTGTCCTGCTCATCGTGCTTGGGATTCGTGAATACTCCCACGGGCATTCGCACGGTAGTCGTGATGCTGACGGCCACTCCGAGCATCACAGCCACGACCATCAACACGATCGGAACGAGCATTCCAGCCATTCTCACGAGCAGGGCCATTCACATGACCACAACAATGGACTATTCACTCGTTTGAAAGGATTCGTTCCCTTCGTCGGTGGACGCTCTCACTCACATGATGAACCCGAAGAGACCGCTGACCGTGGTCTCCTTGGGATCGCGTGGTTCGCGTTCGTACTGGGGTTCGCCCACGAAGAAGAATTCGAGATTATTGCGCTCTGCGCCGGGTCAAACCACTGCCTCAAACTGATGAGTGCGTACGCCCTCACCGTCATCGCGGGTATCGTTGGACTGACAATGCTGTTGATTGCAGGCTACCAGCACTCCGAGGAGAAAGTCGAGCGGTACACGCCGTACCTCCCGACGTTTTCGGCAGTTGTCCTGATCATCATGGGAGTTGGTTTCATCATCGGAGTATTCTGATACTGGTGGCTATACATTGGTAAAAATATTTGACCCCCCGGAGGGTCGAAAGTCGTCAGTTTCGTATAGCCACCAGTATGACGTTCGGAATCCACCACAGCCGTGGTCAGTAGCGAAAGCGTCAACGGAGTCTTCTGACTGACAAAGAGGACTGGTTGGCGTATCTGTGCGTTCACCGATAGCCGGACGGGCGACGTGTCCGTACTGCGAGAGTGTGGACACGATCAAGAAGGGAACGAAGAGGAGGGTGCTCCACGCTATCAGGGAAGAACTGTACTAGAATCTTGAATGATCCCACCGAGACTGTCTTTGCAGAACACCAGCTTTCTCTCCCACAAATGTTCCATATCGGCAGCAAAATTGAAGCACACAAAACCAACAATATCCATCAGATATTTTCTATTAGAACATAATACTTGGGTTACATTTATTTCGACTTTCTTAGTACAATGTTAGTAGGGAGAAAATGACAGCAATTCAGATCGACAACCTTTCCAAGCAGTTCGGAGATGTCGTCGCAGTCGATGGACTCGATCTAACGGTCGAAGAGGGAGAGATATTCGGTTTTCTGGGCCCGAACGGGGCCGGGAAATCCACGACGATCGACATCATCCTGGATTTTACCCGGCCGACGTCGGGATCAGTTTCGGTCCTCGGACACGACGCCCAGCGGGAAGGGCTGGCGGTCCGTCGGCGGACGGGTGTCCTCCCGGACGCATACCACGTTTACGACCGACTCACTGGGCGGGAGCATCTCGAATTCGCCATCGAGGCCAAGGAGGCCAACGGAGAACCCGAGGCATTGTTGGAGCGTGTGGGGATTGCCGATGCAGCGGACCGCAAAGCGGGCGGCTACTCGAAGGGGATGCGCCAGCGACTCATCATGGCCATCGCCCTCATTGGTGATCCTGACTTGCTCATCCTCGACGAACCGTCGACGGGACTGGATCCAAACGGCGCTAGAGAGATGCGTGAGATCATCCGTCAGGAGAGCGAGCGCGGGACGACCGTCTTCTTCTCCAGTCACGTCATGGAGCAGGTTGAAGCGGTCTGTGACCGTGTGGCGATCATCAACCGGGGCCAGCTCGTCGCCGTGGATACGATCCAGGGACTCAGGGAAGCCACCGAGGCCGGTGAAACACTCTACATCGAGGCCAGCAGGATCGACGAGGAAATCGTGGGGCGAATTCAGCAAATCGACGGCGTCACCGGCGCGACGATCGACGACGATCGGATCCGGGTTCTCGTCGGCGACAGATCGAAATTCAGAGTGCTGGAAACGATCGACGACTCTGTCGTCCAGGTGGAGGATTTCTCGGTCGTCACGTCCTCACTCGGTGATCTGTTCAGCCACTACACGACCGACCAACAGGAGGTCACAGCATGAGAGTGCTCACTGTTGCGAAGAAGGATTTCAAAGACGCCGTCCAGTCACGGGCGCTGTGGTCGCTTGTGGCCGTCATTGTTCTGGTAATGGTGTTCGTCACGTACGGCTATACACAGATTCCGGAGGCGTTCGGGCCAACTGACGAGGCCACGTTCGGTGGCCTGCTATTTTTCACGGATGGTATCCTCAGTCTCTTCGTCCCGCTCACAGCGCTTGTGGTCTGTTACAAAGCACTGGCAGGCGAGCGGGAACTGGGGAGCATCAAAATTTTGCTCTCACTGCCGCTGACACGGTCGGATGCGTTTTTTGGAAAATTCATCGGCCGAACGGGCGTACTCGGGGTTGGCATCGGTGTCGGATTGACCATCGGATTCACACTCGGCGCGGTGTTGCTCGGGTCTGTCGAGGTTGTTCCGTTGCTCGTTTTTCTGCTCCTGACACTTGTGTTCGTTGCAACCTACGCGTCGATCATGGTGAGCCTCTCAGCTGTCACCGGGTCGACGACGCGGGCGACGACACTCGCGGTCGGTTTTTTTGTTCTGTTCGAGTTGGTCTGGGATGCAGTACCGATCGGTCTCGTCTACGTCGTCGAGGGATTTTCACTGCCAGCTACACTCCCAGATTGGGTATTTCTCGTAACACAGGTGTCACCGTCGACAGCGTATGCAACCTCGCTGATCGCGCTGCTTCCGGACGTGGCCGCCGAGCTGGGTGCGAGCGTCGTGGTCGGGTCAGGTGACGTAGACCCGAGCAGTGCCGAACCGTTCTACGTGACAGCAGAAGCCGGGTTGGTTTTCATCGCGCTGTGGCTGGTCGTGCCGCTGCTCGTCGGCTACTCCAACTTCAACAGGTCTGATCTGTGAGACAGAAACAAACGGCTGTTGAGGACTGGTCGCCCCAGCGGACATTGTTTCGACGATGGAGGGGCTACCGAGTTGTCCAGCCTAGTCGAAAATCGTTGGTGTGACTAACCTCGCTGCTCGTCGTCCCTGTCATCCTCGATGCCTGCTTCGTCGTCGAACTCACTGGTCTCGACCTGTTCATTGTCGTTCTGTGCACGACTCTGCAAGAGCAGATCAGTACCGGCCGCGGCGACCATACCGACACCGAGAGCGCGTAACTGTCGGAGATACGCCGGCTTCGCCTCGAGTTGTGAGGCATTGTCGAAGTTCTTGCCGATCATATTTTTAATCATCTTTACACTTATCTGTGGGAGGAGTGCGGTCACCAGTCCCTGCAGGAGTACAAACGCTGCGCCGAACGTGCGGCTTTTTTGACTATGCATCACACTTTCATCTATGTACCGGACAGGGTTTAATATTGTGAAAAATAAACTACACTGTAATACAGAAGCCATCTCTGAGAATTTTTCGAGCCGTTGCAATTTTATCTCGATTATAGTATTGTATTATATCCTCAACGCTGGTATTATACGTCTGGCGACCGGAGTCTGTATATGAACCGGAATGTTGGCTCGGTAGACAGCACTCTCAGAACGGCAGTTGGTGCAGTTACGGGAACGGTCTCGATTGCAATTCTCACCGGGACTCTCCCGTTTCCGACAGGGCTCTCTCCAGTGCTAGGAATTGTTGCGATTATCATGCTCGCTACAGCAACGATGGGAACCTGCCCCATCTACTCGATGTTCGGCATCGACTCCTGCTCGTACAACTCCAGTTCGCCGTAACAACCAATGAGTACAGGCCACCGACATCCCAGAGACACACGGACGCTTGCAACACAAGGCGCAGGGGCGCTGGCGATCGCGCTAATTGTGAATCTAACTCTTGGCTGGATCGCGCTCAGCCAGAACCTCGTGGAGTCGACGGAATTTTTCCACTATCCGGGTATCGTGGTTTGGACCCTGCTCGGGATGGCTGGCGCGACAGTGGTGTATGGGGTGCTGACGCGCCGGTCGGCGACCCCAGACCGTACGTTCGTCCGGATTGCCGCCGTCGTGTTGGTACTGTCCTTTATTCCCGACATCGGGCTCGCACTGTTTACCGAGAGCGTGACGACGAGCGAGGCGATCGGGCTCATGATACTCCACGTCCCGCCGGCAGTCGTCGCGGTGCTGGTATTGCCGGAGCGTCCGCTAGGCCGGTAGTTTGCAGGGCAGCCCGCTCATGTGAACTGCCTCGGGGCTTGATCACGAAGCACTCGGCCTGTTCCGCCTGTAAACGGAACCGACACTGACTGCTAGATATACCCCTGTGTCAGTCCAACCCCCGAAATTTTCGAAGCAAACCATCACGAGTCGGGTGATGAGGGGACAGCACGTATTTTGCAGGTTGCTTTCCTCGTGTAGTCTCAACTACACTCGATCGGCGAGAGTGTGACTTCCCCGGTGACCCACGAGGGATTGAACGTGATGACGATAATATACATATAGTAGTGTAAAAAATGCTATAGTAAATAAAAATAATATTTATACAGTAGTAAAACTACATATATTCATGTTTACTCCTGTGCTGGGATCAAATTATTGGGTGGAACGTAGATTGACCACAGTCAGGGCGTTATCTAGCCCGTTGATCTCGGATCATCGTATTTTCGGTCGAACTCCCGAAGAGTCTGTGCCTGCGACTCACGGCTTCCCTGTACTGTCGAGGTGTGCATGAGTACAGACGCCAGCGGACATTCGCTGGGGAACCGGTCATCAGCGAACGCGCTGAAACGGATTGACGAAGCAGTGTGTGCATTCGATGACGAGTGGCAGTTCACGTTCGTCAACGACCGGGCAGCAACGCTTCTGGATCGCGTACCTGACGATCTCCTCGGCGAGGTTGTCTGGGAGGCCGTGCCGGAGTTCGAGGACCGAGCTATCAGTGACAAACTGCGTGAAGCAGTGGAGACAGAGACCCCTGTCCGGTTCGAGAGTCACAACGATCGGACAGATCGGTGGTTCAACGTTGGGATCTATCCCTCGGACGACGGTGTGACGGCGTGTTTCTACGATAAAACCGAAAAGCGGGGGGAGACACTCGAATTACAGCGACAACGACGGCTGTTCGAAACGGTGTTCGATGAGACAGAAGACGCACTGGTCGTTACCGATACTGACCGCCGAATTACGGATTTCAACCCCGCCGCCGAACGACTGTTTGGCTACGATGCCAGCGAGGTCATTGGGGAGAAATCCCGGCAACTCTACGCAGACTCCGTCGACTACCAGCGAGAGGGCGAGAAGCGGTTCAACGAGCGAACACTCCAAGGGGACGAGACTTACATTGTCGAGTACGAGCGAGCCGATGGTACGACCTTCGATGGCGAGACGCTCGGCACTCCGATCGGCTCCGATGGCGAGGCGTTTGCGTTTCTCGCGTCGATCAGAGATATCAGCAGACGAGTCCAGTACGAACAGGAGATCGAGGCACACAACAATACCCTCCGGAGCGTTCACGAGATAACGACTGACGAGGAACGCTCGTTCGACGAACAGATCGAACAGCTGCTCGAACTTGGACGCCACCAGCTGGGTCTCGATGGCGGGCTTCTAGCGAGCATCGAAGCCGACGTGTACACTGTCGATCACGCTGTCGGGCGGGACGAAACAGTCCAGTCAGGCGACCAGTTCGAACTCCGCGAGTCGGATTCTCCTCTCATCCCTGACGGGACGGACCCACTGGCGAGGGCGGATGCTAGCGACACGGAGAGCGTGGAGCATCCAGTCTACGACCAGCGAGAACTTCGGTCGTTTATCGGTGTGCCGGTCGTCGTGGACGGCGAGCGCTACGGAACGTTGCATTTCTCCGGTAGCCAGCCCCGCGAACAGGCGTTTACAGAGAGTGAACAAACGTTGGTGCGCGTCCTCGCACAGTGGGTCGGTAAAGAGCTTGGCCAACAGCAGAGCAGAACGCGTGCGACAGCAAACCGGAAGCGACTGCGCCAGATCATCGATATACTCCCACAGCTCGTGTTCTCGAAGGATCGACACGGCGAGTATATCCTGGCAAACCAGGCGCTTGCAGATGCCTACGGCACTACCGTCGACGAACTCGAAGGAGCGATGGATGCTGATTTCGCCGAATCAGAAGAAGAAGTCAGGCAGTTCCGTGAAGACGATCTCGCAGTTATCGACTCCGGCGAACCGAAGGAGATACCCGAGGAGCCACTGACGACCGCGGCCGGAGAGCAACTCACCGTACAGACGACAAAGGTTCCGTACGACCCGGTCGACCACGAGACAGAGGCCGTTCTGGGTGTCGCGACAGATATCACGGAACGCAAACAGCGCGAGCAAGAACTCGAAGCGGCTACACAGCGACTCATGTTCGCTCTGGAGGGGACAAACACAGCGATCTGGGAGTTAAATCTCGACACAGACGAGGTGATCTGGACCGGTTCGATGGAACAGCTACTTGGCACCGAAGAAGACTCCTTCGAGGGAACTTTCGACGCGTTTGCCGATCGAGTACATTCCGACGATCTCGCCGCAGTTGAGGAGGCACTCGATCGGGTCGGTAAGCGCACCGACTCGATCCAGATCGAGTACCGGATCCAGCGGGACGACGGCGTGGAGATCTGGGTCGAAGCACGGGCTGAACTGCGCGAGCGCACCGACGGCAGCGACCGCCTGGTCGGTATTCTCTCCGATATCACGGATCGCAAGGAGCGCGAATCAGAACTCGAACTCCAGTCTGAAGCGATGGAGGTTGCGATGGACGGCATCGCGATTCTCGACGGCGACGAGTACGTCTACATGAACCAGGCCCACGCTGACATCTTCGAGTACGACCCCACGGAACTCATGGGTCACGAGTGGCGAGGTCTATACGACGAGACCGAGATAGAACGGCTCGAGCGGGAGGTATTTCCCTCGCTTGCCGAGGATGGTGAGTGGCGTGGGGAAGCACTCGGTCGGAAACGTGACGGGACCAGTGTTCTCCAGGATCTGGGACTCTCGCTACTTGACAGCGGGGAACTGATCTGTACGAACCGTGATATTACCGAGCAGAAAGATCGCGAACGGGAACTGGCACGCCAGCGGACACGTATCCGGGCACTGTTCGATCAGTCACCGGATGGCGTCGTCATCCACGACGAGGAAGGCGATGTGATCGATGCGAACGACACGATGACCGAGAATCTCGGTGTCGACCGCCAGACACTGCTCTCGATGAACGTCTCGGAGTTCGAAGTCGGCATTACACAGTCAGAACTCACATCGATATGGTCCGACATAACCGCAGATGAGACATTGAAAGTCGAGGGGGAACACCGACGACAGAACGGCGAGGTGTTTCCGGTCGAGGTCTGGGTCAACCGGGTAGAGGTCGGCGGAAAAGACCGGTTTATCGCTGTCTCACGTGATATAAGTTCGCGGAGAGAGCGAGAAGAAGAACTCCGTGAGCTGAAAGAACGCCTCGATCTGGCTGTCGAAGGCGGCCAGATCGGTATCTGGGACTGGAATATGTCGACGGACCACGTGACGTTCAACGACCAGTGGGCGTCGATGCTCGGGTTCTCACTTGACGAACTCGAACCGACCCTCGAAACGTGGGAAGAGCGCGTTCACCCGGCAGATATGGCCTACGTCGAGGAACGCCTGGAGACTCACATCACTGGCGAACGCGAGCTGTACGACTGTGAACACCGGATGCAGACCAAAAGCGGCGACTGGAAGTGGATCAGAGACGTTGGAAGAGTCGTCGACCGTGACGACGATGGTACCCCGATACGTGCAGTCGGCATCCACCTCGATATCACCGACCAGAAAGAATCGGAGCTATTTCTCGAAGAAGAACGTGATATGTTCGCACAGGGACCTGCTGTCGTCTTCAAGTGGGCAAACGAGGAGGGATGGCCCGTGGAGTACGTCTCCGGGAACGTCACCGAAACCTTCGGCTATACACCCGAACAGCTCCAGTCCGGGGCGGTCCCGTACACCGACTTGATCCACGATGAGGATTTCGACCGCGTGTCGAGCGAGGTCGAGAACCAGACAGACGAAACGACCGAGCGGTTCAGCCACGAACCATACCGGATGGTGACCAACGCCGGGGAGATACGGTGGGTCACGGACAACACGAAAATCATCAGGGACGAGGGTGAGATAACTCACTACCTGGGGTATCTCATCGATATCACGGAGCAGAAACGTCTCGAACAGTCGCTTCGAGACAGCGAACGGTCGCTCCGACAACTCACCGAGATTGCGTCGGACACAGACCAGGGCTTCGAGGAGAAACTCTCGAGGCTGCTCGAACTCGGAACCGAACGGTTAGGAGTTTCCTTCGGCTTCCTCAACCGAGTCGAGCAGGACACACAACACGTCGTCCAGGCCGTCGGCGACCATCCACAGCTCCAGCCGGGGGAAACAGCGCCCAAGTCGGAGTCGTACTGCCGCAAAACCCTCCAGCAAGACGATGTCCTTGACATCAGCGACGCCGTCGCGGAAGGGTGGGCAGACGACTCGGCCTACGAACGGTTCGATCTGGGCTGTTATATCGGCGGGACAGTGGTCGTCGACGGAGACCAGTACGGCACACTCTGTTTCGCCGATCACGCCGACCGTTCCCACGCCTTCGACGATACCGAGAAAGCGTTCGTCGAACTGCTCGTCCAGTGGATCAGTTACGAACTGACCACCGACTCCTTCGAGCGGAAACTGCAGGAGATAAACGACACGGCACAACGACTCATGACAGCCCCGACAAGAGCAGATGTTGCAGCACTCACCACGAAGAGCGCCAAATCAATCCTCGGGATGCAGGTGACCGGAATCTGGTGGTACGACGAGGAGGCGGATGCGCTCGTTCCCGAACAACAGTCAGACGAGGCAACTGCCATCGTCGGTGAACAGCCAACATTCGAACGCGGAGGATCGATCGCATGGGACGCCTTCGAGGAGGGGACAGCCCAGGTCTACGACGACCTGCAAACTGTGCCTGAGCGGTACAACGACGCAACGGCGTTACGTTCGGAAGTGGCCGTCCCGATGGGCGAGTACGGTGTTATTATCGCAAGCTCGACAGAGCCCCAGGCATTCTCTGAAACTGATCTGAACTTGCTGGAGGTGCTGTCGGCGACAGTCGAATCGGCAGTGACCCGCGCACGGCGCGAACAGACGCTCCGGAAGACACAGCGAAAACTCAAACAGTCGAACGAAGAGCTCGAACAGTTCGCGTACGCAGCATCCCACGACCTGCAGGAGCCGCTCAGAACAGTGTCTAGCTATCTGACCCTGCTGGAGCGCCGGTACGGCGACGAACTCGACGAGGACGCCACCGAGTTCATCGACTTCGCGGTCGACGGCGCAGACCGGATGCGCGAGATGATCCAGGCGTTGCTGGCGTACTCCCGTGTCGATACCCGCGGGCGCCAGTTCGAGTCAATCGAGGCTTCGACTGTTTTCGAGCGTGTCACAGAGAATCTCGCAATGACCATCGAAGAGAGTGGCGCCACGGTCTCGACGCCAGATGGAGAGACGACGATCAGCGGGGATCAAAGCCAGCTCGTTCAGCTGTTCCAGAACCTGATCGAAAACGGTATCAAGTACAACGAGACGACGCCACACATCGAGATATCGGCAACCGCTCACGATGGGCTGGTCTCGTTCGAAGTGACGGACAACGGTATCGGAATGGAGTCCGACCAGATCGACACCATATTCGACGTCTTCCAGCGGTTGCACACCCGCGAAGAGTTCGACGGCACCGGGATCGGACTCTCACTCTGTCGGAAGATCGTCGAACGACACGACGGCGAGATCGCGGTCGAATCCGAGCCAGGCAAGGGTTCAACATTCATAGTGACGGTTCCCGAAGGTGAACGCAGTGAACAGTGATCCGACCTCCGGGGTTGCGAGGCCCCAGGTGTATACCATCGAGGATAACCCAGCAGATGTCCGGTTGGTCGAAGAAGGGATCGACGCGGCTGGCACGGAGATCGATTTACAGGTTATCAACAACGGGCGCCGGGCGATCGACCAACTCACAGGAGTCGAACCGGACGAGCGACACCCGGATCTGGTCCTCCTGGATCTGAACCTCCCGGACAACTCGGGCTTCGAGGTGCTCACCGCGATACGGGCAGAGACCGCCTTTCGGGAGGTGCCCGTCGTTGTTGTATCCAGTTCCGACAACAGTGCCGACATCAAACAGGCCTATGATGCGGCGGCAAATGCCTACGTGATGAAACCTGCCGACCCCGACAAATACATCCAGATGGTCGACTCCGTCGTCGATTTCTGGATCACCAATACCACATACGACAGATGACTGAGACAGACCTGACAAGTGTCCTCCTCGTGGAGGACAATCCGAGCGATGCACGGCTTATCGAAGAATACATGACAGAACAACCCTGGTCGGATACCGATACCGACGGTCCAGTAATCGAACGGTCCGACAGGATTGAAGAAGCTGTCACTGCATCATTTGACGAGATAGACATTATCCTGCTGGATCTGGGGCTACCGGACAGCACTGGACTCGATACACTCGATGAGATGGTTGCTGTGTGTGATGGCACACCAGTCGTCGTCCTGACTGGGCTCGACGACGAACGCGTCGGTGCCGAGGCCGTCGAACATGGCGCACAGGACTATCTGGTCAAAGATGACCTTTCACCACGCCTGCTTCGGCAGACACTTCGATACGCCATAGAGCGGGAACGTCGGCAACAGGAGTTGCAGCAGCGGAACACCGAACTGGCACTGCTGAATCAGGTCGTTCGACACGACATCCGAAACGACGTCACGGTCATTCTCTCGTGGGGGGACACGCTCACGGCACACGTCGACGACGATGGCAGTGAGTATCTCGATCGGATGCTCAACGCTGGGAAGCATATCACGAACATTACCGAGACTGTCGGTGATTTCCTCGACGTTCTGGAGGGCAACAGCGATCCGGAACTGCGACCGATCGATCTCGAGGGTGTCCTGATAAATGAAGTCGAGAAGGCGCGGTCGGCACACGACGATGTGACGATTGCGCTGACTGTCAATCACAAGGGAAGGCTACAGGTTGCAGCGACAGAACTGCTCTCGTCGGTATTCCGGAATCTGCTGAACAACGCAGTGACCCACAACGACAAACCGGAACCGGAGATTACTGTCCACGTCGAGGTTCTGGCGGAAACCGTGACCGTCGACGTCGCTGACAACGGTCCCGGTGTTCTCGACGGCCAGAAAGACGAAATCTTCGGACGCGGTGAGATGGGACTCGAAAGTTCCGGCAGCGGTATCGGTCTCTATCTGGTCGATACACTCGTGGACATGTACGACGGTACCGTCGTTCTCACCGACAACGACCCGGAGGGGAGTGTCTTTACCGTCCAACTGCAGAGGTATCGGAACTAAACGGTCTGTGGTATCTTTCTGCTACCCACGGCTAAAGCTGTGGGGTTTCTCATGGTTTTTTATTACCGCTTTGAATCTGCGACGATTTCGAGGAGTGTCTGCTGGTCGTCGAAGTATGCCGGCGCATCGTGACGCTGTTCGAACTGGACGACCCGTTCGAGCGCCTCCTGCCCGTCGTCGGCACTCTCGGTGAGTTCTACTGCCAGTTCAGCATATGCTTCGGACAACTCCTGGAAAGCGGCCATACGCTCCCGTTTAGCCTCGGCAACTGCCTGTTTCTCTTCAAGTGCTGTCTCCAAATCATCGAGCTGTGTGACTTCATCAGTCTCTGTATTGTTCGGAGTCGGTGGTGAAGCAGCGGATGCGTCAGGACCCGCCGAATACGTCGTCAATCGCTCGCGAATCTCTGCAATATCCTCGTCGATCTCGTCCAGTAACTCGTCGGTCTCCCTCCCGATCGTCTCGGAGCGCCCCGCGAGGAACCTGGCCTGTGTCCCACAGTAGTCGGCCAGTTCGGCTACAGAGAGCGTGACTCTATCGTCGCTCATTGTTTCCGTTTTGGACTCTGGATTCAAGACCGTTGCCACGCGAGACAGACTCCGTGACAGCACTCTTCCCGGCACCTCCGTTCTATTTCTGCCCGTTCTGTCGGCTTGGTCGGCGAAACAAACTAGCCGAATCGCTCTGTACTACGTTAAAGATGACCAACAGATAGCGGCGGGACGATCTCTACAGGCGGCGCAGGCCGAGTGCCTCTTTGCTTGACCCCGAGGCGGTTCACCACGCAGGCTTTATGTCAGCCACACGTAACAAAATTATCATGTGCGCTGACTTCGAATCTCGCTTCGACGTCGACTACGATGGTGAACTCCCGGAGAGCGTCGACAAAGCCGCGCTCACGCGGATGGAGACGGTTGCACACATCCTCGACGAGAGTGTGCGCGTGCCCGGCGTCGGCTTCCGAATTGGTGTCGACCCGATACTGGGCGCACTCCCCGTCGCTGGTGACGTGGTGAGTGCAGCCTTCTCCCTGTACATCGTCGCCGAGTCAGCGTACCTCGGCGTCTCTTTCACGACGTTGCTTGAGATGCTCGCCAATATCACCATCGACGTGGCGGGTGGGTCGATCCCCTACGTCGGTACTGTGATCGACGCGCTCTGGAAGGCGAACAAGCGCAATGTCGAACTCGCCCTGGAGGATCTCGCCGAAGCGGTAGAGCCGGACAGATCCAGCGATACGATAGACGGCGGCATCGACATCCCCGTCGAACCAGAGGACTGAGTGAACTCGCTGATATTTCGTGCCCGTCGGGCGCGTCCACAACCTGCTTGGACACCGTCACACTCTTGCTATTCGTCGGTCACCTCCTCGTGAGGCTTACTGCCCCCGATACGCGTCACCGGCGAAGTCGTTACTCGAACAGGTCTCGAACCGGAGCCAGGAGACGGCTGATGAGACCCGGTTCGGATCGAGTCTCGGAGACCGCCCAGCCAGCTTTCTCGGCCGCCTCGGTAACCCGAACGTACTCCCAGTCGAACATGGTTGACACCCGCATGTCCTCGTCACTCGCCCCAACGTAGACGTGCCGTGGCGTCGGCGTCGTCTCGCATATCTCATCGAGAGCAAACCACTTGTCTCGGTCTTGCATGTCGTAATCTTGCCGGAGGTCGTACTCGGCGACGATCCGCTCGATTCGTTCAGTATCGTCGTCGATGAGACCGATTGCCCAGCTCCAGGTCTGTGCATCCTCGAAGACTGCGTTCGGGTCTTCGAGTTGCT
Source organism: Halovenus amylolytica (assembly GCA_004015825.1). Classification (GTDB taxonomy): domain Archaea; phylum Halobacteriota; class Halobacteria; order Halobacteriales; family Haloarculaceae; genus Halovenus; species Halovenus amylolytica. The sequence continues at coordinate 32,153 of SAYS01000013.1, read as the reverse complement.
CGATAGCCGAGAGCGAAAACGCGAGCGTAACCTCGCCGGTGTCGGTGTTGCTGTCGGCGATCATGAGGCTGTCAGGCGTTCACAACGCGCGTCACCCGCCTCGTTCGCCGCCAGGATCAACTGGACGACCGCGCCGTCAGCGAGGTTCTCCCGGACCAACGTGTCCTCCCATCCGGGGCCGTACTCCTGTAGCCAGCAGTGATCGTCGTCTGGATGGTGTGCTCGATACATACCGACGCGATCGTCCCAATCTGTGTGCGAGACTGCTTCGGTGATCTCTTCCAACAACAATGCTTCACCGTCGAATCCGAGACGCATACTCATAGGCGGCAGTAGGTGATCAGCAGTACTTGTCCTTGGGGACTCACAGCCCAAGTTAGCAGAGACGCCCTGTTCCGCCTGTCGACCACTGACTGGTATCAACATGAATCCTCAAAATGAAAGGACTCGAACCGACAGGAGGTGTAAATACTACCTGCGAGGATTCATCGAGAACGGGTAAGGTCACCGACCGATCGTTCCCTGGCGGGTGATTTGCGCGTCAGGATCGACACAGAAGGCGACGAGAATCGAATCCTCGCTTGCGGTCAGAGATACTTCACCCTCATCAGTGACGAGGCCGCTTTCAGTGTACCCGAGAGTTACTGCTCCATCGTCGGCTGTCACCGCGCCCTCGAACACGTAGACGTATGTGTCCCAGTCGGAATGTGACGGGAGCCTGACGGTCCTCCCGGCGTCGAGTTGACAGTCATAGAAGTGGACATCGTTGCGGACGAACAGCGGTGCGTCACTATCGTCGGGGCCGAACAGATGCCGCCACGTATTCGGCATCGAGTCGGGAATTGGTTCGTGCTGGATGGTAGGTTCGAGATCCAGGGTATGCGGTCGGACAAAAATCTGGAGCATCCGAAGCGGCGGATCGTCTTCATAGGTTTCCTCGGCGTGCCAAAAGCCACTCCCTGCATTCATCACCATCAGGTGGTCACGGTCAGTAACGAGCGAATTGTTCTGTCGGTCTTCGTGACGCATCACTCCATCTGGCACCCACGAGATAATTTCCTCGTTACGATGCTGATGCATCCGGATCAGCGTCCCAGGGTCCATGAAGGACTCGACGACAGTCGCCAGTGGCCCGTACCCATGGTCGTCGTGGTCCGGTAGTACCCGTCCAGGAAAGTTGAAATGGATCCGGAATTTGCCCTGATTCTGGGATATCTCTGTTCGTGGCGCAGTATAGATACGTGGCTGTGTCTGTGTCCCAGAGGAGTCGTCCATTTGGTAGCCATAGGATCTCGGGTGGTATATTGGTTCTGCGCGGTTGTGCTCTAACTTTAACAGGTAATCTCGAAACAACTGATCGCTACAGACACAGTCTGGACCACCGACAAACAGCGTTCTTGCCCAACAGTATCTCGACCAGTTGATCAAGAAATACGACGGTGACGACACCGTGTTTCTCACCGATGGCTCGCACTCACTGATACTGCCGGCTGTAAGAAACTGAAGAATTGTGCCACCCCCGGGGTGGCGCATATCTTTACGAATATACAGCCGGCAGTATGAAAGACGCTTGCTCTCGACACGGTCTTGCTCTCTCTGTCGACCGCTACGAAGATTTCAACAGCGGTGAACGTGTCCTGTAAAAAATCAGCGCCTCTGAACAGTATACCCCATTCGTTCCAAAGAGCTAACAGGTTTTAGCGACAATACGAGAGTGATGGATCTTTTCAGAACAACTACCAGTCCCTCGACTGATCACTCCGAGCAATTTGAACACCCCACGCTGTCGCGTGTCCGGTCAGTGAGCACCGTTCTCGACGATTTTATCCGTATTCCAGGGACGAATATCCGGTTCGGGCTCGATCCGATTCTGGGGATCTTGCCTGTCGCGGGTGATTCGGTTTCCTCACTCATTTCGCTGTACATCATTGCTGAGAGCTACCTCGCAGATGCACCCCCGAGTGTGCTCGCGAAGATGCTCGGATTGCTGGCAGTGGACTTCGCGGTCGGTTCTATCCCGGTAATCGGACCAGTGTTCGACGCCTTCTGGAAGAACAACAAATGGAGTGTCAGGCTTCTCGAAAAGCATCTTGAGCAAGCCGAGGCAGAGTTGTAATTTTATCAGTACCAGTATCAGCTACGGAGAATCAGTGGTTCGATCGCCAGGGTCCGCTTTGCCACTGTGAGAATTCGGAGAATATAGGAGACGAAAAGAAGGAACGGGAGCAGTGTCACACTGAACGCAGCGCCCACAAGGATGGTAATTGCTTCGACACCGTAGAGAGTCCCCGAAACGGTCTCTGGGCTGACGACGGCGGCCATGACGCCTGCAACGATCACGGCCGGAATAGCCGCATAGAGGATCATCTGGGAGAGCGAAATCAGTGCCCACTGGAAATACAGCGTCTTGATATGCTCCCGCGCAGGGCCGAACATCGACAGCACTGTTTTGAGTTCTTCGAGTCGGTCGACGTCGACATCGGTGAACTGTTGTTCGTACTCACTTTCCAGTCGCTCGATCCTGCCGATTTTCCAGCTGTAGTTGAAATTCAACGAGGCAGAGATGACGTTGAACGAGCCAAACCCGTTCCCGTCTAGTCGCTCGCTCACCTCCCGGGCGTTCTCCAGGATGCTCTCGACGAATCCGTTGATATTTTCCTGTACCTCGACATCAGTCGCTTCCAGTCCGTCACGCAAGGCGATACTCCGGCTGATCGTCTCATCGACTAACTGTCCCAGAAACTCGTCAGGACTCGTCGCAGCCGGCTTCCCAGTAATCTCCGTGGTAAAATCTCGAAAATCCATCGCGTTGGCCATCCGATCACGCTGGTCCCCGAGTGGGCCAGTTTCCTGTGTCAGGACGAGTTGCCCGATGGAAACCACCAGTGTCGTCCCTGTCAAAATGACGCTAATCATCGTCGTAAACATCGTTTCGATCGTATCAGCATCACGTAATTTATAGACAAACGATGGCTCCAGGATGGTGACCGTGAACACAAAGCAAAAAAAGACCACGAGACAGAGGCCGCCTGCGATCGCAAGACGGTTTACTTCCATCAGTACAAACATTTTGAACCGGTTTTCGTCAGCGCGATCCCCCATCGTGTTGTCTGGGCTATTCTCACCCCGGTCTGTCACGTGCGTTCACCTGCTGGTCGTTTGAAGACGAGATACTTCGTCCCGCCCCCTGTGTAGTCGATCGTCCCAACAAGTTCCCATCCCTCGGTTCCATGCCGATTTAGTTCGGCCTCTGGATCTAATGCCTCCTTTTTTGTCTCGTCCCGCGGCGGCCGACACGTCCGGTACTCCCACCGGGTCGAGTGCGACTCGGACATTGGTCCAAAAACGGGCTACAAACGCCTTAACAGATAGTACTTACCGAGTGTCGTGCACAGTTAGCCATTACCTTTCGACAAAGTAAGCGATGGGCAGCACGCAGTGGTCCCTCCGAAACGTGGCTATTTTCTCTCTCATTTCGGATTCCAAAGAACTTCTTTCGCAGCCAGCAACAGCCCGAGCAATTTATACGCAAGAGCCTGGCAACAGGATACATGGATCGAGCACGAGGAATCATAGGTGGTCTTATCGGTACGTTGTTCGTGCTTGCGGTGTTGCTTGTACTCCCGTTTCTGGAGTATTTTTTGCTCGCAGTGCTTCTGGCATACGCGCTCCGACCGATCCAGCAACGGTACGAGCGCAGGCTCGGTCCCCGAATAACGGCCGGCGGGCTAGTCATCGGTAGCGCCATCGCAATCATACTGCCAGTCCTGTGGCTTCTACGAATCGTGATCCGCGAGACGACGCGATTCGTTCGGCGTGTCCGCAGCGGCGATATCACGTTCACACAGGTAGAAACGTGGATATTCGATCTGACCGGCGAGGAAGTCGATATCCTCGGAACTATCGACAACGTCATCCGGGACACCGGTATCGGAACTCTCAACGGCGCGCTCGGCGTCTTTGGAACGATCACGAATCTCTCGATCGGGATCGCCCTCACGCTGTTTTTACTCTACTACTTCCTCAAGGATGGCGACAAATTCAACCACTGGCTTCGGATGACGGTTCCTCTCCCGGGTCACATTCAGGACGACCTTCAGCGGGAACTTCACGACGTCGTCTGGGCAGTGCTTCTTAGCCACGTACTCATTGCAGTTATTCAGGGTGCCGTCGCAGGGGCGGGGTTGATCGTTCTCGGTGTCCCGAACGCCATCTTCTGGACGATGGTGATGATCATTCTCGCTGTTCTCCCGATCATCGGCTCGTTTCTCGTCTGGGGACCAGCTGCGATCTACCTTTTCAGTGTTGGTCGGCCGGTCGCCGGTGGTGCCCTTCTGGTGTATGGCGCGATTGTGGTCAGCTTCAGTGACGACTTCCTTCGACCGCTCATTATCGAACGACACACTGAAAATCGCCTCAACCCCGGCGCTATCGTTCTCGGTATTCTGGGTGGTGTTTACGTAGTCGGCTTCATCGGTATCTTCTTCGGCCCGGTCATTATCGGCTCGCTACGTGCAGTGCTCGATATCTACCGGCGTGAATATGTCGAGGAGACGTCGACCAAAGATACAACAGCCAGTGACGGGGCTGAGATGAGCGAGAGTCGAGTGGAGCCAACACCGGGCGATGAGACCCAATCTGGTCCACAGCCCCACGGTACCACAGGCAGCGAGGAGTGAACACGATCGCGAGAAAATCCCGCCCTTCCAGTGAACGACGAGTGTTCCGACAGAGCGTCGGAAGCGAGCACTGAGCAGGGCGGGAGTGAATCGGGGACACTCTGATACGACGCCGCCGGCTAATAGCTTCGCAACGTCGTCGTCCGCGAGAACTGACGCTCGAAAAATTCCAGTCGGCTTTCGCAACGGTCGACGTCTGGCTGTCGGAACTGTCCTTCTAGAACGTGATGATCTCGTAGTCGTCGGCGACCAGCGAGCGGACACTCGGGTGGCCATCGTGGTCGTCCAGGGTGACGAGACCCGAATCAGCGACTGCGTCCTCGACACCGAACGCACCGGCACAGAAATCACAGACGGATGTGTCGTCACGAACTGCCTGATAGAGTTCGTGGTAGTCGCTATCCTCGTCTTCGAGTTCCGGAATCCACTCGGTTCCAGCGCCGTCGAAGATGAGTTCTAGCTCGTCTCCCTCTGTCTCTGCGAACTCTTTGGCTGTCTCGAGGCCGTTCACGAGGTAGCCGGCGTTCTCGTGGCCTTCTGTCCCTGCGAGAATTATTACTGCTGCTTTTGTCATTGCATCCAATAATACGAGTGCTATGGTCTACCCTGCTGGGGGTAACTGCAACCAGAATGCGCTCGCGACGAATATTTATATCGCCCAGTGGGCCATCCTGAGCCAAATAGAGCTTCCGACACCGTCAGCGTTCGTCGGAAAACGACGGCCCCTTCGAGATGGTATCAGAGTTCGACATCCGACACTGAATCCACGTCGAACCGGGTAACCTCGGGTTCCCCCGCGAGCAGCTCTGGGAGTTCCGACTCGAACTCGCCGAAATGTTCACTTTCGGCGTGGGCACCGAACGCCGCTTCGTCTTCGTACTGTTCGGTGAATCTGAACAGGTTCGGGTCGTCGATATCTGTGGCGACCTGATAGTCGATAATCCCGTCCTCGTCCCGTGAGTTCTCTGCCAGTTCTCGCACCAGATCGATGGCGTCCTCGCGTCGATCCGGATCGACCGGGAAGGTCGCGTGAATTACTAACATCGCTATAAGGAACAACAGTTGAGTTGTTCATATACCTATCGTGGAAGTGTACAGGGTATGCCAGACAGCCGTCTGAAAGACCAGCACACCATCGTCGTCAGTGTGAGTGGCCGCTGCCTCCGCGGCTGAACTGTCCGGAGAACCCACGCTGGACGACTTCGGACAGTGCGGGGTGGATGTGGATCGATTCCCGTATATCTTTGACAGTCCCCGATCCCGCTTTCATCGCCACGACAACCTCCTGAATGAGTGTCGAGGCATCCGGTCCGATGATGTGACAGCCCAGAATCTCCCCATCCAGGTCGATGATCGCCTTCAGAAAGCCGTCTGTTTTCATCGCACTCCCTCGTGCTGTCTGATCGTACTGGTAGGTCCGGGTTGCATACTCCCGTCCCGCATCTTCGAGTTCTTCTTCGCGTGCGCCGACGCCGGCGACTTCGGGGGCGGCAAAAACCGCAAAGGGCATCGCCGTATAGTCGACTGGCTGAGGATCCTCACCGAATATATTCCGAGCGACGGTCTGTGCCTCGTGGTTCGCGCTGTGTTTCAGCAGATACTCACCGACGATGTCGCCGAGTGCCCAGATATCGTCCGCTGTGGTCTGCAGATACTCGTCCGTCTCGATGAATCCCTGGTCGTCGGTTTCGACGCCCGTGGCGTCGAGATCGAGTGTATCCGAGTTCGGTCGTCGTCCGGCTGCCACGAGGAGTTCGTCACCCGTGACAGTGATCGGGTCCCCGACAGTCGAGCCACCATCGTCGCCGTATTCGTACGGCTGGGCCTCGACAGTCACTGTTCCGTCGGACTGGGACACGGCTGTGGCAGCGTGTCCAGTGTGGACCGTAAACCGCTCCGCATATCGCTCGGTGAACGCCTCGGCGACTTCCTCGTCGGCGTCCGGTAACAGATTCGGCCGTCGACCGATGATCGTCACGTCAGAGCCGAAGGTTCCGAAGAAATGAGCCAGTTCTGCTGCGATGTACCCGCCACCGATGATAACGAGATGTTCCGGTGGCGTCTCCAGCTGGAGCGCCTCGGTACTCGTCATGTACTCTGTCTGTTCGATCCCATCGATGGGCGGGATCGATGGCCGAGTGCCAGCCGCGATCAAAACCGTGTCCCCCCTGAGACGCTCGCCTTCGTCAGCGCCATCGGTTATCTCGATCGTCTTCTCGTCGACGAACCGTCCCTCGCCCTCGTAGAGTTCGTGCTGTGACGAGGAGCGAAGCCCCTTGTGAATCGACTCCGAATCAGCTTCGACTTCCTCGTTGACCTCGCGGACGATTTCGTCGAATGCGACATCGTCTACCGAGGCATCGATGTGGAACTCACCGGCGCGCTCGATCGTTTCGAGCACGTCGGCGTGATACAACAGTAGTTTCGACGGGATACAGCCACGGTTGAGACAGGTCCCCCCGAGTGGCCCCTTCTCGACTATCGCGACGGACTGGCCCTGATTGACGGCGGCGTTGGCAACATCGAGACCCGAGCCCGATCCGATGACGACAAAATCGAATTCTTCCATATGGTTTGTTCTCGTCCCATCCTAAAGTAGACTGCTCATCAGTGAAGTTCGTGGTTCGATTCACTCTCGGTCAGTTCGTCCAGTCCGTGCAGAATTCATCGACAAATTGGGTTACTTCCCATAGGTGTGGAAGTCGACGGCCTGTTCGAGCAGTTCGTCCGGAATGCCGGGCACCTCGTCGGACCGAACTGGCCCCTGCTCGTCGAGCAGTTCCGGATCCCGTGGGAAATCACGGAGCGAGAAGTGGATATCGATACCTGCCTTCGCACCCTGGCCGAGTGCGACAGGGATCTGATTGTGTCCGGCCGTACAGTCCCCGACAGCGTAGACGTTGTCGACCGATGTCTTTCCGTGGTCACCGACGTCGATTGTGCCATCCTCGTTTATCTCACAGCCGAGTTCTTTCGCGAGTCCATTGTTGTACTCCGCGCCGTACATCGCAAACCCACCCTTGTACTCTCGTACACTGCCATCTTCGAACTCCAGGGCCTCGAGCCAGCCGTCCTCGCCGTTCTGAACGCCCGTCACGTCCTCGTCGACGACGTCAATCGGGTGGCGTTCGATCATCCCGGCTGTTTCCTCGCTCCAGTCCGGTTCGTCGCCTCGCAGGAGAATATCCACCTCGTCGGTGAAATTCAACATGATACCTGCGACGTGGGCCGTGCTCTCGCTGTGTCCCATCACGTACACCGACTGGTCGACGAACATGTGGGCATCGCAATGCAGGCAGTAGTGGAGTCCACGTCCGGTTCGGGGCAGCGGTGGATCAGGTCGAACATCGTTGAAGCCCGTCGCGAGCACGACCATCTCCGCCGAGTATTCACCGCTGTTGCCCGACAGCGTGATCCGGTCACCGTCACTGGAACACGAGGAGACCATATCACGGTGGATATCACAGCCGTACTCTTCGAGTTGTTCCTGCCCGATCGAGAGATACTCGCCGCCGGTTGTCTCCTCGCGAATACCCAGGACATTGTGGACCTCCTGCATCATCGCTGCGCGACCGCCCCCACGCGTGACAACTGCAGTCTGGTGTCCGAGACGGGTACTGTACAGTGCAGCAGTCATTCCCGCCGGGCCACCGCCGACCACGACAACTTCGTACTCTGTGACATCTTCTGTCATAGTTGTTCAGTCACCTGCATCTCGCAAATAGCTGCGTGTGCCGAACAATCTCTGCTGTCTGGGAGAGACATCTATTGTACCTCGTCGTGTTCACTTCCCCAGTGGACCATCTCGGTGATGAGCGGTTCGAGTGATGCACCACGCTCGGTGAGCGTATACTCGACACGCACTGGCTGTTCGCTCAGTACGTCACGTGCGACGAGCCCATGGTCTTCGAGAGTGGTGAGGCTGGTCGAGAGCATTTTCGACGAAATTCCGTCGACACGGCTTTTGAGCGTACTGAAACTCAGCGGGCCATCCGTCAGCAGATAGTGGAGCACGATCGGATGCCACTTCCGACCGACGATCTCCTGCATCCCGTGTAACGCCGACTCGGCATCCACGAAGAGGTTCTTTTTCGTCCCCGGCTCTTTCTGTGCCCATTCGCCAGTCTGTTGCTGTCCTGAACTCATCGACTGATCCTACGCTAACTACACTCCTTAAAATAGCTTGCACAGGCTCTCCAGTTCGCTATCCCCGCCAATTATTTATACTACGGTTGGTTGTGGAGTGCTCACACGACGCCTGCCCCGAGAACACCGCCCAGCACGACTCCGTAGGTGAGATGAAAGAACAAAAACATTCCAACCGCCTTGCCCTCCGGTTCCAGCCCGAGGACGACGTTCATCCAGAAGGCCGCAGCGCCGACGAACAGAACGAATCCGTAGCCCACCCCGATTCCGACCGCGGTCAAGAGTTCGATATCGCCAACGCCAGCCAGCGGCAACAGGACTGTAAGGACGATGCCTGCACCGATGCCATAGAGAATGTGTAACGCCATCCCTGGCATCATGTACTCACTCGGCTTTCCATCCCCGAGATACTTGGAGACGAACAGTGCCGTCGGCGGTGGCGCGTCGTCCCCGAGAGTCGTCATGAAAACAGTCATAACGATCGTTGCAACCAGTCCGCCGACGAGTCCACCGAGTAGTGTAATTTCGACCATGTGTGATTCCAGCGTCCCGGACGTACCGAGTCGCGCTACGTACTGATTCGCGACAGATCGTATAACCACTACCTGAACCGTGGGAAACTCGATAACAGTCAGGTAACCCGCTGTCCTGACAAATCACCATCTTGCTCGAAAGATATATTATTCCTTTCGTAGGCAAAAATTCCGTCCTCGGTCGCAAAGACAACCAGTTCGGTCCCGCCGAGTGTATCGGTTACGACGCCATCTGCTGCTGTCACGGCTGCCTGTGGATAGCCACGTGACTCTCCGTCGATTGTAACTCCAAGCGTGAGCGTCTTCGGATGGAATTCGAAGGGCCAGTCTTCGATCGCCGTCCGGAGGCGTTCGTCACCGCCGGGACCGACGTAATCGCTGTGCATGTACTCGACGAAGCGATCTGTTCCGTAGTCGGCGGTTCCCCACTCCGGAGGCTGGAGTACCTTCCCGTCTGGAAATCGCTCTTCGAACGCCGCCCACGTCATCGTCGCTGCTGGCAACACGGTCAGTGATCTCCCTTCGTACGTGCCCGATAGACAGATTCCGCTGGATTGTTTCCACTCCGACTCGGTTTCGCGGTCGTACAGGACGAGGTCGTTATCCGCCAACTTGCCCGAGACACCAAACGTCAGAGTCTCACCGTCGACTCGACGGTCGTAGACGACAGCGCTGGCACAGAGTGGACACCAGGTGACTGCGATCTCCTCACCCGCGAGCGTCTCGTTGACGACCTCGTGATTCTGCAGGATGCGGGTCGGATAGGCTCGTACCGTGTTTTCTCTCTCGACTACGATAACTTCGTCCGAGCTATCTCCGTCGAAGGAATTAGAATAGAAGGGATCGTCGATGGATAGCATCCTTCGGGAGGAGATCTACTACAGTGTGTGTCACTGTATACGCACCTCGTCGTCCGGGAGACGGAGAGGCCCCGTATTTCGCCAGGTAATCCCGCGAGTACAGTCAAAAACGGTCATACACACCTCTTTCTCACGCCAGCTACTCAAATCGTGTGGGCTCCCCGACGGTCGAACCAGGAGTCGAATCGGTATACAGCACCCGGATTTTCTGCTGTTGTTGGTTACCTTCGTGTAAGGAACCAATTTAATAAGTCTATACTTACCACCGAGTATGATTCGACCCGATCAGAGCTGCAACTGGTCTGCTCTGTCCCAATTCCGTAACTATCTGAACGCAACTGATAACAGACGATGGTAATGAGACGAACGCTAGTATTCGCCGCTGTCACAGTCGGGCTGATCGCATTCGTTGGGACAGCTTCGGCCGCTACTGGCGGGAGTACGTCCACAACAGCGTTCACGATGGATCGGCTCCTCACCCACTGGTGGGTGTTCCCAGCAGCGATCACGTTCTCGACGATTGCACTCGCGTCGGGCGTTTCCGCCGCCCTGTTTTTCAGCCCATTCTTTATGCTCGTCGTGGGGTTGACCCCGGCACAGGCGATCGGGGCAGGGCTCCTGACGGAAGTGTTTGGGATGGGTAACGGGCTCCGCTCGTACGTCAAACAGGGGGTCGTCAATTACGGGACTGCCAAGTGGCTGCTCCTCGGCGCAGTGCCGGCCGTCATTGTCGGCTCGGTAGCTGCTCACTTCGTCGACCCGACACTGCTCAAAATCCTGTTCGGGGCAGGACTGATCCTCCTTGGTAGTTTTCTCGTCTACTACGACCCGCGGAAAAAGTGCGAACCCGGTGAGTGTGAAGGTGAGTACCTGAAGAAGAAAAATACCGAGCACGGAACGACGACGATCGAAGCGACAGATGGCGAAACCTACACCTACGACACCTGCTGGCGACCACCTGGTGTTGGCCTCTCGACAGCCGGTGGGTTCATCACAGGGCTGATTAGTGCCGGGTTGCCGGAAATTGTCACGACACAGCTCATCGTCCGCTGTCGACTCCCGCCACGGGTCGCTGTCGCGACGAGCGTCTTCACCCTGGCTATCGCTGCGGCTGCCGGTGCAATCGTCCACGCAATTACTGCTACGCCGGTCTGGTCCATCGTCGCCTGGTCGATTCCGGGCGTAATCGTCGGTGGGACGATCGGCACTCGTGTCGGAAAATACGTCCCCAGCGATCTGATGGAACTGGGACTCGGCATCGTCTTCGCACTGGTGGGCGCACTGGTCCTCGGCGTCGAACTGATGGCCTAGTTTCAGAAGAGATCCCACAACGAGATACCGCTGGTTTATGCATGTGCTCCGGTTGGGATGTTACTCCGGAGCCGCTCGGCTTCGAGTACGGATTCCACGGCGCGAGTGTAGGCAGCTTCTCGCCAGGTCCGGTTGCCGTCACCGGCTCGTTTGATTTCGTTCAGCTCCTCGAATGCGGTCTGCATCTGCTGGTTCAGTTTCTCCTGGACTGTCGCTTTCGTCCAGTACTCGTTCGTAGTGTTCTGGACCCACTCGAAATACGAGGCTGTGACGCCGCCGGCGTTGGCGAGAATATCCGGGATGACCGGAACGCCGCGGTCGGCCAGTATCTGGTCTGCCTCGGGCGTGGTCGGGCCGTTGGCCATCTCCAGGACTGCATCTGCCTGGACGTCGTCGACATTTTCGGCAGTGATTTGATCTTCGATCGCCGCCGGAATCAAGACGTTCACGTCGAGTGTCAGCAGTTCTTCGTTCGTGATCTCTGCAGTATCGAGATCGAAGAGATCCTCGTTACTCTCGTATCCTGCGTGCAGGGCAGGGATATCGACTCCGGATTCGTCGTAGATCGCCCCGGCGGCGTTACTCACCGCGACGACGTCGTATCCACGCTCGTCGAGGAATCTCGCGAGGTAGGAGCCGACGTTTCCGAACCCCTGGATCGCGACAGAGATGTTCTCCGGAGGGATGTCTTCTGCGTCGAGGAATGCGTCGAGGATCACTGCACCGCCGTAGGATGTTGCGGACGTTCGCCCTCTACTTCCCCCCAACTCGACCGGCTTCCCGGTAATGACACCTGGTGCGTGTTCGCCTTCGATCCGTTCGTACTCGTCGAGCATCCAGGCCATAATCTGCCCATCCGTATTGACGTCTGGGGCCGGAATATCGGTCTGTGGCCCGATGGAATCGTGATACTCTGTGACGTACGCCCGGGAGAGTCGTTCCAGCTCTCCCTCGGACAGTTCCTTCGGATCTACCTGGACACCGCCTTTCGCACCACCGAACGGAATACCGACCACCGCACATTTCAGGGCCATCAGAAAGGCCAGTTCGTCGACTTCGGTCTTGTCGACGCCCGGGTGAAACCGAATACCGCCTTTCGTCGGCCCCCTGGCACTGTTGTACTGGATCCGAAACGAGGGGAACACTTCGATCGAGCCGTCGTCCATTCTGACTGGAATGTTAGCGTTGATCCGTCGTCGCGGCTGCTGGAGCAGTTCCAGATCCTGCCCAGTGAGCATCGCTGCTTCTGCAATCCTGTCGAGTTCGATTGCACATGTCTGACAGACCGTTTCCGTCCCGTGTGGGCCGAGATCTGTATCCATACTTTCCCTTCCTGTACTCGTCGTAAATAGTCGACTTACCTTCGTGTTACTTCATCTGTGTTTCTTGGACAAACGACATACGCAATCGGTGGCGTCGACTAGAAAATTGCGGCTCCTACCCTCTCGCGGAGCATGGGCAGTGGTTCGGGAGTTCATACTGCCGGCTGTAAATTCGTAAAGATATGCGCTACCCCGGGGTGGCGCAATTCTTCAGTTTCTTACAGCTGGCAGTATCAGCTGTGACTGGGACTCCACCAGAGTGGGTTGCAGGCGCAGGGGTCTATGCGTGCAACCTGACGACACTGGGAGTTGATAGACCCATCTGGTGAATCAGGGACCTGGATATAAAATTTACCTAACACGAGGGTTAGCTACCGTTATAATCGAGTCCGCTGAGTAGACACTGTGACTCGCCTCAATCGCCTCGAAATGGACGAGATTCCCGAAGAGTATCAGTACCTGTTCACCGACGACTACCTCGGCGATCGGCACATCTTCCGGGTGTGGGCGCACAACCCCGAGATCCTCGAAGCCACGCTCGATTATCTCAACACCCTGTACGACCAGCTCACGCCCCGGCGAAAGGAACTGGTCATTCTGACTGTCGCCCGCACTCGCGGTGCACGCTACGAGTGGCACCAGCACGTCGATATCGCCCGAGACAAAGGTGTCGAACAACAAGAAATGCGCGCGATCGGCGGCGACGATTTCTCCACGTTCGACGACGAGGAGTTCGTCCTGCTGCAGTACGCCGAAGCGGTGGCAGAGGGCAGTGTCACTGATCAGATCCACAGTGCGCTCGAAACGGCCTACTCGCCCGCCGAAATCGTCGCGATCGGCCTGATCGTCGACTTCTACGTCGGACTCTGTAACTACGTTGCATCCGTCGACCTGCCCTTCGAAGGTGGGGAGTTCGTCGGCTGGACACCCAGCGACGAGAAGATAGCCTCGCTGTTCGGTTAGTACTCCTCGACCCGATCGAGTACAGTCGTATTTTCGGACCCGTTGCGTGACGGAGCAACGAAGGAGAGATCCCCACTGCGATACTCCGCGAGGGCGAGACGCGGAAATTTGAGCCCGGTTATATGTGTCCCGGAGAGCGTCGATTCTGTGTCCTGTTCTGTAAACCCCGCAAGTGTTCGGTTACGTTCTGCTGACCACTCCTCGAACGAAGCGAATCGATCGAGCAGCCGCTGGCCCACTGCTGTCTTCGCCGTCGCCAGCGATGCACAGACACAGTCACCACAGAGGATGACTTCGAAGCTGTCGATCCGATCGGCCCGGTCCAAATCGTCGAGTCGCGCGATCACCGTCTCCTGTTTGTCACGGATATCGGTCGGCGCGAGCGAACGGATGTAGAGTTCGATCTCTAGAGATTCCTGTGTCATTTTTCTGGTGGCTGTCGACAGTAATACCCGGTAGCAACTCTCACTAACAGCTACGACGGGAGACAGACGATTTAATCACCCTCCGAACCGAAAAACATCTGCTTGTTACAAAACTATTATATACAGCGTTACACCCAGCTCTCGGATGTATCACTGAACGGTCTTCTGAAAACGGTCACTCGGTGTCGCCACGGCCTGATCTCTTCTGGAACGATTCCCAGAAGACCTCGTTCATACTCCCTTCACTCGAGGCATCGAGATAATCTTCTTTCGTGAGGTTGGCTTCTTCGATCAGTGTCGCTGCCTCACCCGCCCACATATAAAATCCCGCAAGGGACTCCCGTTGCATCTCGTCGATATCGATCGATCGGTAGACGTTGACGAAGCCACCATCTTCACGGTTCAGTTGCATCTTCGTGAGAATCCCAACTTCGGTAAGCTGGTTCAGATAGCGTCGGATCGTACTGCCATCGTATCCGAGTTTCTCTGCGACTTCGTCCGGTGAGAGCGGCCCTTCATCGATGACACAGAGACAGATATCGAGGCCGACCTTCGGGATCCCGAAGACATTGAGCAATACGTCCCGCAGATCGGGTGGGTTGACGTTCATTTCGACGTCTCGGACTTCCTCCATCTTCTCCCCGTGGCAGGTCATACCGCCCCCACACTCGTGCAGGGAGAGGACAGTGTTCTTACAATCCTGACACCGGTAGATATTGTACGGCCGATCCGTGAGGTTGATCTCCGTCGACTCTGCCCGATCGGTGAACGGTGAATCACTCGAATTTCGGTTTGCTGTTTCATTATCGTTGACCATAGCGTAATTCAGTTAATTTTCTATTCAGTAGAAGATTATATAAAGGTTAGTTCGACTGTGGGCGTGACATGGACAACCGCCGCCTACTCCTCGGGTTCACAGTCCAACAGCAACACTCCGTCATCCTCGATTTCGAGTTCGAGTAGTTCCCGTGCTGTCACAGTCGGGCGATAGCTGCCATCTTCCCGTGCCAGCAGATACTTCGACTCGAAGTCCTCGAAACAATCCCTGATCGACTGTAGTTGTGTGGGTGTCCTCGCGAACTCCACGGGTTTGACTGGCTGTTCGCACTCGTCGTAGCGGTCAACGATCGCAGCGAGCAGCTCGATTTGAGACTGTCCCATTGTACTGTTGTCCGGCGGCTATGGCGACTCTGGCCGGTATTCGCTACTCCGTGGACAGTCTATAAAAATGGGCCTTACCTGTAACTCACTCTGTGTAGCAGATCTCCACCATGTGGTTTCTTATGAGACCGGATAGAATGTCCGTTTGGGTGAGAAAATGGCTAACAATCTACTACAAGATCAGGTTACGATCGTGACTGGTGGATCGAGCGGTATCGGTCGGGAGATCAGTCTCCAGTTCGCAAACGAGGGTGCCGACGTCGTCGTTGCTGACGTCCGCGAGACACCACGCACCGGAGGCGATCCGACACACGAGGTGATAGAATCTGACACAGAAGCGAACGCGACGTTCGTGGAGTGCGATGTTACCGAAAGTGAGGATCTCGCTGCGATGGCCGAGGCTGCGGCCGAACTGGGTGGTGCTGATGTTCTCGTGAACAATGCAGGTATCTTTCGGGGTGAGGAGTTCACAGATGTCTCGGAAGAGGAGTTCACGCAACTCATGGACATCAACGTCAAAGGGCCCTACTTCGCGACACAGGCGGTAATCGACCAACTCCTCGAGGACGGTGGAAACGTAATCAACCTGTCGAGTGTTGCCGGGCTCGAAGGATCGGGCGATTTCATCAGCTACTGCACGTCGAAAGGCGCAGTCCGGCTCATGACCTATTCGTTGGCGGATAAATTCGGCCCCGAGGGGGTCCGGGTGAATGCGATCCATCCCGGTATCATCGACACGTCGATGGTGACCGAAGATGTGCCGATAATCGGCGGTGAAAGCGAGGAGGCGTTCCTGCAGACGGTCCCACTCCGCCGGTTTGGTGATCCAGAGGAGATCGCCGACGCAGCCCTCTATCTCGCGAGTGAGATGAGTAGCTACGTCAATGGTGAATCACTCGTTGTCGATGGCGGCATGACGAGCACCTGACCAGTACAACTCTCTTCTGTTTCACCGTACCAGAACTCTCAACAAAGCGATTGTTGTCCAACCGGATCTCTGTGCGCCCCATCGGGTGAGTTGACATCCTCCGGGCTCTGAAGGGCGAGGATTCTCGACCGCCGTAAACCGCGAGGCTTTCTCCTCGTTACTCCGTAATGCCCAGTTCCGCTCCGGAAGGGACTACATCGAGAGTAGCTTGGCACTCGGGGCATCTGTCCATCTCACTGGCGATGTACGTGGTGCTACACTTTGGACAGGCGTAGAGTGTTGTCTCGATAGAATCTTGCCTGTTTATGCCGTTGCCTGGTAGTTGGTCAGTGACTGCCGTCTGGATCTGTTTGATGATTTGCATCGTTCTGTCACCGGTTAGTAGGATCGTCGAACTCGATCTGGTTCGTCTCTGGATTCGAGCCGATGATCCCCATATTCGCCATCATCGGAAGGTGTGTGTGATGGAGACTCACCATCATACGGTCGACAATAGACTCGTCGACAGTCGTCGTACTGGTCTCTCGTTCGGCTATCTTCTTTGCGAGTGTCTCCATCTGTATTGGGGATGAACTGGAAGAAAGTATCGTGATCAGTATCCGACGTCGCTCCGCCGCGAGCAGCCGATGTCGTTCGGTTTCTGTCAGATCAGCTAATCTCCGATACTTCCCTGTCGCGTGGTTTTGATATGGTGTCATTTGTGTATTCCCTGGCTGCTGACCTAAGATCAGACTATACCATAACATATCATCCGTTCGTGGTAAGACTGTACCAAAATTGGTTAGGTCAAACTAACCAACGTAAACTAACTTCTCGTATTAGATTGCTCATAATATTATTCAGTGTAGTTACCAGTCTTCTAAATGTAATAACGGTTGTATTCACTTCCAACAGCGGAAGTTTGATGTCGGTATGGAGAAATTTATCTCCCGATGGCATCCTCATCGCTGCACGGGTCCCTGCAGGAAACACTCACACTCTTCGATACAGCTGGCACACCACAGACCACGAGCGAGATTGCTGGGAATCTCGACATCGGGAGGCGGAGTACGTACAACCGTCTGGATCAACTCGTCGAACAGGGATTCCTCGAAACCAAAAAGGTCGGTGGAAACGGTCGTGTCTGGTGGAGACCAGCCGACGAAACCGGCGCTTCCGGACCAGGCTGGGATGGGGTAACCGAATCCCTCGTTGCAGTTCTAACTGGGACTGACGCGGCCGTATTCATTATCGACGAGGACGATACTGTAACATGGGTGAACGATGCGGCCGTGCAGTACTTCGGATTCGATCGTGAAACGGTCCTCGGACAGGAAAGAAGTCAGGTCGTCGAAAACCGACTTGCCCCAGGAATCGAGGACTCGGGCACGTTCACCGAGCTAATGCTATCTCCCGAAGGTGACTATAGGGAACATTCCGAGTGGCACGTCACCGCCGGCCGTGACCGGGAAGAGCGCTCGCTCGAATACGAAAGCGAACCGATCGAGACAGGGACGTTGGCCGGTGGTCGAGTCGAGTTTTACGATGAGATGAGCGGGCAGCGATGGTCGAATCGAGGGCGGTACGGAGGGCCAAAACAGTTCGATCAGTTGGTTGACGTTGTCGAGGAGTATGCCATTTTCGTCCTCGACACAGAGGGGCATATTCAGTCCTGGAACGACGGTGCTAGACGGATCAAAGGCTACGAGGCCGAGGAGATCGTCGGCGAACACGTCTCGACGTTTTATACTACCGACGATCGTGAATCCGGAGTCGCCGAGCAGAACCTCTCTACAGCGGCGACTCAGGGTTCGATCGAGGACGAGGGCTGGCGTGTCCGGAAAGACGGCTCCCGGTTCTGGGCGAATGTTACCATCACGGCCATCTACGACGATACCGGGAATCTCGATGGCTATCTGAAGGTCACCCGGGATATGACCGACAGAAGAGAGTACAAGCAATCACTCGCGGAGCAGGCCGAGCAACTCGAAGCCCAGCGGGACGACCTGGAGACTGAACTCGACGAGATGTTCGAGCGTATCGACGATGCATTCTACGCACTGAACGAAGAGTTCCAGTTCGAATACCTAAACGACAGCGCTGCTGACCACTTCGGCAAACCTGAAGGGGAACTCCTCGGCCAGAATATCTGGAACGTACTCGATGTCGACGATGAGGATCCGATTATCGATAGATTCGAAACAGCCATGACCACACAGGAAACCCTAAGCTTCGAGCGCTATTCGGATATCCTCGGGATCTGGGCGTCAGTCAACGTCTACCCATCACTGACCGGACTCTCTGTCTATTTCCGCGATATCAGCACTCGCAAGAAACACGAACAGCAACTCAGGAAATCCGAGCAACGGTACCGGACGCTCGTGGAGAACTTCCCAAACGGTGCCGTTACACTCGTCGACGAGAATCTGCGATATATCACTGTCGGCGGCCACCCTGTGGATGAGGCCGACACAACAACCGATGAACTGGAAGGGAAACCGCTTCAGGAGACGTTACCGTCTGAGATAGCTAATTTCTTACTCCCAAACTACGAGGCTGCTTTAGAGGGTGAGACACAGGACGTTGTCCACGAGATAGGTGAATACGTCTACCAGTTCCATTTCATCCCGGTGCGTGACGGTGATGGCGACGTCATCGCTGCCATGGGGATGTCACAGGACATCACAGAGGCCAGAGAACGGCAACGAAAACTCGAACGCCAGCGCGAGCAACTTGTTGCCCTGAACAACCTGAACGATACCGTTCGTGGGATTACTGATGCAGTCATAAATCAGTCGACCCGCGAGGAGATCGAGTCAATCGTTTGTGAGCGCCTCGCAGCCGCCGATTCCTACGCTTTTGCCTGGATCGGTGACGTCGATGTCGCAACACAGACCGTGACGCTACGAACTGAAGCCGGTGTCGACGGCTACCTTGACGACACGACTATTTCTGTCGACCCCGACGACGTTCACAGCCTCGGACCGACGGGGAGAGCCCTCCGGACCGGTGAGTTGCAGACCGTACAGGACGTTACGACCGATGCCAGCTACGAACCGTGGCGAGACAAAGCCGAAGGATACGACTTCCAGTCGTCGGCTGCTATCCCACTCGTCCACGACGACAGTATCTACGGGGTACTGAACCTCTATGCCGACCGGCCGAACGCATTCCAGAATCAAGAACGGACGGTCATCAGACAGCTCGGAGAGATTATCGGGCACGCCATTGCCGCGATCGAGCGCAAGCGAGCCCTCATGAGCGATGAAGTAATCGAACTCCAGTTCCGGATTCAGAACCTCTTCGATGCCCTCGGCATCGACGGATCTGCCCAGGGGGAAATTACAATGAATCATACGATTCCGATCGGGAACGACGAGTTCCTGGTCTACGGGACAGCAACACAGGACGCGATCGAAAGTGTGGATACAATCGTCGAAACCGTTCCACACTGGGTCGAGGTGACCTACCGGGATGCCGAGGGAAAGACTGTCTTCGAACTCCGGGTTTCGGACCCACCAATACTCTCGAAGGTTGCCGCAATGGGTGGCTCGATCGAAAACGCCGTCATCGAGGATTGCGATTACCGGATGACATTCCACGTATCACCGAGTGCGGATATCCGACAGATCATCGACACTGTGAACTGCTCCGGGGTCAAGCCCCGGAGCTTCTTCCCGTGGATTGGTCGGACACACCCGACACACCATCGGTCTGGTAGCCTTCAACGGTGTGGTGGGTCACGGTCGGGCCGTCCACAGGCCCCGATGCCTGCCGTCGCAACTCCCATTTCCGAACCTGTGGGAGTGTGTTGAGAGCAGGCACATTT
Source organism: Halovenus amylolytica (assembly GCA_004015825.1). Classification (GTDB taxonomy): domain Archaea; phylum Halobacteriota; class Halobacteria; order Halobacteriales; family Haloarculaceae; genus Halovenus; species Halovenus amylolytica. The sequence goes on along the minus strand of SAYS01000013.1, from coordinate 12,017 downwards.
CTGTCCTCTTGTGTTCGTAGCCATTGCTGTGCGACACTGATACCAGCGCCACGGTCGGCGTGGTCTTGATGCTCGCACTCACGGCATTTGAACCGCTTCTTGTGGCGATTTGCCCGTTCTGTGTGTCCACAGACCGGACACTGTTGGCTGGTGTACTCCGGGTTAACGTCATCTGACGGAATCCCGTGCCATGCGGCCTTGTACGTGATAAAGTCGCGGAGTTTGGCGAACGGTAGTGAATGGAGTCGCCGGTTCATGCGAGTCCCGTACTCAATGTCTTCTCTCATGTCTTTGAGGTTTTCAAAGACAATCACGGGACTGTCGAACCGCCGTATCCACTCGACCACGCGCCGTGACACCGTGTGTAGCTGGTCGTGAACGAACCGTTGCTCCTTATCGCGGAACACGTCGTTAAACGCGGTCTGTCCGGCTTCTTGCATCCGTTTCCGCATCGTGAAATAGCAATGTCGTTCTTCCTTGATTTCTGGGTAGTCGATAACAATTGAATCTTCGATACCGCTCTCAGTCAGTGTCGCTAGCGCAACGCAGTCTTCGTTAATATCGACGCCAACAATGGTATCTGCCGCTGTTTTTGTACCAACTTCGGCGGTTTCGTTCGTGACGGTGACGTGCAATTCTTCGCGTCCGTTTCGGCAGAGTGCTTCGGCAGTGCCAACGTGCCAGTCATCGTCTTTCATCGCCTGCGTGAGCAGGTTGAACTGGTCTTGCGTACCGTGAAGCTCGCCTTTGACGTGGTTGTACGGCTTTGCTGAAATGCGGAACCGTACCGTTTCGTCTTCGAGAAAGAGGTTGTAGCCTTCGCCGTAGTTCATCCGTAACGGGAACGTCTCGTGTTTGTACCACGGTCTGCCCCAGTCGTCGTTGTCGTAGTAGTTGTTGAGTGCGTCGAAGGCTTTGTCGATGATACGCTGTGCGGTGTTTTGCACGAGGTCGGCGTTCTGCTCAACAACATCTTCTACCTCGTCCCAGTCCCACCCGTCATAGTTGAGACGTAGCACCTCGTTGAACACACGGCGACACTCCAAGCGGGCGTCGTAAAGCAGGCTCTCGTTGCCACTCTGCACGTCAAGCGGAAACACGAGCGTCTTGGTGAGAGCCTGTGTCTGCGTCATTCTTGGTCGTTTACCCAGTCTTGGACAAGTTCACGCACAACTTCTGATTTCGGACGTTCAGCGTCGATGCATTTCTTCGAGAACTCCTTGTACAAATCGTCCTCGAAGTCTACAGTGAGGCGTTTGGTCATCTTTACAGTACATACTTAGATACGTTTATACTTAATTTTTTGGCATGACTCTAGCCGATATGGACGAAGCACGGTCAAATCACACGGTGTACAACATCAATTACCATTTTGTGTGGTGTCCGAAGTACCGCCACTCAGTGCTTGATGAGATAGAACAGTCGTTAGAAACATCCTTCAGAGAGGTGTGTGACGAGTACAACTACGAGATATTGTCGTTGCATATCTCGCCAGACCACGTTCACTTGTTTATTTCAGCACATCCGAAACATTCCCCGAGCGAGATTGTACGGAAAATCAGAAGTATCACAGCCAGAGAGATGTGGCAGCAACACGAACACCTCTTGGAAAACTACTTCTGGGGTGGTGGTTTCTGGGAAGAATCGTACTACATTGGAACGGCTGGTGAGGTATCTAGCCAGACAATTGAGCAGTATATCGAACGTACTGACTCGATGGAAACGCTGCTATCCCTGAAGAGCGTGAGGTAAGCATGGGACGCAAGAGACCGACCTGTATTCAGTGCCTTAGAGCACGTCGTGCTGACTGGTCCATGCGCGAAAGAAGCCGAGTCATGGGCGCTACAGCCCGGATGCCGCGGGGGCGCGGCATCCGGGAAAGCCCGAATAGGTGAATATCTGCCTCACGCGCTGGCGTCCCGAGTCACAAGATAGCAACCCCGGCAGTGAAGCCAGCTGTGTGATCGTCAAGACGAGGGAACTGAGGGCCGCCCGACCGGCGGCCCTCAGTGGCCGGTCGAGGCCACCGTTAGCGACTGCTATCGCCAGACAGCAACCGCACCGCATGACGATTTGAGCCGCCTACCGGTTGGGAGAGAAATAGATCCCCGGACGGCACAACTACTTTATCGAAAACGGTGGTTTGTGTAGATAGCAGCGTTTCCATAGGTGAACACGTCTAATGGAGCTTACGGCATTCACCCTCGGGGTCAAGCCCCGAGGCACTCTGCCTGCTATCTCTGTAGAACAAACATATCCTGCAGCAGAGATGGTAAAGCGTCAGCAAACGGTACGCCGTGACAGGGTGAGTAGACCTGATCTGAACGAAATTATATCGGAGTTGACCGACCGCCAGCGAACCTGTCTGGAGACGGCCGTGTATTCGGGATACTTCGAGTGGCCCAGGGACGCCTCTGCAGAAGACGTAGCCAAGTCGATTGGGGTCTCACCGCCGACATTCCACGAGCATCTCCGAAAAGCACAGAAAGATGTGTTCAGTTCGCTGTACTCCTCACCAGCAACAATCACAGAGTGAAGATCCTCCCAACGCTGTGGCTTGCTACCATTTCAGGAGTCGTTGCCAGTAATTGGAGCAAGCGACGGACTCGGAACAATGTAGTAGGACGTTCCTGTATCGAACTGTTTGTGTGTTCGGCGAGTAGTGATATTGCTCGGGTAGTTCTGACGTGTGATGCGAAATCACGATCGGGTGGTGAACACCCTCTTCGAGATAATTATTCTACATTAGACTCCGTCGACGGAGAAACCGTTTAGGTAAGAGAAATAACCTTGCACGTATATATAACTAATCGACTAATGTCGAGTTAGCAGGGGTACGAATTTCTAAATCTGTACGCTGTACATAGTCTAACCGCTTCTAGTTGGCTCTTATTTCGCCAGGGATACTGGGTAGTATTACAACGGTGTTATGCCGGAAATAAAACCGATATATCATGACACAGGTATCATCTACTGGAAGCGAACAGATTACGCCCGAGTTAACAGATACTGACTGGTATCAGCTGTTATCAGCACAGAAGCGGCGACGGGTACTCGAAATACTCTCGAACCGGTCGAAACCGATTACGGTGATAGATCTGGCGACACAGGTGGCTGCAGCGGAGACAGACCAGCCGCTGATGGATATTTCCAGAGAAGAGACACGAGCGGTTCAGACGACACTTCGGCATATTCATCTTCCAAAACTCGAGGAGGCGGACCTGGTAACCGAATCAGATGGCACTGTGTCCACAACGCCACGTATGGAGCGTCGGAATCCGAGGATCGAAGCGATCCTCAGTACGGATTCACAGGACTGGGATGCAGTCCTCGACTGTCTCGCCAACGAACGCCAGCGGACAGTGCTGCGAATTCTCTCGGAACATGGCGAGCAGATGGATCGATCTGCACTCGCCGCCGAAGTTGCTGAATCCATCCGGAATGACGAGGACACAGATGTAAGAACTGGGGCCGTAGAACTGAGACTGCACCACCAGTATCTCCCAAAACTTGCAGAAACGGGGCTCGTTAGGTACGACCGTAGCGATGAGACGGTCAAGTACGTGGGACAACCGTCGCTGCCCGAGGAATACCTGCAGACAGGCCTCACCAACACCCCCGAGGCAATTCTGTCTGTGGCTACAAGGTCCCCCGATATCTGGCGAATTACGGGCAGAGAGGATGTCGTTGCCCAGGGTCAGTCACTGATCGACGAGGCCAGTTCGGAACTGTTTCTCATGCTCACTACGGATGGGCTCCTCGAAGAGAACTGCATCCGGAAACTGCAGGCGGCGAGCGAGCGTGGTGTCGATGTGTATATCGGCTCCCAGACCGCCGTCGTTCGTAATCTGGTTCGAGAACAGCTTCCCGAAGCCGTCATCTGGGAACCACAGCTGGACTGGATGAATCTCCCACCAAATCAGGAAAAAGTCGGACGGCTCCTGTTAGCCGACAGGGAGGCCATCATGATTGGAACTCTCGGCGAGGAGGGTACAGATGGCGTACCAGAAGAGACTGCACTCACCGGAGTCGGTCAACACCATCCGCTCGTCATGCTCTTCCGAGAAGTGCTTGGCGCTCGTCTCGACCATCTGGACGAACAGAGTGAGGACTTCCGGTCTCAGATCCCGCTCTAGATGACTGATAGTGTTTGTTGCGGTAATTTTTGTGACCACGTCACAGATATCGGCGTTTCACGCCGTGTGACCGATATCTTGTTGCACCGTAGCGGTAAAGACTCGCAACAAACACTATGACTCCGGGCGATCGCGGATGTCTACGGTAGCGACGATGCGGAGACGAAATTCGTGCAGGATTTCGTTGGGACGTGGCATAAGGTGATGACTCTGGATCGCTTCAATCTCGACTGATCTCGGCTGGTAGACTCCGGTAACCATTCCCTCTTCGTACCCTATACGGTTCGGTTCGACATGTCCGATCCGATGGGACTGGAATGTGACTGGTAAATATGTTTATTAGATAACAATACGACCATGTCGTATGGTACCAGACCCATCTGACAGGCGGGCCGACGAACCCCGGGCGGAAGCACAGGAGTTGCTCGACGCGCTAGAAGAGGCTGCACCGCCGGACCTGCCGACACTGTCCGCCGAGCAGGGACGGGCGCTACTGGGTGGGTTGTTCACACCCGACGTCGACCCCGTGTCTGTCGCCGAGGTAGAAGAGAAGAAGATCCGGGCCTACGCACGTGACATTCGCGTGCGAACGTACAACCCCGAACCCGGTGGCCAGCTTCCAGCGGTGGTCTACTTTCACGGTGGTGGCTGGGTCGCTGGCAATCTGGACACGCACGATTCGGTCGCCCGGTCGCTGGCGAACGAGTCCAACGCTGTCGTCGTCAGCGTCGACTACCGGAAGGCACCCGAACATCCGTTTCCAGCCGCCGTCGAAGATGCCTACGAAGCGACGAAGTGGGTCGAGTCACACGCCGAGGAGCTGGGAGCCGGCGGGGGACTCGCTGTCGCCGGCGAGTCGGCCGGCGGAACTCTCGCGACCGTGGTCGCTCAGATGGCCAACGAGAAGGCGGTCGGAGCGCCAGAGATCGACCATCAGTTGCTGTTCTACCCGGTCACGAACCACTCCTACGAGACACCCTCTTACGAACAGAACCACGACGGCTACTTCCTCACCCGGCGGGCGATGGTGTGGTTCTGGAGCCACTATCTCCGGGACGACATCGACGGCGCGAACGTCCGGGCCTCGCCACTCCGGGGTCGTCTCGACGGACTGCCGCCAGCGACGGTTTTCACCGCCGGATTCGATCCACTCCGTGACGATGGCTTCCAGTACGTCGCAGCGCTCGAAGAAGCGGGAGTCGATGTTTCGCACACCAACTACGAGGGAATAATCCACGACTTCGCCAACATGCACGATCTCGACGGCTTCCCCGGACTGACCGAAGCCAGCAGTGAAGTCCTGGAGGAGGGCTCGGCGGCCCTCCGGGACACCTTCTGACGGTGTGGCTGCCGGGGTACACTCACATTCTGCTCTGCAACCTCCGACACTTCGGGTTTCGGCGAATTTCACTACATCTCACCGGCGATCGAAACGAACGCTATTCCTATCGTCTGGGAAACAGGTACGCACTTTATTCCCTACAAGAACGTAGTTGAATCGAGGGGATTACCATGAAAAAGAACGTCGGTGGTATAGACCGAATCGCACGACTCGTCATCGGACCTATCCTGATCCTGGCGGGAGTCGCTGGCTACGCCGGCTTGCTCGTCCTCGCAGTTGGTCCGCTTCCACAGACACTCACCGCGGTGATCGTCTTCGTCGTTGGAACGATCCTGCTCGTCACAGGGCTTAGCCAGACCTGTCCGATGAATCGACTTCTGGGAGTCAACACGAACCGTGAGAAGGGAACGAGATAGTCGGACGCACCGAGACTCACGAGCAGACCGAACCTCGGCGATTCGTCGGGCGGCGATACTGCTCGATCGTGGCTGGTGAGTTAATCGACCGTCGCTGCTACCGAAGGACTTTCTGAAGAAATCGACCGCATCGATTCACTCCGACAGTCCGATTCCGACCGCTGAGAGGTTCGTTCCCCAGTCTGGTAGCTCCTGTCGGAGAATAACTGGCACTGCTGGCAGTCCAGAGTCGATGACAATACGATTACATGCATCCCGCCGAATGGGATGGTATGGCAACAACGAAGACAGAGAAAGCAATGCTCCAGACGGGTTCACTGGGTGGATTACACTGGGTTGGCATTCTCGCCGCCCTGATCAGTGCTGCGATCCATCTCCTGTTGGGAATCAGGATGCTGCCGTCCGCAATGGGTATCAGCTTCGCCCTTGCAGGACTGGGTTTTCTGGGTGCTATCTGGCTCGTACTGGTCGGATACCGCCGTAAGACGGTCTACGCTGCCGGGATCCCGTTCGTCGCCGTCCAGATCCTCCTGTGGTTCGTCATCAATTTCGTGACCGGACCGAAGGCTTTTCCAGGTGACATCGGGGCTATCGGGGCACTCGACAAGTTCGCACAGGTCGTTCTCATTGGCGTCCTGATCGCACTGTTGCGCTCCTGATACTGCCGGCTGTAAATTCATAAAGATAAGCGCCACCCCGGGGTGGCGCAATTCTTCAGTTTCTTACAGCCGGCAGTATGAGCCGCGCTTCAAATCGGTGATGGTGTCCGGACCCAACTAGTCTGGTTAGACGTTTAGGTGTCTCCGGGCCCAACTACTGGACGATTTGTGTAATGCAACCCTGTTTCCTACCGATTCTGGGTCTCGTATTTCAGCGTTGCTCGACCAGCGGCTGGTGGGCTACCGGGGTGACTGATGGCACAGCGACCTGAGCGGTCACTCTCCGTCGGGGTTCAGGTGGTGGTCTCTCTGTCCATCGCACTTGCATTCACTACTGTACTCTGGGGGCTGTATCCGCCCGTGACGGTTAACACCTGGATCCTCAACCCAGCAGTCGTGACTGGGCTCTGTCTGGCTGGGCAACTGTGGTATGTCTGCCGCAGTCTCGTTTCGCCCCGGGTGACCAGAAGTCCACAGGTCAGGCTGTTTGGACTTGCGAACACGCTGACGCTTATCCGTGGTACGCTGTACGCAGTCGTTGCAGGATTCGTTGTCGTCCCGCCCGATACCCGCTTTGCGTGGGTACCTGCACTGGCCTACGGGGGCGGAGTCGTTCTCGATAAACTCGATGGAACGGTCGCACGGACTGTCGGGCAGACAACCGCCCTCGGTGAGCGACTGGACATGACCTTCGATACCTTTGGCTTCGTCGTCGCACCGCTGGTTGCCGTTCTGTGGGGACAGCTCCCGGTCTGGTATCTCTCACTTTCGGCGGCCAGATACGTCTACCGCGGTGGCCTGGCCTGGCGACGATACCGTGGTCGACCGCTGTTCGACGAGCCCGACAGTGACCTCGGCAGATATCTGGCTGGGATACAGATGGTGTTTCTCACTGTGGCTCTCACGCCGGCCGTGCCGACAGCGTTCGTCTGGTCTGTCGCTCCGATCGTTCTCGCCCCCTCGCTTCTGGTGTTCGCACGCGATTTCTTGACCGTCAGTGGTCGACTCTCTGGCCAGGGGGACTAAAGCAGATCCGGCCCTGTAGTTTCGAACGTGCTCTTTCCGACCCACCTCCTCGTGGCTGCCATCCTGGGTCGTCTGTCGACACTGTCGATCCCGTGGCTGGTAGTCGGTGCAGCGGTCCCGGACCTGGTCGATAAATCTCTCGGACTGGTTGGGATCGTCGACCTCTATCACACTGTTGGCCACTCTGTCCTGCTACTGGTCGTGGCGGTTCCGATCGCGCTGTATCACTCTACTGGCCGTGCAGCAGCGGTCGGGTGGGGATCACACCTCGCTTTCGACACGGTACACATGGTCATCAACGGACGGCCAGCCGACGTGCTGTCGCTGGGCTGGCCGGTGACGACGCCACCCGATCCGCTAGCTCTCCCACCCATCCCGTTCCTCTTCCATTATATTGGGTCGCCGTCGTTCTTTCTCGAAATTGCGCTGTGGCTGGTCGCGGCAGTGATCGTACTTTCCGATATCCGTCCGGATCTCGGTATGCGTCGCCGGGTGGGCGGAGATGAGTGATCGGGGATCGCTCGCTCGCGTTCACCGATAGCAGAGGAGCGTGTCCGGAGACCCACCGAGATACAGTCTCGAGTGCCCAGCAGGCAGTTTTTGTCCCCGCTGTCCCTGATACGCCTATGGAGATTCCACTCTACGACACCCTGGAAGGCCAGGTAGCGCTCGTTACCGGCGCGACCCGTGGGATCGGGAAGCGAATCGCGGATGGTCTCGTCAGACACGGCGCAACGGTTTACGCTGGCGCACGCGACACCGACGATATCACTGGCGGCGATCGACACACACTCGAACTGGACGTCACTGTCGAGGCCCAGCGTGTGTCGGCAATTGATCGCATAGAGTCGGATGTCGGCCGGCTGGATATCCTCGTCAACAATGCCGGTGTGATGGACAGCAGAGAATCACTGGCAGATATGCCGACCGAGACAATCGACCGAACGCTCACGACGAATCTTCACGGGCCGATCCACCTGACGAAACACGCGCTCGATCTCCTGTTGGCACGACCCGGCGGGCGTGTGGTCAACCTCTCGTCGGGACTCGGGGCAGTTACCGAGCCACAGTCTGGCGGAATGCCGGCCTACCGGATCTCGAAAACTGGCCTCAACGGGCTGACACGGTATCTCGACGGTGAGTACGAGGCGCTACTCGCCAACGCTGTCTGTCCGGGATACGTCCAGACAGATATGACCGACGGGACCGCGCCGCGGACGCCACAGAAGGGTGCCGAAACCCCGATCTGGCTCGCTCGCTTTCGCCCAGGTGCACCGAGCGGGGAGTTCTGGCGGGACCAGTCGCTGAAAGCGTGGTAACGATCCAGAAACACACAAATGTTCGTGGAAGCTGTAGCGCCTGCCTCGAAGCTGCGAAATTATGATTCGAGGTCTTCGGAGCCGCACTTTTTATCTGGAACGACGAAGACCCCCTATCGGGGACACAGTCGTCCAGATTGTCGAGACTGGATCAGTATTCGATGTGACCGTAGCGTCGGTGTGTACCGACAATAAACGAGAGATCCCACACCGTAGGTACAGTATAATGAAACGCTTTCAGGCCTGTTCTCTCGTATGGCCGAAGAGACAAAAGTCACTGAACAGTTGACTCGTGAGCAGGCTACTGATCGACTGAACGAAATCGCGCGTGAACTTCGCGAAGGTGAGGATATGACTGTCAGTGTCGGCAACAAAGACATCGCACTCAGCCCCTCGGATACTGTCAATTACAGTATCACCGTCGTCGAGAAACAGAGCCGATTTCGTGGGAGTCGGGAAACGATCCAGATCGAACTCGACTGGAAGCCGAAGTGAGACTGGTGGCTGTAAGATAATTCGATGCTGGCCACAGTAGGTAGCACAGTCACACTTTGTAACTGCGTGGCTGGGATGGGATCAGTCGTCGTTACTGGTCACGACCTCCACCACTGGAATTACTCGTCGTGCCCTCGCTGGCGGACTCGGAGCCCCACGCCATGCTTCCACTGTGAAGTGCCGTCTCACCAGCTGTAACTTCGATCGAAGCAGGACTAGTGAGAGTCGTGGTTGTGTCGCTAGCCGGCTGTTCATTCCTCAGGACCAGTGAGCCGTCGTTCGTTGCAAAGTAGGCGTACCGGGTCTCGCCCGCCTCCAGTGCGGAATCAAACGCGACGGTCCCGCTTGCATTGTCAGTCGCCACTTCGAGTGTGGCATTTCGAGGAACCGCATCACCACCAGTGTGGTCAATGCGAACGTATGAGTCGTTCTCCACATCGACGGAGAGTTCCGGGTGTAATGCTGCAGTCGGCGGGATCTCACTAACCCATCCGGGGGCAGCCGCCCGCTCGACGGCTGACTGACGCAGTTCGTAGGTGAAGGTGACCGTTTCACTGCGCTGTTCACCCGTTACCGTAAGATTCTGGACCTGTCCGGACTGATTGATAACGAGTCGTGCGCTCACCGCGTTTGCATCGTCGAGGACTTCACCATCCTCGAGGCCGCTGAAGCTATCCGAGGTGAACACGGCTGTTGTCCCATCACTAGAATCATTCGATACTGTGAACTCGCCAGCGGCGAGGTAGGCTGTGAGCGATGAATTGATCCTGTCGAACGCATCTCCCGGTTGCTCGACGACACGATAGCGTGTCTCACTGCCGGACTGCATCTGCACGTACGTCGCCGTCTCGTTACTGTAGGTTTCGAGACTCCCGGATTGGTCTGGACCGTCAGAGGTCGTTGTCGAGAGGACGGATGTACCATCTGCTCCGACTGTCAACACAGACTCGCTGTTGACGTCGGGTGCATCATAGACGACACTCAGTTCTCCACCCGTTTCAGCGATACTGGCGCTGTTCGCCGCGACAAGAGCCTCTGCATCGGTTACTGTTCCATTCGAAACGCCAGGCATCTGATCGGGCTCTCCGTCGGTCCCGTCATCTGTCGGCGTCTCTGTCCCCTGGAGACCAGCACACCCGGCGAGGACGACTGACGCGAGAACAACAACGAGAAGCATTCGACGTGTCATCACTCGATAAAGATGTGGGCATCAAATAAGTACGCCGTAGACACAAACAGTCATTTGAGTCTGCGGGGTAGTTATTGGAGTCCCCAATCCACATCATGATGTGAAACGACGCACGTTCATCACGTCACTCGGTGCAGTCGGTGGTATCGGTGCTGTCGCAGTCGGCACGAATGCTGTCTTCGCAACCTCATCAACGGTCAACGGAACGGTTGCGGCCAAGTCGATTACGGGCCGTGGCGGTGCCGAGAGTCATGCGGTCTTGGCACACTAAGGGGGGGGACACTGAATGTAGATGACGCTGAATACCGCGACGCCTTCTCGGACTGGCAGGACATCACAGTTGATGATTCCCTGGCCCGCCAGTTTGAGACCGACTACGAGACAGTCCACTACAATCTTCACGTCCACCACGAGACACCAAACAAAAAACAGAGCATGACCGCGGGTGAATCGCTGGCCTATCGAGCCGATCGACCGGTCTTCAACAACGTGCAGATCGGCGACGCGGTACAATTCGAGCCAGTCGGTGCAGACGTCCCGCGCATTGATTCTCTCAAGTAACACGGGTAGATTGGACGGCAATTCATATGATGGCTATCAGCAACCCAAAAATTTCGACCCACCGGGGGTGAGCCGAACAACGTGCGGCGATCCTCGTGATACTGGTGGCTGTACATTCGTCAAAATATTCGACCCCACGTCGGGTCGAAATTCTTTCGTTTCTTACAGCCACCAGTATGACCACTCGTTCTCACGGTGGATTATCTGTCCGGATTTGTACCCACCAGTACCAGTTCATCTGGAAGCAGTAGTTTCATTGAGACGAGCTTCAGTAGTTCTCAGGGACAGCACCACTGACAGCTTCTCTCCGAGCGGCTATTTCATGGGAGTATCACACGGCTCCCAAACGCCATGAGGAGGGCAATACCCGCGACAAAGATGCCCATGAGACGCGTCATGAGAAGACGCATCCGACTCGGTTCGATTTGTGTCGTGCCGTCGGGGCCACGCATCTGCCATCGGGTCATCTGACGAGGAAACGCAGCCATCGCAAGCGCGAAGACTGCGATGAGGAGGGCAATCAGCTGGAATACCAGCTGGAACAACTGGAAACCTGTCGGGACCATACTGGGAAATATTTCACGCAAATCATGAAAATGTTGTGATATACCTTCCCAAGCTCTCCGTTACAGTGCACCCTCGAAATTGTTCTAACTCTCAGAAGCCAGAGATTCCCGCGCGTATCAGGCGAGTTATTTTTCGACGTGAGACCTGGTGTCTTGGAGAGTTCTCTTTCGGTTAGGACCCGAGCGTGTCATAGAAAGCCTCCCAAGGGAGGCCGCAGGATTTGGAAACTGTGTCCAGCAGCACCAAAACCCTGCAAGACGTAGCTTCGGTCGACGACTTCTTGAATGTCGCGGCTACGGAGACAGCA
>ML137216.1:68899-145993 GCA_004015825.1 Halovenus amylolytica | reverse complement strand
TTATTGATTTAACGGGACGCTGATGTAAATAACCTATGAAAATTATAGATCAAAGTTAGAACAGAGTTCTCTGATGAATTCCAATCACTTATCGACTACCCTTTCTACGGTGCCGTCAGCCTCTGAGTCGGTCACACGCTTTCTGACAATAATCAGATAGTTCGTTGAGCGAGTGCTGAATGGAACGCGCGAGTCTTGCACGAGGTGGTAATCTGCGTCAGTCAGTGGTGACCGATCAACACAGGGCCCACACATACCGTGATGCGTGGCAACGCTATGGCGATATCGGAATTTATTGAAGTTGTTGTTGTTGAAACAATATGAATGGGTGCGTGAGAGCCAGTTAAAGCAGTTCTGAGATGTTGGTTCCATCGGAACTAGCCATCACAGCCTCGCTGAGCCTGCCGTCGTCTCAACTTCCCACTGGGCGGTCAGAAGTAGAGACCGGCACCCTCAATGCGTACGTATTACAGCTAAGCGTCGGCTATACAGTCACCTCCGAGTCTGCAACTCGGCGCATGAGGTCCTCAGCATCCGCTGGGAGAAGATACCCCTGCTCAACAGCCTCGTCAGTCGCCGTCTGCATCTGCGCGACGTACTCCTCCTGGGTCGGATAGAGTTTCCGCAGGGTGAGTTCGCCCAGTTGGTACGTCCGCCCGCGGAGGAAACACGGAATTCCGTCGTAGAACGCGATTGGAACCTCGACAGGCGGCAACCGCAATCCACCGAGGACATTTCCGAACTCGTCTCGTTGGAGTTCGCCGTCCTCGCGCTCGAAGCGCGGCGCACTCGGCGGTTCGCCCGTCCCCTGTATCCACTCGTCTAGATGTTTCAGCCCCGCGTTGTACGCGTAGCGCATCGGGAAGTAGTTGAACGAGCCCCGGACGCTTTCCGGCCAGATGTCGCTGAAGACGGATGGACATACCCCGTACTTGCCGTCGTCACGCTGGCCGTACTGCCCAGCCCGGGTTTCGTCCCAAGCAGGTTCCTCGCCGAGGTGATCGCGCCGAATCATCTGGTTGAGCTGTTCGCCCGCCCAGTGGTTGACGTGTGAGGTCCCGGTGACCTCCCACAGTTTGAACTGTCCGGAGTCAGCACGCTGTGGGGAGGCATCGGTCTCATCGGTCAGCCACGACATCGCTTCGTCCTCGCTATCGATGAGGAGTATCGGCGCTAGATCGTCGCGGATATCGTTGCGACCCTCCGACGGCTGTGGTATCACCGTCGGGAGGAAGCCGTCGACCACGCCGTGGTCCTCCTGCACTTCGTTGATGTAGTATCGCAGGTAGACTCCGGACTGTGAGATGCCAGTCGCGATGGTTCGCTCGACATCCAGGTCGCCCATCGGGTCCGGGTCTGGATTACTCCGGAGCGCCTGAACCGCCTGTGAGAACATATCGTACGAGAACTGGTCACCCGGATGGTGTAACTCATTGTACCGGGTCGGGTCCCACGTCTTCAGGTCGTCGTCGATGGGCGAATCGTCCACACCGATCTTCTGTGAGGACGCAATCGCGAACGCGTAGCCCTCACGCATGACGTAGTCGTAGACGTTGAACCAGACGAACGGGACATCGTGGTCGTCGCTCACGTTCGGCCAGTTCACTACGACGCTACCGTTGAAATCAGCGGTGTCCTCGGGCCGGAAGACTAGCACTCGAGTGGTGTATTCGGCCGATTCGTCGGACGGATCTTCCCACTCTTCGGCGAACAGTTCCGGGGGACCGAGCGCGTTCGCTTCACCCGAGATGAAATATTCCTCTTCGATGTAGCCGTACTCGGAAAGGTCCGGGACACTTGCCGTCTGTGGCTCCCCGGTCACTTCGCCACCCTCAATCGGACCGGTTACGTCCGGCACCGGAACGGTTTCATCAGTGGACGTTTCCTGAGCACCGGTTGATCCCCCCACGAGGGAGCCGGCTGCCACCGTCGCGGCGCCACCTAACACGGCGCGACGTGTCTGTGTTCCGAATTTCCGAGCGATCGACGACTCCGTTGTCGGGTCCATTTCGTTTCGACCTGCTTGGCTGTTCGTCTGTGGTTCGTTCTGTTCTGAAGGCATAGATGCCTCCAATATTGAACAAGGAATTATTATATAAATTGAGCAACAGGATGGTTTTGCTGGCACTGTTTAGTTGAGACCCACTTCGACGGAAGTGTTGCCGTTTAAGACTTGATTCGGCCGATCACGGTTGATCTTTCATCGACCGCCGAATGCTGCTTGACTACTAGTCGAATCTTACCGAACAATTGGTTACACGTAGACAGCGGTACATTTGGTAAGAAAATGGTACCGACCGACACCGTCGAACTATCACTCACAGTCATAGATGGAAACACCTGATTTCGGGCCGCATGAACGGTCTGCTCACAACAAAACGATTAGCGGGCCGGAAAACGGTTCTTGGACGTTTTGCACCGTCTGTTCACACGCACAGCTGGAAATAGATACCCCGTCTATACACTGGTAGAGGCAAGACAAATGACGCAGAACACACAGTGGTTGCTTGTCGTCGGAATCGTGCTCGGAGCAATCGGCGTGGTCGTCGCGGGCAGTGCTATCGGCAGCGTCGTTGCAGACGACCCTGTCCAGAACCCCACTGGATTTGACCAGAACCACGCTGACAACACCGCACATACACACGCACATGACGATCGCTATCACCACGACGATGTGAACCAGACGTTCGACCACCACGGCGAGGACGAGTGGCAGCATCATCACGACGACAATCTGGATACGCACCGTCACGCAGACGATGATGACGTCCGCGGCCCACAGCGCACCGGTGCAGAACGTCCCACCCACGGAGGTCCATGTCACCGATGATCCAGTTTATCTCACTCGGTACTGACTGGAGTCTCCAGGCAGCCCGACATGGTGCACACGGGACAGGTGCAGGCGGCTTCGCCGGCGTGTGAATACTCCTGATCATTGGACTGATCGGTGTCTTGGTGTCATAGTTTGTTGGTTTCAATCCCGTGCTGGGTTTTCTCTCCGTCGTGTAATTTAATTACCCGTCAGATAGCCGTCTGCTACGTGTCTGACTCGTGTTAGTCAGAATTGAGGTGAAGCGAGATTCTCCATCGAGAAGCCAGATGTGGGAACGAACCAGGTAGCCAGCCCCACGAGTTCACGTGTTCGCTGAGCAATTGCTACGCAGTCCGGCAGAGTGTGACTGAGAATTTCGTCTCCGGTTGCGCCAGGATTGTGATGCTGTAGCAATGAACCAATGTTTTCATATCCATCCTCCATATATCAAACCGATGCCACACGGAACACCGGGCCTGTCACCGCGCCAGAGACTTGTCGCACGGGGATGGCACTATCTCGGGTATAGCGTCTTGTTCCTGCTGTTGTACGGCGGTATCCGACTATCGACCGGGCAATTCCCGGAGTGGTTGCTGTTCGCTGTGCTGGTCGGGTCCCTGCTCAAGGACGTGTACGACGAAATCCGTCTCCAGCGGGGCGGCCAGCCCCTCGCTTACGCCGGTATCGAACACGCCCCATCGAACGCCATTCTCATTACGTTCCTCCTGTCGGGGTTCATTGATCCCACCGGCACAGTGCTAGGTGTCCCGGCCCGCGATATGGCACTGGGGCTTGCCGTTGTTGACCTGCTGTTTGATCTCTCGCAGGATATGCGGGCCTAACCCCCTCCGTGGGAGGTCAAGGTAAATCGTTGGAAAGTCCGGATCTTGGCTAGCACACCCCCCTATACAGCGACATCTATCGTCCAGTTGTGGATGGAGATATTCTGTTCTGTTCGATTCGCAGGCGCAGTGAACGGCTGGTTCAGCTTGATAGGTCCGAAACAAACGGATCGTTGTGCTGACTTCATACTCTGTGTCGGTCGCTCTGCTGAACTCATCTACGCAAACCATCACAAGTCGAGTGCTGAATACAGAGCGCATATCTTGCAGAGAGCCCCCGTTCGAAACCCCGAATCTGAGAGATTATCTCAACAACGAGTCGGGCTTGGCTCGTTCTGGATTTGTTGAATCTAACAAATTATAATTACACTATGTTAAATATATACACCACATATAATAACGTTGATGATTGAAGAAAATCGTACGAATCTCGAAGCGGTGAACAATCTCGACAGTACAACTCTAGCGACTCGCCGGGCGGTCCTGGCAGCGGGTGGCGCTGTTGGACTTGTGAGTCTCGCTGGCTGCACTACACTCGATGGACTATTAGACCGGGCCAGTGAGGAAGCGGTTGTGAACAGGAATGCGTCGCCAGCCGGCTTCTACGCCGGTGGCGAAATCGGCGACCCGACGGCGTACAGAAGCCGTCAAGTCGACGTGCGATTCGTGCCGCCAACTCTGCAGGCCGACTCGCAACGCATCGAGATCGACGGCTGGAGTACTACCACAACCACGAAGGCACAGGATTACAACTCCTCGCGCTCGAACAAGCCAAGTTCGATCTGGTGGCCCGACCCTGACGACACGGATTCCGATGACGACGGGATCCCGACGCTCGTGACAGTCCTCGATATCGAGCGGTCCCTGTTGGTTTACGCTGACGCCGCCATCGAAGCCGTTGACGAGCGCTCGTCCACAGACACAAAGACATCTCTCGATGCCTTCATCAACGCGACGACGGAGGTCCGGGCGGAACTTGAGGGCTGTGCCACACAGACCTGCAGGACCGTTTACGAGCACGCCGACGGACGGAAGGGTCTAGCCCATGACGCCAGCGACGCCGTGGACGCGGGCGAGTGGGACCGTGCGCGGCGGTCCATCCAGCAGGCTCGCCGCATCGTTCAGGGCGACGTCGAGCGAATCCACGCCGATCTCGACAGCGACGGCGACGGACTCCCAGATATCATGGCACCCCTCTACGACTACCTCGACAGGGAGCCGACAATCGGCGAGCACTTCGTCGTCAGTCTTCCGGACGCCCGTGTGCGGGGCAGTGGTCCAGCGATTGCGGACGAACTCACGCCCAAGCGGGTACTCGAGTACGTCACCGGCGAACAGAACACAGAGAGCTGTGCCGAGAGCGACAGAGTCGTGGCAGTACACCGGGACCTGGCCTGCCGTGACCTCCTCACGTCGACGCTCGAACTCGGTGGTGACTACGATCTCGGCCAGCTTCGTGACATCGACAAGAAGGACATTCGCCGCGGCGTCGCCGCGTTTGGAACCTCTGGCGGTGTCGTCGTTACCGGCGCGTCGCCAGCTGCCGAAGTCGCGGAGCCAATGGCGCGCGTCACGAGCCAGTGTTGCGAGACGGACACCTGCTGTTTCGATTTCTCGACCTGGGGCGAAGAGATCGACTCCGGAGAAGCTGCTGTGACCGCACTATTCGTCGTCCCTGTGGTAGCGACACCGCCGGACTGCCCGTCCCCGATGCCCGCGCTGTTGTTCGTGCGCCGGATCCGCCACGACAACCAACTGCTCTACGTGGGCGGCTGGCACATCGACGACGGTGCACTCTACGAGAACGCTGCGACCCTGCTAGTCGCCGACGGCCCGAACGTCGTTGCCGGCGTCACGCGCTCGGATATCGAGGACGGCGGTATTGACCTCGAAAAGATGGCCCGCGACAGAGTTGTTCGGAAAAAGCCCGGACGGACGAAATACTCGAACATCACGCTGCAGAGCCAGTACGACCCGGATGCCGAGTACTTGCCCGCGGGTGCTCACCAGGTGTGTCGGGACGACGGCGACCTGTACTGCTGGGGAGTCCAGTCTCGTGAAGCAGTTGCCAAGTACGACACCGGCGACTGTGACGACCTCGATCCCGACGTCCGCCCATCGGCCGTCATAATGGCGCTCGATACACCGGTACTGCACCTCGTCGGGGCTGCCGATACATCGAACGACGTGAAGTTCAAAGCAGGGGCGGAACTGTCGAAATCGGTCAACTGAGAGCGGTGACCAAATCATTAGATACAGCGTGTCTGTATCATATTTGTCCGTAGCACATTTTTGTCTTGTTCGGGTAATTCCTACAATCAAGTAGGCATAACTTTAGGAAAATCTATTTATAAAATGCTTATTTATTATTAATATATTTTATATATTATTTAACACGTATCTACTCTATGAATAATAGATTCTATGCTGTACTATGGTTTACTGCCGTCGTCGTCGCAATCACGGGCGTCGTCGCGATTGGAGTACGGTACACTCCTGTCGGATGGTGGCTACTTGCTGGCGGGGGCAGCGTACTCACCGCCTTTGCATTTCGGTCTGCGTGGCAGACCACACAATCCCGCGTGGCGTGGCCTGTCGGAGGAATGTACGTACTCGTAACCAGCGCACTCCTCAGTTACGTCGCCCTCCTCGCTGTGATTGGGGTTCCGTGGGGTGAGATCCCGCTCTGGGGACGGGTGGCGATTCTTGTCACCGGTGCACAGGCACTGTTTCTCGCTGTCGGTGTTCGCGTCACCGGAATCCCATTTGTCGAGCGAGTGGTCGTTCCTGCGGCTGGTCACCTCTTGCTGTTTGCCGGGTCGGTTTTGATCGTCGGTGTCCTCCTGTTCGGAGTGCCGTGGGTGGTGACCTACGCTGTGGCATTGATCTATGCGACGGGGTTTTCCGCACTCGCGTTGCACACCTTCTGGCTCGGCCGACACGCTGATGAAGTGGTGCCGCCGAGACCCTTCACGGTCCACCGTTACTGGGAGCAGGTGCTGATCGTTGCCCTGATTGCCGGTCTGGTTAGCGTCGCTCTCGCCAGTATCACCCTCCGGGCCAACGTCTCGATCGATCTCTTCCCAGACATATCGCAAGCTAGAGTAGCGTCCATCGTCGCCACTATCGCGGCCATCATCGCGATCGCCACGCTCGTCCCGCCAGCCGTTCCTGTCGCACCGCTACGGAGACTCACCGGTCCGATCTCGACGCACTCGATGAACTCTCGGTCCTGCTGGTCCCAGCAGAGAAATCCACGGATCGGACGGTGGCAATCGCGGAAGAGTATCGAGAACGGTATCCAGATCGCGTCCGCGTCATCGAAGGAACGTCTGGCTCGAAAGCGGGCGATCTCAACCTCGCCTGGGAACACATCGACACACCCTACGTCCTGCTCCTCGATGCAGACGAGACCGTCGACGCGGCCTTCGTCGCCCGAGGACTGGACGTACTGGAGGATTCTCCGTCGGTCGGTATCGTCCAGGGTCGGAAAGTCGAGCGCTACCCGTACGACAGCGGGTTAGCACGATTCGTAAGCGTCGAGCGTCGACACAGCACGTGGATGGACCACCCCTTCATGCATGACGTGTTCGGGGCGAGTCACTTCGCCGGGTCTGCGGCGCTGTTGCGCTACGAAGTACCGTTGGCTGTGGATGGCTGGTCGGACGAGACCCTTACCGAGGATATCGATCTCACGCTGCGCCTGTATCTCGACACGAGCTGGCGTGTTCGATACGTGCCAGGGATGGTTGCGCGGACACTCAATCCCAAATCCGTCCTCACGCTCGTTCGGCAACGTCGCCGGTGGGCACGCGGATGGGTCAGCGCACTCGCGACGCACGGCGTCGATATCCTTCGCAACGGACGACGACTGGGCTGGATCCGTAGCGTGGGATTGATCTGGTTGCTATTTACGGCAGTCAACGCGCCGCTATACACCGTCTTCCCCGCGCTCGTTGTCGGCTGGCTGCTCGGGCTCGCTCCGACGGTTCCGTTCTGGCTGGTGGTGAGTCTCGCGATCATCGTCATTCCCGCACGGGTCATTGCGTTTGGGTACGCCGCATTGCGTGATCCTGAGATCCCGGTCCGAGCGCGGCCACTCAGCATCGCGGAACTGCTCGTCCACACGTCTCTCTGGATCCCGATGACCTGGTTCATCCAGCTACACGCGCTGTATCTACAGCTATCCGGCGCGCCCAAGATCTGGGAAGGCACGGAAAAGGCAGTCCGACAACCCAGCGAAACTACATCCTCCATCGTCACGAGGGACGGACACGCTCGACCAAAATAACGGGCGACTATTGTCTCTACGAGCGATCCTCGATCCTTGTCACACGCATACCGCCACGCGAGTTCCGTACCTCCACGGAGACTGATCACCCACGATAGCCGAGCAACCGAAGGCCGTTCAGCGAGACGAGGACCGTAGAGCCCTCGTGACCGACCACTGCGAGCGGTAGCGGGATACCTCGGAGGAGGATCGTGCCGACCATGAGCCCGATTGCGCCGAAGGCAATTGCGAGATTGACGGTGAGCGTCCGGCGGGTCTTGCGTCCGAGGCCGAGAACGTATGGGATCTTGCTGAGGTCGTCACCCATCAACACCACGTCGGCAGTGTCGAGCGCGACGTCGGTCCCCGCGCCGCCCATCGCCACGCCGAGGGTCGCAGTGGCGAGCGCTGGCGCGTCGTTGACGCCGTCGCCGACCATCGCTACGTTCTCGTATCGATCGACCAGGTCTTCGATGGTCGCCACTTTCTCCTCCGGCAGCAGTTCCGCCTGGACTTCGTCGATACCGACCTCGTCGGCGATCCGCTGTGCGACGCGCTCGTTGTCACCCGTCAGCATGACGATGTGCTCCACACCGAGCGAGCGGAGGTCGTCGATCATCTCGGCGGCGTCAGGACGGACCGTATCGGTGAAGGCGAGCCACCCTAACACAGTGACTTCGCCGCGGGTCTCTCGCGCAACGAGGACGCTCGTCTTCCCCTCCGCCTCCAACGCCCGAAGACGGTCGAGACCAGATTCGATGCCGTCCATTGCCTCGTCTTCGAGCACAGTCTTGAAGTAGCTTCGATTCCCAATATGGATGGTGCTGTCTTCGACATTGGCGCGGACTCCTTTCCCGGCGACTGACTGAAACCGCTGTGCATCGGGGACGTCGAGTGACCGTTCTTCCGCTGCTTCCACAGTCGCACGAGCGAGATGATGTTCCGAGCGGGCCTGCACCGCGGCAGCGAGGGAGAGCAGCCCGTCGGGGGTCAGTGTCTCGTCTACTGCCCCGTCACGGACGAAAACGCCCGTCAACTGCGTGTCGCCCTGCGTGAGCGTTCCCGTCTTGTCGAATGCGACCGCGTCGATATTCGCTGCCGCCTCCACGTGCTCTCCACCTTTGAACAGGACACCCTGTCTGCCCCCGGAGGCGATTGCCGAAAGGACCGCTGCGGGCGTCGAAATGATGACTGCACAGGGCGAAGCGGCAACCATGAGCGTCATGGCTCGGTAGAACGTACTAGTAAACTCGCTACCGAGCGCGAGTGGAACAGCGATAGCTGCGATCGTGAGTGCGAACACGCCGAGGACGTACGGTTGTTCGAGACGGTCGATGAGCCGCTGTGTCGGGGCTTTCTCGCTTTGAGCGCGTTCGACCATGTGGATGAGGCGGCTGATCGCCGATTCGTGGGCCTGCCGGGTGACTTCGATTTCGAGACTGCCGCTCTCGTTGATCGTTCCGCCGAACACCTCGTCGCCGGATTCCTTCGGAACGGGGACGGATTCGCCGGTGAGCGAAGCCTGATCGACAGTCCCCTCGCCGGACGTGACGACGCCGTCCAGCGGAATTTTGTCGCCAGGCCGAACGACGAATACGTCGCCGACGGCGACGTCATCGATCGGGACGGTGACTTCCTCCCCATCGCGTAGAACCTGTGCTTCGTCCGGTCGCATCTCGACGAGGGACTTGATCGCCCGGCGCGAACGACCGATGGCGTAGTGCTGGAGTGTATTCGATAGTGAAAACAAAAAGAGGAGCATCGCACCCTCGAACGGTGCACCGATCGAGAGGGCACCGAGTGCGGCGACGATCATCAGCAGGTCGATATCGACCGCACGGTGGCGGAGCGTCTCGATCGCTCCTTTCAGGCCGTACCAGCCACCGAACACGTACGCGACGCCGTAGCCGGCCCACATGAGACGTTGTGGCCCGTCGAGCCACCCCGTCGCCAGGCCAGTCACCATGCCGATTAGTGTCAGACCGACGAACGCTACCTCACGTCTGAGTTCCGATCGAGAGGTCACCTCGTCGGTTGCCGTGTCGGGTTCGTCCTGGATCGAGACGTCGCGGTCGCGGACCGCTTCTCGAAGTTGTTCCTCGGAGGTGACGCTCTCGTCGTAGGTGATCCGAACGCTCCCTGTTCGGAACGAGACGTCAACGTCCTGGACGCCTGGTCTGTCCCGGAGGTGTCGTTCGAGCCCTCGCGCCCCCGCTTCGCCACGACCACCTCTTCGTTCGATTTCGACGGTAAACGTCGATAACGGAGGTGATTCAGTAACAGTCACGTGATCTCTCCGAACTATTTGTGTTGATTTGCATTGTAGGTATGTTACTGTGTCCTTGTCTGACCACACACGAGAGCGGATTCTCGACACCTCGGCGCGCCTTACTGTCCCTCTTGTTCGAACAACTCAGCTGATGATCGTCACCGGGATTCGTGCTCGACGGGTGACAGTCTCGGCAACGCTCCCGAGAAGCGTCCTGTCGATCCCTGAGCGGCCGTGGCTGCCCATGACGATCTGATCGATGTCGTGGTCGTCAGCGTATTCGATGATCGCACGTGCTGGCTTGCCGACTTCCGTGACAGTATCGAGTTCGGTATCGCGTTCCGCCGCGAGGTTCGTTGCCGCCGTGTGGATTCGCGTTGCTCGGTCTTTGGCATTGTCGTACCAGTCCTCAGCAACTGGTAAGCCACCAGCTTCCACGTCGATAACCGAATCGGTCGGATTAATGACGTATATCGTGGTGATGGGTGTATCCGGGAAGTTTTCGATAGCATATGTGAGTGCACGCTCGGAAAGCGGGGATCCGTCAAAGGCGACGAGAACGTTGTCTGGCATGAAATGATGGTTCGTGGCGAATTGAAATGAACGTACTCCCTCGGGGATCGCGTGACGATGATTTATCGGTGGAGAGTCGTCAGAAGAGTCGGGTTCTGGGAAATCACTGTGAGAGTGTTCCCTCTCTATTCCGCAGGCGATCTTTGCAGGGGTTCGTGAGTTGCTCTATTACTGTTGTGTGAGCACGTCATACAGTAGTCCTCAACCGGAGTAATTCGCACCTTGTATCGTTAATAGAGGCATGAATCTGGAGTTTCCCGATTCAAACGTGAAAGAAAGCAGTCAAGACCACTGCACAGAGGGTATGATATTCTAGGACATGATGGCTACTAGTAGAAGCTCAATGGGGTAACCGCACAGCTGAAGAGGGACTTCTTGGGAGACGGCGTTCATCATACCTCTCTTCCCGACTGGTGTCATGCTGACTGAAGCCTCGATATCTTGCACTCTGGTTCTGGCAGTTTCTGGAAATGTCGAAACGAGCGTGCAAGATACAGGGCGCGACTGTCGTATATTACTCTCAAGGATGTCTTCGATTTCCTCGCGCAGGGAGACCTCCCGCTACGATGTGAGTGTTCATGACGACCACTCCTTCCGACGGTCGCCAATTCTTTTCGCGTCCACTGTGTTTAACGAGGACCCGAGTGTACGCCACTATCGAACCCCTTCCGACAGGGTCTGGAGTTGGACCTGAACGAACCCGGTGGAAACGCGGCGGTGGCGCTATTGGGACTGGCCAGGCGGGGAAATAAACTTGACGTCGGCTTTCTCGCGGATCTCCGGTGGGCACTCCTTTTTCCCATCCTCGTCTACCGTGTGGATCATCGCGACCAGTTTGTCGGTTCTCGGCTCCTCAGGAACATTCGTCAGAGGTACTTTCACCCCTCCATAGTGGCCAGGATCGAGGTTTTCGGTTTCGCCATAGACCTCGTGGTTATCCGGACAACCCGACGCCGACATGCCTTCCATGTCGTGTGTGTCGTGCACCATAACGAAGCCGCCCTCGGGCAGGTCCGCGCGGGCGACGAGCACGCTCGGCTCTTTGACGCTCAGGCGGCGCGTCTGTCTGTTGAACTCGATGCGTGGTTCGTCCGGATTGTGACTGGCGTTCGCTGTGCCGGTCCCAACAGCAAGCGCGACACTAGTCCCCGCCACGGTTTTCAGGAGTTGTCGGCGTCGAATTAGGTTCTCTGACATGGTAAAACCCCACAATGTGGGATATGGTTATTGTAATCCGAGTAACCTATAGTTTGTGCACGATTCGACCACCATCGCCCACATGCAGAAAAGAAGTGTATTCCATCTGGATGTCCTGCATATTTGTTGACTGCAACCTCTATATCGGTCACAACGTTTCTGACAGGAATTAATCGATGAATAGAGATATTGCTGTACACAAGCCGCATACCTTGCGGATTGGGACTGGGCTGGTTGAAGCACTTGGAATCAGTCGAGAGAGAATATGAACAGGCCAGTGGTTGCCAGGGATTAAAGAGGTTTGTGTGTCAGATTCGTACCGGGTCACAGGTGAGAAAAAAGGAAACACGCCATCCGGGGATAAATTGTTTTGCTATCACCGATCTGGAACCTTAGATGTATCACGGCGACACCAGCAATCTATCTCAAAATACGCAAGATACTTATAAATAAATTGCCTAAATTGAGATAGATTGCTCTCAGAATCGGATCTCACCGTTCTCTCATATCTAAGCACGCAAGCGGATGAGGGCTTTATACAGCGGGAGTTAGCTGATGGACTCGACTGGGATCCCGGGCACACGTCTCGGGTCGTGTCGAATCTCGCAGAGAACGAGTTGGTCACCAGAGAGCAACAGAACGGCCGGTACAGAGTGTCGCTGTCGAACGCTGAGCCGACCGAGCGGTTTACTGATCTCACACGCGAATTCCCACACGTCGATTTCCCCAATCTCCTCGCTGGCTCCACGATCCAGCTCCTGTACTATTTGGGTACTGAGCGAACTGCAGCGGAACTTATAGAATGGACAGGTGTGAGTCGAGCAACGGTATACCGCCGGCTCAAACAACTACGGAACGTTGGTATCGCCACCAAACATGACTCCCGATTCGCGCTGACGAGTCAATTCAGAGAACTGGCTACGTTTGCGCGGTCGCTTGTGCACCATATGCATCGACAGGAAGCGAGTGGTCACGCTACTGGCGTTCGGCTCATCTGGACGGACGTTGCCGAGTATCTGTTCAGCTGCCGGACAGACGTGACTGCATCACTGTTTCAGCAGACTGGCCCGGGCGCGCTTGATCAGTACGGAATCGAACTGTTAACGCGTGAAGAGCAGTATTATTTCCGTTCCGAAGAACGAACGGAACTCACTCCAGACCACCTTGTGTGCCACCTACTGCTGATCGACGACGGCGCTCGGTACCGATCGTACTGTCTGTTACTAATTGCTGCCTGTGAGATCGAGACAGATGTACTCACGCGGACAGCTGAACGGTACGATCGAGAAGCCGAGTTCGATCTCAGTGGAATTGTCCAGAAGCTCTGTGCGTATCTCGACTCTGATGGCGCGGTGTCCGGAGCGAAACTTCCTGAATGGGACACGTTCAAATCGACGGCCGCTGATTACCACATATCCGTATGACTCCGCGCCCACAGTTCAACGCCGCGAATATCGAGGCGGAACTGCAGGACCTCGGAGCCACGCTACACGCCGAAGTCACGGCCTTTCTGATCGGTGGTGGAGCAGTGGCGTTTCGAGGGCTAAAGGACACGACCAAAGATATCGACCTGGTGGTCACAACCGAGGCTGAGTTCGACCGATTACTTGCTGCGCTGGACGATCAGGGATACGAGGAAATCTCCGAACTTGATGAGACGTATCAACAGTTGGGGGCCAGACTGTGTGTCGAAAATGACGATGGGTGTCGCATCGACGTATTCAACCGACAGGTCGCCAACAAACTCATCTTCAGCGACGGGATGCGACAGCGAAGCGAGGCGTACCTCACATCCAACCCACTGTCTGTGCAGTTAACGGCATTGGAAGATGTGTTTCTCTTCAAATCAGTCGCCAAGCGTCCGGACGACATTGATGACATGAATACGCTGGTGCAGACGAGTCTGGACTTCGAAGCAATCGAGCGTGAAATCGCAGCTCAAATCGAGTTATTGGACGGAAAGCAATTCACGACGCACATCCGCGAATCGCTCGATACGTTGTACGACCAATACGAGGTACAAACACCGCTCGAAGGCGTTGTCGATGAGTACTACGCGCAGTATATGACCGAGTTGGAGGTCAGACTCGTGTTGAGTGAGGACGAACCGATGTCGGTCGAAGCGATTGTCGAAGAGCGCGGTCTCGATCGGAGTTACGTTGTAGAGCAGTTAGAGCAACTCGAAGCGTACGGGTACGTCGAACAGACCGACTCAGGGGTCGTTGATACGGGGAAGCGCGATGCGTTCGATGAATGAGGTCATGAATCGGTATATGCTTCTCCCTCTTGGTGAAGTTCTCGCAGATAGGCGGTTGCTGCGACCCCGACGTTGATTCCCCAGATATAGTCCTCCTCACCGAAGGCAGCCGTGCCTGCCATTCGGTGCGTATAGCCGTCAACAAGGGTGAGACGGATACAGTTCACCACGTTGTCCTCGCCGAATCGCTCGATAGCATCCCTGATGTACTGATCGAAATGACTGTCTGGATGATCGATCGGTCGTGGATCAGCAGCGCGTTTTAACGCCCGATTGATGACCGTATCAATCGATGGGTGTGTTGGGTTCTCCGTGTTTTCTTGGATTCTATCGAGTAGTACGATATTGGAGGTATCGATGCCCTCAACGAGAGTAAAAGATTTAGCAAACCACATTCGTACAGCTGAGACAGTCAGAAACTCACAAAGACGGGTTAAAGATCTTAATCCAACGCGGACTGAGACAGTTTGGAAATGCGACTCCTCTCAAAATCTGCGTCTTTGGCGTGGTGCGACGGGAGTTGTCGGGCGGGGTGGAGCCGCCGACCCTCACGGACACAGCGAGTGTTCGGGTGTTAATTCCAGCCGACCCTGATCGCGGGGAAGGTCGAGGGGAATTAAATTCGCCTGCGGTGCAGTGCAGCCCTAAACGGTGAAGCCTCCGGGCTTGACCCGGAGGTACTTCACGGGAGTTTGCGTATATTCACACTGGTAGCAACAGAGAAAATCAATGGCAGATTGCAACGCTGGCGAGTTATTCGTTTTCGAGGGCGTCGTAGATGTCCCGATTCGCGTTCCGGTCTTCAGCCGCAACTCGCTGAACCAACTCCCGACGGATGTCCTCCATCACCTCGTCAAGTGGAGACGCCGTTTCCGCACCTTCTTCGGTAGCCATATCTGAACTGATGCTCTGAACGATGTTAGTCGTTCGGGTCCGAGGAATCGTCGGTCAGTTGCTCTATGCCGTACTGGATCAGATCGTCTCGCCACTTTTCGATCTCACCGGCTAAACTCGACTCTTCGGTGTGATTTCGGAGATACTCGATAGTGTCTTCCCTATCGACGGCCGTCTCGTCGGTCCCGAACTGTTTCAAAATCGTCCTGATTTTGTCATCGTATTCGAACCGGTAGCCATTGAGGAAATAGAAGACAACCGTCGTGTTGAGAGCAGTACGCTTGTCCGCATCGACAAAGGGATGATTGGCGACGAGAAATCGAAGGTGGTGATACGATTTCTCGTGGATCGTCTCCGGTGTCGAGCCAAAGCTTCCCTCGTCGATGTAGTGCAGCGCGAACTCGATATCACCCCGATTTTGGACTCCGGAGGGTGTATCAGGGTACTCCGAAACGATGTCGTCGTGGATGGCGAGAACATCCTCGACGGATGGATACCACAACGATTTACACATTCGTTCCCATGTCGATGCTGGCCAAGTGTATGTCTTACTATGGATTAGGCGGATGAATGAGTCAGAATCGTCCGGTTTCAAACACCCGAATCTGGCCATCTCACATCCTGAAAGCCGACTCGTTCTCCAGACGAGCGAGAGCCTGCAGCGCCCATACATTTACAACCCAATAATCGACCGACAGCGTGGCGACTGTCGATCGAATGGGGTGCTTTCGTTTAATCGTCGAATGAATCTGATTGTGGATGGTGCGGTCTTAGGATTCGCGTACATACAAACTGGCCACAACGGAGAAAATCAATCGCCGATTGAAACCGGTCAGGTGATATCCACGAGTGTTGGTTTGGTAATAAAGATCTCCTAGGCTACAGCGAGATCCCTGGAACCGGATGTCAATTCTCTAAAATCGGGGGCTACAGAGGATAATTCGTGGTGCGCTAGTGGAACTCTGAAGCGTGGTCACGAGTGAACTCACCGAGCGACTGCGGAGGACGACCCAGTACACGCGAAACGTCGTCAGTGATTCGACTGACGAGGCCGAGTCGTGCCGTCGTGTACACGACCCCCTGAACGAGCGCGAACGGAAGCGACACGCCACGACCGGTCCATCGCCTCTCGGACGGTCATGTCGCCCTGGACAATCGAAACACCTCGGTGGCGCAGTGCAACTGTCGCGTCGCTGTTCGGCCGGCGTGTGAGGCCACGCACGTCGAACTCCGCCCTTGTTGCAAGCAGTGCGTCCACGACGCTCCCGCCCATTGTTTCGGTCGCGCCAGCAATGAGAACCGAATCGGTCATAGACCGTGTCAGACACGAACGAATATAAGCCGTCCACTTCGAGGGTTCGTAGTCTTGTGCCGTCAGCAACGAGATATCGACAGCATTCGACAGGCCGGACACTTCACCGATAGGTGAACGACACATGATACCGACGAATGTGACGTGCCCGTTTGCGGTCGAGGCACGGGACATCCGGACGACACATCCAAGCGGAGACGTCTCGGGTTTCCACTTATCTGTTGAACATCCGGTCGATGATGGCTCGCTGGATGAGGCCGGACTGCCGCTTGTCAAGCGGCTGTACCATCACGGCAGTACAGTCGACACTATCGACGAGTCGATCCCCGGGACGGCCGAACACTGCACCCTGTAGCCCGCGCCGCTGAGTCGTCGTGACGAGCAGGTCAGCCGACTCCGCGAACCGCGAGAGCCCCTCGACCCGGTCGTCAGTCTCCAGGACCCGCGAGTCCGCATCCACAGTGAGTATCCGGCGGAGGTTATCGTGATACTCCTGCACGATGGCACGACGCTCGTCCGAGGCGTCTGCCGGGACGGTCTGCAGTAACGTCAGCGTCGCACCGGTTCCCTCGGCGATTTCGTTGGCGACGAGTAGCTTCACCGGATCGTACGTCCCGCTATTTGTCGCCACTGCGATTTCGTCGGCCCCGTCGAAGCCGCGGTCCTCGACGAGCAACACGGCACACGGCGCGTTCTTCAGCACGTATTTGTTGAGTCCCCCGCGGTACGGTTCGTAGAGCTCTTCCACCCGGCGTTCGAGCATGATGAAGTCCTCCTCGTGGAAGGAGGCGTACTCTACGACCGCGCGACCAGCATCCTCGGTTTTGGTCTCACGGAAAGTGACGTTCGACAGCGCCCCGGCGCCCGCCGTGTCGTCGAGACTCTCCTGAACACCACCGTCAGAAAGGTTGTCGTCGTCTATGCCGACGGGGCTGGTAGTCACGTTTACCGCCCACTCGGGAGGGTCGATGCGCGGTGATGTGGTGTCGCCTGCGGTGAAGGTCCGGGGCGGGACTTGTTTAAATGTCCCGACGGTTATGTCACCCCGACGGGACTCGGAGAATTCGACTGCGAGACTGAGCATCTGTGCGCTCGTCTCCGTTGGGGTGTCGTCGGTCACCGCAACCAGCGTGTCGTACCGCCGTCGTTCGGCGAACAGGTCCGTCGTTCGCTTGAGTGCGGTTTCGCCAACGTTCTTGCGGACGCCGGTGCGGGCCGCGCCCTCGCGGTGGGTGCGCGGCCGGACGTAGAGGTAGAAGTACGCGATCGACACTGCGGTAATAAACGCCGCGCCCGCGAATGGGACCAATCCAACCTGCGTGAGGACGAGGAGCCCACTCACTATCCCGAATATCTGCATCCACGGGTACAGCGGCGAAGTGAACACGGGGTCGTACCCGTCGACCGCGCCCTCGCGGAACCCGATGAGTGCGACGTTCACCAGGATGAAGACGATGATCTGGAACGCGCTTCCGAACTTCGCCACCTGGTCGATCGGGAGGAAGATAATCATCAGGGCGACAACTCCGCCCGACACTGCGACAGAGAGCACGGGCGTACTGAACCGGTCGCTGACCCGTTCGAAGGCGGGGGGCGCGAGTCCGTCCCGCGCCATTGCGAACGGGAACCGCGACGCGGACAACAGGCCGGCGTTCGCGGTCGATGCGAGCGCCAACAGTGCCGCGGCGACGATCACGGCAGTCCCGATTGGACCGAGCACCTGTTCTGCGGCGAGCGCCATAATCGGACCCTCGCCGTCCGACTGGAGGTCACCCGCTTCGATTGCGGCCGGGATATCGACGACACCGACCGCGACGTAAACAACCGCGACGTACAGAGCGGTGGTGAGCACGAGCGACCCAATCATCGCTCGGGGAATCGTCTTGCCGGGGTCTTTCACCTCCTCGGCGACGGCGGATATCTTGATGACTCCAGCATACGAGATGAACACGAGCGCGGTTGCCGCGAGCAGGCCGCCACTCCCGAAGTTCAACGCCCCCGCAGTCTGTTCTGGAACGATACTGGGAACACCGCCCACGATGAAGTACCCGAGCGCGACGATCATCACGCCGACAATTACGAACTGGAGGCTGCCGGCGCTTTTAGCACTCACGATATTTATAATCGTAAAGAAGACTGCCAGCGCCACCGCGAACGGAATGATATACTCGGCAATCCCCGGTGCAATGAATACGAGATACGGAACGCCACCGACGAGTGCCAGCGCGCCCTTGAACGAGAGCATGAACCAATTGCCAACGCCGGCGATAGTGCCCAGAAGCGGGCCCATCCCCCGCTCGACGAACACGTACGAGCCACCGTCCTCCGGCATTGCCGTCGCCATCTCGGAGGCGCTGAACGCGGCAGGGAGGATCAGTATGCCGGCCAGCAGGAAGGCCAAAACGACCGCCGGCCCGTTGACGGCCATGAACGCCACGCCCGGTAAAATGAATATGCCCGCTCCGACCATCGCCCCGATGGCAATCGCCATCGTCGGGAGCAGCCCTAAGTCACGCTTGAGTCCTGATTTCACACGAGATCACGTTGGTCAGTTTGACAACTATTATATGTGTCCTGTGTTAGTTAGAGTATCGATTAGTCAGCAACTTCACGTGAGTCGGGGTCTCGATTCGGTAGCAGAGAATACGATTTCCGGTACGTAGAGGACGACCGTCGTGTCACTGACTGTGTGCGCCCTCTATCTTGCACGGACTGAAAATTTCATCTGCTTTCTGTGATACATAGCGTGCAATATGTAGAGGATAGATGCAGCAGTAGCATCCTCACGAACGAAGCGAGCGCGGTTCACCGACCGCGAGGCCGAAGGCAGAGCAGTCGGGCTTTTTTATCGAGCGCCGAGTGGTTCGCCGGAGGCGAACCCGAGGCGTAAAAAGTTCGTGCTGTATATACAGCATGCCTTCACGAATCGACTCGGATAGGTATCAACCATCTGTATCAGAGCGGAAACCCGGTAGGCGGACATCGTATCGTCATAGAGCAGGACGATACCAGCGTGGGTACCACTCGGGAGCGTGCCGAAATCTTTCACATCACTCGTGGCGATGAGACGGTTGTGCTCGCGGGCGTACGGGAGGACATCGTCTTTGTCATCCGTTCCTGTCCGAGCGTATCTCGAACGTGCTCGGCACTCAGTTCCTCCCTTTCGAGATACGTCACTACTTTCGGGTCAATATTTTGCTCGAGAAGGAACCGCCACGCCACCATGTCAGGCGGTGTCCAGAGCGACGCCGTCAGGACGTTCGATCGATTCCCGAAACGTTTCCATCGGATCTTTTCGTTCGGCTTCAGTGTCGCTCATCTCACGAGGATGGTCGTGGTAGTACGCGAGCGCGTGGTAGACGTCTGCCACATCTAAGTCGTATCGATCCGCGACAGTTTCAGGATCGATACCACGCTCTCCGACGAGTGCGTACACTTGGCGGACGCTGACACGGTGTCCAGCGATGTGGGGTTCACCCATGAGGTCGTGAGCGATACGGCGAGTCTCCCGTTAGTTGCTCCTTGCTACCGCCTTGTGTCGCAAAAGCGTTCGCCAACGTATATCGGTATTTAACAAAGTCGAAGACTCAGACACGGCTCGAAAATAGCCGTTCTCAACCTGTCGAATCCGGCCGTTTCAGGCCCAAAAGAACGATTCGTTCGACAGTCGAACGAGCACCTGCAGCGCCCATCGCAGTTTTCGGGCTCAAATCGCAAGATTGCGGCTAGTTTTACCGAATGCGTCCAGATTACATTCGTTCAATTGCTGAACGATCCTGATAGCGGCGGTTCCGTCCCGTGGTTCGCTCCATCCGCGCGGCGGTTTGATACCTCTAATCATTGGTCATTGAAGCGAGGTCGGTAACAACTGCAGGTTATGAAGAGATCACAAGTGCTGACTTGCTATCCTGGCGTGAGCGAGAACGACGGCCAAATCCAGCAAGTCTGCGTCACTCGTTTTTCAGCGCGTCGTAGATATCCCGTTTGACTCTCGATCGGCTGCTGCGACACGTCGGACGAGGTCCTGATAGATATCTCTCATCATCTCATCGAGCGGGAGGCAGACTCCGTTCCTTCTTCTGTGCTATGCCTGAGTGGATGCGACAAACACTAGACGACTGCCCGAATAAACCGAACCGGTAGTATCCTGGATCCGGAAGCGAGTCAGATTCGGATCCGCTCACCGTCGAACGTGGTCAGGGTGAATCCCTCGAACTGCTGGCCCTGGAGGGAAATTTCCTTCCGTTCTTCGAGGATACTGATGGCTACTTTTTCGCCGATCCGAAGGCCGCTCAGTTCGTCGCTCCGGTAGTGGATTCCTGCCCAGTTGCGCCCGATCGCCATATTCGACGCGAGTTTCCGGAGTTCGCTACCCACGGTTAGATCCTCGTCCACGTATGGTTCGAGCGCAGTGCCGTCGGTGGTCGCCTGAACCGGGTTCTCGAAGACGAACGACTCGTCGAAGTACGCCTTCAGGACGGTGATGCATGCGCCAGCAATCACCGCGTGGCCTGCTGGATACGAAGGGTGTAACGGACACCCCTCGGGGTAGGCCTGCGGGAGGAGGGAGGCCCCAAACTCTTCTTCGACACGGTCGAACACAGACGAGGTCAGCAGGTCGTCGTGTATCGGGTAGCTCGCACAGCCTGTGCGATGGTCGTGGACGCGTCCACCGAACTCTTCGGGACGGAGGCGTTTGTTGACGACCCACTTGTGGTACCAAGCGGCTGACAGCGCGCAGTTGAACACGGTGATGACCGCGTCAAGGACGTCGAACGGGCCGAAGTTGAGCAGTCCGTCCGTGGTGTCGTCCGCATCGTGTGGCAGCGAGGGATCGAGCGCCCCCATACTCAGCAACAGGAGGGCCGCGTTCTCGTAGGCCTGGAACGGGATATCCTGCTGGACGTAACTGGCGAGGTCGCGGCCGTTACGAATGAATCGCTTCTCGGCGTCGAATCGCTGTTCGTGCGCTGGCATCGCTCCGCGCTGGTTGGCGAGCCACTCGTCGTAGTCGGTCAGGTAGTCCACGCCGGGTTCGCCCGTCCGGATCTTCTGGGTGAGTTCGATCGCACCCCGCGTGATCGTCTGCCAGAGGAACTGTGAGAGGTACGGCCCCTGCAGGTTACCCTGGTCGAGGCCGCGGAAGACCGTCTCGCTCGTGACCTGTCCGCCGTTTGTCGGCCCGGTGAACTCCGATACGCTGTTGAGGTCGTCGACGGCCGCCGCGATCAGGTCGCTGTCCGGGTACTCCTGAAACGGGATATCCCGACAGAGCGCCTGCCAGTAGAGTTCGACCATCTCGGCGGCGGTCTCCGCGCTCGCGAATGCGGGCGCAGGGTCCGCCGAGACGCCGTGAGGGTCGACGCCGACCAGTTCGAACCCGTGTGCGCCCTCCGGCTCTGCGAGTCGGCGCTGACCGCCACGCGGGATCGAGTCGAAGGCCGCGAGATCACCTTCTACGAGCGCACGCTGGAGGGTGGCGTACGCCTCGGGGTCGACGATACCGTGGTCATCATGTGGAAGCCCCTTCGTGAAATCCGCCATCGCGTCGGGATAGCGCTCGTGGTCGCCGTTCGTCCTGTGGGTCGTCACCCGGTCACCAGCGAGTAACGTATCGCGTGCAGTGCGAACGCGGAGACGGTACGCGTCGCGAAGTCTGTCATGCACACTCTCCTCCCGATTTCCGAAATCGTCCGAACAGCCGTCCGTATCTGACTTTGCGCGAGCCAGTCCCGACGAGCCGAGCAAAAAGCCGATAGCGGCGATACCGACGGTGCCCAGGAACTGACGCCGGGAGTCTCCAGTTCTCGTCGCGTGAGACTCCATATCGACAGACGAACCGCGAATCGGTTGTTCCGTACACCGTGCTGCCGTGTCTACAGCGTTGTCACCATTGTTTGTCATTTTCTCCTCTTACATCTCCCTTCGGGTGAAGCTAGACGTTACGTAGAAGACGATGTGACCGAGAATATAGACTCCCGATGAAGACTGTTCACGGTGTGAACGCTGCTCACGATGTGAACTCGTCGGCGGTGACCAACTCGGCCTCCAAGCGGTGGTGCTCGAACGTCTCCTCGAACCACTTGAGCACTTCTTCGGCCTTGCTCTCGACAAATCCACGCGGGATGCCCGACTCGTCACCGACTCCGAACCCGACCACCTCCCCGTCGAACTCGCCGAGGAGGAGGCCGATCTCCTCGTGACGATACACCGATGCGCCAGCCGTGAGCATTTCGCGCATCCATCCTGACATGCGTGGATCAGCGGCGATGACGTCGAGAACGTCCCCGGAGAAAACGACCTCGAACGACTGGCCGCCGTCAACGACGGAGTCGTGGTTGACTCGGAGCGCATCAGGGGCAATACCCGCCCCCACTCCACGGACGGACGCGGCCTCGCCCATCAGCTCGGTCGACCGTCGGACCGGCGCGAGGGGATCACTGTGCGTGGGAAGGGTGATTCGGGCGTCGGTCAGGCTTCGCATGTCGACGTCGAACTCGGACGGTAACCATGGGGTGACCGCCGCCAGTCGCTGCGTCGCATCAACCGTGTCCAGGAGCGTCTCGAACGCCTCGGAGACGATCGATCCGAGGTCGGTGGCTCGATACGTGCGGTCCGTCTCGGTGGCCCAGCCGTACTGGACGAAGTCGTCGAGTATCCGCTGGGCCGTCACCCGGGAGACACCGACCACATCTGCGAGTTCGTTTCGGTCGCACGGACGGGTAGCGAGGGTTGCCAACGCACGGACACGGTTTTCCGAGCGAGCCAGAAATTCAACTGTCTCAAGAGATGAAGTCATATATTAGATAAGACGTAGATCACAATATCACTGTCTTGCCGTGAGCCTGGAGAGCGACTGTTCGGATATTCTCTTGATCGACACTCCCGGATTCTCTCCTCGACAGATGACAAACTGTTCTCACGCAGAGAACGCGTCACCCCTGATCGGTTTGGCCTCCTCTCGACATCGGTCAGTTGTCGAGCGAGCCCACTCGTAGACTGCCGTATCCGTCGACTCGACAAGTCCCCGCGGCATTCCGTCACCGTCGTTTATTCCGATAACCGCTATGCGGTCGCAAAGCCCGATCAGATACGGATGACCGGGATGTTCGTAGACTCGTCCGTCGCTGGCAACGAGGTCCCTGAACCACGTCCGCATCGTCGGGTCGTCCCGGACCACCTCGATGGCGTCCGTCGTCAACACGACCTCGACATCGGTATCGTCCTCGACAGCGGCGTCGCGGATCCCCTGAATGACATCCGGCGCGACGCCCGACGCACAGACCCGGAGTTCGTCTACCCCGCGACAGACCTCCGCCGCCCGGCGTACCGGTGCAACGGAGTCGCTCCAGGTCGGCAACGTAATGCGAGCGTCCGTCAGTCGACGGAGATCAACATCGAAGTCGGCCGGAAGCCAGGGACGCACCAGTGAAAGCCGTTCCATTGACTCGAACGTATCGAGGAGCGACTGAACCTCTTCAAGGATGACCTCACCGACAGGTGTGGCCTGGTAGGCGGCACCCTCACTGGTGATCCATCCTCGCGATTCGAGCGCGTTGATGATCCGCGTCACCGTCACCCGGGAGAGGCCGAGATCATCGACCAGGTCGCGGCGGTCGACCGGTTCCTCAGTTGCGAGGGCGTCGAGTACCGCGATCCGATTCGGTGACCTCGCGAGAAACACGAGAGACCCGAACGCACCTTCCGAATCAGTCATTGTTTCGCCAACTGCAATGTCGCATGATTATGAAAAAAGTGTGTTGGGTTTTGCCCTGGAATGGTGATGCAACTTCGGAATCCAGAGGTATTGTTTTCCCTCCTGCCACGGAAGTACCTGAATATGGACAGTCGGACGTTCAACGAGTCAGGGAAACCAACGCTCCTTTTTATTATGGGATTTGGCAACCGATTCGATAGTGCAACCGTGGGCTGGATGATAGACCGGCTCACCGACGCCGGCTATCGGGTTCATGCGGTTCAGTTTCCCACCGATATCACGGATTTCGAACGAGAGTACCGTCGACCAGTCCAGCGATTACATGATGAGCACGAACCGGCGGGGATCGTGGGTCACAGCCTGGGTGGACTTGTCGCGGCGTTTCTGGAGACGTCTGCAAAGGAGGTGTATCTCTCTCCGTGGTGGGGGATCTACGAGGCGAAGGTTTCCGCCTGGGAGCGGTGGCTCGTTTTACGACTCCCGTTCCGAGCTCGCATCCTCCCGATTAAAACACGCCGCGAGGAACTCGGAGTCCACGTTTCGGATCACGAATGGGAGCAACTCCCGAAACGGATCTCACCGGTCTTTATTACAGAGATTTATCGCGCACAACAGACGCGTCCGTCAATCAGCAACGACGCCGTCGTCTTCGCCTCGCTTTCGGATACGATCGTAAGTCTCCACGCGATCGGAACAGCGGTTTCGTCCGACCAGATCCGTCTGTACGATGGGAAACATCAGCTGTTTTCGGCGTCCGATCGCCACGAGGTAATCGACGAGGTAGTGGCTGTTTTGCCGGCGTGAGGAACCTGACTCTGTGGCGCAATTCTTCAGTTTCTTACAGCCGACAGTATACGTGGACCGATTTCGGCCGTTTCAGGGAATTCATCAAATCCCATGAACTCCGGCGATTCACCATCACACAAGAGTCAACGCGTATATCCTGCATTTGGTTTCCGCCAGTTTTTGAGTGAGCACATCACTCGGTACAGATACCATATCAGGCGATAAAATGTCGAATTCGTTTATTTCGGTCGGTGACGTTCCTTTAATGGGGTACTGAAAAATGAGAGAAACTCGACCGGTCGTCTGCAAGCGGTGTGGTGGGCCAACTGGGGGCACTGATGTCGTCGTAAAGCATTCTCCATCCGACCCGCTGGTCGTCTCGGAATGCGCTCGCTGTGGGGCGATCGTCAGTATTGGCGCTCACCAGTGGTAGGATCGCACCGACACTGAGTGATTGATTCGGTAACGAAAAACTGAAAATTGTCGTTGCTATGCTGACTGTATCCTCTCTATCTCGCACACCAGTTCTATGAAAATTCAGGATTTTCTACCTGTTGTCGGAGCGGTAGACTCGCAAAATGAATGTCGAAGTTTCACTCAGAGACGACATTCAGCACATTTTGAAACCCTGCTCGGTATTATTAGTCACTGCAACGTACTATCGCTGCTATGCCAATCATCCAGTGCAACGGGGCTGATCTCTATTATGAGGATCACGGAGAGGGGCAACCGATCGTATTTCTTCATGGAGCCACGGCGGGTCTTCGATATTTCGAACCACAGTTGACGGCGATGTCTGGTGAATATCGGACGATAGGGGTCGATTTTAGAGGACATGGTCGATCCGAGAAGACCGAACTCGGCCACACTATGCAACAGTATGCCGACGACGTGCGATCGTTCATAGAGCAACTCGGTCTCGACGATGTCGTTCTCGTCGGGTGGTCGATGGGAGCCGTAGTTTCCTGGGAATACATTCATCAGTTCGGGACTGATCAGATTCGGGCGCTCGTCGATATCGACATGGAACCATCACCGCTGAAACGGGATGACTACGACTACGGGAGTTACGGGATCGATGATCTCGAAGAGGCCATCCATCAGATCCAGATGTCGCCGATCGAACTCCTCGATCAGCAAGCGAAGGCGATGCTCAGTGAACCACCATCGCGGGAACTTCGCAATCTGATACTCGACGAAGGGTCACGGACGCCAGCATCAATCCACGGTGCGTCACTCTTTGGATTACTGTACCTCCGTGATTATCGGGATATACTCACCGAGATTGACGTTGCAACGTTGGTGTGTGCTGGAGCGGATGAAAAGTGGCGCAGCGTTGCGTCCGTCCAATATGTCGCAGAACTCGTACCGAACTCTCAGTTTGAACGCTTCGAAAACAGTGGTCACTGTCTCACTATTGAAGAACCCGAGCGGTTCAACCAGATCCTCGGCGAGTTTATCGACACGCTGTGACGGAAATTCACCCTCTGTCCAGTAAGTTTGTTGAAACCCTCGAACGGTGATAGGTTTCAGAAGCCGCGCTGCATATAGAGCACGTATCCAGCGGATTTTCCAAATATATTCAGGGGATCTCGAACTCATTGCACCGGTCTTCGCTGGCTGGTTTCCGATACGTTGTCTTACGGCCTACTCTTGATCCTGTTCGAACTTGGCTCTCACCTCTTTTAACGTTGGGTCGTCGGCGTGAACGGTCCCATCCGTTCTCTCCTCTAGCCAGACTTTGTGCCCGTACTCGTTGCCGAGTCTCGCCGTTCCCGGTAAGGTAAATACCCGGCCACCGCTTCCCCGGGGAAAGAGATAGACAGTGGCGTCCGAGAGTTCCCAGTAGTCATCGCCACTCCGCGTCCGGTCCCCCTGCTTGCGAAGGTACACGTGGGTGATGTCGGGAGTGGATATTGATATATTGTACAGCTGGTCCTCGGCAGTTCTGGGATCACGCCCGGCTCCGCCACCGGATCCAAACCTGTAATCCACAGAGCTGTCCGGTTCCCAGTCATCGAACCCAGCAACGTCGAGCGCGAACTCGCGACCTCCCTCGGGTCCGTAGACGCCGAGGTAGACGTGGTCGTCGGTACCGGTGTATCTCCCACGTCCAGTCACTAGATTTACCCAAACCCCCTCCAAATGGTCAGAGTAAGAGTTGCTCATAATCGATCCCCCAGCTCGTTGTCCTCAACGCTCGGTCCTGACTCGTTGATTACTGTTCTTATGTGTTTGGTAATCACTCTCATACACCTCATTAGAAAATATCTGCAAGCACCGTATTAATGTTTCTCCCTTCAAAATTGAAACAAATGTGTGGAAAATCTCTGGAGGCAAGCTACTAGTATTTTTGAGGTGTGGGAACCGCGAACCCTCTGATAGTGATTATTGCAAGTCTTTACCACCAGTTTCCGATAGAACCGGTCTATTAGGGCCGAAACAGCCTTGTTTTCGCTTCCGTACTGAAAATCACCGCAATAATCACTATGAGTCAACACAGGGAGAATGGCGTTCATCAGCGTCTTCTTGCCGACGAGATCACGGGCTATCTATGACTGCCTGTTCCAATCAGGTGACCCGCCGGGAATAGTTTGAGTCGAATTCCGAATTTCCAGGGGAAGTATACCTTTCGGACATTGAAGATAGCGGCTACAGATACCCTTCTGAGCGTGCCGATTTCGGCCGTTTCAGGCCCGAAAAGACGATTCGTTCGATCGACGAACGAGCACCTGCAGCGCCCATCG
This sequence comes from Halovenus amylolytica, assembly GCA_004015825.1. GTDB lineage: Archaea > Halobacteriota > Halobacteria > Halobacteriales > Haloarculaceae > Halovenus > Halovenus amylolytica. The sequence goes on along the minus strand of ML137216.1, from coordinate 118,317 downwards.
CAGATTTTTCGGTCGTAATCCAATATCAGAGCCATTCAAACGCCGGTTTGGCCCTCACCTGACGCAACGGGTATGCCTTCGTTCAGGCCGCGAACGGTTCTGAACCGTGGCGGTTCGATTCCGTAGTTCGCTACGTCCATGCAGCGGTTCAAGTGTCGCGTTCGTCCACCTCACCAGACGGGAGGAGCGTCGACGTGAGAAGGAGGAAACCGACGAAGAGGGTGAGAAGCAACAGCGTCCCTCGCTGTGCTTGCACGGTTGCAGTTTCGAACACGCTAGCCAGTAGTTCCCGCTGTTCGGGGGACAGTTGAGTCAAAAAGTTCTGTTGGGTCTCTTGAGTCGCCGTCTCTGCAGCCTGTTCGAGGGCCTCCACGAGCGTATTGCGCTCGTCGGCTGACACGTTCGTTCCGCCCAGCACACCATCGATGACTCCCCCGTAGAACTGCCTGAGCAAGTAGGTGCCGACAATTGCTGTCCCGAACGAGTACCCGAGCATCATCGTTGCGTTCAAAACGCCGGATGCAGCCGCCGAGTCGGTGGCCTCGACAGCGGAGAGTGTCATCTCGATCAGTTGTGCCATGACGAGTCCGAGTCCGAAACCGATTACGGTCATAGGGGCGGCGAGCTGGACGATCGTAACGTCGATCGTCGTCTGTGAGACCAGCACGAGGAGCCCCATCCCCATGAGAACGATGCCAGCCTGAACGAGTGCTCTCGGCGAGACAATCCGTCGCCACCCCGTGGTGAAAATTGACGCAACGAACGTCGCGATGGAGAAGGGGAGCATGGCAACCCCAGTCTCGAACGCTGTGTATCCAGCACCTGACTGGAGAAAGACCGGAACGACGAAGATGAACCCGGCCATGACCAGTGATCGGACGGCGTTGGTGACGATACCAGCCGTGAACGAGCCGTTCGCCAACAGGTGGACCGGGACCAGTGGTGACCTGCCAGTCTGCTCGATTCGACGCTCGTACTGGACGAAGGCAGCGAACGTAACGAGTCCGAGTCCGACGAGCCAGACAGTCGGTGACATACCGAACAGATCAATCTGGACACCGCCGACGACGAACGGACGCCGGGCCAGCAACCACCCGTATCGCCCAGCCAGAAGCACACCACCCACAAGCGCTGTCGTGCCGAGAATCGAGAGAACAGTCCCACCCACATCTAATTTCACCCGGGTTTCGCTCAGGCGCTCACCGGGAAGATACCGGACGAAAGCGAGTGCGACGAAGACGATTACGACCTCGATTCCGAACCCCCATCGCCAGCTCGCGAACGTGGTCACCGCCCCGCCCAGCAGTGGGCCAAAGGCAGCACCAGCAGCGTTCACACCTGCGAGAATCCCGAGCGCTTTCAGCCGGTCGGCTCCCTCGTAGCTGACGAGCAAGACAGTAAACGTCAGTGGCAGCAGTACGGCCGCAGCAGCACCCTCGACGAGCGACCAGCCGACGTAGAGGACAGCGACGTTCCAGCTCACCGCCGCCAGCGTCGTTCCGATTCCGTAGACGATCAGTGTCGCCGTCATCAGCCGCCGAATGCCGTACATCGACGACAGCTTCCCACCGGGGAGAATCAACGCAGCCATCACCATCGCATAGAAAGCGATTGCTCCCTGGACCACCGGAACGGTCGTGTCCAGGTCGACGACGATCGCGGGGATTGCCACGTTCATCAGCGTCGAGTCGATGACGCCGATAAACATCGCGAGACTGACGGCGATTGCTGGCCCCCAGTAGGCCAACCGCCCCTCGGTTCTGTCCGGTGCTGTGTTCCCGTCGAGAAGGGTGGTGCTCGTATCGGAGGTCATATCATTTTGATATGACGATCGGACTACTCATATGTACACTCGGCGGTCTGCGAACGTGAGTGTCTTACTGCCGAGAAATCGTGTTGAAATATATCGATCATCGTTCCAACCTCTCGGAAACAGCAAGATTACACGCAATCTGATAGTTCACCACAGCCGCGATGGGGTGTCGGGCACGTTCCGAGAGACGCTTGGCGGATCGACCCGGTTCTGTGGCCGGTGGTTCGACAGTTTGAACAGTCTCGGACGAGCACGTGGCTTCTCTGTCATCAGCCCGCGAGTTCTTCGGCGGCGAAAGTCTCTCGGAGTTGCGTCTCCTCGGTTGGCGAAAGATTGGTCTGGATTATCTCGAAGTTGATCCCCTTCGTTTCCTCTCGGATACGTTCGATCTGTGCCTCCCGCGCGAGGAGAAACAGTGCCGACTGGCCGGGCTCGATCGCCTCACCGACTTCTTTGATGAATGAATCGTCGATACCGATATCACCCAGTTTGCCACTGAGGGCACCGCCAGCAGCGCCAGCGATCAGGCCGAGCCACGGCGCGAAAAACAGGAGCCCGATGAGCATTCCCCAGAAGGCACCACCCAGTGCACCCGCACCGACGAGGCTGTAGGCCTGTTTTACTTTCGTCTTGCCGTTTTTCTTGCGCTTGACAACTGCCGCGTCTTCGATAGTAATCAGCCTGCGTTTCTGGAAGTCGAACATGCGATCACGCATGTCTTCCGCACCATCTTCGTCCTCGAATGTGAGTACAACGAGTGAACTCATAATTTACCGCAGAGCAGGACAGATATTAGTTAAGTACCCCGGACTGGAAGAGATACATTACCTTACTCCGGAGTAAGATGCTGTGTGACAGCCTCTCAAGAGCGAATCTTGAACTCTTCAGTATATAACTAAATCGCTGCCAATTTTACGTATTAAGACGGCTAATGATACTACTACAGCAAGACATCCCCTTCGATCTGCAGCAGTACGTCCCCCCACTCGTTAGCGCAGTCACGACCATCGTGTTGTTCGTCGTCGTGCTCACGGTCTTCTATCCAATTGGAAAATCAATTATCACCCGGGCAGTGGAACGGAGCCTCAGGCGCCGAGAGTACGATGAAACGCTCATCGGGCTTGCCGTGAGTACGACTGCTGCCGTCTTTGGCATTTTTGCGGTGGCAGTAGCTGCAGCGGTTGCTGGCTTCGGAGCCATCCTCGCAGCGTTCGCTACGCTGGCTGGAGCGCTCACACTCGCCATCGGGTTCGCCGCCCAGGATATTATCGCCAACTTCGTCGCTGGCGTCTTTATCATCCAGGACGAAGCGTTCACGGTTGGCGATCGAATCGAGTGGGACGACAACACCGGAGTGGTGCGAGAAATCCAGATGCGGGTGACGAAACTGGACACGCTCGACAACGAGTTGGTTACCGTCCCGAACAACGACCTCGCCACTGCAGTGGTGATAAACAACGTGGCGAACGATCAACGCAGGGTTTCGGTCGACTTCGGCATCGGATACGACGAAGACATCAAACAGGCACAGGACACCATTATCGACACGGGATCCCGGGTCGATGGTGTGCTCGACGACCCCGAACCGACGGCCCCGGTCAAAGAACTCGGCGACTCGGCTGTTGTCCTCTCGGGTCGCGTCTGGACGAACACCAACGAGAGTAACGTCAAAGCAGTACGGGCGCAGTTCGTCAAGACTGTGAAAGAACGGTTCGATTCCGAGGGCATCAGTATACCGTACCCCAACACAGAGCTGTCCGGCGGCGTCGAGGTGACGACTGTGGGAGAGAGCGAACAGGCCCTTGGCGACTGAACGCGGGTCTTCCAGCCGAGACGACTTTCGCGACGCTCTCGCCAGTCGGTGATCCCACATTGATAATGATTGTTGCGGTTATTTTCGTGACCGAGTCACGGATATCGACGTCTCACGGCGTATAGCACAGAATTTGCGTCCCTAGAGCGGTACAGACTCGCAACAATCACGATGAGTCCTGAATCTCTCTGTTGTCGTCGTCTGTCGGCTTTTAACTGACGCAGAAATGCGGACTCCGGGGAGTCATACTGGTGGCTGTAAGAAATGAACGAATGTCGACCCGACGTGGGGTGAGTCGAACAGCGTGCGGCGATCCTCGTGAGCACTCGTTCTCACGGTGGTCGAATATTTGTCCGAATTGACAGCCAGCAGTATCAGCGTCTCGGAGACGCTCCCTCGAATCGGTCCGCGAGTTGACTGGACACACCCGAGAGGCGGGTCACACCGAATATCGCGACGGCGATCCCACCGAGGGAGTTGTAGAACAGGTCCTGTACAGTGTCATCGAGTCCGTACTGCGTGAGGACGGATCCGGTCCCCAGTAGCTCTGCGCCGACGCTGATGTAGAACTCGAGGAGTTCCCAGATGACACCGAACGCGAGGACGAACATGAGCATGAACACGAAGAGGAACGTCGGCGGCATGTTGATAAATTCCGTGTGTTCGTCGAGTGCTCGAACCGTCGCGTAGGCGACACCGGCGACGAGCGACGACGAGAGCGCGTGGGTCATGTGGTCCCACCACCACGTCGACGAGTATGCGCTCTGGAAGTCGAAAAACGGGAGCGGGACCACTCCGAGGGCGTGCAGAAACATCGCGGCAGTGATCCAGAGCACGATACCGACGCCCATCGTAAATCGGTAGCTCCGCTCCAGGATTGCTGGGAGGAAGGTTACGGCCAGTCCGACGCCAGCGTTGACGACGATTCCGTACTCGCCAGTAAATAAGCCGACCAGAAGGATCCCGCCCATCGCAGCCTGCAGGACGTGAACCAGTTGGCGCTGTCGACGGTCGCTCACGTACTCTCCGAGGCTCATGCTATCTGTGCCTCCTCGGGGGAGCCAGACGAGCGATTCCGCTCTAGCTGTCGCCGGAAGTACCAGCGGAAGATGAGCCCGGAGAGGATGCTTGCGACCAACGCGGCCGAGAAAACGCCCATCAACTGATCGTTCGTCTCAACGAACGCAGATCCGAGAAACCGTGCCGAGGTAGCCGAGAGGACTGCCCACAGTCCGGCTGTCCCGAGGGTGCAGATCATCACGAACCCAGTAGCGAAATTTGGCGTCATTCGAACTGTCGTCGTCATCTGGAGGACAACCACCACGAGGAGTGCCAGTGCCGCGATGCCGATGCCGACGACAACGAGGCCGAAAAACGACCCGCTCGCGCCGAAGACGAGCGGGAACGTGGCGACGAGGAGCAGCGGCCACGGAACAGATTGTTGCCAGTTACGCGAGACGAGAGGCGGGACGACGGCGACAATCGCTGCGGCACCGGCGAGCATCACTATGTCGAACCGGCTATTTACCAGCCCGACGGCGATCGTCACTGCCAGCATCCCCGTGAGTACCCACGAGATGACGGCGTTCAGTTTCGTGTCTCTGACGAACCAGTTTTCAGGTAACATTTGTATCATTATCTGTGCACACCTAGCAGCGGACCCATTTCTACATGCTACACCGCCAGTAGTGCTTAGTGATCCATACGCTAGCTTTGCATATCAGTGTATTATCAGGATTCGTACTCGTTACATTACAGAGATATACAAATAAAATTGATATAGTTTAATTTACTGAACCGAAGTGTGCGACTCTGCACGACAATGCGTCTCCGGACATCAGTGAAGATCCATCCGACTGGAGACGAGGGGTGAACATCACGTCAAACGACGGATGCATCACCGACGCTATTTGTCGAGAACCGTTCCAAAGTCAGCCACCCAACAAGAGTCGCAAACGCCCTTTCGCCCGCATCCGACGCGATTTCGCAGAAAATTCGCGACGGTATCGTGAGATTCAATCGGCCGATTCCTCACCACCATCGGGTTGACCGATCGGGGATGGTTCGGGGTCCGGCGCGCGTCCGGGGAGCCAGTCACCGATGTTGGTGGCGACGTAGTCCCGACCGCCGAGGCCGAACGCGATGCCGATGGCGAGAGCGATACCGGCGGCCAGTCCATAGGCCGCGGCCTGTGCAAACGTATTGAGGATCTGAACATCGACCCCCATCGTGCCCAGCCCGATCACGATCGCGATGAAATACAGGAACAGACGCACTCCATCGGAGAATATACCGGTATAGCTGGTTTCTGTGACCGTCTTCGTATGTGCGACGATGTCGGCGAGGAAGTCGGCGAGAACAAATCCGACGACGATGATGAGCGCACCCGCGACGAATGCCGGCAGATACGAGACTGCCGTCGCAATCCACTCCGAGAGGAGTTCAACCGCGAGGGCGTCGGCCGCCGCGAGTATCGCCAGTGCGTACACGAAGTAGGCAGCGATACGCCCGATACTCGACGATACTGCCTTCTCACTGCCGCCCAGCACTCCACCGAGCGGCGTTTTCATGACGAGTTGGTCGATCTCGGTTCGGTCGGCAACGTGTCGGACGCTTCCGGCGACGAGACGCCCGATGAACCAGCCGATGAGCAGGATGATAACTGCGCCAACGAGCTGGGGCAGGAAGTTGATGGTCCCCTCGACGGTCTCCTGAAGGTAATCTGGAACGCCCGGTACGTCGGTTTGTAACAGATGGGAATTTGTGAAACCCATAGTTATCTGCAGAACTTATTAGAATATTGGTATTTGTGACTTTCCGCGGCACTGGCCCTGGTAATTGTGTGAATTCTTGTATTTCACAACAGAATAGAGGTATCTCGTTTTCACGATCGACTTGCGGCTGTCAGGTATTAGCGTGATACTGTTCGGCGATGAAATGCAACTCGTACTGGTGGCTATACGAAACTGAAGAATTTCGCACACCCGGGGTGGGAATCTCTTTACGAATGTATAGCCACCAGTATCACTCTGTGACCGTCGACTCGTTCAGTTGCGAACTCCCCTCGATAGTACGGTTCACGACTGTCCGGTCAGGAGGGTTCCGTTGTCGCCGCGGTGACCGGGTGAGTAATCGCTGGAGCAACGTCTCCTCGTCCGGGTCCGATTTCTCGATTACGTCGTACTCGACGAGGACGTCGCCATCGTCGGTCGCGGAGAGACGGAAGTAGTTGAGCTGGTAAGTAGAGTAGTAGACCGGCGGGAGAACTCCGAGTGGAGGATCGACCCGATTGAGCCGTTTGAGCCACGTCCCAGTGTTGACGACAAGTCGATTGTCGACTTCAGTCACTGCCGGACGGTGCGTGTGCCCGTATACGTAGACAGCGACCTCCGGTTCCGACGCGAACACGTCTCTGGCTCTGTCGTAGTATTTTTCGACGGGCTCCCGTTCGGCTGGTGACCGAACGAGTCCGAACCGTCTAAGCGTCTTTCGCGCATCCCACACGAATACCGAAAAGGGGATCGAGATTGCAAGCAACAGCAGGATGATGACCAGATTTCCGACGAAGACGAGTTCGACCAGTCGCCCAGCCGACCCGAAGAAGCTGAACACCTCCTCGACCAGCGTGAGCGGCAGCGACCAGACGTCGAACCAGTCGAGCGCGAACATCGCGACGTACAGCACACCTGCGTTGAACAGGAGGAGGAATGGGACGACCGAGTAACGCAACCACGGGCTCATCTCACGATAAAAGTAGTTCGAGACGAGCCAGTCGGGGATCTCGGTCATGGGTGTTACGGCCTGGATGTCCTTCAGCCAGTTGTACTTGCCACGGTCAGAGAGTTTCCCGGCACGACTCGTTATCTGGCGGTTCACGAAGTACCCCGGTGGGTTCGCGTACGGATTCCCGAAATCCGGAATCCGATTGTTCGGGTCCTCTTGCATGCCGTGTTCGACGTGGACGAGTGAGTCGCCAACTCTCCGTTCGATCGATACCTCCTGCTCCAGCGTGACATTGTACTCGGCCAGTCGCTCCACGTAGGCCGGGTACGCGGCGAGTTCGTAGTCGTGGTTCCCAGGGATAAGCGTGATCGGTATCTCTCGGCCAGTCGCTTCAAGCTGGTCGAACAGGTCGGGATACCGGTCGAGAAGGGCGTCGAACTTCTCCGGGCCCTCGAACTCCGTGAACTCCCACAGCCCGAACGCGTCACCGTTGATTATCAGTTCGGCGTCCTCGTCGTTCTCTTCGAGTTCCCGGAGGAACCCGAGCAACTCGTCCAGAAAGTCCACCTGCTGGAGTTGCTCGTCCCCGCCGATGTGGAGGTCGCTGATGAGGTAGTAGACGTCGGCCATGTCGCTACTCGCTGTCCGGTTTTTTTGTGGCACAGCCCTTCGACTCGGTTTGGTCTGCTGCGATCTGTGCGTCTCCGTCTCGTCGACCGACCGGCCCCATCGGTTCGGATCGCAGTGGAGCCCCCGGACACCGACTACTGTAGGGGGTAAAGTCCTGATTGCGACGCTGTTGGTGACAGCCTCGGGAGTAACGGTTTCGTGCAACTGCTATGTCGAAACGAAGCCTATCGAATGCAGACATATTGATAGATGAGCGGTTCGAGAAATAGTTATTATAGTAGTACTCTCGTAGTGACCGTCCCACTGGTAAATAAGCCCACCCTGTCCGAACGGGCGTGTGGAGTGAGAATTGAAAATTAGTGCACTGCGAGACGATCCTGGGCTTGTGAGTCCGTGCCTTCCGTTGTCGACAACCGGAATCCAGGGAGAGAAGATGACGACTCATACCGAGTCTCCGTCTGGACGGATGGATGATTACGACAATCTTAGCGCAATAATGTCACTTGATAACTAATATCGAGTACAGCATACTGGGAATCGATGAGTTCACTAATTGTACTCAGGTTCGGTGATATGAATGGTGCCGAAGCAATGCGCGACAAGATGTACGAGTTACAGAAACGGGAGCTAATCAAACTCGATGACGCGGCAGTGGTCGTTCGTAACGAGAAAGGGCGCGCAAAGATCAAGCAGGCACACAGCCTCGTCGGTGCGGGAGCGGTTGGTGGCGCCTTCTGGGGTATGCTCATCGGGATCCTGTTTTTCGCTCCGTGGGCCGGCCTGTTGGCCGGTGCCGCCGCCGGCGCACTCTCGGGAAAACTCGGTGACATCGGCATTGACGACGACTTTATCGAGGAGATTCGAGACGCGATCGAACCCGAAAACTCCGCACTGTTCTTGCTGACCCGCGAGGGCAACGTCGAGCGCATCGAGCAGGAGCTATCTGACTTCGAGTACGAATTCGAGATTATCCACACCAACCTCTCCCCCGAGGACGAAACCCACCTGCGCGAGACCTTCGCTGCCGAGGACGTCTCCGGGTGAATCGCTGACCTCCGGTCAACATCTCTGTCTCCACGAAGTAGACAGTTCGTACCAACTGTGAGCTACGATCGTCCTGCTGAGAGGCCTAGCTCGTGCTCCGAGGGAATCCGAGTGACTGACATGCCACACTTCGAGCAGGAGTCCATCTCCTCGCTGATGTACGTCCTCTTGCACGCAGGGCACGAATACAGGACCGTGGGGGTTTCGTGCTCGGTATCCTGACGTGAGGACGGTGTCTCGGGATCTGTGCGCCCACCGAGTCGGGAAAGATATCCGCGGAGACCCAGGCTCATTGGGCCAGGCCACCCCCCAGGAGTTCGTCTTCGGCCATCCAATCGAGTAACGGCGCAATCTCATCACAGTTCGACCGCTGCTGAATCGTATTGGTATCCACATCCCACTCGATGTAGCCTACCTCGGTCAGTTTGGGCAGTTGCGAATGAGACAACTCAACGGTCGGGAGTTCTATCGCGTCGTCTTCCGTTTCGATGTCGGCAACACTGAACGCGTCTTCACTCCTGGCATCGTGCTCGATGACAAGCGAGAGGATACGCCGACGAACCGGATGTCTGAGTAAATCGAATGTTCGGTCTATTGGTCGGGGTTTTTCTAAGAGCGTCATGGTATTGTTTTCTGGACAGTTACGCCACCCCAGGCAGGTCCATCCTAATCTATCATTAGGCCCAAATTATAATAACAGTTACTAATTCCATAGATACTGCGGTGCTGATTTAGCTGATTACAGGCGCGAAGCCCCAGTCCTCACGGAGCGAACGAAGTGAGCGAGTAGGGCGGGGATACAGCGTCCCCAGAAATCTTAGATTTCTGGTGTGCGAACGAATCGCTCCGCGATTCGTCCACGCCGTCATCGTTTAATATTCACTGCACGGCATAGCCTTGCTACCCTGCGGCCGATGTCGGTAGTACGATGCTCGCCACGCTTCCGATGGTGTGCAAGCGCGACAAGAAGCGCGCACTGTCGGTTGTGGCCGAGTGTCCACTCGGTAGGAGTGGGACACTCCGTACCGCCTGTGAAGGGAAGTCGCCTGCAGAGTCTGGAATCCCTCTGCCCACGTCGGGTATAAATTCCGACACAGAAACAGGAAGCCCTGTCCTCAACAAGCGAGGGGCGGGTAGCCCCGAGCGCGGTAGGTCAGGGTAGTTCACACGATCGCTGCTTCCGCGAAAATAATATCTGCTTTCGGACTGGGCGTCAACTCGACGGAGACAGTTCGCTGTTCGTCGCGTTCGAACGGTTCGACGATCGAGTTCGTCGCCACAACATCCTCGTCGATATCGACCGCTTCGACAGTGATTTCCACGTCACTGGCAACTCCGATGTTGTGAACGAGGACTTCGACATCTATCGACCCGGTGACGGGCTCTTTCAGTTCCGCCGGTTGTCGCCCGACGACCCGTACTTCCTCCTCTTCGACGTCGGTCGAACAGCCAGCCAGCCCGAGCGCTAGAGCGACCGGTACTGACTGAATCAATTGGCGCCGAGACAACTCCCGCGTCATAGTCGGATAGAGGGAATCGACAACTATGAGCCTGCGGGTTCCGGGACGGCTCAGGCGTACTGTTTGACGACGTTGAGAATTTCGTCGAGTTCGTCACCGGAGAGGGAGTACCGTTCCTGGGCGTACAGTGCGCGGAGTTCGTCCCGGTCCAGCGGTCTGGTATCGGCGATCTTGTAGGCTGTTTTCTCGTCGACTTTCTCGAGTTCGAGCAGTTGTTCGACGAATTCGCGGGACTGCTCCGGTGTAAGCTCCGCGAACATGTTCACGTGTTCGATAGCCCGGGAGAGTTCGTATCGCATCTCCCGATCGTCGTCTGCAGCCCGCTCTGCCTGCAGATCTTCCAGAATCTCCTTGGTTTCTGCGACGGTGAGATACTCCTCGTCTACTTTCTCTTTGAATATTGTCATGGTAGGCGACTGCGACCGAGATGGTCGGCGGTTTGTACGATGTAGACAACCGAAGATAAAATACCTTCGGAAACGGAGCGCCGACGTTCTGGTGTTTGTCGTGGCTGCCAGAGCTCCCCAGTGCTGTTTCACAGTCGGAAACACACCAATGTAATAACTATACCGCAACGAAACGACTACAACAATGATACCAGCACCATCCCGTCCAGTACTGCGAGAGCAACTGAGACAGACGCGTGGAAGTATCTCCCGGCGGCAGTTCCTCCAGACGACGTCGGCTACTGCAGCAGCCCTCTCACTCGCTGGCTGTATGGGGGGCGACGACGAGACAGCCCCCGCTACTGACGGCAACGAAACCAACTCCAGTGACGACGGGAGCGAGACCGACGGTGATCCACCTTCGGGGGTCCCGGACTCGTTCGACGACCGGGACGCGTTACGCCAGCGCTCCCGTGAGTTCGTCCAGTTACTCGCAGACGGGCAGTTCGAGACTGCCGGCGAGTGGGTCGATCCCGATGCACCGATCCCCTTCGGTGCGACGGAACTCGAACGGGCCTGGACAGGTGTGGTCGGCTCCGGAGCGGAGATCGATTCGATCGATCGGGTCGTGTACTTCGGCACCGTCAGAGGAAACAACCGGTACAACCTGGACGTGACGGTGGATGGCGACCAGTATCAGGTTGTCGTCGACTACAGTGCGCATGGAGTGATTACCTTCCAGATTGTTCCGGTCCAGGAATGGACGCCACCGGAGTACGCCGATCGAGACAGCTTCGTCGAGGAAGAGGTGGGGCTGGAGACGCCACTCGACTGCGAACTCGGCGCGACGGTGTCACTGCCAGACACCGACGAGACGGTCCCCGGTGTGGTCATCGTCCACGGAAACGGACCCACGGACCGGGACAACACGGTCGGCCCCAACCGGACATATACGGAAATTGCGTGGGGTCTGGCGAGTCAGGGTATCGCTGTGTTGCGGTACGACAAACGAACCTACGCCTGCCAGCCCGATCTCGCAGACGCCACGATCGACGATATCGTGACGGAGGATGCGCTGACTGCTATTTCGGAACTTCGTAGCTTCGAGGAGGTCGCCGACGACCGGCTGTTCGTCGCCGGACACAGCTTCGGCGGGGGGCTCGCCCCCCGGATCGCCCGGATGGACGGAAATCTCGCTGGAACTGTGATGCTCGCACCCGGCCCGGCCGGCCCGTTCAGCGATCTGATCGAGCGCCAGGCCCGACACCTGTTCGACCTCCAGCCAGTCGACAGTTCGTTGCGCGAGGAATTTCTCCAGGGTGTCGAACGGGAGGCTGAAAAGATCCGAAATCTGGAGATCGGCGACGACGAGGTCGTTCGGTTCGGTGGCCGGGAGTTCTACAGGAGTCTGCAGAACTACGATCAGACCGGTACAGCGGCAGAGCTGGAGATCCCACAGCTCCTGATTCAGGGTGGCCAGGATTTTCAGCTCACGGTCGAGGACGACCTCCCGATCTGGCGGGATGCGCTGGAAGGCAAAGAGAACGTGGAGATAACCGTCTACGACGATCTGAACCACCTCTTCCAGGAGAGTCAGGGGGAGCGGACACAGGCGGAGTACGCCCTGGACAACGAGGTCGACAAGCGAGTTATCGACAGGATTGCAACGTTCGTCGAAAACGAAATCAGAGAGGAATCCGATGGAGTGCGGACAGTTCTCGCTTGAGTGAGGATTGTATTTTTGCCCTCTCCGCTGGACGAGTCTGTATGCACGTCAACGAAGAGGATATCGAGTGGAACGAGTACGAAACCCCGGAAACGACGTTCAGACGGAAGGAACTCGGAAACGCTGTCGACGCGGAGAAACTGGGCTGTAGTCTGTACGAACTCCCACCAGGCGAACGCTCCTGGCCGTATCATTACCACACGGCGAACGCGGAGGCGATCTACGTGCTCGCTGGGAGCGGCCAGATTCGGACACCTGATGGCAACAGCGACCTGGAGCCGGGGGACTTTCTCGACTTCCCAGCGGACGAACGCGGTGGCCACCGTGTCATCAACGACAGCGACGAACCACTCCGGTATCTCGCCATCTCGACGATGGAAGAGCCAGACGTGACGATCTATCCGGAGATGGAGAAATTCGGTGTCTACGTCGGCTCTCCACCGGGTGGCCGCGAGGAACGGACGTTCGAGGGCTACTTTCCGATGGATGCGGAAACCGACTACTGGGAGTGAGTGGTCATGGTGATTGTTGCGAGTCTGTGCCGCCAAGGAACCACTATCAGCCGCCGAGTCGTTCGATCAATTCGGTCAGTTTCTCCTCACGGTCCGCAATCGCCTCCTCGCGCAGAGCTTCCTCGTTTTCTGTTTCACAGACCAACTCAGGTACTTCGACCGGCTTGCCCCGGTCGTCGATCGCGACGAACGTGAGAAACGAGGACGTGGTCTCTCTGCGCTCGCCTTTCCGTGGATCCTCGGCGTGGACGTCAACTTTCACGTCCACACTCGTGGTTCCCGTTTTGAAGACGTACGCTTCGACCACGGCGATTTCGCCGATGTCGATCGGCGAGATGAAATCGACAGCGTCCATCGACGCGGTGACGACCTGCTGGTTCGTGAACCGGAGCGCGGCGATCGCACCGCAGATATCCATCCAGTGCAGTACGACGCCACCAAGGGCGCGCCCGAGTGAGTTCGCCTCGTTTGGCTGGAGTAGCTCGGTCATCTCGGTGTAAGAACTGGCCAGGGTCGCGCCGCTACGGTCGCTGTCGGTCATGTGAAAAGAAATCGCAGCGCGGGAGTATAGAACTGTGGCCGATCTACATGTAGCCGAGATCGCGCAGTCGCTCCATCAGGTCCTCTTTGTCCTGTGCGCGACCGGCGCGCTCGGTCGTCGACTCCAGATCCTGCAGCCAGGCGGGCTCTTCTTCGCTTTTCTCCGTGCTCACTTCACTGCCGAGTGACCGGAAGCCGGCGAAGTACTTCGGCGAGACCGGAATGTCGTCGGCTGACACACCGTCCGGAAGGTCGTCGGCACTCTCCGGGACGTAGCCGTCGTCCGGGTAGCCCTCGACAGTCTCCGGAACGACGACCTGCCAGAAGGCGTCCCAGACGGCGGCCTCGTCGAACTGGAGGATCGGCTGAATGCGGTCGTGCGGCGGGTAGATATCGGGGTCGTGACGCGCCGAGAAGAAGGTCTCGTCGGCGCGGGCCTCCTGTTCGTCCCAGCGGACACCGGAGATGACGCCGTCGATGTCGTACTCTTCGAGTGTGTCGTTCAGTGCCACCGTCTTCAGCAGGTGGTTGCCGACGTAGGTGTCGAGCAGGAACGGGAAGCTGTCCTCCTCGTATTCGAGTATCTCGCGGACGTGGTGCTGGTTGTGTTCGGAGAGTTCCGACACCGGGATGTCGTCGCCGGGTTCGAGATCGTGTTCCTCGGCGTACTCGCCGACGTCCGTGTTGCGTGCGTAGATGACATCGAGATCCCACTCCTCTGCCCAGTGGTCGACGAAGTCGTGGATCTCGTCGAAGTGCTGGTAGTGGTCGATGAACACGGCCGGTGGCACGTCGTAGCCGTACTCCTCGGCAACTTCCTTGATGAAATACAGCGTCAGCGTCGAGTCCTTCCCGCCGGTCCACATGACGGCCGGGTTCTCGTATTTTTCCAGCCCCTCGCGGGTTACCTCGATCGCTTTCTCTACTTTGTCCGCAACGGTCGGGTAATCTGCAGGATCCTCACCTGCACCCGCGTCGTAATCGACGTCGAGATACGCCGGAAATTCCTGTGGTTCTGACATGGTGTAATGATATATAATTAGACCATCGATTAAGTACCTTTTGGACCTGGAGAGTGGTTGTGAACGACACACACAGTCTGTGCAGTACTGACACTGCTCCGGTGAGAGGGAGTAGCCGCCTGCCTACAGTCTGGCCAGACTGAACGAGCTGTCGACGACTTCTGCTATCGCATCGCGTTTCAACAGTGTGAAGCCGAGCGCGACGAGTCCGAAGCCGAATATCGTCAGGAGATTGATCGTCTCCCCCAGCACGAAGACACCGACCAGCGTCGCGACAATCGGGACCAGATAGGAGACGAGTGAGGCCTCGAACGCGCCGTACGTGCCGAGAATGTAGAAGAAAATCAGGAAGGCAAACGCTGTCGAGAACACTCCGAGGTAGAGCACCGAGCCGATAGCCGTCGGCGTCGTGACGTTGCTCCCGGGTAGCTCACCGGCACCCAGACTCACCGCGTGGAGGATCAGCGCACCGAGTAGCATCGACCAGCCAGTGAAGGCTGCCCGGTTGATCGACGGGCTGGCGCGTTCGACCAGCACACCGCCGAGGGCGACACTGACGACCTGTCCGATGATGATGAGCCGACCAACTGTATCTCCGCCCAGAAGATTGGCCGGATCGGGCTGGATGACGAATCCGATCCCGACGAACCCTACTGTAACACCGGCCGTTCCGAGAAAAGAGAGTCGTTCACCGAGGATCAAAAGCGCCCAGACAGCAGTTGCGATTGGGACCAGTGTCTGCATGATCGCCGCAGCACCGCTCGGGACCGTCTGCTGGCCGATAAACAGGAATCCGTTGCCAGCGACGAGAAAGACGCCGCCGGCGAGGATGGCTGCCCGATCGGTCCGCACCTCGGGCCACCAGTTGTCGGTCATCAGCAGGGCATAAACGAGCAGGAGGATCGCTGCAACGTCGTATCGGAACGACGCAAACAGCAGCGGAGGTAACTTCTCGAGCCCGACAGAGATCGCCGGGAACGACAATCCCCAGAAAACCGCGAGCGTAACGAACAGTCCCAGATCCCGGAAACGTGACACAGTCGCGATTGGGCTGACGGCTCCATAGCACTGACGATACTCGGTTACGCTGGTTCGATCCGTAGCTCTTTGTGGCGACCGTCCGTAGCCCCGATCAGACAGCTATCGTATGAAACTCGGACTGGCGCAGATACAGATCGAGGGGGCGAAGGGCCACCGGAACCGACAGCGAGCGACCGAGGCAATCAGGGAGGCTGCCGACCGGGGCTGTGATCTCGTCTGCCTCCCCGAGATGTTCACAGTCGGCTACTTCGCGTTCGACAGCTACTCCCGGGAGGCGGAACCGATCGACGGTGAGACGATCAATCAGTTGCAGGACATTGCTACCGAGGAGCAGATCTCGATTCTCGCGGGGTCGTTCGTCGAAGACCTCGAAGCCTCGACCGAACACGGCTTCGAAACACCCGCAGACGAGGGGTATGCAAACACAGCTGTCTATATCGATGCAGCTGGGCGACGGCGGGCGATCTACCGGAAACAGCATCTGTTCGGCTACCAGTCGGCAGAACAGCAACTGCTCACACCAGGCCAGTCAGTGCCAACCGTCGAGGACGAGGGGTTCACAATCGGGATCACGACCTGCTACGATCTCCGGTTTCCGGAGCTGTATCGGAGCCTCGTCGAGTCAGAAGTGACACTCACGCTCGTCCCCAGCGCGTGGCCGTACCCGCGGGTCGAACACTGGGAGACGCTCCCGAAAGCGCGGGCGATCGAGAATCTGATGTACGTCGCAGCAGCCAACGGTGTCGGTGAGTTCGACGAAGCTGCCCTCGTGGGTAGATCGACAGTGTACGATCCCTGGGGGACACCGATCGCGAGCGCCGGCGAGCGAGCGGGACTGGTGATGGCAGAACTCGATCCAGACGGGGTCGGACAGCGCCGGGAAGAGTTTCCAGCACTCGCGGACCGGCGTGACTCGTACTGACTGCGGCCGCGTTTCCGCCGAGAGGTTTAACTATCCAGGGTAGAAAGAACTTGATGCCGGTACAGGCGCTTTTCACGTCACAGCCGGTATCAGGGCTCTCGGCCTCGCGACTCCACTCGGCCGCAACGGGATGGCACGCCGTACGTGGCCGTCCGGACGGCCACGGCTTCTCTCTACTCGGAACGCCTAAACCGATCCGACAAGAATAGTGTAGTATGCAGTACGAACACAGTGGGGACGTCCACCGGAGACTTCGGGACTCGTATGCCGAGGATGGTGACGAGTTGCCGACGCTCGACTGTCCGGAGTTTCCGGAACGCACCTCCCAGTGTGCCGAGATCGATATTCTCAAGACACTTTTTTTCCCCCGGTGCTGGAACTCGTGTTCGATAGTCGAAGACAAACGTGAAATCGAGGAGAAACTCAACGAGCTCGGAGACCTCTTCTACCGCGGGATGTGCCCGTACGTCGCCTACCCGATGGAACTGGTGGCGAACGTCATCGAGACACTGCCGGAGATCCGTGCCAAACTCAAGAAAGACCTCGAAGCGGCGTTCAAGGGCGACCCAGCGGCGAAAACACACGTCGAGGTCGTGCGTTCCTACCCCGGATTCCACGCGATCATGGTCCAGCGCGTGGCACACGAGATCTACAACCAGGGTGCGAAGGTGTACGCTCGCGAGCTCACCGAGGCCGCAAAGACCGTCAGCGGGATCGACATCCACCCCGGTGCGGAGATCGGCGAGTACTTCTTCATCGACCACGGCACCGGTGTCGTCATCGGCGAGACGACGACGATCGGTGACTGGGTCCGGATCTATCAGGATGTCACGCTCGGTGCCCTACACTTCGAACACCAGGAAGACGACGAGCACGCACTCAAGAAAGATTACAAACGCCACCCGGATATCGGCAACAACGTCGTCATCGGTGCGGGGAGCAAGATTCTCGGTGCGATCACGATCGGCGATCACGTCAGCATCGGTGCCAACTCCTGGGTCACCGACGACATCCCGGACCACACGAAGGTGTACGTCTCGGAACACCCGAAACAGGAGCGTAAACGCATCGAATCTCCCCAGGACTGACGGCAGTTACGGGCTGGACTTCGTGTACTCGATAGCGCGACGGGTCCGGTCGTCGACTTTCACGAGATGACAGAGGGGGTTGCCGGGATAGACGAGTGGGTTTTCGAGCAGGCCGACGAGCAGACCGGTAAACGGTGCGGTCACGGTCGTGATCTCCGTCTGGAACGGGTTCGTGATCCGTGCGATCGTCTCGCCCTCGTACACCAGATCACCGTAGCTCGTCTGCACGTCGACGAGGCCACCGACATCGGCCCGGATCCACGTCTTCTCCTCACTGCCGGCGATGATGGCTCGCCAGCCCGGCCACCGGACAGTGGCTGTCTCGCGCATTCCGAACTCGGCGAGGACGCTTTCGACGCCCACGAGTGCCTCGTCGATGAACTCGCGCTGGAACCGGTGGGCCTCCCCCATCTCGACGGCCACCGTGGGGACACCGGCCTCGGTTGCCTCGAAACGTAACGAGCCACTCGGCCCCTGTTTGTCGATAATCACGTTCGAGGCGAAAGCCTTCGCGAGGCGCTCCGAGGTCTCGTTTGCGAGGCCGGCACGGACGTGGAGCATATTCGTCCGTCCACGCGTCGACGTGTGGAAATCGAGCCCGAGATCACAGGGCTGGATGAAGTTCCGGAAGATGCTGTGGGCGATCCGTTTGGCGCTCGTACCGTCGGTTGCGCCTGGGAAGGAGCGGTTCAGATCACGGTCGTAGATCGGGAGATACCGCTGCTGGGCGATGAAGCCGGGGACGTTCAACACCGGTAGACAGACCAGCGTCCCGCAGAGATCGCTGTGATCCCAGCTGTGGCCGACGGTCCGCACGACCTCGATCCCGTTGAGCTCGTCGCCGTGTGCGGCCGCCGAGAGAAACAGCGTCGGCCCAGCCTGTTCCCCGTTGACGATGGTGACGGGGATCCGGACGGGATCTCCGAGGTACGTCTCTGTAACGGTGTACCGGATGTTTTCGGTCTCACCTGGATCGACCCGGCCACCGTCGAACGTGAACGGGTCAGCGTCCGACATGGTTGCAATCTGTCGCCGGACCAGTTAGCTCTGACGACGAACGGGAGTCGTTTAGATGCCCCAGTTCATAACCAACTGTATGAGCAGTTCTGACGCACCCACCATCGGTGTTCTGAGCCTCCATATCAGCAAGGAGAGCAAGGCAATTCTGAATGCAGCGGAGAAACTGGGCTTCGACACAGCCTGGCTCCGTCGGGAGAACACCGCGGTCTCGATTACCGACAGTGAGGTCAGTATCGAACCGGAGGTCGACGTTGTCATCAACCGGCTACTCATGTCGACGAGCACACAGCCAGCGGAGGATCTGGGTCTGGCCCGTGTCTTCGAGAATTTGCGGCCGATGCTCAACAGGCCTGATGCTGTTCTCACTGCGATGCACAAGTACGCCGCCGCCGTCGTGCTGGCCGAGGCAGGCGTCCCCGTTCCGGATTCGATCATGGCGCTCGCGAACGACAAACTGAACCAGCGCCGTGACAGATTCGGCGATCAGGCCGTCTACAAGACGGCAATCGGAACCCACGGCGGCGGCACCTGGCGGGTCGGACTCGACGAGCCGGTCAACACGCGGGTCGGTGACCGGCAAGCCTTCCTCCAGCAGTACATCGACCAGGAGGGAATCCAGCGGGACGCCCGGGTCTACGTCGTCGGCGGCGAGGTTATCGGCGCGATGTACAGGCACGCACCCGAAGGTGACTGGCGAACCAACGTCGCACTCGGTGGCCGGGTCGAAGATGCGAGCGGGGAGTTGCCGGACGTCGCAGCGGAGATCGCACGCCGATCGATTGACGCGGTCGGGCTCGATTACGGCGGTGTCGATCTGATCGACGACGGCGACCAGTGGTACGTCCTGGAGGTAAATCCGACGGCAGGCTTCCGTGGACTGTTCGCCGCCACGGGGACGAACCCGGGGCCAGCGATCGTCAAACTCGCAGCCGAACAGTGCGGCGCGACTGTCGACGACGATGCGGTCGCCGACCTCGCGAGGGAACTGGACGATTCTCGGCCAGCAGCCGTCCCCAGAAAATCACTCGGAGACCCGGTCGAGCCGTCGGTCATCGGCTACATCGAAGAGGTTGTCGTCAGTGGAACGCGGGGCTCCCGGACGGTGTTCGCGAAGTCCGACACCGGCGCAACACGGTCGAGTATCGACCTGCAACTGGCGGCCCAGATCGGGACCGGACCGATCAAAGACACCGTGAGAATCAAATCCGGCAGCGACAAAAAGAGCAAGACCCGCCCGGTCGTCGACACCGTGATCGGCGTCGGTGGGACACAGCACACTGTCACCGCGAGCGTCGAGGACCGGGATCACATGGATTATCCGCTATTGCTCGGACGGGATGTTCTCAAAGATTACCACGTCGACGTAACCAGACGGGCGGACGAGCGCGAGCCGGAGCCGGGAGTCGAGACAGAAGAGTAGCGACCCTCGAACTTACTGTGTGACTCTCGCTGTTTCCCGAACGACGTCGACGAACTGCTCGGGATGTTCGACGTGAGGCAGGAGTTTCGCCTTGTCGAAGACCACGAGACCGGCATCGACACGTTCCGCGAGTGTGCGCCCCTCGGAAAGCGGCGAAATATCCGCGTTGCGCCCCCAGACGAACGTGACCGGGGCATCGACAGCAGACAGCATCGTTTCGAGTGACTCCTCGGGGTCGAGGAAGCCACTGACGAAAGAGGCTGGCGCGAACCGTGCTCCCGGCTGGTGGGCTGTCTCCCACTCGTAGTCGATCACCGCTTCGGGGAGATTGTTCATGTCGTAGTAGCCGTGATCTTCGTTGAAATGACGGATCGAGGCCTCGCTCGCGAGCAGGTTGAACAGGCCAGTCCCGACGACGGGTGACCGGAGCAGGCCACGCAGCCACACCTGTCGGCCCCCCATCGAGGAGTCCGTCGGGCAGATCAACACCAATTTCGAGACGTCGGCGTCTCTCGCTGCCCCGGCGACGTAGGAACTCGACAGCGAGGAACCCACCACGACCGGTTCGTCGGTCAGATCGGCGACGATATCCTCGACGAAGGCCTCGTACAGCGACGCAGAGTAAAGTAGCGGCGGTCGGTCAGAGTGGCCAAAGCCCGGGAGATCCGGCGCGATGACGTGGTACTCCTCTGCCAGTCGGTCGGCGACAGTGAAAAACTCGTGATTCGACGCGGCAGCGCTGGTGCCGTGGATCAGAAGGAGATCCTGCGCTTCTGGATCGCCGAGTTCCGTGTAGGCAATATCGAACCCACGCCAGCGATAGCTTCCCTGATCGCCGTCGAGAAACGGCTCGAACTGCGTCTCGTCGGCCGAAAGCAGTCGATTCGCGATCGCTGTCCCGCCGAGGACGCCGACAGCCCCACCGAGTACTGTCCGAATTTTCATATCCTATTCTATGCACGCTTGGCGTTTAGTGTTCTTGAAAGAGGAAATTTCCCACCGGTTCTGAACGTCTCGGATAGCTCACTCGGATTCGTCCCGTCGCTCACGGAGGCAGTCGGCGATCGGTTCGACGATCGAATCCGAGACGGTGTAAGGATCGATCTCGCGATCCACGACCTGCTGGACGAAGTTGTCGAGGCCACCCTGGGCTTCGAGTTCTTCGACCAGCAACTTGTTTGCATCCTCGCGGATCAGCGTCCGGATCTCTTCGGCGTAGCGCTGTCGTCGCTGCTGTTCGCGCCGTCCGGAGCTGTCGAGATACGCCTGGTGATCAGCGAGTACGTCGAGTAGTTCGTCGACGCCCTCTCCGCGTTCGGCGACCGTCTCGACGATTTCTGGCTCCCACCCGTCGTCCGCATCACTGCCTTCGATCGTCGCGTCGACATCCGACGTGCCGTGGTGACCGACGGTACTCGGGACACGCCCCTCACGGTAGCCGAGCATCTCCCGTAACTCCTGGACGGTGCGATCCGACCCTTCTAGATCGGCCTTGTTGACGACGAAGATATCGCCGATTTCGAGGATGCCCGCTTTGAGCATCTGGACGTCGTCACCACTCCCCGGCGGCACCAGCACGAGCACCGACTCTGCTGTTTTGACGATATCGATCTCGTTCTGACCGGCGCCAACGGTCTCGATGAGAATCTTGTCCTTGCCGAAGGCGTCGAGTGCCTTGACAGCGTCAGTCGTCGCCGTCGAGAGACCACCCAGGGTCCCCCTGGCAGACATGGATCTGAAGAAGACGTCCATATCGCCGATGTTCGATCCCATCCGGATTCGATCACCGAGCACGGCTCCACCGGTAAACGGCGAGGAGGGGTCGATCGCGATCACGCCGACAGTCAACCCCTGCTCGCGGTAGGTCGCGGCGAGTTTGTCGACGAGTGTGGATTTCCCGGAGCCGGGCGAACCGGTAATGCCGATCACGTCGGCGGTGCCGGTGTGTTCGTGCAGTTGTGAGACGAGTTCGCGATAGCCCGGTTCGTGGTTTTCGATCTTCGTGATCACACGGGCCAGCGCGCGGTGTTTGCCTGCAAGTAGTTCGGCTACGAGATCGCTCATATGGTCGTCATCACTCGCGCTCGGGGGCGTTCTCTCTGACAAACTGTATCATCTCGTCCATCGACGCCCCCGGCCCGAACACTTTCGAGACGCCCAGTTCGAGCAGTTCATCTTCGTCCTCGTCGGGGATGATGCCACCCACGAGAATGAGCGTATCCTCGAAGGCATCGTACTCTTCGAGGCCGTCGATTATCTCCGGGATAAGTGTATCGTGTGCCCCCGAGAGAATAGAGATCCCCAGAACGTCGACGTCCTCCTGGACAGTTGCCTGTACGATCTCCTCGGGTGCTCGATGCAGACCCGAATAGATAACCTCGAAACCGGCGTCCCGAAAGGCTCTCGAGATGACGTGTGCGCCGCGGTCGTGGCCATCCAGCCCCACTTTGGCCACCAGACAGCGGATCGTCCGCCCGGCCTGTTCCTGATCTACACCCATAGCTATCTCTTCGCGCGGTTGCCGTTTGGTTTTTTCGATAGATATATTGGATTATCTAGATTTATAGCGGGTGTCAGCGATCAGTTCCGGAGCACGGTGGTGTGGAAGGTGAGTGCGAGAAAAGCTAAAAAAGTGAAGCAGCGGCCGCTGCTTCCGACTGGGTTGGGGCGGGGGCGGCGTCTGTCTGCCGCCACGACTATCTACACCGTCAAAGTGTATAAACTTCTGAGCAGACGTTCTCCCTCGGAAACACGACCGGGGGATTTATCAGTAGGCGCAGTGCTATTTATAAAAAATTGCCCTCACTAGACACGAAGCCGAGCAACTGGACCATTCCGACGAAGTTGCTGTCCGAATGTACGGCTAGAATCTCGTGTCTCGGCCGCTACGATCATGCCTATTGACCCAGAACTCCGTCGACGGATCGCCATCGCGACTGTCGCGGGAGCACTGTTTCTCGTCGTTGGCTACGCGCTGCTGGCCTTTATTGCGGTCTGGGTGTTCTCCGTCTTCCTGTACTACGCTGTCCGTCCGATCTTCCGGTTTCTGACTCGCTTTGGGCTCGGTCGACGAACCAGGGCAGCGGTATCGATCACACTATTCGGGCTCCCGTTTCTCGTTTTAATCGGGTACACACTGACCGTCGTCGCCATCGAACTCCGCAGGTTCCTCGATGGCGGGACTGCAGATCGGCTGATCGCGGAGTTGAACATCAGCGGACTCGACCTCGACGAACTGGAACGGCTCCTCACCGGCCAGGTTTCCCAGGTCGATGTCGATCTCGTTTTTGACACGCTGATCGGTGCCACAGGCATCCTCGGCAGCCTCTTCGTTCAGTTGCTTCTCATTCTGACTGCGACGTATTATATGCTGGTCGACGGCCCAAAACTCGTCTCCTGGCTGGTGGAGACATACGACGACTCCGGAACACTTGGCCGGTACGTCAGGGCTGTCGATCCGGAACTCTCGCTCGCACTGTTCGGGAATATTGTCAACGTGTTCGTGGCTGCGATCCTCAGTATCGTCACCTTCTACGGCTACAACGCCCTCGTCCCGCCGCTCATCGAAGTGCCGTTCCCTGCACTCGCCGGGGCGCTGTCGGGGATCGGGAGTCTCATTCCCGCCATCGGTATCAAACTGGTGTACGTGCCGGTCACGATCGCCCTCGCAGCGAGAGCCTGGATCGCCGGGCAGCCCGAACTGCTCGTCCCCGTGGCCGCCCTCGCGCTCGTGAGTGCTGTCCTCATCGATTTCATCCCCGACATCGTCATCCGTGCCCAGGTGAGCAGCGACGAGACACACTCGGGACTGCTGATAATCGCATACATTGTCGGGCCGTCGGTATTCGGGTTCTACGGCCTCTTTCTGGCTCCGATCGTGTTGATCTGTCTGACGAATGCAGTGACTGTTCTGCTGCCGTATATCGTCTCGGGTACAGATCCACCGACCACCCAGACGACACTCGACAGGTTCGAACCCGATCGCTCCGAGTTACCCCGCGCTGGCAACCGAACGCTCGGACCCGACACGCCCGAGGTATCCCCCGCTGCGGACAGTGAGGAAGCCGAATAACAGTCTCCTGGTACAGCCGCCCAATTATCAGTTGCGTATTGTGGCAAAAATTAATACAATACAACTGATCAGTTTGAGTATGGGATCCAACAGTAGTTATCCCGTCGACCATCCGCTGGATCCGCTGGCTCCCGACGAGATCGACGCCGCCCGACAGATTCTGGACACCGAAGAAGAGCTCTCCGAACAGACCCGGTACGTCGAAATTACACTGAAAGAACCCTCGAAAGCGGCGATGCGCGCCTACGAGAACGAGGGGGAACCTGTCGACCGCCGGGCGAAGATCGTCGTCAGGGACAAAGTCGAACGCGAAACCTACGAAGGAATTATCTCGCTGGACGACGAAACAGTCCGACGGTGGGACAATCTCCCGAATGCACAGCCGCGGATGATCGGGGAGGAGTTCGTCGAGGTCGAAGCGGTCGTCACCAGTAACGAGCAGTTCCGCGAGGCAGTCCGGAAGCGGGGTGCAGATCCGGATCTGGCAATCGTCACGGCGTGGTCCGCTGGCTACGATTTCGTTCCCGAGGATATCGACCGTGACCGGCGACTCGCACACGGCGTCTCCTGGGTGAAAGCCAGTGAGGACGAACAGGGCGCAAACGCGTACAACCGACCACTGTCAGGAATCCACGCCTGGGTCGATCTCGACGAGAAGGAGGTTGTCAAGATCGTAGACACCGGCGTCACCAACCCCGATGTCGTCAACAACCTCGAAACCTACCACTACCGGGAGGAAAACCGGGACCTCCGCGAGGATCTGACGCCCTACAACGTCGTGCAGCCGGAGGGGCCGAGCTGGGAGCTCGACGGCCGCGAAATAAGCTGGCAGAACTGGCAGCTCCGCGTCGGCTTCAACCACCGGGAAGGACTCGTGTTGTACGATATCGAATACGAAGACGACGGCGAGCGCAGGAGCATCATCAACCGGGCTTCCTTCCCCGAGGTAGCGACGCCGTACAACGACCCCGACCCGGATCACTACTGGAAGACTCCCTTCGACGTCGGCGAGTACGGACTCGGTCGGCTCGCGAACTCGCTGACCGAGGGCTGTGACTGTCTCGGCTACATGCACTACTTCGATGCAATCCTGAACGGCCCCGATGGCGAGCCCTCGGTCATCGAGAACGCCATCTGTCTGCACGAGGAGGACTACGGCCTGCTCTGGAAACACCACGACTGGCGGGTCGGTGACGACGAAGTGCGGCGAAACAGACGGCTCGTCGTCTCCTTCATCTCGACGATCGGCAACTACGACTTCGCCTTCTACTGGTACTTCTACCAGGACGGCAGCATCGAAGCACAGGTCCGGCTGACGGGCTGTAACGCCACCGGGCTGACCCCGCCGGGTGAAACTGAGTCGGGCTACGCCGAGATGGTCGGCCCGGATCACAAGTCGATGATCCACCAGCACGTGTTCACCTGTCGGCTGGATGTCGAGATGGACGGCCTGGAAAACTCGGTCAGACAGGTCGAACTCGAACCAGTCCCTTACGGCCCGGAGGGGTACGACACCGAACCACACCAGGAACCCGACCGCGGCCACTCGAATCGGTACGGAAACGCTGCCTACGCCAAACGGGAGAAATTCGAATCCGAATCCGAGGCACAGGCGCTGACTAACCCCCACAAAGGCCGATACTGGGAGATCGTAAACGAGAACAAAACCAACGAGGCGACGGGACAGCCAGTCGGCTACCGGCTGCGCCAGAAAAACGGCAACAACACGGCATTCGCCGCCCAGCCCGGCTCCTCGGATACGAAACGGCTCGGGCTCGCAGACAAACATTTCTGGGTGACCCAGTACGACGACGACGAACTGTTCCCCGCTGGCGAGTATCCGAACCAGAGCCCCGGCGGCGAGGGGCTGCCCGCCTGGAGCCAGCAGGATCGCTCCGTCGACAACGAAGATATCGTCGTCTGGTACAATCTGAACCAGACCCACGTCTGTGCGCCGGAAGACTGGCCGGTGCTCCCTGCAAAGATGATGTCGCTCAAACTCGAACCGGTGAATTTCTTCGAGGAGAATCCGGCAATCGACGTCCCACCGGAACACGCGATCAAGGACGTCGAGCGGTGGAAAACCGAAAACCAGGAGTCCTTTAGAGAGGACGACGAGTAACTGAATAGCCCGGGTTGTCGAGCTATTCGACGATTATCGCACCGTGCATCCCGATTGGCTTGTGCGGTTGGCAGTAATAGAAGTAGGTACCGGTCTGTTCGAACGTCTGTGACCAGGTGTGGCCTGCTTCATCTGTCACGTCCTCGTTCGCGAACTCCTCGGGAGAGTCCGTGGAGACGACGTTGTGGGCACCACCTTCGCCGGTCCACTCCCAGACCACTTCGGTTCCCGCATCGACACGGACGACGGGTGGGTCGAATGCCAGCCCCTGATCGCCGCCACCGACGTCGATTGTGACCGACTCCGTTCCGGTTCTGTCGGCGAGCGAGCCGTCGTACGCCTGAACGTCGTTGTCGATCATGTACTCGTGTACCGCCGCCGGCATCTCGGGGTCCGGTTCCGGCACCGCTTCTGTCTCTGACTCCGAATCACTCTCGCCGCCAGAGTTACTCCCGCTAGACCCTTGATCGACCAGCCGCCACTCACCGCCTTCCGTTGCGACGAGCCACTCGACTTGCTCGTTGACCGTTTCGCCGGACTGGGTGATTTCGACGTTTCCCTCGACGACTGCGGTCTCGGCATCTGTTACGATTTCCTCGACCTGCTCGCTATCGAGATACGTCCGCTCGCTGACCTCACCCCTCGAGAGATCCTCTTCGACGACTGTTGTAGTGATCTCTCCGAGAGTGAACGTCTCACTGACCGCGCTGTGGTGCAGTTCTGCTCTGCGCTTCTGTACTGTGGTGACTGATTCGAGATAGCTCTCGACTACCTGCGCTGGACTATCAGTTTGCAGGTCGTCCTGAGCCGCTGTCTGTGGTGCCGTCTGTTCCTGTTCGCCGTCGTCGGTCAGTGCTGTACAGCCTGCCAGCCCAGCGAGTCCCGTCGCGCCTGCTGCTGTCAGAAAACGACGTCGCTGGATCGGTGGAGGGCTTCGAGTCATATATCTGCGGTGTGACTGTTTCTACTCCACCAGTATATGTTTGTTGTACTATCACGAAAACAGAAGCCCGTCCGAGATTCTCTGTATAGCTAGAATCCACCACTAAGTTAGTTCCCATCAAAAGATACAGTACCGATGACGATCCGGGTTGCTGATTTCGCATGCCAGGCTGCCACCCATCCAGACAGATGACCGAGAGCCCGATGGTATCGATCGAACGGTATCCCGACCCCGCATGCAGCTACTGCTTCGAGGATGGGAAGCCGATCGTCGAGGAAGGAAACGACGAGTTCGGATCAATCTGTAATCTCGACCAGGGAGACCCACTCCAGAAACTGTTCGAGACCAGCCTCTCTTTTCGACGGCCCCGGCCAACGTTCGAACAAACAGAGCGTCTCAGAGTCCAGAATGGCACCAGCGAGGAGTATCTGGTTCGGGTCATCCCACCAGGTGACGACGAACCGGGGCTTTTGCTGTTTACCGCTGTAGACGAGCAAACCGAGACAACGTCACTCGGGGTCGACCGGATGGCGAGTGTGCTAAGTCACGATCTGCGCAACCCACTCGACGTGGCCCGTGCCAGACTCCGTGCGGGTCGTGAACTTGACGAGGACAAACAGTTCGATCACGTCGAACAGGCCCACGACCGGATCGAGCGGATCATCCAGGACGTGTTGACACTCGCACGAGGCGAGGACGTCGTCAACCCCGAGCAGCGGGCTGATATGGGCGAACTCGCACGGGTGGCCTGGCAGACGGTCGAGACCAACGGCGCAACGTTCGAGGTTACCGACGACCTCCCGACGGTCGTCGTCGACAGGGATCGCGCGAGTCGACTGTTCGAGAATCTGTTCCGAAACGCCGTCGAACACGGTTCGACGAGCCCTCAGTCACAGGCTCCTGATGACGCCGTGGAGCATGGCTCCATGAGCCCTCAGTCACAGGCTCCTGATGACGCCGTGGAGCATGGCTCCATGAGCCCTCAGTCACAGGCTCCTGATGACGCCGTGGAGCATGGCTCCATGAGCCCTCAGTCACAGGCTCCTGATGACGCCGTCGAACACGGTTCGACAAGCCCTGACTCGGAAGCGTCACAGGAAGCAGTGGAACACGGCGCTCCGGGTGGTCGGAATCCAACTCAGTCTGGCACCGTCACCGTCACGGTGGGTCAGTTCTCCGACGGTGTCTACGTCTCCGACGATGGTACTGGAATCCCCGAAGACAGACAGGACCGGATCTTCGAACCGGGATACAGCTCCGACGAACACGGAACTGGGCTCGGACTCGCCATCGTCGAACGGATCGCCGACCTCCACGGCTGGGCTGTCGACGTGAGAACCTCCGAGAGTGGTGGGGCACGCTTCGAGATTACGGGGATGGATTCGGAGTAAAACGATTATACCACAGGCCAGTAGTGTATCTGTATGGACGAGCGCTTCGAGGCAGCACCCATAGGGGTGCTCGAAACGACGCCGGACGGCGTGGTTACCGCCGTCACCGATCGGGCAGCGGCCCTGCTCGATGTCGATCCCGCCGGAGCCGACAAAAGAGCGATCGGCGAGATTTTTCCGGAGTCAGTCGACAACAGCATTCCACGTGCCTTCGAGGGTGGGCTCTCCCAGCGGACGACAGTCGAGCAGTACTACCCCGGACTTGACAGATGGCTGGAGGTGACACTCGCCCCGGCCGATGCGTCTGTGTTCGTCTATCTCCAGGACGTGACCAGCCACCACGAACACGAGCGGGAGATCGAACACCTCAGAGACGATCTCGACCGGCTGACGATAACGAACAGACTCATCTCGGATATTCTCGCAGCACTGGTCGACGCCTCGACGCGTGAGGAGATCGCTGCGACGATCTGTGAGCGACTGGGTGAGACGGATATCTACGAGTTCGCCTGGGTCGGCGAGCGAGAACTGGGCGGTGACGAACTCGTGATCCGGGCCTCCGCAGGAACGACCGGACGAACCCTCGAACAGATCGGTGACTGCCTGGACGACGGTGTTGCGCCGCCGGAAGGGCGCGCAGTCGAAACGGGAACCCCCGAAATCGTCCAGCCCCTCGGCGGTGAACAGTCAGTGCCGGAGTCGATCCGGCGGGCTGCCTTCGCAGACGGACTGCAGTCCCTGCTCGCGATTCCGCTGAGCTACGGCTCGAACGTCTACGGTGTCGTGGGCATCTACAGCAGCAACCAGGACGCGTTTTCAGAGCGCGAGCGAGCGAGTTTCGGCACTGTCGGCGAGATGGCAGGCTTCGCGATCAACGCGGCTCGCCATCGCAACCAGCTGCTGTCTGATACGCTCGTCGAGTTAACACTCGAGATAACCGACCAGGACGCACCGCTTGTCGCCGCCTCGAAGGGGTCGGGCGAACTCGTTCTCGATGGAACAGTTCCTCAGGGAAGTAAACTGCTCTGCTACGTCACAGTCACAGACCAATCACCGGACGCTGTCGCAGAGACGCTCGCGGAGACCGAGGGGACGACTGCGACCAGGGTGATCGGTGAGTACGACACCGGCGGCTCGCTCGAACTCCGGCTGGACGAAGAGACGCCACTCGGGTTGCTCGCGACGCAGGGCGCGGCCATCCAGCACGCGGCGTACGAAAACGGCCGCGGTGAGTGTGTGATCGAGCTCTCACCGGCAGAGGACGTTCGTCGGGTCGCCGAGGCCGTCACGCGCGAGTACGAGGGCTCTGTCGTCGCGAAACGGCAGCGAGAACGGGAGCTTGCAACCTCCCGTGAGTTCCGGGACGAACTCAGCGATCGGTTGACCGACCGACAGCAAAACGCGCTCCGAACGGCCTTTTTCGCCGAATACTTCCAGTCACCACGCGGCAGTAGCGCCGAGGAAGTAGCGAACGCGCTCGGGATCACTGGGCCGACGCTACTCTACCATCTGCGCGCAGGTCAGCGGAAACTCCTCTCCGAATTTTTCGAGGCGACCGACGACGGCACTCGTGAGTGATTACCGGCCCTCGCGTTCGATATCGTCGAACGCATCGAACAGCGTCTCTGGGTCGTCGAGCAGCCGTTTCGTTCGCTCTTTCAGTGTTTCGGCCCGCTCCGTCGCCCGCTGGTAGCCCTCGTGGTCCCCGCGCTCCGGCTCCGGCAGCTCTGCTTCGATCACACTCCGTTTCGATTCCGCGCTGAAATACGCGCCCAGCGTTTTGTAGCCCAGAATCCGGCACTGCTGTCTGACTGCCTCACGGATATCCTCACGATCGACGGGTTTGCAGAGGTAATCGTCGAAGGGCATATCGAGCACGTCGAAACCCGGGTCGATCGCGGTAACCATGATGACGCGACCCGAAAAGGAGTGGTCTTCGAGGCGGTCGAGTACCTCGTCACCCGAGATACCCGGCATATGTCGATCGAGCAGAATTATATCGACATCCCACTCGTCGACCATCTGGAGCGCGCTGTCGCCGCTGTACACAGTCTCGACATCGCAGAGCCCACGCAGGCGCAGGGCGTACGCGTCCGCGACTTCCTTCTCGTCGTCGACGAGCAACGCGTTCGGCAACGGTCCGTCCGCTGAATCATCCATAATCCGGTCTATCCTCTGTATTCTCCGGCCACCGACATAACAGCTATCATCTCGTCGATGCACAAAGGGTTTGTATCCGCTATCCAATCTTCGTGATAATGCAAAGCAACCCATGCAGTACGGAGACGAACCGATGCCAGCGTTGAGAGATCTCGTCCAGCGGTCGCTGTCCGAAGACGCTATTCCGGTGTATCTGGACCGGGTCGAAGACCAGGCAGCCACGCTCCGGGAGGCTATTCGGGCCGGCGAACTCGACAACGAGGATTTCTCAGTTGGGCTGGAGATGGAGGTGTACGCTGTCGAGCGAGACGGCGAGTCCAGACTCACAGACCTCCCACAGTCGGTCTTCGACGCAGGCGCGACCAAGGAACTGGGTGTCCACAACGCCGAGATAAATACAGATCCCGACGTGTTCGACGAGGCGGGGTTGCGCTCGCAGGCAGACCGGATCGAGGCTGCGTTCGAGGCGGCCGACGACGCCGCTCGGGAGTCCGAGCGACTGCTGATTTCGGATGCGATGTGGACGATCTCGCCCGAGGAGAGTGCCGACTCGTATCTCTCCGATGTCGAGATCGAGGACGGCGTCACCGTCGCGACGAATATGCGCACTGATCCCCGCTACGCTGCAATCGACAACGACGTCCTGCGGGAGTTCGATGGTGAGATCAGACTCGACGTTCCCGGTGTCGACCGACGTTTTCCGTCCATTCTCTTCGAGTCACTCGCCACCTCGATCCAGCCACACCTCCAGATTCCGACTGCCGAGCAGTTCCCGGCGTACTACAACGCGGCGATTCGAACACTCGGGCCGCTACTGGCTCTGACGACGAACTCGCCGTTTCTCCCCCCGGAGCTGTACACGGACGTCGAGGACCCCCACGACCTCGTCGACCAGACACACCACGAACTCCGGATCGCGGTGTTCGAGCAGTCGGTCAACGCCACACCGAATCCGAAAGTCAGGGTTCCGGACGACATCGACAGCGCCGAAGAGACGATCGATCGGGTCGTCGAGGACGATCTCTTTGCTCCGTTCCTTCGTGAGTGGATCGTCGACGACCCCCGGGACTCCTTCGCAGCGGACACCTGGGAGTTTCAGTACAAACGGTCGACGTACTGGCGCTGGCTGCGGTGTGTCATCGGCGGCGATCCCGTCGACGGCGCGGGCAACGAGGAGTCGCTGCGTATCGAGTACCGGCCGATTCCGACACAGCCGACTGTCACAGACGTTGTCGCGGTGCAGTGGCTAACTGTGGGACTGCTCCGCGGACTCGTCGAGACTGACCACCCACTCCCGGCGCTGCCCTGGGCGGACGCAGAGACGAGTTTCTACAACGCGGCCCAGGACGGACTAGACGCTGATCTCGCCTGGATTACGGCCGACGGTGAGCAAACTTCAGACTCCGACGTGATCTTCGAGGAGGTGTTCGAACTCGCGCGTGCGGGGCTCCGAGACGCCGGCGTGTCGACTGCCGAAATCGACGACTATCTCGGCGGACTCGAAGCCCGCTGGACGGAGCGAACGACGCCGAGTATCTGGAAACAGAACCGTGTTCGTGACCGGCTGAACGATGGCGACGATCTCGCGACAGCGATCACGGCCGCTCAGAAGTCCTACATCCAGCACAGCCGTGAGTACGACTCCTTCGCCGACTGGCTGTAACCCCGGAGATCGGATTTCACTCCAGAAACTCGTCGCAGACCGCCGAAATCGCGTTGTGGAACTGGTGTGCTGTCTCGTACCGTTTGAGCTTCTCCCGCGCCGTTGCTTTCGCGAGTACCTCGGCGAGCGAGCCCGGAAGATCCGGGTTGTCCGTGCTCATCCCGAGCGGCCGGTCGGTCAACACCTGACTCTTGATATCCTCGAACGTACCGCTGTAGGGTGGATCGCCAGTGAAGGCGCTGTAGAGGGCCATCCCGAGCTGGTAGATATCCGTCCAGTGGTCGATGCTGCCGTACCGTCCATCGTAGTACTCCGGAGCACCGTAGCGCGGATCGAGATAGGATGCGGGGTTGTCGAAGTGGCGGTAGACCGGAATCAATCCCACGTTTTCGAGCATCGGAAGCGGCCTATCCTCCATGATCGACGGTGTGTACCGGATGCTGTGGGGATCGATTCCGCCGTGCATCAGATCGCGCTGGTGGAGTTCTGCCAGCGCACCGGTGAGATCGCGTGCCGACTCCAGTGCCTCGGCCGGCTCCAGTTTGCCACGTTCCCAGAGGGTCTGGTCGGTAAATTCGACTGCCACCCACGGACGCGGGGAGTCGCCCCAGTCGACGACACCGACGACACCCGGTGTCGCTGCATCTACCCACTGCCCGAGCTGCTGGCCGAGTGCCTGTCCGAATCCCGGCTGGTCGTGGTGCCGGTAGAGCCGCATGATCGCGATGTCTTCGGTCGATCCCTCGAAGGTCCGTGTCCGAACCGAATGTCCATATCGGGTTTCGGATTCCGGCCCCAGAAACTCGACCTCGTCGAACTTGCTCATCTCCTCGATGGCTGCAAACTCCTGGCCGTGTTCCATCTGCTCGATTCGCTTGCGCCGCGAGAGCCGCGACCAGCTGCGCTGTCGACTCGGTGAGGTCGTCTCGGTGTGATCGGTCTCCAGTTCGGAACTCGTCGTCGGGGAACTGTCCGACCTGGAGTACTGTTCGAGAAACTCCCGGGGAACCCGAACCATCCCCGAGCCCCCGACATCGACGAGGGTCTCTCCCTCTTCGGTCCCGCCCTCGCCGAAGGAGACCTGCCAGGTCCGGATCTTCTGCAGCCGCTGGTAGAGCAGCCTGGCCTCCCTTCGAGTCGTCGCAGCGAGCAACGCCTGTTTTACCATCTCGTCGTACTGGGTACCGATCGTCGCGAGTGTCCGCAACACCGGGTCGTGATACGGCCGCCGAACCGCCCACTCCGTCAGCGCCGTGATTATCGCTGGGCGAATCGCGGCGTTCGAGTGGGCAGTCTGACAGATAATGTAGCCGGCGTGTCGCCGAAGTCGGTTGTCGGCTGTCTCCAGCCCTCCGAACAACGAGCGGACGAACCCCTCCAGGGGGATTTCTCGCTCGTTGTCGGCGCCGTAGCCATCACTACCGGTGCCCATCAGCAGTTGGTAGCCGCCGAACCGTTAAGAACATTGAGGCCGCTGTTATCAGAACTGAATCCACAAAAGTCAGCAGAAGTCGGAGATATGGGTCAGTAGAACTCGCGAACGAGATCCATCGCACCTTCGGGTGCGCCCTCGGGCACGTCGGTCATCGGTGCCTCGATGCCTTCCTGCTCTTCGAACGGGACGCTGTCTTCGTTCTGGTAGATGACTCCCTGGTACTCTTTCTCGTCGCTGAGAATGGCAGCTTTGGCGGCTTCTCGATCTGTGCGATCGTGACCGTCCTCTTTGAGATCGACCAGCGTATCGCGGAAGTAGTCGTAGGTGTCGACGTCGTTGAACGTTACACAGGGAGAGTAGACGTTGACGAAGCCAAAGCCGTCGTGTTCGACTGCTTCCTGCACGATTTCGGCGTGGCGTTTCGAGTCCGAGGAGAAAGACTGCGCGATGAACGTCGCGCCGGCGGCGAGCGCGAGTGCGAGCGGGTTCACCGGCGGCATGTTCGTCCCGTCGGGTGAGGTCGATGTTTCGAAGTCCTCGCGGCTCGTCGGGGAGGCCTGCCCTTTCGTCAGCCCGTAGATCCGGTTGTCCATCACCACGTAGCTCATGTCGACGTTCCGACGCACTGCGTGAACGAAGTGCCCGGCACCGATTGAGTAGCCGTCACCGTCACCGCCGGCAACCATCACTTCCAGCTCCGGGTTGGCCATCTTCACGCCGATGCCAACCGGTAATGCGCGGCCGTGGACGCCGTGCAGCGCGTAGCTGTGCATGTAGGTGCCGATCTTGCCCGAACAGCCGATCCCCGCGACGATGAACGTGTTGTCGGGGTCGTTACCCGTTTCGGCGAGGGCTTTCATCATGCCGTTCATCGTCCCGAAATCGCCACAGCCCGGACACCACGTCGGCTGCTTGTCCGACTTGAAGTCGACGAATCTAACCTCGGAACTCATTGTTCCACCTCCGCTGTCTGTGGTTCGATGACATTTTTGATATCTGCTGCGAGTTCGTCCGCTTTGAAACGGACGCCGTTGTACTTGTTGATCCGCTCGACGCGTTCGAGTACGTCGTGTTCGATGAGGTCCGCGAACTGCCCCGTCGAGTTACACTCGACGACGACCGTCGTCTCGGCTGCCTCGATGGCATCCGAGAGATCGGGTCGCGGGAACAGATACGGGACGGAGATGAAGCGAACGTCGATATCCTCGTCGTCGAGATAGTCGAGGGCTTCGCGGAGGGGTCCCTCGTTCGATCCCCAGGAGAGAACGAGTGTGTCGGCGTCTGGATTGCCGAATTCGCGTGGCTCCCAGTCTTCTTCTTCGCGTGCTGTCTGGACTTTCCGTTCTCGTTTGTCGACCTGCTCGACACGGACTTCAGTCTCCTCCGTTCGTCGGCCCAGCTCGTCGTGTTCGAGACCAGTCGTCATATGTGCGCCGTCGGTCGTCCCCGGGAGGGCACGTGGGCTGACGCCGTCTGCGGTCGAAAAGTGCGCCTGGAAGCGACCCTGTTCGTCGAGCCAGGAGTCGATCTCCGACTCGTCGACGACTTTCCCGCGGTCGTTTTCTACCTCGTCCATATCGAACGTCTCCGGTGAGAACGTCTGTTCGGTGACCGCAAGCGAGAGATCCGAGACGAGGAAGACCGGAATCTGGTACTTCTCGGCGAGGTTGAACGCCTCGACAGTTTTCCAGAAACACTCCGCGACGGTGGTAGGTCCGACGACGAAGCGATCGATCTCGCCGTGGCCACCGTACAGCAGCATATCGAGATCGCCCTGTTCCTGTTTGGTCGGCATCCCGGTCGACGGCCCGGCACGCATCACGTCACAGATGACCAGTGGCGTCTCGCTGGTCGCGACCAGCCCGAAGGTTTCGGTCATCAGATCGATCCCTGGGCCGGAGGTCGCCGTCATCGAGCGTGCACCTGCTCGGGCGGCACCCAGCGCCATGTTGATCGCGGCGAGTTCGTCCTCGGCCTGAACGACTTTGCCGCCGAACTGATCGATCCGGCCGGTGAGATACTCCATCACGTCGGTTGCTGGCGTGATCGGATAGCCAGCGTAGAACTTACAGCCCGCGGCGAGTGCCCCCATCCCGATGGCCTCGTCACCGTTGAGCAAGACGAGATCCTGATCGGTCGTGTCGAGGTCGTAGTCGAACTCGTGATCGAAGTTCTCCTGGACGTACTCCTGGCCGAGCCGTGCAGATTCCTTGTTGTTTTTGACGATCGCAGTCCCCTTGTCGGAGAACCGTTTTTCCAGCGAGGCGTCGAGGTTCTCGATCGGGAAGTTAGAGACTTCACAGGCCGCGCCCAGCGCGACGACGTTGCGCATGATTCCCCCACCAGCTTCCTCCGCGAGGGTTTTCAGTGGGACATCCAGCCCGATCATCCCCTCGGGGATCTCGACGTCTTTCATCGAGGTGCGTTCACCGTCGTAGATGATGACGCTACCCTCGTGGAGTTCGTCCATGTTCTCTTCGATGGTCCGCTCGGTCAGCGCAATGAGGACGTCGAGTCGGTCGACGACACTTTCGACGCGGTCGACAGAGGTCCGGATCTTGTACGCCGTGTATCCCCCGCGGATACGCGACGCGAAATCCTTGGATGTGTAGACGTGTCTGCCCGCGCGTGAGAGCGCTTGCGCGAATATTTTCCCTGTAGAATCGATCCCATCGCCGGCTTCGCCGCCGATGGCCCAGTTCAGGTCGTCGGGCATACTAGATGGGGGTAGATAGTGCCGGAGCAAAAGACTTCTGCAATACTGCAGACAGCGGAACGATCACCACTTATCACCGACTGAATAGCGGCCCCGACAACGAACCCACCAACGCCGAGAACAGTTCGGGGGCTACAGCCGAGCGTTCCAGTAGGAGACCGAGGCGAGACGGTTCCCACCGGGTAGCTTTCTGATTCCGCCGTCGACCCGTCGGAGAGCCGACGCGACCTGGTTCGGAATCTCCCGGTAGAGACCGTAGGGAAACACCCAGTCGTGTTCCGCAGAGACGAGTCGTAGACCTGCTGTATCGAGCAAGCCGTGTACCTCTTGTTCCGAGTACAGTCGCGACCCCATCGGCAGCGCCCAGTTGTAGATCGTCCGCGTCGAGAATCCGTTGAACGTGTCGAAAAAGACCTGTTCACTCGAGACACGGCACATCTCTTCGAGAAACGCTTCGGGCGTATCTGCGAGGTGGAAAAATCGCATCGCAAAAACTGCGTCGAAGTGGTCGTCCGGGAACGGGAGTCGGCCAGCATCGCCGCGCATGTACTCCAGGTGGTCCGCGACCCCAGCCGACTGCGCGCGCTCGCGTCCCTGCTTGAGCATCGGGCCCGAGATATCCAGACCGACGATATCCGCACCACGTTCTGCAAGCATCGCGGTAAACCGACCGGTTCCACAGGCGATCTCCAGCACTCTCTTGTCCTCGACTGGGCCGAGTGCATCGAGAACTGCCTGCTTCTCCCGCCTGTCGATCAGGCGTCCGCCTTTCGAGAAC
Source organism: Halovenus amylolytica (assembly GCA_004015825.1). Lineage (GTDB taxonomy): Archaea > Halobacteriota > Halobacteria > Halobacteriales > Haloarculaceae > Halovenus > Halovenus amylolytica. Next base: position 80,817 of record ML137216.1, on the reverse strand, counting down.
CGTTTCTCGTCGTATTCTTCGGCCACATCATCGGCCTGGTACCACTCCTGTCCTTTCACGCTATCAGGCTCTCGCACAGCCAGCGTTAAAATGATACTGAATTACACACGGGGATATAACACTCGAATAACACGTACTGCCGGTCACATCCCCGATCCTGGAGATGTTCGGGAACGGAGTCGAAAAATCGATGGACTGAAAGCGGAATCTGTGTGAATCGAACTGTCAAAAAGATTTGTATAAGGGGGTGCCCTACCGATTATATACTCCCAATTCTTTGGATGTACATATAGCAAACGTTTACAAGCATCATGCAGAGATTGGACAGTATATGAGCACAATTGTGGAAGATCCGGGAAAAGCGAAGAGTACGCTAACTGAACAGGAATATCGCGATCGTCTTCGAGAACTGCCACCCAGTGCCAAACTGGTCGCGAAAATTCTCGAAACTGATGGTGCGCTTTCCCAGGGGAAACTGGCCGACGAGTCATTGTTACCCGATCGTACTGTACGCTACGCACTGAACCGGTTAGAGGAAGCCACCCTGGTCGAGTCCCGATACAGCGTTCAGGATGCCCGCAAACAGGTGTATTCGCTTACAGATCGTCAGTAACTCCGTGGAGGCTCTGAAGCGACGACGCGTACATCCTCGGTCACCTGGACCGAATAGAGCCGGCTAACTACCACCAGTTGGTCTCGGAGCAGTGAGCGAAGTACTGACTGGAGTCCTCGTCTCTGCCAGTCGGTTCGAGGTCTATGAGCGTGAACTGGGCGTTGTTTTCGGACGACGCACTTTTGGGTGGAGCCACGAATACGTCTGTGTGGACTCCCTCGAAACGGAACTGGAGCGGGCACGCTCGCTGTCGGTCGACGAGCTCGCCGACGCGATCGAATCGATCGGCTTCGAGTGTACACGCTGTGGCGCCTGCTGCAAAGCTGCTGACTGCGACTCCGACGGTTCGGAGGAATCAGAACCGCACACGGCAACGGTCTTTCCGGACGAAATTCGGTCGATTCAGAAACGCGAAGAGTACGACTGGCGGGACGTCGCCCGGCCGATGCCGTACGGGCTCTCGGAGGGGCCGGAGGGCCAGAGCGGAGAGACCTTCGAGTGGGCCTTGCAGACCGACGCCTGCGGTGACTGCATGTTTTACGACGAATCAGGCGCTGCGAGTGCCGACGAACCTGACGCCCAGCAGACGGGCGGTGGAGAGTGTACGATCTACGGCGACCGACCGCTGGTCTGCAAGACGTACCCGTTCAGTGTCGCCCTCGGCGGGACGAGCCAGCCGATGGGTGAGGCTGTCGATGGGGAAGGGATGGTCCGAGCGCACGAATGTGAGGGGCTGGGACGGGACATCTCCCGGACAGAAGCCGAAGACCTGGCCGGAGCACTCAAAGAGCGTGCGATCAGGGAACTCGAAGAAGCGATTCAGGTGCGAGACGAGTACGAGCCAGCAACGCCAGCCGACGGTGAAATCGTCGTCCACGACTCGGAGGGCGCCAAATCTCCCGATGGTTCGGTTCGGTGATAGTCAGTGCTGGGTCGCAAGGAATGGTTCTACCGGTAAATACTTTGAACGCGGAGACCCTTACTGTCACACGGAGGTCTACTACACTTGGAAATCTCGAATGACCTACTCTGTCTGTTCAGTGCTGATGTATCAGAAGTCGACGGAAAATACGTCGTCGAACTCCCGAGCCGGGAGATCGAAACGGGCTCTGTGACACCTGGGGATACCTACCGCGTTGCTCTCATCTCACCGGAAACCAGCGAGGAGCGCTCCGAACCCGAGGAGACTGCACCGGACGAACCACAGCCTCCTGTCGAACCGGGCGAAATCCGGTACGTCGAGATCGAAGATATCGGCAAACAGGGTGACGGGATCGCACGCGTCGAACGCGGCTACGTCATCATCGTCCCCGGCACGGATATCGGCGAACGCGTCAAGGTCGAAGTGACGGAGGTCAAATCGAACTTCGCTGTCGGGGAAGCGATCGACGAAGAGAACTGACGGTCTCTGCTGTTTTTCTGTCGTACCACTCCGGGCGCGCTGGCCGGCCACCACGCCAGAAAGGAGCGAAAAACCGCAAGAAGGCAGGCTGTTACCTGTTCGTACCAAACAGGCTATACGAGGTGGAGACATCTCTCTCTGTATGAGCGCAACCGTCGACGCGTCACGGGCAAGCCTCTCGGACAAACAGCACCGGATTCTCGAATTCCTGAAAGCACACGCGGACGAACAGACGTACTTCAAATCGCGACTCATCGCGGACGAACTCGACATGTCTGCCAAAGAGGTCGGGACCAACATGACCGCAATCGAGCGCGGCGAGTTCGATATCTCGGTCGAAAAGTGGGGCTACTCCTCCAGTACGACCTGGATGGTCACCGCGTAGTTACTCTTCGACGGTGTACTCGACCAGACTGGCTGCTGATTCGGCCAGTCGGGCCGCATCCTCGCCGAAGGAGTCGTCGTATCGGACGAGCAAGAGCAATACGGTCTCCGGGTCGACGATACTGTAGCCGTCCGTTCGGGAGAGGATGCCTGCCTCGTCGAGTTGTGCCGCGTAGCGGCTCACGGTCGGCCGCGAGACGTCGAGTGCCGTTGCGATATCACTGGCTGATGCGTCCGGTGCTTCCAGCAGTGTGATCAGGAGTCCCCGCGGCGTGTCACGCCGGAGATACCCGAAAATAACCTGTTCGAACTCGGTAAACCGGTCGGCGGGGAAGTACCTGCTGTAATCGCCGTCTTTTCTGCTCTCGACGACACCGTTCGATTCGAGTTCGCGGAGGTGGTGCTGTGTCTCGCCGGTGCCGAGTTTGAGATCGTCACGGATCTTCGAAAAGTGCGCGCCAGGTGTCGCGGAGACGTAGCCCGCGATCGCGTCCGGCGTGTCGCTCTCGCTTTCGTCCGCGCTCGCGAGGCCGACGAGCGGGCTCGCTGCACCCAGCGCAGCGAATCGGCGCAAGGTTGCCCGTTTGGACTGGTCGACCTCCGAGTCACGACCCATTACTGTCCCCTAATGTGTGGCATCAATAAAACGACTTCGTTACTGACAGTCAGTTGCTGATCGAACGCTGCGACGACGATCGAAGAGTTATCAGTTGGCTTCAATCGCTGCTGTCGGTCGTGTCGCCCTCACCGTCGATGTTTAATTGGTCTGCCTCACCGATGATTTCGTCGGGGTCTTTGATCTCAGCCTGGCTCTCGCCGTGTTTGACCGCTGCAGCCTCCTCTTCCATCTGCTCGATATCGACGACATCTTCCTCGTCGCTGAACTCGCTGATGATCTCCTCGATATCGTCGAGGCCGAGCATCTCGCGGGTCTCCTCGTCGAACTCCATCCCTTCGAGGACGTGGCCGTTCTCCTTGGTGTCGCTACCCTGGAGGTGTTTGCCGTACCGGCCGACGAGTGAGGTCAGTTCCTGTGGCAGGACGAACTTCGTCGATTCGCCCTTGCCGATCTCTTCGAGGGTCTCCATACCGCGTTCGATGACGGCCCGCTCACCCATCGATTCGGCGGATTTCGCCCGGAGCACGGTCGAGATCGCGTCACCCTGTGCTTCGAGGATCTGGCTCTGTTTCTCACCCTGTGCGCGGATGATGTTGGACTGTTTGTCACCCTGTGCTTCCTCGATCGCACTGCGGCGTTCACCCTGCGCTTCGAGGATCATGGCACGGCGGCGGCGCTCTGCGGAGGTCTGTTTCTCCATCGCCTGCTGGACGTCCTTGCTCGGGTTGACCTCGCGGACCTCGACACTCTCGACACGGATCCCCCACTCGTCTGTGGGTTCGTCGAGTTCGCGGCGGATCTTGGCGTTGATCTCCTGGCGTTTGTTGAGTGTGTCGTCGAGTTCCATATCGCCCAGCACCGCTCGCAGCGTGGTCTGGGCGAGATTCGAGACGGCCCGTTTGTAGTCGTCGACTTCGAGGAACGCTTTCTCGGCGTTCATCACCTTGATGTAGACGACGGCGTCGGCGGTGACTGGCGAGTTGTCCCGTGTGATCGCCTCCTGACGGGGAACGTCGAGTGTCTGGGTTCGCATGTCGAAGTTGTACGTCTTCGTCACGAACGGCAACACGAAGTTCAGCCCGGGTTCGAGCAGGCCCTGATATTTCCCGAACCGGGTGTACGCACGTTTCTCGTATGCTTTCACAATTACGACACTGTTGTACGCCGTGACGACAGCGAGCAAGAAGAGAATGAGTGCGAGAATACTCGCAGTCATCCCCGACTGGAGCGCTATGGATGGAATCATTACGGCAGAATGTTAGTAATTCTCAACAAAAAGTGTTTGTACATAGTCTCTCGCCGAGAAACGGCGAGGTACGCCAGCAGGGTGGAGCCACGAGTACCAGAAGAATCAACAGGATCTACGACTATGGACAGACAAGACGACCGAACCAATGAACCAGGATCAGGCAGTCGAGGGGCTGAAAGGGCTCGGGTTGACTACTTACGAGGCGCGGGTGTTCGTGGCGCTTCAGAAACTCGGCCACGGCGCAGCGAGCGAGATCAGCGACGTCGCGGACGTTCCGCGATCCCAGGTCTACGGCGCTGCAGACGGACTGGAGGAACGGGGGCTCGTCGAAACCCAGCAGTCAACACCGACTGTGTACAGGCCGGTGCCCCTGGAGCAGGCCCGGAAACACCTGCTCGATCAGCTCGCAGAGACCGGGGCAGATGCCTTCGAGTACCTGGAAACAGTCCAGAACACCCACGAACACGAGGAGCGAAGCGAGTCGATCTGGCTCGTAAACAGCGCCGACGCGATCAAATCCCGGACCGGGGAACTGATAGACGACGCCGACGACCGGATCCTCTACGCAGCAGACCGGCAGGATCTCTGTGACGAGAAGACGCTGGCTGCTCTGGAAGCGGCCGCCACGGAAGGAGTCTCGGTCATGTTCGCAAGCGTCAATCAGTCCGTTCTCGATTCGTTGCCCGACGACAGCGCAATCAAGCAGTACAAGATCCCCGACGATCGGGATATGGACGTCAGCACCGGGCGGTTGCTCATCGTCGATGGGGAGACGCTGCTTTTGAGTACCTTCTCCGATACCGAGGAGAACACGGAAGTCGCCTTCTGGACCAGCGAGAACATCTTCGCGGCAGTGATCATCGAGCTGGCCGAGGAGTGGCTCCAGAACCCCTTCGAGTCAGCTGGTCGTCTGTAGCCGACCGGTGTGTTATTTGTACTCGGTCGACATAACGGAAAGACGCTGTTCGATGAGAGACGTGCTACTCGCCAACTACGTGGGGGACAGCTAACGAGACAATGGTTTCGGTAGTCGAAATATTCGTCCGGATTGCTGGGGAGAATCCAGTGATTCAGGGGCTGGTCGGCGGGATCGTCATCGCCGGGATGAATCTGTTCGGTGCGTCACTGGTGCTCGTCTGGCGGGATCCGTCCGAGCGAGCGCTCGACGGTGCACTCGGGTTCGCAGCCGGCGTCATGCTCGCTGCAGCCTTCACGAGTCTGATCATTCCCGGGATCGAGCAGTACTCCGGCGGAAATCCGCTTCCCACGCTCGTCGGGGTAATCCTCGGTGTCATCTTTCTGGATCAGGCAGACGGACTCGTCCCACACGCACACTATCTCCTGACTGGGAGTCGACGATCGGACCAGGCCGATCCAAAAACCTCGCTACCGGTGGACAAGGAACGCCTCGAACCGGTGATCCTGTTCATTCTGGCGATCACACTCCACAATATGCCCGAGGGACTGGCTGTCGGCGTCGGGTTTGGCTCTGGCGATATCGAGAACGCGATCGCGTTGATGCTCGCCATCGGGATCCAGAATATTCCCGAGGGGCTGGCGGTCTCGGTGGCGGCGATCAACGCGGGACTGGACCGACGGAGCTACGCCGTCTTCGCCGGGTTACGCTCCGGGGTTGTCGAGATCCCACTCGCACTTCTGGGCGCAGTGGCCGTGAGTCAGGTCGAACCACTGCTCCCGTACGCGATGGGGTTCGCTGCGGGTGCGATGTTGTTCGTCATCTCGGACGAGATCATTCCCGAAACACACACGCGGGGACACGAGCGAATCGCGACACTCGGCGTGATGGCCGGTGTCGTGGTCATGCTGTATCTCGACGTGAGCCTCGGATAATCGCAACCGACGGGATGATACCATCCGCGGACTGAACGGTGCCCATGGGAACTGCGCTCGACAGTCGCGAAGACCAGATCGCCGAAGTACTCGACCGCCTCCACGACGAGTATCCCGACACGACCATCTCGCTCAATTTTTCGAACCGTCTCGAACTACTGGTTGCAGTCGTTCTCTCCGCCCAGTGTACCGACGAACGCGTCAACAAGGTCACCGCTGATCTCTTCGAGAAGTACCAGTCTGTGGAAGATTATGCAACTGTGGACCAGGAAGAACTGGCCGAGGATCTCAACTCGGTGACGTACTACAACAACAAAGCGGAGTACATCCGGACGGCCGCAGGGAAGCTCATCGACGAACACGACGGCGAGGTTCCGGATACGATGTCGGAACTGACTGATCTGCCAGGCGTCGGGCGGAAGACGGCAAACGTCGTTCTCCAGCATGGCCACGACATCGTCGAGGGCGTTGTCGTCGATACACACGTCCAGCGGTTGACGCGCAGACTCGGCATTACAGAAGCGAAACGGCCGGAAGCGATCGAGGAAGAGCTGATGGAGATCGCTCAAGACGGCGAGTGGCAGCAGCTGACCCATCTGTTCATCAGTCACGGGCGTGCAGTGTGCACAGCACGTAACCCCGACTGCGGGGCGTGTGTCCTCGAAGATCTCTGCCCGTCGTCGAAGCAAGACAGCGAGGTCGATCTTGCGAGTGGCGAGGAGTGGAGCGCGTAGCCGACTCCACGGCTGTATTCCTGATCTCGCAACGTACAAGTTTCTTAACGACCTACGACAGATAGATGGGTCGACTCTCACGCCGCCAGTTTACAGGACTTCTCGCTAGCGGGGCTACCCTTTTGCTCTCGGGCTGTACCGAAGCGTTCGGTGAGTATCTCGGCAACGATCAGGAGGGCAAACTTCTCGTCGTCACGACGAACCTGCGGGTCACGAATACCACGGGAGACGAGACCGAGTACCCGGCGGATATTGCGGCCCGTATCGTCGTCGAGAACAGGCGGTCCGAGCGACAGCAGGCGACACTGGAAGCGATACTTCGTCACGACCGACCGGCCGGTGAGCCAGAGGAGTGGACCAACACGAGGGAACTCAACCTCGGACGCGGTGTCTCACCGACCATAGAGATGCTCTTCGAATCCGTTTTCGAGGAAGGCGACAAACTGGAGAATTACGAGATCGAAGCAGCGATCCTCGGACCGGGCGAATAACGGCTCCAGGGCTATTTTTTTGTTGCGTGGCCTGAAAGTACCGGTATGGCCGGACATGGAATCGACGCCTCGTTGGTGGTGTTTGCCGTCAGCCTCCTGATCGGTGGGTTTGCGATCCACGTCGGATCGATCGTCGCATTTGCATCCCGCAACTACTCACACGCAGTGTTGACGGCACTGCTCGGCGCACTCGCGTGGGCGGTCGTCGATTTCGGACTCTCGGAGCTTGGTATCAGTGGATTACCGGCTTCGGTGGCTGGCTTGCTCGTCTGGATCTACGTGGTGCGACTGCGCTACAGCGTCGGCTGGATCCGGGCAGGCATCGTCGCCGCCGGCGCGTGGCTTGCGGCGCTTTTCGTCCTCGTCCTGTTCGCCGCCCTCGGGATCGGGAATCTCGAAGCGTTCGGCGTGCCCGGCCTGTGACCGGGGGTCTGAACGCTAACGATTTTAGTGGGGGCAGCATCAACCAGACGTATGGAGCTCGAAGACCATGCCGAGGAGCTCGCCTCCGCCCTCGGCGCTGACAAAGAGGAGGTCAAAGCCGATCTAGAGAACCTGCTGTCCTACAGCGTCCCCGTCGACGAGGCCAAAGAGAGTCTCCGGCGGAAGTACGGGGATGGAACCGATTCCAGCAGCGAGATAGCGACGAAACAGATCGACGAGATCACCACGAGCGACAGCAACGTCTCGACGACGGTGCGTGTCCTGTCGGTCGGCCAACGCTCGATCCAGTACAACGGTGACAACCACGTCATTTTCGAGGGTGAACTCGCCGACGAAACGGGGAAAATATCCTACACTGCCTGGGAGGATTTCGGTCTCGAAGCGGGTGAGACCATCACCATCGGCAACGCTGGTGTCCGTGAATGGGAAGAGAAACCCGAGCTGAATCTCGGAGAGTCCACCGATATCGAACGCGAGGAGACGACGCTTTCGGTCCCGTTCGAGGTCGGTGGTGACGCGACGCTCGCGGAACTCGAACCGGGCGACCGTGGAATCAACGTCGAGGTCAGGGTCCTCGAATGCGAGACGAAGACGATCAACGGTCGTGACGGGGAGACAGAGATCTTGAGCGGCGAACTCGGCGACGAGAGCGGCCGGCTCCCCTTCACCGACTGGGAGCCCCGTGCGGAGATCGAAGAAGGGGCCTCGGTCCGGATCGAGAACACCTTCATCCGCGAGTTCCGGGGCGTCCCGTCGGTGAACGTCTCGGAGTTTTCGTCCGTCGAGCGACTCGACCAGCCCGTCGAGGTATCCGCCACCGCACCGAGATACTCGGTCCGGGATGCGATCGCCACGGGTGGGCTGTACGACGTCGAACTCGTCGGGAACGTCGTCGCGATCCGCGACGGCTCTGGACTGATCGAACGCTGTCCGGAGTGTGGCCGCGTCACACAGAACGGGCAGTGTCGCAGCCACGGCGAGGTCGACGGCGAAGACGACCTCCGGACGAAAGCCATCCTCGACGACGGCACCGGAACGGTGACTGTCATTCTCGACGAGGAGCTGACGGCCGAGGTGTACGGCGGCGACCTGGCGGCAGCGATGGACCACGCCCGCGATGCGATGGACCGTGAGGTTGTCGCCGAGGATATCGCGTCGAAAGTCGTCGGCCACGAGTACGTCGTCCGCGGCTCGTTGACGATCGACGATTACGGCGCGAATCTGGAGGCCTCGACGTTCGGCGAACACGACGAAGAGCCGGCGACGCGTGCCGAACAGTTCCTCGCCGAGGTGGAACAATGAGCGAATCGGAGCAAAGCGGTGCCGGGCGGCGGGAAGTCGCCTACCGGATCTTCGCCGCGGAGTTCAACGACGCCGATTTCTCCTTCTCGGAGAGCGACGAGGAGCGCGCACCGAGTTACGTCGTAACGCCGACCGGTGCGCGGGCGAACCGGCTGTTCGTCGTCGGCGTCCTCACCGAGATCGAAGCGGTCAGCGAGGACGTGTTGCGCGGACGGGTCGTCGATCCGACCGGTGCGTTCGTGCTCTATGCCGGCCAGTACCAGCCGGACGAACAGGCGTTTCTCGAACGGGCCGAGCCACCGATGTTCGTCGCTGTCACCGGGAAAGCACGCACCTTCCAGCCGGAGGACAGTGATCAGGTGTTCACGTCGATCCGGCCGGAGTCGATCAGCGAGGTCGACGCCAAAACCCGGGATCGGTGGATAATCCAGGCCGCAGAGCAAACGACCGAGCGTATCGGCTGGATGGCCCACGCGATGACGCTGAACACCGGAGAAGGGCTGCGCGAGATGCTCGTCGACCGGGGGGCAGACGACGGACTCGCTCACGGGATCGAACTCGCACTCGCCGAGTACGGGACGACACCGACCTACCTGGATGCGCTGCGAGAGATGGCGCTCGACACTGCTCGTGTCGTCGCAGACCAGAAAGACGAGATAACGGCCCACAGCAAAGCGCCCGACGCTGCAGGCGATCTGACCGCCGAGGAACTTGCTGCGCGAGTCACTGTCGACGTCGAAGAGCCGTCGACGACAGCTGACACCGGCCAAGCCGACGTTTCACAACCAGATCAATCAGCAGCCAGCGAATCGACGCCAGCCGACACCTCTGATGAGCCGACGGATGCCGGCACCGCTGATTCTGGAACTGACTCGGCGACTGCTGAGACAGAGTCGACCGAGAGTGTGCCAGATGAGACGGCAGCCACCCCGGAGTCGACAGAAGCCACCGAGGAGCCACCTGCAGACGCCGAGGAGCCATCGACTGCCAGTGCTGGCTCTGCCGAGACGGCGTCACCCGAGGGCTCAGCTTCGGCGGATTCGGAGGGCGAGGACGCCGACGATCTCGGTGATTTCGAGCCGGAGGAGTTCGAACTCGAAGCGGAGACACGTGAAGAGGTCGAAGAAGAGTTCGGCACCGAGTTCCAGACCGGGACCGAGGTCGACGACCCCGGCGAGGCCGGAATCGAGACGCCCGAAGAGGTCGCCGACGAGCCGCCGACCTCGGATCCCGACGCAACCGCCCAAGCGGATGCAGCCGATGGCGCTGCAGAGAGTGCCGACACTCCCGACCAGCAGGACGAACCAGCAGAAACGATTGCGGAACCGGAGCCAGAACCGGAACCTGCGGATCAGCAGGCCACAGGCACAGACGAGCCAGACGAGGAGGAACCCGAGGATCTGCAGGCAGCAGTCGTCGAGTTGATGGGCGAGCTCGACACGGGTGATGGTGCGGACAAGGAGGATCTGATCGCCGAGATGGACGCACGGTACGGCACCGACCGCGAGACTGTCGAGGATGCGATCCAGGATGCACTGATGGATGGGCAGTGTTACGAACCCGACGACAGCCTGCTCAAACCGATCTGATGCTCGTCGAACCGGTCCCGAACGAACGGGCGGCCACCGCGACCGTCGACGGGGAGCGGTTACTGATCGTCGCCGATTACCACGCCGGTATCGAGACAGTACTCCAGAGCAATGGCGTCGAGATCAGGAGCCAGGCCGACAGCCGCCGCGAGCGACTGCTCGGACTGCTTGCAGAAACAGGTACGGATCGACTGGTCGTGCTTGGCGATCTCGTCCACGCCATTGGAGCGCCCTGGGAGAGCGAACGCGAGGAACTCCGGGAACTGTTCGATGCGCTTTCGGTGCCCGTGACACTCGTCAAGGGGAACCACGACGGCGAGATCGAGGCGTTTCTCGACGAACTGGATCACGATATAACGGTCACCTCGTCGGGGGGCACCCGGATCGGCCCGATCGGCTTCGTCCACGGCCAGACGTGGCCAGCGGTCGACCTCCTCGAAGCCGAGGTCATCTGCATGGGGCACGAACATCCGGTGGTGCGCCTCGAAGACAGCGTCGGTGGGAGTCGCATCGAACGTGTCTGGCTCCGTGGGGAGATCGCACTCTCTGGATTTCAGGAGCAATACGACAGACAGCTGACCGGAGAGTGCGCCCTCGTCGTCTTTCCGTCGTTCAACGACCGGTCGGGTGGAACCTGGATCAACGTCGAGGGCCGGGAGTTTCTCTCCCCATTCCTGCCACAGGGGCTCACGAACGGCCGGGTATACCTGCTCGATGGGACCAGACTCGGCGCGTACGAAACTGTTTGAATACCGTTCGAGCCTGTCATAGAAAGCGTCACGTACGAAGCGGCAGGGTGCGCGAAGTGTGTCCAACACAAGCGCAACCCTGCAAGACGTAGCTTCGGTAGACGACTTCTTGAATGTCGCGGCTACCGAGACAGTTCCGCTGTTTGAACACCTTGATTTCGATTTTCTGCTGGAGTTCGACGTGTTCGCCCCCGCTTCGAGGGGGCGAACACGAGTTCACGAACCACCAGACCTCTTTTGCGGCTTTCTGCACTGCTACTACGAGAACGTCTACGGCACTCGTCCAGTTACACGAGAACTCCAGCACAGCCTTGTCTGGTACTACTGCGGCCTCGACAAACCGCCATCTAGAGACACTGTTGATCGCTTTCTCACCGATCTCGAACACGTTATCGACGATATCTTCGACAGACTCGTGGGGGGGGGGGCCCCCCCCCCCCCCCGCCACGCACCCAACCAAAAAAAAAAGAGACCAAAAACAACGGAAAACC
>ML137216.1:0-68889 GCA_004015825.1 Halovenus amylolytica | reverse complement strand
CTCTAACAGTTTTTCGACGATATCTTCGACAGACTCGTCGAGCAGGCCGCCGCCCGCGGCCTGCTCGACTCCACATACTCAATCGATTCGACGCACATCGAAGCGATCCAACACAACGACGCAGCGTCATGGAACTACGATCCAACAGCTGAGGAACACTACTATGGCTTCGGCTGCACGATCGTTTCAACCGGTGCAAAGATCCCGATAGCAGCAGAGTTCACACAGACCAAACAAGCAGACAAGGAGACGGCGATGCGCGTCACGCGTGACGCGCTCGCCGTCGATACACCGATCTGGATGCTTGGAGACAGCGCCTACGACATCCTCGATTGGCACGACCACCTGCTGGCCGCAGGGGTCGTGCCAATCGCTCCATACAACCCGCGAAACACTGATGACCCGAAAGACATCGAGTACAGGGTCGAAGACCAAATCGGGGAACACAGCGAGGACGTTCAACTGAAACAATCCATCCTGAACGAGACGTACAACAACCGGACAGGAGTCGAACGAACCAACGATGCAGTCAAAGACTGCGGCCTCGGGCACGTTCGCGCCCGAGGCCGCGTCCATGCACGGACAGAAGTGTTCGTTGCGCTCTGCCTCCGGCTCGTTGTTGCCATCACCAACTACGAGCGAGGGAACAATCCGGGCTGTGAGAATCTATGAGATGGATTCTATGACAGGCTCTACCGTTCAGGTGCAACTCGGTATGCAAAGAGAAACAGCTAGAAACCACTAACGCGATCAGAGAATCGAACAGTCCCCCCAGAACCGGTCCTACGGCGTCTGCAAGCGTACGTCTGTTACCTTGTGAATTTCCTCGCCGATCCCTTCTCCATCACAGTCTTCTGTCGGACACCGATAGTGCCAGCCGTCTGTTGTGGCCTTTCGTTCGGAAAACCGCTCCCCACACCGGTCACAGAACAGATCCCCCTCCGTGCAGTTGTCCTGGTGTAGATCGAGTTCGAGCTCTGAACTGAATGTGCGCTTACAGTTACGGCAAGTGTGCACCATATCAGATAATACCCAGTTCTCTTTTAAAATTCCATCGGAACGTTCACTGCTAGCGATTTTATGTTCGAAACCGGCGGACTACTTCTGTAAGACCGTATTACTGTGGAAAAAAGTCCCGGATAACCGCCATACTGGAGCGGTATTCCGTGACAAGACAGTGTTACCGTCCGATCTTCCCCGGAACCGACGGAGTTGTGCGTCCCTGTCCGTCCCGATATGAAACCCAGCTAGCATGAACGAAAGTGCCAGCAGGAAGTACAGCTGGTCTGGTCTCGGAGCGAACAGAACCGGGGCGGACATTCGGGGTGAGATCGTTGGGACATCTGTCCACAGAGTACCGGAAAGGAGTTCCGGTACCTGGGTAGTACCAGCCTGTCTTCCCCAGAACTGCATCCGGTAAACTACCGGACGCGTCACTGGTTGAACGGCCTTCCCTCAATATGACGGCTATACAAGAGGCAATTACTTCCGCTAGAGGGGAAGTGTGGCGGTATTCACCGAGTTGGCGGCGAATAAGTAGCCGTAGATACACCAGTGGGTAAGAGCGGCAGTTGCTGTCACTGCCGACGAGGTATCCAATATGAATACAGTCGAACAATGGAAACAGGAGAAACACCCGCTCGAGATGATCGAGCTGGTCGAGGAATTCGCAGAGGAGGGCCTTTCCTTCGACGAGATCGAGGAACGCGAGGGCGAGGGCGTCTGGGAACGAATGAAGTGGACCGGCATGTACACCCACGGCGTCCAGCGTGGCTACATCATGATGCGGACGAAAGTCCCCGGCGGCTATCTCACACCCGAACAAGCCGAGGTCATCGGCGAGGTGGCCACGGAGTACGCCTGTGCACCCGACGAGTACGGCGGTGAGGAACAGAACAGCATCTGGGGTGATGCCTATCTCGACATCACTACGCGCCAGGATATCCAGAAACACTGGATCGAAATCGAAGATGTGCCGGAAATCTGGGACATGTACGACGAGGTCGGGCTGACGACCATCGGCGGCTGTGGTGACGGCGCACGGAACGTGCTCGGCTGTCCCGCCGCCGGACTCGATGGCCACGAATGTTTCAACGCACAACCTGTCGTCGACGCTGTCTCTGATTTCTTCGAGGGGAACCGCGAGTACTCGAATCTCCCGCGGAAGTTCAAGATGACGATCACCGGCTGCAAACACGACTGCAGCCAGTCGCAGATCAACGATATCGGACTGACGCCTGCAAAGAAGGAAATCGACGGCGAGTGGCAGTACGGCTTCCACACCAAGGTCGGCGGCGGACTCTCGGACGGCCCCCGAATGGCCTCCTCGCAGGATATGTTCATCCCGCCGGAGGATGCCGTCGAGTACTGCCGCGCAGTCGCCCAGACGTTCAAGGAACTCGGTGACCGACACAACCGCGGCGTTTGCCGGATGCGCTACCTCGTCGAGCAGGTGGGACCGGAGAAATTCGAGGAAGCGGTCCGCGACCGCGCGAGCGTGGAGTTCCCGACCCGTGGCGTCGATCTCACGGAGGGCTACGTCGGCGACCACGTCGGCGTTCACGACCAGAAGAAAGACGGCCTCAAGTACGTCGGATTCAACGTCATCGCTGGCCGGATGGGTGGCGACGAGTTCGCCGAAGCCGCTCGCGCGGCCGAGCAGTACGGCACCGAAGATGCCTCGGTCCGACTCGCGACCGACCAGAACTTCCTCCTCACGCACATTCCCGAGGAGAACGTCGGGAAACTGATGAACGAGCCGTTTGCCCGCAAGTACAAACCGAACCCGGGGCCGTTCTCCCGCGGCGCAGTCGGCTGCACAGGGTCGGAGTTCTGTAACTACGGCATCATCGAGACGAAAAACCGCGTTCGTCGCTGGGCGAAGGCGCTGGACAAGCGCATCGACACGCCGGACGATCTCGACGTCGTCCGGATGCACATGTCGGGCTGTTCTGCCTCGTGTGCACAGCCACAGATCGCGGATATCGGCTTCCGTGGCGAGACGGTCCAGGTCGACGACCCCGAAGGAACCACGAACGAGGAAGGAGACAACGTGGTCGAAGGGATGGACTTCGGACTCGGCGGTTCCCTCGGCACCGACAACGAGTTCCTCGACTGGGTCGAACACGCTGTCCCCGCGGATGCGGTAATCCCCGCACTCGAACAGCTGTTCGACGCCTACGCCGACGAGCGCCACGAAGGCGAGCGGTTCTACGAGTGGTGCCGACGGGTCGACAACGACCGACTGCGGTCGGTCATGCAGACTGCTGACGCCAACGTCTCCGGAGGTGTTGCCCATGGCGACTGACGAGGAGCCAGAACTCGTCGAAGACGGGCCAGGCTTCGCCAGCATAGATCCGGGCGTCGGCGAACAGCAGTCCGAACGATCGGAGCAGCTGGCAGACGGCTCCCCACTCCCGGGTGTTCCGGAGGCAGGCAGTTCGGGGACGAGCGTGCCGCCGATGTCCGAGCAGTCGGACCGGACACGAGAGGAGACGGAATCGATTCCACAGGAGTCGACAGAGGACAGCTGTGGATCGAACTGCGGCTGCAAATCCGACACGCCGGCAACACCGGAATCACCCTCCGAGAAATCTGCTGACGGCGGACAGGTCGTTACCGACGGCGCTGGTGCGGAGGTCTCCGGCGGGACACCGACGAACGTTACAGAGGATGGCGAACTGACGAACCTGGAGTTCACCGACCCTCAGGAGAAGGTCAGCCAGCCACTCGCCGGCGAGGGTCGCGGCGAAGCGACCGATCCGACCGAGCGACCGAACATGCCGGGCGATGCCGAACTCGACACGCCGGGCTACGGCATCCGCGCGCGGATGAACGATATCGAGGAACCCGACGACAAGACGTGGTTCATGGAGCTGGACGAGGGTGTCATCGACGCTGGTCGGTGTATCCAGTGTGGCACCTGTGTCGCAGCCTGTCCCTCCGACTCCATCGGGATCGGCGACGATGGACTGCCGGAACTGGTCAAGATGTGTACCGGCTGTTCGCTGTGCTGGGACTTCTGTCCACGTGGCGGCCTGCGCTACGAGCGCCAGTGGAAGATCACCGGCGGCGAGGACAACGTCAAGGGTGCGGGCGACCCGATCACGGAGTTCTCCGCCCGCGTCGAGGAAGACTGGCGACACAACTCCCAGGACGGCGGTGCCGTCACCGGCATCCTGATCCGGCTGATGGAGGCCGGCGAGATCGACGGTGCGCTCATCGCCACCGAGTCCGACGAAGATCCGTGGAAAGCTGAAGGGTTCATGGCGACGTCACCGGAAGAGCTCAAGGACAACACAGGGACGATCTACAGCCAGACGATGGCACTCGGCCATCTCGATTTCTCGAAGTGGGACGACAAATTCGAGAAAGACTGGGAAGATATCTCGCTTGCAGTGGTCGGTACGCCGTGTGAGATCGAGGGGATCCGTGCGCTGGAAGACTTCG
This sequence comes from Halovenus amylolytica, assembly GCA_004015825.1. GTDB lineage: Archaea > Halobacteriota > Halobacteria > Halobacteriales > Haloarculaceae > Halovenus > Halovenus amylolytica. Next base: position 64,440 of record ML137216.1, on the reverse strand, counting down.
AATGGGAGTACGGCTCCCAGGAAGAAGGCGTCCGCGCGATCGATTACCGCATTGCGCTGATGTGCACGAAAAACTTCAACTACGAGCGACTCATCGGCGAGAAACTCGAAGAGGAACGCGGGATCGACATCGACAACGTCGGCAAGATGGACGTACTTCACGGCCAGCTGATGGTCGACGATCTGGAGGGTAACGAGATTCTCAACGAGGATATCGAGAACTTCCACGACGCAGCCCTCAAGGGCTGTGACGAGTGTGCCGACTTCACCGGCTTCTGTGCCGACCTCACCGTCGGCTCGGTCGGATCGAGTGACGAGTACTCCTCGGTGATCGTCCGGACCGAACAGGGACTCGACGCCTGGAATCTCACAAAGGACGTACTCGACTACCACGATCTGGAAGACAAATCGGCAGTCGGCAAGCTCCAGGGCTGGGACAAGAAGAAGGCATTCGAGGCGCTCGAACGACCGTTCGACCCCGATGCGCCACGTTTCATCGACTACAGCGACCACGTCGAACACTACGGCGGCGAACTGACCCCCCACGAAGCGGATCACTAGCACCGTCGCGGCCCGCAGAATACTTTATAACTAAGTTATTGCAGAGTCTAGGAGTGACTGTGATCTATCTGACCGAGGGGCTCCTGAAAACGCTGTTGCGGATGGCCGAGGAGCGTGATCCAGCGTCGACGACAGTACCACTCGCAATCACTGATGCTGGGGAGCTCCCAGACGCCAACCTCTCCGCAGAGACACCCGTATTCACCCACTTTTATCTCCCGAACGAGGGCGATTCAGTCAACGCAGTGTTCGGTGTCGATCTGGGGACTCCCTCCGGGCAGACACCCGGCGTGTTCGTCTCACACCCGCGGGGCGAACTCGAACTCTCCAAACGCGACGATTTCCGCGAGGTGATCTTCGTCGCAGTACCGCCGTGGGATATGGAATCGTTCAAAATCTTCGATAGAACCGGGGACGAACTCGAATTCACCGTGTTGGACATCGAACCACCCGAAGAGGCAGGGATCGTCTGATCGGTGGTTGGGCAGACAGGACGTAATTACTCCAGGTAGCCGAGATCGTGCAGCTGGTCGGCGATCTCCTCGAACTCCGCTTCGGTCAGTTCACCCTGCTGCTGGTGTTGAATGACGATACTCCGGAGCAGAAACCGGACCAGATCGCTGGTCGACTGAAAACTCGTTCCTTCGATCGTCTCTTCGACGCCTTCGCTCAACTCCTTGGGAATCGAGACGGTTGTGTATTCGGTCATATACCACCTCTGTGGGACGGAGTGAAAGGCATTGTGCCAGGCGATAGAAACGGAAACGATCAGAACTAAACGACGTGACGTCCTCTACTACCGTGTGACCGAAATACTACTCTGGCTCGGGATTCTTGTCGCGCTGTTTGTCGGATATAATATCGGCGGATCGACGACGGGGCCTGCCTTTGGCCCCGCTGTCGGATCGAAGGCGATTTCGAAGGTGGTCGCTGCAGGGTTGATGTCGGTATTTTTCTTCGTCGGTGCGTTCACTGTCGGGCGACGGGTCGTCTCCACACTTGGCACCGAACTGGTCAGCAGTACGGCGATTTTCACGCTCGAAGCGAACGTTACCGTCCTCTTCTTTATCGGCGGCGCGCTCTTTATCGGGAACTTCTTCGGCGTCCCGGCCTCCACCTCGATGACGGCAGTCGGAGCGATTGCGGGGCTCGGACTCGCCGCTGGACAGCTCGAGTGGGCGGTGATGGGCGAGATCGCAGTCTGGTGGATCGTCGCCCCGATCATCGCCTTCTGGGTCTCGGGTGTCATCGGCCGCTATTTCTACGCACGACTCAACCGTCGAATCGAACTCGTCCAGAGTGACGGACCCCTGATCAAAATCGAACGACAGAGTGTCCTCCCGCGTGTGACACGCGGGCCGAACACCTCGACGAAAGAACTCGCCGGGACAGGTGTCGTCGTCTTCATCGGCTGTATCATGGCTTTCTCCTCGGGAACGTCGAACATCGCCAACGCGATCGCACCGCTGGTCGGAAGCGGTGATCTGGAGATGAATACCGGTATCATCATCGGCTCGATCGCGGTCGGTGTGGGTGCGTTTACGATCGGTCGTCGGACACTGGATACGCTGGGCAACGACCTGACAGAACTCCCGCTTACCGCCGCGATCGTCGTCGCGTCGGTGAGTGCAACGCTCGTTATCATCCTCTCTTTGATCGGTATTCCCGCGAGTTTCGTCATCATCGCCACGATGAGCATCATCGGACTCGGCTGGGGACGGGCAACCCGGACGACGACAGTCACCGGGATGGCCGGCGACGAGGAGACACGCGTCTCGGTCGGTGCACTGGCTACGGACGAAGGGGGTGAACAACTCCCGGAGATCGGTGAAGAAGAGCCAGATGAGATACCGTCTGCGAGCGAACTGTTCAACCCGTCGACGACGGCGCGTGTCGTCATCATGCAAAACGTCGTCCCCCTCGTGGCGACAGTGGGTGCGTATCTCACCTTCCGATTCGTTCCCGTCTACGGGTTCTGATCTGTCGCAGAGTCGAGTACGTCGAACAGTGTTTCGGGTATCTCTTCTGTCGGGACGATTCGATCCACGACACCGGTGTCGATAGCCCGGTCGGGCATCGCGGAGATCCGTGCCGACTCGGGGGTTTGAACGACAATCTTGCCCCCAGCGTCGGCGATAGCTTCGACGCCGCTGGCCCCATCTTTCCCCATTCCCGAGAGGACGACCGTCAACAGGGGACCTGATACCGTCCCGGCGACTGACTGGAGTGTGACGTCCGCGGCCGGGCGGACGCTGTGCACCGGTGGATCGTCGGTCAGCGTTACTCGTAGCTCCCGACCACTCTCCGCATCGACTTCGAGATGGTTTCCACCGCGGGCGACGAGAACCTCGTTTGGTCCGACCGTGTCGCCCGGCTCGGCCTCCCGGACGGCCAGCTCTGAGAGTTCGTCGAGTCGGTTGGCGAACCGCCCGGTGAACTGTTCGGGCATATGCTGGACGATCAACACTCTGGCACCCAGCGATCCGGGCAGCGACCCGACGATCGAGTGTATCTCTGTCGGGCCGCCTGTCGAGGCTGCGATCACGATCGTCGGCGGGCTCTCCCACTCCGTGGTGGCAAGTTCTGGCTCCGGCGTCACCGTCGACGCCTCTGTAGCTGGTGACTCGCTGACGTCAGCCCGGGAGACGACGTCGACGAGGTCGACCAGATCCTCGGCGTACTCGACGAGACTCGTCGTCACCTCGCCATCCGGTTTCATCATGAAATCGACTGCCCCCGCAGCGAGCGCTTCGAAGGTTGTCTCTGCACCTTCCTCGGTGTATCTGCTCAACATCAACACTGGCGTCGGCTGTTCGTCCATGATCGCCTCGACAGCGTCGATGCCGTCCATCCCCGGCATCTTCACGTCCATCGTCACGACATCAGGTTCGCACTCGGTGACGACATCGATCGCTGCCTTCCCGTTGCTCGCGTCACCGACGACGGTGTGGCCGCCGTCTTCGAGAATCTCCGTGATCTGGACGCGCATGAACTGCGAATCGTCGACGACGACAACGTCAGCCATGAGTCACTCGTAGCGGTTTCGTTGCCATATGATCACCATCGCTCCGTACGAATTTCGATGCGCGTGCCGGGGCCGTCGGCCAGGTGGATCGCCCAGCCGTGGGCCTTGACGATCTCTTCGACGATCGCGAGCCCGTTTCCATCCCGGTCCGAGACTGTCGTGTAACCCCGATCGAAGACGTACTCTCGGTCCTCCTCGGGGATTCCCGCTCCGTCGTCTGCGACGTAGAATCCTGCTGCGTTCTCCAGGTGACCGATCTCGACTGTAACTGGTCCTTCCGTGTGCGCGAACGTGTTCCCGATGAGTTCGTTGAGAATCCGCCGGAGTCGTTCAGGGTCGGCCTCGATCGTCGCCGCTTCGATATCGAGGGTCCCACGCTGCGTACTCGCATAGCGCCAGCAATCACGACCGATCTCTTCGAGTGAGAGCGTGTCGCGTTCGCTGACTCCTCTCCCCACGGTGACGAATGTGGTCCCTTCGTCGGCCAGTTCGTCGATCTGCTGGAGGCCGTTCTCGACGTGTTCGATGTGTTCGCTGTCACACTCCATTTTGACCAGATCGAGTCGACCAGCGGCCAGATTCAGCGGATTGCCGAGGTCGTGTGAGACGAGTTCACGGAGTTCTTCGAGCCGACGCCGTTCACGGTCGAGTTCCTCCGACAGCCGCGCTCGGTGGAGACCGGTCGCGAGTACATCATTTAGTGTCTCTAGCAGCTCCGCCGAGCCATCAGTCAGTACACCGTCGGTGTACAGGTGGAGGACGGACTCCGTCAGCGGGAGCGCTACGGTGTTCTCGACGGCTGGAAGCCCGCGCTCGTCACGGAGCTGTTCGTACTCCGGATCAGCACTGTCGGTCTGAACCGCCTCGGTGTCGAGTGCCCGGGACGTTCGTGAGTCGTCCCCAAATCCCTCGATCCGATCCGGCAGTGGCTGGCTGCTCGCACGGATTCGAATGCCGCCCTGCGGAGTGGGCTGTCCGATCCAGGCGACCTGCGTGGCTTCTGGCTGCACCAGTCGCTCCGGAAGTTTGGTCCCGATCTCTGCTGGAGCTTTTGCTACTGCAATTAGTTGTTGTGTGGCTCGTATCGTTTCGAGTAGCCAGCCTTTCTCGTCGTAATCGCCCGCACCCTCCGATCTGCTCATATCTGACTATTGCAGTCAACCGGCAAAACACTGACTGTCAAGATTGAATAAACAGGACCGATCTATGGTGAAAAATATTAATTTATATGTATATTTTTACTAAAATAGTATTATCTGGCGAGAGGTACTAGCAGTACGAGTGAGGGGGAACTAGATCAGGTGGCGCCACTACGACGGGTCGGTATCGGCGTCTGGATCTGGGAGTACAGATCAGTGCCTACAGTCGGTCTCGGTGTCGGAATGAGAAACAGCCAGTACCGTTACTTGCCCCAGAACGGATCGCGGTTCCGGTGTTTGTCGAGGTACATCGAGAGGACTTCTCGTTCGTCGGCAGAGATTTCCTCCGTCAGTTCCTGTTCGAGGATTTTCGCGTGTTTCTCGGGGATCTCGACCCACAGCTCGTCGCCTTCCCTGATCTGCCGGCCGACGGTCGGCCCGTCGATCGAGACCGCGACGCGGTTGCCGGTCCGTGCTTCGTCGACGTCCTCGCCTTCGTCCTGGATCGATTTGAGCATCCCCACTCGCTCCGGCTCGTTACCTTCGAATTTCACGATCCGCGAGTTGCGTTTGAGCAATCCACCCCGGATTTCGACACCGACGACTGCCGGATCGGACTGCCGGAAGGTATGATCGTCGAGAATTTCGAACCGTGCCGGCCGGGTTATGTTTTCGAGCACCTGCTCCTGTTGTTCCTGCTCGATTTCCTCGACGTACTCCTCGTAGCCCTCGACGAGTCGGTAGATGACGTCGTGTTCGAACAGCCGAACGTCTTCCTGATCGGCGAGCTCGGCGGCATCGTCGAGCACGTCGACGTTGAACGCGAGAATGGACTGGTGTTTCGACTGCTCTGCAGTTTCTGCCATCCGGATATCGCGGGGTGCGACGTCGCCGACCTCCGCGTGCATCACCGGAATCTCCTCTTCGGCCAGGGTGCTCGCGAGCGCTTCGAGGCTGCCGAGTGTGTCGGCTTTGACGGTGATCCCTTCGTCTTCGGTCGAAACCTCGATATTTGCGAGCTCTGCTTTCACCTCGCTGACGACCTCGTCGACGTCCTGATCCCGGACGACACGGACCGGCGCGCCGGCCATCGCGTCGTCGAGATCCGGTGCGGCGATCTTGACACCCTGTGCTGCGACGACCTCGTCGACTTTCTCGAACTCGTCGTCGGCGCGGATCGCCGAGAGCGGTTTTGGCTGCAGGAGTGCACGGACCTCCGTCACGATCGGCTCTCGCGTCCCGCCGACGACGATCGTGTCGTCCTGTCCGATCGTCCCATCGTAGACGACAGCGTCGATGGTCGCACCGAACCCCTGCGTGTCGGTAACTTCGAGCACCGTCCCCGACCCGGGCCCGGTCACGTCGATGGCCATCTCCTCTTTCATGTACCGCTGGGAGAGCCCCATCAGCACCGTCAACAGGTCGGGAATCCCCTCGCCAGTCTCCGCAGACACTGGCACGACACCGATGTTCGACTGGAAATTCTTCACACGCCAGTACATATCCGCCGAGAAGTCCTCGTCGGAGAGCTGGCCGATAATCTCGTAGAGTTTCTCGTTGAGATCGGATTCGACGCGGTCACTCTGGGCCTGGATCGCGAGTTTCGACGGCCGACCCTCCGCTGGGTTCCAGCCCGGGACGGTGTCGATCTTGTTCGCAGCCACGATAAACGGCGTCGACGTTCGTTTGAGGATATCGATCGCCTCGTGGGTCTGTGGCTGAAAGCCGTCGTTGACATCGACGACGACGATGGCGATATCCGCGAGCGCGCCCCCGCGCGAACGCAACGTCGAGAAAGAGTGGTGGCCGGGTGTATCGATAAATAAGAGTCCAGGGAGATCGAAATCGTCGGGATCGACGAGATCGCCGGCGATCCCGGAGATAACATCGAGTGGCACCGCGGTCGAACCGATGTGCTGTGTGATCGCGCCCGCTTCCCCCTCGCTGACAGCCGAGCCGCGTATCTGATCGAGCAGGCTCGTCTTTCCGTGGTCGACGTGGCCGAGTACGGCGACGATCGGCGTCCGGAGCGCCGAGCCGTCACTGCGTTCGGACTGTTCGTGTTCGGACATCTCGTCTCACTAGAATTAGTGTAAACCAGCCGGCGATTCAAGTTAAGTACATCGTCTCGGAGTTCGACACAGCGTTCAAACCGTGTGGGGCCGTACCACTAGATATGAGCGTTTCGACACTCTGTGAGATCTGTGAATCGAGAACAGCAGAGTACTCCTGTTCGCACTGTGGACAGCTGGTCTGCGAACGACACTTCGACACCGATAGCGGCTACTGTGTCGACTGTCAGTCTCGCTTTGGCGGTGGTGACCAGCCCGAGCAGGGTGAGCAGATGCCCGACGGCGTCGATACCTACGAGCTGTAACTGGGTGGTGGCGCTGGGTGCGGCGCTATCGGTGACGGTTCAGTGATCGTTTCAACTGCTTTGCAGCCTCGCCTGCTGCTTTGAAATAGGGGCCACCGTCCCCGCCACGGACTGACCGATCCGTTCGCCCACCGGTGACCTCTTCACCGGCAAAGATGATCCCCCGCGAGGAGTTGACGAGTCCGACACCGTCGGCGAGTCCGTACTCGACGGCAGCCTCTTTGTCACCACCCTGCGCGCCGACACCTGGCACCAGGAACGGAATCTCGGGGACCAGTTCGCGGATCTCCTCGAGTTCGTCCGGCGCGGTTGCGCCGACGACCAGCCCGACGTTACCGTTCTCGTTCCAGGTATCTGCGATCCTCGCGACACGTTCGTACACGGTCTCGCCGGAGTCGAGGACGAGATCCTGTAGATCACTTCCGCCAGGGTTCGAGGTCCGGCAGAGCACGAAGATCCCCCTCTCCTCGCGCTGGAGGAACGGCTGGAGGGAGTCGCCACCGAGATAGGGGTTGACCGTGATCGCGTCCACATCGTCCAGGATCGAGGCGTACTGCCGGGCCGTGTTGCCGATATCGCCACGTTTCGCATCGAGGAGGACCGGGACGTCTTTGCCGTGTGCGTACGCGACAGTCTCCTGAAGTGCCCGCCAGCCGTCGGGGTCCTCGTAGAAGGCTGCGTTCGGCTTGTAGCAGGCGGCGTGTTCGTGTGTCGCGTCGATGATCCGTCGGTTGAACGCCCAGCGGGGAAGCTCCGCATCCTGGACAGATTCCGGGAGTCGGTCGGGGTCGGGATCGAGCCCTACCGAAACGACAGTCTCGTGTTTACGAATCCGTTCGTCCAGCCGGTCGAAAAAGCTCATTGTGCAGTTCCCGGCCGCGGTCGAAATGAATCTCTCGATATCAAGCCAGTTGACCGCCGGTCAAGCGCTGTTTCGCTGCTCCACCGTCTCCCGGATCAGATCGACCGCCCCTTTGACGTCGGCACCGGTCGTCACCTGAACCGTTTCGTTGTCGGCTTCGACGAGGTTGCCACGGTCAGCAGTCTGTTCGGGTGGGCGGGGAACCGCAAACTGGAGTTCGACGTATGCGGGATAGAGATAGACCGCCGCCAGTTCGGTCTCCTCGTCGAGGACCCGGTAGGCGAGCGTCCCGGTATCGGAGGGCATCGCGTCCGGATCCGCCTCTGAGACCGAAACAGCACCGAGGCCACCGGTCTGTAACCCTGTGATTTCCGAGGCGAGTAACTGTGCGATTCGCTTCCCGTCTGTGATGCTATCTGTGACCATGCGTAGGGTGGTCCCAACCGTGCGGGTATTTTTATCCGGGTGAGTATAGGTGTTACTCCCGAGAGTGGTCGCTCTATTCGCTTCGATCTGCCAGCAACTCTGTCTCTACGTGGCCGGACAGTTCCGACGCCTCGACACCCTGCTGGCGGCCGTACAGCACCGCGGCAGCCTCGATCGTGATCGCAAGCTCCGACTGGAGTTTGTTGATCTCCGCGACGGCGGTCTGTTTTTCCGTCCCGGCATCGACGATCGTCTCCAGCACACGCTCGAACGTCGTACGCTGCTGGAGGATGCTCTCGTCGGGTTCGTAGCCGTCTGGCACCTCGATATCGGCCGGATCGAATGTTACCTCGATATCGTCGTCTTCGCGGTCGAGCAGTCCCTCACCGGCCGCGACGGTGACCAGCCGTTTGGCCTGATCGGGAGAAAACCAGTCGCGGTCCAGCGATAGCGCGACGACGAACTCACTCTCGGTCATCCGTGTGACCCCGCGCTGGCGGAAGGGTACCGAGACTGCTCGGCGGAGACTCATCGTCAGCAACTGCTGGTTGCTGGGGGGTAAATCTATCGGGCTCTCTCCGTCAGCCGAGAACGCAGTGTGGGCCAGAACCCACAACTCAAGTCAGTGCCAGTCCAACCGTCTGTATTCAGACGAGCGTACAATGACTGGCCCGGAGATCACTGCACTCGACGCACAGACGGTCGAACGTATCGCCGCGGGAGAGGTCGTCGAACGGCCAGCATCCGCAGTCAAAGAGCTGCTCGAAAACAGCATCGACGCCGATGCGACCAGAGCGACTGTCACCGTCGAATCCGGGGGGAGAGAGCGGATTCAGGTCACAGACGACGGCATCGGGATGTCCCGGTCGGCAGTCGAACGGGCTGTCGAGGAGCACACCACGAGCAAGATCACGGATATCGCTGATCTGGAGCGTGGTGTCGGAACACTCGGCTTTCGCGGGGAGGCCCTGCACGCTATCGGCGCTGTCTCCCGGCTGACGATCACGACCCGCCCGCGCGATGGCGACCGGGGCACCGAGCTGACTGTCGAAGGCGGTGAGATTTCCAACATCTCGCCCGCTGGCTGTCCCGAGGGGACCACTGTCGAGGTCGAGGATCTCTTCTACAACGTCCCGGCACGGCGGAAGTATCTCAAACAGGACGCGACGGAGTTCGCCCACGTCAACACTGTGGTGACGAACTACGCTCTGGCGAATCCGGACGTGGCGATCACGCTCGAACACAACGGTCGGGAGACGTTCGCGACGAACGGCACCGGCAGTCTGCAGGAGACAGTGCTGTCGGTCTACGGCCGGGAGGTCGCGGAGGCGATGATCGACGTCGACGGCGAGGCGATGCCAGATGGCCCCCTCGACGGGATCTCGGGCGTGATCAGTCACCCGGAGACGAACCGGGCCAGCCGCGATTACCTCTCGACGTTCGTCAACGGGCGGTACGTGACCGCGAACACCGTCAGGGAGGCTGTAGTCGACGCCTACGGTGGCCAGCTCGCAGGCGATCGATACCCCTTCGCGGTCCTCTATCTCGACGTCGACCCAGGAACAGTGGACGTGAACGTCCACCCCCGGAAGATGGAAGTCAGATTTGCCGACGAGGCAGGGATCCGCGAACAGATCGAGACAGTCGTCGAAGGGACCTTGCTGGAGGAGGGGCTGATACGGAGTTCCGCCCCACGCGGACGCTCTGCACCGGATCAGACCGAAATCACACCCGAGAAATCCCGATCTGCGGAGCAGGGTGTGGTGGATGCCGACACAGAGACAGCCGACGCCACGGATGCGACAGAGACAACAGACGCCTCCGACACGGAGGAGACAGCGTCCAGGAAGCTTCGGATCCAGTCCGACTCGATTTCTGAACGAACGGACAAACGAACGCCCGAGCCCACTGCCGAATCAGCCGATACCGAGTCCGGAGCAGCATCTTCGACGGATGGAACTGACTCGCCTGAACGGGCGAATACGGTCAGGACCGACCCCGCAGACTCCGACAGCCCGGACCAGGAGTCAACGGCGGATGATCCGACGGACTCGACCGATGAAACCACTCCCCCCCGGGAACCAGATACCGAATCTACCGCCCCCTCGGCGCGGAAGTTTGCCGACGCAGGCCAGCAGGCGAGACTCGCCGAGGACGAGAATGTCGAGCAGTCCTTCGAATCACTGCCGCCGATGCGCGTACTCGGCCAGCTCCAGGAGACCTACATCGTCGCCGAAACGGGCGAGGGGATGGTGTTGATCGACCAGCACGCCGCGGACGAACGGATCAACTACGAACGACTCCGGGAGTCACTGACCGCCGAGACGACCACACAGGCACTCGCCGAACCAGTCACGCTGGAACTCACAGCCAGAGAAGCCGAACTGTTCACGGCTCACGAGGATGCGCTGGCGACACTCGGCTTTCGTGCCTCCCAGACCGGTGATCGAACAGTCGAGGTGACGACTGTCCCCTCGCTGATCGCCGAGGCGGCCGATCCAGCACTACTGCGTGACGTTCTCGGCGAGTTCGTCGCTGACGGTGGCACTGCGAGTGAGACAGTCGAGGCTGCCGCGGACGAACTCCTCTCGGATCTCGCCTGCTACCCCTCGATTACTGGTAACACGTCACTGACCGAGGGGTCGATTGTCGACCTGCTCGGGGCACTCGACGACTGTGAGAATCCCTACGCCTGTCCACACGGCCGACCTGTGATCGTCGAGTTCGACACCGACGAACTGGAGGCACGGTTCGAACGGGATTATCCCGGCCACCAGCACTGATATCTCTCGGTCCGCGAACGCGAATGTAAATCTGCAGTATCGCTTTATGCCTCGAACATAGATGAACAGATACTGTCGGCTATGGAATCCGAACCGCTGTGCTCGCTCTGTGGATGCAGCCTGAAGACGTCGGCTGTCGTCGACGAACAGGGTGACAGCTACTGTTCAGACGGATGCAGGTCAGTCGCGACCACACTCGACGTAGCGGACACAGAAGCGAGTAGCGAAACGACATCATCGAATCAGTCTGCCCAGGCCACCTTTCTCCACATCGACGGGATGCACTGCCACACCTGCGAGCAGTTTCTGGAACGGATCGCGACAGCGGAGGAGGGAGTCTCCGGTGCGGAGGCGAGTTACATCACGGAGACGATCCGTATCGAGTCCGATCCAGACGAGATCTCAGTCGAGGAACTCTGTGAGTCGTTGAGCACCGTCGGATACTCTGCGGTCCCGAGAGAGACACTCTCGACTGTTGCTGACGATCAGAACCGGCGCACAGACGAACGTCACATGGACGATATGATTGGATTCCGCTACGCAGCGGGCGTTCTCGTCGGGATGTTCATCCTCATGCCCTACATTCTTGTCTTCTACCCGTCCCAGATTCCCGGCTTCCTGGATGCGATGACGTTGTTCGAGAGTGGCCCCGGACCCGGGGATGGAATCTTTATTCTCCCGGCATTTCTCGGGATGACCAGCATCGTCCTCTTTTTTACCGGGCTGCCGGTGCTCCGGGGTGCGTACGTCAGTCTGCGGATGCGCCAGCCCAACACCGATCTGCTCGTCACGATCACGATCGTGAGCGCGTACGTCTACGGCACTCTGGCGTTTTTGACTGGCAATGTCGAGGTCTACTACGACCTGACGATCGTCATCTCGGCGACCGTGGTCGCCGCGATCTACTACGAGTCGCTGGTCAAACAGCGCGCCGTCGACCGACTGACTGAACTGACTGTCTCCGAGGTTACCCACGCCGAGCGGTACGACGAGGATGGGACCACGAGCGAGGTGGCGGTCGAAGAACTCCAGGCCGGCGACAGCGTCCTCGTTACACAGGGCGACCGTATTCCGGTCGACGGCAGCCTCGAAAACGGAGGCTGTACGGTAGACGAGGCAGTCGTGACCGGTGAGTCCCTGCCAGTCCGCAAAGAAGCCGGAGACTCACTGATCGGTGGCTCCATCGTGGTCGAAGACCGGGCAGTCCTCGAAGTCGGTGACCCGCCGACGAGCAGTCTCGATGGGCTCACGACGGCCGTCTGGGATCTGCAAAGTGCGTCACACGGTGTCCAGCGCCGGAGCGACAGGCTCGCCGCCCTCGTCGTCCCGGCACTCGCCGTACTGGCAGTCGTCGTCACACTCTCGACAGTCGCCGTTGGCGGATCAATTCTGGGGGGCATCTTCGCTGGACTCGCAACACTGCTTGTCACCTGCCCGTGGGCCGTTGGACTGTCGACACCGCTTTCGGTGGCGACGAGTATCGAAGCGGGACTTCGACGGGGGATCATCATCTTCGACGAGACGATTTTCGAACGACTCCGGGAGACCGATACTGTCGTCTTCGACAAAACGGGGACGCTCACCACCGGTGAGATGCAGTTACTCGACGCCGATGCACCGACAGAACTCCTCTCGGCCGTCGCTGTACTCGAAAAATATGCCGCACATCCGGCGAGTACGGTGATCGAAGACGAGTTCGGCCGCCGGGCTGATGGCGGACGCAGATCTGTGGAGACAGCGTCAGAGCCCGAAAGAGTGGAGCCACAGATAACCGACGTGAAGACACACGCGACGGGCATCGAGGGAAAAGACGGTGACCGGACACTGCTCGTGGGTAATCTCGATCTGTTCGCCGATCAGGGCTGGACTGTCCAAAGCGAGATCGAACAGCGTGCACTCGAAGAACGCGAGGCGGGCAACCTCCCTGTAATCGTCGGGGACAACGGGAGTGCCGAGGGGCTCGTCGTGCTGGGGGATTCGCCGAGACGGGAGTGGGCCGAGACGATCAGTCGGCTCGCAGACCGGGATATCGAGATCGTGGTGTTGACGGGTGACGACGGGGCTGCAGCCGCCCAGTTCGAAGCACACGAGGACGTCGACCACGTCTTCGCCGGCGTGTCGCCGGATGGCAAAACCGAGGCGATCCGGCGACTGCGGGCGAGGGGTCACGTCACCATGGTCGGCGACGGCACGAACGACGGACCTGCACTGGCCGGTGCTGATCTGGGAATTTCGATCAGTACCGGGACCGCGCTGGCTGCAGAGGCGGCCGATATCACGATCCTCGACGAGAATATCTCGACCGTGGAGACCGCGTTCGATCTGGCTGACGCTGCCCGACGGCGCCTCTACCAGAACACCGGGCTGGCGCTTAGCTTCAACGGGTTTGCCATCGGACTCGCAGTCGCTGGCGTGCTGAACCCACTTTTCGTCATGGGGGCAGCAGTCGTCAGCGGCGGGACGATCGCACTCAACAGCACGCGGTCGCTTCTCTGAGTTTCGGTGTCTGGTAGCCGATAGCTGGACAGTTCCGGGCCGATTCCTGTCACTTTATATGCGTCAGGAGCCAATACTGGACCGTGACGAACCCTCCCGATGATATCCAGCTGACGCTTTTACAGCTGGACAACTACGGCCCGTGGACGGTGACACCATCACCGCGACGTGAGACGGACCTGCAGTCGTTACAGGCACGGCTGTACGCCGACTTCGCCGACTTCGTCGGCCGGGAAGACGGCTACGCATTTTTCGACCGGTTCGACAACATCATCGGAGTAACGAACGGGATCGACGGAAAAGCCCACGAACGGTTCCAGGAACGAGTTCGGAACCAGTACCCCATCACTGCCAGCATGAGCGTCGGCGTCGGAGAGACGCCGATCGATGCACTCGGGACTGCGACCCAAAAACTCCAGGAGGCCGGCAGCGCACAGGACCCCAGCCGGACCGAGATCCTCGCGATCGACGAGACGATCGGACACACGGACGGCGATCTGACGATCGCACATTTCGATATCGTCGACGTGACAGGGACGCTCACCGATACCCAGAACGCAGCGAAGACGACACTGACTGTCCAGCGGACTGCGCTCGAACTCGCCGAGTACATGCAGACGGAACACGACAGCATCGCACGCTTCGTCGGCGGCGACAACATGATCGCAGTCTGTCCGACGCTGGACCGCGATACGTTCGACACCGCGCGGGACGTCGTCGGGGAGCGAGCCGGTGTCGAGTTGCAGGTCGGTGTCGGCCGCGGCACGACCGCACACGGGGCGGGCTACCGCGCCAAGCTCGCCCTGGAGGAGTGTCGCGAGAACGGCCACCGTGTCCACCAGATCTCACAGCAGGCCGCCACGGACTGATCGATGGGGTTCGAACTCCCACTCGGAACGGAGACGGTCGAGTGTTCGCTGCCATCCTGTCGAGTCACGACTGCGCGACCGCCGGGCGGAGAGGCTGTCGACGTGCGCGAGGCTGCCAGAGATGCACTCCGAGACCCACATGGCCCACCACTCACCGACCGTATCGAACCGTCTGATTCTGTCTCGATCGTCGTCACTGACGTTACTCGCGCAACTCCGGAAGACGTCCTGCTCGACGTGTTGGTCGCCGCATTCGAGCGAGCCGGCGTCGACAGCGACCAGATCAGTGTCGTGATCGGGCTCGGTCTGCACCGGCCGATGACCGACGAGGAGATCGAATCTGCACTGGGTGAGCACGCGGATCTCGCGGTCAACCACGACCCAGATCGAACGGTGACCGTCGGCGAAATCGAGGGCTGTCCGGTCGAGCTGTTCGAACCGATCACCGAGACAGACGTCCTCTGTTCGACGGGTATGGTCGAGCCACACCAGTACGCAGGATTCTCCGGCGGCGCGAAGACCGCACTGATCGGCGCTGGCGGCGAGTCACAGCTCCGGTACACCCACGGGCCGGAGATGCTCGCCCGCGACGGTGTCCGGCTCGGTCGGATCGACGGCAACCCATTCAGGGAGTTCCTGGACAGTGGCGGCGATCTCATCGACGTCGAGTTCTGTCTAAACGTCACCCACGGACCGGCAGGCATCATGGGCGCGAGCGCGGGCGACCACCGGGCAGTCGTGCGGGATCTCGCAGCGACGGCCAGGGAGGCGCTCTCGGTCGAAGTGACGGCGGAGTACGACGCCGTCGTCGCGGGCGTCGGCGCACCGAAAGACGCGAACCTCTACCAGACGACCCGCGGCCCGACCTACATCGTTCTCGGTGCACGGAATCCACTGCGACCGGACGGGCGTGTCGTCGTGCCAGCGACCCTCTCCGAAGGTGCTGGCGAGGGACGTGGCGAACAGCGATTTTACGAGCGACTGTCGGCGGCGAGCAGTCCCGAGGAACTGTACCAGGAAATGAAGGACGGGTACGAACCGGGTGCCCAGCGTGCGTTCGTCCTCGCACGGACACTGCGGGAACACGACGTGTGGATCACGAACAGCGACACGCCGGAGATCGTCGAAGAGTGTCTCATGCACGCCGCAAAGGGTGTCGAAGACGCGATCGAACCAGAGAGTGATGTGCTGGTCGTTCCCGACGCGCTGAACACACTCCTCGTCTAATAAAACCGGCGTGTCAGACAGTATCTTGTAGGTTTTCACCTTCTCGTACCGTAGGCTTGAATTCTTTGCTGGGCTCTGTGTCATCTTTATACCTCTTGCAGGCCACTACTACATGTGAACGTAATCGGGCACAGAGGCTGTGCTGACCAGTTCCCGGAAAACAGTCTGGCAGCGATTCGTGGCTCGGCCGAGCACGTCGACATGGTCGAGATCGACGTCCAGCGATGCGGGAGCGGCGAGATTATCGTCTTCCACGACGACACACTCGACCGGTTGACCGGAGCAAGCGGGCGAGTCAGTGAGACACCACTGGAGAAGATACAGTCGTTGCAAATCGGTAACTCCGAGGAGGTGATTCCGACGCTCGAAGCCGCACTCGACGCGCTGCCTGCAGGGACAGGAATAAACGTCGAACTCAAGCGAGCGGGAATGGTCGAGGATGTCGCACCACTGCTCGACGAACTCGATCAGGAGGTTCTCGTCTCGTCGTTCGAATCCGAGGCCCTCGCGGAGTTCGCCAGAGAACCCGTCCCGACTGCATACCTCTTCGCCGGGCCGGGTGCCGAGAGCATCGAGACAGCCGCTGAACTCGGCTGTGATGCTATCCATCCACTTCACGAACTCGTCGACGAGGGCCTGATCGAGCAGGCCAGAGACCACGGATTTTCCGTCAACGCCTGGACTGTCCCAACCACGGAAGATGTCCTCGAATTAAGAGAGCTAGGGGTCGACGGTGTGATCGTCGACGACTGGCTGATCGTGCCGGACGCGTAATTTCGATCATCAGTCACTGTCGGCGGTCAGCTCTTTGGCCAGCAAGATGCCGTCACCGCGCTCGAACTCGTCGGGGAGCCGTTCGACCTGCTCGAATCCACAGTCGCTGTAGAACTGTCGTGCACGCTCGTCGCTGGCCAGCACGGAGAGCCGGAGTCGGTCGTAGCCGTCAGCAGCGAGTTCCTCACAGACGTATTCCAGCAGTTTCGAGCCGTAGCCCTCTCCTTGCCGATCAGGTGCGACTGCCAGTTCCGACAGGTAGGCGACCGTCTCCGGCCCGTGGATGACGATCGCGTAGCCCACAGGCTGGTGGTCGACAGCGACGAACACCGGTGGATAGCCGCCGACGGCACTTGCCAGTAGCTCCGGCCAGGGTTCGGCGAGTGTTCTGGCCTGAATCTGTCGGAGTCGATCGAGATCGCCCCGTGTTCCGCGTCTGAGTTCGAGCATCTAGAGCGTGAGTCCGATAGAGACGGCGAGTGCGCTGCCGACGATAGCGGCCGAAAGCGTCGCGAGGAAATTCACCGTCTGGTTGCCGAACAGTGTGCCTTCGATCGTCGCACCCAGTACGCTGTCGACTGTCATGCCGGCGACGCCAGCGAGTATGATCACACCGGCACCCGTCGGACCGACGCCGTTGAAGCCCACGAACGCGATGACGCCGATGATCGCTGCACCCGTCAACCCGACAACTTCACCCTGCCAGGTAACCGCGCCATCCGTGCCCGGTTCGACGACTTCGAGTGTCGTAATCAATCGAGGATTGTCGAACAGCCCGCCGATCTCACTCGACAGTGTATCAGCGAGCGCAGCGCCCACAGAGCCGGCGAAGGCGAAAAAAAAGACGGCCTCGGAGATACTGATGCTGTGGCTGCCGGCCGCTGCGATCACTGCCACGAGCGCGACCAGCGAGTTCGCGAGGACGTTCCCACTACCCCGCTGTCCTTCGTTCTCCTGTGCGATGCCGCGATCTATCTTCCGGTCGTATTTGAACTTCGAGGCGAGCCCACCGATTCCGAAGAAGGCGATGAGCATCGCGAACCAGCCGTAATCCCCCAGAACGATCGTCAGCAGTCCCAGAAGGACACCAGTGAGCATCCCCGGGAGCGATGCCGTCTCCAGCGCGAAGGAGAGGTAGCCGAGGAAGACGGTGACGCCGATCGCGATGGCGATCCGTGTCGTCGAAATTTCGAGCGGGAGGCTGGCGACGAGCCACAGCAGGAGGGCAACGCTGGTCATGACGAGTACGTCGTCACGTTTGAACAGGACTTCCCGCAACAGTGCGGCGAGCAGACTCCCGCTCGTGGCGAGGAAGATGACCGTCTGCCAGGCGACCGTATCGCCGGTGATCAGGGCAGCGAGCAGCTGACCGCCACCGCCCGCGAGCGAGCCACCGGCGACGAAGCCGGCCGTCGCGAGCACCGGATCGCCCGTCACGTGGCGGCTAACCTGCCCGGTCAGGTTGCCGTAGGAGAGCAAAAACAGCGTTCCGACGTAGACCGTCTCTGGCATGCCGAACTCGACTGCGAGGATCGCGATACCTGCCCCAGCCAGTGCGAAGCCGGCCAGCCCGTACAGTTTCCGGTCGCGTCGATCCCCGGGTCGGGCGAACAACTCGAAGAAGAGCCCGCCGGGATTCACGGACAGCGCGCCCGCAGCGACCAGCATGAACGGTGCGATCGCGCCGACGGTCGCGTAGGCGGGTTCCTCGAGCGTGCTCGCCAGTGGAACGACCAGGGCAAGGGACCCGACGAGGGCAAAGGCAGCGGCGCGCCGGACAGGCGATGTCACTACGGGCGGATATAGCCGATTAGCACTTACACTTTCCGGACCGACCCGAAAAATTTGCCTCAGACTACAGCTGTTCGAGGGTAGCGGCAAGCTCGGGCAAGGTCTCGGTCACGTCCGACCGGAACTCGAAGGCTGCCACGTCCGAGAAGCTGGTCGCTTCGAGATTGACGATCAGCAGCGAGCTGCCGGTCCGGTGTGCGATCCGGGGCAACGATGCAGCCGGTTCGACGGTCAGCGACGAACCGATTGCAAGAAAGAGATCGGCCTCGCGGGCCGCTGTTCTGGCCTGCTGCATCGTCGTTTCGGGGAGTTCCTCACCGAAGAGGACGACATCTGGTTTGAGTGGTCCCCCACAGGTCTGACAGCGTGGTGGAAGTTCCCCAGCTTCGATCCGGTCGGTCACGTCCTCCAGCGTCGACCGTTTGCCACACTCCTCGCAGACCACGCGCCGTCCATTCCCGTGGATTTCGAGCAACGACTCCGTGCCTGCCGCGCCGTGGAGATCGTCGATATTCTGGGTGATGACCGTATCGAGGACGCCTCGCTGTTCGAGCGTTACGAGCGTCTCGTGGGCTTCGTTGGGTTCGATATCGTCCGCGAAGACCTGTTCGTACATCTCCAGCCGTTTCTCCCAGAACCCACCGGGATCTCGCTTGAACCGCTGGTAGTGAAACTCCGCGGGGTCGTACTGCTCCCAGAGCCCGCCCTCGCTCCGAAAGTCGGGAATCCCCGAGGCAGTGCTGACGCCCGCACCCGTGAATGCGACGACGGTGTCGGCCGTCTCGATTGCCGCTGCTGCCTGCTGAATATCGTCGCTCATGAGAGATCGAACTCGCGACCCGTCCGCTCCCGGCCGGAGTGTGCGCGGACCCAGAGTTCGCCGATCCGGGAGAGTCGTGTCCGGTAGGATTTGCCGTGGTCTTCCTGTTCGATGTAGCCTTTCCCGCCCGGGCCCAGGCGGTCGACGTTGTAGATAACTTTCGAGCGAAAGGAATCCGTGTACTCCTCGCCGAGTTCGCGGGCCAGCTGCTGGGCCAGTTCGGAGATCGACGCGAACTCGCCGTGTTCGCCGAGCGTGAACAGGATAACTTCCTCGAACGGTTCGACACTCGAAAACAGCGCGACAGGGAGTTCGACGATGTGGCTCCCGTCGATCTCTTTCGCACCGATCGTCGTGCCGCGTTCGTCGAACTCGGAGAGAAGCTGTCTGGCACTCGCCAGCCGCTCGTCGATGCGCTCGGAGTCCGTCTCGGTTTCCTGTACGTCTTCGAGAAGCTGGATCTGACGGCGGAGTTCCTCGGCGAGTTCGGTCTCCAGATACTTCTCGGGGACCGTGTAGTAGGTGTGAATCCGGTCGCGTTCGCCCTGCCGTTCGACCATGATCGAGTGTGCAGCGGTCGCGAAGGCAAAAGAGACTGTCCGGGGCATCGCAGAGATGTTGACCCAGACCTCGCCGTCTGCAGCGTCGTGGTCGAGTTCTTTGTTGATCAGGTCGAACGCCTGCTCGAAGGCTTCGTCGTAGTCGTAGACGTCTTCGATCGTGAACCGCTCGGTCTCCGCCCCGAGCAGGTTCTGGAAATCAGTTTCGAGTTTCGCAGCGAGATTCCGCGAGTATTCGACGTTGGCCTGGCTGCCCATATCACCCTCCAACAGGATTACGCGGTCGACATCCATCTGCTCGCGCACGAGCGGCGCGATGAGCCGGTCGTAGTCGAAGCCGACCGGGACGATATGCGTCTGCATACATCTCTGTTCGACTGGCGCAGTTAAGAAACCCGCGAGACTACTCGAGGTCTGCGAGGAAATTCCGGATGATGTCGTGTCCGACGGCGGTCAGCACGGACTCGGGGTGGAACTGTACACACTCGATGGGGTACTCCGCGTGGCGGATTCCCATGACGAGTTCCTCGCCGTCGACGGTCGTCGTCGCCGTCACGTCGAAGGAATCCGGTACCTCCGAGGCGATCAGCGAGTGGTACCGACCACCCTGCAACCCCTGGTCGAGGCCCTCGAAGACACCCTCGCCGTCGTGATCCATCGGGAACGCCTTGCCGTGGATGGGTTCCGGAGCCCGGCCGATACTGCCGCCGTAGGCGTAGACGGCCGCTTCGAGACCGAGACAGACACCAAGCGTCGGTACATCCTGGCTCAAATCCTGCAGGACTTCGTTCGTGACACCGACATCGCGTTCGTTCTTTGGATGGCCTGGCCCCGGCGAGATGACGATCGCATCCGGATCGACAGCTTCGACCTCCTCGATCGAGGCTGTGTTCTTCAGTACGGTCGTCTCGGCATGTTCGCTGACGTACTCGACGAGATTGTAGGTGAAGGAGTCGAAGTTGTCGATAAAGAGGACCCGAATCTCGTCGCTGTCGGCGCCGTTTGATTCCGCCGAGTCGGTCTGTGTCGTCTCTGCGGTCATTGCTCAACCTCCGTAGTCTCTGCCTCGCGGTCCGTTCCCGTGTCCTCGATTCGATCCAGTGCATCGAGGACGCCGTCCATCTTCTTCTCTGTCTCTTCGTACTCCGCGGTCGGATCACTGTCGGCGACGATGCCGGCCCCGGCCTGCACGGTGATTCGCTGGTCTGTCTCTGTCTGTTCGACCGTCGCGGTTCGGATCACGATCGCGAAGTCTGCGTCGTCACTCCAGGAGACGTAGCCGACACCGCCGCCGTAGGGACCTCTCGGTGTTCGTTCGAGATCGTCGATGATCTCCATCGCGCGGATCTTCGGCGCACCGGAGAGCGTCCCTGCGGGGAAGGAGGCACGCACTGCGTCGAAGGCGTCGTACTCCCTGTCGAGTGTTCCCGTCACCGTCGATTCGATGTGCTGGACGTGGGAGTATTTCAGGACGTTCATGAACTCCTCGACGCGGACACTGCCCGGTTCTGCGACCCGCCGGACGTCGTTTCGCGCCAGATCGACGAGCATCGTGTGTTCTGCACGTTCTTTGCCATCCGCGAGCATCTCACCGGCGAGTCGTCGGTCCTCGACGGGGCTGTTCCCTCGCGAGCAGGTGCCCGCGATGGGGTTCGAGACGATCCGGCGGTCGCCCACCGAGACGAGCGTTTCGGGACTCGCCCCGACGATCGATTTGTCGTCGTGAGAGAGGAGATACATGTACGGCGAGGGGTTGATCTCCCGGAGTGACTCGTAGAGCCCGAGCGTGTCCACCTCACCGTACAGCTCCCGGGTCCGGGAGATGACACCCTGGTAGATGTCACCGCTGTAGACGTGCTCTTTGGTCTGCTCGACGGCGTCTTCGTACTCGTCTTTCGGGCCTGCGACCTCTCGTTCGAGGCTGAAGCCACCTGTTTCCAGGGGATCGGCATTTTCGAGGAGATCAGAGATCCGATCGACCTCCGCAGTCAGGTCGTCGTAGATCGCGCCGGCGTCGTCCCTCTCCCTGATCACGGGTGTACAGACCACCGAGAGCGTCTCCTCGGCGTGATCGAACACCAGTGTCCGCGTCGTGAGGACGAACTGTGCGTCCGGATAGCGCGACTCGGGTCGTTCGATACCGACCTCCTCCAGCCAGAGGTCGTAGACGGCATCGTAGGCGAGAAAGCCAACCAGTCCACCGTCGAGTTGCTGTCGATCACGCTCGGGGAAGTTCTTCCGAGTGACGTCGGGCAACACGGCGCGCAAACTGTCGATCGTGTCGCCACCGTTGGTTTCGAGCAGATCGCGGTAGCGGTCGTCGAGAATATCGAGTTCGGTCTCCTCGGCACCGACCGTGACGACTGCCTTCGGGTCGTAGCCGACAAAGGAAAAGCGTGCGTGGCGGTCTTCGGTGGTGGGGGCGAAGGCCCCGTCAGGATCGCTCGACGCGACCTTCTCGGCGCTTTCGAGCAGGAAGGAGTAGGGCGCGTTCGCTGCGTCGGTCGTCCGGCCAGTCAGTGCTGCATACGCCGCCAGTGGGTCGATATCCAGATCCAGGTCGGCTTCGACCCGTACGACTGCCGGCTGGTCTGTCTCGGCGATGGACCGGAACTGCTCGCGGTCGACGTCGAACGTCATACTGTTTTCACCGCGCGCTGGGCACGCCTCGTGAACTGCTCGACGGCATCGTGGTCCTTTACGCCGCCGGACTGTTCGACACCGCTCGCAGTATCGACGGCGAATGGCTCGACTGTCCCGACAGCCTCGGCCACATTTTCGGGGGTGAGGCCGCCAGCCAGGATCAACGGGGAATCGATCGATTCGTGGAGTTCTCGGCTCCGGCCCCAGTCGTGTGTCCGTCCAGTGCCACCTCCGCCGTCTGCATCTGTCGAGTCGACGAGAAGTGCACTCGCTGCATCCGCGTATGCTTCGATCGCCTCCTCGTCGATATCGACTGCCACGATCACTGGGATCGAGATTCGCTCCTGCAGCTCCTCGATCTCTTCAGGTGTCAGCGTCCCGTGGATCTGGATCGCGTCGGCTCTCGTCTGCTCTCCCAGATCGACTGCCGCTTCGACTGTGTCTGGCATCGTCACGAGGACGCTCGTCACGAACGGTGGCACACCTGCGACGAGTTCGCTGACCTGCTCGGGAGTGATCTCTCGGGGGCTATCGACAGGCACCTGACTGATGAAGCCGACGGCATCCGCACCTGCCTGAACCGCGCAGTCTCTGTCCTCGGCGCTCGTGATTCCACAGATTTTGACGCGGGTACTGCTCATGAGCCTGCTCCACGCAGTTCCTCGAATTTCTCCCCGGCAGCACCTGACTCGATTGCCTCTCTGGCTCGCTCCACACCGTCGGGAATCGACGCTGCCTCACCGGCGATGTAGATCGCTGCGCCCGCATTTGCGAGGATAATATCCTGTTTCGCACCGTCGATGGCGCCGTCGACGATCCCGCGCATATCTGCCGCGTTCTCTTCGGGCTGCCCACCGGCGATCGCATCGATACTGTGTTCGCCAACCCCGAGCCCTTCCGGTGTGAGCGTGTACTCCTCGACTGCCTCGCCGTCGACCTCTGCAACGGTCGTCTCGCCGTGGACTGCGATCTCGTCCAGCCCGGAGCCGTGGACGACGAGTGCGCGTTCGACATTCATCTGTGCGAGTGCGCGAGCGATAACCGGTACGAGTTCTGGATCGTAGACGCCCACAACCTGTGCATCGGCACCTGCAGGGTTCGTCAGCGGGCCGAGAATGTTGAAGATGGTCCGCATGCCGAGTTCCTTGCGCGGACCGATCACGGCTTTCATCGCCGGATGGAACACCGGAGCGAGCATGAACCCGATGCCATCTTCCTCGATTGCCTGCTCGACAGTCGGCGGTTCGGCGTCGACTGTCACGCCGGCCTCTTCCAGCACGTCCGCACTCCCCGACGACGAGGAGACCGAGTAGTTGCCGTGTTTGGCGACTGGTACGCCAGCGCCGGCGACGACGATGGCACTCGTCGTCGAGACGTTGATCGTATCGTAATCGTCACCACCCGTCCCGCAGGTGTCGACGAGTGTCTCCCGCTGGGGGGTGATCGTCCGGGCTGCCCCGCGCATACCCTGTGCGAAGCCCGCGATCTCCTGCTCGGTCTCGCCTTTCGCCCGCAGCGCCGTCAGCAGGGCCCCGATCTGTGCCTCCGTCGCATCCTCGAAGACTGCTGTCGACGCCTCGCGTGCCTGTGCCTGAGTCAGATCTTCACCGTCTGTGACGCGTTCGATGTAGGATTCCAGTGACATTGAGTACCACCAATGGACTTTTTCGGTATGTGATGAACAAATCCGTACACTAACTTAAGCGTGTCGTCCTTACCCGGAGACGGTATTTCGAAAACTATGCACATTAAACACGTAATTCCTAAACAGTTCCCTGCCTACAGAAAATATATGCAGCAGGGTCAGGGCGCGGAACCGCAGGATTTCGAGCGAGTTCTCACCTCGATGTGTACGGAACCACACCCGCAGGCACGGGCGGCCGCCGAGCGGTTTCTGGCGACGAATCCGGGCGACCCGGGAACGTACCAGACGGTTGCAGAACTGGAAGAGAAAGCAGTCGAGATGCTCGGTACCATCGCCGGCCTCTCCGAACCAGCAGGCTACGTTACGAGCGGTGGGACCGAGTCGAACATTCAGGCCGTCCGGGTCGCACGAAATCGTGGCGATACGAACAGGCCGAACATCGTCGCACCGAAGAGCGCACACTTCAGTTTCCGGAAGGCGGCCGAACTGCTGGGTGTCGAACTCCGATCCGCACCGACGGTCGACCACCGGGCAGATCTGGCGGCGATGAAAGAACTCGTCGACGAGGATACAGTCGGGCTGGTCGGTGTCGCGGGATCGACGGAGTACGGTGTCGTCGACCCGATTCCGGAAATCGCCGAACTCGCAGAGGACGCTGGCGCGATCTGCCACGTCGACGCTGCCTGGGGTGGATTCTATCTTCCCTTCGCCGACTACGACTGGAACTTCGATGACGCGGCGATCGATACGCTCACCATCGACCCACACAAGGCCGGCCGGGCCGCCGTCCCGGCCGGGGGGTTGCTCGCTCGCTCCGAAGAACTCCTCGCAGATCTCACGATCGATACGCCGTATCTGGAATCTGCCGCACAGATCTCCCTGACCGGTACGCGGAGCGGCGCAGGTGTCGCGAGCGCGGTCGCCGCGATGGATGCGCTGTGGCCCAGCGGCTACAGCGAACAGTACGACCGGGCGATGGAGAATGCGGAGTGGCTGGCTGCACAACTCGACAGTCGCGGTCACGACGTCTTCGGTCCGGAGCTTCCGCTGGTAACTGCCGATCTCTCGGTCCCGATGACCGACGAACTCAGAGAGCGTGGCTGGCGCGTCTCGAAAACAGGTGCTGGCGAACTCCGAATCGTCTGTATGCCCCACGTCACGCGGTCGATGCTGCGCTCCTTTGTCGCCGACCTGGACTGGTACTAGAGATCGAGCGACTGCCAGCTCCGGGACTGATTGGGGAGCCCCTCGACGCGGAGTTCCGGGCCTGCCTCTTCGTTGCGAACGTCTATAACCCCATCACAGATGTTCTGTAGCGTATACTTCACCTGTGGATCGTGCATCGACGGATCGAGCACGAACAGTCCGAGCCCGTCAGTTGCAGCGATTCGTCCGTCCATCGTGTGGACGAAGCGGGTGATCGTCTTGAAATTCGTATAGAGGAGCAACATCGAAAGCGAGTCGAAACAGCTCCGGATCCGGTCGATACCGTTCTTTTGCAGGTGGGTCGTCAGGATCGAGTTTTTGATACTGATGCCCGTCAGATCGGCGCTGTTCGAGACACTTTCGACCCTGGCACCAGTCGCTGTCTCGGTGTCCGCCCGACCGGTGGCATCGATGATGCCGAACTCGGAGAAATCGAGATCCGGATAGGAACTCTGACACTCCTCGGCCAGCATTCTGCCCGAGTTGTTCGTCGAAATGTAGATGATCCCATCGTCGTGGCCGCCACCGAGGGCCAGTTCACGAGCGACTCGCGAGCCGAGCCGACCCGATGCGGTAACCAGTAGCGTCGTTCCAGCCCGGACAGCTTCGACCGGCAGGGTCGGAAATTCGAACGGTTCAGTGGGCATACCTGTCACCTCGCTCTCGGAGCGCGAGTGTCTCTGGTATCACTCCTGCCAGTTCCCTGATGTAGTTCCGGTCGGCCTCGGAGAACTCGCGGACTTCGTCGTCGTACACCGACAGCGTCCCGACGGCGTGACCGTCTCTCGTTTCGATTGTCGCACCGAGATACGAGCGGATGCCCGCATCGTGGATCTTCTCGGTGTCGGCAAACCGGGGGTCAGCCTGCGTATCCCCGACAGCCATCACGCCGGTCTCGGAGACGATCGTATGTGTCGCCAGCGACTGTTCCCGGACCGTCGGGACGGTAAGCTCCCCCTCACCAGCTACGATCTCCTGTCGGTCACGGCTAATGACCGTCACAGCGGCGGCACTCGCGTCGAAATGATCGACTGCGAGCCCCGCGAGGCGCTCACCGACCGGCACGATCTCCGCCCTGATCGTGAGGAACTGGTCGGCTGCTTCGAGGCGCTCCCGTTCCGCTTCCGGGACCGGATAGGACGCCTGTGTCAGTTCCACGCCGGCCTGTTCGATGAGTGCAGCCAGCGTCTCCGCTGCATCCGGTGACTCCTTCCCGACGAACTCCACGACGACATCCTCGAAGGAGTCGGTGTCGACACTCTCCGAGTCCGTGTACAGGATGCAGCCAGTCCCCGGACTGGTCTTCCGGACGTAGTCGGCGAGTTCGAGCCCGTTCCCGTCGCCGAGCGTGTACCCCGTCACCACCACGTCGACAGTTTGGTTCTCAACTGCATCTCTCGCTGTCGCCAGTGAGTTTGCCGTTAGAACCGACACGTCCTCCAGCCTCTCACGGATGAATCTCGCAGTTCGTAACCGCGTTTGCTCGTCGCGGTCGACGATTAGAACGACTGTTACTCCCATTACCAGCAATGACGTATCCAGTTGTATATACCTGATTGTCTTGAAAATAACTGGTACATACCCTACCCGGTCGGCTGCAGTTTGGCATCGACGACAACGTGGGCGACACCCTCACTGTAGCCCTTTACGTTCTGGACAGAGTGGGTCTCGATGTCCAGATCCTGTCGCTCGGCAGCCTCGCGCAACCGTCCGAGCGGGCGGTCGGGAACGAGTCCCTCCGGTGTCGCCTCGTGCATGTGGACCCAGCCGCCGGGCTCTATGACACCGAGTGCACTGTCGAGATACTCGTGTGCGTCGTAGTAGCCCATCACGATCCTGTCGAACTCGAACTGATGCTCTGGGGTCTCGTCTGCCTGGCCGCCCGCGATCACGTCACGGTTGTCGGCGCGATAGGTCTCGACACGGTCCTGAACACCGTTTCTGACGACGTTTTCGACGAGATACTGGAACGAGGCTGGATTCCGTTCGACCGCAGTCACGTGCGCGCCGGCCCTGGCTATCGGGAGCGTGAAGTAGCCGATCCCGGCGAACATATCGAGGACGCGTTCGGTGTCGGAAACGATCTCACCCATCCGGGCG
Source organism: Halovenus amylolytica (assembly GCA_004015825.1). GTDB lineage: Archaea > Halobacteriota > Halobacteria > Halobacteriales > Haloarculaceae > Halovenus > Halovenus amylolytica. The sequence goes on along the minus strand of ML137216.1, from coordinate 37,137 downwards.
CGTTCGGCCTTGTTCCCGGGCGAGAACATCACTTCGGAGAGGTCGAGTGCGTACTCGGTGCCGTGTTCCCGGTGGACCGTTTCGGTATCGCCCTCGCCTGCGAGCACCTCGACCTCGGGTTCGCGGTGGTCACCGGAGATTCCCTGCCGGGCGAGGACCGTATCTGCGCTGCCATGCATCGCGAGCAGCGCCTCGCCGACCTCCGACGGTCGTGGTGTGTCGCTGGCCTCGACCAGAATGGCGCTGCCGATGACTGCCCACGACCCCGGCGCGCGTTCGAGTTCCTCGTCACTCCAGCCGCGGTCTCTGAGGTGGTCTGTAACTGTCTGGAGTCGCGGTTCGCCGACCTCCTCGATGAGATCCAGCACCCGTGTCTCCTGGGGGAGCGCAGTCACCGGGATGGCGACGGTTTCGTCGCCACACTCGTAGACACTCCGGGAATCGTCGTACACCCCTTCGTCGCGAAGTGAGCCGATCGCTGCCTGCGCCCGTGGTTTCTCGACGACTGCGGAGAGTGGCTGCTCGGACATCGTCTCTACCTGGCCCTGGGGTCTGACGCGTATATATGACCCGTTAGCTCGGCTCGGTCCGTCAGTTCGGTATCGTCCCCGACTCGGCGTTCCCAGTCAGTTCGGCTTGCTCCCGGACTCTTCGGTTCGAAGCTCCGGCGGCAGTTCGAGCTGTTTGATTCCCGACTGTTCGTCGATCTTTAACCGGTACAGGCTGGTCGGTTCCGACTCCATGGCTCGTCTGAACACGTCGGGTTTCCATGGAATGTCCGCCTGCTCCTCGATTTCCGGCCGCTCACTCTCCGGAACTGGCTCGATTCGTCCGGTGATGAGCACACTCCGCCAGTTGAACGTCGTCTCGATCCGGTAGACGAGAAACCGGGCAATCTCGGCTCGCCGGCTCAACTCTTCTTTCTTGCTGGAGTCGCCAGAGACGTACAGAAAGTAGACGTTGTCGTCGCCGTCGAACCAGAACGAAAGCGGGCGCATACTCGGCGCCCCATCCGTCGGCAGCGCGAGGATACCGTAATCCTGCGTCGTGAGCAGTTGCTGGATCTCCTCGTCGTCCATCCGCTCCATTCCGTACCGTTCCAGTTCATCAACTGTCATGTATGACATATTGACGAGAGTGAACAAAAAGCCATCCCACAGTTCCAGAAATCGTAGAAAAGCCGACAGTCGTGTAGTCATTGTTCGAATCCGAACTCGTCTGTCTCGAACTGGCGTCTCTCGCGGGGCCTTCCGGTACTCTCAAGACCGACCCAACCCACGCGGTGAGCATGGACGCTACGATCAGTACGTCGACGGTCGCGGGCGAGGCCCAGGCCCCGCCGTCGAAAAGTTACACACACCGCGCGATCCTCGCGGCTGGCTACGGAGCGACGACTACAGTTCACAATCCACTCATGAGCGCCGATACGCGCGCGACGATCCGCGCTGTCGAGGCCTACGGCGGCACTGTCGAACACGACGAGGCCGAGCACACCCTCGAAATCGAGGGCTTCGAGGGGCGACCGGAGATTCCCGACGACGTGATCGACTGTGCGAACAGCGGGACGACGATGCGCCTGACGACGGCGACAGCCGGGCTGACCGACGGGATCACCGTTCTGACCGGTGACGACTCCCTGCGCTCCCGGCCACAGAAACATCTGCTCCGCGCGCTCGAACAACTCGGTGCGCGGGCAGAGAGCACACGCGAGAACGGACAGGCACCACTCGTCGTTCGTGGCCCGGTCACCGGTGGCTCCGCGGCGATCCCAGGCGATGTCTCCTCACAGTACATCACCGCCCTGCTGATGGCCGGCGGTGTCACGGATGCGGGCATCGACATCACGCTCCAGACGGAGCTCAAATCTGCGCCCTACGTCGATATCACGCTCGAAGTACTGGACGATTTCCGCGTCTCGGCACGAAAAACAGGGCGAGGTTTCTCGGTCGACGGCTACCAGCGCTACGATGCCGGCGGCAGCTACACTGTCCCCGGCGATTTCTCGTCTATCTCTTACCTGCTGGCTGCCGGCGTCCTCGCCTCGGATGACGGCCTGACGATCACCGGTGCCTTCCCCAGTGCGCAGGGTGACAAAGCGATCGTCGATATCGTCCGTCAGATGGGCGGCGACGTCGAGTGGGACGAAGATGCCGGCGAGATCACAGCACGAACGAGTGATCTCGCGGGGATCGAAGTCGGAGTCGAGGACACTCCGGATCTGCTCCCGACGATTGCGGTGCTCGGCGCGGCCGCCGACGGAACGACGACGATCACCGACTGCGAGCACGTGCGATACAAAGAAACTGATCGCGTGCGCGCGATGGCCGAGGCCCTCGACGCGATGGGTGCCGAGGTCGAGGAGGAAGAGGAGACGTTGACGATCCACGGCGGGCAGTCCGATCTGACTGGAGCGACTGTCGACGGTCGGGCGGACCACCGGATCATCATGTCGCTTGCAATCGCCGGCCTCGTCGCCGACGGGGAGACGACAGTGACCGGCGCAGAGCACGTCGACGTCTCCTTCCCCGACTTTTTCGAACTCCTCGAAGAACTCGGAGCCGAGCTCTCGGCGGCGTAACTGTCGGCAAAACAGCGGGGGTTCGGGAGTACCCATGACGGTGGCGGCCGAAGGTTGTAGTATGACAGTCAGCTTTGATTTCGACGACAAGACCGTGCTCGTAACTGGTGTCGGTGGTGCGCTGGGAAGTGCCATCGCGGAACAGTTCCTCGCTGCCGGGGCGACAGTCTGTGGGGCCGATCTGGTCTCACCGGACGACGGAGAGGATTTCCTGCTCGACGATCCGGACCGGATCGACTTCTACCAGGGTGATTTCACGGACGAGTCGGTCGTCGAAGAGACGATCGACGCGATCGTCGAGGAACACGGCGGGCTGGATTACCTGGCGAACATCGCGGGGACCTGGCGCGGCGGCGATCCGATCCACGAAACCGACGCCTCGACGTTCGACTTTCTGTTCGACGTGAATCTGAAGACGATGTTTCTCGCCTCCAAACATGCGCTGCCACACATCCAGGATTCGGAGGGTGCAATCGTCAGCGTCTCCTCCCGGTCGTCGCTGGAAGGCGGCGAAGGCGACGGGATCTACCGCGCGTCTAAAGCAGGTGTGCGCCTCCTGACAGAGACGATCGCCGAGGAGAACAAAGGAACAGTCCGAGCGAACGCAGTCATGCCGAGCGTGATCGATACGCCCATGAACCGCGATATGATGCCGGACTCGGACCACTCGAAATGGGTCGATCCCGCAGATATCGGCGACGTGGTCGTCTTCCTCTGTAGCGAGGCTGCGAGTGTCACGAGCGGCGCTGCCGTGCCGGTTTACGGTGAAGCCTGAAAACGAAGTTCCACTCGAAAACCCGCGCTACATCCAGAGCAGCTGTGCGTGACGCGTCTCGCCGATATCGAGGACGTTCTCCTCCTCGACGAAGCCGTGTTCGATCGCGATTTCGACGGCTTTCGTCCCGACGATATTCGCGACAGAACAGTTCGCGAGGCTGTCGACTACAGTATCCTCGTCGACTTCTTGACCGTCGTAGAACTCCTCGTTGACAGTCAGGGAGAGCTCGCCGTTTTCGAAGCTCTCGCCGAGCAGATCGGCCTCACAGACCGCGACCAGCCGGCCCTTCTGGGTCTCCCGTTCGTTGAGCAACAACTCGACCATCTGCTCACTCCGTCAGCTGGTCGTCGATCAGCTCTTCTTCGTTCGCGGAGCGCATCTCTTCGGCTTCTTCGGCGACCTCCTCTGCACGTTCGTCCTCGCCGAGCTGTTCGAGGGCGATCGCTTTCTCTTCGAGCAGATCCGCGCTGCGATACCCCAGCCGAATCGCGTTGTCGAAGGCGTTGAGTGCGTCCTCGGCGAGTCCGCGCTCGTTGAGGAAAAAGCCCCGGTTGTACCAGGCCTGGCCGAATCGCGGATCGAGTTCGACTGCGCGCTCGGCGTGTTCGAGTGCCTCCTCCGTGCGACCGAACTCCCAGAGCGCGTACGCGAGATTCGTCTCCGCACTCGCGGCGTGCTCGGAATCCTCGTCGATATCGAGCGCCTCTCGGTAGGCACCGATCGCAGCGTCGTACTCTTCGAGTTCCGCGTGGGCCACACCTTTGTTTACCCAGGCTTCCTGCTCGACCGTCTCCCTGTCGGCGTACCGCGCCGCGCGCTCGAAGGCCTCTGTCGCCTGCTCGTGACGGTTGATCCGGATATACTCCAGCCCGACGTCGACGAGTTTTGCCGCGTCGACGTTGTCTTTCCCGAGATTGTCCTCGTCGATGAGGTCTGCGAGTGCGTGCGAGTCGACGGGATCGATCTGATCGGCATCGATTTCGAGCTCCGGCGGATCGATATCGAACCCCTCGTAGGGATCGGTGAATCCCTGCCCCTCGGAGAACTCGTGATCCTCTGGCTCTTTGGTCATACAGTAGATTGGGATGGCCCAGCATTAAGGCCTGCGTCACCGAACTGTCTGTATGCGACTGTTCGTCAGTGTGGATCTGGACGGACTGGCCGACGAGATAGCGACCGTACAGGAGCACCTGGAGGACGCATCCGGCATCCGGCCGACCGACCCTTCACAGGCACACATCACGCTGAAGTTCCTCGGCGATACCGACGAAGATCGCCTCCCAGAACTTACGGAGAAACTCGAAAACGCCGTCGGGGAGGCCGGTGTCGACCCCTTTTCGGCAGAGATCGGCGGTCTCGGGGTCTTCCCACATCTCGATTACATCAGCGTCGTCTGGGTCGGCGTCCGGTCGGGAAGCAATCAGCTACTTCGCCTTCACGAAGCAGTCGAAGACCAGATAACTGCAATTGGGTTCGATCCGGAAGACCACGACTTCACGCCGCATGCGACGGTCGCGCGGATGGATCACGCTGGCGGCAAGGAGTTGGTCCAGGAGGTCGTCGAGAATCAGGACCCGAACATTGGAACCGTACAGATCGACGAGGTCCGGTTGAAAGAGAGCGAACTAACGTCTGACGGACCCGAGTACTCGACAGTCGAGCGATTCGAACTCTAATACTCACGGCTCCAGTTTGTACTGTATTCCTGCCACGGAGTTACGACCGACCGCTCACCGGCGGATCGCTACAGGACGTATAGAGTGTAGTCACTACTGTCGATCGTAGCTTCGTGAGAAGTTGCGTGGGTGCTGATCTCTGTAGGATAGCACCGAGCACCGATGCCCTCACTTCCGTTCGGGCAAAGCGATGCGTGGGACCGGATTTGAACCGGCGGACCTCTACAGGACAGCGCCCTCAACGCTGCGCCGTTGGCCTGGCTTGGCTACCCACGCACACGCTATCCGGTGTCTGTCTCCTGCATCTGCCTATTTCCGAGGGACATTAAAATGACTGTCGATTCGCCCGCTCACTGCGTGACAGACCCACGGGCACACCACCTAACCGAAGACCACCAAAGAAAGCGATAAATCGTCCAGGGTGGGGACAACTGTCAGCGTGAGAGAGCCAGTTATGAGCCAAGAACTCCCGGAGTGTCGAGACATCTGTCACGTGGGCGTGGAGAAAGACCGTAGTACCCCGGGCGACAGGAACAGATATGCAGGAACGACGTGCGGACATATTGGCCCACCTCGCCGACGGCCCGGTTACCGGTCCGGCGCTCGCGGAGCAGCTGGATATCACGCGAGCAGCCGTCTGGAAACACATCGAGGCACTGCGCGAGGAGGGCTTCGAGATAGCGAGCAGGGAGTCGGGATACCGACTCGAATCGATCCCTGAGTTCGGCGGGTCAGCCGTCGAGTTCGGGCTGTCAGCCCCCTTTACCGTCGAATACCACGACTCGATTGGGAGCACGAACAGTCGGGCGCGAGAACTCGCAGCAGCGGGCGAGCAGAACGCGGTTGTCCTGGCGAACGAACAGACCGGCGGGCGGGGTCGACTCGACCGCGAGTGGAGCTCTCCCAGTGGTGGCATCTGGCTCTCGATACTTCTCCGGCCAGAAGTGCCGGCCGTCCACGCTCCACTGTTCACACTCGCAGCCGCCGTCGCGACCACCCGTGCTGTCCGAGAACTCGGCGTCGACGCGACCATCAAGTGGCCCAACGACGTACAGGTCGAGGGGCGAAAGCTGGCCGGGATTCTGACCGAGATGGAAGGGGAGGCCGACCGGATTTCCTGGCTCGTCGTCGGCATCGGACTCAACGCGAACGTCGACAGCACGCAGTTGCCCGGCGAACGACCGGCGACGAGTCTCCGCGCCGAAATCGGCGACGTCGATCGCCGGAGGCTGACCCAGAACCTTCTCGAAGCATTCTGGAACCGCTCGGAACAGACCGAGTCGATCCTCCCCGCCTGGCGGGAGTTGACGTCGACAATCGGTCAGCGAGTCCGAGTCGAAACCCAGAGAGAAGAGATAGTCGGCGAAGCTGTCGGAATCGAATTTCCAGGATCGTTGATCGTCGATACTGGTGCAGAGAAACTCACGATTAGCGCGGGTGATTGCGAGCATCTCCGCCCAGCCGAGTAGCTCAGTCGAGTCGTATTGCAAGCACCGGTACTGGTGAGGACCGCAGTACTCGCTCGGCCACGCTGCCGAGCAACAGCCTGTCGACACCCGATCGACCGTGTGTTCCCATCACGACCACGTCGATGTCGTTTTCCTCGGCGTAGTCGACAATCTCCCTCGAAGGCGATCCTTCGAGAATCGTTGTCTCGACCAGCAAATCACCTGCTTTCTCTTCGACCGTCTTTATCGCATCTTCACCCTGCTTTCGTAATGCCGCACTGACGTTCTCCCAGGACGACTCCATCGGGAGATCCGAAAGCGAGGCTGTGTTCGCAACGTAGAGTGCGTGCAGGGTCGCGTCGTGAACTGTGGCGAGTTCGATCGCGTGGTCGAGCACCGAATCCATGCTCTCTGAGCCATCTGTCGGGAGGAGTATATTGTCGTACATAGTTGAAACTACACCACGCGATGACTTAGTTGTACCCGCGCAGATTATCTGCTATCTGCTGGATAGACGACTCGCTCGACATCGTCGACGCCAGCACGCCGGACGACTGCTCTGGCGATATCCTCCGCTCCCGTGAGATTCGCCGACTCGCCGTCGAGAACCAGCAACGCCCCGTCCCGCCCGTCTTCGACGAGACCGCAGTTCAGCCCTGCAATCTCCGCGCCGTTGATCGTGGCCATCTGCAGGACCTCCCGTGTGGAGACGTCGAACAACTTGGCAGTAAAGGCCATCTCCCGAAACATCGACGGACTGTTCAAAAAGACGTTGTCGGTACCGAGACCGACAGTGGTCCGGTCGAGCAACTCACGGATCGGTGGCATGCCGACATTCGTCGTGATATTAGAGCGTGGACAGGCCACGACTGGGATCTGGCTGTCGGCCAGACGCTCCAGGTGGAGCGGTTCGGGGTGGGTCATGTGGACGAGGAAATCCGGGTCGAGATCGAGGGCGGGATTGATATCACTGCTGTCGACTTCGCCCGCATGTATCCCGAACAGTTTCTCGGCCTCGGCAGTCGCCTTCCGGAGCCGGTCGAATGTCGCGTCGTTCGCGCCGCTGGCACCGAATCCGTCGCTTTCGAGCATAGCGTCCTCCGTCTCCCGGCCGAGCACGACGGAGTCGATATCGTGGCCGGACAGTGCTTCCCTGATTGCGGTCACGCCATCGACACCGCCCTCGCGAAACTCGACGAATACGGCGGTTCCAGCCGACTCCATGTACGAGATCGACTGCTCCATCCCAGCGATCAGTTCAGACCGTTCGGCTGCATCCAGCAGACGGTGTTTGAGTCCGTCCGGCGGTGCGACGAGTTCCGCCAGCGAGAGTCCCTCTCCGGCCTCTTTTGCGATCGAATCGCCGATGTGCGTGTGCGCGTTCACGAATGCCGGGAGAATGATCCCCTCGCTGTCTGTCTCGGTCTCTTCGATGCCGGCGATCTCGCCTTCTTCGACGATGACCCGCCCCTCGACCGGCTCGAACGACCGTCCGCGTAAGATTCGTCCTTCGAGGATCATACTGCTGGTATGGATGGCCCCCGTTTGAACGCACCGGAGTTGGTCGGCTTCCAGTGTCGTCCGAGGGGAACTTCGAAACTCGTCGTATGGGTGCGTTCTACACGGAAACTCGCTGCAGCGATCGACGACCCCATTCGATCTTACCCACCACCTCGGGGACTGGTCGACACCGGACCCGTCCACGAACTGCGGCACCAGAAGACCAGGATGGCCGGCAACCGTTCTACCGGATCACCCGCGTCGGCCGTCAGGAGCTGAGCAGCGATTTCGAGAATATCACTGGCTCTGATAGTGATTATTGCGAGTCTGTACCGCGAAGTTCAGATAGAACTGGTCTAGGAGGGCCGAAACAGCCTCGGTTTCGCTGCCGTGCTGAAAATTACCGCAATAATCACTATGAGCGCTAATTCGTCTGTTTCTCACTTTTTTCACATCCGATGCGCGTACTCCGATCAATCTATTTTTGTTCGAGTACTCGCCTCGTTTTCCAGGTCAGTAAACAAGAAAAAGTGGCCACCAATTGATATAGCAACATATAGTTTATGTGTTCGAGTGAAAGCAGTGCTCTGGAGATTTAGCCAGGACAGATATATAAACTAAATCAGAGAATAGATGTGTTCTTCGTATACGGTCCGGACACGGTTCCCCCAGTCGTGCGTATAGGTATCAATCACGTCGGTAGCGACGTCACCACGGAGATATTTGACGACGCCCCGATCACCCGTCCGATCACGGAGATGTGTGGTAAAGAAATGCCGGAAGTAATGCGGTGTGACGTTCTCTTCTGGCCCACCGTTTTCCCGGTACCAGCCGGCCGCACGGGCCCTGGTTTCGACAATATGATGGACCATATCTGGCGTCAGACGCTTCCCCCAGCTATCTGCTGTACTCACGAACAGTGGTTTTGCAGTCGAAACCGGGTCGGGACGAATCGCGAGCCAGTCTTCGAGTGACTCCGATAGCTCGCCGTCGACGGGGATAGTCGTCGCACGTTTCCGCTTGTTAGACGCTGTTCGACGTTCCTCGTTGTAGATCGCACCCGCAGCGGGGGCGTTATCGACGAACAGTGAGTTCTCACGACCGTCGAGGCGCGGCCGATGCGAACTCTCGTCGTCGCTCAGGTTCAGATCTCGAAGATCGAGGTTACACAGCTCACCGGCTCGTATCCCGGTTTTGAGCAGTGTCAGAATGACTGCCCGGTCCAGTGGGTGGGTGATATCGCCCACGAAGGTTTGCATTGCAGGAACAGAGAGATCTCGTCGTGTGGGGTCGCTGTTTATCGATTCGTCCATCTCTTCGACGACGATCGACATCGGGTTGTTGTCGAAGGCATCGACCCGGATCATATAATCGTAAAACCGGTGCAGATAGGAGGCATACGTCGCGACGGTGCTTTCGGCGACAGCACCCCGTAGCTGGTGGATATACGCCATACAATCTCTGTGATTCGCGTGCTCGATAGAGAGGTCGCGTGTATCGAGATACGCTGCAAAATCCGTCAGAACGCGTCTGTAGGCATCCTGGGTCCGCTCTGATTTTCCCTGGTAGCGGATATCTTCGAGGAAGTAATCGATGTGCTCCCGCGACGAATCGCGGCGTCTCCCATCGGTTTCACTCATCGGCACCCTCCACGAGAACGTATCCACCCGCACGCCCGCTGTACCGGATTACGTCGGCCTCCTGGAGTTCCTGCAGGGAGTTTTCGAGGCGTGTCTCGATATCGCCGGTCACCCCGGCCAGCAGTTCGTCCCAGGAAGAGGGGCCAGTATCAGCCAGATACCCACAGATTTCGTCCTCTAGATCACTGTCTTCGGTGGTATCTGCCGTCGAGCTACCCCCTTCACGGGGGGTAGCTGGTTCCGTCCCGAAATACTGACGGCCCGCTTGAACCATCGCCTTGACGAACTCGCTCCGGCTCATACCGAGTTCCTCGGCGTGGTCGTCCCACAGATCGCGTTGATACGCGGGGACGTACGTCTGGACGACAGTCCGTGACGTATCCCGGTCAGTTTCCTCTGCCATACTGGGTTCTCGTACCAAGCTGGTATTAAACTAATGTTAGATTCACGTCTAAGTACGAGGCCGCCAGATAGCGGTCAGTAGGTCATGTAAGGCACCGAGAGATCGGCAATAGACTACACTGTGACTGTATCCCCCGTATCGTCCAATCGCAGAGAGTGATCACTTTGGTCTTCAACTGTTAGGAAGTCGTCAGTATTTATATAGTAGTCAGGAATATATTGCTATGACTGATCGTTCGGTATCTCGACGAGACGTTTTGAAAGCAGGTGGAAATCAGTTTCGCCGGCGAGTATGACTCCGAAAGCGCTACGATGACCGTCGTCGCGGAAGTAGCTGATGCGGATAACAGGGCCGGAGGTCTCGTCGTTCGGGGTGAGACAGCCGATGCAGGACGCAGGTGGCACGAACTCACAGATGCGTCGCCAGCGAGCCCCGACGAGTCGATTACTGCAGGCGATTCGGCAACCGTCCAGGGGGTCGAGGACGGCGACGAGATACTGCTGGTATACGAAACTGATTCGAGTTCGAGGATTCTGTTCTCCCAGGAAGTGGGAGCTGAAAAATAGTCACCCCCAGCAAAACAGCATCAGCTACATTCTAGTCAGAAAAACTATATTTAGAGAGATTACAGTGCTCTCGAACCACGGTCTAATATTATACTTCCGTCTAAAGACCCTTATTTGTATGAGTGCTATCCTCAAATGGTGGAAAATAGGCAAATGATAGGGCTGAAATATCACGCTCACATCTAAAAATACAGGTAGCGAAAGCACCGACAGATCCGTCGTTTATCAGAGGACAGAAAAGCTTGATCTGGACAAAATAATTACGCCGGTCGAATCCGCGTGCATCCGTGTGTTCGACCGGAATATAGCTTGCCCTAGCCGTCTTTAAATGGGGTGGGGTAACGGTGTGTTCCTGCCAATAGATCAACTGCAACCCGGGTCCTGTGGCAGTATCGCCCTGGATTTTCCGGGGTGTCTCTTCTACAGAAGGTCGAGTGCTAACAATACACATATCTACTCACAGCGGACAGATACTTTCCCATCACACCAGGTGCAGCGAGCCTCGAAGAACTTCGGCAAACTCCGTTACTAGAGCTCGTCTGTCGGCCTGAAGATGTTTACTTCAGGGGGCTGGGTTCCGATCAGGCGTTCTTTGGCACCCACAGATCCCGTGAGTGTTTGACGAAAGGCAGCTAACTCATTCCCTCATACTGGTGACTATACATTCGTCAAGATAGTCGATCCCCGTGAGCACTCGATCTCACGGGAATCGCCTCAGGTTGTTCGGTTCACCCCCCGTTGGGTCGAAATTCCTCTGTTTCGTTTAGCCACCAGTATTCGGACCCATCGTTGATGCAGCCATAGTGGGCCGGTCTGGTGGGGTGTAACCGGTGATGGCCACACTGGTGATGCGTGGTCTGGGCAACAGTCCCAGACGTGATTTCTTACAGGGTCAAGTGCGATTCCCGGACAGAGACAGATCTGTAGACAGTTAGGGTGAACTGACGAGCTCGAATTGCTGCATCCTGCGCCCATCCCCTGGGGGATATAGCCACAGTATGGAGGCTGACAGCTATCAGAGTGAACCCTCCAAAAGCAGAGAATCTGTGAATATCCGGGGCAGATCGAACTGATGCCGTGTTATTTCCAGTACCGCGGACCGGCAACGTATCTGTCCCCCGTCGATCTCGTCGGGCAGTGTACGATCAGACGATCTGCCCTGATTCGACTGAGAGTGATTCGTGCGGTGATTTTCGACACGGCCACGAAAACCAGGCTGCTTCAACTCTGTAAATGCGAGTATCTCTTCACCCGGCGGTATAGACCTGCAATAACCACTATGACACCGACACAAAGTTCGGATGTCAACCAGAGTATCCATCACGAAATCGGCCACTGAAAATCGTAACTTGAACCGTGGAGACTGCGTCGCAGACCTGTATCTCCGGACTACCGGTCGGCTGACTCTTCTTTTCAAAATTTCCGTCGGTCACGAATAAACTGGCTCGGGCAATCGACATATCGAGTGGCAGACGTACGAAGCAGTTAGCGGTGTACACCAATGGCCAATTTATACGATCAGACGTGTACTGGTTCCATTCGAATCGAATAACGGACTGGTATTCTGTCGAGTATCGAACTGATAAATCATATGTTGCTATATAGATTACTGGCCAGATACGTGAGAGATCGTAACCTCAACGAGGGTGGAATTTACAACTCATCCAGAACTTGCCTCTCTGCGCTTCGTGCTGGCCCCGGAGACCGTTCCGGGTTCGATGGAACCTCCACAGTCCGTTCGATCGCGGTTTCGACCGGGACGGGTTCCCAGCCGATCTCGTGAAGCTTCGCTGTGGAGAGAATGTGCGTCTCTGGGTTGTACAGTGGGAAGTCAGTCATCGAGAGGTCTCCAGTGGCAAGTTCTCGATCGGTGGCGGTGACGAACTCGGGATCAGTTCCGACGGTGTCCGCTGTCGTTTCGAGTAACCGACCTAGCGGCAACACCGTCCGGTCACCGACGTTGTACGCTTCCCCGGCGGTCCCGGTTTCGGCGACAGTCCGGATTGCCCGGGCTGTATTGTACACCGACACGAGGTGGTGGATGTTCGTCCCGTCGCCGGGAACGAGCACTCGGTCGTCGGTACGGATGCGATCGACCCAGTAGTTGTACCGGCCAGTGTAATCGTGTGGGCCGTAGACGATCGTCGGTCGAACACTCATCGCACGGACCCCGTGCTCTGTTGCGGCCTCGAAGACGATCCGGTCACCCTCGGCTTTGCGTGCACCGTAGCTGTCCGGAGTGGCATCGACTGCCTGGTCGTCCGTGCAGGGCTCCAGCGGTGTCTCGTCTTCACGCTTGGGTACCGTATCCGGCTCGTACACTGCCCCGCTCGAAATGAACACGTACGCATCCACGTCGTCGAACACCCGGGTCGCCATCCGGACCTCACCCGGGAAGTACGCGACACAGTCGACGACGATGTCGGGATCGACTGTTTCCTTTGCATTCATCAGCGCTGCATCGCTCGTTCGATCGCCGGTGTACTGGTCGACACCAGCGGTATCAATGAAGGGATTGTCGTGGTTTCCCCTGTTGAATAGCGTAACATCGTATGCTGCGTCGAGAAACTCCCGAACGAGGTGCCGGCCAATAAACCGAGTACCACCGATAATTAGAACACTGGTCATACCGGACTGTCGGGAGGTGGGAAAATAAAAACAGCGTCAGCGTCGTCGGCTGATACGTCTCGGAACGCCGTCGTCAGTCAGCGCCGCTTTGCATCGCAGTCGACATCTCGCCTGCTTCGAGCGTCGCCGATTCGGGGAGTTCGTTTCGCACGTCGTCGCGTGCACGGTCCTGAATGACCTCTGCGTAGGCATCCGGCATCACACGCGTGAAGTTCTCGATCTCCTCGTCCCAGTTATCGAGGAGTTCCTCGGCGCGTTCGGAGCCTGTGTAGGCAGCGTGGTTTTCGACGAGGCGAGTCAGCATCTCCCGGTCGCTCCCTTCGAGCGTTCCCGAGATCGAAACCATCCCTTTGTTTGCACGCTGGTCGAACGTGTCGTCTGCATCGTAGACGTAGGCAACACCCCCGGACATCCCGGCGGCGAAGTTCTTCCCGGTCTCGCCGAGCACGGCGATTGCACCGCCGGTCATGTACTCACAGCCGTGGTCGCCGACAGATTCGACGACACCTTTCACACCGGAGTTCCGGACCGCGAATCGCTCACCGGCGGCACCGTTGACGTAGCATTCGCCCTGGGTTGCACCGTACAGCGCGACGTTTCCGGTGATGATGTTGTCCTGGGCACTGTAGCTGGCCTCCTCGGGTGGTCGAACGATCAGCTTCCCACCCGAGAGTCCTTTGCCGAGATAGTCGTTCGCCGTGCCGACGAGTTCCATCGTCACACCGTCCTGCGTGAACGCACCGAAACTCTGTCCGGCGGTTCCGTCCAGGCGGATCGACAGCGTATCAGCGGGTAGTCCCTCGACACCGTACTCCTCGGAGATCCGGTTCGAGAGTGTGGCACCGACAGTGCGATGGACGTTGTCGATATCCTTGCTGATGGTCACCGGTTCGCCGTTCTCGATGGCGCCTTTCCCCTCTTCGAGCAGTTCCCAGTCGAGCTGTTTGTCGACCTCGTGGTCCTGTTCACGGGTCTTGTACCGGTCGACACCCTCCGGACGGTCCGGTTCGACAAGCAGCGTGGAGAGGTCGAGTTTCTTCGCTTTCTCCTGGGTGATGTCGTCACGCTGACGGAGCAGGCTCGCTCTGCCGATCATCTCCTCGATCGATTCGAAGCCGAGTTCGGCCATGATCTCGCGGAGTTCCTGGGCCATGAACGTCATGTAGTTGATGACGTGCTGTGGCTGGCCGGGGAACCGCTCACGGAGGTTCTCGTTCTGGGTCGCGATCCCGACCGGACAGGTGTTCTCGTGACACTGCCGTGCCATCACACAGCCCGAGGTGACCATCGACGCTGTCCCGAACGTGTAGCCTTCCGCACCGAGCAACGCTGCGACGGCAACGTCACGGCCAGTTTTCAGCCCACCGTCGGTCGTCACTCGAATCCGGTCGCGGAGCCCGGTCTGACAGAGCATCTGGTTCGCTTCGGCGAGGCCGAGTTCCCACGGCACACCGGCGTTTTTGATGCTCGTCTTCGGTGAAGCACCTGTCCCACCGTTGTCACCGGAGATGTGGACGACGTCGGCGTTCGCCTTCGCGACACCCGTCGCGATGATACCGACACCTGCCTCGGCGACGAGTTTCACGTTGACGTCCGCGTCGGGGTTCGAGGCTTTCAGATCGTGGATGAGCTGTTTCAGATCCTCGATGGAGTAGATGTCGTGCAGCGGTGGTGGCGAGATGAGGCCGACACCCGGCGTCGCGTAGCGGACGTGAGCGATCATCTCGTTTACCTTCTTGCCGGGGAGGTGGCCGCCCTCGCCGGGCTTGGAACCCTGTGCCATCTTGATCTGGAGTTCCTCTGCAGCCGAGAGATACGTCGAGGTGACGCCGAACCGGCCGGAAGCGACCTGCTTGGTCGCGGAGTTCTTCTCGGTGTCGAACCGTTCCGGTGGCTCACCGCCTTCGCCGGTGTTCGACGTGGCACCGATCCGGTTCATCGCGATCGCGTTGTTCTCGTGCATCTCCGGGGAGAGCGAGCCAAGCGACATCGCAGCTGTCTCGAATCGTTTGACGATATCCTCGACTGGCTCGACGTCTTCGATCGGGATCGACTCGCGTTGTTCGTCTTCGAATTCGAGCAACCCCCGGAGTGTCGCGAGCTGTTCTTGCTGGTCGTTGACGAGTTCGGCGAACTCCTGGTAGGTCTCGTAATCGCCCTGCCGGACGGCCTGCTGCAGGTGGCTGACTGTCTGTGGGTTCCACTGGTGGTAGATGCCGTTCGAGCGGTTCTCGTACTCGCCGACACGTTCCATGTCGGCGTCGTCTGTCCAGGCGACCTCGTGTCGTTTTTCGAGATCGGACTCGATCTCCTCCATCCCGATTCCTTCGGTCCGGTTTTCGGTCCCCTCGAAATACTCATCGATGAAATCCGAGGAGAGGCCGACCGCCTCGAAAATCTGGGCGCCCTGGTAGCTCTCGACCGTCGAGATCCCCATCTTCGACATCGTCTTCAGGAGACCGTCTTCGACTGCATTCATGTACGCGTCGATGGCCCTGGACGGATCGGCACCGTCCGGACCGGCGACGAGATCGGTGATCGTCTGGTATGCCAGGTACGGGTTGACTGCACCGGCACCGTAGCCGATCAGCGTCGCGAAGTGATGAACTGCACGCGGGTCGCCAGATTCGAGAACGAGCCCGACGTGGTTTCGCTGTCCGTTCCGGACGAGGTGGTGGTGGACACCACCGACGGCGAGCAACGACGGGATCGGGACACGGTCCGGATCGGCGTTCCGGTCCGAGAGAACCACGATGTCGTGCTCGTTCACGGCAGCAGACGCGTCGTCTCGTACTACCTCGACGGCGGATTCGAGATCGTCTTCGTCCGGATCGTACGTGATATCGACGATTTTCGTCGACATCCCGTTCTCGTCGAGTTCTTTGATGCCTGCCATCTCCTGGTCAGTCAGGATCGGCGAATCGAGGACGAGCTGGCGGGCATGTGCCTGGGTCTCGTCGAGGAGGTTGCGCTGGTTACCCAGCCGCGTCTCCAGACTCGTGACCAGTTCCTCCCGGATGTAATCCAGCGGCGGGTTCGAGACCTGTGCGAACAGCTGTTTGAAGTAGGTGAACAGTGGTCGGTTGAACTGCGAGAGCACCGACAGCGGGGTGTCGTCACCCATCGAGCCGACAGGGTCTTTGCCCTTTTCGGCCATCGGTTCGAGGAGGTGATCGACCTCGTCGTAGGTGTAGCCGTACATCGCCTGGTGGCCCCGGAGTGTGTCGACTTCCTGCTGTGGCGTGTTGTCGTCGTCCGGCGAGATATCCTCGATGACGACCTGTTCTTCCTCGACCCACTCGCCGTACTTGTCGTCGACGAGTCCATCGAAGACTTCTTCGTCGGGGACGACTCGTCCCTCGTTCGGATCGGCGAGGAAACACTCGCCGGGCTGGAGGCGACCACGTTTCGTGATTTCGCTCTCGTCGTAGTCGAGCGCACCGACCTCGGAGGACATCACGAGCGTGTTGTCTTCGAGGATGTCGTACCGGCACGGCCGGAGTCCGTTCCGGTCGAGCACCGCACCGACGCGTTCGCCATCAGTCGCCGCGACGAGCGCGGGACCATCCCACGGTTCGACGAGCGAGGCGTGGTAGTCGTAAAACTCCTCGCGGGCACCCGAGACGTTCGTGTTCTCGCCACGCCAGGCTTCAGGGATCAGTGTTCGGAGTGCGTGTGGCAGTGATCGACCCGTCTCCATCAGCAGTTCGAGCGCGTTGTCGACACTCGCCGTGTCGGATTGCTCGGGGTCGTCGATGATCGGCTTGATCTTCTCGATATCCTCACCGAAGGCCTCGTCCTGAATATCTGTCTCGCGTGCACGCATCCAGTTGATATTGCCCTGGATGGTGTTGAACTCACCATTGTGGATGATGTTCCGGTAGGGGTGTGCGAGATGCCACGCACCGAGTGTGTTCGTCGAGAAGCGGGCGTGGACCATCGCGAACGTCGACTGCATCCGCTCGTCTGTGAGATCCGGGAAGTAGTCGACGACCTGTTCGGCCTTGAGCAGCCCCTTGTAGACGACCGTCTTCCGGTCGAGCGAGACGATGTAGAACCGCTCCGAGCCGGGTAGCTCCTCAGATTCGATCGTATCTTCGACGACTCGCCGTCCGATGTAGAGCTGTCGTTCGAACTCTTCCTCGTCGACGTCCTCGGTGGGTGCGACGACGACCTGCTGGATGTTCGGTTCTGACTCCAGGGCCGTGGCACCGAGATCCGAGTTGTCCGTCGGGACGGAGCGCCATGCGAGCACGTCGAGTCCTTCCTCGGCGAACAGCTCCTCGGCACGATTTTTCAGCTGTTCGACAGCGTCCGGATCCTGTGGCAGAAAAAGCGAGCCGACAGCGTAGTTCCCCGGTTCCGGGAGTTCGACGTCGATCTTTGCCTCGAAAAACTCGTGTGGAATCTGAAGCAAAATACCTGCGCCATCGCCAGTGTTCTGTTCTGCACCGGTCGTCCCCCGGTGTTCCATACATTCTACCAGTTCGAGTCCATCGGCGACGACCTCGTGGCTACGTACACCATCGAGATCCATCACCATGCCAACCCCACAGTTTGATCGGGCGTCCGTGGGGTCGGCGAGACCGACCTGACCAGTCTCTGAGTCTCGCCCAGTCATATCAGTACAGTCCATGGGCTGGAACCATATGAGCCTACCCCTCAAACCCACTTCCTGTATAATAGCCAAATAAGGCGATATTATGCCACTTATATTTTTATGGAAAATAATGAACGATATGCGAGCACCACAGGCAGCCAGGGTTTCGTGCAGCCTCCGAAACGTGACGGTATACACTGTTTACTCCCAGCATTGTCAGTCGGACGTCTGACGAACACTTTTCAGGTGATATCCGAATTACACTACTGTACGGGTTCTGACCGATCCCGCAGGCTGGTGCAGCCGACGAGACAAGACAATGACGAAAAACCTACTAAATATCGATTACGACTCCAGTGCGGACAATCAACTGGTCGAAGCGCTCGCAAATATCTGGTTTCAGATGCTCATCCTCGGCGTTCTCCTGATGGGAGTCCTGTCGGGAATCGCCTTTGGCATAGAGATCTGGCGATGGCCGGTCGCACTCGCCGTCCCGGTCGTTGCCTGGTGGTTCGGTACGTGGTATGGGAAATTTAACGCGGGACAGGGAGACAACGGCCACCTGTAGCGACGTCCGACGTACCGAGCCACATTACAACGAAGCGAGATTTTGCCTGAGTTTGATCGTCGTCGTCATCAGCGCCGTTGCAGTCATAATCAGGAACACGATCTGGATATGCAAGACGACAGCGCGGTCGATCCCGAGTGGGATGGAGAGTGCAACGATACTCACCAGGCCACCGAAGACGAGCACCGGGAGCAGATGCCGGAGCAACGAGTCGAGCATCGTTCCCTGGAGACGTCTGTTCGCGACCTGCTGGCGGAAGAAGACGACTCCGTAGCCGACAAGCAGGAGACCAGTGACTCCTTCGATGAGTGCGGTCAGGGACGTCTGCCCGAGAACAGTCACCGTAACCACGTAAAGACCGATGGCGACGGCAGCGATCAGCTGGAACACTCCCTGGATCTGGTTCGACTGTCCGAGTCCCTCGCGGCCTGTCAGTGTGGCAATTTTCCGCAGCGAGAGGACGAGAAACAGCGTCATCGCGAGCAGGAGTCCGTTTTTCGAGGCAAACTGGATCGAGCTAACGATATCGACAATCCAGGCGAGGGCGTACACCGCCGCGAAGACGCCGATGTACCGGAGTGACTCCCAGATCTCTCGCTGTGTCTCGATATCCGAAGCCAGCATGTTGCGGTGGGCGTAGTAGGAAAATCGGAGACCCAGGGCTGCCAGCAGGGAGACACCCAGGAAGAAAATGAACGTCAGATTTGCGTTTCCTTCGATCAGGTGGAGACTAAAGTCGATACTGAAGCCGAAGATCCCTACCTCGACCATACGTTACTCACCATCTACCCACTCGTACTCACGGTTTGCAGCAATCATTGTAAGATCGTTCTGAAGATACTCTACTGTTTCGTACCGCTTTATTTTCTCGTTTGCCATTGCTTTCCTGATAATATCGTCGAACCCCGGAGGTGCGCCTGCCTCGCTCGGGGTCGGTGGCGGCTCGTGCAGGACCTGGGTCCTGAGCTCCTCGAACGTCCCCTGATATGGGGGCTGACCAGTTACGAGGTAATAGAGGACGGCACCGAGCTGGTAGAGGTCGGTCTGGTGATCCACGATCCCGAACTGCTGGCTGTAGTACTCCGGTGCGGCATACGCTGGGTCGAGGTACGTTGCGGGTTCGAAGTCGTACCGGAACTCCTGCATCAATCCAGCGTTGTCGATCAACGGGGTTCCCCGTCCGACATCCTCGAACCCTCCCCCGACGAAGACGACAGCTCTGGGGTCGAGCCCGCCGTGGATCAGATCGTGCTGGTGGAGATGTGCAACTCCCTCGACGAGTTCGCGGGCAGTCGTCAGCGGTGAGAGAAAATCCATCGGCCCTCGGTCGGCGAGACGCTCGTTTATCATCGCGGTTGCGATCCAGGGTCGCGGGCGTGCTCCGTAATCCAGGACAGTCACCAGTCGTTCGTGTGCTGTGACCGGGGCAAATCGACCGAGAGTATCGGTAATCCGGTCGGCAAACTCCGAGACAGCCGACTCCGGCCGGTCGAGAATCCGACGCGCGATATCTTCCTGACGACCCCCGACCCCAGCGAGAGCCTCGTACACAGTGCCGTACAGCCCGCGGTACTGTGAACCAGTCATATGAAGATGGTCGAATCGACTCTGTGATGCGATCGAGAGAACCGATTCGGGCAGATCCATCTCGTATCCCTAGAAAGGCGAAAGCTGTGATTTAAAGGTATTTATTGAGCATCAAATATGATTCTACTGTAACGGAACCTTCACTGGTACTTTCAGCAATGATAATTCCACGGTCAGTTTAACATACGAGTGACCGAATGCATACGTAATGAGCGACAAGAACAGCTCCCTTCTCCCAAGCATCATTGCAAACAGCTATGCAGCCCGACTCGGGGTTGCACTGTTGTTTGCTGTGGTGGTGATGCTAGTGTTCGGACTCGTCATCAGTGTCCAGGCGTCCGAGACGCTGGAAGACGATGTCGAGTCCGATCTCACTGGTCTCTCGGAGTCACAGGCTGGCGAACTGGATGCGTGGCTACAGAGTACCGAACGGAGCGTCAGAGGAAGTTCTGACGCCGCTGCGTTGAATACAGACGATACGACAGCGATAAGTGACTATCTCGAAGATCGCGTGGAAAACGAACAGGTCTCGACGAACGTCGCGGCGGTTCACTACTACAACACCGAAACCGGGACGATCGAGGCCAGTTCGAACGAGAACTTCGTCGGCGTCGATCCAGCCGAGCAAGGGGCTGCATTCGCCGAGAATCCGCCCGAGTTCGACAGTCCACACGAGACACACATCACCGAACCGTTCGAGGTATCGATCGCGGATCACCCGATCATCGCTGTCCTCTCTCCGGTGACAGGCCAGGAAAACCACGTTCTCGTGTATATGACTGATCTCCGAGAGCGCACGAGAACGATATCGGACCAACGCGACGATTCGTTTACCGTGGTTGTCAACAGTGAGAATCAGTACATCGCGCACCCGAACGCGAGCAGGATTCTCGCGGACCACGAGGGAGGGGCAGAGATGCGTGCGATGCTTTCCGCCGGCGAGTCGACGTTCATGAAGATGGACGAAGAAGTCATGGGGATGACGAAGCTGGAATCGACCGATTGGACGGTGATGTCTCACTCAGACAGGGAAGAGGCATTCGCCCTGAGCAATCAGATCAACTCGGATCTCATCGGACTGTTGTTGCTCGCAGTGATCAATCTCGGACTCGTCGGTGTGACTATCGGTGCGAACACGGTCACCTCGCTTCGACGGCTGTCGAACCGGGCTCGCGAGATGGGTGAGGGGAGACTGGACGTCGATCTCTCCACGTCACGTTCCGACGAGATCGGTGGCCTCTACCAGTCGTTCGATACCATGCGAACCTCGTTACGTAACAGTATCGAGGAAGCCGAACAGGCTCAGGCGGAGGCAGAGCAGGCCCGTAAGGAGGCAGAAGAGGCACGAAAGGAGGCAGAAAACGAGAGTGAAGTCATGCAGGAGATCAACGATGATCTCGAACGACAGGCCGCCCAGTACCAGGAGGTGCTCGGCGAAGCGGCGGCGGGTGATCTCACACAGCGTGTCGAACCCGACAGTTCCAACGAGGCGATGCAGCAGGTCGGTGCGGAGATCAACACGACGCTGGATGCACTCGAAGAGATCATCGCGACGACGAAATCCTTCGCACAGGACGTCTCGATGGCAACGGAGCAAGCCGGTGACAACGCGCGACAGGTCAACCAGGCGAGCCAGAACGTCCGGGACTCGATCGGCGAGATTTCGAAGGGTGCCTCCAACCAGAGTCAGCGTCTGCAGGATGCCGCCTCGGAGATGGAGGGGCTCTCCGCGACCGCCGAAGAGGTCGCTGCCTCCGCCCAGCAGGTCGCGACCACTTCGCAGGCTGCTGCGGAGGTCGGCGAGACCGGCCGTGAAGCCGCTCAGAAAGCAGTCGAGCAGATGAACAGCATCGACGAGGAGACGGATAGAACGGTCGAAGAGATCAACGCCTTAGCCGAGGATCTCTCCGAGATCGGCGAGATCGTCGATCTGATCACACAGATCGTCGAGCAGACGAACATGCTCGCGTTGAACGCCTCGATCGAGGCCGCCCGCGCGGACGCGGGCGGTGACGGCTTCGCGGTCGTGGCAGACGAAATCAAGGGACTCGCCGAGGAGACGAAAGACGCAGCCGGGGATATCGAAGACCGGATCGACCGGATCCAGGCGCAGGCCGACGAGACAGTCGAAACTATGGAAGCAACAAGCGAACAGGTGAACATCGGGACAGAGACAGTCGAAGAGGCGATCGACGCGCTCGAACGGATCGTCGAATCGACCGAGGAGGTCGATACCGGCATCCAGGAGATCGACGATGCGACCGAAGAACAGGCACGGACGGCACAGAACGTGATGGGCGTCATCGACGATCTGACGGATATCAGCCGGGAGACTGCAACAGAAGCAGACAGTGTCGCCGACGCGGCACAGGCACAGACCGAGTCGATCGACGAGGTCGCCAACTCCGCCGACGAGCTGCGCGACAGTGCACAGGCACTCGACGATCTCCTCGACCGGTTTACGGTCAAATCAGATTCGAACGCGGGTGGGTCGACCACCAGCTTCGGTCGATCCATCGAAGGAGGTGATTCGTAATGTCAACACTCACGACGTGGTTTTCGTTCGGCACTGTCGGGATGGCCCTCGGGACGCTCGCGCTCGCGTACGGGTTCAAGTTAATCGACGAGAAGAATCACAAACGCTACTCGATACTCGTCGCCGTCCCACTGATCGCGGTCGGTGCATACGGTCTGATGGCACTGGGGATCAGTAATATTTCGACCCAGAGCGGGGAGAGTGTGTATGTCCTCAGGTATATCGACTGGCTGTTGACGACGCCGCTGCACGTCCTCTATCTCGGGTTGCTGGCTGGCGCGGCGATGGGGACGATCTACCGTTCGATCGGCCTGATGGCGCTGACGATCGTCCTCGGTTTCGGTGGGGCAGTGCTGGACGGTATCCTCGGCTGGCTGCTGTACATCCTCGGGTCAGTTGCCTTCGTCGGCGTGATCTACTACGCGATGTACGATTTCGACGACGCTGTCCAGCAGAAAGACGACAGCACAGTCGCACTGTACCGGAAGCTCCGGGCGTTCCTGATCGTCCTCTGGCTCATCTATCCGTTCATCTGGGTTCTGGCCCCCGTCGGACTGGGACTGATGAACATCGAGACCAGCGCACTCGTCATCTCCTATCTCGACATCGTAGCAAAGGTCGGCTTCGGATTGATCGCGCTGTCGGGCCAGCTGGTCGCGACCGGAACGACCGATCCGGCCGGTGTGACAGCCGACTGATCGCTATCACGGGCGGTCAACACGACGCAATTTCTCACAAATGCTTAGTTAGTCAGGCGTGACACTGCCCGTATGAACGTTGCTGTACTCGGGGCCGACTCCGCGGGACGGGACATTGCGTCACTGTGCGCCCGGGCCGGACACGGGGTGAGCCTCTATGCCGAAGAAGCCACCAGCGTGATGGATCGGATCGACGATATCGAACGAAGGATCATCGATGCTGCTGCCGATGGCGAAATCACACTGGAGATGAAAAGTGACGTCCTGGACGAACTGGAAGCGACGACAGATCTGGGGGGCGCAGTCGCCGGTGCAGACGTGGTTTTCGAGACGACGATCACCGAGCCGGGGGAATTGCAGGCCAAGTTTGCGGAGATCGAGTCCGCCACCGAGCGGGAGACACTGATTACAACCAGCACGATCACGCACGCTGTGACGACAGCCGCGGCCGGACTCCGACAGCCCGACCGCGCATTCGGATTGCACTTTTTCGACCGCTCCGAGCCGACAGTCGTGGAACTGGTCGTCGCCAAACAGGCGACTGCCGAGGCGACAGAGCGCGCAGAGGCGTTCCTCGAAACCATCGGCGTCACACCGGTTCGCGTCGCTGACGTGGCCGGCATCGCCTCGACCAGGCTCGAACTCGTCCACGAGGTCGAAGCGATGCGGGCTGTCGAAGACGAAGTGGTAACCGTCGAGGGGATCGACTCGCTGTCGACGAAGGCGTATCACCATCCGATGGGGCCGCTCGAACGGGCTGACCGCGCCGGACTGGAGAGCCGGCTGGAGACGCTCGAAACGCTCGCCGAGGCGCTCGGAGCCCGGTTCGAACCACCGGCGATCCTGCGGGAGCTGGTCGAAAACGGCTACACCGGGATGGCCGCGGGGACCGGGTTTTACCGGTGGGAGAGCGGCGAGCCCGTCGAATCGGCTCTCGAAACACCACGGATCGCCCAGCAAGACGAGCAAATCGACGATCCGACGCAGTCGTAGAGAAAAGAAGAGAAGTTTGAGTCTAGCAGTACTTTGATTAGCTAAAAATCAGCTTTTTGGAGATTATGAACAGCAAGAAAGCCCCGCGGCTCTGAACTCGGGGGACCCATCTGCGCTCCAGTCGGTGGCCGCGGGTCACACCCGCGGGCCCGGGAGACGGAGTCTCCCGACGCTTGATGGGTCCGCCTTCGTCCAGAGCCGCGCCCCTTTCAGTCCCGCCCGCCCTAGAAAGTCACGCCGGGGCGGGACTGAAAGGGGCCGTCCGCTTGGTCCGTCCCAGACGAAGCAAGGACCGCAACGCAGTGAGGACCGTAGCGAGTCTCGGGCGGTCAAGCGGACGGGGGCTTTCTTGCTGTTCGTAGTGGCATTTCTGTCTTCAGTAACTCGAAAACGATTTTCGTACTAAGCTCACTATAAAATTCTACATCAGCCAGATCAGACACGCCAACACAACTTGGAAATTCTTAAAAGCGATGCTGTGATAGAGAGGGTATGAGCGATAGTCAGGCGCGAGAAACGCCAAAATGCATCTCGTGTGGGATCCACGTCGCGGGGACGAGTGCGGCCTCGTTCAAATGCCCCGACTGTGGTCACCAGATCCACCGCTGTGCGAAGTGTCGCAAACAGAGTAACCTCTACGAGTGCCCCGACTGCGGATTCACAGGACCATAACCATGGGAAAAGTAGCAGCTGCCGTCAAAGTCATGCCGAACGATCCGGATGTCGATTTGGATCAACTACAGGAAGCGCTCGAACAATCACTGCCGGAAGGCGCGAAAATCAACGGCGTCGAACGTGACGACGTTGCCTTCGGGCTGACCGCACTCATCCCGACGGTGATCGTCCCCGACGACGCCGGCGGGACCGAAGCCGTCGAAGAAGCGTTCAAGAAGGTCGACCACGTCGAGAGTGTCTCGGTCGAAGACGTCGGTCGCCTCTAGCTCGGACCGTTTTTTACTGTCGTCTCGAACTCACAGCAGCGGCTCCGGACCGGGTGGGGCTGCGCGTTTGTGCGCGCTCTGCTCGTACAGTTCCTCGATCGTCTCGACGGTCTCCAGATCGATCTCGAGTTCGCGAGCGGTCCCGGCGGCTGACACCGGCCCGTCGATGTGCAATGCGAGAACCGAGTCGAGCAGGTCGTAGCCGATGCCGAGTTCGTCTTCGTCGGTCTGGTCGGCCCACAGCCCCGCAGTCGGTGTTTTCTCTGCGAGATCGTCTGGGACACCGACGTGTTTTGCGAGCTGGCGGACCTGCTGTTTGTAGAGGTTCGCGATCGGGTGGCAGTCCACTGCCCCGTCGCCGTACTTGGTGAAGTAGCCGACAGCGGCCTCACTCCTGTTGCCCGTTCCCAGCACGATACCGTTGCGACGGTTGGCCTCGAAATACGAGGTGATCGCGCGCATGCGAGCGCGAGTGTTGCCGACTGCAACCTGAATCGCCTCGTCGTCTGCATCCGACGGATCGACGTTCGGGTTGGCGTCCATGAACGCCTCGATCAGTGGTTCGATCTCGATCACGTCGTACTCGATGCCGAGCAGTTCGCTCGCGACCCTTTCGGCGTCGCTCATGTTCGACTCCCTGTTGACCGTACTCGGCAAGACGAGTCCGTAGACGCTGTCGGCTCCGAGTGCCTCGACGGCGAGATGGGAAGTGAGTGTGCTGTCGATCCCGCCGGAGAGGGCGATGACCGCGACATCCGCCCCGGCAGCCTCGTACTGGGAGCTGATAAACTCTGTAATGTGCTCCCGGTGTTCTTCCAGCTCTGCCTCTGAAAAAGCCAAATCCAGTGGCGCATCTGTCTGTACAATCTCTGGCATATACCGGCTAGTAGTACTGGAGTGTGAAAAATTGTCTCGGTTGGGGGAGTCGATAGAATCAAGCCCGTGACGTGAAAAGTGCGGGTATGGACTCGCTCGACAACAGCGTCGACGCCAGGACGGTCGAGTACGAGCCAGTCGGCGTCAAGAACCTGCTGGTCTCGATGAAAGACAGCTCGGAGCTGATCGTCGATCTGGCCTACTCGGCGCTGTTGCACAACAGCGAGGATCTCGCTGCGGAGGTACTGGAACTCGAACGGGAGATGGATCTTCTCCAGTTGCAGGCCCGCATGAACATGCTGATGGCCGTCCGCAAGCCCGACGATGCCAGACAGCTCGCCCCAGTGTTGGGGATCATCGGCGCGACGGAGAAGATCAGCGACGCGGCCGGTGATATCGCACAGCTCGTACTCGGCGAGGAGGCGCTGCCGGGAGCGATCCAGACCTCGCTGCCCGAGGCGATCGAAGTTCTCGAACGCGCCGTCGTCGTCGAGGGGTCGAAATATAGTGGCCGGACACTCGGCGAGATCCATCTCGAAACCGAGACCGGCGTGCGTGTCATCGGGCTCCGGTCGGACGACGACTGGGATCTGAACCCCGACAGAGAGACACAGCTGGATGTCGATGACGTGGTCCTGCTCCGGGGCAAGGAGTCGAACATCTCCGGCGTGTATCAGTCTGTGACTGGCGAACCCTACGAGCGCCCCGAGGGGGAGACAGAGGAACTGACGGATCTGGAACGTGCCGTCGATACGATCGTCCTGATGAAAGATGTCAGCGAACTCGCCGTCGACCTCGCGTACGCGAGTGTACTCTTCGACGACGAGGAACTCGCCAGAGAGGTGCGCTCACTGGAAGTCGAGGTCGACAGTCTGAAGGCCCGGCTCGAAGCCTGGACACTCCAGGCCGCAGCGGACGTGGCCGACCCAGTCTCACTTCGGGGACTGTTGGGGCTCGCGGGGAGTAGCGAGATGATCAGCGATGCAGCGCTCGAAATCACCGAGGGAATCCTCCGGGATATCGATACCCACCCGGTGATCGCCGAATCAGTCCGGGAGAGCGATGTCGGCGTCCGACGGGTCGAACTGGCGGATGAAAGCGGCTACGCTGGACAAACTGTCAGCGAGATCCTGTCCGACCACGCGGGCGTCTCGGTGATCGCGATCCACAGAAAGGACGGCGACTGGGTGTTCTATCCCGACAGCGAGGAGACGGTCCACGCACACGACGTGATACTCGTCCGTGGAACCTGGGACGCGACAGAGAAGCTGGTCGAAAACGCGATTTGATTGCCTGCCGACGGTCAAAATCCGAGGACAAAACCGGAAACGCCGATAAAGATGATCATCCCGAAGACGTCGACGACGTTCGTCACGATGGGGATCGTGGTGTCGTCGGGATCGATCCCCAGCTGGTAGGAGACGTAGGTTGCAGCGAAGCTGAAAATGATGGCAATCACTGCGAGAGACATCCCGCTCACCAGCGAGATGAAAAGCAGGGTTCCAAAGCCCAGCGAACTGCCGATGACGAACCCGATGATGTACGCACCGACGGCCTGTGCGGTGAACACCGTCGCTGCCAGTGCCAGGATTGCGAGGATGTTCGCCCACAGATCCCGGTCTCTGGGGTCGAGTTCTGTCGTCCCAAGGTGAAAGCGCGTCGACAGCCGGGCGCTCAGGATGGCGCCCAGGTTCCCACCCATCCCGACCATCGTCGGGACCATCACGGCGAGGAGACCGTACTCGTCGAGTAACGCCTCTGCATCTTCGAGTGTGATCCCGGCGATGAGGACGATACCCGAGAGGACGACCAGTAGCGGAAACATGTTCCTGACGATGCGCTGCCACTGCCAGGAGCCGAGTGAACTCCCCGACCGGGCCACTACAGCAACACCCCGACGAGCCACACCGAGAGAATCATAAAGAGCATGCCGAAGATATCGCCGAGCGTGGTCACGATCGGCCCGACCAGGTTGTCCGGATCGTAGCCGTATTTGAAGCCGGCGAAGATGATCCCGAGCAGGCCGACGATCATCAGAAACGAGGTCAGGAAGCCGGCGATGAACATGATTCCGACCAGTTCGAGGAGCCGTGCGACTTCCCAGCCCGGGAGCACGGAGAGGACGATCCAGGTGAGAAAGCCGATGAAAATCGAGATCCCGATACCGTTGATGAGGGATGCGATGACGGCGTTGACAATTCGTTCGTCGTACTCGAACTCGGGATCGATCAGCCCCTGGTGGAGGCCGCTGGAGATCCGGCCCCCGAGTGCACCGTAGACGTTGCCCCGCGTTGCCAGAAAGACTGGGACCATCACCAGGAGGCCGGGGAATCGTTCGACGCTATCGGTCAATCCTTCGAGGACAATGCCGGAAAATAATCCGCCGCCGAGCGCCACGAACAGGATCGGGAGCGATTCCCGATAGATCTTCCAGATGTCCTCGCGGACGCCCATACCAGTTACAGATTGACGGCTCCATTAAACCTGACGAGACGGCGACGGTGTACTGGTTTAGGTGATTATTCTGTGTAGAGTGATTCGAGTTGCGGAGAAAATTGTTCGCTCTAGGCGAGGGTGCCGTAGAACGCTTCACCCACCCTGGAGATCGTCCTTCCCAGAGTGTCTCCGCGTTCGTGGTTGTATCTCATCAGCCAAACTGCACTCTACCCTCCGAAAACAATCGTCTTATAGTAATTATTGCGAGTCTGTACGGCTCTGGCAACGCAAACTGTGAGTTAGGCGCCGTGACACATGTAGATCTGTGACTCGGTCACGAAAATAACCGCACTAATCACTATCAGGAACCGGTCGGGGCTGAACTGATCTGTGGGCTATCTTTTCGTCAGGCCGAAATAAAAGATTATCACGGAATGAACTCTATTCTGATGTACGGTTGGGTATCGGCCGGACGGGGCCGACGTGGACGGCACACGTTCGGAACGTATAATTCGTACTCCCAACGGTGATCCGACATGAAACTGGAAGACAAACGAATCGCCATGTTGGTCGGACCCGGATTCGAGGACCTGGAGTTCTGGGCCGTCTATATGCGCATCAAAGAGGAAGGGGCACAGATCGACGTCGTCGGCACGGAAGCGGGCGTCGAGTACACGGGAAAAAGCGGCGGGCTCACCGCCGAGACCGAACTTGCGGCCGAGGAGGTCGACCCGGCGGCGGTTGACGCGGTCCTGGTCCCCGGCGGCTGGACCCCAGACAAGATTCGCCGCGACCAGTCGGTGCTCGACCTCGTTCGGGACGTCTACGAGGACGACAAAATCGTCGGAATGATCTGTCATGCCGGGCTGGTCGGCATTTCCGCAGGCATCGTCGAGGGCTCGGATTCGACGGGATCGCTGGGCATCAAAGACGACCTCGTAAACGCCGGCGCAACCTGGGTCGACGAACCGGCGTTCCGCGACGGCAACATCGTCTGGGGACGCGTCGTCGAGGACATCCCCGATTACTGCCGCGTCCTGGTGGATGCACTGGCCGAGCACCCCGCATAAGAAACCGTCTCGGTTCTCGGTAGGCGCGGGCACGTCCGTGACCCGGAGTCTCGACCGGTGCCAGAAGAAACGTCGCATACTGATTATTGGCTGGCCAACCGAACGACGTGGGTGTAAATGAAAGAGGGCGGTCGCTTTCTTGCTATGCTTGTTATTTGTGATCATACCAGTTCGATCTGGCTGGCATACATCTCGCCGCTGGACCATCGGGGTTTTTAGCCGGGCACGCAAAGAGAGGCAGTATGTCGCAGTCGCAACTCGGGGCCTTCCAAGACGATGGGGACGACGGCTCGGCGGGTCGCCCCGCCGCCGAAGCCGAGGCTGTCGCGGGCACAAACGGCGGGACAACTGCCCCGCGCATCGAGACCGACGAGCATCTCTTTCCGGCGGTCGAGGACACCGTCGACCTTGCAGTCATGCAAGTCAACTACACCGTCGAGGGACGGGGTGACGACGAATACCCGGTCGTCCACGTCTTCGGACGAGCGCCCGACAGCGAACTCGTCCACGTCAAAGTCTACGAGTTCCGACCGTACTTCTACGCGCCGACGGAGAACCTGACCGACGGGCGACTCGAAGAGTACGACCGGATCACTGGCTGGGAGGAGACCGACGAGAACGGCGACCCCTACGAATCGATCCGGGGCGAGAAGCTGACCAAGATCTTCGGGCAGACGCCGCGGGACGTGGGCCAGATCCGAGACGAGTTCGACCACTACGAGGCAGATATCCTGTTCCCGAACAGGCTGCTCATCGACAAGGATATTACGAGTGGTGTCCGCGTCCCTGCCCGTGAGGACGAAGACGATAGCCCTCGCAAAACGCTCCGGGTCCACCACGAGGAACTCTCACCAGTCGAGGCCGACGCCACACCCCGGGTCAACACCTTCGATATCGAGGTCGACGACCGCCACGGGTTCCCCGAAGAAGGGGAGGAGCCGATCATCTGTATCGCGAGCCACGACTCCTACGACGACGAGTACATCCTCTGGCTGTACGAGGCACCCGACGGCGAGTCACCGCCAGAGCGCATCGACGACTACGAACCGATCAACGTCGACGATGTAGACGACCCATCCCGGAGTCTCGACTACGATATTCGATCCTACGAAGAAGAGGAGGCGATGCTCGATAGCTTCCTCACCTACATCGAAGACACCGACGTCGACCTCCTGACTGGCTGGAACTTCGACGATTTCGACGCGCCGTATCTGATCGACAGACTAGAAGTCCTCGACAGCGGTACCGACTACGATCTCGACCCAGACCGGCTCTCCCGCGTCAACGAGGTCTGGCGCAGTGACTGGCAGGGGCCGGATATCAAGGGTCGGATCGTCTTCGATCTGCTCTACGCCTATCAGCGCACACAGTTCTCCGAGCTCGATTCCTACAAGCTGGAGGATGTCGGCCAGCGCGAACTCGGCATCGGGAAAGAGCGGTATCCCGGCGATATCGGCGACCTCTGGGAGAACGACCCAGAACGCCTGCTCGAATACAACCTCCGGGACGTCGAACTGTGTGTCGAACTCGACCGCGACCAGGCGATCATCGCCTTCTGGAACGAGGTCCGGCAGTTCGTCGGCTGCAAGATCGAGGACGCGACCACCCCCGGCGATGCAGTCGACATGTACGTCCTGCACAAACTCCACGACAACTTCGCACTCCCATCGAAAGGCCAACAGGAGAGTGAGGATTACGAGGGTGGAGCCGTCTTCGACCCGATTACCGGCGTTCGAGAAAATGTCAGTGTACTAGATTTAAAGTCGCTCTATCCCATGTGCATGGTAACAATTAACGCATCTCCCGAGACGAAGGTCGATCCGGAGGCCTACGACGGCGAGACCTACCGTGCACCGAACGGGACACGGTTCCGGAAGGAACCCGACGGTGCGATCCGCGGAATGGTTGACGAGTTGTTGACAGAACGGGAAGAGAAGAAATCCTTGCGTGACGAGCACGACCCCAAAGAGCCCGAATACGACCAGTACGACAGGCAGCAAGCAGCTGTCAAGGTGATAATGAACTGCTTCACCCCGGATACAGACGTGTTGACTCCAGATGGAGTTCGGGGCATCCGTGATCTGGAAGTGGGTGACGACGTGTACTCACTCGATCCAGAGACGATGGAGATGGAAGTCAAACCGGTCGTCGAAACGCACGCGTATCCAGAATACGAGGGTGAGCTAGTCGATATTCAGACGAGCAAGATCGATTTCAGCGTCACACCGAACCATCGGATGCTCGTACGGAAAAACGAGACGAACGGTATCACGGAAGATGGCTGGTCGTTCGTCGAAGCGGGAGAGTTAGACCGTGCAACGAACTACGAACTCCCGCACGACTGGGACGGCCCAGACGGGCGTGAACTCGAAACGGTTGATCTAACAGAGTACGTCGACGAGTACGAGGTCTGGATCCGCCCAGACGTTCACGGACATACCTTCGCTTCGGAACTGGGCTACTATCCCGACACAGTTCTGAAAAACGACATCGGTAAAGAAGGATATGTTTTCGATCCAGAATCTTTCGAGGAACACCGAGAGTATATCGAAGAAGTCTCCGAACTGTCCTACATTCACAAGGAGTCCGGACGGAAGTGGGTTCCCCGGCAGTACGAGGGCGACGATTTCCTCGATCTACTCGCCTGGTATATCACCGAAGGTAACGTCTACACATCTGAGACGAAGGAGTTCGGCGACAAACTCCGGGGCTCTGCAACCACAGTGAAAATCGCACAGGAGGCACTGGCGGTCGCAGACGGCGGCGACGACAATCACGGCAGCATTGGGCAGTTGCTGGATAGAATGGGGATCGAGTACTACGTCGATGATCGATCCTATCAGTTTACATCCCGTCTGTTCGGTGACCTTCTCGAAGAGATGTGCGGGGCAAATAGCTATGAGAAGCAGATTCCAGAGTTCGTCTACGATCTATCCCAAGAACAGAAACGACAGTTCCTCGAAACGCTGATCGACGGCGATGGGGACAGGCAACCCAATTCGTGGCGCTATACGACCGCCAGTGAACAGCTGCGAGACGATGTCCTACGACTTTGTACACACCTGGGACTGACAGCAAACTACAACAAAAATAGCGGTTCGTGGCGAATCTACGTGAGCGAAGATGCCAAAAACACACTCCGGATGCACCGGAGCGGATCACGGAGTACGGCAGATGATGGTGTGTACTGTGTGACCGTTGCAGACAATCACACACTCCTGGCCGGGCGAAATGGCCGAATGCAGTTCGTCGGGCAGTCCTTGTATGGTGTGCTGGGCTGGGATCGGTTCAGACTCTACGACCGCGAGATGGGCGCGGCAGTCACTGCGACTGGACGGGACGTGATCGAGTTCACCGAGGAAGTGACTACCGAACTCGACAAGGAAGTGGTGTATGGGGATAGTGTCACAGGCGACCGGCCGGTTGTCGTTCGTGATCCATCAGGTACGATCCGAATACTCCCGATTGAGGAACTGTTCGAGATCGGGCAGAGTACAGATACAGGCGAACAAATTCTCACTGTCGATCACGGTACTGGTGAAGAGACAGCAAAAGAATACAGCACACTGGATGGCTGGGAGGCACTATCACTTTCCGAAGATATGATAACTGAGTGGCAACCGATCGAGCGGGCGATACGCCACAAAACGGACAAGGACGTCGTCACACTCCAGCACAAATTTGGAGAGTCGACAACCACACGTGACCACTCCTTTGTCGTCGAGCAGGATGGAGAGCTTACCGAACTCCAGCCCGATAACGTCGACACACCGTTGCGTATTCCATCGCTTCCATCAGTCGAGACTCGTGAGACGATCGACCTGTACGAAGTGCTCGACGGCTATACTAGAGAGTACGAAGATGGACGAAGTGTGGGCGCACAAAACGCGACAACAAAGACGAAACGAGTCCATTCGGACGGCGAAACTGTCTGGTTCGGACACCAGCAACACAAAGGACAAGATAAGACTGTCAGGCTCCAGAGATACATCGATATCAAAAGCGAGGATGGCCACGCACTCATCCGATTGCTGGCTGCATACGTCTCCGAAGGAAGTTCCTCGACGATAGAAACTACGGCATCCCGATTCGGTGCGAGTATCGCGGAGGAACGACGCTCCTGGCTCGAACAGTTGCAGGACGATTACCACCGGTTGTTCGGGAACAGTACAGCATCGATTGTCAAGAGCGATACGGGCGACGCCAGAACGGTCGAGTACGAAACCAACGCAGGGGCTACACAGGCGACCTACAACGATGTGACCCACAAACTGCAGATGATGAACGAACTGGCGGCGGTCTTTTTCCGGGAGTTTGCTGGACAGCAATCTCGGGGCAAGCAGGTTCCATCATTCGTCTTTCACCTCCCGGAGCCCGAGCAGCAACTGTTCCTCAATGTACTTGTCGAAGGTGACGGTTCACGCGAATTCCCGCGGTACTCGGAAGAGTACGCCGAACGGAATTTCGATTTCGAGACCACGAGTCGGGAACTCGCTGCCGGTCTCGGCATGCTTCTGATCCAGCGCGATAAGAAGTACTCTCTCAAATATCGTGACGACAAAGACAGCTACACGATCAGAACGTGTGATTACTACCGCGGTGGACGTGATGCCGTCCGGTCCGAATCCACCCACGACGGATACGTCTATGATCTGAGTGTCGCCGAAAACGACAATTTCGTCGATGGAGTCGGCGGGATAGTCCTCCACAATACCGACTCGGTTATGGTCGAACTCGGCGCTGACATCTCCAAAGAGGACGCAATCGAGGAGTCATTCGAGCTGGAAGAGACGATCAACGATTCCTACGACGAGTTCGCGATGGAAGAACTCAACGCGGCCGAACACCGCTTCCAGATCGAGTTCGAGAAGCTGTACAGGCGCTTCTTCCAGGCTGGCAAAAAGAAGCGGTACGCAGGCCACATCGTCTGGAAGGAGGGCAAAGACGTCGACGATATCGACATCACGGGATTCGAGTACAAGCGCTCAGATATCGCGCCGATCACCAAGGAGGTCCAGAAGGAGGTCATCGACAGGATCGTCACCGGCGAGAGCAGAGAGTCGATCAAGGATTACGTCACCGAGGTTATCGAGGACTTCCAGAACGGGAACGTCGATCCGGAGCAGATCGGCATTCCCGGTGGAATCGGCAAACGTCTCGACAACTACGATACCGATACTGCACAGGTCCGTGGTGCGAAGTACGCGAACATGCTGCTCGGGACGAACTTCCAGCGCGGCTCGAAACCCAAGCGAGTCTATCTCGACCGCGTGCATGCGAACTTCTTCGATACAGTCGAAGCCGAGTACGGCCTCGATCCGGGGACAGACCCACTCTATGGAGAGTTCCGGCGCAATCCGGACGTGATCTGTTTCGAGTACGCCGACCAGCTCCCGGAAGAGTTCGAAATCGACTGGGAGAAGATGCTCGACAAGACACTCAAGGGGCCGATTGCCCGGATTCTCGAAGCACTCGGTATCTCCTGGAACGAGGTCAAATCCGGCCAGGAGCAGAAGGGCCTCGGCGAATTCATGTGAGAGATCATCTCAGAACATACTCGTTGACTTCGAAAGCCTCTGTAAATCCATCTACTCCCGTGAGGTCGATCTGTGGTATGAGACAGCATAACCAGTAAATTCGTTTCAACCCGTTTCTGTACCCGTTTCCAGAAATTCGATCTTTGGGAATCTAAAAATGAGTTCCCCGTACTGAAAATACGAGGATGGAATACGAAACTATTATGCGTTAGTCGCCCTACTTTTCGGTTGACCTAAGATTACTATGGCAACACTCGAAATTAGCAACCTGCACGCAGAAGTCGCAGAGGAAGACGGCGAACAGATCCTGCACGGTGTCGATCTCGAAGTCGCAAGCGACGAGATCCACGCGCTGATGGGTCCAAACGGGAGTGGGAAATCCACACTGGCGAAGATCATCGCCGGTCACCCGGCCTATCGCGTCACAGATGGATCGGTAACACTCCACCTCGAGGGCGACGAGTTCGAGGAGGCAGCCGACGAGGATCTCCGGGAGTGGGACCTGCTCGATCTCGAACCGAACGAGCGAGCAGCCCTCGGGATCTTCCTGGGCTTCCAGTACCCGGCAGAGATCGAAGGCGTCACGATGGTGAACTTCCTGCGCACTGCCCTGAACGCCAAGCTCGAAGAGCGTGAGGAGCTATTCGAGGACGAAGAAGAAGAGGAAGCAGAGGCCGAGGAGTCCACCAACGAGGACGCCGCCGGCTACGACACCTCGCCGATGGAGGGAGACGTCGAAGAGGGCGAAATCGGCGTCGCAGAGTTCCAGCAGATCCTCCAGGAGAAGATGGAACTACTCGACATGGACGAGAAGTTCGCGAACCGATACCTCAACGCCGGCTTCTCCGGTGGGGAGAAAAAACAGAACGAGGTGCTGCAGGCCGCGATCCTCGAACCCGAGATCGCCGTCCTCGACGAGATCGACTCCGGGCTGGACATCGATCGACTCCAGGACGTCTCCGACGGGATCAACGCGCTCCGTGACGAGCAGAACGCCGGCATCCTGCAGATCACACACTACCAGCGAATCCTCGACTACGTCGAGCCCGATTACGTCCACGTGATGCTCGACGGCAAGATCGCCAAAAGCGGTGGCGCAGAGCTCGCAGAGGAGCTCGAAGACGAGGGGTACGACTGGGTCCGCGAAGAAGTCTACGAGGCAGCCTAACGGTGAAATAAATCATGAGTTCAGACCAAGACCATCTAGAAGAGACGGATACAGAGAAGCGCTTCGAGTTCAAAAAAGAGGAGAAGTCGGCCTTCGAGGCCGAGAAGGGGCTGACCGAGGAGACGATTCGCCTCATCTCCGAGGACAAAGACGAACCCGAGTGGATGCTCGAGCGACAGCGACGCCTCCGCGCGCTGGAGCAGTTCCAGCAGATGCCGATGCCAGACGACTGGCCAGCCGCACCGGATCTCTCTGAAGTGGACGTCGACGAAATCGTCCCCTATATCCGCCCGGACATCGAGACCCGCGGCGGGGTCGACGACTGGAACGATCTGCCAGAGGAGATCCAGGACACCTTCGACAAACTGGGTATCCCGGAAGCCGAGAAGAACGCCCTCTCCGGTGTGGGCGCGCAGTACGAGTCCGAGATCGTCTATCAGAACATGCAGGAGCGGTGGGAAGAGAAAGGTGTCATCTTCTGTGACATGGACAAAGCAGTCCAGGAACACCCGGAAATCGTGCGCGAGCACTTCATGACGAAAGCCGTGCCGCCGAGCGACAACAAGTTCGCTGCGCTGCACGGCGCGATCTGGTCCGGCGGCTCGTTCGTCTACGTCCCCGAAGATACTACCGTGGAGATGCCCGTGCAGGCGTACTTCCGGATGAACACCGACGGGATGGGCCAGTTCGAGCACACGCTGATCATCGCCGAAGAGAACTCGGAAGTCCACTACATCGAGGGCTGCTCGGCACCCAAATACTCCGAGTTCAATTTGCACTCCGGTGGTGTCGAAGTCTTCGTGCGCGAAAACGCCCACGTCCAGTACTCGACGGTGCAGAACTGGTCGAAGAATACGTACAACCTCAACACGAAACGCGCCATCGCCGAGGCTGACGCCACGATGGAGTG
>SAYS01000010.1 GCA_004015825.1 Halovenus amylolytica | reverse complement strand
TGCTGGCGACGTGGCGCCAGCAGGGACGCAATCCCTACGACGAACTCAAGCGAGTCGCCCAAAACAACGAGATGCTTTCACGAGATCAGGCTGTGCCGGCCGTTGAGTCCTCGGAGTAAACACGTACTCTGCAACAATAGCCGACACACCGCCAGTGATGCCAGCTATCCCGAGAACGATAGTAAAGACGGCAAACGGCACCACCCCTGGTTCGTCCCACCGCCGATAGCAGTACACGGCGAGTGCACACAGCAACACGCCCGCGAGTGCAGCCACCCCGAACAGCCCGTCCACGAGAGGCGAACCCATTGTCTGCCAGTTCTATATCACGACTCAAAAAAGTGTAGTACGGTCTCTCTCTGTGAAACGCTGTCCACAGGAGTGAAACCTGCGACAGCCCGCTCCGACTGTTCGCTATGCAGTGCGATCCGGAACACCGGTCAGGATCTGTGCGACATCCCTGATGTTGTGGGTATCGACGAGCAGTTCCGCAGCTTCACGGACGGTGTACTCGGCCGTGATATCGACACCGTAACAGGCCGCGTACAGCTCCAGCCAGTCGTTCATCGCGCCTTCGAGAGCGTGATACTCGTCGGGGGGGAAATGCACCATCATCCCACCAGTCCGGGCCTCGACGTACAGCGAGATCGCCGGCCCGGCCCCATCCTGGAGATACGTCATCGCCCGCTCGTCGTCGGGAACCGACTCGGGCACCTCGAACGCTGCACAGTCCGCTGTTGCCCGGTCGGCGAGCTGGTGGATGCGCGCGGCGAACCGCTGTTCCGGATCTGTTTCCTCCGATTGTCCGTCCTGCATCGCTTAGCCTTGCTTGAACTCGACACCCTTGCCGCCGCTCGGGTGTTCCCAGTGCGTATCGGCGACGACCGCACAGGTGCCACACTCCACGCAGGGCTGGGTGTCGAGACTGACTTTCTTCTTCTCGCTACCGTTTGTCTTGATCGTCTCCTCGCGATAACAGCCGCCGCCGAAGCCTTGCGCGCTGACCGGGCAGGCCGTGACTGCTGTGCCGCTGGCCTCGAAGCTGTTGTCCAGCACCTCGATATGTGGGTCGTCGACGTTGTAGGTGAGATCGCCGATCCGGTCGTCGAGTTCCGGTGGCTCGATCTCGTTTTCGTCGACGACCTCGCTGCCGAGTACCTCGCCGATGCGGGTGGGGACGTCGACGTAGGTGAGCCGCGTATCGGGGATCATGCCGAGCAGGTACGGCGAGTTGTACGCCTTCTCGACGACGCTGCCGAACAGTTTGAGTCCGACACCGCCGACCGGGGAGTCGAGCAGTTTGCTGCCGATATTGCTCACAGCGTCGCTCTCCGAGAGCGCACGGGTCGCTCGATACCGCGGCGGTCGGAGTTTCTCCATGACGCCCTCAGCGTCGAGTTTCTGCTCGTACAGGTTACCAGCCGCGTCGGGGTTGCCACGCGCTTTCGCCTCGGCAAAGGCCTCGGCTGCCAGCCCGCCGGCGGTGACGGCGTGGTTCATCCCCTTGATGACCGGCCCCTGTGCCTGCATCTGGCCGGCGGCGTCGCCGACCAGCAGGAGTCGACCGCGGTGGGGTGAGGGGTGTGCGACCTTCTTCGAGTCCGGCACCAGTTTCGCCGAGTACTCCCGTTCCTCGTACTCGCCTTCGAACCACTGGTCCATCAGCGGATGCGTCAGGAGGTTATCGAGCAGTTCGTGGGGCTCGGCTCGTTCGTCGGCGATCGAATCCAGGTGGAAGACGGTCCCGATCGACAGCGACGACTCGTTCGTGTAGAGGAAGCCACCACCCCGGACACCGTCGAACAGATCGCCCGAAAAGAGGTGTGCGTCACCCTCGTCGTCGCTAATATCGAAGCGGTCGTTGATCGTCTCGGGGTCCATCTCGACGACGGCCTTGACGCCCTGGAACCACTCTTCTGGCTCGTCCCAGTCCATCAGGCCGGCGTCGCGTGCCAGTTCGGAGTTGACGCCGTCCGCGGCGATGATGATGTCGGCTGTGATCGGATCGAGTTCGTCCAGCGTGACGCCGACGATCTGGCCGCCCTCGCGGAGGAGGCCATTCACACGGACCTCCGTCAGCAGTCCGCCGCCGGTTTCGCGCGTTTTCTCGTGGACGCGCTGGGCGAGCCAGGAGTCCATCTTCCGTCGAAGGACGGCGTCACACCACTCCGTATCGTGGTGGTGAAGTTCGCCCAGATCGAACGTCTTCACCTTGTTGCCCGAGATGTTGTGGATGTAGTGGTCGTCGACCGGCCGCTCGGTCGCCGCCTCGCGGATGCCCGGGAAGACGTTGTCGATGGTGTAGGGTGCGGACTCCTCGGCGTAGAGCAGTCCGCCGGAGACGTTCTTCGAGCCGGCGTCGACACCACGTTCGAGCACCAGTGTTTCGACGCCCTGTTCTGCCAGCGTTGCTGCCGCCGTAGCGCCGCCGGGGCCGGCCCCGACGACGACTGCTTCGTAGTGTTCGTACTCAGTCATCGCTTACCTCCGCAACTGCACTCGCAAGCTCACCGTTTTCCAGTGCCTGTGTCAGCCGTGGCAGTACCTCGAACAGATCTCCCTCGATGAAGTAATCCGAGAAATCCCGGATATCCGCATCGGGGTCGGTGTTGATCGCCACGATGGTGTCGGATTCGTCCATGCCGACCTTGTGCTGGACGGCACCGGAGACACCCGCGGCGATGTACAGATCGGGCTCGACGACCTGTCCGGACTCGCCGATCTGGCGTTCCTCTGTGATGTACTGCTCGACGTGACCCTCGAACTCGTAGGAGGCCGTGATCACACCACGGGTGAGCCCGAAGGCCGCATCCTCGAAGGCATCCCGGAGTTCGAGGCCGAGTTCGATCCCCTCGGTCGGATCGACCCGGTCGATCCCGCGCCCCATGCAGACGACGACGTCGTGCCCGGAGAGGTCGACACCCTCGTCGAGCTGGTCGTACTCCGTCACTTCGATCTGGAACCACTCGGCGGGGAGGTCGATATCGTGTTCGACGATCTCACCCTCGCGCTCGTAGTCGGGCTCGGGCATGTCGAAGGTGCCCGGGATGACGCTCGCACCCTGTGGGTGGAAATCCCGGTGTGGCTTGTCGATACAGAGGATCGTCGAGTACTCGAAGCCGGAGAAATCCGGCCGGGGCATGTGGAGGACGCGTTCGAACTCCTTGCTCTCGCCGGCGGTCCCGGTCTTCGCCGGGTTCGAGATCATCGCCTCGTCGATGTACAGATCCGAACAGTCCGAGGCCAGCCCGCTGTCGAGTTCACCCTGGACGAGCGCCGAGAGGTCCCGACCGTTGTTTGTGGCCGGGAAGATGGCGTACCGAGGTTCGTGGTAGTCGCGCCACTCCTGATCGAAATTCCGGCACATGTGCACGACGATCTCGGTGTACGGTTTGTGCCTGAATCGGTGGAGACGGTCGTCTTCGTGGTAGACGACGCGGTCGGCACCGTAGGCAATCGCCTCCTCGGCGAGGTCACCGATGTCGTCGCCGACGATGACCGCGACGACATCCTCGGGGTTGCCGTCTTCGTCGCCGCCGTAGCCCTCGTCGCTGTTGTACTCGTCCATCAGCGTTCGTGCCTGGCCGAGCATCTCCTTCGAGACGTCCAGCAGTTCGCCCTGCTGGGTCTCGCAGTAGACCCACATGTCGCGGTATGTCTCCCCGGAGACGCCCTCGACGTACTGTTTGTCCGCGGTCGGATGGTCGAGTTCGGGATATTTCTCCTCCGGCGGGACGTACTTGACTTCCTCGGTGTCTTCCTCGTCCGTCCCGGCGACGGATTCGATCCGGCTCTCGATCTGCGAGACCGCACCCTTCCGTTCTTTCTCGTCTTTTTCACGCTCGAGGAGGTCTTCGAGCAGGTCGATATCGTCGATCTCGCGGACCATGTTCGCGATATCGGCGATCGTCATCTCTGACAGATCTGCCTCGCTGGGATCGACTTCCTCGTCGTCGTCTTCGAGACTCTCGATACGGCTCTCGATGAGCTGTTTGACCGGCATCCGATCCTCGTCGTCCTCTTCGAGGGCGAGCATCTCTTCGAGTTCGTCGAGATCCTCGATATCTTTGATCTTCGGTCCGAGTTCGGCGATTTCGTGTTCAGTTGGATCGAGTTCGACCATTATCAGTCACCTGCCGCGTACTGGTTCAGTTCTTCGAACACCGATTCCATCCCCGCCTCGTCGTCGGGATCGATCATCGTCGCCTCCCGCTCGGAGGGACCTTTCGGGATCGGATCGACGCCGGAGACGATCGTCGGCGAGCCATCCAGCCCGATGAAGTCCGGATCGAGGTTCAGATCCTCGTGGTTCCAGACGGTCACGTCCTCGTCGAGGTCGAGGTTCTCGGCGCGTTCCTGGGTCTCCTCGCGGAGATCCTTGTACTTCAGCCGGTGGTCGGCTTTCCTGTAGCTCGGTTCGAACTCCGGATCGGTGACGATAAACGCCGGCAGATCGGCTTCGACGGTTTCGATCTCCGAGATATCCCCTTCGACGAGTCGCTTCGCCCTGACGGTCTCCTCCTCGTCGTCGATCTCCAGCGAGATGACGTGGGTGATGATCGGCCGGTCGGTCAGATCCTCGTTGATGTCGATACACCAGTTGGTCTGGGGCCCGGTGTGGCCGGTCTCCCCGTCTGCGGTCTTGAAGCCGGCGAAGATGAGATCCGGCTCCTCCTCTAGCTGGTCGATCCCCGTCGCAATCGTCATCGCCGTCGCCCACGTATCGGCTGCCCCCATCTCCCGGTCCGAGAGGAGATACAGATCGTCGGCGTAGACGTCTTCCATCCCCTCCTGCAGTACTTCCTTGTAGCCCGGCGGCCCCATACTCATCAGCGACACCGTACCACCCTGCCGGACCTTGGTCTGGAGGGCGGCCTTGAGTGCAATCTTGTCGTTCGGATTCATCACCGTCGGTGTTTTCCCTCGTTCGAGGTGGCCATCCTCGTCGAAGGAGACTTTCCCCTCACGAAAGTCGGGAACGCCTTTGGTTAAAGTTACCATGTGCATTTTTATCACTACCCTAGTTGTGTTGCTGTCCCAGGGATTCCTAAGTGTTTTGTTAGCTACTTGACGGTCGACGAACAGAAGCGAATCGGTGGGGAAAACGGGCCGCTATATCGGGGGTTGGTAGTCGGACGGGAGCCGAGCTGGGCGGTCGTCAGATAGCCAGGTGGCCAGTCAGATCCGGCCCGCGCGGCTCGGGTCGACGTCGATCGCGTCGACCGGACAGACGTCGACACAGAGCATGCAGTCGATACACTGGTCCTCGTGGGTCGGGTCCGCCTTGATCTCGCTTTCCGGGTGGCCCGGTGTGTCGACCCACTCGAAGACGTCGACCGGGCAGTCTTCGAGGCAGGCGCCGTCTGCGAGACAGATGTCGAAATCGACGGCGACGTGTGTGCCGTGGATCCCCTGTTTCTCGGTCGTCGGCTCCTCACCATCCGGTGTCCAGACGCGGTGTCCCTCGTGGCGGTCAACTTCCTCGTAGTTCGTTTCGAACTCTGGATCGATAGCCATAGTTACATTAACCCACTTCTGGAGGGCACTTAAGTTTTGGAGTCGGGCTAGAAGTTTGTGGAATTTGGGGTGAAGATTCTTCTACTGGGAGGACAAAATGGGAGGAAATTTCACGAGGTGACGATATCCAGATTACCGCTCCGAACAGCCAGAAAGCCCCACCCGTATCGGTTGGCCAACCAGGCTACGGGTGGGACTGAAAGCGGACGGGGGCTTTCTTGCTGTTCGTAGTGGCGTTCTTGGGTTCGGTTCGAGCGAGCGCAAAGAGAGATAAATCGAACTATCAAACACAGCTAGCAGCGTCCGGGAGGTTTTATACTGGTCAGCGAAGCGAATACCCCGCGACCGTGGTCGGGGATGAAGCCGACACTCGCTGATACAAATCATTAAGTAAGCATATCTCTAATCAAGAGACAGCGATGGAATACAGTCACCGCTACCGCGCCTCCCCGACCGAGGAGGTAGCGGTCGGACTGGAACACCATCTGAACGTTCATCGCCAACTCTACAACCACGTCCGCTGGGACTACGAACAAGCCCCCGAGGACGACAAGCCAAGCGAGTACGACCAGAACAACAAACTCACCGAGTGGAAACGCAAGTGGTCAGTGTTCAGTGAACTGCACTCAAAAGCCGCACAAGCCACCGTCGCTCGCTTCCACCGCAACCTCTCGAACCTTCGCAAGAAGAAAGAGAAAGGGTACAACGTCGGTCGGCTCAAACGGCAAACACCCACCGATTACCGAAGCGTAACGTACAACCAGTCTGGCTTCAACCTCGATGAAAAGAGGGGCCACGACAAGTACGCCTACGTCCGCTTCAGCAAAATCGGCTGGGTCAAAATCCGGTACTCACGCCCGATTCCTGACCACGCCACCATCAAAGAGGTCACATTCAAGAAGGAACGAACTGGCGAGTGGTTCGTCTCGTTCGGTCTTGAAACCGACGACGCCAACCTACCCGAGAAACCCGGCGTGGACTCACTCAATACGAGCAACAGCGTCGGAATCGACCTCGGCATTCTCAACTACATCCACACCAGCGATGGCAAGACCGTGGATTGGCTCGACCTCCAAGACGACTACAAGCGTCTTCGCCGTGAGCAACGCAAGTTGTCTCGGAAAGAGAAGGGGTCGAACAACTACGAGAAGCAACGCCGAGAGGTGGCGAAGGTGAAGCGCCACATCAAGCGGAAACTGCTGGACTACCAGCACAAAATCACAACATGGCTGGCCAAGGAGTACGACGCCGTGTTCGTGGAAGACCTGAACGTCCAGAGTATGCTTCAGGGCGACGGCAACGCTCGGAACAAGCAGGACACGGCGTGGCGACAATTCATCACCCTGCTCGAATACAAAGCCGACCTGCACGGAACGCACGTCGTTCAGGTCGAAGCGCGAGGCACCACGAAAGAGTGTGCGTCGTGCGGTGTGGAGACAGCGAAACCCATCTGGGTCAGGGAACACTCCTGTCCGAGTTGTGGATTCGAGACGGATAGAGACGCAAACGCGGTCGTCAGACTACGTCTGACGGGCAGCAAAATCGCACGCGATTTTGCGACGGCGATGAACGTCCTCAAGCGTGGTTTTTCTGAATTAGGGCTGGGATGGCCCGAATCAACGCCTGTGGAGACTGTGGCCGCTACGGACACCGCTGATTTCCAGCGCGTGTCTGCACGTCACGTCGTCGAAACAGGAAGCCTGCTATCGTGAGAGCAGGATTCCCCGCGCCGCCGTGCGCGGGGTAACATTCAAACGGGTCGGCCTCTCCGGTGGAAGTATGTGGGTTCGATCGGAGTACGCGGGCGAACTCGCCGTACTCTCGACGTGGCTGTGTTCGCTGTTACCGTGGGCAGTCACCTACGGCGAGACAGAGGTGCTCGCACAGGAGACGAGTGTGTGGATTTTCTGGTTTCTCCCCCGCCGGTTCCTCTTTCTCCCGAGCATCGAGTTCGAGAGTGGCAGCGGCGTCCCCAACTGGCTCTGGGAGTTTCTCACCTCCGATATCGGGCTATACGGCGGCGAAACCTACGCGGTACTGTTCTGGGCTGCCGGAATGGTCCTCTTTCTCGCAGCACTGATCTTCAGCCTGCTGTATTACTTCGTAGAAGACCGAATCGAGGCGCTACAGTTCGACCCCGTCCGAGTGCTCGGTACTCTCCTGGTCGCGTCCGGCCTGCTACTCTCGGTCAC
Organism: Halovenus amylolytica; assembly: GCA_004015825.1. Classification (GTDB taxonomy): domain Archaea; phylum Halobacteriota; class Halobacteria; order Halobacteriales; family Haloarculaceae; genus Halovenus; species Halovenus amylolytica. The sequence continues at coordinate 149,104 of SAYS01000010.1, read as the reverse complement.
CTTCCTCGGCCTCTGGCAGAACCACCCCGGAATTACGCTACCCGTCGGTGTCCTCTTCCAGCTCGTCTTCGGTGTGCTCTTGCTGAAAACCGAGCGTGTCGAACGGACGTGAACGCTGGCGGTCGTCACCCAGTTTTCATTTCTAGTTTTCACCGGGTGCCATTTAAGTAGTTGGCTGCGTTAGCAGCCTATTAACCGCACAGAGGCAGGGCGTTTGCTGTCAGAGGCAACCTATGGCAAAACAGGAACCGGACGAGGGTAGCAAGGAAATCACGAGTGTCGACGGAGAACGGAGCGGACTCCGTGGCTGGCTCTCACAGACAGCACGGGCACTGACTGGCTCGAACGTTGCCGTCACGGATTACGACCCGAAACGGCACGACCGCCTCGTCTCTTTCGACGGCCTCGATGGCTACGAAGAGATCGAACGCTACTGGGTCGACGCCCCCTTCGCGTTCGTTTCGATCAACTACAACCCAGAAGAGACTGAACACCTCTACCACGTCGTCGAACCCCAGCTCACCGAGTTCGAACAGGAGCTACTGGATCGACTGTTCGAGGACATCCGTGGCCCACTTCTCTACCGGGAGACCATCGCCGAGAACCCCGAGGCTGCACTCCGGGAAGAGCTGACCGACCGCCTGGAGGAGTACGGCGTCACGATTACTGACGAGACGTTCTACCGGCTGCTGTACTACCTCCACCGGTCGTTCCAGGGCTACGGCAAACTCGACCCACTGATGTACGATCCACACATCGAAGATATCTCCTGCGATGGGCCGGGCGTCCCCGTCTTCGTCTACCACGACGACTACACCGATATCGAGACGACGGTCCGCTACGAACGTGACGAACTCGCCGATTTCGTCATCCAGCTCGCACAGCGCTCGGGTCGACACGTCTCGGTCTCCGATCCGGTCGTCTCGACGACGCTGCCCGATGGCTCGCGGATCGAACTCGCCCTCGGTGAGGAGGTGACGCCGAAAGGCTCGGCCTTTACCATCCGGAAGTACGCCGACGAGCCGTTCACGCCGATCGATCTGCTCGAATACGGCACAGTCAACCGGAAGCTGCTCGCGTTCATGTGGCTGGCAATCGAGAACAACCGGTCGCTGATCTTCGCTGGCGGGACCGCGGCCGGGAAGACCACCTCGATGAACGCGATGTCGATGTTCATCCCGCCGCGGGCGAAGGTACTCACCATCGAGGATACCCGCGAACTCTCCCTGTATCACGACAACTGGCTGTCCTCGGTCACTCGCGAGCGGATGGGCGACGCCGACATCACGATGTACGATCTGCTCCGGTCGGCACTCCGCCACCGCCCGGAGTTCATCATCGTCGGCGAGGTCCGTGGTGAGGAGGCGATCACCCTCTTCCAGGCGATGAACACCGGCCACACGACGTTTTCGACGATGCACGCAGACAGCGTCCAGACGGTGATCAACCGGCTGGAAAACGAACCGATCAACGTCCCGCGGCCGATGGTCACCTCGCTGGATATCCTCTGGGTACAGGTACTCGGTCGCTCCGACGAAGAGCGTGTCCGGCGGGCGAAAACGATCGCCGAGATCGAGGGGATCGACCAGCGGACCGGTGAACTCGACTACTCGAACACCTACTCGTGGAACTCGACGGGCGATAGCTTCTCCGAGAACAACTCCGAACTGCTCGAAGAGATCCGCGAGGAGCGTGGCTGGAGCCAGTCCGAGTTGCTCACCGAACTCCGGAACCGCCAGCGGTTTCTGAAGTACCTGCAGGAAAACGGCGTCAACGATTACCGCCGATTTACCGCGATGGTCAACAAGTACTACGCGGACTCGGAGGCGGTCATGGATCGGATCGAACAGAACGATATCAGCGTCGACACCGGAGGGTAACCCCGTCGTATGAATCCGATCTGGGCGCTTCCACCACTGCTCCCGGTTCTGATCACTGGTGTGTACCTCGTCGCGAAGAGCAACGAGCGACTCGACCGGTCGCTCAACCGGATCGCACGCGTGCTGTTCGGACAGTTCGTCTCGGAGAACAGCGAGCGCGAACGCCGCCTCGAAGCCGCCTACATCAACACGACCTACCGGACCTACGCGGCGAAGACGCTACTTTTCACGCTACTTGCTTTCGCCGCCGGCGTCGTCGCCGGTGGCTATCTCGTCGCCGGCGTCCTCGCGGTGTTCGAGCCACTCGTTCGCGCACTCGCCGGCCTCCCCCGGACGATCACTCGCCCGTTCGGCATTCGACCTGACTACATCTTCGTGATTTCCTCGCAGGCGCGACTGTTCGTCATCGTCGCTGGCGGGTTCGTCATCGGTATCGTGTCGGCACTGCTCGCGTACGTCTTTCGCTGGCAACTCCCGGCCAGTACGGCCACTGTTCGGTCCCGTGGGATCGAGGAAGGGCTCCCACGAACGGCTGCATTCATGTACGCACTCTCACGCGGCGGGATGGAGTTCCCGGAGATTCTGCGCACACTCGCCCGAAACAGGGACGTCTACGGTGAGGCGGCAAACGAGATGAGCGTCACCGTCCGCGAGATGGATCTGTTCGGCCGGGATATGATCACCGCCCTCCGGCGGATGGCCAGCCGGACCCCCAGCGAGCAGTTCAAGACCTTCGCAGAGAACACGACGAGTGTCCTCCAGAGCGGGAGCGATCTCCCGGTCTTTTTCAGCGATCAGTACGAGCGCTTCCGCGACGAACAGGAAGAACGACAGGAGGAGATCCTCGAACTGCTCGCGACGATCGCGGAGGCGTACGTGACCGTCCTCGTCGCGGGAATGCTCTTTTTGATCACGATCTTGCTCGTCTTCGGGCTGTTGATCGCGGATACGCTCATGTTTCTGATGTTGTTGATCTACCTGATGATCCCACTCGGGAACGCGGGGTTCGCACTCATTCTCCAGCAGAAACTCGACGAACTCGGCATCGCCGAAAAAAGCGGGGCAAATCTGCTCTCGCATCTCACCGTTTCGACACCAGTTCGTGCCAGCCCATCGACCGACAGCCACCGTCCTGACGGCGGATTGCAGAACGAACAGGATAACCGCCGGATGCTCGAACTGTACGACAGGGTAAGCCGGCTCAAACGCTTCCTCCGGAACCCGCTTCGAGTCTTCCTCTGGAATCCGACGAAACTGCTGTGGGTGACCGTTCCGGTCGCACTCGTCGTCTTTCTGTTCCGACTCCCCACGGCGTTTCAGGCCGAAGGGATCGCTATTCGCACCTTCGACGACCTCGTCATCCAGTCGTCACTGTTCGTTCTCGTCGCCTACGCTATCGTCCGGGAGTACTACAAACGACGGATCGACCGGATCGAGGCCGCAACGCCGGAGTTCCTCCAGCGACTCGCGAGCCTGAACGAGGCCGGGATGTCCGTCGTCGAAGGGCTTGACCGCCTCCGGGAGAGTGATCTCGGTATCCTCTCGCCGGAGATCGACCGGATCTGGCGCGATATCCAGTTCGGCTCGAACGTCGACGACTCGCTCGTCAGGTTCGGTCGGCGCGTCCGGACGCTCGCTGTCACCCGTGTCGTGACGCTTCTGGCGAACGCGATGCGTGCGAGCGGGGATCTGGGCCCGGTGTTGCGGGTCGCAGCCGAGCAGGCCCGCGCCGAGGTCAAACTGAAACGCCAGCGCAGCCAGAAGATGATGACCTACCTCGTCGTCATCTACGTCTCCTTTTTCGTCTTCCTGGTGATCGTGATGGCGGTCAACGAGGTCCTCATTCCGAGTCTCCCCGAAGCCGTCCCGACGCCGGACGACGACGCTGCTGCCCGCATCCCCGGCGGTGCCAGTGCCTTCTCCCAGCTTGGAAACGTGAACAAGGCCGCCTACTCGCTCGTCTTCTTCCACGCGGCGATCATCCAGGCCCTCTTTGCGGGCTTTATCGCGGGACAGCTCGGCGAGGGCTCGGTCCGGGACGGCGCGAAGCACGCAGCTGTCATGGTGACGATTGGCTACGTTCTGTTTTTGCTCCTCAGTTCGCCGGTCGCCTCGATCGCGATCGCAGACACGGACACCGACGGCCGGAACTTCGAGGTCCAGGAGGTGTCCCTCTCCGAGGGTGGCTACGTCGCCATCTACGACTCGGACGGCGTCGAAGGCGAACTCCTCGGCTACTCCGAGTATCTCGCACCCGGCACCCACAGCAACCTAAATATCGCGTTACAGGAGGGCAGTATCTCCCGCGATCAGTCGATCCGGATCGTCACACACCAGGAGACGAACGGAAACGACCGATTCGACTTCCGCCCTGGCGGGAACCAGGCCGACCAGCCGTATCCATCACTCGGGCAGGCCGACCAGCCCGGTGTCGAAGTCGAGGCGACGCTCAACCAGACTGCTGCCTCCGCCTGACTAACCGGCCGTGCGACAGTGAGTGACTCCATCACTGATTTATAATACGAAGTGGTATTCTCGCCCATGACGCGACAGCAGGCACCAGTGACACCACCAGTCGTCTTGACGATCGCAGGCAGCGACTCCGGCGGTGGCGCGGGGATACAGGCCGATCTCAAGACGATCGAGGCAGGCGGCGGCTTCGGCACCAGCGCGATCACCAGCGTGACCGCACAGCACACGCGCGGTGTCGAGAGCACGCATCTGCTCCCACCCACCGAGATCGAAGCCCAGTGCGATGCGGTGACCGGCGATTTCGACGTCGCCGCGGTGAAGACGGGGATGCTCGCCACCAGCGAGATCGTCGAACTCGTCACCGAGCAGGTCGCCGACCTCGCCGCGCCGGCCGTCGTCGATCCGGTGATGGTCGCGACCTCGGGTGATCGGCTGCTCGACGAGGGTGCGGAGGCCGCCTACGAAGCGCTCGCCAGCGAGGCGACGCTGATCACGCCGAATGCAGACGAGGCGACCGTCCTCACCGGGATCGAGATCGAGTCGACCGCCGACGCCGAACGCGCCGGCGAACAGCTGGTCTCGGAGGGCGTCGAGGCCGCGCTGATCAAGGGCGGGCACGTCTCCGGCGAGGCAGTCACAGATCTGCTCGTCACCGAGACAGGGATCGAGAAAATCAGTCACCCGCGTGTCGACACCGAGGCGACGCATGGCTCGGGCTGTATGCTCTCGGCTGCGATCGCGACCCGCCTCGCCCACGGAGATGAGCTCTCCGAAGCGGTCCGGTCCGGCATCGACCTGCTCGGCCAGGCCGTCCGGTACGGCATCGACGTCGGCGAGGGTCCGGGGACGGTCCACCACATGGTGACCGCCAGAAACGACGCTGCACGCGAACCGACTGCCGAGGCGGTTACGGGCATCGTCCAGCAACTCGTCGAGGCGGATATCTCGCCGCTCGTGCCGGAAGTCGGGACGAACGTCGTCGGCGCGACGCCACACGCCGAAACCCCGACAGAGTGTGCCGCAGTCGAGGGCCGGATCGGCCGAACACTCGACGGCGTTGCTCCCACGGGTGGTGTCCGGTTCGGCGCGTCGAGTCACGTCGCTCGTTTCCTGCTCGCAGCCCGGGAGTACGAACCGGCGTTTCGGTTCGCGCTCAACTGCCGGTTCGACGACGACATCCAGACTGCACTCGATTCGCTCGACTGGGCGGTCGGCTCCTACGACCGCGGGAACGAACCCGACCCGGTGAAATCGGAAGCGGAACGGACGATGCAGTGGGGCGCAACGCAGGCCTTCGAGCATGTGGACGAACCGCCGGTCGCGGTGTTCGACCGCGGCGACCACGGCAAAGAACCGATCACCAAGATTCTCGCGACCGATCCGGCGACGCTCGTCGACCGGACGACGACGCTTCTCGACGCTGTGGCGTAGGCGGATGCGTTTCGACGCTGTGGCCGAACCCGGAAACCCGGAAGCGACCGCCTCTTGCTTTTCCCCCATCGGTCCAACTGCGTCCACATGGAACCGACCAACACGATTGCCACAGGAAATCTCACACCACAGCTGCCGGATCTCGACGGGGGCCTGGTCCTGCTCGAACTCGACGGCGCTGTCGAGCGTGCCGTCCACGCGCTTGCCGTCGATCACGTCCTCCAGTCCGGTGGCGACGCCTGCTGGATCGACCCGGGAACGAACGCGCAGACCGATCCGCTCGTCGAGCTTGCACCGTCGGATCGCATCCTCGACCGGATCGCCGTCGCTCGCGGGTTCACTGCCTTCCAGCATCTCGAACTGCTCCGCTCGCTTCCGGAAATCTGTCCGGCCAGCACCGAACTGATCGTCGTTCCGGCCATCGACCGCTACTACCGGGACGACGGACTGCTCGCAGACGAAGGCCGGGAGATGTTGCTCTCGGGGATCGCTGCACTCGCAGGAATCGCCAGAGAACGAGCGATTCCGGTCGTGCTCACCCGGACCGTGAGCGACGAGTTCAGCCAGCCTGTCGAATCGGCTGCCGACCACACGATCGCCTGCGAGAGGACACCGTTCGGTCCACGCTTCCGGACTGACGGGGAGGAGACACTGATCTACCCGGTCGACGGCGGCCGGTGGGTCCAGACGACGATCAGCTTCTGGGAGCGGATTCTCGCTGTCCGTGCGTCCGCCGCCAGCGAGCGCGCACAACCGGAGGTGACTGCGCGTGGGGCGAACTAACCCGACCTACCGGGACCGACTCGACAGCCTCGAACGGGAATGGCAGCCGTACCGCCGCGGGCTGCGAGTCAGCGAGCAGACCCAGTTCGATCAGCTGTTCGAACACGGTCGGACGTACGCGCACGCGGCGGGCCATCTGAACCACCCGAACCCGGAGATCCCGTTTCTCCTGTCGGTGCTGCTCGCCCAGCAGCGCCAGCTCGCGGAACTGACCAGCCGTCTGGGGGAGCTAACCAGCCGCCTGAACGAACTGGACGCGGACACCAGCCATGGCGTTCAAGATTGACTTCGAAGACGGTAACGCCGTCGAGTGGACAGCGACAGAGACAGGCCTTCGAGCCGAAACGCAGACCGACTACACACCGACGATCTACGCGAACGCGGATGCACCGACGCTCGACGAACTCGCGGCCGAACTCGCGGCCCGCTGCGATGTGGTCGCGACGGCTCGGGAGCACTTTCGGCCCGCGTTCCGGCGCGAGCCCACGACAGTGCTCCGGATCGACGTCGACTCGATCGACCGCATCCGCCCGCTCGGCGGCTGGCTCCGCCGGTCGCGCCGGCCCGGCGAGATCCGGCTGTTCAACGTCGACTTCTCACCGCAGTTCCGGTACTGTCTCGAAGAAGGCGTCGAGCCGGTCCCCGAGCGACCGCTTCGCGTTCTCGAACTGACCCATCCTGGACCCGGCGCACCCACCACACCTGTCGAACAGCTTCAGGTCGACGGTGAGCGAGTTTCTGCCGGACCCGCTGAACTTCTCGCACGACTCCAGGAGCGACTGGACGCGACCGATCCGGACGTGCTCGCGCTCTCGACGGGTGAACTCGTCCCGGCGCTGGTCGAGACCGCCGAGAGCGTCGATCAACCATTTCAGCTCGGCCGCCGTGCAGGGTACGAGCAACTCGCGAGCGCGTCGACCTACGGGAGCTACGGGCAGGTCGGCCACTCGCCAGCCCGGTACGACGTGCCCGGCCGAGTGCTCGTCGACCACTCGAACACGTTTTTCTACCGCGAGACGAATTTGGATGGTTGTCTCGACCTCGTCGCGCGCTCCCAGAAACCCCTTCAGGAGCTGTCCTGGGCCTCGATCGGCAACGTCCTGACGGCGATCCAGATCCGCGAAGCGCTGGACCGGGGCGTACTCGTCCCCTGGAAGAGCTGGCGACACGAGTTCCCGAAGAGCATGCGCCAGCTCCACGAGGCCGACCGCGGCGGCTTCACCTTCGCGCCCCAGGTCGGCGTCCACGAGGACGTCCACGAACTGGATTTCTCCTCGCTGTACCCCAACATCATCCGAACACGGAATATCAGCCCGGAGACGATCCGCTGTGACTGCCACGATAGCGCGGACGTGCCCGGACTGGGCTACAGCATCTGTGACGAGCCCGGCTATCTCCCGGACGTGCTGGGGCCGATCATCGACGACCGCGACGCGATCAAAGCCGAGATCAAGGCAACCGACGACCCCGAGCGGGAAGCAACCCTGGCGGGCCAGTCGGCGGCGCTGAAGTGGATTCTCGTCTCCTGTTTCGGCTACCAGGGCTTCTCGAACGCGAAGTTCGGTCGGATCGAGTGCCACGAGGCGATCAACGCCTACGCCCGCGAGATCATCCTGGACGGAAAAGAACGACTGGAAGCCACGGGCTGGCAGGTCGTCCACGGCATCGTCGACAGCCTGTGGGTGACCGCCCGCGAGGGGGCCGAGCAGACACCGCTCGATTCTGTCACCGCGACGGTGACCGACGAGACGGGGATCAGACTCGAACACGAGGCGGTCTACGACTGGATCGCCTTCGTCCCGCTTCGAAACAGCGAGAGCGGTGCGCTGACCAAATATTTCGGCCGGCGGCGCGATGGCAGCTACAAGTATCGCGGCATCGAGTGTCGCCAGCGCAGTACGGCACCGTTCGTCGCCGACTGCCAGCACGCGTTAATCGAGACCTTCGACCGGACCCGCGATCCCGAGGCCGTCTGTGGAGAACTCGCCCGCTGGATCGACAGACTCGACGCCGACGCTGTCGATCCGGACCGACTCACAATCACCAGCCGCACGTCGAAGGAACTCGACGAGTACGACCAGCGAACACGGACGACCGCCGCGCTCGAACGCCGACTCGCCGCGGGCTACGATCAGTTCCCCGGCCAGGACGTCTGCTACGTCGTCGTGGACGACACGAAGGCAGGTCGTGACCGGGTTCGGCTCGCACACGAGAAGGGAAGTGGCTACGACAGCGAGTTCTACCGAAATAGACTCCTCCGCGCGGCGGAATCCGTGCTCTCGCCGATTGGGTGGCGCGTCGCCGATATCGACGCCTACCTCGATGACCGCGAGGCGGCGACGCTCGGACGGTTCAGAACGTGAACTGCAGATAGGGAATTAGTAGCCCAGCTGTTCGCGGACGAGCACGACTGTCGTCCGGTCGTCTTCGAGTTCCCGTCGGAAGATGAGCTGTTTCGCGATGGCGCTCTCGACGCCGTAGGCCTCCTTGGCGCGTTCGTTCTCCAGCGGGTAGGCGACGGATTCGAGGCGGTCGAGTGCGTCCGAAAGCGTCGGCACGATCTTGTTCACGCCGCTGACGATGACGACGTTGCTGGCGGCGAAGGGGTAAGCACCGATCCGACTACCCGAGCGGTCGGCCGCGACGAGTTCGCCCGTCGCTGCGATAGCGTTGATGCCACCGAGGAAGTAATCGGCCGTCTGGGACTCCCGACGAGCAGCCTGCCGTTTTGCGTCGTCGTCGATACTCCAGATCTGGTCGGGGAGACTCTCCCAGTCGTGGTCACCCTCGGTGAGATACTCGGCGAATCCGATCTCTTCGAGCGTCGTCGAGTGGCCGTTCATCACGGAGGAATCGGCCGGGATGTGTGACTGGATCGTCTCCAGTGCGTCTGCCGCCGAGTCGACGACGACGACGTCGAACCCGTTCGCTTCGAGATTTTCGACGGCTTCGTCGATGGTCTCCTCGTCCGGTTGTTCGTCCAGTTCGTGCGCTACTTCAGCGTCGTCGATAAACTCTGATTTCTGAGACATTGTGGTGAAATTGTCGACAGTGGATAGTGGAGCGGATCGATGTTAAGCGCTCCTGGACACCGATGTCTGGTAGTTACATCAGTGATACTACTGTGAATTATCCAGCCGAAACGAAGGTGACATCGATGATAGCTCGAAGTGAAGTAGCCACAATCCATCTATTCTATAATGACAGATCCTACGCCAACACCGGGTATTCATCACGTCACCTGTGTCGCCGGTGACCCACAGCAAAACATGGATTTCTGGGTCGAGACGCTCGGACTCCGCCTCGTCAAGCGCTCGATTAACCAGGACGACCCCAGCACGTATCACTTCTTCTTCGCCGACGCCGAGGGGACGCCTGGCACGAGCATGACCTTCTTCCCGTGGGAGGATCTCTCCCAGGGCAAGGTCGGCTCGGGACAGGTCTCCCGGACGGCCTTCCGCGTTCCCGAAGGAAGTCTCGATTACTGGGAGGATCGCTTCGACGAGTTCGGTGTCGAGTACGACGACCGGGTCGAACGGTTCGGCGAGACTGTGCTTCCGTTCCGCGACCCCGACGGACTCCCGATCGAACTCGTCGCAGTCGAGATTCCCGACGACGATCCGACCGTCCCGTGGACGGAGTTCGTCCCCGCGGAGTATGCGATCCGTGGCTTCCACTCGGTAACCCTGTGGCTCGCAGACCCCCAGCAGACCGAGGATCTGCTCCGGACGATGGGACTGGAGGAGATCGGGACGGAGCAAGCGCAAGGCGACACACCGGGAGACGAGCGCACCCGCTTCGCGGCGACTGGCTCCGTGGGCAACTACGTCGACGTGCTGCCGACGATCCAGAGCGGTCGGCAGGGTCACGGGACGGTCCACCACGTTGCGTTTCAGACGCCGACCGACGAGGACCAGCAGGCGATGCGCGAGGCCGTCCAGTCGAAGGGACTGCGCCCGACGGCACAGATCGACCGCCACTGGTTCCGATCTGTCTACTTCCGGGAGTTCAACGGGATTCTCTTCGAACTCGCGACGAAGGGCCCGGGATACACGAGCGACGAACCGCTCGACGAACTCGGCGAAAAGCTCGTCCTCCCCGGGAAGTTCGAGGGCCAGCGCGACCAGATCGAGGCAGGGCTGACCGACGTGACGATCCCCCACGCCGAACCGATCGAGAGTGACGACTAGTCTTTTGTTGTATTGGCGCTGGTAAGTTGCTGGGTGGCGATAAAATCGAGCTTCGTCTATCAGTTCACACGGTAAAGTAGATAAATTTAATATGCAAAAATGACAACTTATTGGTGATGAGCAAGTCCAATCAAGACTGGTGGCCTGACTTGCTTGACTTGGCCCCACTCGACCAGAACGCACAGCAGTACCCTCTCGGTGAAGACTTCGATTACGCAGAGGAGTTTCAGAAACTCGACTTGGAAGCGGTGAAAACGGACCTGGAGGAGCTGATGACCGACTCCAGGGACTGGTGGCCCGCTGACTACGGCCACTACGGTCCGCTCTTTATCCGGATGGCCTGGCACAGTGCCGGAACCTACCGTACCACCGACGGTCGCGGTGGTGCATCCGGTGGTACCCAGCGGTTCGAGCCGCTGGGAAGTTGGCCGGACAACGCCAACCTCGACAAGGCACGACGCCTGCTGTGGCCGATCAAACAGAAATACGGTCGACAGCTCTCGTGGGCAGACCTCATCGTCCTGGCGGGCAACGTCGCCATGGAGTCGATGGGCTTCGAGACGTTCGGTTTCGCGGGTGGCCGCACAGATGCCTTCCAGCCCGACGAGGGCGTCGACTGGGGTCCCGAACAGAAGATGGAGTCGTGGGACCGTTTCGACGAGGACGACGAGCTCGCCGACCGCCTCGGCGCGACAGTTATGGGACTCATCTACGTCAACCCCGAGGGACCCGAGGGCGAGCCTGACCCCGAGTGGTCGGCCCAGCGTATCCGCCAGTCCTTTAGCCGGATGGCGATGAACGACAAAGAGACCGCGGCACTCATCGCTGGCGGGCACACCTTTGGAAAGGTCCACGGCGCCGACGACCCGGAGGAGTATGTCGGCCCCGACCCTGCGGCTGCCCCCATCGAGAACATGGGGCTTGGCTGGGAGAGCGACTACGGGTCCGGAAAAGGCGACGATACCATCACCAGCGGCATTGAGGGCCCCTGGAACGCCACGCCGACGATGTGGGACCTGTCCTACGTCAACAACCTGCTGGACTACGAGTGGGAACCCGAGAAAGGCCCAGGCGGCGCCTGGCAGTGGACGCCGACAGCGGAGAGCAAAATCGAGGACGCGCCTGCCGCCCACGACCCCGAAGACACGCAGACACCGATGATGCTGACGACTGACATCGCCCTGAAGAAAGACCCCGACTACCGCGAGGTCATAGAGGAGTTCCAGGACGACCCCATGGAGTTTCTGGACGCCTTCGCGCGGGCCTGGTACAAACTCATTCACAGGGACATGGGGCCACCCGAGCGGTTCCTCGGCCCCGAAGTCCCCGAGGAGACGATGATCTGGCAGGACCCGCTCCCGGACCGCAACTTCGCACCCATCGGCGACGACGCAGCCGAGTTGCTCAAAGCGGAGATTCTCGATTCGGACCTCTCGTGCTCACAGCTCGTCAAGACTGCCTGGGCCTCCGCATCGACCTACCGTGACAGCGACAAGCGCGGCGGCGCAAACGGCGCCCGCATCCGACTGGAACCCCAGCGTAGCTGGGAGGTCAACGAGCCGGACCAGCTGGAGATGGTCCTCTCGACGCTCGAAGAAATCAAGACGGAATTCAACGAGTCACGCTCCGATGGCACGGCCGTCTCGCTCGCTGATATCATCGTTCTGGGCGGCAACGCAGCCATCGAGCAGTCCGCGGCCGACGCCGGGTACGATATCTCCGTACCATTCGAACCGGGTCGCGTCGACGCCGAAGCGGAGTGGACCGACGAGGACTCTTTCGAGGCACTGAAACCCGCAGCTGACGGCTTCCGGAACTACGTCGGCGAGGAGTTCGAGAACCTCGACCGCAAGCCCGAAGAGCAACTGGTCGACATGGCGGACCTCCTGGATCTCACTCCCGAAGAGATGACGGTGCTGGTCGGCGGACTGCGCCAGCTCGGCGCAACCTATCAGGACACTGATTTGGGCGTGCTCACTGACGAGCCCGGTGTGTTGGCCACTGATTTTTTCGACAACCTGCTCAGCATGGACTACGAGTGGAAGGAAGCCGACGACGAGTACGTCTACGAGGGATACGACCGCGAGACGGGCGAACAGGTCTGGGAGGCGAGTCGTTTCGACCTCATCTTCGGGTCGAACTCGCGTCTACGGGCCATCGCGGAAATGTACGCCGCCGAGGACGGTGAAAAAGAGTTCGTCGAAGACTTCACCGACGCCTGGCACAAAGTCATGACCGCGGACCGTTTCGACCTGGAGTAGTAATTGTCGGAAAAACTAGTCAGATTATACCGGCAAGAACGTCCCACAGAGGTGTCGAATACGAGGATTGCCATTCTCGACGAACCACCCAGCAACTCATACTGGCGAAAGCGGCTTTTCTCGTCGGCCAGAAGATGAGGTATGCGCGCAGCAGTGTTCCGCGGCCCCGGCGAGATCGAGATCGAAAAGCGACCGAAACCCGAAGTCGAGTCACCACGCGAGGCAGTAATTCAGGTCACCCACACCGCGGTCTGTGGCTCCGATCTCTGGTTTTACCGCGGCGAGAGCGACCGCGAGGTCGGCTCACGTGTCGGCCACGAGCCGATGGGAATCGTCGAGGAGGTCGGCTCGGCCGTCCGGTCGGTCGAGCCGGGCGACCGCGTACTGGCTCCATTCCTCGTCAGCTGCGGTCGCTGTGAGTTCTGCCGCAAGGGACTGCACACCTCCTGTGTCAACGGCGAGTCCTGGAACGGCGCACAGGCCGAGTACCTCCACGTCCCCGAAGCCGACGGCACGCTCGTCCGAGTGCCGGATCGGTACGCCGACGACGAATCCGCGCTCGAATCACTGCTCCCACTGACGGACGTGATGGGGACGGGTCACCACGCCGCAGTCAGCGCGGGGGTCGACGCGGGTGACACCTGCGTCGTCGTCGGCGACGGCGCCGTTGGGCTCTGTGCCGTCCTGGCAGCCCGCCGACTCGGAGCCGAACGCATCGTCGCGATGGGCCACCACGAGGACCGACTCGAACTCGCCGAGGAGTTCGGCGCGACCGAGACGATCGCAAAGCGAGGCGAGGATGCAATCGAGCGAGCACAGGAACTGACCTACGGCGGCGCAAACCACGTCATGGAGTGTGTCGGCGCAGCCTCGGCGATGGAGACGGCAATCGAGGTCTGCCGACCGGGCGGCACCGTGGGCTATGTCGGCGTCCCACACGGCGTCGACGACGCAGGGCTAGAGCTGTACTCGCTGTTCGGCGACAACATCACGCTTCGCGGCGGGGTCGCACCGGTCCGAGCGTACGCCGACGACCTGATGGCCGACGTACTCGGCGGAACGCTCGATCCGTCGCCGATCTTCACAAAAACAGTCGATCTCGACGGCGTTCCCGAGGGCTACCGCGCGATGGACCAGCGGGAGGCGATCAAAGTGATGGTCCGACTCTAGCGGCCCTTTGCTCGATCCACGTCTGATTCGTCTTCCAGCCGATCCGCGTAGATGACGCCACGCTCGCCATCGAGCGTGATGACTTCTCCGTCCTCGATATCCTCGGGGACAGTCGCGTTGCTGATCATCGGGATTTCGAGTTCCCGGGCGACGATCGCTGCGTAGCCAGTCATTCCTTCGTGGGCATCGACGATGCCAGCGACTTTCGAGAGTTCTCCCGTGAACTCGCCATCGAAGGACTCCGGCACTGCGACGAGCGCGCCGTCCGGTACGTCAGAGAGATCCCCGTCCGAGACGCGATGGAGCGGGCCAGTTGCGAAGCCGGAGACGACCGAGCGGCCGGCAGCGAGGCGCTCGGAGGCGACGTGGACTTTCAGCATATCGGCCGTGTCGTAGCCGCCGTGGTCGGTCATCATCCCGGAGAGGACGACGACCGTGTCACCGCTTTCCGCACTCCCTGCGTCCAGTGCCGACTGAACCGTATTCCGGATCAGGGAGTCGGTGTCGTCGACGTACTCGACCTTTCGCGGGATGATCCCCCAGGCGAGCGTCAACTGCCGTTTGACACGCTCTGTCGGTGTCGCGGCGACGACGGGGATGTTCGGGCGGTACTTCGCGGCTTTCCGTGCCGTGTAGCCGGACTCACTCGCGACGGTGATGGCGGATGCACCGGTGTCACGGGCCAGATACCGGGCGGAGCGAGCCAGCGCGTCAGTGCGCGTCTCACCTGCTGGTGGCACTCGCTGTTCGAGCGTCTCGGCGTACTCGTCGCTCTCTTCGACGTCACGGACGATCCGATCCATCGTATCGACGACCTCGGCGGGGTGATCACCGATCGCCGTCTCACCCGAGAGCATGACAGCGTCGGTCCCGTCGAGGACGGCATTCGCCACGTCAGAGGCCTCTGCACGGGTCGGACGGCGGTTGTGGATCATCGAATCCAGCATCTCCGTCGCCGTGATGACCGGCACACCACCGCGCTGGCATTTCCGGATGATCTGTTTCTGGATGATCGGCACGTCTTCGAGCGGGATCTCGACACCGAGATCACCTCGTGCGACCATGATCCCGTCGGCGGCGTCGATGATCTCGTCGATGTTCTCGACGGCCTCGACGCGCTCGATCTTCGCGATGATCGGGATGTTCGCGTCGCGGTCTTCGAGTTCGGAGCTGATCTCGTAGATGTCGGCCGCAGAACTGACGAAACTCGCCGCCATGAAGTCGACCTTTTTGTCCGCAGCGACGTCCATCTCCTGGCGGTCTTTCTCCGTCACTGGCGGCAAGCCGAGATCGACACCGGGGACGTTCACCCCCTTCCGGCTCTCGAGGGTCCCACCAGTTTCGAACCGCGCGTACACCGTCTCACCGTCGACCCTGGTCACGGTCGCCTCGAGCCGTCCGTCGTCGAGCAAGATTCTGTCGCCGGCTTCGGCCGCGGAGAGATCCTTCGAGACACCGACCTGCTCGGGTGTCGTCTCCCCGCCCGGGACGAACGGGACTTCGTCACCCTCGTCGAAGACGGTCCCCTCTTCGGACTCTGCTGTCCGGATCTCGGGGCCCGGCATATCGTGCATGATCCCGATCGGCGTGCCGATCTCTTCGTCGACCGATCGGATCCGGTCGATCAGTTCCCGGCGCTGGTCCGGTGAGCCGTGGCTGGCGTTGAGTCTGGCGACGGACATGCCGCTGTTCGCGAGCGCGGCGATCGATTCTTTGTCGTCCGAGGCAGGGCCGAGCGTGCAGACGATCTTCGCACGTCGACTCACAGTCTACCCTCCAACTTCATTCTACAGATCATATGCTATGTTCTTCCCTCGGGTATAAAGAAAGTTTGTAGGAAGCGCTGACCGATCTGTCCACCCTCGTTGCCGATCAGTCGTCGGACCGTCCCGTCTTCTGGACTGGTTCGGCCAGTTCGTTCAGTTCTGATGGAGAGCACGGACTGTTCGTCTCTCGGCCCGTCTACGTGCCATATATATTGTTCGACCGCTTCGCTATGAGTGATGGGTAGTTACGTGTGTACGATTGCAGGCGGCAACGGCGGCGTTGGCAAGACGACAACAGCGATCAATCTCGCCGCGGTACTGGAATCTCGGGGGTACGATACGGCCATTATCGATGCGGATCTGGCGATGCCGAACGTCGCCGAGATGCTCGGTGTGGACTCCGACGCGTATCTGCACGACGTGCTCGCCGGCAACGCGACCGTCAGTGAGACACTGACTGACACACCGGCTGGTATGTCGATCATCCCGGGCGAACCGAGTCTCGACGCGTACGCGCAGACGGATCCGGACAAACTTCGACGGGTCGCGAGCACACTGAGCAACACCTACGATGTCGTTCTGATCGACACCGCTGCGGGACTCAGCAAGGAGACGACGGTCCCGCTGGAGCTGGCCGATGGCGTCGTTCTCGTCACGACCCCGGATCACGTCTCGCTGACTGATACCGGCAAAACCGGGACGATCGCCGAACTCGTCGACAGCGAGATCCTGGGGGCACTGCTCGTTCGCGCCACCGAAGAGACGCCGATCGCGGACATCGACGAGGAGTTCGCGTTCCCGATTCTCGGCGGGATTCCGAGCGATCTCGACGCTGCCGGAGACGAACCGCTCGTCAACACCAGCCCGGAGAGTCCTGCCGCAGCGGCGTTTCAGGAACTCGTCGATCAACTCGAACCAGTCTTTTTCGAGGGGGAAAACGGTGAAGCAGTCGATCTCGTCCCACAGGAGTGGGTCGACAACTAGTTTTCTGTCTGACCGCGCACGTTCTCCAGAAACTCACCGAAGACGGGTTGGCAGTTTTCACAGAGCGTGTAGTTCGCGTAGGCTGGTAGCTCGTCGCCGATACGCCGGTAGAGTTCGACCCCGAGGACTGGCCCGTCACAGCTGTTCGTACAGAAGCTGCAGGTCGACGCAATCGCCCGGTAGCCCTCCCCGATAGAGCGGTCGTCACCGACCGGTGGCTGTCCGTGGCGGTGCCAGCTCGTGATCAGCTCGACCACCTCGCTCGCGCAGTCCGGACACAGCGTGAGGCCGCCGTGGTCCGGGATGGCGGTCGGCAGTGTCGCCTCTGCGCCCGGATAGCTCTGGAGCGCGAGCAGTTGTTCGGTCAGCTGACAGTCACAGAACGTACACGAGAGGGGTGCCGACACGTCCCCAGTCGATCCCTGGCTCGGTTCGCTGCTCATGGGGCTGTCTACGGACAGCCTGTTCAAAGAACCGCGTCAGACAGCCGACAGCCGTCTGTCTGCCACACGTGAAGAACACGTGCGGTGACGTCAGCTGCAGTGTCGCAGGGCAAAACGAAGACGGTATCAACCTCCTGATCTAGTGCCATACCATGAGCACGAGCGACCCGCATGGGGGCGATCCGGACCACGAGGATGCGACCGATGCCGACCACAAAAATGCGATGCAGGACGTCATTGCCGTCGACGGTGACGACAACGAGCAGGGGACCGTAAACAGGCTAGATGCACACACTGGCGATGGAATTCGACATCGAGCGTTCACGACGCTTCTGTTCGACGAGGAGGGCCGGATTCTGCTGGCACAGCGCAGCCCCGACAAACGACTCTGGGACACCTTCTGGGACGGCACCGTCGCCTCACACCCTGTCGAGGGTGAGACGCAGGTCGAGGCCGCGAGCAAACGCCTCGACGAGGAACTCGGTATCTCGCCCGACCAGTACGACGATCTCCGGGTGACCGACCGGTTCGAGTACAAACGCTACTACGAAAACGCGGGCGTCGAACACGAGGTCTGTGCTGTCCTGAAAGCGACGCTGACGGACACCAGCATCGACCCGGACCCCGAGGAGGTCGGCGGCATCATGTGGGTCCCCTACGAGCGACTCCACGAACACCCGAGCTGGTATCGGCAGCTCCGGCTCTGCCCCTGGTTCGAGATCGCGATGCGCCGGGATTTCGACGACTGACGGTTACCCTTCTGTGTCGTCCACCGCTGCGCGTGGTAACCTGACACGAACGGTACAGCCGTCGTCGTTCTCGAAGGTAACTGTTCCACCGGCCCGTTCGACCACCCAGTTGACGAGCCAGAGCCCGACCCCACTGGAGTGCTGGAGTGCTGTTTCACGCCCCGAGAGAATCGTCTGTAGTTCCTGCTGTTCGATGCCCGGCCCATTGTCGCTGACTTCGATGACGGCGTGGCTGTCGCTCGATTCGGTCGCATGGAATCGGACGACGACGCGTGGCTCCTCGCTGTCGTTGTGCTCGATAGCGTTCGAGACGAGTTCCTCGAAGACGGCGACGAGTGCGCTCCCGCCGGTGACCGCGATCCGCTCGGGGAGGTCGAGCGTCACCTCGCCACCGGCCGGTGAGAGCCCACCCATCTGGCGTTCACCACGGAGCTCCGCTGCGATATCGATCCCGTCACCCTGTTCGGAGTCGAGCATTCGCGAGAGCCGACCGAGTTTGTCGCTCCGGTCGACGATACCGTCGACGGCACGGGTCGCAGTCTCCAGGCGTGCGATCGGTTCGTCGGCGTCGATATCTGTCCTGGCGAGTTCGATACTGCCACGGACGACGTTCAACTCGTTGCGGACGTTGTGCCGGAGCAGTCTGTTGAGTACGTCGAGGCGCTGTTCGCGCTGGCGCCGCTCGGTGATATCACGCAGACTCAACACCTGCCCCGAGACCGTTCCGTAGCCACGGTACAGCTCCGAGCGGCGCAGATCGTAGTAGCGGCGTTTGCCGTCGAGTTCGAGTTCGACCGGGCTCTGTGCTGTCGAACCGTCGAGCGCATCCGCAAGCGCTGGTGTGAGATCCACGAGTCCCCGTCCCAGACAGTCCGCAACCGGCTGGCCGAGCAGCGTCGCAGCGGCCGGGTTGACGTCGACGATCCGGTCGCTGTCGTCGAGGATGATCATCGCGTCTTCGAGTTCGGACAGGACTGCTCTGCGGCCGATCTGGCGGGTCGCAGGTGCGATCCCGAACAGTTCCGTTTCGAGGACGGTGACGGCGAGGACGACACTCGCGAGGACGTAGCTGATCGCTGTCGGGTCGATTCCGGGCGGGAGCAATCCGAAACTGTAGATCGCATTCGTACTCATGGGGACGAGCACGGCGACGAGCAGTGCGATCCCCTGCCACTGGTAGAGTCGGTTTGTCTCCAGCAGCATTCGGACGAGGATGAGAGCGCCGGCAGCGAGCAGGAGGGAGGCGTACACCTGGTGTGCCCAGTAGGCGAGTTGAAACTCGACAGCCAACCCGTCGAACGCACCGTAGCTGATTATTTCGCTTCCCGACCAGACGAGTTCGTGGGCGTCGTTCGTCCAGACTACAGAGAGGAAGAGGAGCGGTTCGACGAGCAAGGCGGCGAACAGCTGTCGCGTGAGTCGGCGCTCACTCCCGGTGTATTCGAGGACGAACAGCAGCCACGCCGGTGGTAACAGCACCGACAGCGAGAGTGCTGTTGCGGTCCAGAGCACCATCGTCTCCAGCCCGGTCTGTGCCACCCGCAACCCCTCGACGACCGCCCAGACGCTCGCGGTCCCGGCGAACACCGCGGCCGGTTTCGCCCCCGGCCGATCACGGTAAAATAGTGCAAACAGCGCGGTACAGACCCCAACCATCGCAGCGAGAAAGATCAGCGGGAAATACAGCGACTCGGTCATTCAGCAGTGTGAGGATACTTTACTCGGATGTATAAGTGTATCCGCCGTCTTCTGGTGATTCTCAGCCTGAATGAGACGTTTTGGCGACAAAACGGCAGGAAAGTCGGGCGGAGAGCCGAACCGGAACCCACGTACGACCCGCAGTATCTGGAGGTCGTTACTTTACTTGCGTACTGACCGCGGCCCACACCGAGATCAGACCCAGCACGATCGCGGGAATCATCGGAAAGACGAGATACGCCTGTCGCTGCGAGAAGCCGAGTGAGGCGATCAACCCGCTCATCTGCGGAATGAAGAGAACCAGCACCGGGATGATGAAAAAGGAGACGACGACTGCGCCGACGAGCAGCCAGCCCCGCCAGTCGATCTCCTCGGCCGTCTCGACGTGGTTCGGTCGGCCAGTCTGTTCGCCGATGGTGCCGCCATCGGGCCGTTGTTGCTCGGCCGACGGGGACTCCTCGGTCGCCGTGGTGGAATCACTCATTGTACGCGCTATCGGGCTTTAGCACTACTTTGCCAAAGCCTTCACGTTCTTCGAGCAGTTCGTGCCCGCGTGCGGTCTCACTCATCGGCAGCACCTCCCTGATCCGGGGTTCGAAGGTGCCGTCCCAGACCAGCCCCAGCACGTCGTCGACCTCGCCCGGCGTCCCCATCGTCGAGCCGATGACTTCGAGCTGATTCCAGAAGATGCGGTTGATGTCGGTCTCCGGACTGGGGCCGGTAGTCGCGCCGCAGGTGACCAGCCGGCCACCGCGGGCCAGACTCCGCAGCGACTGTTGCCAGGTCTGTGCGCCGACGTGGTCGACGACCACGTCGACGCCACGCTTTCCCGTCAGATCCTGAATCGCGTCGGCGAACTCCTCGGTTTCGTAGTTGATGGTGTAATCTGCGCCGATCTCCTCGGCGTAGTCGAGTTTCTCTGCGGAGCTTGCGGTCGCGTAGACGTCTGCACCTACGTAGTCCGCAATCTGGACTGCAGCGTGACCGACGCCGCCGCTCGCACCGAGAACGAGCACCGACTCCGTGGGGCCGAGTTCAGCGCGCGTGACGAGCATCCGCCAGGCAGTCTGGAAGACCAGCGGTGCGGCCGCGGCCGTCTCCCAGTCGACGTGCTCCGGAACAGACACCAGATTGTCCTCGTGGACGACCGCCTGTTCGGCGTGGACACCGCGGACGTGCTCGCCGAGGAGATGAAAGTTGACACACAGCGTGGGAGCGCCGTGCCGGCAGAACTCGCAGTCGCCACAGTTGATACCGGCAGACACCGCGACGCGATCCCCTTCCTCGAACCGACTCACCCCCTCACCCACCTCGACGACGACACCTGCGCCATCGCTGCCGGGGATGTGTGGCATCGCCAGATCTAACCCCGGAAGCCCTCGCCGTGTCCAGACGTCGAGGTGATTCAACGCGCCCGCACGGATATCGACGCGTACCGCCTCGCGACCCATCTCCAGATCCGGATACTCGCCGTACTCGATGACGCCCCTGTCGCCGTGACCGGAGAACTGAACGGCCTGCATACTGTCAATATCGAGGAGTGCGCTGAAAACGGTACTGGTGGCTGGCGATCAGCAGCCGTCGATTCGAATGCCCGGCCCTGTATGCTGTAAAACAGAAAGTGTAAATCGAAGAACGTATTATATGCTAACATGTGCCAATCAGAGGTCGTCCGGTTCCGACACCCGGAGTTTCGACACGCACCCAGTACGACCGTCCGACGGTGGTCAGTACCGGCAGCGTCACCGACGGAGCCACAGCAATGAGACACGACTACAATCTTCCGGCAGACTGGGCGGCGATGACAGACCAGGAACGGTGCAAATGGCTGACGCGGGATCGCTGTCTCCGACAGGCGCTCCGTCAGGAGACGCCGACGGCGAGACGGCTAAAAAAGGCGCGAGATAGATATCGCCGCCGGGCGAACGCCCGCGAGGGCCGCATCGACGCCGAGGCGAACCGGTAGCGGGCCAGCCGAGTGTGGCTGTCGGACGACCACAGACCGGCCCAGTTTTCACGCCCGGGTACCCAATCGGAGCATAATGGACGAAACGCTCGAAGCCCAGATCAAAGAGGAAGCAGAGGTGAGTGCGCTTTTCAACGCGATCAAACACGAAAGCGAGGCACAGGTCGGCGCGATCATGGGCCCACTGATGGGCGAAAATCCCGAGTTCCGGGAGTACGGCGACGAGATCCCCGGCATCGTCGCGCCGGTCATCGAGCGGGTCAACGGGATGAGCCACACCGAGCGCCGCGAGCGCCTCGGCGAACTCGCACCCGGACGCCTCGAAGAACTCGACGAAGAGGAGGAAGACGACGACCAGGTGCTGCCCGACCTCCCGAACGTCGACGACTACGACGGGATTCGGATGCGTGTCGCACCCAACCCGAACGGCCCCTGGCACATCGGCCACGCCCGGATGGCCGCCGTCGTCGGAACCTACAAAGAGCTCTACGACGGCTCCTTCGTCTGCCGATTCGACGACACCGATCCCGAGACGAAACGACCGGATCTCGACGCCTACGACGCGATTCTCGACGCGATCGAGTATCTCGACTTCGAACCCGACGAGGTACTCAAAGCGAGTGACCGGGTCGAGACCTACTACGAGCACGCACAGGAGTTGATCGACGAGGGTGGCGCGTACACCTGTTCGTGTCCGGGCGAGGAGTTCTCGAATCTCAAAAACGCCGGCGAGCCCTGCCCCCACCGCGGGAAAGATACCGAGCAGATCCACGAGGAGTTCGAGCGGATGGTCGACGGCGAGTACGGCGAGGGTGAGATGGTGCTGCGCGTGAAAACTGATATCGAGCACAAGAACCCTGCACTGCGGGATTTCGTCGCCTTCCGGATCATCGAGACACCCCATCCGCGGGCAGAAGCCGCCGACTATCGCTGCTGGCCGATGCTCGATTTCCAGAGCGGGATCGACGACCACCTCACTGGCGTGACCCACATCATCCGCGGGATCGATCTGCAGGACTCCGCGAAACGCCAGCAGTTCGTCTACGACTACTTCGGCTGGGAGTATCCCGAGGTTATCCACTGGGGGCACGTCCAGGTCGACGCCTACGACGTGCCGATGTCGACCTCGACGATCAAGCAGTTGATCGACGACGGCGAACTCGACGGCTGGGACGATCCGCGAGCGCCGACAATCGCCAGTCTTCGACGACGTGGCATCCGCGGCCAGGCGGTGGTCGACGCGATGACCGGCCTCGGGTTGTCAACCTCGAACGTCGACCTCGCGATGTCGACGGTGTACGCGAACAACCGCGAACTGATCGACGAGGAGACCGACCGGGCATTTCTGGTTCGGGACGACGAGCGGGCAGTGGAGAAATCAGTGATCGACGGTCCCGAGGCCGGCCATCCGGCGGTCCATCCGAATCACGAGGATCGCGGCAGCCGGGAGATTCCCGTCGAGACGGGAGTACTCGTCGAACTGGGCGATCTGCCGCCCGTCGGCGAGCGTGTCTGGCTGAAAGGCTATGGCTGTGTCCGACATACCGACGATGGGTTCGAATACACGGGGGACGATCTCGATGTCACCCGTGAGGAGGGTGTCGATATCGTCCACTGGGTACCCAGCGACGACAACGTCGACGTTCGACTCCGGACGATTGACGGCGATATCTCGGGCTACGCCGAGCCCGGGATTCTGGACTACGACCCCGACGATCTGCTGCAGTTCGAGCGTGTCGGCTTCGTCCGTATCGACTCGCTTCCAACGGAGGAGACGGGACTCGTCGCGTACTTCACCCACCCCTGAGAGTGGTCGTTGGGGTTATTTTCGTGGCCGAACCACATCGCAGTGGGAGAAGAGAGTTCGCGGCTAGAGATTCTTCCGGATATACGCGGTAAGCTCGTCGACGATGGACTGGTCGTACGTCCAGAAGCCGTCCCAGACACCGTCGTCAGTTTCGATGGCGAGCAGGGCCGCGCCACTTCTGTCCGTCTGCTCCGCTGGCGGATTGTAGATCACGAACCAGGAGTGTCTGAAATCCCACTTGTAGCCGCCGTGCATCGTCACGTCGAACTGCTCTGATGGCGTCCAGTCGGGTCTGCCGTAGACGTGTACGTCGACGTCTGTCCCCGCAACAGTATCGTACACCTCCCGTGTTCCCTTCTCGTCTTCGATGCGGGAGAGTCGCTGGAACGACGACCGCAGCCGGCCAACACCCGCGTCGTAGGCCAGCCGCTCGATATGCCGGGAGATGAGGATCAACAGTAACTTTTCCGTGTTGGATTCGGGAT
Organism: Halovenus amylolytica; assembly: GCA_004015825.1. Lineage (GTDB taxonomy): Archaea > Halobacteriota > Halobacteria > Halobacteriales > Haloarculaceae > Halovenus > Halovenus amylolytica. The sequence continues at coordinate 125,019 of SAYS01000010.1, read as the reverse complement.
ACCCACGGAGTGTGAACGGGACGTCTGTCAGTCCGTCGATCACGTCCGGGACAGTCGTCGCGTCGAGCGTTCGTGTCCCGGTGCTGAACAGATCGGAGTTGACCATGAGAATCGCATCCGAGAGCGCCTGCAAGGGCGAGGTGGCGACCACTGCCCCGTCTTCCACCAGCAGGACCGTGTTCTCGTCGTACTCGGTTTCGACAGACTCCGTGACGGTAATCTCCTGATCGGTAAACAGCTTTTCGAGCATCCGCTGGAACGGTTCGGGCTCTGTTCGGTTCGCGACGACGAGCGACCGGGGTGGGCCGTCTGGAACGTCCAGAAAGCGATCGAGAGGCATAGACAGCTTCTGAGAAAATAACGGGTGGGTCTGTTTGAATCTACCGGCTAGTACAGGAGGTCGTCGTCGGACTCGACCATGTACAGCGTTCGCGCGGCGATGTTGACGGCGTGGTCGCCGACACGTTCGAGATCACGGATCGTCAACAGCAGGCGGTAGACATCCTGCATCGTCTCCTGGATCTGCTCTTCGGAGGTGATCCCCTCACGTTCGATCAGGTCACGGGCGACGAGTTCGGAGGCAGTCTCACACATCTCGTCGATATCGTCGTCGCGCTCGGCGATCCTGTAACACATCTCCGTATCCTCGTCGCCGTAGGCGATCATCGACTCCTCGATCATCTCGATGGTGGCGGCACCGATCTCCTGGACGTCGACGTCGGGGAACGTGTCCTGTCTGGCATCCAGGGTGTACTCACCGAGATTGGTCGCGAGATCGGCGATGCGTTCGAGATCAGTGATGATCTTGAACGAGGCGGCGATGAATCGGAGATCACCGGCGACGGGCTGTTGGAGTGCGATCAGATCGATACAGTCCTGTTCGAGATCGAGATACAGTTCGTTGATCTCGTGGTCACCGTCGATCACCTCTCGAGCGAGTTCCTCGTCTTTCCGTTCGAGTGAATTGAGCCCCATCTGGAGGCGGTCGACGACGATCTCGCTCATATAGAGCACATCCTCGCGCAACGATTTGAGGTGGTCCTGATACTCGTCTCTTGGCATATGTAGGGATGCGCCGTCGGTGCTTTTTTATCTTGTGTGTTGCAAACAACTCGTTCCTACGACTCCGATTCGAGCAGTTCTCTGGTTCGTCGATGGCGGTATCGGAACATTGGCTCGAAGCCAACCACTGCAAGGGGGCCGACAGCACGGCCGACCGCCCCCAAGGGGAGTTCGTACGCGACACTGTCGCGGATAATCGTCTCCTCGCCGTCAGCATAGAAGGAGTGTGTATGTGTCCACTCGGCGAAGGGGCCGTCAGTCATCACGTCCCGAAAATAGGCGGAGCCACCCTCGCGCTGGCGTGCGACGATCTCCGAAACCCAGCTCTGTCGCGGGCCGATACCGAACGGTCGCACGGAGGAACGGATGATCGCGCCGGTTTCGAGAACGTCCGGGTCCTGCTCCCCGTCGGGACCCCGAACGTCTTCGATCTCCAGGTGCATCCAGTCCGGCGTCAGTGCGACGAGTCCGTCCTCGGTCGAGTGAAACTCCCAGACGTCCTCGAAGGGGGCGCGAACCCGCACAGAGCGCTCGTAACGTTCCATACCCGAGTATCGGCCTAGAGAGGGAAAACGATACCGAGGGAAACAGGACGGTGTCACCGGACGACGGTGACTGGAACTGGTGACTGCCGGAACACCTTATCGGCGACGTTGCCGACGAACAGGCGGTCGGCCAGCGAGCCACCGTGTGTCCCGAGCACGACAGCATCGAACCCCTCGGCCTTGTCGACGATCGCTCGCGCGGGATGGCCGAACTCCACGTCCGTCTGAATTGTTGTATCGTGGTCGTGGGCGATTTCGCGTGCCCTGTCGAGCACAGCAGTGGCATCCTCCCGGGCATCACCCTGGACATCTTCGGACAGCGCCAGCCCGATCGCCTTGCCCATCATCCCGCTGGGCGTTCCGACGACGTGAAGCACGGTTATCTCTGCGCCCGGATGATGTTCGAGTGCGAATTCGAGTGCTTTCTCCGCGACTGCCGACTCGTCCATCGCAACGAGGATCTGCGATGCCATACTGATACTAGTGGCGCCTTTGGTATAAAGTAGCACAGGGGTCAGGGCCAGATGCCGGACTCCTTGCTGGCCCGTGCGACCCGTTCGAGGGCAACAGTGTACATCGCGACCCGGAAGTTCGGAACCGACCTGTTCTCGTAGGCGTCGATCATCGACTCGAACGCCTCGACGATGTACCGTTCGAGTTCGTCGTTGACCCGCTGTTCGGTCCAGGCAAAACGCTGGCGGTTCTGGACCCACTCGAAGTAGGACACAGTGACACCGCCGGCGTTTGCGAGAATATCGGGGACAACGGCCACATCTCGCTCGGTGAGGATATCGTCGGCCGGCGGCGTGAGCGGCCCGTTTGCCGCTTCGACGACGAGGTCGGCCCCGGTCCGTTCGGCGATATCGGCGTTGATGGCGTTTTCCAGCGCGGCAGGAATCAGTACGTCGACGTCCATCGTCAGCAGGTCGTCGTTCGAGAACTTCTCGGTCGCCCCGTCGAATCCCGAGAGTGAGCCGGTCTCCGTTTTGAACTGCTTTGCCGCCCGCGTGTCGAGGCCATCCTCGCTGTACACCGCGCCGCTGGAGTCCGAGACGGCGACGACATCGACACCGAGATCGTCGAGCAGTTTTGCGGCGACCGAGCCCGCGTTGCCGTACCCCTGTACTGCGACAGTTGCCTCCTGGATATCCCGGTCGAGGTAGGCACAGGCTTCACGGGTCGCCAGCATGACGGAGCGCCCGGTCGCCTCGACGCGCCCGGCACTGCCGCCGCTTTCGATCCCCTTTCCGGTGACGACGCCCGGTTCGGTGGTCCCTTCGAGTGTCTCGTAGGTATCCTTGATCCAGTTCATCTCCCGCTGACCGGTGTTCACGTCCGGGGCAGGAATGTCACGGTCTGCACCGATGATCGGCCGTAACTCCTTAGCGTAGGCGCGTGTGATCCGCTCTATCTCCGACGCCGAGTAGTTCACCGGATTGATCGCGATCCCACCTTTCCCGCCGCCGTAGGGGATGTTGACGGCGGCACATTTGTAGACCATCCACCCCGAGAGTGCCTTCACCTCGCTTCGGTTGACCCGTGGATGGTACCGGATCCCGCCCTTGTACGGCCCGCGGTCGCCGTTGAACTGCGATCGGTAGGCGTCGAACACTTCGACCGATCCATCGTCCATCTTGACGGACAGAGACAGTTCGAGGATCCGCTCCGGGTTGGTCAGCCGTTCGACGACACCGTCGTCGAGGTCGATCTCCGCGGCTGCTTCCCGTACCTGTTGCTGTAGACTCTCGAATGGATCGGTCGCATCACCCATAGTTTGAAGCGAGGTACACGGTATTAAAAAGCGTATCGCCGTACGCTCGTCAACCAGTCGACAACACCGTTGTCGAGACCGATCACAGCAACCGGAGAGGCCATCGAATCGGTATTGCAAACGTGATCTGGGATTACTCGTCGCCAGTCGTGGTCCGGGCCCGTTCGAGAATCTGTTCGGCCTGGGAGAGCAGTGGTGCGTCGATCATCTCGCCGTCGACAGCAAAGACGCCGCGCCCGTCCGTGTCCTCGCGTGCAGCGAGCACGCGACGCGCCCAGTCGATTTCGTCCTCGTCGGGCACGAAAATCTCGTTGATAACGCCAACCTGCCGGGGATGGATCGCCATCTTCCCGTCGAATCCGAACTGAACCGCGCGCAGTGTGTCGGTCCGGAGCAGTTCGGTATCCTCGAAGTCGGTGACGAGCGTATCGATCGCGTCGATCCCAGCATGGCTGGCTGCGAGGACGACCCGCTGGCGAGCGTAGCTCACCTCCTCACCTGCCGCAGTTCGGGTCGCGCCGATATCCGCGGCCAGATCCTCCGCCCCCAGCAACAGCGCGTCGACAGCTTCCTGGGCGGCGATAGCTGGTGCGTCGAGGATGCCGCCGGCAGTTTCGAGCAAGGCGAGAACCGGGATCGAGTCGTTTTCTGGGAGGTGATCGCGGAGTGTCCGCACCTGCTCTGGACTGGAGACTTTCGGGAGCATGATGGAATCGACCGTGGCCCGTTCGGGGAGGATGGCGTCGAGATCGGCAGTACCACCAGAATCGAGTGGGTTGATCCGGACACAGAGTTCGCACTCGGGATCGATATCGCCGAGGACCGAACGGAGGTCATCGCGTGCAGTCGCTTTCTGGGCAGGGAGGACTCCGTCTTCCATATCGAAGACGACGACGTCGGCACCGGTAGCCGGTGCTTTCCGGAGCAGTTCGGGCTGATCGGCCGGCGAGAAGAGCACGCTCCTGCGAACCATACGCCGAGTTTGGGTGGAAAGTGCAAAACCGTACCGGCAGTCCGAGTTTTATTTGGTGTGATACTGTCGGCTGTAAGAAACTGAAGAATTGCGCCACCCCGGGGTGGCGCATCTCTTTCCGAATGTACAGCCGGCAGTATGAGATGTGAATTTGGTGTGAGAAGTGCCGGATCGGAGAAAATCAGTATGAACAGCAAGAAAGTCCCGCCAGACGTGGTTTTCCAGGCCGGGTGGGACTGAAAGGGGCGGCTGGCTACGCGAACCCCGACGACGTAAGCACCGCAACAAAGTGAGGAGCGCAACGAGTCGCGGGAGCGTAGCCAGCCGGGGCTTTCTTGCTGTTTCAAATACCTCTAGCAGGAATTTCGAGCAATACAGCAACACCCCCAGTCCAGCAGTCACGTCCCAAGTAACGCAGAGCTATTTCAATCTCCACAGTCTCTGAACAATCATGACTGGACTGTACTACGAGGAGTTTTCGGTCGGCGAGACGATCGAACACGACCGGCGGCGGACGATCAGTGAATCCGACAACCAGCGCTTCTGTGATATGACGATGAATCAGCAACCGCTGCACCTCGACGCCGAGTTCGCCGCGGGGACACAGTTCGGCGAGCGCATCGTCAACGGACTCTATACGATGTCACTGGCAGTCGGACTGACACTCCCAGAAACGACGGACGGCACAATCGTCGCGAACCTCTCCTACGACGACGTCGAGCATCCTGCACCGGTCACACACGGCGATACGATCCGGGTGGAGACGACAGTACTCGACAAACGCGAAACGAGCGACGGCGAGCGAGGCATCGTCCAGCTGCAAGTCGAGGCGTTCAACCAGCACGACGAACTCGTCTGCTCACTCGAACGGACCGTCATATCACTGAAACGAGATCCCCCACAGAACAACGAGTGATAATTGGCGGCTGGATTTATATTCGCGTATCAAGTACTCACGGGACGATGAATGTTCGTCGGTGGCTGGGGGTCGGTATCGCAGTCGCTGTCTGTCTGATCCTCGTCACCAGTGGTGTGACTGGCTCGGTCCCCGAACCGTCAGAATCCGGATCGCTCGAATCGCCAGGGGAGACGACGGGCCAGATCAACGAGCCGTTCGATCCACGGCCGGGAACGTTCACTGTCACAGAGGTGAGCCCCGGCAAGACGACAGCCGACGTGGGCGAAACCCTCACAGTACGGGCAATAATCGATAGCAACCAACAGGGACCAGTCGGTGTCAGCGTGACGCTGACAGCCAACGACCAAGAAGTGGAGACGCAAACGACGGGGATGGTTCCGCAGTCGAAGTTCCCGCTTACAGCACTCTTCGAGTGGACGCCACAGGAGCCTGGCGTCTATCAGATCGCAGTCAACGACGTCGAGGCGCGCAGCCAGGTCGTCGTCGGTGACGTTGCCCGGAACACGAGTGACGATGACGACGACACCGAGGAGCCCGAACCCCCGGCCGAGCCCGATCAGTTCTCGGTCGTGAACGTGAGTCTCGACGAGCCCGAAATCGCGCCGGGTGAGTCGACGACCGTCGTCGCAGATATTCGAAACGACGGCGACGAAGCGGGTGATTACGAGGTGACCCTCGAAGTCGACGGTGAAGCAGTCCAGACCGAGAGGGTACCGAATATTCAGCCACTCATCGAGGTCGGTGCACAGGGTCGGTTCAATATCGCCCCCAACGAGACGGGAACGTACACGATCAGTGTCAACGGTGTCGAGACCGATCGACAGCTCGTCGTCGAGGAGTCCGGCGGCGGTGGCCTGTTTAGCTTCCTGGGCGTTCTCGGCTTCCTCCCACTTGGTCTGCTCCGAACAGTCCTCCTCTTCGTCGGACTCCCGATACTGCTCGTCTTTCTGGCCCTGAAGGGAGCCGCGATTTATCTGGGGTACTAATCGAGCTGTGACAGTGCGGTGTCGAGTGGCGCTTCCTCGAAGATGATCTGTTCGAGCGCGTCGAGCAACTGTTCGGGGTTCTCGCGCTGGAAGACGTTGCGCCCGACAGCGAGCCCCGCTGCGCCGGCATCGATCGCACCCTTGACGTCCGACAGGAACGCCTCGTCAGTGCGTTTCGATCCCCCGGACATGATGACCTTCATCCCGCCAGCCATGTCGACGACATCTTTCATCGCCGCCGTACTCCCGGGATACTTGACTTTCGAGACGTCCGCGCCGAGTTCGAGTCCCTGTCGAGCAGCGTAGGCGATCGTCTTCGGTTTCTTGTCGTTTTTCACCCCCTGACCACGGGGGTACGACCACATGACGACCGGGAGCCCCTGTGCCCGGGCGGCCTCCTGGATTTCACGGAACTCCTCGGCCATCCCGACCTCGTTGTTCGCGCCCCCATACAGCGTGAATCCCACTGCGTCGGCACCGATCTCCGCCGCGTACTCGACCGAACAGTTGACAGCCGAATTCGGCTCCCCCATCCAGAGATTCGACGTCCCATTGAGTTTCGCGAGCAAGGTCACATCGTCCGCATACGATGGATAGTAGCCCTCGGCGATCCCCTTCTGGACGGCCAGACTCGTCACTGCCGGGTGTTTGGCGATCTCGAAGACGTGATCCGGGTCCGCACTCTCCGGCACGGCCCCGAAATCGACGGGGCCGTGTTCGAGCCCGTGGTCGTAGGCGAGAACCAGCACCTTTCCATCCCGTGTGAGCGGCGTATCTTTGATCGGTCGCATAGCCATCTATTGCTCCGACGAGCACTTGTAAATTTATGCGGTGACTACTCGTGTCGTCGGCTGTACGAGCCGAAGAATGTTTAAATGATTTCGACCCCTATGGGATCGAATATTTTGACGAATGTATCGCCACCAGCATCAGTTGAGCAACGCGCCGATCGCACCGGCGGCCGCACTTTCCAGCGCCGCGATCATCGTCAGGATGACGACCACGACGAAGGTACCGAATCCAGCGAGCCCGCCGGCTGCGCCACCCACGGGACCGAAGGCGAGCCCGATGACAGAGATGGCAACAAAGAGAAGCGTACCCACGACGATACCGCCGAGACTGCCGGCGAGCAGCCCGTGCCAGAAGCCCCGGAGGAGCCCGCCACCGGCCAGGTAGCCTGCGACGAAGCCACCGACCAGTCCCGCGACGAGCTGTCCGATTCCGGGGATGATGAGGCCGACTGTCCCGAGAACGAGAATCACAAGGAAACCGATGAGCACGGCACGCCAGTTAGTCATACAGTACCTCCAGCGGTCCGGCGATCGAACCGCGAGTCGTAGCAACTGGTCTGGACGGTACGGCGTTCGACCGAGGACCAATCGGGAGAGCAATACATCATACTCGTTCGAGGGTGCGTAGCTACTTGATTACGCGGTCCTTATTTATCGACAAAAGGGGTTCGAGAGGGATCCGACACCAAACTTAAGCGACAGGCACGACGACCGCAACACATGCGCGAACGCTCCGATATCGAAACGGTCGGCGTCGTCGGTGCGGGCAACATGGGAAACGGGATCGCGCAGGTCGCAGCGACGTACGGTTACGAGGTCGTAATGCGCGATATCGAACAGCAGTACGTCGAGAATGGCCTCGAAGAGATAGAGTTTAGCCTCGATCGGCTGGTCGCCCGAGAGACACTTACCCGGGAAGAAGCCGACGCTGCACGCGAGCGGATCACTGGAACGACCGAACTGTCTGATATCGCAAAGGTGGATCTCGTCGTCGAGGCGGTAATCGAGGAGATGGACGTAAAGAAGGAGGTGTTCACCGAACTCGACAGGATCACCGACGACGACGTCGTCCTCGCGACGAACACGAGTACGCTCTCGATCACGAGCATCGCCGCCGCAACCGACCGCCCCGAACTGGTCGTCGGCCTCCACTTCATGAACCCGGTGCCGATCATGGACGGTGTCGAGGTCGTCGTCGGCGAAAAAACCGCCGACGGCGTCGTCGATCTGGCCCACGGCTTCGCCGCGGATCTGGAAAAAGAAACCTGGGAATCCGAGGACAAACCCGGCTTCGTCGTCAACCGCGTACTCATCCCGTGGATCAACGAGGGGATCCGAGCCTACGACGAGGGCGTCGCCTCGAAAGAAGATATGGACAGGGGGCTAAAGCTCGGCACGAACGTCCCGATGGGGCCGCTTGAACTGGCCGATCACGTCGGACTGGATATCGTCCTGCGGGCGAGCGAGACCCTCCACGAGGAACTCGGCGACCGGTACAAACCGGCTTACCTGCTGAAACGGAAAGTCGAGGCCGGCGATCTCGGCAAGAAAACGGGGAGTGGATTCTACGAATACGGGGAGTAGCTGGCGACTCGATCGCCATCAGTGCGTTTTTTATCCGAGCCTGTCGACTGGCTGAACGTGTTCGCGTCGCTCCTGCAGTCCGTCGGGACGCCGCCGGCAGATGCCCTCGTCGTCTTCGCGATCATCGCTGTGGCGCTCGTCTTCTTCCTCTGGGAGCCAGTACCGATCGACGTGACCGCGATCGGTGTGCTCGTCGCGCTGATCGTCCTCGAACCCTGGACACAGATCGATCCCGAGACCGGGATCGGTGGCTTCGCCAGTCCGGCGACGGTCACGGTGCTCGCGATGTTCATCCTGAGCGAGGGGGTCCGCCGGAGCGGCCTCGTCAACATCATCGGAGCGGGGATCGCCGACCGGTTCGGGGATAGCCCGCTCAAACAGCTAGTCGCCGTGCTCGGACTCTCGGGTGGCTCTGCGGGCTTTGTCAACAACACGCCGGTCGTCGCGATCATGATCCCGATGGTAAATCAGATCTCGAACAAAACCGGGATCTCACCGTCGAAACTACTGCTCCCGGTCTCCTACGTCGCGATGCTGGGTGGGATGTTGACGCTGATCGGTACCTCGACGAACATCCTCGCCTCGGATCTCTCCGGACGGTTGCTCGGACAGTCGTTCAGCATGTTCGAGTTCACACAACTCGGCGTGATCGTCCTGTTGACCGGCACCGTCTATCTCGTCACCGTCGGACGGCATCTCATCCCCGAGCGGATCGCAGTCACCGACGGTTTCCTCGACGAGTTCGAGATGGCGGAGTATCTCACCGAGGTGATCGTCGAACCGGAGTCGGGAATGGTCGGCAACACTGCCCAGGAGATACTGGCCGAACTGGATCTGGACGCGGATATCGTCCAGTTGATTCGTAGAAAGCGGGCACTCTCGGAGCCGATCGACAGACGGCAGCTGCAGGCCGGCGATGTCATGATGTTGCGTGCCGACCAGGAGACGCTGTTTCAGCTGATCGAAGCGGAGGGGCTCGGGCTGGCTCCGGATGCCGAGGAACCGATATCAGAAGACCAGCTCGACGAGACAGTCGACGGAACGACACCGCCGATCGAGACCGGCTCGACCGCCGCCGAACGAACCAGCGAAAACGATGTCGACCCCGAGGAACAACGACTCGTCGAGGTCGTCCTCTCACCGGAGGCCTCGATCATCGGCAAGACCCTGGAAACCCTCTCCTTTCGCCAGCGCTACGACGCGACAGTGCTGGCGATCCGCCGTGGCGGGAAAGTGATCCACGTCCGGATGGACAAACGCCGCCTCCGGCCGGGCGATACACTCCTGATCCAGGCCAGCGAGCAGACTGTGACCCGATTCAGCAACGACCGGGATTTCATCCTCGCACGCGAACTCACCCGCCCCGATTTCCGGACCGAGCGGATTCCGGTCGCGCTGGGTATCATCGCGGGAGTGGTGGCGCTAGCTGCGCTGGATATTCTCCCGATCGTCGTGAGTGCGCTCGGCGGGATCGTCGCGACGGTGCTGACTGGCTGTGTCAAACCCGAGGAGATGTACGATGCCGTCGACTGGAGTGTGGTTTTCCTGCTCGCGGGGCTGATCCCGCTGGGCGTCGCGATGGAGCGCACCGGTGGCGCGGCGTGGCTCGCCGACGGGATCGTCGCAGCCTCGGGTGGACTCCATCCAGTGCTCGTCCTGGGGATCTTCTATCTGTTCACGGCGCTGATCACGAACGTCATCAGCAACAACGCGAGCGTCGTACTCATGATTCCGGTCGCCATCGACACGGCGCAGGCGATCGGAGCCGAACCCTTCTCGTTCGTGCTCTCGGTGACCTTCGCCGCCTCGACTGCGTTGATGACACCGATCGGCTACCAGACCAATCTCATGGTGTACGGCCCCGGTGGCTACAAATTCGGGGACTTCGTCCGGGTCGGCGCACCCCTACAGCTGATTCTGACTGTGGTGACGACGCTCGGAATCGTCTTCTTTTTCGGAATCTGAGAGTGGGCTGACCGATACAGCGGGTATCGCTACGCTCATATTCCTGGCTCCGAGAAGGGAGAGTAATGAGCGAGCGACCGACACTCGATACCCTCGATTACGCTGCAGGAGTGTCCGTGATCGCATTACTCGTGCTCGGCTACGTCATCTACCCCGACACCGTCTTCCAGTACGGGATCTGGCTGGCTATTTTCGTCATCTGGATGGCCTGGTTCGTCTACTACGGCACGAAGTGGATGTACGGGCTGGAAAGCTGAATAGAGTGACTGTATTGAAGGGTCGTGATCGGTTTTGGTTCGGGAGCGGTGACTACGAACAGCAAACCGATCGCCACTCCAGAGATCCGCCTCGAAGTCGCTACCCATTTATTACTCGCAGAGTTACAGTCCGCCAATGGTCGGTCTCCTGTCCCCGGATCGGTACGATCTCGCGGTTCTTTTGAGTACAATTGGACTACTCCTGATCGGCTACGTCATCTATCCGACTCATCTCGTCCGGACCTCGGCCTGGTTTACGATCTTCACGATCTACGTCTGTTACACAGGGTTTCTCGCCTACAAGTTGACCTTCGATACAGAGGTGTGAACGACCAGTCGAGGGCCACGGAGCCAGCGAGATAGCCAGCACTGGCGTCCGTATCGGAGCCCGACATACCCGGGGCTGACGACGCAACGAACAAAAATCGAATCGCCCCGTTGCAGGAACAGAAACAGCGAACGGCTCCGTAGTGTCGATCAGTCAGTCAGCACTCCGACCAGCCACAGGATTCGCAGGTCTTGCAGCCTTCAGAGTAGTACAGCGACAGCGAGCCACAGTCGGGACATTCGGGGCTTTCGCCGGCCTCGATAATCGACTGCTGGTCAGCCTCGACGGAGGAGTCGCTCGCGTCGTTCGCGGAGACGGCGCCACCGTCAGTTTCGGGCTCTGTTTCAGCCACTGCATCGGTTTCGTCGGCATCCTCTGCGGTCTCTTCGAGCGTCTGTTGCTGTGGGTAGGCGCGCTCGATATCGCCATCGAGGTAGCGACGCATCGCGGTCCCGATCGCGTCCGGGATCGACTGGATCTGCTCGCCTTTGTCCCAGGCGACTTTCGGTGAACGGATGCCCTGCAGTTCGTCGGCGATCTCGTTCGGATCGACACCCGACCGAAGCGCCGTCGAGATCGTCTTCGCGAGTGCCTCCGTGAAGGAGGCAGTGAAGCCGCCGGAGTTGCCGATGTTGGCGAACAGTTCGAACGGTCGCTCCCGTTTCGGATCCTCGTTGATGTTGACGTACAGCTTGCCGTAGCCGGTGTCGATGCGCTGGGTGATCCCGTGCAACACGTCGGGTCGGCTCTGTTTCTCGGCGAACTCGGTCTGTTCGCCGTCGGCTGTTGCGAGCAGTTCTTCGACCTGCTCGTCGAGGGCTGCCTGGACCGCCTCGTGTTCGAGGAAGCCTTCGATGCCGCCGAAGACCTCCTCGATCTGGGCGACGAGTTCACCCTCGTCCATATCCGCGAACTCGGTGTTCTGGGCGCGCGTCGTGAGCACCTGCTTCGAGCGGGTGCCGTCACGGTAGTAGGTGACACCTTTCCCGCCGTGATCGTAGATGTACTCGAAGACCTCCTTCGCGTCCTCGACCGTCGAGTCGTTCGGGGCGTTGACCGTCTTCGAGATGGCGGAGTCGACACCCTGCTGACAGGCGGTCTGGACACTCGCGTGCTGTTTCGCCGAAAGGGAGCCGGTCGTGACGAACAGTTCACCGATCGCGTCCGGAACCGTCGTCAGGCCGGTGACGCCGTCGAACTCGTTGTTGGCCATCTGCTCCTGGGCCTCCTCTTTGACCGCGTCGACGTCGATATCGTTGTCCTCCAGCGTCCGGAGGAAGTAGTCGTCAAACTCGACGAGCATCTCGTCACCCTGGACGTCGTCGGAGACGTTCTTGTAGTAGGCGACGTTGTAGATCGGCTCACAGCCACCCGTCGTGTTGCCGATCATCGATGTCGTGCCCGTCGGCGCGATGGTGGTCGTGTTGTGGTTCCGGATCGGGAAGCCGTCCGCCCAGTCGTCGGCGTCGAGTCCGGTGTGGTGTTCGAACCAGTCGGCGTACTCGGTCGGGTCGGCGAACTTGGATTTCTCCCACTCGCCGAAGGTGCCACGCTCTTTGGCGAGTTCGTGGCTGGCCCACTTGGACTCGTGGTTGATGTGCATCATCAACTGGCGGGCGATCTCGTTCGCCGGTTCGCTGCCGTATTCGAGCCCGAGCTGAACGTACAGCTGCGCAAGTCCCATGATTCCCAGCCCGATCTTGCGCATCTCTCTGACGGTCTCCTCGATCTTGTCGACCGGGAAATCCGACATCGTGACGACGTTTTCGAGGAAGCGCGTGCCGAGTTCGATACGGTCGTCGAAGGAATCCCAGTCGATGGCCTCTTCGAGGAAGGCTTCGAGGGCGGCCTCCTGGCTGTCGTACTCGTCGGCGTGGTTCTCGGACCAGACACGCCAGTCCGTCGCGTCCTGGGCTGCGAGCGTCGAGAGGTTGATGTGACCGAGGTTGCAGGCCTCGTACTCTTCGAGTGGCTGCTCACCGCAGTTGTGAACGACAAGCCCGTTCGCAACGAACGAATGCGTGTCGGGCTCGGTCAGATCGTAGACTGTCTCGATACCGTCGTCTTCAATTGACTCAACAGTGGCTTCGAAACGTTCGCTGTACGGACCCCGATCGTATTCAGACAGGTGCCCGTCGAGTGCCTCGTTCTTGTAATCGAGAAGGAAACCAATCTCCTCCTGGAAACGAATGAGGTTGTCCTTGACAACTACCAGTTCGTGGAATCCATCTGTCTCGTACTCGTTTGTACCACCGTTTCCGTCTGGAAGTTCCGTAACACCGCTTTCTTTCCGATTTTCGTAGATTTTACTGACGACTCCAAAGTTCAGGAGAAGTTGCTGGACATCGGTCAGAAGGTCTCGTTCAGTGCTTGCGAGCCGGACAGAGACGCCTTTTTCGACGTTTCCTTGAACACTGCCATCAGCAGTGAACAGTGCCTGGAGATACCCGCGAGCCATCTCTTCGCTACCACGCATGACAGCATCCGGCACCTGATGTTTCTCTTCGACGAGTCCCGCCTCTTCGGCATATTCGTAGAGCCTCGCTGAACGGATCCGTTGTTCGACCGCCTGAGCACCACGATAATCGTCCGAACGTGAAATGTTGTTTACGCCGATTTCGTAATCTGCGTTTCCGGTTGGTTCACGGACGACCTGATTTACATCTTCAGCGAACTGTTCCGAAATTTCAGCGTCCTCATCGTAGAAATTCAAGACAGCGCGTTCTTCGCCATCTTTGAGATGTCCATCGCCGACAAGCCATCCGAGGACACGCCCCTCTTCTTCGGAGCCATGCTGTCCAAACTCGCCTTTCCGGTTCTGAATATGAACTGTGTGGCCAGGAGTAAGGTCTTGGGCCTCGACCCAGCCATCGTCAGTCATGACACGGTGGTCGGCAGTGAGGCGGAGTTCGTATCCTTCCTCGGTCGTGAGTTCGTACACCTCCTTCTCACCAGTCTTGTAGACACTACTGGCTTCCTTGACACGATCTTCACTGAGACGACCATCTACCACGATATCGCGTGCGACACCCTGCTCGTACAGTTCTTCGGCAGAAATTAGGCCGTTTTCGGTGCTGATGAGTGTATCACCAGTTACACACGGGTTCGTCGCGAGAATCCGGTGGTCCGGATGCTCCTCGACGTCGAAGGAGTGTTTCTTGTTGACGCGTTCGAGATAGATGACGCCCGGTTCGCCGTTCTCGTGAGCGCCTTCGACGATGTGTTCCCAGAGCAGACCCGCTGGAACCGAGAGCACTTCACCGACCTCGACGTGCTCGCCGAGACCGAACATGTCGTAGAGTTCTTTCGTTTCCGCAGTCGCGACGTGTGCCTCTCCCGTGCGTGGGTTGGTGAAGGTGTACTCCTCGTCGTTTTTGACCGCGTCCATGAACTGGTCGGTGATCCCGACAGAGATGTTGAAATTCGAGAGATGACCCTCGACTGCGTTCCGGAGGTGTTCGGGCACACGACCCTCGTCGTCGATCAGGTCGCGGGCCTCTTCGAGGGCTTCGGCAAAGGAGTTGTGCGTGAAGTCGTCGGGGTCGTTGAGTCGGAGGGTGTTCGCGAGTGAGACGTCCTTGTTCTTGGCGTGGATGAACTGGATGACGTCCGGATGGGAGACACGCATGACACCCATCTGTGCGCCACGGCGCGCGCCACCCTGAGCGATCGTCTCACACATCTGGTCGTACGTGCGCATGAACGTGATCGGACCCGACGCGATCCCACCCGTCGAGCCGACAGCGTCGCCGTACGGTCGGAGTCGCCAGAAGGCGTAGCCCATGCCCCCGCCGCTGTTGTGCGAGACGATCCCGTCTGTAACGTATTCGTGGTCGTCCGCGACGGTGATATCGTAGACGGTCGCGGGTTCGGATTCGGCCACGGAGTCGACTTCGACGGAGTATTGCTCACCGATAACGTGAGAGTCGCGGGCGGAGACAGTATCGATGTTCGACAGACCGATTTCGCGGCGTTCGTCGATGAAGCCGACATCGCGGAGGAACGCTTTCCGTCCATCACCCGTCGTCGGAACGAGGCCGTAGTACGGATGGGCGTCTTCGTCGCGGATGACGGATTTTTTGACCGGATACCCCAGGCCCATCATCAGGGTCGCGGCGTCGTCGATAGCCCGTTCGGACGAACTGTACAGTTTCGGATACGTATCGTCGAGCAGCGTCCCGTCCGCCGTGAAGTATCCTCGGAGGAACGCTTCGGCAACACCAGTGGGTGCACGCTTGATGACCTGCGGGATGTGAGCGGACTGGGCGCCGTTTTCCTTACAGTCGAAGTTCGCTTCCCACCAGCGCTTGATCTCGTGGCTGTTGATTCCGACCTCGTAGCAGCCGTCCGCGAAGGAGGTCGAAGTCGCCGTACTGAACAGTCGTTGAGAGAGTTGATCGATGTACTCGGCGAGGCTCTCGCGTCCAACGTGGAACCGAACGCCGTCTTGATGCCACGAGCCGTCACCGACCCACAGTCCGACGAGTTCGGCGAGATCCTCGGTTAACTGCGCCGGTTGCTGGACCGTTTTGACCGGCGTTCCATTCGGCGTGAGTTGCTCGCGAGCGCGGAACTGTCCGACGGTCACCTGGTGGACACCCAGTTCGTCAGCGATCTCCGCATCGGTGTGTCCGTCCTGATACAGTTTGTGGACTACCGACTCGTCGAACGACATCGACCCGGGTTTCCGCCCGCCGTTCCCGTTTGGCGGGAGCTCCAGTTCCTTGCTCCGGCGGCGCTGAACCGTGGACTTCCCGCAGTCGAGACGGTCTGCAATCTCGTAATCGCTGAGCCCCTCCTGGTACAGTTCGAGAATCTCCGTGTTCTCGACGGTTCTGTTCTCGCTCCACCGAGCGCCGCTCGCAACCGACGTGAGTTCCGGGCGTTCGCGATCTGCCTCCCGAAGCCAGCCCAGCGCGTAGTGAATCTCTTGACCGGCCTGGATCTCGTCCAGTCGTGTCCATTCGCCGTCGACCATGAGACGATGGTTCGGTGTTCCGCGGACGGAAAGTCCGTTTGCGAGAGTCACCCCGAGCGTCTCCGCATCTTCGTACGTATGTGTCTCCTCGACAGATTTGTACTGGAACCCCGAGTCGGTCCGCTGTGCGATGCGGTCCCCGGCTTCCACGTCGGCCACACTGACGATCCCCTTCTCCTCGACCATCACCGTCGACTCCTCGGTAAGACACTGGAAGACGTTGGCGGCCTCTTTTGCCGTTTGATGGATGTCGTCGATGTCGTCCTCCGGCGAGTCGACGAAGCAGGCGGAGAGCTGCTGGAGTTCGTCACCGGCGTTCATCAGGGTCGGCGAGTTCGGCATGAAACCGAGCCGTTCCATCTGTTCCTGGAACTGGTCGGCGACGGATTCGACGTGGTCTTGAACCCCCTCGGGAAGCTCCGGAACCACGGTTTCGTAGGCGAACTTGTTGACGTTGTACTCGTTCAGGACGGTCGTGGCGTCGTCGTCGGCAGTCGTTCCCTTGCCGAAGACTTCCTCGGCCAGTTCGTCCCGGCGCGGGTGATCCGGTTTGAGCTGGTCGGGCGAAACCGTAATTTCGACGTCCTGGTTGTCGGCCTCGTAGACGGCCTCGGCGAGCGCGACGTTTTTCGCGACGCGGTCGAACAGCTCCTCCTGCTGTTCGACGAGTTCGCCGTCGGCATCTTTCCTGAGATACCGGGCCGGCAGGATGTTGTGGTAGGCGTTGGCTGTCAGCCGGTCCTCCAGGGTGTCCCCCTCGGTCCGTTTGATCGGCAGTGTCAGTTCGTCGGCCGCGAGCTCCTTGCTCATGCGCACTCACCTGTGTGTCCGCGGATTTGCGTTCGAAGTACTGCTCCCATTACTATCATTTGTGACGGAAGTTCTGTTCGGCATGGAACTAAATAATGGTTTTGTCTCTCGCTTCTTCTAAGTATAATTATATATAAATTTACGAATAAGTCGGGTGGAAATGCACAGCTAACCGTTAAGCTCGGTCTAATTAGATTCACGTGGTACGGCTATTTAATCCTGGGTAGACCGGAGTGAAAGTGAAAACAGTCTAACCGATTTCCTGGACGTGGCCTGGTTCGCAGTAGAAACGAAGGGGGGTTTCAGCTGGAGATTGTCAGCAACCTTATCCGTCGCCAACCGGTTTCCGGCGGAGTTCGTCGATGAGATCGTGGAGGTGATTCAATTCGGATTCGAGTTTCTCGCGGCGGTCGATGAGTTCGCCGAGTTCGTCAGTGTTGACGGAGTGGTCTTCCCGGAGTGCGGCCTCCAGTGAGTCGTTGGTCGCCTGGACGAGATAGCTCGCGGACTGGAGGACCTCCTGTGGTGAGCCGCGGTACTCGAAGAGATCGACACCGCCAGAGTACGCAGTATAGGCGACGAGTGGGACCTCCTCCTCGGAGTGATAGGTTGTCGTTACGTCGAGCCCCGTGAGTGGGTTGTGTCGTTCGTTCGATATTTCCATCCGGACCAGACTGAACGGTTCGGAGAGGCTGGGATACGTTTCGGCGAGATCGCGGAGTTTGTCCGCGGGTTCGCCGCCGAGCTGTGATTCGACGTCACCGAAGAAATGTTTCGAGCCGGTCAACGCGAGCGCAACAGTGTAGAACACTTCCTGGTTGTTCCTGGCAAAGGTCCGGATCCGGTCGCGGAGCCGGTCGTACTCCCCCTCGATGGACAGTTTTTCGAGTTCGTCTAACAGCGCCAGCGTGCCACGTTCACGCTGGAGGTACGCCTCGACCAGCGCACCAGGCATATCCTGGCGGTCCACATCGTCCATATCAGACATTCAGGCTCGATTGCCTTACTGTTTATTACCGCACTGGGGCCAGAGTGACCATTAAGACGCTCCCGTCCTATGCTATAGTATGCGTGTTCTCGTCACGGGTGCAACAGGGTTTGTCGGCGGCCGCCTGCTAGAGCCGTTACTCGCCGCCGGCCACGACGTCCGGGCGCTCGTCCGCGATACGACCCGGTACGACGGGCCGTCGGCTGTCGAGTTGTTCGAGGGTGACATCCTCGAACGCGGAAGCTTCGAAGCGGCATTCGAAGGCGTCGACGCGGCATACTACCTCATCCACTCGATGTACGCCGGCAAGGACTTCGAGGAACGTGACCGGCTGGCAGCCCGGAACTTCGCCAGGGCCGCGAGCGATGCGGGCGTCGACCGCGTGGTCTATCTCGGCGGCCTCGGTGAAGCAGGTGACCACCTCTCGAAACATCTCCGCTCCCGGCGCGAGGTCGAGTTTATCCTCGGTGAGGGAGACTACGATCTGACGACCCTTCGTGCGGCGATCATCATCGGCGACGGCAGTGTGAGCTTTGCGATGGTTCGCCAGCTCGTCAAACGCCTGCCAGTCATGATCACACCGCGGTGGGTCGACACGGAGTGCCAGCCGATCGCTGTCGACGACGTGGTGACCTATCTGATCGGTGTCCTCGATGCACCGGAGACAGCCGGCGGGACCTACGAGATCGGTGGCCCGGACGTGCTCACCTACGGCGAAATTATGCAGCGGACGGCCGTCGCGCTGGACCAGCGTCCACCGACCATGATCACCGTCCCGGTGCTCTCCCCGAAACTCTCCTCGTACTGGGTCGGGCTGGTCACGAACGTCGACTGGCGTGTTGCCCGACCACTGATCGACGGGTTGAAAAATCCGACCGTTGTCACAGATGATAGCATCAGATCACACATCGACGCAGAGGACATCCCCTTCGATACGGCGGTCAGGCGTGCTGTCGGATCAGAACGGTGAGACGAACCAACAGATGAGTTCCAGACAGGAGTACTGACGAGATGAGTTCACAGTACAGTGATTCGTGGGTCTACGAGGGAATCATCGGCGCACTGCCGGGTATCGAGGTCAACCCATACGTTGCACTCCTCCTGCAGTTCTTACTGTTCGAGGCAGCGGTACTCGCGCTGGCACTCGTCTACAGCCTTCCGGAAGCGGCGGTCGCTGGCACTGTCGCCGTCCTCGTCGCGACTGCGGGGAGTGCGGAGTTGCTGCGTATCGGCACGCTGGTCCGCGGACAGGACGTTCCGGAATCCTACCGGCGGCTCCTCTTTAGCTCGAACATCGAGGTCGTGCTGGCGGTGCTTTCCTTCATCGCGCTGATCACCTACCTGTTCGTCTTCGATCCCCAGCAGACGGAGACGACGTTGATCGAGTCGCTGTTCGGCCCCGACGCACCGGTTCTCGCGGTGTATCTCATGTTGCTCATCCTCTGGGACGTCTGCTATCGGATCGGCGCGGGCTGGTGGGCCAGCGTCGCCGCACTCTGGCGGTCTGTCCGGTACAGCTTCGACGGCGAGACACGGCGACAGCTCCGGCGGGCGGATATCGATACGATCCTCTTCGGGCTGCTCCAGCTCGCCTTTCTCCCCTTCCTGGTCGGACAGCCGATCCTGTTCGTCGTCGTCGCCGGCCACGTCATAGCGGTCGTGCTGGTCACTGGAACCTCGATTCTGCTACTCTCGCGACAGTAGTGATCGAAGGATGGATCTGCGCTGTGACGGAGCGGTCTCGGGGAGTTTATGTGCGGGCCGTCCCTCTCGAATGCCATGAGCGAAGCGGACGAGACGACGGCCGGTCGCGGGGATATCTGGCTCGAAAAGTACCGGCCACAACGGTTCGACGAGATCGTTGGACAGGATGCGATTGTCGACCGACTCCGGAGCTACGTCGACCGGAACGACCTTCCGAACATGTTGTTCGCAGGGCCGGCCGGCGTGGGGAAGACGACCTCGGCGATAGCTGCTGCACGCGAACTCTACGGCGAGGACTGGGAGGAACATTTCCTCGAACTCAACGCCTCCGACGAACGGGGGATCGACGTGGTTCGCGACCGGATCAAAAGTTTCGCACGCACCTCCTTCGGCGGCGCGAACTACCGGATTATATTCCTCGATGAGGCCGACGCATTGTGTGTTCCGCCCGGAACAGAGGTCGTTGCTGGGTATCCGTCGTCACCGGAAGTGAAACCGATAGAAGAAGTTGCTACCGACGGTGAACCGATTCCATCTGTCGATTTTGAGACAAATGAAATACAATCAGACAAGGGCAAACTCGTAGATTCGGGCGTTGCGGACTTCTTCGAAGTCGAGTTAGCGGACGGGAGGACAATTCTGGCGAGTCTTAGCCACCCGTTTTTTGTGGTCGATGAGGACGGAACGCTCGTAGAAAAGGAATTACGCGAACTGTCGCCAGGGGACAAGATAGCTGATTTCAAAGACGACATCGGCGTTTCGCAGTGCGAGGTCTGTGGTGCCTGGACTGCAGGTCGGTTCTGTTCTATGGACTGCAAAGACGAAGGGGAGGAATTCGAGCCAGCACTCGTCTCCGATGGAGGATTACAGACTGTTGAGACCGCAGAAGTAAACAGCATCGAATACAGCCATCGCGGAAAGGCGTACAACATCAGCATGGAGGGGACCCCCAACTTCATGCTCGCTAACGGTATTTTGACCCACAATACCAGCGACGCACAGTCAGCACTCCGCCGGACGATGGAGCAGTTCTCGAACAACGTCCGGTTTATTCTCTCCTGTAACTACTCCTCACAGATCATCGACCCGATCCAGTCGCGGTGTACGGTCTTCCGGTTTTCGCCGCTGCCCGACGAGGCGATCGAACGGCAGGTCAGGATGGTCGCAGAGAACGAGGGGATCGAGATTACTGACGACGGGATCGAGGCGCTGATCTACGTCGCCGGCGGCGATATGCGCGCTGCGATCAACGGCCTCCAGGCCGCGGCAGTCACGGGCGGAGTCGTCGACGAAGAGAGCGTCTTCGAGATCACGAGCACTGCTCGCCCGGAGGACATCGAGGAGATGGTGACGCTGGCACTCGACGGGGACTTTACTGCCTCGCGCACACAGCTCGACCGCCTGCTGACCGACGAGGGGATCGCCGGCGGTGATATCATCGATCAGTTGCACCGCTCCGTCTGGGAGTTCGAACTCGAAGACCAGGCTGCAGTCCGGGTACTCGACCGGATCGGCGAGGCGGACTACCGCATCACATCGGGGGCGAACGAGCGGATTCAACTCGAAGCGTTGCTCGCCTCGCTGGCGCTGGAGAAGTAGTCCGATACGTACGACTGAAAACGCTCCGAGTGAACCGCCTCGGGAAGCAAGTAGTCACCAGTCCGGTCGATCAGACCCGTCCAGCCCGTTCGCGTCCCGGACGAGCGACTGAGCCTCGGGGAGAATAATTTCGTCAGTCGCGAGTAGCGCACCGTCGATCGTGCCGGGAACGGCAAAGACCGGGACGTTGTCGATGACGCCAGCAGTCGTGCGCGTGCCGACGATAGCAGTTCCCTTGTCCTCGTGAGCGAGCAATCTGAACAGCTCTCCGAAGCCCGGAAGCTGTTTGCTAAACAGCGGTTCGACAGCCTCGACTGTGACATCGTCGGGCTCGATACCGGTTCCACCGATCACGACGACAACGTCGACGTCGTCGCGGTCGGTCAACCGTGTCGTAGTGCTCTGGACACTGTCGTACGAGGGCTGGATGAGATCTCGGGTCGTGACCGTCCCGTCATCTTCCTCGATCGCTTCGAGGACGACGTCACCCTGTGCATCCTCGGCGATCGATCGATCGTCGGCGACAGTGACAATTGCATAGCAGAGTTCCGAGAGATCGATCTGCTCGGGAGTCTCCGCTGTGGCGGACTGGGAGTCCGCAGACTCGTCGGCGGACGCCGGTTCGTCGGGCGGTTCTTCCTCGTCTGTCTCCGCAGCCTCGGTCCCACGAGTGGTGTCCCGGGACTGGAAATCGACCATACTGTGCATCGGACGTGAAGCGTAAAAAGGCCCCCGGGACTGACAGTCCTCGACCAGCGATCGGGCTCAGCCGTCGATCGAGACCCCGGTGATCTCGAACCGTGCGCCGCCGTCTTCACTCTCTGTCACGTCGATCGCCCAGCCGTGGGCGTCGACGATCTCCGTGACGATTTTGAGCCCGATTCCCGTCCCATCGGCTCCCGTCGAAACGCCCACATCGAAGATCTCCTCGCGGATCTCTGCTGGAACACCGGCCCCGTCATCTTCGAAAAAGAAACCATCGTCGAGCAGTCCGATCCGAACGGTGACAGTGGTATCCTCCTGACCGGCCCCGTCGCAGCCGTGTTCGGCGCTGTTTTTCAGCAAGTTTTCGAGCAGTATCGTGACCAGATCCTCGTCGGCCTCGATGAACGCAGCTGATTCGGTCGAGAGCGCCACACAGTCAGTATCGAGGGTTGCCAGTGACTGCGTCGCGACTGCCGCGAGGTCGACCCGGGCCGTCTCCGAAACGGGGTTTCTGCTACGAGCGAGTGTCAACAGAGCGTCGATGAGTGTTTCCATGCGGTCGTGTGCTCGCGCAACCGCAGCGAGGCGTTCGTCGTCGACAGATTCCCGGACCAGTTCGAGCTGGAGCTGGGCGACGTTCAGTGGGTTCGAGAGGTCGTGGCTGACGATCCCTGCGAACTCGTCGAGACGTTCGTTCTGTCGCCTGAGCTCCGCCTCGCGTTCGAGCTGTTCGATCTTGTTTTCGGTGTGACTCAAGAGGAGTTCTGCGAACTCGATATCTTCGTCGGCAAAGGCTTCGGGAGTGGTGCTCACCGCCTGGAAGACCCCGTACTCGTCGATTGGAACGCTGATCCCCGAGCGGTAGGATTCCTTGGCAGGGTTCACGTCGTCGTTGTCGGGGACGCGCTCGACAATCTCCGACTCACCACTCTGGAAGGTCTTGCCGGCGAGCCCCTCGTCGGTTCGCATTCGCTGCACGCCATCGGGTGGCGTATTCTCTGAGACTGCATACGGGACGAGCCACTCGCCCTCGCGGATGACGATCGAACAGGTATCGAATTGGAGAATGTCGGCCGCGGCCGTGACTGTGCGTTCACAGACCGCCTCGACGGTCTGCTCGCGCTGGATCGTCGTGGCGATCTCGTGCAACGCCTCGAAGGCGGTCTCTCGCCGTCGTCGTGGTGTCGCGTCCGAAAGGGCAAAGACGACGCCCTCGACGTCGCCCTGACCGTCGAACAGTGGTGCGCCGCTGACCTCGACGATCCGGCGGACACCATCGGCGCAGCGAATCGAGTGTCGATAGCCGTCGACCGGCTCGCCGGACGCAAGCACGCGCCGAAATGGTAACTCCTCGTCGGGGATCGGCTCCCCATCCAGATCTCTGCTCTCCCAGTCCGGATCGTCGTACGTACGCTCCAGTGGCCCATCGCCGTCGAAGCCGAGTATCGACCGGGCACGATCGTTCGCGAAGGCGATTTCCCCGGAACGGTCGACCCGGACGATCGCCGTGGGAATCGGGAGGACACGAATCGACTCGTCCATATCCACTCTTTATTTTCCTGTTAATAAACAGTTCGTCCCGGATTATCAATACTGAGAAAGCCGGAGAAACGACCGGACACACGACTGTTCAAGTGCGTGTGGGCCAACCCGGTAGTATGAATCTACACTGGCATCGGCGTGATCTCCGGCTCGATGACAACCGGGGGCTCGCGGCCGCAGCCGAGGGGGAAGCGATCGGGCTGTTCGTCTTCGATCCGACGGTTCTCGACCACGCAGCACCGCCGCGGCTGTCGTTCATGCTCGATGCGCTCGACTCGCTGCAAGCCGAGTACGAAGACCGGGGAACGGACCTGCTGGTCGCCCACGGGAATCCGGTCGAGCTGGTCCCAGCGATTGCAGACGAGTCCGACGTCTCGACCGTGACGTGGTGTGCAGATTACTCCGGACTGGCCAGAGAACGCGACGCTGCCGTCAGGCGGGCACTCGACGACGAGGGGATCGAACGCCGGGCTGTCCACGATGCGGTCCACCAGAAACCCGGCTCGATCACGACGAACAGCGGCGACCCCTACAAGGTGTTTACCTACTTCTCGAAGAAGTGGCACGACCGCGAAAAGAAGGAGCCACTCGACCCGCCAGCCGCCGACGATCTCGCAGCCGTCGAATCCGGCGCGAGCGAGCACACCCTCGACGAACTGCCGACGCTGTCAGATCTCGGGTTCGACGAGCCCGACGCAGATATTCCGCCTGCAGGCACAGACCACGCCAGAGAACGCCTGGAATCGTTCTGTGCCGGCGATATCTACAGCTACGACGAGCGCAGGGATTACCCGGCAGATCGGAGTACCTCCCGGCTGTCGGCCGATCTCAAATACGGGACGATCGGCATCCGGGAGGTCTACCAGGCGACTGATCGGGCGCACGCCGACGCCGACTCGGAGAGCGAACGGGAGTCAGTCTTCGAGTTCCAGGACCAGCTCGCCTGGCGGGAGTTCTACACGCAGGTGCTCTGGGATCGGCCGGATGCCGTGACGGAGAACTACAAATCCTACGAACGCCCCATCGAGTGGAACGACGACCCCGAGGGATTGCAGGCCTGGAAAGACGGCGAGACGGGGTATCCGATCGTCGATGCGGGGATGCGACAGCTTCGTGACGAGGCGTTTATGCACAACCGCGTCCGGATGATCGTCGCCTCCTTCCTGACGAAAGATCTCCTGATCGACTGGCGGGAGGGGTACGACTGGTTCCGCGAGCTGCTGGTCGATCACGACACCGCCAACGACAACGGTGGCTGGCAGTGGGCCGCCTCGACGGGCACCGACGCACAGCCGTACTTCCGGGTGTTCAACCCCATGACCCAGGGCGAGCGGTACGACCCCGACGCCGAGTACATCAAACGGTACGTCCCCGAACTGGAGAGCGTGCCAGCGGAGACGATCCACTCCTGGCACGAACTCGACGAGGGCGCCCGACAGATGCACGCCCCGGAGTACCCTGCACCGATCGTCGATCACAGCGAGCGCCGGGAGGCAGCAATCGAGATGTTCGAACGAGCACGCGGCGACGGATGACGTGTAACTGCACCAGAACGTCTCGAGAGTCGTGGTACGACCAGTACCAAGACTCGTTGTCGTAACTCGAAAAATGAGTCCGCTCTCGAAAACAGAGATTACCGGTGCGGGAACCTTTTTGATGTTGCCAGCCGACATATCGAACTGGAGGGATATACAATGCCAGAACATTCGAACCCAGAACTTCCGGAACTTCCATATGAATACGACGCTCTCGAACCACATATCTCCGAGCAGGTGGTTACGTGGCACCACGACACCCACCATCAGGGGTACGTAAACGGCCTCGAATCGGCCGAGGAGACACTCGCCGAGAACCGCGAGAGCGGTGAGTTCGGCGGGAGTGCCGGCGCGATGGGCAACGTCACCCACAACGGCTGTGGACACTATCTCCACACGCTGTTCTGGGAGAACATGCATCCCGACGGCGGCGGCGAACCGGAGGGCGCGCTGGCCGACCGCATCGAAGAGGACTTCGGCTCCTACGAAGGCTGGAAAGGCGAGTTCGAAGCCGCCGCATCAGCCGCCGGTGGCTGGGCGCTGCTCGTCTACGACCCGGTCGCCAAACAGCTCCGTAACGTCCCGGTCGACAAACACGACCAGGGCGCACTCTGGGGCTCACACCCGGTTCTCGCACTCGACGTCTGGGAGCACTCCTACTACTACGACTACGGCCCGGACCGCGGCTCCTTCATCGACGCCTTCTTCGAGGTCGTCGACTGGGACAAGGCCGCAGAAGAGTACGAGACGTGCCTCGACCACTTCGAGTAGTCGGACTGTAGAGTTACGTCGCACCGAGGGCGTACAACACCGATTTTTTTCGAACCGGAAACGACCGATCTTCGATAGCGATGAAGCTGTCCTGTCGAGATCTCAGCTATCCGAACTCGCATCGAGATAGTTGTTGATGACCATCGGAAGAATCGCTCCGACGAAAACCAGTACACTGGAGGCAATCCCCGGCGGTGCGTCTAACCCGTCGGCGGCCAGGAACGCGAGTACTGTCCCGATCATCGCACAGACGAGGACGACCTCGTTTTTGCGAGAGACCATATCGGACGTTGCAATACGATGTACATGATGCTTGGGGTACCAGAGACGGAACGGACAGCCGAGAGTCTCTACCAGTTGGTGTGTAGTTAGATCGTCAGCAGTTGCTCGATCCGAGCGTCGGCGCTGTCGGTCCCGGCCTCCCGAAGGCCCGCAACTGCGTCTTTGAACGCGACGTTGAAACTGGCCGGCCCGTGAACGTCGCCGAACGCACCGTCTGCTGCCGCCTCGCCAGCGAGCCCGAAAGCGACAGTTCCCGCGAGTGCAGCCTGTTCAATATCCTCGATGGCGCCGGCGAAAGTAGCGACGGAGGCACCGAGCATACAGCCCGTCCCGACGACGGTCCCCATCTGTGGATCGCCGGCCGTAATCTCGTAGGCGGCCTCTTCAGTCGCGACAACGTCTGTCTCGCCAGAGGCGACGACGACGGTGTCGTATTTCTGTGCACAGGCGACGGCTGTCGTCGCGATATCGCTGTACTCGCCGACAGATTCGACACCGCGGATCTCGGCATCCTCACCCGCAAGCGCGGTCACTTCTCCGTAGTTCCCCTTGATCGCAGCGACGTCCAGCTCCGATGCGAACCGTTCTGCGACGCGATTCCGGGTCGGCGTTGCACCGACGCCGACCGGATCGAGTACGACGGGGACACCCTGCTCGTTCGCAGCCTCCCCCGCTGCGATCATCGTCGCCTCGTCGCTCTCGCTGATCGTCCCCATGTTGAGCAGGCAGGCCTGTGCGGCGGCGATCATGTCGGCGACTTCGCGTTCGTCCTCGGACATCACCGGCAGTCCGCCCCAGTGGAGGATGACCTGGGCGACGTCGTTGACCGTGACGGAGTTCGTGAAAGCGTTGACCAGTGGCGATCCGTCGGCGACTGCATCGAGGCTCTCTGCGAGGTCGACAGTCATGCCTGCCCCTCCATCTCGGCGGCCCCCTCACGACGGCGCTTCCCGTCAGCGATGGCACTGGCGAGTTCCCGGGTCGCTGCCGCCGGATCGTCAGCCTGGGTGATCGCCGTGATGACGGCTGCACCGTCGGCACCCGCCGCAGCGACATCGGGCGCGCGCTCCGGTGTCACGCCGCCGATACCGACGAGCGGAATCTCGACAGCGTCGGCGATCGCCTCGACCGCATCGAGACCGATCGCCGCGCCGGCGTCGTCTTTGGAGTCAGTGTTGTAGATAGTGCCAACACCGAGATAATCTGCACCAGCGGCTTCGGCTACCGTCGCCTCCTCGACTGTCGAGACGGATTGTCCGATGATGGCGTCCTCGCCGAGTTGTTGCCGGGCCGTCTCGACCGGGAGGTCGTCCTGGCCCAGATGCACGCCGTCTGCCGCTGCCGCCACAGCGACATCGACCCGGTCGTTGACGACGAGTGCAACGCCAGCCTCCGCGGTCGGCTCACGGAGCGCGCGTGCGACCCGTAGCTGATCCGCTGCACTCCTGTCTTTCTCGCGCACCTGGACGGCGTCGACACCGCCGGCCAGTGCGTCGGTCACGATCGATTCTGTACTGCGTCCCGCCGAGAGATTCTCCTGTGTTACGAGGTAAGTCTCGAACTCGCGGTCCATACGCCAGCCAGGTACCACGCGGTTTTACTACTGCCGATTAGAAAACGAGCGATCGGAGTCTACAGCAGAAATCGATCCGTATCGCTGCTCATATCGTTGAAATCGTCGACCGCCTCGATGAGTTCTTCCGCAGTTGACTCCTCGAAACAGTACGCCTCCACGCGCACGCCTTCGTGTTTCAGGTGGTGACAGAGGCGGGTGAAATCGCCGTCACCGGTACAGAGGACGACCGTATCCACGTGGTTGGCGAGTGTGACAGCGTCGAGAACCATCCCGACGTCCCAGTCTGCTTTCTTGCTCCCGTCGGCGAACGTTTTGATATCCTTGATCTGTGTCTCGAAGCCGATGTCGACCAGCGCCTCGAAGAAGGATTCCTCTTCCGGTGCGTCGGCTCTGATGACGTAGGCGATAGCCCGGGTAAGCCCGCGGTCGGAGACAGCCTCCTCCAGCAGTGCAGAGTAGTCGATATTCCGTGAGTACATACTCTGTGCAGTGTGATACAGGTTCTGTGAATCCGCGAGGACGGCGACACGCTGAGACGGATGAATTTCGCTCATACAGAAATTCTGCGAGCCAGCCGGATATGCGTTGTCACCCTCGGTGCGACAGAGCGACGCCAAAAAGAACGAGGAGAGCTACTGGCGGTCAGTAGCCAACAGACTGCGAACGGAGTCGTTCGATGCGTTTCTCGGTCGGCGGGTGCGTCGAGAAGATCTTCTGGAGCAGGGAGCCACTGGTGCCGAAGATACAGAGAGCGTTGACCGTGTCCTCACCACGCATCTCTTTGCCCTGCGCACCGGAGCTAATTTTCTCCAGTGCGCGAGCCATCGCGTCGGGATTGCGGGTGTAGGTGGCAGCATCTTCGTCGGCAACGTACTCCCGGTACCGCGAGATTGCCATCACGAAGATCATGACGACCATCTGTGCGACCGTCCCGAGGATCATCCCGACGATGTACGAGCCGATGTTGCGCTCGCCGCCGAGGATGTAGCCCCACTGGACGATGATCCCGACCATCGACGCGATCGACTGGCCGAGCACCATGATGACCACGTCGCGGTTGTTGATGTGGGAGAGTTCGTGAGCGATCACACCTTCGAGTTCGTCGTGGTCGAGCAGATCGATGATCTCGCGCGAGACGACCACGACACCGGCTCCTTTTCGACCGACAGCGAAGGCGTTCGGGACACCCATGTCGGCGACCATCAGGCGCGGTTTGTCGAGATCCATCTCCTGACAGAGTTTCTCGGTCGAGCGATGGATCTCCCCGTAGTTGTACCGCCCCTCGGCGTGTTCGGGCATATCTTCGGCTCCGACACTGCGCAGCGCCATCCACTTGCCAAACTTGTACTGGAAGCCGACAAAGCCGACGCTGCCGAGCAACAGCACGGCGAGAACGGACGTGCCCGTTCCAAACATATACAGTACCAATCCAGCGATAGCCGCGTAGAAGCCGAACAGTATGCTTCCAGCGACCATCATCCGGAGTTTCAGTCCGTTGTGTCCGACCATCAACTATACATAGGTAATCGAAACTAAAAAAGTGAACGTTCCTGACTACCGGTAAGAAACAGGCGGACTGACGCTGGTGGCTATACAAAACTGAAGAATTTCGCCCCCGCGCGGTCGAATATGTGCACGAATGTATAGCCACCAGTATGAACCGAAAATGGCTAGTTTTCGACGGTGATCTCCCCGCCGTGGGCGACTGTCACATCGTGCCCCTCGACAGCGAACGTCAGCGGATCCGCCGTTTCGTCTTCGAGCACGGTACGTAGCTCGTCTCGGTCGACATAGGAGTGAATGTTCGAAAGCTCATCTTCGGATAGATCGGTCTGGGTGAGCACTGCATCGACGATCGCTGCCCCGGCCGGTGTGGGCCGAATCCACTGTTCATCGTCGTCGTCGTCCCGCATGATGTATAGCCCGCCCTTGTCCGAGCTCATACCTGCAGATACGATAGACCCATATAAAGACTGTCCGCGTAGTTTCAGAACGCGAAATAACCTGGCTGTGGCTAGAGTGGTGTGAAAAGCCGGTTGGAGGAAGGAAACGATCGGTCAGGATTGTCAGAGGCACGGTCCGGGTTACGCTCCCCCAACTCGGCAATTTTGATTGCAGTGGAATCCATATATCAGTGTTGCATTATCCGTCATGCACTTTATATACGCTGTGACAAGATGTGTGCCGATTGAAATTACAGATTCTCGCGTTGATACGAGCCATCGTACGCGCCGACATGATCGGCTTCAGCGAGGACGAGCTGTGCGATCCGGGCACCCGCTTCGACCGTGAGTTCGTGGTGAACTTCGAGCAGCCCCTCGCCACGTCCCTCGTAGCCGGCATCCCAGACGGCAGTATCGAGCATACAGGAGTTACGCAACAGCGACGACCGGGGGTAGAGAAAGCCGATATGATCCTCGGGGATCCGGATTCGCTCGCCGTACCGGACGATATAGCCACCCTCGGCGAGCGTGTACGCGCCCGCACTGTCGTCGTGAGCCCAGGGCGCTTCGGTCGGCTCGAGTTCGCGGCGCTCGCCGACCGTTTTGTCGCCGCGTTCGATCCGACCTGCGTCCGTCTGCTCGAAGACAGCACCGAGCGTGAGATCGACCCCGTTGGGCTGGATCTGACTCTCCCGTAGCCCATCGAGCTGTTCGGCGACGAACGCTCCGCTTTTGAACATACGACTGGGTGAAGGCGAGCAGATCTAAAACAGTACTGGTTCGACACGTATTCACTCAGCGATCAGGGCCAAATACGCGGCAATAACATGATTTATGGGTTAGGATATTCGATATTCACACGCTATGGGACAGACTCTTACCGAAAAGATCCTCGACGATCACCTCACCGAGGGCGAACTTGAACCCGGAGAGGAGATCGGTATCGAGATCGATCAGGTCCTGACACAGGACACGACCGGAACGCTGGTGTGGCTCCAGTTCGAGGCGCTCGGCCTCGACGAGGTCCAGACAGAACTTGCCGCACAGTACTGCGACCACCAGACCTACCAGTTTGACTTCAAGAATACGGACGACCACCGTTTCCTGCGATCTGCGGCCGGCACGTTCGGTGCCTACTTCTCGCGACCCGGCAACGGCATCTGCCACAACGTGCACAGAGAGAACTTCGCTGCGCCGGGCAAGACGCTGCTCGGTTCTGACTCACACACGCCAACGCCCGGCGGACTCGGCCAGCTCGCGATCGGTTCGGGCGGGCTCGACGTCGCCGTCGCGATGGGTGGGGGCTCCTACTACATCGAGATGCCGGAAGTCGTCAACGTCCGCCTCGAAGGCGAGCTGCCGGAGTGGGCGACTGCGAAAGATATCATTCTCGAGATGCTGCGCCGACTCTCGGTCAAGGGCGGCGTCGGCAAGATCTTCGAATACACGGGGCCGGGCGTCGAATCGCTCACCGCCCCCGAGCGGATGACGATCACCAACATGGGGACCGAGCTGGGTGCGACCTCCAGTATCTTCCCGACCGACGAGCAGACGAAAGATTATCTCGAACGCGTCGGCCGCGAGGAGGTCTACGAGGAACTCCAGCCCGACGACGACGCCGAGTACCACGACGAGATCGTGGTCGATCTCTCGGAGCTCGAGCCGCTCATCGCACAGCCGTCGATGCCCGACAACGTCGTGCCAGTCAGTGAGGCTGCCGGTGCCGACGTCGACCAGATCATCATCGGCTCCTGTACGAACGGTGGCTACGAGGACATCCTCCCGGCCGCGAAGATGCTCGAAGGCCGCACGATCGATCTCTCGACGGAGATGATCGTCGCGCCCGGTTCGAAGAAGGCAAGCGAGATGCTCGCACGTGAGGGCTGGACGGCCGAACTGATGGCCGCCGGTGTCAACTTCTCCGAATCCACCTGTGGTGCCTGTATCGGGATCGGCCACGTGCCGGGCTCCGATTCGGTTTCGCTGCGAACGTTCAATCGGAACTTCGAGGGTCGGTCGGGAATCGAGGACGACAACGTCTACCTCTGTTCGCCGGAGGTCGCCGCCGCGGCCGCACTCAAAGGGGAAATTGTCGATCCGCGAGATCTCGCCGACGAACTCGGCGATCTCCAGGACCCCGGCCTCGAACTCCCGGACACCTACGAGGGTGCCGAAAGCGACATCATCGAGCCCGACGAGGCCGTCGACGACGGTCTCATCAAGGGGCCGAACATCGGCGACGTGCCGCTGAAAGAGCCGCTGGACGCCCACCTCGAAGGCGAGACGCTGTTGAAGATGACCGACAACATCACGACCGACCACATCATCCCTGCGACGCAGGACATCCTGATGTACCGGTCGAACATCCCGAAACTCAGTGAGTTCACGCTGTCGCGGGTCGACGACACCTTCGCACAGCGTTCACTCGACAGCGACGGCGGCTTCCTCGTCGCCGGCGAGAACTACGGTCAGGGTTCCTCGCGTGAGCACGCGGCACTCTGCCCGATGTATCTCGGCATCGAGGGCGTCCTCGCACAGAGTTTCGCCCGGATCCACCGCGCGAACCTCTTCAATTTCGGCCTCCTGCCGCTGGAGATCGACGAAGACACCTACGAGAAGATCGACCAGGGCGACAACATCGAGATCGTCGACGACGTTGCCGATGCGGTGACCTCCGGCCAGGAGGAGTTCACGATCCGCGTCAACGACGACTGGGAAGCGACGGGTATCCTCGAAGCCTCCGAGCGCGAACGCCAGATCCTCGTCGACGGCGGGAAACTCTCCCACGTCAAACAGCAGTACGAGGACGAAGGCACCGGCGCGCCTGCTGACGACTAGGCCACCACCTTTTTCCCGTTCGGGTGCGCTTCGCGCACCGCTCACGGCAAAAACGCGGGCGAAAAACGCTGAACGCTCGCTCCGCTCGCGTTCAGTGAACCGCGCTCACTGCGTTCGCGCGGATGCTCGGGATCAGTTCACACGTGCGGCCCGTTATCAACCGAGTGCATCATAGAAATGTTTCTAACGATCTGTCTGTTCAATCCTTGTCAAGACTCGTTTGCAAGATAGAAGGCGCGAATGCATCACCAAGATTCCGAACGACCACAGCATTATTGCGCTTGCTTCGCTATTACGTAGGGATGGCAGACACGAAAAATGGACGAAAAAAGCAAGCAGACGACGAGAACCGACGTGGAGACGAAGTTCCGGACTCGCTTCCGGAGTGCCACCGTCGCGGCTGCACCAAGAGGGCGACGTTTGTCGTCCTCGAGCGATATCAGGAAGAAACCGGGCATGGCGCCGTTGAAGCAGAGGCCGTTCTCTGTCAAGAGCATACCGACGAAGAGAGTCCCACGAATCTTGATAGCAGTTACGCGGATTACGTGTTTCGTGTCGAACCCCTCCAAGAGCCCCAAGACATGGAAACAGCATGATCAAACAGATGTAGTTCGATCACTCCCGTCGTGCTGAATCTACGCTCTGTATCTTCCACTGCTTTTCGTAATCATAACCTAACCGACAGTTCGCCACCCAAGCCGCATCGCAGTAGCTTGGCTGTGACTGCTTCTATGACACGATATACGACGTCTTGATCAACTGTGCTCGTCGATCCACTGGCACCACGCCTCGAAATCCGCTGCACCACACTGGTCGGCGATCGAGCGGAGAGTCCCGATTTTCACTTCCTTGTGCATCGGCACGTCGACGTTCCGTATTTCGCCTGTTTCGGGGTGTTCGTATCTGAGCCGAACGTGACTCCCGGTTCGTGAGACAGGCCGGTAGCCGAACTCTCTAAGAACGGAGATAATCTCTCGACCGGAAAATGTCGTTCGAACCATCGACAGCTACTGTAGGAAGTCGGGAAGCGATTTCTCCTCTTCGGGAGAGTTGATACCGAGTTCGTCACGGAGGAACTCGTTGGGATTCTCGATGGATTCACCGCCGCCTTCGTGAAGTTCGAGTACCTCCGCAAGCTGGGCAAGGGCCTCGGCACGACTGTCTCCACCTCGCGCGAGTCCCGTTTCCAGATCCCGAGCGGTGATCGTGCCATCGTCTTCTTCGACGAACTCGACACCCTCTGGGCCTCCTTTTTCACCATCGTCAGTCCTGCTCGTCATGTAGTAGAATTTGGATACTCTCTGAAATAAGCCTTCGGCCGACCCAGTATATTCTGATCGCTAACAGTGCGAGACCATTTTTATTCGTGCCGCAACGCCTCGATGGGATCGACTCTGGCTCCGCGCCAGGCAGGGTACAGTCCGGAGAGCACACCGACGGTCATCCCGATAACGACGGCGATGGCGATCCAGTCGACCGGGTAGACCATCGGCCAGCCGATCCCCGTGGCCCCGAGATAGCCGATCCCGAGGCCGACGGCCACGCCGATGATCGCACCGATCACCCCGAGGATGAGCGCCTCGACGATGAACAGCTGGATGATGTCGCGCTTGCGGGCGCCGATCGCTTTCATGATCCCGATCTCCCGGGTCCGCTCGGTGACGCTGACGATCATGATGTTGGCGATGCCGATCGAACCGACGACGAGGGAGATGGCCGCGATTCCGCCGATCAGGAACGTGAACTGGTCGATGATGTCGCCGATCTGGTCGACCGCGTCGTCGACAGTCTGGGCTTTGATGACCTGATCGTCGCCCTTGAGCTGTGCGGCGTCAGAGTCCGTCTTGAGATAATCGAGGACCGCCGCCTGGGTCTCGTCGAGGGTGTCTGTGCTCTCGGCGGCGACGATCATCGAGGCGTAGGCTTTCTCCGTGTCGCCGTCAGGTGTCTCGACTGTCGTCCCGTAGTTGTCGAGTGAGATGTAGCCCGCAGTCGGGATGCGGTTGTTTCCACCACCGGGCGACTCCTCGACGATTCCGACGACGGTGAACGTTTTCGTGGGACCGCCGTCGTAGTTGATCTGGACCTCGTCACCGACCGCGAGGCCGCCGTCGACGATATCGGCTGCGTCGGCAGGGAGGACGATCTCGTCGTCGGCCTCGAACAGTTCACCCGCGGAGAGATCACCGTCGAGTCGCTGGGGGTCGGTCGCCTGAATATTGAACTGACCGGTCTGTTGCTGATCCCCGTGGCGTAGCTGGATCGCCCGTTTGTTTGCTTCGGGAGCGACGAAGTCGACACCGTCGATCGATTCGAGGGCTGCGACGTCGGACTCGGTGTAGATCGGGTTGGTCAGGATCTGGCTGCCGCCGAAGCCGCTGCTTTCCTGCTGGGTGTTGACCCACATCCCGGGCTCGTCGTTGCCCTCCCGAATATCCTGGGCGATGTTCGCCTCGAACGCGCCACCCAGTACCATGAAGACGATCACTGCGCCGACGCCGATGATGATCCCGAGCGTCGTCAGCGAGGATCGGAGTTTGTGGCCGGTGATCGCCCGCCAGCTGATCCTGAAACTCTCCGTGAGCTTCATCGTTCACCCCCGACCTGCTCGATTTCCTCGATCTGCCCGTCGACGAGGTGGATGATCCGGTCGGCGTGTTCGGCGATGTGACGCTCGTGGGTGACCATCAGAATCGTTCGCCCGGCCTCGTGTAACTGCTCGAAGAGCTCCATGATCTCCGCACCCGTGTCGGTGTCGAGGTTCCCCGTGGGCTCGTCGGCGAGCACCAGTGATGGCTCGTTGACGAGCGCGCGTGCGATGGCGACTCGCTGGCGTTGCCCACCCGACAGTTCCGGCGGAGTGTGATCGAGTCGGTCACCGAGTCCGACACGCTCCAGCAACGTCTCCGCACGCTGGCGTCGTCCGTCGTCGAGATCGTTGTGAAAGACCAGCGGCATCGTGACGTTCTCCGCGGCCGTCAGCCGGGGCATCAGGTTGAACTGCTGGAAGATGAATCCCAGCTCCGTCCCTCGCAGTTTCGCCCGCTCGTTACCGGAGAGTACCGTCACGTCCTGGCCAGCCACCGTGACGTCACCCTCGTCGGGTGTATCCAGACAGCCGACCATATTCATGAGCGTACTCTTGCCGGAGCCACTCGGCCCCATCACCGCGGTAAAGGAGCCAGCCGGCAGGGAGATCGAGACACCATCGAGCGCGTGGACCGGCTCGCCGAGGTGGTAGGTCCGACGCACATCCTGCAGTTCCACAGTGGTCGCACTGGGAGACTGCTGGCTCGTCTCGGTTACTGCCATCCAGACCACCTCGTGTCGCATCTGTGGCCGGGTGGCGTCGTCTGCGATTCGATACCGTCTCGGAGACGATGGCGGTTCGTCATCTCTTGTACAGATGGACGAGTTTCCCGCCCATCTGTTTGAATGCTAGCTATGCAGACGAGACAGAAAGAGACGCTAGCTATACAGAACACGCCGGCGTTATCACCTCGCAAAACTGGGGAGCGAGCTATAAAACACGAGAGATCAACGTGTAGGTAATGCCAGCAGTCGAGACCTCGGATCTCGGGAAGGAGTACGGTGACGTGGTCGCACTCGAAAGCCTGAATCTCAGCGTCGAACGTGGCGAACTGTACGGGTTGCTCGGTCCCAACGGGTCGGGCAAGACGACGACGATCGAGATCCTGACCGGACAGCGAACACCGACCAGCGGTTCGGCTGCTGTCCTCGGAATCGACCCCGTCGCCGACCCGATCGACGTCCGGCGCGAGATCGGGATCCTCCCGGAGCGAGAGGATCCCCCGAGTTTCCTCACACCGCGGGAGTATCTCGAATTCGTCGGGGAGATCCGCGGGATCGGGAGTATCGACGAACGGATCGACCGGTGGGCCGAGCGGTTCGAATTTCGGGGGATCCTCGATACCCTCTCTGCAGATCTCTCCGAAGGAGAACGCCAGCGTGTGATGCTCGCACAGGTGTTCATCCACGAACCCGAACTCGCGTTCATCGACGAGCCGCTGGTGAATCTCGATCCCCTGATGCAGGCCGAAGTCAAAGACCAGCTCGTCGAGTACTGCGGGGCGGGAAACACTCTCTTTCTGTCGACACACTTCGTCGAGGTTGCCGAACAGCTCTGTACGAAAATTGGGATCATCGCCAGCGGTGAACTCGTCGCCGAGCGCGACCCGGCGAACCTGGAGGATGGACTGCTGGCCACCTTCGAGGAGTCGGTCGGCACCGCCGAGAAACGAGCCGTGGAGGTGTCCGGGCAGTGAACACCCTCCGGCGGATGCTCGTCGAGGAGTACCGCCTGCACACGGAGCTGTTCGGTCGGAGCCGGTTTCTGCTCTTTCCGCTGTTCGTGACCGCCATCGCCGCCGGCGGGATCTGGCTGCTCGATCTGACCGGCAGTCCGCTGGCGACGATCGTCGCCGGCGTCTTCGGGCTCGTCTTCTTTTTCGGGCTCCAGGTCGGCACGCTCGGGTTGATCGGTCGGGATGCGATGCGGGACGTCCTCGGCGACGTGACGCTGCTCGTCTTTTCGGCCCGAACACTGCCGGTCTCGCGGCGGTATCTGCTCGGCGTGTTCATCCTGAAAGATATCCTCTACTACGCCGTCTTTTTTCTCACACCGATCGTCGTCGGCTTTCTCCCGCTGGTGATCGGCGGCGAGTTCGCTGTCAGCCAGATTGCGCTGCTCTGGCTCGCCATCGCAGCCACCTTCGCGCTCGGCACGGGTGCCAGTCTTACGGCCGCGGGGATCGGGACACGGAACAGGCTGGCACTGCTGGCAGCTGTCACAGCTATCGTCGCCGGGATCGTTCTCGAACCGGAGCTGGCAATCGCCGTGACTCCCTACGCGCTGTACGCAGACCCGACGGCACAGACGGCCGTGCTGAGTGCCGCAGTGCTCGTCTCGGTACTCGTTGCCGGCCCCTTCCTCTTCGAACCGACGACGAACAGCAGCCTCCGGCGGGCGGATGCCGACCGATACCGGCAGTTACGCCGTCTCGGTGATAGCTACGCCGCACGGACGCTCCTCGAAGTGAGTCGCTCCAGTGGCTCTATCTGGAAGGTCGCCTTTTCGCTGGGCGTTCTCTTCGCTGTCGGGGCGCTGTTGCTCGACAGAGTTACCGCTGCGACGGCACTCGATCCCTCCGCCGGAATCGCCTTCGGAACCCTGCTCGGGCTCGGTACCTTCACGACGTACAACTGGGTGACACAGGTCGATAGCCCGCGAGAGTATCTCCGCTTTCCTGCGGAGCTTGAGGCCGTGTATCGCGGAAAGCTCCGGGCTTTTCTCGTGCTGGCGATGCCGGTCGGGACCGGCTATCTCGGGGTCGCTGCACTCTGGTATCCCGCCGGTGAACTGCTGATCGGACTCCTCGTCTTCCCGCTGGTCTCGCTGTACGTCTTCGGACTGACAGCATATCTCACCGGACTCTCACCCAACGAGTTGCTGTTCGACACACCGCGGTTTGCGGTGTACGGAGCCGGACTCGCTACACTCGGTGTGCCACTGCTTGTCGCCGCACTCGCCTACGGCACTGCACCGCAACAATCGACTGGGATCGCAGTTGGGCTGTCGGCTGTCGCCGCCGCCGTGGGCGTGGTACTCGTCAGTCGAACCGGCAGTCGCTGGCAGACACGCCTCAGAGACGACTGATCGAAAGATCGTGGAAAGTGGAGAACGGGGCACGTAGGCCCTTGGCGAGCCCAGCCGTGCCCCAGTGCAGAGGTGGTACGTTGGCCACACCAGAACAGGTGGGGGGATTTCTGGTTGACAGGTGGTTTGCTGACGATACAGTGACGATCTGGAAATCGTCGATCGTGGTCCGCGTTTCGTGTTTTGTTTTCCGCATCTGTTCCGAAGTTCCGATAGTATTTATGCGTTTTCCTGAACGTATATCTAACTATCTCGAAGAGTATTAGATAATATAGGATATATAAGGATCGGCGTTCGACGTTTCGAGCGCAGAGACAGCCCTACTCGTGCAGCTGTCCGCGGACCATCGCGACCCCAGTTTTGAGATACGAGGGGCGAGTGATCCGGTCGTGTTCGGCCCGTGTGAGTTTGAAATCGAAGATGTCGATGTTGTCGGCGAGATGCTCGCGGGAGGTGGACATCGGGATCGTCATAACGTTCTCGTGTTGTGTCGCCCAGCGAATCGCCGTCTGCGGGCCGGATTTCCCGTACGGTCTCCCGATCTCTGCGAGCCGTTCGTCGTCGATTGCGCCGCCGTTGGCCAGCGGGCTGTAGCCGGTCAGGACGACGTCGTGTCGCTGGCAGTACCGGAGAAGATCACGTTGTGGCCACCAGGGATGGAAGAGGACCTG
This sequence comes from Halovenus amylolytica, assembly GCA_004015825.1. Taxonomy (GTDB): domain Archaea; phylum Halobacteriota; class Halobacteria; order Halobacteriales; family Haloarculaceae; genus Halovenus; species Halovenus amylolytica. The sequence goes on along the minus strand of SAYS01000010.1, from coordinate 86,219 downwards.
GTTCGTCAGAATCGGAGCCTCGGAGAGACTGCGCGCACGGTCGAGTCGGTCCACGCTGAAGTTACTCACGCCGATGTGTCGTGTCAGCCTTGCATCTACTGCTTCGTTGAGTCCTTCGATCACGTCGTCGAGATCTGCGAGCGGGTGTGGCCAGTGGATCAGGAGGAGATCGACCTGATCGACACCGAGTCGGTCACAGCTCTCACGGGCGGAGCCGACGATCTCCGTAACCGATCTGTGGGTCGGGTCGACTTTCGTCGTCAGGAAAATCTCCTCGCGGTCGACGTCATTGTCCTCGATCGCACTCCCGACACCCCCCTCGTTTTCGTAGAGCTGGGCCGTATCGATGTGACGGTAGCCCAGGTCGAGAGCCGTCGAAACGCTCTCGTAGGCCACCTGCTGGTCCATCTGCCAGGTTCCGAGTCCGACCACTGGTACCTCGGCGCCCGCTTGCGTGACGTATTCCATGACTGACTCGTCGTTCGGTCCGGACCCAGATAGGTCTTGAGAAGCTGCTGGACCAACAAACACGGTCTCACCTGCGTCGACAACCACATACGTTTTTTAGGCAAGCGACGTAGGGTGAGACAATGATCCAGCGTGACGACGTGTGCATCCTCATTCCCACCTACAACGAGGCTGCAGCTGTCGGCGGAGTTATCGAAGGGTTTCGCGACGTTGGATACGAGCAGATTCTGGTCATCGACGGGGGCTCCGGCGACGGCACCCAGGAGATCGCCGCCGATGCCGGCGCACGCGTCGTCGAGCAGAGTGGGAGCGGCAAAGGGCAGGCAGTGCGGGAGGCAGTCGGGCTGATCGAACAGCCCTACGTGTTGATGATCGACGGCGACGCGACCTACCACCCCGAGCAGGCGGATCGAATGGTCGAACCGCTGTTCGCCGGGGAGGCCGAACACGTCGTCGGCAACCGATTCGCCGACATGCAACCCGGCGCGATGACGCGGCTCAACAGGATCGGAAACGGGATCATAAACAGTGCCTTTCGTTATATCCACGGCCGGAACCTGAAAGATATTCTGAGCGGCTACCGGGCGTTCACTCGCGAGTCGTTCGAACGGCTCTCGCTGTCCGCCGACGGGTTCGGGATCGAGACCGAACTCGCCGTCGAGTGTGTCCGGCACAACGTCCAGACGACTGTGGTCCCGATAACGTACGAACCACGGCCCGAGGGCTCCGAGACGAATCTCCGTCCGGTCCGCGACGGTGGCCACATCCTGGTGACGCTGTACCAGATGGCGAAGATGAACAACCCGATCTTCTACTTCGGTAGTTTTGGGGTCCTCAGTATCCTGGTCGGGCTCTTCCTCGGCACGTTCGTCCTGTTCAGGTACTTCGTCGCCGGCGTTCCCCACGAGATAATCGCGCTCGGTTCGGGTGTGACGCTGCTTTTCGGCCTGCAGTTGATCATGTTCGGCGTGCTCTCTGATCTGATCGTGACGACGAACCGCCAGCAACGCCAGCAGATCGAACGGATCGAGCAGAAACTCGACGAACTCGAAACCACTACCGCGGCCGAAGAAGGGTCATCTCCGCCAGCAGAGACGGTCGCAGGCGAGGGTCCCGACACCAGGACAGAGGAGCCGAACGTACAGAGCCGGAACCACTAGAAGGGAACCAGCGAGCGAAGTCGATCCAGAATACCGCTCGACTCTCGTTTTGCCTCGAAGACTGGATGCAAGGCGTTGAGCAGGTCCTGCTGGGAATCGAAAGAGTGCTGATCGCAGGCAGCCAGCGCGTCGGAGAGCGTGATCTCGGTCCCCGACGCATCGACAGCGACGCTGAGATCACCGTGTGCAGCGTCGAGATCCGCCGCAGAAACGGGAAACGAGACGTTTCGCTCGTCTAGTCGTGCATCGAGCGCTGCGATCCCGAACTCGATGGCATCCGGTTCGGTACCAGTCCCGTTCGATGGAGGCCGAACTCCCATTACGTGGCAGAATGGTATCGAGCGGATTAAATACTGTTGTTCTCCCGATTACTCGACGGCCGGAAGTCGAACGACGAAGGTCGCCCCACCGAGATCAATCTCGGGTATCGGTGTCGATTCGTCGGCAAGCGAGAGCGTCCCACCGTAGTTCTCGACGATTTGATCAGCGATGTAGAGTCCGATCCCCGTCCCACCTGACGCGTCGCCGCTCCATCCTCTCTCGAAGAGTCGGTTTCGTTGGCTGTCCGAGAGCCCGGAGCCGTTGTCTGTGACAGTGATCACCACGTCGCCGTCGTCGAGTCTGCCGGCCACGACGACCCGTGGCGTCTCGGCGTCGTTGTGCTGGATGGCGTTGGTCAGCAGGTTCCGGAATACCGATGCGAGCAGTTCGTTGGCCCGTACCCGGACCTTGGGCAGTACCCCCAGGATGGAGAGATCGGCGTCCGGGTACGAGGATCGGCAGTCGCCGAGTTCCCGCTCGATCACGAACGCGACCTCGACGGGCGCGTAGTCGACCCCGGTATCGAGCATCACGTCCGCGACCTCCCGGGCCGTATTCGTGAGATCGATCGCCTGATGGATGCTCCCCAGGGCGGTCTCGACCTGTTCGGTGCAGCCGATACTTCCACGGGCTTTGATCACTTCCATCGACGCCAGCGCGACCTGCAGTTCGTTGCGGATATCGTGGCGGACCATCTCGTTGAGGACGGCCAGATTGTCGCGTTGCTGTTCCAGTTGCTGTTCGTACTCCTTGCGCTGACTCACATCCTGCTGGAAACCGAGATAGTGCGTTGTCTCCCCGTGTTCGTTTTCCAGCGGCGAGAGTGTCACCTCGTTCCAGAACATGCTCCCGTCTTTCCGGTAGTTCTGAAGGGCGACCTGGACGGAGTCGCCGCCCTCGATCGCCTCGCGCATCCGCTCGACAGACTCGTCGCTCGTCCCCTCCCCCTGGAGAAACCGACAGTTCCGGTCGAGTACCTCGTCTTCGGGGTAGCCGGTAACCCGTGTGAATCCCTCGTTCGCGTAGATGATCGGTGCGTCGTCCAGCCGCATATCAGCGATCGTGATCCCGAACGGTGTTTCCTCGATCGCCCTGGTTTTGAGCTGGAGATTCTCGGCAACCGCGATAACATCTAGCAGGTTCTCGTCGGATTTCGACATGGAGAGTCGTTGGACTACCTACGTCGGTGGCTGGTTTGGGTGTTGGGGGTCGAACTCGCTCCGGGACCGTTCGCATCGAGTGAGAATCAGCATGAACAAACTAATAGCAGTATCCGCACAACATCTGGTATGAGCAGCACCGATCTCGAGCGGGAACTGGCTGCCGTCGGCGACCGATTCGACTTCGGGGAGTACGAAACTGAAGCCTACATCACCATCCTCGAACACGGGAGTCTCACTGCCTCGGAGATCGCCGAAAAGACGGATATTCCACAGCCACGGGTGTACGATACAGTCCGGAGTCTGTCCGACAGCGGACTGGTCGAACTCCACGAATCACGGCCGATGCGCGTGGTCGCAATCGACCCCGAGGAGGCTTTTACCTCGGTCCGGTCGACGCTCGACGACCTCGTGACCGGGCTCTCCGAACGGTACGTCGCCCCGGCACGCGACGACGAGGTCGTCTCGCTCGTGAAATCGCGCCAGACGATCCTTCGATACATCGAGGAGGTGATCTCCTCGGCGGAGTACGAACTCGTGCTGGCGCTGACGCCGGATCTGCTCGCCAGATACGAGAACCTGCTCGCGGATCGGCGTGACGCGGGTGTCGTAATCGAGTTGCTCGTCGCGCCAGCGGCTGACATTCCCGACCCCGAAACCTACGACTACGGACGGGTCGCGACGACGGCCCGCGCTCGCCGCGGTATCACGACACCGGTCGTCGCCGTCGCTGACGGCCAGTACTCGGTGTACAAACCACAGGAAGCAGCCAGTGACAGCGACGACGACCGCTACGGCGTGATCTTCAACCGCTCCGAACTCGGCTTCCTCGTCTCCGGGTTCCTGAACACGGTCGTCTGGACCTCCGCGAAGACGGTGCTCGAACGGTCTGACGACCGACCGTTCCCCCGCCGGTACGCGACGATGCGGCGCTGTATCGACGACCTGTCCAGTCTACCCGGTGAGTTCTACGTCTCGGTCAGGGGACGTCGGGTCGAAACCGGCGAACGGTGCACGATCAGCGGCGAAATCGTCGAAATCGCGGTCGGACGTAACCGCGAAACCGCCGCGCTCACTGTCGACACGGGCGACGAACTGCTCGATATCGGCGGCCAGCTCGCTGCACTGGAAGACGTCGAGGCCTACGAACTCGCAGTCGGCCGCGACGAACCACCGGAGCTGTGAACTGTCGGTTCTGATCGCGCTTCCCGTCAGTGATCGCTATCTGCAGTCCCACCACACGACGCAGGAGCGCCTGGTAACTCTCCGTCCACGGTGACCCCAAAATCTAAATACCCTCGGTTCGAAATAGTAAGTGAATAGTAACTTAAACTAATATGATAAAAGTTTTCCGATAGCGGCCAGCTACTCTAACTACTACGAGAGGCCCTCGACCACCAGTTCGTTCGACTCGCAGCGACACTCAGACGAGCTACAGCCACAAAATGTCAGAAGAAATATATAGAAACACCATCGATTGGGACGAGTACTGGGACGAAGCCGACGAAGCGGTGCGTGCAGACACGAGTCCGAGTGCGAATCTCGTGCAAGCGCCGTTTCTCGAATTCCTCGGGGCGCAGTTTCCCGACGGGCCGGACTCGTATGCCGACGTCGGCTGCGGCCCCGGTGACCTCGTGTTCGAGGTTGCCAGCCAGTACCCCGACGCGACCGCAGTCGGCTACGATTCTGCGACGGCAGTCCTCACAGAGAATCGCGAGCGCGCCCACGAGCAGAACATGGACTGCAGCTTCGAGCAGGCCCTGCTCCCGGAGTTCGACCCCGGCCGCAAGTTCGACGTCGTCTCCTGTCTGTTCACCCTCTGTTACATTGCGGATATCGAGTCTGCACTGGAGACACTCTACGACGCGGTCGAACCCGGCGGCTACCTCGTCGTCCACTACCACAACCAGCTCGCACAGTCCCATTTCAGTACTATCGCACAGTCACCCCACGAGTACCTCGACGAGGACTCGGTCTGGAACCCCGAGACGTTCACCGACCGGTTCGAACTGGTGATCGAGGGCCAGAGTCTGCTGTCGTACGAGCGCATCCACGAGGTACTCGGGAGCTGGCCACAGAGCCTGTTTTCCGTCGCTGACAGCGTCGATCCGTACCCTGCGCATCGACACGAACCGCTCGTCTACGTGCCAAAGTGAGCGGAACAGCTGTACTGAAACTAGCTATCTACAGCCCGTTCGACACCAGTGCCACGGCCGACAGCAGAAAGATCGATCTGCCCCTCGGGCATCGGGACGCCGGTGTACGGATCGTCCGAGCAGAGGAGCGAGCCGTCGAGATCCGCGTACTCGACGAGCGGTGCGATGTGACAGGCGGCAGCGATCGAGGCGTTGCTCTCGACCATACAGCCGACCATTACCTCTAGCCCGTGTGCCCTCGCGGTCTCGATCTGGCTGATTGCCGGCCGGATCCCGCCGCATTTCATCAGCTTCACGACGACGATATCAGCCGCATCTGCGACTGTTGGCACGTCCGCGGCTGTGACACAGGATTCGTCGGCTGCAATGGGGAGGACAGTTTCCTCGGACACCTCTTGGAGTCCGGCGATATCGTCACCCGGTACGGGCTGCTCGACGAACTCGACGCCCGCGTTGGCCAACCAGCCGACCTTCTCGATCGCTTCTTCGACTGTCCAGTCGCCGTTGGCATCGACCCGGATTCGTGCCCGGGGAGCCACCGTCCGAATCGCGTCGATCCGGGCTCTGTCGTCGTCGCTCCCGAGTTTGACCTTCAGGATCGGGTAGCCCGACTGGCGAATCTGCTGGGCCCGACTCGCCATCCCGGCCGGTGAATCGATCGCGACGGTGTAGGACGTCGCCGGCGCACGCTCCGGAGCGAGTCCGAGCCGCTGGTACAGTGGCTCCTCGGACGCCTTCGCGACCAGATCGTGGAGCGCGATCGAGACGGCTGTACGGGCCGCGGCGTCGTCGGGCGCACACTCTCGAAGTCGCTGTTCGTGGGTCTGCAGCCTCGTCGGATTTTCCCCCTCGATTGTATCGAGGAGATCGGGCACGACCGATTCGACGCTATCGGCCGATTCGCCGTAGTACGCCGAGGGGGCTGCGCCACCGATGCCGACTGTCTCGCTGTCGTCTTCGATCCGAACCACGACAGTCTCGACAGCTTCGGTGGTTCCCCGTGAGATCGTAAACGCCGATTTCAGCGAGAGTTCGAGGCGCTCGAAGGTCGTCCCGGCGACGGCTGGTGGCGTCATAGCAGCGAATCGAACGGACCCGCGCCGGCGTCGTCGAGGCGCTCGAACTGTTCGGTCGAGAGGTCGACAGTCGCCGCCCGGAGATTTTCTTCGAGCTGGTCGGTGGTCCGCGCGCCGACGATCGGCGCGGTTATCTGGGGATGGTGGCGCTGGAAGGCGATGGCGACCTGTGCTTCCGAGGCTCCAACCTCCGCGGCAACCTCCCTGACGACGTCGAGCGTCTGGAAGTTTGCTTCGGTGAGATACCGGTCTTCCCAGCCCTCCGAGTCGGAGGCAGTCGAGTCCTCGGGCAAGTCGGCGTCGCGTTCGTACTTCCCGGTCAGAAAGCCCTGCGCGAGCGGACTCCAGGGGACGATCCCTAACTCTTCCTCGCGGCACATCTCCACGTACTCGCCTTCGATCTCCCGGTCGACGAGGTTGTAGCGCGGCTGTGTGACAGTAAACGGTTCCCAGCCGTACCGTCGGGCGAGTTCGTTCGCCTTCACGAGTTTCCAGGCGTTCGGTCGCAGCGTCGACGCGCCGAGATAGTTGACGCGACCATCCTGAACGAACCCATCGAGCGTGCGCATGAACTCGCGGGCCGGCGTCGCGTCGTCCCAGCGGTGGGTGTAGAGGATGTCGATATACTCGGTGTCCAGCCGATCAAGCATCCCCTCGATCTGGCGGCGGAGGTGTTTTCGGTTGAGGCCGTTTCCGTTCGGGTCGTCGTCGCGAGTCGGGAAGTAGATCTTCGAAGCGATGACAAAGTCCTCGCGGTCGCGGTCCGCCAGCCACTCGCCGATCCAGCGCTCGCTTTTGCCGTCACCGTAGACGTTGGCAGTGTCGATAAAGCGTCCACCAGCAGCGTCGTAGGTATCGAGCAGTTCGTGGGCACGTTCGCGGTCGATTTCGAGGTTGCCGGCGTCGGTCTCGCGGCCGAAGCGCCAGGTTCCGAAGGCGATCTCACTGACCTGGAGCCCCATCCGACCCATCGAGACGGTATCGAGTGCGATGTCCATAGCAGACATATCGGCTGCTGACGATAGAAAGGTTGGGACCGCACCGTCGTCGCATCGGCTGGGAATCTGTCTGCCGTCGGCCCACAAGATTATACAGTTTCAGCTATGGGTTAGTATATGACTACGAATCAGAGCTGTCGGTACAGCCATTTTGTGCCAGGACTGATAGTACGTGGATCGGCCGTGCCGACGAGGCGGGACAGATGACAGAGCCAGACTTGTTCGACCGACGGACAGTGCTCGCCGGCATGGCTGGCGGTGGTGTCGCATCGCTCGCGGGCTGTTCCTTTTTCCAGCGGGAGGACGACGGTGAAACCGAAACAGTGGACACCGACCGGGCGCAGTCACTCGCCGAGGAGTTCGCGCCGACGCTGTATTTCGACCGGAACGAGGAGTGGTATCCGACGGACCCACGACCGTACGAAAGCGAGCAGGACGAGAGAACCGTCGTCGATGGCTTCGACGCACTGAACGGCTACGTCGAACGCGGCGGGGGTGACGATCCACCGGAGCCGCGAGCCTTCTATCACGTCCGGCAGTACGAAGCGTCGTCACTCGCGGTCGTCCAGTACTGGTTTTACTCGGCGTTCGATCAGTTCACGACGAACTTCCACTGGCACGACTGGGAGCTGTTGCAGGTGTTCGTGGACACCGAGACGGAGGAACCACAGCTGTACGTCGCCAGCGCACACTCCCGGAGCGTCCCGAACAACGAGTTTCTCGATCCGGACCCCGACCGACGGCCACGGCTGCTCGTCGAACTCGGCTCCCACTCTAGCGGGCTCTCGGTCAACGGTGACGCGGATCGATTCCAGCGGTTCCCACTGGACGGCGACATCGCAGATATCACGAACAGCGTCGTCGACGGCCTCGAAGACGTCGTCACGATTCCGCTGGCTTACGGCCTGCCGCGGGACGAAGGCCTCAAGCTACCCTACGCAGTTCCGGAACTCGACGGCGACCCGCTGTACGAACACGACCGACTCCCCTCGGTGGATTCGTCGGATCTCATTTCGGATGCGCTGACGATCCGGTCGTTCGACGACCTGCGATCACCACCGACGAATCTCCCGGACCGGGAGACCAGTGACATATTCGCGTTCGAGGGGCGGGCGGGCGAGGATGCAGACCTGGCGTACGATCTCGTTCCGACTGCGGAACTCGAACACATCGAGGCGTTCACGGGACCGCAGTTGAGTTTCGAGTTCAGGATTCCGGATTTCGCCGAAGATCTGATCGCGAGCCACATCACGACGACGGGTGTCCCGTGGAAATCGACCCGGTACGACGCGCCGGCTTCCGACATCAGCGAGCGACGCCACCGACAGGCGCTCTCGGACCGATACGAAGCCATCGGCGAGCCCTCGCCGTTCAACCAGGTGATTGCCAAGGTGACGAACACCGTCACCTCCGACGATGCACCGGACGACGAGGGGGTGATGACGTCGGATTCACCACTCGAAATGTTCGCACTGTTACAGAGCGAACCCGAAGCTGTGCCGACGTTCCAGGGCGTCGCAGTCCTCCAGGACGTTCCGGAGGGCGAACACACGTTCACGATCAACGGCGCGGGTGTCGAACCACACAGTGAGACCGTTACTGTCTCGGGAGAGAACGAGACCACCGTCGCCGGTGTCGAGGGCGAGATACCGGTCGTGGCTCGCGAGAACGCGACGAAACTCGAAGTCGATCCCAGCGAGGCGGACAGCGAACTGACCAACCTCGCCGTGGAGGACGATTTCGCCGGGCGGCTGTACGATGCACCGCTTTCTGGCCCCGATGCGGTGTACGTCCACGAGGGCGGTGCGTTCACGACCGAACTCCGCGACAGCGACGACGAACTGGGTGCGGTCCGTGTCAACCCGTCCGACGAGGAACGTGTCCGGATCGACAACCCCCGGACGGGGAAGAGTTCGCTCGCAACCTATCTCGCCGACCTGGCCGAGGAGACGAGTGCCCAGGTTGCGGCTGTCGACGACGATCGTGACGATGACGACGACGATAGTGACGATGGCGACAGCACTGGTCGCAGTGGTGGCGGCCAGCAGAATGCAGTCCGGGGGCTCGCGAACGCGCTCGATGCCGTCGCCGAGGCGGCCAGGAGAGCGGCCGAACAGGCACAGGCAGGCGAGCGGGGCAACGCAGATCAGCGACTCGAAGCGGTTGCGAACCGACTCGAACGTGTCGAAACCCGGTTAGCCGAAGCCCGGGGCTCACTACCGGACGGTGTAGCAAACGCCAACGACAGACGTCTCGAACAGGCACGGCGGCGGGCAGAACAGGCACGGGCTGCTAAAAAGCTTTAAACAACCGACGGTGTCAGACGATCACCAGAACGATCGCCATGCAGACGAACGATAGCGCAAGCACTGCCACACCGACGGTTGTCATCACCGAGTTATACAGCATCCAGCCGCCAACGACGATTCCCGCCATCGCGACGATACTCAGTAGCAGTTCCTTCGACTCGGTGAACGTCAGGAGTTCATTTTCAGCCTCGGACATCGTCGACACCCCCCATTGGATGGCTCTGTGGCCGCTCTTTCTGTGTCGATACAGCTCCGGTGCCGGAGTTAGCTGGTGGTTTCATTGTTGTGGCCTCGCGACGTTCCGCCACGAATCGGTCAATCTCCCCCGTATGGACGTACGCTACTGTCCGTGATAAGTATTACACTATTTTTAATGAAAGTTAGGCGTAGGCCTCGAACTCCTTGCCGAAGGCGAGGAAGTAGAGTGTGCCAGCCAGTCCGACGACAGTTGCGAGTCCGAATGCCAGAATTTCGTTCCCCGGATAGGCGATGTCAGTCAGCGGGACGCTGAACCCGCCGTAGATCGCACCGCCGATCGCCGCGCTCGGGATGACGACCACGTTCCGGATGAGGTAGTACGAGCCAGCGACGCGACCACCCGTATCGCGCTCTGCCGGACCGACGATAAGCGCTTTGTGTGCCGGCAGCCCCGCAAAGCGAAGCCCGGAGTAGGCGAACAGGAGCGCGACGACCGTGGCATTCGCTGGTGCGGAGATGAGCAAGATCGGAAAGATGGCGTACACCGAAAAACCGAGCGCGACGACGGGTTTGAGCCCGATAGATTCCGCCGCCTTCGCGGCAATCGGCATCGAGACGAGCGCGATCGCCATCTCGATTGCCAGCAAGACGCCGAAAAACACGTCCGGGTCCAGCGAGAGGCTGCCGACCGCCAGTCCGACCTGCAGGAAGTCCGTGATGACGATCACGAAGAAGACGTACACCATCCCGTTGCCAAAGCGGACGAGCGTATCGGCGACGAGGAGGGGGCGGAGTTCCGGCGGCAGGTTCCGGAGGTCGTCGGCGATCTCGCCAACCCCCTCGAAGGATTTGCCGATCGCGGTGTCTTCGGGTTCGTAGAGGGCGTGCTGGACCATCGTCGCGACGACGGCGAAGACGACGGCGACTGCGAGGACGACCTGAAAGCCGACCTGGAAGTCGGCGAACACGAACAGGACACCGGCGGCGAGCAGCGGCCCGAGCAAGAACGCACTCCGGCGGAAGACTTCAGTACTCGCGAAGCCACGGGCGAGTCTCGACGGGGGCACGGACTGTTTGACGATCGCGAACGTCGCACCGAGGCCGAAGGATTTCCAGGCCTGTGCCAGGAAGAGGCCAACGAAGATCCAGAACCACGGTTCGATGGTCACGCCCGCGATGCCAATCGTCCCGACCGTCGGCGCGATCAGCCAGAACAGAAAGCCCAGACTGGAGAGGAGTCCGAAAAGCGTCAGCGACAGCCGCGAGCCGATCCGGTCGGAGAGCGCACCACCGGGATAGGGGTACACCGCCCCGATGATGTTACCGACCGTTCCGAACATGCCGATAGCGAACCCACTGGCACCGAGAACTTCCATGTATTTCGGGATGTACCGGCTCGTCATCTGGAAACCGAGACTGAACGCGAACATCGCGACCGAGAGAACGAGCACGTCGCGTTTGAACGAGAAAAACTGTCGGAACGGGTCGAGGAGATCCGGGGTTTCGGTCTGTTCTGCCACAGTCACCACCCTCGGCGGTCGAATGCGGGGATCGATCGAACCCGGCGACGGCGAGTTCCTGGGCGCATATTTGTTGCCTCGATTGCTGTAGTAAAATAGCTTTATCCAGCAGTATGCCACGAAACAATCTTTTGTATAGGTCGGTCACGAAATACGGGCAACAACCATGGATCGATCTGATCAGCGGCTGTATCCGAACGAGAACGGGGGGCAGTCCCCCCGACCCAGCCTCTCCCGGCGAACGGTGCTCGCGGGATCGGCCGCGGTCGGCACGGCGGCGACAGCCGGCTGTCTCGGAAGTGACGGCGACGGCGACGACGAAACTGGAGACGATTCCGGCTCCGGCGAGGTCGTGACCCGCCCGACGATGTTCGTCTTCAACACTGGCGACGGCACGGTCAACCTCGTCGATGTGGAGACCGACTCGGTCGTCGAGACGCGTTCGCTCGGCATGACCGCCTCATTTCCCTCGAATCAGTTCTCGCCACAGCTGACCGACCGGCCGGAGGATCCACTCTGGCTCAACGTCGACGACGGCGTCCGGGCCGTTTCGACTGGTCCGCTCGAAGAGCTGGCCGAGATCGAGACGGGATCGGGCGCGAACTGGCAGGAACAGACACCCGACGGGAGCCACCTCGTCGTCAGCACCCGCGAACCTGCCCACCGGCAGTTCAAAATCGACGCCGACCGGGACTCTGACTCGTTCGGCGAGGTGACCGGAGAGATCGAGCGCGGATCCGAAGGGGGTCGCGGGGACAACGACGGCCCAGGACCCTGTGACGTGACGATCCACCCAGACGGCGAGTACGCCTACGTCCCCGACCTGTTCGGCGACACGCTGACCGTCCTCGACATCGAGGCCTTCGAGATCGTGAATCAGATCGACGTGGAGAGCGCGGATGGGGCGGCACCAGCACCGTGGATGGGGACCGCCGCCTGGGACGGCCAGCGACTGCTGGTCGAACACAACAACGGTTCGGTCGGCAGCGAGAGCATCTGGGACCTGAGCGATCCGACAGAGCCAGTCGAACAGAGCCGACTCGTGCCAGAGGACGGACTCGGCGAGGGACCGCTGACCAGCGAGATCGGTCCCGACTCCGAGTTCGGTTACGTGTTCACACCGGGAACGAACGACGTGAGCGTGATCGATCTCGCCGCAGGCGAGGTCGATGGCCGACTCGATCTGGACGGCTCGGTCTTTGTCGGCTCCTGGGACCCCGACAGAACGAAGCTGTACGTCCCGGTCCAGACCAGCGGCGAGGTTGCGGTGATCGACAGCGAACAGCGGGAAATCGTCGACACCATCGCGGTGGGTCCCGAACCCTACGGTGTCACTGCGGCGACCGTTCGACTCGAAACCGGAGGCGAGGCTGCCGAGGGGCTCCCCGCGCTCGAACAGCTCACCGGCGAGTACGAGACGACCTACTGCATCGGCGAGTGTGCCTGTGGCCACGAACTCTGATTACCGGCCGGCGGTCAGTTCGACCGTAAATTTCTGACCAAATGGCGACTCGGAGGGAATATCCAGCCGCTCGTAGACGACTGCCGGGATACTCAGATCGGCCAGCAGGAGATCGCCAGACAGGTCAGCGAGCCCGGTTTTCGGGAGTGCGAGCGTGAGTGTGCGGGCTGGATCGACCGCGGCACCCGGCCGATCACCGCTCGTGGCGTCGATCCCGGAGGGTACGTCGAGCGAGAGGATCGGCACGTCGACGGAATCGATCCACTCGATCAACTCGCCTGTGCGCCCGTGCGGTGCACCCGAGAGTCCGTAGCCGAGAATCGCATCGACGACGAGCGAGGCTGCTGGTGGTTCGTCGGTCCTCACCGTGGCATCCATCTCCCGGAGAATGTCGAGTTGTTCGCCCGGCACGCCGTCCAGTTTGGATGGCTCCCTGTCGAGAACCACAGTCGTCGGGATACCCCGATTGAGCAGATTGCGGGCACAGACCAGCCCGCCACCGCCGTTTCCGCCACCTCCAGCGAGAACGACAATCTCGCGATCGGTCTCGTCACTCATCGCCAGTGCCTCGGCGGCCAGCGACCGCCCGGCGTGTTCCATCATCCGCGGGAGCGTCAGCCCGACCGCCTCGATGGCGACGCGGTCGACATCACGCATCTCGTCGGCTGTCACCGCCGTGACACTGGTCCCCGCTACCGTCTGAAATAGATCAGTTTGCATAGTATCTCTCTTCCGGAGCACAATCGCGTAACTGGTTCACAGCTCCACGTCGCCGAAGGCGTACTCGACGGCCTTGTTCAGCGTCGGGTGGGCGTGGATCGTGTCGGTGATGTCCTCGACAGTGTCCTCACCGCGGCGCATCGCGACGACGACCTCGTGAATCATCGTCGAGACCTCGTGGCCCAGCATGTGACAGCCGAGGATCTCGCCGTCGGGCGCGGCCAGCACTTTCACGAAGCCGTGGTCGAGTTTCTTCGCGCGGCCCATCGGCGTCCCGGGAATCGACTGCGTCCCAACCACGTACTCCTCGCCAGCCTCTTCGAGTTCTTCTTCGGTCTTCCCGACGCCAGCCATCTGTGGCTCGGTGAAGATGGCGTGTGGCATCGCCGTGTAGTCGACTTCGGTCGGGTTGTCGTGGACCACGGTCTCGACGAGTTGCTGGGTCTCGTAATCGCCGGAGTGTTTGAACATCTGGTTGCCCGCGATGTCGCCCAGCGCCCAGACGTTCTCTTCCGAGGTAGCCAGATACTCGTCGGTCTCGATGAAGCCGCGGTCGTCCAGTTCGATCCCCGCCGCCTCGACGTCAAGCGTGTCGGTGTTCGGCCGCCGACCCAGCGCGACGAGGACCTCCTCGCCACCGACAGCAATGGTGTCGCCGTCTTCGGTTTCGGCGTGGACCTGGACGCCGCCATCGTCCGGTTCGACCTCGGTCACGCGGTGGCCGGTGTAGACGTCGTGGCGGGACTCGGCGATCTCGGTGAACCCCTCGGAGACAGCGCCGTCCTCACGAGGGACGAGCGAATCCATCATCTCGACGATAGTCACCTCGGTCCCCATCGACTCGAAGAAGTAGCCCAGTTCGACAGCGATGTAGCCGCCGCCGAGGATCACGAGGCTGTCGGGCTGCTCGCGGAGATAGAGTGCGTCGGCACTCGTCATGTAATCGACCTCGTCGAGACCGTCGATCGGCGGGACGAGCGGGCGGGAGCCGGCCGCGACGACGACTTTCTCGGCGCTGACTTCCTCACCGCCGACGACGACTGTGCGCTCGTCGACGAACTCGGCGTGGTCCTTGTACAGCGTGAGGTTCTCTTTCTCGCGATATCGTTCTTCCATGCCGTCCGCGATACCGCCGAGTACCTCGTCCATCTCGTCGATGATTGCAGCGTAATCGGTCTCGCCGAGGGTGGCCTCGGTGTGGAACTTCTCGGCGTCGCGGACGTTGTTGACGGCATTTGCGGCCTGAATCACCATCTTCGAGGGGTTACAGCCCCTGTTCAGACAGGTTCCGCCGAGTTTGCCCTTCTCGACGAGCGCGGTGTCGAGTCCTGCATCCGCCCCCGCCGCAGCGACGTTGTTTCCGGTTCCCCCGCCGATGACGAGCAGATCGTACTCGCTCATCGGTCGATACACCCAGATTCGTCGGCACAGTGCGCCGAGACTGCTGTGTTCGGTGCCATTACAGGTATAGTTGACTCCTGCCTTACTCAAAGAACCCCTGTCGTGCAGTACCAGATCACGTCCCCGATATCTTTTAATACGTGTAGCCGAATCTACCAGTTCCGAGAGCCGCACGGACAGAGACAGCTGGCCCGGATTTATACGGACGGAGCCCCTATCAGCGGGTATGAGTCACCAGGAAGATATTCCAGATTCCGAAGAGAAGTGGCGCGAAATCCTCACAGACGAGGAGTACGAAATCCTCCGAGAAGCTGGGACAGAACCGCGGTTCAGCGGGGAGTTGCTCGATATCAAAGAAGAAGGAACCTTCCACTGTAGCGGCTGTGGTGCCGAGTTGTT
The DNA here is from genome assembly GCA_004015825.1 of Halovenus amylolytica. Classification (GTDB taxonomy): domain Archaea; phylum Halobacteriota; class Halobacteria; order Halobacteriales; family Haloarculaceae; genus Halovenus; species Halovenus amylolytica. Next base: position 70,871 of record SAYS01000010.1, on the reverse strand, counting down.
CCACTCCGAACAGAAGTTCGACTCCGGCTCTGGCTGGCCGAGTTTCTACGACGCCTACGACGAGGGCAACATCGAGACACGGGTCGATACGAGCCACGGCATGCGCCGGACGGAAGTAGTCTGTGCCAACTGCAAAGGCCATCTGGGCCACATCTTCGACGACGGGCCGGAGCCGACCGGCAAGCGCTACTGCATCAACTCGGTCTCACTCGAATTCGAGCCAGAAGAGTAGCTGTTCGGGCCGTCGAAAAATACTGAACGGAAAAACGCTTATTTCTTTTCGCTGTCGACGTCGAACTCCTCGTCGGCTTCTTCGTCGTCCAGATCCATGTACTCCGTATCGTCTTTGCTCCCGTCCTCGAGGTCTGCATCCGGTTCCATCGTCTCTTCCATCTCTTCGAGTTCCTGTTCGACCTGCTGGCGGCCTTTCTGGAACTCGCCCATCGCTTGCCCAGTCGAGCGTGCGAGTTTTGGGATCTTGTTTGCACCGAACAGTAGCACAGCGATCAGGAGGATGACGACCATCTCCATGCCGCCGGGAACAGGCCCGAACAGGGGCACTAATGTGCTTGCCATTTCTATCTACTCCTTGCCGAGTCTCGATTATAGGCTTTTTGGACCGTGTGGTCGATTTGATACTGCCGATATCGGGGGCAAGCAGGGAAGTGGCAATCCAAATTCTGATGGGAGCAGGCGCCGAATGTAGCGATATGGTATCTAACGGCGAGACAGCGCCGGAGTTTACAGCACCGCTCGCGGACGGTGACGTGGGAACGTTCACACTATCGGAGACACTCGAAGCCGAGGGGCCGATCGTACTCGCATTTTTCCCCGGCGCGTTCACGCGAGTCTGTAATCACGAGCTGGACACGTTCCAGAACCGACTGGAGAGGTTCACCGAACACGGCGCGACGCTGTACGGCGTCAGCGTCGACTCACCGTTCGTGCTCAACGAACTCAGAGACCAGCTCTCCCTGGAGTTCGATCTGATCAGTGACGCCAACCGGGAGATAATCTACGAGTACGACGCCGCGACGAGTTTCGACCAGTACGGGATCGACGAACTCGCCCAGCGGGCCGTCTTCGTCATCGACGGGTCGGGCACCATCACCTACGCCTGGATCGCCGGCAACCCGGGGCAGGAACCTGACTACGACGAGGTCGAGGCCGCCGCGAGAGCAGCAGCCGAGTGACGCCACGAACAGCAAACTGTCCACCCATGTGCTTTTTTCGATACCGTGCCTAACGGACGTATGAGTGACGAGGATCCGGATACGTCCAGCCGGGACGTATCTGATGTGTCGAGTATCGATGGCGGCGGCGAAGAGCTCCGGTCGTACGATCCGGAGGCGGCCCACAGTTTCCCCGACGGCCGAGTGAACGAGGTGCTCGAATTCGTCCGGAACGACGAGGAGATTACGGTGTATCTGGAGGCCCAGAACGTCAACCCGGTCGCACGGAAACAGTACAACGACCACGGCACCAAACACATCGAAATCGTCCGCAACCGGGCACTCTGTCTGTACGAACTGCTCAAACGTGGGGAGGTCGAGTTCAACGGTGCCAGAGACCAGGGACTCGACGAGGCAGACGAGGCCGTCATCATCGCGCTCGCCGCAACGCTGCACGATATCGGCCACGTCGTCCACCGGGACGACCACCCCTACTACTCGATCCCGCTCGCTGCCGATCTGCTCGACCGGATCCTCTCGGAGTTTTACGATCTCGAAGCGCGGGTCCGGATGAAAGGGGAGATCCTGCACGCGATTATCTGCCACCACACCGAGGAGGATCCGCTGACGATGGAGGCGGGTGTCGTCCGGGTTGCCGATGCGCTGGATATGGAGCGCGGTCGCTCGCGGGTCCCCTACGAGGAGGGCGGTCGCGGCATCAACACCGTCTCCAGCCAGGCGATCGAGCGGGTCCGACTCCGCGAGCACGCCGGCGAGACAGTCCTCGTCGAGATCGAGATGACAAACGCCGCCGGCGTCTTCCAGGTCGACAATCTCCTCAAGGCGAAAGTGACCGACTCCGGACTGGAGCATCTGCTCCGGATCGTCGCGATCAACGCCCACAGCGACGAGAATCAGATCGTCGAGCGCATCGAACTCTAACTACGACTGATCGACGGCGAGTTCGACAGTGAGATCCGCACCGTCCCCGAGCGCATCGACGAGGTCGCGGTCGAGATCACCGGCCGCCTTGCTGGCCGCGATAGCGACGGTGCGGTCGTCGACGTAATCGCTGGTCCGAACGACGGCACTGCGCTCGCTTTCGAAGGTCAGTTCCGGACTGCCGAGTGCCTCGACAGTGTCGGTGTGGCCGGCGGCGTCGAGTGTGATCGTAATTCTCGCCGACTGACGAGTACAGGCGTCGACGAAGGCATCGGAAAACGCCGTGGGAGCCTGTCCTGCTTCGATACCGACGATGCAGTCCCCGGCCGGCGTGAGATAGTCGTCGGTCGTGATCTCGAACGTGCTCTCGTGGGCCGCGGTGACGTTCTCGTGGCCCCTCGCGTGGACGGTCTCTGTCACGGTCTGGCTCTCGCTCGTGTTCGACGGTTGGGTCCCTGCGACAGACGAGTCGTGGTCAGTCATACACGGCGGTTGGGGGCGGAGTACAAGAACGGGACGATTCGGATCGGTGATATCACTGTGGATGTCCCCTGGCCGACGGGCTGACCGCCAGCAGTTTCGGAGACAACTGTCCTGTCTACCCCTGTACGTTCACAGGAGTGTGGCGCTGTAGGCAACCATCGACAGGACCATGATCGCGACGAAGAAGAGGGCGATCCACTGTTCGAATTCCATGCCGGAGCGTACATGATTGAACGAATTAGTCCTTTCGCTCGTGGCCCCGACGTATCAATCAGGCAATATTCTTATACCTATCCCGGCCTCAGAATCGATATGCCCACTCGTTCGGGAAGCCCGATTCTCGAGATTCTCCTCGCCTTCGTCGTGGTCTATCTCCTCCAGGTGCTCACTGCGTTTGCGGATCTCGTCAGCACTCTGTTCGTCCTCTCGGTCCCTGTCACGGAGAACCCGTGGACGGTCGTCACGAGTGTCTACGCCCACGCTGGAATCCAGCACCTGCTCTCGAACGCGGTCGCACTCGTGGTTTTCGGCTGGCCGGTCGCACGGGCGACGACCCGAACCCGGTTCCATCTCTTCTTCGTCGGTGCTGGCGCGCTCGCCGGGGTCGCACAGGTGACACTTAGCTCCTCGCTGCCGCTGTTTCCGGGTATCGAGGCTGCTCCCGCGGTTGGAGTGATCGGTGCGAGCGGTGGCGTCTTCGCACTACTCGGCTACCTGCTCGCGAGCAATCGGCTGTCTTCCGGGCTGTCCGCCGTGGTTTCCGTTCCGACGTGGGTGACGGCGGCGGTGTTCGTCACACTGGCTGTCGGAATCACGGTCGCGACGGCCAGTCCGGGTGTAGCGCTGATCGCACACTTCACCGGACTGCTCGTCGGACTGGCTGCGGGGCGGCTGAATCTCCTGGCGACGCGGCGGCGAAACCAGAGTCCCCAGTCAGGACTGGCCTGACACGGCTACAGCGGAATGATCATAATAAATGGTGTAATATTTAGTAGCAATCTTCAAACCGATGGGGGGCGAAGAAATCCCCTATAGATGTCGTCGGGAATCCGTGCGACGGTCACCTTCTCGGAGCCGGGGGAGTGTCCGATCGCCGCATTCGCACGCACAACCGACACGGTAATCGATCAGGTATCGACGAGTATCTCACTGTCCGGCGGGCCACACGCAGTCACGGAGTTTCTGGCGTCGGGGACACCACCGGAGAGAGAAGATATCAGCGCGATTTTTTCCTACGGTGAGCAGACGCTGTACAGGGTAGTCCACGACGGGGACGAGCGTTGCCCCTGTGAGTGTCTCGGTAACCATGGCTGTCCGGTCCACCGGTACATCGCCGAAGATAATGGGCTGACACTCGTTTTTCACGCGTCCGATTTCGAGACGCTGCAGACGGTGGTTGGGCAACTCCGTGAAAACTACCCGCCGGTCGACGTCCAGCAACTCCTCCAGCCGCCCCTGGAGGGGACACCGGAAGATCGGGTCTTCGTCAACCGCGGACGGCTGACAGATCGCCAGCGCGAGGTACTCGAAGCGGCCTACGAGATGGGATACTTCGAACGGCCGAAGGAAGCAAACGCGACGGAGGTAGCCGAGGAACTGGGAATTACACAGTCGACGCTCACCGAACACCTGATGACAGCACAGCGAAAGCTACTCGACGACATCCTCGAATCCGAACGACCTTGAGATCTCCCCAGATGCTCGATCCGGACCGGAACTGGACAGTCCCCATGAAATAGCTTAAGGGGGATTACGCGTACTCTCTGAACACGAACACAATGAGTCTCGCAACGGAAACTGAAATGTCGCGGTCAGAAGTCGACGACTTTCTTAGCAACACCGAGACCGGTGTCATTTCTCTTGCGCAGGAAGACGATCCCTACTCACTACCGATTTCCTACGGCTACGACGCCGATGCAGGGATCTTCTACATGCGTCTCGTCTCGACCCCGGACAGTCAGAAACGGGCATTTCTCGGTTCCGAGCCGCAGGTTCGCCTCGTCGTCTACGACGAAAACGACGACGGAACACTGTACCGGAGCGTCGTCGCAGCAGGCGTCCTCGACGAGATCGATCCGACCGAGATGTCCATCGAGGAGATCGAGCAGTACGGCGAGACCCGCAGACCACTGTTCGAGATCTGGGGCGCCGAAAAAGACGAACTCGACATCCAGCTCTACAGGCTCGATCCGAGCGAGCTAACCGGCCGCCGGACAGAGATCGACCGCGACGACGCCTGATAGTGATTGTTGCGAGTCTGTACCGCTCTAGCGACGCAAATTCTGTGTTACACGCCGTGACACGTCGATATCCGTGACTCGGTCACGAAAATAACCGCAACAATCACTATGAATTGTCCCGCGGTCGGGGTCAATCCTTGTCTAGTTTCGCCCGTCGGGACTGGTTCAGGGCATCACAGACCGCTCCCTGTCCCCCCATGTTGACACCGGCGAGCCGTGTCCGTTTGTGGAGGATCTCGAAGCTGTCGACTGGAATCGGATCACCGTCGATCGTGAGAAAGAGTCGATCTTCCTGGTCGGTGACGAGTCCACTGGCACTCGCTTTCTCCAGATAGTCGGTGAGTGGCTCCCTGTCGACGACAACGTGTATTCCCCTGACTGAAACGATCGCCCCCTCGTCGGCGACGTCGATATCCCCCCGTCGGAGATCGACGATCTGCTCGGGCGTGAGCCCGGCATCGAGGCAGGCCTGGACGGCGTCGTACTGGCGGGCAAAGCGTGCCTTGTCGTCGAGCATCGCCCGGACGTCACTGACACCGTCGTCGGCGTCCGGAAACACCGACTCGAAGGACTCGCGGTTGTTGACGCCGTCGGTAATCTCCTCGCCGTGCATGTGATCTTGCAGTCGGATGGTGACCGACTCCGTGGCAGGCAACGAGTGGATCTCGTCGCGTGCATCCGTCGCCATCATCCAGGCAAACGCCGGCGAACACCACGCCGTCGGCAGGGTGAACTCGACGGTGACCTCCCCCGCATCGATCTCGATCTCGTCGATGTACTCCAGTTCGACGATCGAGCGGTCGAGTTCGGGATCGTAGACACGGTCGAGGCAGCCCCGGACATCCGGTCGTGTCGGCACGGTCGCTGCCGGTGGTGAGTCGGTAGTCTCCGCCCGATCCGAGGAACTCCCCACCATCAGTCTGCGGCGGCGTCCGGCGCGCCGTAGTGGTCAGCGAGCCCGAACTTCTCGGTGATCGCGTCGTCCTGGAACTGTTTCTTTTTCTCCTCGATGTCGATATCGTACAGCTCGGCGGCGTTTTCACCCATCACTTTCTTCATCGTGTCGATGTCGAGTTCGACGCCGTACTCCTTTTTCTGCTGGGCAGTCATCTCGGCGTTCATGACCTCCTCGACGAGCCAGTCGGGGTTCCACAGCGCGTAATCGGAGCCGAACATGATCTTGTCCTCACCGAGCCAGTACAGCAGTTCCCCCATGATCTCGCCGAACTTCTCGGGACGGTTGGTCACCATCGGCGCAGCGACCGCGATCCCTCCGTAGACGTTCGGTTCCTGGGTCGCGATCCAGCAGAAGTCGTCGAGCCGTGGCATCCCCACGTGGTTGGCGACGAAATCCAGCTCCGGGAACGAACTCGCGGCCAGATCCATGTCGGAGACGTCGAAGGCGTCCTTGTTGAGCGGGCGGATCGTCGGCCCCTTGTGTGCGTTGATCGTCTCGATCCCCAGATCGACACACTTCTGGAGGAACTCGAACGATTCGTCGCTGTCCATCCGCCAGCCCTTCGAATCCCCGTTCCACTCGGCCGTGTACAGCTTCACAGCCTGGATGTCGTACTCCTCTTTCTGTCGTTCGAGATCACGCATCCCCTCCTCGCCATCACGTGGATCGAACCGACCGTTGTTGATGAACCGTTCCGGGTACTTCTCGGCGATCTCGGCGTTCTGATCGATGGTGTTGAACCCCTCGTCGTAGAAATCAGAGAGGTACGACGGCTGGAAAATCGCCATGTCCACCGCCGCGTTCCCGAACAGGTCCTCGGCCATCCGTTCGGGGCCGTAGTATCGGTACTCGTCCATATCCCACTGCTTGTCCTCCGGCGTGAACCCGTTGTGGTAGTCGTAAAAACACTGGATGAACTGTTCCCCACCTCTGTGTGTGATATTCTCCTCGCGGGCGTCCCACAGGTGAACGTGCCCGTCGATTACGAAAATATCCTCACCATTTGCATTGTACATGCACCTACAGCCTGAGGGATGTTGGCATAGAAACGTCATTGACGTTCATGTTACCCCATCAATAATCAGTGATATAATGGATTGATTCGGTTTCTGTGTCTCGATTCGAGTCTGTATGATCGTTTATACGAATCGCCCAGTATTATTCGAAACCCGTCAGTAGCAGCCGAGAACCACCAGACTGCACCCCCATAATAGGTGATATAACGATTATAATGTATATTTATGACTTATCCGGGAGAGGAGAGACGTATGCGAGCCGCAAGACTCCACGAGTACACCGACGACATGAGCCAGGGCCTTTCGATCGACGACGTAGACGCACCGCAGGTGTCTGCGAGTACGGATGTCATCGTCGAAGTAGAGGGGGCCGGATGGTGTCAGACAGACAACCACATCATCGAGGGGATGTGGGAGCAGTACGTCCCCCAGCCGCTGCCGATGACGCTGGGCCACGAGAACGCCGGCACCGTCGTCGAGACGGGCGAAGAGGTCGGACTCGTCTCGGAGGGAGATCAGGTGATCTGTCATCCAGTCCAGACCTGTGGGACCTGTCGACCATGTCGCCAGGGCGAGACGATGTACTGCGAGAACGACGCGTTCAACGGACTGACGACAGACGGCGGCTTCGCCGACCAGTTGCACACGAGCGAACGGTCTGTCATCCCGCTCCCGGACGGCGTCGATCCAGCGGATATCGCACCGCACGCGGATGCCGGCATCACGGCCTATCACGCCGTCAAGAAGGCCGTCGACGAGCTCAACCCCGGTGACGCCGCAGTCGTCATCGGCATCGGCGGGCTGGGACATATCGGATTGCAGTGTCTCGACGCGATGAGCGCCGCCGATATCGTCGCCGTCGATCTCAAACAGTCCGCCCGGGATCTCGCGAGTGACCTGGGAGCACAGTACACGCTCGACCCCGAAAGCCAGGACATCCCGGACGAGATCGAGGGGATCACCGACGGACGGGGTGCCGCGCAGGTGCTCGACTTCGTGGGGGCCGACCAGACAACCGCACTGGCACCGGATATCACCGCTGCGGGGGGTGACCACCACATCATCGGCTACGGTGGCCACATCCACGAGCCAGCACAGGCACTGGTCAACGGGGAGTTCTCCTTCGTCGGCAACATCGTCGGCCGGTACGCGGAACTGCAGGAACTCGTCGCGCTGGTCGAACGTGGTGACGTTGATCTCCACACCAGTCGCTACGATCTCGAAGACGTCAACGAAGTCGCAGAGAAACTAGAACGCCGCGAGATCGACGGACGAGCAGTAATTACTCCGTAAGCGTCGCGAACTCGTCTTCGCTCGCTGCGGCTGTACAGACTGGACAGCCGTTCGTGACGATGGCCTTCCGCATGTTGTCGTTTACTTCGATTTCCTGCCCGCATTCCGGGCACGTAAATTCGTATTCCGTCATAGATGGTGAGCCTCCAGAAGACTGCGCGCTATCTGCCATTCATCCCTCTGTACGTTAGTAGCTACCTCCGGCGGTGTAGCTATGTGACCAGCATATACGGGTTCATTCAAATACGATTCCCGCCGTCGCTGGTCAACTGGTGGGCGACAACGTGGATCGGCTCTGTGGACTGACACCGCTGCGATACAGTGTAGACGAGCGAGTGTATTTAAAAACACATGGAACGAAGCCAGAACCGCCGAGACGGCATCCTTCTTATGTTAGCTGTGTTAGCTACCAGTATGGACCCGACAGAAATCGACGCACTGTCACTGATGGAACGTCTCGTCTTGCTCGGCATCGCGGATGGCGTGCTCGACGGCGAGGATCCGGTCGCCTCCTGGGCGGTTCGGGACCGCTGTGACCCGCTCGTCGACGAGGTCGACGCGGACGTCGTGAGCAAGCCGGCCGAACAGGATGTCATCCGAGCGCTGCAGACACTCGGGAGCGAACCCTACGTCCACGAGAACATGGAGGACACCTCGCCGGCAGGCAAAGGTCGGCCGAAGTACTCGCTCAACGAATCGCCGGAGACCATCCTCGACGCCGTCGAAGCAGACGAACGCCTCACCGATGCGGTCGGAGTCGTTCGAGAATCAGCCTAACGATCTAGTCGTCAGCCTCTGACTGGGAGTCGGCGACGATCTCACCGAGTCCGTCCAGTGGTCGATCCGGGTTGAGATCGTTCAACTCCAGTGGCGCACCGAGCTGTCGGTTGCTGTCTGCGCTCTCCCGGAGTCGCGTACGCCCGCGGTGAACCTGTACCTCGTCGTTGAGGTGGAGATCGATCGCTTCGAGCAACGCGTCGGCTTCGAGTGGCTGGCCGGTCCGAACCAGATCCTCGACCTCGGCGTTCGGCGGCACGTTGAACGCCCGCTGTGTGATGATCGGTCCCTGATCGAGGTCGGTCGTCACGTAGTGGGCGGTGACACCGGCGATCCGGACACCCTCTTCGAGGGCCTGGAGATACGCCTCCGCGCCGGGGAAAGACGGCAAAAGCGACGGGTGGACGTTGATGATCCTGTTCTCGTACCGGAAGACGACGTCGGGACTCAAGATCCGCATGTACCGCGCCAGGACGATTAGATCGGCGTCGTACTCCGCGAGCAGTTCGAGCAGGTGCTCCTCGTCGGGGTTGCCCTTCTCGTCGCCGATATCGTGGAACGGAACCTCGTATTTTTCGGCGAGTGGTTCGAGATCGCTGTGGTTGCCGATGACGACGCTGACGTCGGCCCCGAGTTCGCCGCTCGCCCAGGCCTCGAAGATCGCTTCGAGGCAGTGTGATTCTTTCGTCACGAGCACTGCGATCTGTTTGGTCTCGCGGTCGGCCGGGAACCGGACCTGGACGTCGACACCGAGTTCCTCGCCCAGTTCGTGGAGATCATCCCGGAGTTTCTCCTGTGTGCAGACCATCTCGCTCGTATCGACCTGCATCGTCATCCGGAAGACACCCTCTCGAACGGCCTGGTCGAGCCCCTCGATGTTGATACTGCGCTCGAAGAGAAGCGTCGTGACGTTCGCGATGAGTCCGGTATCGTCCTCGCCGACGACGGTAATCTCGGTGAACTCCTGTGTCACGGGGCCCACCCCATTACGATGGTGGTGAGCGAAATCGACGACAGTACCTCGGTCATATGTGCAAGGGAGGGCGTTTGGCTGTGATAAGCTTTCGTTTTTTGAGCAGGGCAGAGGCCTGGATCTTCCAGCAGTCAGAGAGCTGTACGCTGGCGGTGCCTGTTGTGGGACTAGTCGTCGAGAGTCGGCTGTTCGATCCAAGGTCCTCCGCCGAGCTGGATCGGCCGTGCGACGATAAAAGCCCCAGTAACGGCCGTCTCGGTTCGAGTACTGCCGGCCATCTCACCGGTCCCGGTCGGTCGAGCCATCGCGACTCTCACCCAACCGCCCGAAATCTGCCAGGTCGTCGTTGATGTCGTCGCCGGAGCTCTCGCCAGGCAGGATATCACCGAGCGCGGCACCGAAGGAGGCGACTGTCCAGACGACGCTGATCCGGGCCAGCGCGACGATGGGATCCTGCCAGTTGTCGACCCGGCCCCACATCGTCATCAGCGCCCCCGCAGTCAGAAAGGAGACGACGGCGATTCCGATCAGCCGGCGGGGGATAAAGCCGAGAATCGGGCGGTTCACCTGCACGTCCTGTGGCCCGGCCCAGTAGACGAGCGCCAGGATCATCACGAGGACGAACACCGCGTTGGCGAGGAAGGAGACCGGAAACAGTCCGATCCGGAAAGAGAGAAAGAAATCGGCGATATCGAAGACGCCGTCCTCGACAAGAAACGGTATCGAGAAGAAAATACTGCCGACGAACGCCTCTGCAACGTCGCGTGAGGTGTACTTCTGGATCTGCTCCCCGAAGACGTCGTCGAGTGCCGCCTGGATCGTCTGCTCGCGAAGGCGGTTAATCTCACTACGATGGCTCTCTGTCTCGACGGCCGATTCGAGCGTGTCGAACACTCTGTTGAGTTCCTCTACGAGTGCACCATCACTGAGGCGCTTGACTGACGCCGGTGGCTCCCGGATCGTGACTGTCTCCACCCCCTGGCCGTGCTCGATCGCTGCAGCGATCGCCTCAGTGTCGATATCCGGGCCGGGATCACCCTTCGAGACGATGTCACCGAGTGCAGCACCCAGCGAGCCGACAGTCCAGAGCACGTTGATGCGGGCGATCGCCTCGACCGGTGACTGCCACCCGCCGACACGACCCCACACGGTCATCAGCAGCGTAGCGACCACGAAGGAGATGACGAGCGTCATGAGCAGACGCACCGGAACGACACCGAAGACCATCTCGGTCTCGGCCCTGTTTCGCCCGGTCCATTCGAGCAGTGCATACGTCATGAAGACGACAAAGAGAGTGTTCGCGATCAGAAAGACGGGGACGTTGTAGACGGTGAAATTGAACAGGTACTCGGCAATATCGAAGATCCCGTCCTCGACGAGCAGAGGGGTGGCAAAGATCACGCTCCCGACGAACGCCTCCGCTGCGTCACGCGAATCGAGTTCACGCATCCCCGAGTCGATCATGCCACGGCCGTGTGCCTCCACCAGCAGGTGTTTGACGTCCTGGATTTCGGGGTGTAGTGTCCGCTCGTCGACCGCTTCCCGGAGAGTGAGCAGATCCGCAAACAACCCCTCGATCGTGGCAGTCGCTGGCTCTGCCTCGCTTTCTTCTGAAGTTACGCCCGAGCGTCCGGACGAGGAGTCGGCTGCCATGCTGTTCAGTTAGTGTTGTTTTACCCGGAATCAAATAGTTACGCACAATCCATCGCGGCAGCGTTGAGACAACATGATTCCAGCCGGAATCACAAGCGTTTTCGAGTGGCGCCCCAGTCTATCAGCCAATGAGTGAGTTCACTGCGACAGTGACCGTCCGCCTCAAGCAGGGAGTGCTGGATCCGGAAGCCGAGACGACCCAGCGTGCGCTCGAACGGCTCGGATTCGAACTCGGCGATCTCCGATCGGCCGACCAGTTCGAGATCGATCTCGATGCCGCTGATGAAGACAGCGCGACGGAACGCGTCACGGAGATGACCGAGCGCCTCCTGGCGAATCCGACACTCCACGACTACGACATCACTGTCGAAGAACAATGACGGTCGCTGTCATCCAGTTCGGCGGGAGCAACTGCGACCGCGACACCGTTCAGGCGCTGGAAACACTGGGTTTCGACGCCGAACTCGCCTGGCACGAAGACGGCCTCCCGGCCGATACGACGGGAATCGTGCTTCCGGGTGGCTTCTCGTACGGTGACTATCTCCGTGCGGGTGCGATGGCGGCCCGCTCGCCGATCATGGACGAGGTTCGCGAAGCCGCTGACGAAGGGATGCCCGTGCTCGGGATCTGTAACGGTGCCCAGATCGGCTGCGAGGCCTCGTTGACCCCCGGCGCCTTTACGATCAACCGCAGCGCGCGGTTCCAGTGTGAACACGTCTCTCTCCGCGTCGAAAACGCCGAGACGCCGTGGACTGCCCACTACGAGGAAGGCGAGATCGTCGAGTTCCCGATCGCCCACGGTGAGGGTCGCTTCGAGATCGAAGACGACCACCTCGACCGCCTCGAAGACGAGGATCGGATTCTGTTCCGGTACTGCGACGAAAACGGCGAGATCACGGACGAGGCGAACCCCAACGGCTCGAAACACAACGTCGCAGGTGTGACGGGAGAATCCGACCACATCGCGGTGATGATGCCACACCCCGAGCGTGTCTCGCTGGCCGATCTGGGTGGGACCGACGGACAGGGTGTGCTCCGCGGCTTCGGTGACGCGTAAGGCGATCTGTTTTCTAATATTGTCCCTCACCACAATCGCCAGCGCCGGTGCTCGTCGATGGTGAACTCCACAAGGGAAGGATGGGGTAGGGACGGAGCGTGTGACATAACGCTCGGCCGCAACGGTCCGAGCAGGGAACTCCTGTCCCTATCTGACGAGATGAATGCCAGTTACTAATAGACGATCCCCCCGGAGTGAAAGTGAAAGTAGTCCGGGGAGGAGCTGAACGTTCAGTTTTGGAGATACGGACCGGTGACGGTCACCGCGCCAGCGGCATCGAGTAGCTGCGTTCGCGTTCGACGACAGTCTCCCAGGTGAGTTTACAGTCGCAGTCGACCTGCTCGAACACCGACGGGTCCTGCCGAAGGTCGAAATCCTTGATCGCACGCTGGACGCGGTCGTCACACTCTCCACAGTTGTGTGCGCCCCGGTCGCTGCCGTGACCGACGGGATCGGAGACGACGATGGCGTCGGTTTCGACTGTTGATTCGAGGATCTCGGCGACGCTCCAGAGCCACGGCGGGCGGTAGCCGTCGTCGAAATACAGCTCCTCGACCATGGTGTGTCGCTGGACGTTCGTCGGGTTCATCGAGACGGTGTGGCAGTTCTCGACGTCGCTACAGCGACGGATCGACCGCTTCATGTCCTCGATCGCTTCCGATTCCGAGAGGAACGGGGGTTTCAGAAGCAGGTAGGCTTTGATCCCCGCGCCGGCGTCGGCGGCATCCTCGGCTGCACGCTCGAACTCCGAGAAATCGAAGTACTTGTTCACGCAGTCGTGGCGAACCCGGTCGGTCGCGGTTTCGAGGCCGATCGCGATGTCGGTCTCGATGCCGTGATCGGTGAAATCCGTGATCTTCTCCTCGGCGACGAAGTCGGGCAGCGATTCGACGACCATCCGGTCGCGGTCGGCGAAGGTTTCGGCGATCGCCTGCCGCGTCTCGGCGGGGATCTCGCGTTCGTCGAGGAAGGAGCCGGAGGTGTAGATCTTGATCTGTCCGGCCGGGTCCTCGGCATTTTCGGCCTCGTGGGCGAGACACTTCTCGACCTGTGTCATGAGGTCCTCGTGGGCGACGGTGCCGCCCTCGACGCTCTCGGCGACGTAGCCACACATCGTACAGCCACCCGCGCGGGCCCACCGGCAGCCGCCGGTGTTGAGGATGATCGTCAGCGAGTCGTACACCCCGTCGGGGGTGTTGTCCTCGTCGAGCCAGACCCGCGTCGGCTCGCGGGGATCGTAGGTTTCGTCCTTGCGAGACCGGATCTCGCGCATCGCCTGGTTGTGGGCGTCCATCCCACGCCCCTGCTCGTATACGTCGGGTGTCGGCTTGCTCATTACCACCTGTTGGAGGGCAGTCCGTATACGATCTGTGTTTGATCGGCTCTGTCTCCGAGGAGATTATGTAGCGGCCACCGATAGAGGGGATATGAACGTTGCTGAAGTCTCAGAACTCTCCCCCGACGAACGGAAAGCGCTGTTCGGACGGGAAAGCGGCGTCGCCGCCGTTCGCGGGGATGTCGAAGATATCGTCGACCGGGTCCTGACGGAAGGTGACGTCGCCGTCCGCGAATTCTCCTCGGAGTTCGACGGCGTCGACGTCGGCAACATCGACATCACGGACCAGGCAGCCCGCGCTGTCGACCAGATCGATGCCGAACTGCGAGAGGCGATCGAAGACGCCGCAGCAAACATCGAGGCGTTTCACGAACGCCAGCGCCCGGAAGACTGGCGCGAGGAGTTCGACGGCCGGGATCTCGGCCGCCGATTCCGCCCACTGGAGAGCGCCGGCGTCTACGCCCCCGGCGGGACAGCTGCCTACCCGTCGAGTGCACTGATGGGGATCATTCCCGCGAAGGTCGCCGGCGTCGAACACGTCGCCGTCGCGACCCCGCCCGCGGAGACGATCAACCCGGCGACGCTCGCTGCGATCGAGATCGCCGGCGCGGACGCTGTCTACCAGGTCGGCGGCGCACAGGCAATCGCGGCCCTCGCGTACGGAACCGAGACCGTCAACGCCTGCGACGTCGTCGTCGGTCCCGGGAACAAGTGGGTCACCGCAGCCAAAGCGACAGTCCGGGGCGACGTCGAGATCGACTTCCTGGCAGGACCGAGTGAACTGCTCACCGTCGCCGACGGGACCGCAGATCCGGACCTCGTCGCGGCCGATCTGGTCGCGCAGGCGGAACACGACACCGACGCCGCCGTTGGGGCAGTCACGGACGACGCCGACCTGGCCGAGGCGATCGCGACAGCAGTCGACGAACAGGCCGGTGAACGCGAACGCGAGGACATCATCCGCGGTGCACTGGACAACGATGCGAGCGGGATCTTCCTCGCACGCTCGATGAGCGAGGCGACACTGTTCGCCGAGGAGTACGCAGCGGAACACCTCTCGATTATCGCCGACGACGACGAGGCACTGCTCGACCGGATCGACAGCGCGGGCTCGGTCTTCCTCGGCCCCTACAGCCCGGTCGCAGCGGGTGATTACGCCAGCGGACCGAACCACGTCCTCCCGACGGGCGGGAGCGCACGCCGGGTGGGCGGCCTCTCCGTCGAGCACTTCCTCCGGTCGACGACCGTCCAGCGACTCGACAGGGCGGCACTCGACGACATCGCCGACACGATCACGACACTCGCCCGGACGGAAGGACTCGAAGCACACGCAGAAAGCGTCGACAAGCGCTTCGAAGAGTAGGACCGCACACTGCAGGGACCGGCAGACATTTGCATAAACAGTCCAATTGTCTGGCAATGAGCGTCGACACCGAAGCGGCGAGTGAAAGCGAACAGTCGATCGAGGAACTGGCCCAGTCACTCGGCGAGGCAATCGCGGAATTGCCCGAGTACCAGTCCTTTATCGAGGCCCGGGAGGCAGTCGAGCAAGACGAAGACGCGCAAAAACAGATCGCGGAGTTCGAGCGCGCTCGCAGGAAGTACATGGACGCGAGAGAACGCGGGGCTGCGACACGGGACGACCTCCGGGAGATGCAAAAAAAGCAGGAAGAACTCCACGAAATCCCGGTGATGAAGGAGTTCCTGCAGATCGAGAACGATCTCGAACTCCGCCTGAAAGCGCTGAACGAACACGTCAACGAACCGCTCGACATCGACTTCGGCGACAAGGCGAGTGGCTGTTGTAACGACTAGCGCTGTCGGCTACGAACGAAGACGATTTATATGGTTCTAGGTGAGCTTTCGTCCGTTCCAGCGGCTCTCAGATTTCCAGTCGGACTCGTTTCGGCAATCGTCGCGGTGCTCGTCATGGATCAGCTCATGGCGCGCATTCCGGACGGAATGACGCCCCCATATGTCGCTGCGAGCGTGCTAACGCAGACGCCTGTCGACGATGCACCGGACCGACTCGCCACGGTTGCCCACTACCTGGCGGGCCTCGGGACCGGACTGTTGTTCACCTACTTCCTGCTCGCTGCCGAGTGGCTACTCGGTGAGTCCTCGCTGCTCACAGTCGTGGCGACGACACTCGGTCTGTACGGTCTCATGGTTGGCTTCTTCGTCGTCGTCCCCTTGCCGCGGGCGGTTGGTGTTGGGGACTCGCGGCGGTCTGCTATCGGCCGCGGATGGGCCATCTCGGCTGCTGGCTATCTTGCAGTCCTGGTCCCCGTTTCGGTCGGTCTGACGCTGGCGCTGACGTGAGATTTTCTCCGTAGAAAGCCCATCAGATGCCCGAACGAGGTGTATCTGGAGCACAGGTTCAGACAATGTGGCCGAAACAGCAAGAACTCCCCGAGGCGCTGAACTCGGGGACCCGCGCTGCAGTCGGCGACTGGGGGCTTTCTTACTAACCAGACTCTTAGAGAGAGGGCTCTGTTGAAACCCTCAGCAACTGATCGAAACTGTGTGCGGAATAGAGAGTGTGAGTGTAGCACCGACGAGTGATACTGCCGGCTGGAAGTAACTGACGAATTTCGCCACCCCGGGTGGCGCATCTCTTTCCGAATGTACAGCCGTCAGTATGAGTACCATTATCATAAGATAAAGTCGTCTGTATTCTCCTGTATGCAGCGACAAACCCGTCGAACCGTCTACTATCTGGCGTTGGTTTTCGTGACGACCCTGTTACTAACGGGAGTCTACAATGCTGGGATGGCTAGCTGGGAGAATCGTCCCCAACCGCTGTATCGGTCCCTCGAAGTCGTCATTCAAAGCTTTACCACGACGGGCTATGGAGAAGATGCCCCATGGCAGACGCCCCAGATGAATGTGCTGGCGGTCGTGATGCAGTTCACTGGCATCGGGCTGATCCTCACCGCCGTAGACGTGTTCGCTGTCCCGTGGATCCGGGATGCGCTCACGCCAAGCGCTCCCGAAGTCGCGCCCGAGCTAGAGAATCACATCATCATCTGCGAACACACGCCCCGAACCGACGCGTTCATCGGGGAACTCGATGCCCGGGACCGCAATTACGTCCTCGTCGAATCCGATCCGGAGACAGCACGTGATCTGTACGAGAGGGGGTATCGACTCATTGAAGGCGACGCAGAGACGACCGAGACGCTCGCGAACGCTCACCTCGAATCTGCGATGTGTGTGGTCATTGATGGCGCTGATGACAGGAGCGCGAGTATTGCGCTTGCCGTCCGTGATGCCCGTCCAGACGTGCGTGTGATCACGCTCGTGGAGGACGCTGATCTCGCTCAGTATCACAGCGCCGCCGGGGTAGATGACGTACTCTCTCCGCGGCAGTTACTGGGGGAGAGGTTAGCGGAGCATCTTCCAACCGCGGTTACGACGGAGATAGACGAAGGGGTCACCATCGGTGAGGATTTCGAGCTCGTCGAACTCACAGTCTCGGAGGACAGCGACCTCGCTCACAGTACGTTCGCCGAGGCGGCACTCCGAGAGCGATTCGGCGTGAACGTGATCGGGGCATGGTTCGATAACGATTTCAAAACGCCCGTCGATCTCGACGACAAATTACAGCCCGGGACACGACTGCTCGTGACTGGTGAGCCCGACCAGATAGAATCCTTGCGGGAGATCACGGCCTCAGCTGTCCGGGACTTTACCGCTCAGCGGATCGTCCTTGCGGGGTATGGTGATTCTGGACGCGCAGTATACGATGGGTTATCAGGATCCGGCTCGCGTCTGACCGTGCTAGATATCGAGCAACAGGA
This sequence comes from Halovenus amylolytica, assembly GCA_004015825.1. Taxonomy (GTDB): domain Archaea; phylum Halobacteriota; class Halobacteria; order Halobacteriales; family Haloarculaceae; genus Halovenus; species Halovenus amylolytica. The sequence goes on along the minus strand of SAYS01000010.1, from coordinate 53,168 downwards.
ACAGGTCGATATCGTTGGGGACGCACGGGATCCAGCCGTACTGGAAGAGGCGGGGATCAGGGACGCGGACGCGCTGGTGCTCACGGTTGCCGACGATACGACGGCGGTTTTCACGACGCTGATCGCCCGGGAATTGAATCCCGATCTGCGGATCATCGTCCGAGCGAGCGAGGAAGACGACGTCGAGAAACTCTACCAGGCAGGGGCGGATTACGTGCAATCGCTGGCGACGGTCAGCGGACGGATGCTGGCTTCAACGGTATTCGAGGACGAAGAGGTGTTGACATACGAGACGCAAGTCAACGTCGTCCGACTCCCGGCGGGTGGCTTGGAAGGAACCACGCTCGCTGAGGAAGACGTGCGGACAACAACTGGCTGTACGATCGTCGCAGTGATTAGAAACGGGAAAACAATCACCGAGTTCGATCCCGTGAAATTCACTTTCGAAGCCGGTGATGAGGTCGTTATCACGGGGACTGATGAGGCCATTACACAGTTCGAACAGCAGTTCCGTCCCTGAAACTCGTCAACTGCTGAGGGTTTCCAACGGGACAAACTCCAGCGTGTACTGGAGCGTTCTTTGTTTTGTTTGACTCCAGTTCGTTATCTCGTTCAACGATCTACCACTAATTCTCGAAGGCGAAACGCTTACTCCTCGTCCATCAGATGCTACAGTATGACCATCCACAGCGACTGGGGCGACTGGCTCCCGAAGGAGATCGCAGCGGCCGACCCCGACGGCGTCGACCTCTGGTATTTCGGCTGTAACGGCTTCGCACTCAAAAGTTCGGACGGCACGACCGTCTTCATCGATCCGTATCTCGGCCTCGGCGATCCACCACGGACACTCCGGATGATCCCCGTTCCGTTCGACCCCGAGGACGTGCAGGAAGCCGACGCAGTGCTCGGAACACACGAACACACAGATCACGTCCACGGGCCGAGTCAGGCCCCGATTCTCGCGAATACGGGCGCCCAGTACTACACCACCGACGCTGGACTCGAAGTCACCGAAGACGAAGACTGGACCGGCAACTGGGAGGTGTCTGCCGACCAGCTCTCCGAGATCGACGACGGGGACACGATCGAGATCGGGGATCTCACCATCACGGCCGAACCGGCAAACGATCCCGATGCAGCGCATCCCGTCGCGTTCGTCATCGAACACGACGCCGGAACCTTCGTCCACGGTGGCGACGCCAGACCCGGACAGTTCGAACCCATCGGCGAACGCTACGATGTCGATCTCGCAGTGCTGGCGTTCGGATCGACCGGAATGATTCCCGACAAAGAGACGGGCGAACCGCAGCGGACGACCTGGTACAGCGACGAGAACATGCTGGTCGAGGCTGCGAACGAACTCGAAGCCGAGCGCGTGCTCCCGACACACTGGGATATGTGGAAGGGGATGACCGCCGATCCGACGGTGCTCCACCGCCACGCCAACAGCTTCCCGTACCCCGAAGAGCTGTCGATCATCGAGATCGGCGATCGGGTCTCGCTGTGAGTTGTGGTTCCGGCAATCCGATATGTCACACGCAAGTATATCTATGTCGGCTGCCAGCTATCAGTAGTAATTGAGAGTATGCTGGATGGATATGTAGTAGCTGTGACGGATTCGGCCAGTGGACCGAGACAGGACGGGGAACGGCTGGGAAACGATGAGTGACGACGAGAGTACCGCTGGCCCGGACGATCCCGAACTACTGGCGAATCTCGTCGAACGCACCGAAGACGGGCTATTTGTGATCGACGCGAGCGGCCAGCTATCCTTTGTGAACAGTTCGTTTGCCGATCTACTGGGATACGAACGGGAGCAGTTGCTGGGTACGAACGCGACGGTAATATTTCCCGAGGAACACTTCGAGGCAGTCGAAGAGCAGGTCAGAGCGTTTGGAACCGGAGACAAAGACGGATTACGACGGGAACTCGTCCTCGAACGGAGCGACGGGACAGGACTGACCGTCGCCGTCGAACTCGCCGTCAGAGAAACAGCGGCCGGGAGGTACGCGGGACTGGTGGGTGCTGCCAGCGACGTGACAGCCGACAAGAACAGAGCGAACGAACTCGAACGGTACGAGACGATTGTCCAGGCAGTGAGCGACCCAGTCTGTACCCTGGACCGGGACGGCCGGTTCTGTTATGTCAACGACTCCTTCGAAACCACGACCGGCTACGAGACAGAGACCGCACTCGAAGAGACACTCGAACTGATCTTCGACGACGAGGACGTCGACGCTGTTCAGCAGGCGATCACGGACGTATCCCGGCAAGCGGAGGATTCCGTCACGACCGTCGAGGTGGGCATCCAGACCAAAGACGGCAGTACCGTCCCCACAGAGTGTCGGATCACAACCATCCCGACCGGAGCCGAGGACCCACAGGCAGTCGTCGCGGTCTTGCACGATATCAGCCGGCTCAAACAGCGCGAACGCCGCCTCTCGAAGTTCGCCAGCGTCGTCAGTCACGACCTCCGCAATCCGATGGATGTCGCGCTCGGACGCGCTGAGATGCTCCCCGAAGTCGCCGATGTGGATCCGGAAACCGAGGCGCATCTCGACGACATCTACGAATCGGTCAAGCGGATGGAACGGATCATCCAGGATGTCCTGACACTCACACGACAACGAGGCGATGGGTTCGAGACCGAACCGGTGTCACTGTCGGCGGTGGCCGAGGACGCCTGGAACACCGTCGCGACCGAGTCCGCGACGCTGTCCGTCGAAACTGGACAGGTGATCGAGGCCCACAGAAGTCGCCTCGTCCAGTTACTGGAGAATCTCTTCCGGAACGCGATCCAGCACGGTGGCGAGGAGGTGACTGTTACGATCGAACGCCTCGGAAGTGACGAGGAGTCGGTCGGCTTCCGTATTTCGGACGACGGTGCAGGGATCCCGAAAGAACACACAGCGGAGATCTTCGACGACGGGTTCACGACGAGACCGGAGGGGACCGGACTCGGCCTCGCCATCGTCAGGGAGGTCGTCGGTGCACACGACTGGGAGATCCAGGTACAGAACACGGCCGACAGTGGCGCACAGTTCGATATTACTGGCGTCTCGGTCGTCGAAGAATGACGCAGCGCGCGGAGTCTCGCTAGCCAGTTACTGTTTTAGATGGCGGCTAATCAGTTCTTTCTGGATCTCCGTCGTCCCCTCGTAGATGGTCGTCACCTTCGCATCCCGGAAATACCGTTCGACGTCGAACTCTTTCGTGTAGCCGTAGCCACCGTGGATCTGGACCGCCTCGCCTGCCACGTCGACGGCCGCCTCGCTCGCGAAATATTTCGCCATCGACGCTGCCACCGGATCGACGTCACCCTCGTTTTTCCGGGCGGCGTCGCGGGTGAGTAGCCGGGCAGCCTGCACCTGTGTCTGCATCTCGGCGAGTTTGTGGGCGACAGCCTGGTGTTCGATTATCGGCTGGCCGAACTGCTCGCGGTCGTTCGCGTACTCGACGGCCTCCTCGAAGGCTGCCGTGGCGAGACCGACGGCCTGACTCGCGATCGCGGTCCGGCCGTTCGTCAGCGTCGAGAGCGCTGCTTTCAGCCCCTCACCGACGGGTGTCAGCCGGTTCTCCGCAGGAATCCGGGCATCGTCGAACACCAGCGTCGTCGTATCACTGGCTCGCAGGCCGAGTTTGTCCTCTTTTTTGCCCACGCTGACGCCATCGGTCTCTTTCGGGACCAGAAACTGCGTGATCGAATCGGAATCGTCCCTGTCAGTTTTCGCAAACAGGACGACGACACCGGAGCGTTCCCCGTTGGTGATCCACTGCTTCGTGCCGTTGATGACGTACTCGTCGCCGTCTTCGCTGGCTTCGGTACTCATCTCTCTGGGGTTCGAGCCGGCGTCGGGTTCGGAGAGCGCGAAGGCACCGACCGGGCGTCCCTCGTTCATCTTCGGGAGCCACTGCTCTCTGTGGGCCTCCGAGCCGAACTCCCGGATACAGCTGGTCGCGAGACAGTGAACGGAAAGCGCCGTCGCCAGGGAGAGATCCCCGCGAGCGAGTTCCTCGTTGATGAGGCTGTAGGTGAGCTGGTCGGCGTCGAACCCCCCGTACGCTTCCGGGATCGTCAGCCCGGCAACGCCTAGTTCCGCGAGGTCGTCCCAGATATCCTCCGGGAAGGACTGGTTCTGATCGGCAGCAGGCGCTCGATCTGTGACCTCCTCGGCCACGAACTCACGGATCGTCTCCCGGATGAGCTGCTGTTCTTCGGTCAGTTCCATACCGCGTTGTTGGGCGCTCGGCTACTAAATCAGCGGGGCGAGAATTCGTTGTGCGGCCAGCTACGACGAGGGAAAGCGTTATTCCGTTGATCGAAATAATTGGGATATGATCGTGGTCCGGGGCCGTATCGGAGCTGGGAAAATGCAGTCGGTGAGGGCGATCGTCGGGGTATGAGCCTCGACCAGTATCTTCCCGACCGACTCCGGTCGAGGTATGCGCTCAAGCTTTTTGGAATCTCCGTCCTTATCGTCGCGACCATCGTCAGCATCGGCGCAGTGACGGCGTTTCAGCTCTCTGACAGGGTCGCAGACGAGCAGCTGGGATCCGTCGAAGCGACTGCCGAACTCGAAGCCGACGCACTCGCGGAGTGGATCGAGGGCGAACAGGAGGCGATCCGGATCCTCTCCTCCAGCCAGGGGATCGAGCCCGGAAACGCGACAGAGACACGGAACACCCTCCGCATTGAACTCGACGAGATGCCAGCCGAATTAGCAGCACTGCACGTCGCAAAGCGCCCATCGGACCCGCCCACGAACGGCACGACAGAAGAAATCGTCGCGAGTACACAGCAGGAACTCGAAGGCGGCGAGCTTGCCGAAACCAGTATCAACTGGGGCGAGGACCTCGACGGCGACGACAGACAGTACTTTTTCGAGGGGCGAAACGACGTCATTCTCTCGTGGGTCTACTTCGACGGCGACGAACAGTCCGTCGCCATCGCGTCGCCGACGCACGACGGCGAGCACGTCCTGATCGGCGAGTACCGGACCAGCACCCGCGCCCAGGAGTTTACGAGTATCGTCGACGGAACCGAGACGGTCGTACTGGGTGGCGTGAGTGCCTTCGTCGTCTTCGACTCGACGAATCCCGACGAGTTCCGGCGGTACAAGGGCAACAGGGAGAGCACCGAGGTCGGACGGCGGATTCTCGAACGGGACAACCCCTTCTCGATCATCAGCGGCTCGGAGCTGGACGACAACGAGGTCAGGGGGTATCACAGCGTCCCTGCCGCGGAGACCGACTGGGTGGTCGTCAAGGAGGCCCCACGGTCGAACGCGCTGGCGGTGACGACACAGGTACAGCGTGATCTCGCGCTCCTGCTCGGAACGATGGTGTTTGGCTTTCTGCTGATCGGCGTGCTCATCCAGTACGGGCCGATCCGGGCGATCAAACGGCTCTCCCGGCAGGCGGACACGATCGCAGAGGGGGATCTGAGCGTCGAGATCGACGACACCGACCGGATCGACGAGGTTGGACGACTCCAGCAGAGTTTCGGCAACACTCAGGAGTACGTCGAGACGATCGCCGAGCAGTCAGAGGCACTATCGCAACAGAACTTCGACGCCGACGTCCTCGACGAGGAGATCCCGGGTACCGTGGGTGCCTCGATGGCGACGATGCGGAAGGATCTCGAACGGTTCATCACCGAGCTGGAAGCCGAGCGGGAGCGATACTCCACACTCGTCGAACAGAGCAACGACGGTGTCGGCGTCGTCCAGGACGGCGAGTACGTCTTCGTGAACGACCGGCTGCTCGACATTACCGGCTACGACCGCGAGGAACTGCTCGGAATGGCATTCGAAGAAGTGGTGACGGCCGAGGACTCGGAGGTAGCCCGGGAGCGCTACGACCAGCGGATGACCGGCGAATCCCCGCCCCAGCAGTACCAGCTCGGCATCGAGAACAGCCAGGGAGAACACCGCACAGTCGAGATTGCGGTCTCCCAGATCGACCACGACGGTGAGCCGGCAGCGCTGGTGAACGTCCGGGATGTCACCGAACGCAAGCGCCGGAAGCAACGCCTCGAAATCTTCAATCGGGTGTTGCGACACAACCTTCGGAACGATCTGCAGGTGATCGATGCAGTCCTCGAAGAGGTTACCAACGACTCGATTGCCGACGAGCGGGCAGTGTCTATCGCCCGGCGGACCACAGACGAGTTGCTCGATACCGCACGCACGGCACGACGCATCGAGCGCGCCTTCGAGAATTTCTCGATCTACGAGTACGATCTCGGATCGGTCGTCACCTCCCTCGAAGAACGCGCCGCCGAGAAGTACCCAGACGCAACGATCGATTCGATCTCCGGAACGGCCACTGTCGAGGCAGCCAGTGTCCTCGAAGACGCACTGTGGGAACTGCTGGAAAACGCCTGCAAACATACGGGCGAGGCTCCAGAGATCGACCTGGACCTCGAAGTACGAGACGACGTTGCAGTACTGACAATCCGGGACGATGGACCTGGGCTGCCCAGTAACGAACGGAAGAGTATCGAGCGCGGCGAGGAGACGAACCTCCAGCACGCGAACGGACTCGGACTGTGGCTCGCCCACTGGACTGTCGAAGCCTCCGGCGGTGATCTCTCCTTCGAGGTTACCGATGGAACGACTGTCTTCGTTTCGCTCCCGCTTGCCGATGATGGAGAGGACTGAGCAGGTTGGTTTGTTTTCTGGGTACAGGGTAGTCAGTACTGTGAACAAAACTCTTCGCGAGGCTATGGTGCCGAACACGCCCTGGGACCATGATTCCGGGATCGAATTATTCTACGAAGAACCAACAACCCATCCCCCTCATCTATCACAGCAGTATCAAAGCGTCTATCCGGTCGCTGAACACAGATGAAGTATGAGCTGGCAGGTGATGGACGCCTACGAGACGTACGAACAGGCCCGCGAGGAGTTTACCTGGGAGCTGCCCTCGACCTACAACCCTGCCGCCGATCTCTGCCGGAAACACGACCCCGCCGATGTTGCGCTGCGATACGACACAGGCGGAAACGAAAGCACGGATCAGCCCACGGAGGAGCTAACCTTTGGCGACATCGACGACCGATCCGACAGGCTGGCCGCGGCACTCACAGAGCTGGGTGTCGACCGCGGTGATCGCGTCGGCGTGGTCGTCTCCCAGAAACCCGCGAACCCGATCACCCACCTCGCGAACTGGAAACTCGGAGCGGTCTCGGTCCCGCTGACAGTACTGTTCGGTCGGGACGCACTCCAGTACCGCCTCGCTGACAGCGACGCAGTCGCGGTCGTCGTCGACCCCAGCGTGCGCGAGACGATCGACGAAATCCGCGAGGACTGCCCGACGCTCGAACACGTGATCGAACTCGGCTCCACTGCGGAGGGTGACGCCCACGCCTACGACTCACTCCTCGATTCCCACGAACCGGGATTCGATCCGGTCGATTCGACGCCGGAGACCGAGTCGGCGGTGATGTACACGAGCGGGAGCACCGGGCCGCCGAAGGGTGTCGTCCACAGCCACGCGCTCTGGCTCGGCCGCGCCGCGGCGGCGTACAACTACTTCGACCGCGGGCTGGATGACGCGATCCTGTGGACACCCGCAGACTGGGCCTGGGGCGCTGCACTCGGCGGGACGCTGTTTGCCGCCTGGCACTACGGCGCTCCGGTGGTCGGCTGGCCCCGGGGGAGTTTCGACGCCGAGGAAGCCTTTTCGTGTCTCGAACGACACGACGTGACACACGCGTTCATGCCGCCGACGGCGCTCCGAATGTTGATGAGCGTCGACGATCCAGCCGACCAGTTCGATCTCTCGGTCGAGGTGTTCGCCTCCGCTGGCGAGCCGATGACACCCGAAATCGTCGACTGGGTCGAGGGGTCTTTCGACGACGTCTCGATAAACGAGTTCTACGGCCAGACCGAACTGAATCTCGTCGTCGGAAACTCGGAGTGGTTCGAGACGCGCCCGGGGAGCATGGGCAAACCACTGCCGGGCTACGAGTGTCGGGTGGTCGATCCCGAGAGCCACGAGCCACTGCCGAACGGGGAGACCGGGGAACTCGCAGTGTGGCCGGACGACCGGCAGGTCTTCTTCGATCGGTATCTCGGACTGCCCGAAAAGACCGCTGAAAAGCAGACCGACGACGGCTGGTTTCTGACGGACGATCTGGTCGAGCGCGACGACGAGGGCTACCTCTGGTTCGTCTCGCGGTCCGACGACGTTATTCTCACACGAGGGTATCGTGTCGGGCCGATGGAAGTCGAGTCGGCGATTCTCGACCATCCGGCAGTCGAGCAAGTGGCTGTCGTCGGCGTACCAGACGAAACGAACGGCGAAGCGATCAAAGCCTTCGTCCAGCCGACCGCCTGGCCCGAGAATCCAGAACAACTGCGCGAGGAGATCCGCAAACTGGTTCGGGACGACCTCGCTGCCTACGAGTACCCCGAATACGTCGAGTTCGTCGAGGAGTTACCGACGACATCGACGGGGAAGATCCGCCGAAAATCACTCCGAAACTAGAACGGCGGTCGAAACGTTTACAACCGCTGGCTATCGAGATACAGTCATGAGTTCGAACAGCGGCGACGGCGGGCTGATGTCGAGTGCCGGTCTCGTCCGGTATTTCGACGCCGAGGAAACACGAGGACTGCGTCTGGATCCGAAAACAGTCGTTGCGTTCAGTACGCTCCTCGGTGTCTTCGTCCTCCTGCTCAACGCCTTCGCGTAAACTACCCCACCCTACTACTTGCTCACAGCTTCACCGTTCGCTTCATTGAGGGTGGGGCTTTCGCATGGACTCCCGTTCTGGCCGCCGTCGCTGGCAGGCGAATACTCGCCGTTCACGTTCAACGTCCCGCGATTCAAGCGCACGTTTACGGGTGCGCCTCCGCTCGACGACGTTTGCGCCGAGCGGAGCTGCTTCAGGCCGATATTTTTCGCCGCGTTGTAGTCAGCGTTCACTTCGTAGCCGCACTTCTGGCAACAGAACCGCTCTTGTGTCTGGCGGTTCTCGCGGAGCGTCGTCCCACACTTCGAACACCGTTGGCTCGTGTACGCAGGACTTACCTGTTCGACCGAGATGCCGACCACCTCGGCTTTGTATTCGACGTACTCGAACAGACGGCGGAACGCCCAGGCGTGGAATTTCTTGGCGTTCGGCATCCGTTCACGAATCCCCGTCAGGTTCTCGAACGCAATCACGTCGCAGCCGTTATCGACGGCTTCCGCGACAAGTTCCTTCGAGACAGTATGTAAGAAGTGGTCGTAGCGGCCTGTCTCTGTGTGTCCGACCGACCGTATAGTTTCGTGAGCGGCTCGCGTTCCACGTTGTTGAAGCGACCCGCGCCGCTTCTCGAACTCGCGGTGCCAGTGGTTCAACTCCGATCCGTTCCAGAAGGTACCTGTCGAAGTGACGGCGAGGTTCTCGATGCCGAGGTCAACGTCCTCAGAAATCGGAGATTTCTGATGGGCTGCACAAGAGCTTCACTCTTGTGAACGCCGAGGACTGTTCTGTGCCCGTCGTTGCCGTCGTCGGCAGTCTCGGACTCCATCTCCGCCTTTGTGCGGACGTGAAGGTAGAACTCGCCGTCGCGGTAGTGGAGTTCCCCACCAGTCACTTCGTAATCATCGTTGAACAGGTACTCCGAGTAGGGCGTCTCGCGGCTTTCGTCCGGAAGAACGTACTCAGCGGTAATGCGTCCGTCGACGGTTGAGAGCGTCACGTGGTCGTCGTTGAACGTCGCACACCGCTTGTCGTAGACGAGTGTTGGCGCGGAGAAGTGCGGCTTCCCCGCGTAGTCACCTTGCTTCCAGCGGGCAACCACGCTCTGTACGGCGTCAGCAGCCTTGTTGCGGGCGTTCTGGACGAGATTTGCTTGAAGCCTCGTCTCAGCCCGTACATCGTCGTAGGTTTCGCGTTGGAGTTCGGCTTTACTCGTAATCTTGTAATCGCCTTGCCACGCGTGGTCGACGACGTAGTTGGCGGCCCACAGAAACTCGGAGATGGTTTCGTGGAGGAGAGCAGCGTCGCTGTCAGCCACGTCGAGTTTGACTGGGACAGTGCGACGTACCTCCATCCGTGTTTCAGATGTGAGTCTATATCTTTATATTAATAACGGCCCGTAGGGAGTCGGCCAACCATCGAGCGTGGTTGGTGTCGTACTGTGTCGGTTTCCTCTCCGACCTATTCGCTCGCTACGCTCGCTCCTTAAGATCGGAGGTTCCACCTTGAATTACGCTGATTCTCGCGTCCGTCTCCCGAGACTCGCCTATTTTCCCAACCCGGAGAAGCTTTGCCTGTCCGGCCCACACCTGCGACCGATGACTGTTCGGGTTCGCGGCATCTACACGACGGCGCTGACAGCTCTCTTCGACGATGTCGTCCAGGCCTCACCGGCGATTCGGGATCGGTTCGACGACTCGTTTTCGATGGCTCCAGCCGAGAGTACTGTCGAGACGACGGCAGACAGACAGGGAATCGGCGTGCACGACACCAGCACCGACAGCGGCGCATACGAAGCGGCAATCGACCGGCTCAGTGAGCTGGCACTCGATACGCTCGCGTGGCAAGCCTCGCTGCCTCGCGGCGGCATCTTCGCGGGAGCGGTCGTCGAAACACTCGGTAGCGGCGCAGTCCTCGAATGTGCAACAGCCGACGATCACCCACCGGCCAGCAGCGCGGAACCCAGCGATCCACTCCCAGCTGACGACCAGACTGCGGGGTTTCTTCCGTATTCGAAGACGGCAGACCGAGTCGAGGAGGGCGACCGACTCCTCGTCCAGGTCACGGAGTCACAGCCACCCTGGAGTGACGACCGACCGCTGCTCGATACGACCATCCGAGTGGAGGGTGGACTCGCGACGCTGACCCGCGGTGGGACGACAGGATCGGGCCAGCCCGATCTGGCGGATATCCTCCCGGCCGAAACACCCGAGGGCTGGGCGATCAGCTGGGATCGAACGGCCGACGACGCCGACCTCGACGAACTCTCCGCTGTGATCGAGACGCTGGGAGCACGCGCAGAGACCGTCGACGAGGCGCTCGCAGATCACTCGGACCCCGGCGAGATGGCACCATACGGCTACCACCGTGGCGACCGCACGGTCTGGTTCTGGTTCGGCCGGGAATCACGGTTCGCACTCGACGAGAAACGGCGGTCAGCCACGACGACGATGGTCGGCCACCACCGGATCAAGGCCGGAGCCGAGTCGGCGAGTATGGCCGTCGATTTCGTCGAGAGGATCTGTGGCGACGTCGGCAGCGAGTTTCCCTTCGACGTCGTCACCGGGCAGTTCGGTCCACAGGTCGGCGACGCTGTCAGCATCGGCCACGGCAAGCCGGCCGGCCACGTGATCGACCTCGGCCCAGGCGAGGTGACCGACCGGGGATCGGACGGAAAGCTGACCGTCGAGCGGGAGATGTCCTCGCGCGGAACGTACGACGCGCTCGGAACGAAACGAGAACCCGGAGACGTTGCTACGACGAAATTCACGGAAGGCCGCTGGTGGTATCCGACCGTCTACCGACGCGACGGGACCTCGAAGGGCACCTACGTCAATATCTGCACGCCGGTCGAAGTGTTTCCGAGCGAGGTCCGGTACGTCGACCTCCACGTCGACGTGGTCAAGAAACCCGATGGCACAGTCGAGCGCGTCGACGACGACGAACTGACCGCAGCAGTCGCGGCCGACAGGGTTCCCGAACCGCTCGCGGAGAAAGCCCGCAAGGTCGCGAGCGCCGTCGAAAACGCGCTGTAGCTCCCCTACTCTTCGGTGTAGGCGGACAGCGTATCCCCGGCATTGACGTGGATAGTTCCGTCGACCACACTCGATGCATTCAGAAACTCGTCGGTTTCGACATCGCGTGTCCAGCGCCGAGTGCCGTCGTCGAGTGCGAGCGCCTGCACGGTGGGCGTCCCTGTGTCGTCACTCGGTGCCGGGAACGTCGCCGAGTAGACCGTTTCGTCGACGACCGTTGGTGCGACCCACTGGTTCGACTCCACCGACCCCTCGACAGACCACTCCTCGTCACCGGACGCAGCATCGATCGCGTAGCAGGTTGCAGGCCCGGCCTCCGAGCCGGCGACGAGTTCGCCAACGAGGACCAGATCCTCGCTCACCGCTGGCCAGGCCGACGTGCCGGCGAACTCGAACTCCCAGCGGAACTCACCGTCGGCGGTATCGATCGCGTGCAGCGTCGCGGTCGATCCATCGGAGAACACGAGATACAGTGTTTCCTCCGAGACCGACGGAGCGCCGACGAACGACCCCTCGTCCCCGGTGGGCGTCACAGACCACCGTTCGTCGCCGGTGTCGGCATCCAGCGCGTAGATAACCGTAGATTCAGTTGTGGCCACGAAAACGGTACCGTCAGCGACGGCAGGCAGTGAGGCAGCCCTGCCCTCGACGTCGAACGTCCATTCCTCGTCGCCGTCGGTGGCATCGAGCGCGTACACTGTCTCGCCAGCCGAGGCGTAGACAGTTCCGTCGACCACTGCCGGGATTCTGGCCTGCTCCTGTGGGTCGAACTCCCACTCCATCTCCCCGTCTGCGGCGTCCAGCGCGTAGATGGTCGTCTGCTCGGGAGTCGAGCCATCGAGGAGCCACCCCTCGGCCACGTAAATCCGGCCATCGACGACTGCCGGTGTCGTCATCACGCCCTCGTTGGCTTCGAAGGACCACTCCTCGTCGCCATCACGGAGTGCGTAGACGATCCCATCGCCGGTGGCTGTGTAGACAGTACCATCGACGACTGCTGGCGGAGCCCAGATCGAGCTGTCGGCAGTAAAGGACCACTCCTCGGTAACGTCGTCGGTCGGTCCCGTTCCGTCGGGTACGTAGGCCGTGTTTCCCGGATCGTACCGGCTCATCCGCAGTTCACCGGTCGATCCGTCGTCCGCACCCAGACAGCCGGCGGTCGTAGCCAGCACTGATGCACTGGCGAGTGCGAGATACTCTCTCCGTCGCATCTGTGTTCTAGATCTACTCAACGAACCACTTAAATTGACAAACAATTTCTCTCTCGGAGAGACTGAGAGAGGCGCGTGCATCGAGACCGACAGTGCAACGATACGGGAAGTCGACCGATCGTAACCGACAAATATAATACATAACAGTGTGATCGACAGAGTGTAGCGGCGTATGACCCGAAATGTTCCGGTGGCGCCGATTTTTGATCCCCTCGCACCGCCGGCCGCGCAATAGGCCGGATAGCTGCAGCACTCGGGTCGGTTCACTACGGCTTCCGTAGTTGCAACTTCTGCTGATGACAGCCGCACACAGATGTCGCACTCCACAGCGGCCCCCAGGTGTCGGAATCCACGACGAACGACACCAGTCGAACGTGGGGGCCACCAGACGAGGAATCGCACGCAATCACACCAGTTCCAACGCTGTTCGGAACACCGTGGAACATCCACAGGGGGGACAGGACGATGAGCGAGCGCACCGAATCGGCGCAGGCCGCAGCCAGCGAGTACCCGCCACTGTGGCGAAACTGGAATTTCCTGCGGTTTTTCGCCGGGCGGTTCGTGACGAACGTCGGCGACAGCCTCTACAGTATCGCGATCCTGTGGCTCGTCTTCGAGCTCGGTGAGTCGACGGCCCTGACGGGAGCGGCAAACTCGCTTCTGTTGCTCCCCTTCCTGTTACAGATCGTCGCCGGCCCAGTCGTCGATCGGTTCCGGATCAAACCGATCCTCGTGGGATCACAACTCGTCCAGGGCGTCGTCGTTCTCGTGGTGGCTATCGCGGCGGTCACGGGAACTGTCACCCTCGAACTCCTCTTTGCGTTGATCCCGGTACTCGCGGTGATGAACCTCCTGATCGGCCCAGTCCAGTCCACGCTCGTCCCACGGATCGTCGCCGACGGGCAGCTCTCGCGAACTAACTCGGCCCTGGGGACGATTACCTACGGCGTGGACTCGCTATTCGAAGCAGTTGGCGGAATATTCATCGCTGTCTTCGGAACGACGGCACTGTTCGTCTTCGACTCGGCCACCTTCGTGGTCGCAGCAATCCTGTTCGCCGGGATGCAGATCCCGACAGTAGCCGGTGGCCACGAAGACCAGCCATCCGCGATCCGTACCTACGTTGCCGACCTCCGTGCAGGGATCGAGATCCTCCGCGGGACAGTGTTCGTAGAGCTACTGTTCCTCTCGGCGGTGTCCAACTTCGCCGTCGGTGTGAGTCTCGCACTCCTGCCAGCGTTCGGGTCGTCGCTCGGCGGGCCGACAGTCTACGGGCTGTTACTGGGCGCGCTCGGCGTCGGTCGGGTGGTCGGCTCGGCAGTCGCGTCGTCGCTGAAAACAGTCCCCTACGGTCGGCTGGTCACAGGTAGCTACCTGCTCGCCGGAGTGTGCTGGCTCGGGTCGGTGGTGACACCCTCGGTCGGACTGACCGTCGGATTGTTCGGTCTCGCCTGGGTGCCGGCCGGGATCGACGCCGTGTTGATTGCGACGCTGAACCAAAAGGTATTCCCGACCAGCATTCTCGGCCGGATCTCTGCGATCAAGGGCACCGCAGCCACGGCGACGCTACCGATCGGCTCGCTGGTCGGCGGCCTCGTCGGCGAACAGCTCGGGATTACAGCGACGATGGGGCTGGCTGCCGTCGGGTTCGCCTTCCCGGGGCTGTACGTCGCTGTACGGTCCTCGCTACGGAGACTGCCGGCGGTGGCCAACGCCGATCCATCCCAGTTTAACGTCGATGCCGTCCCAGCAAACTCGGAGAAGGAGTAGGGCGGGATCGACATCTTCGACCCACTGGTCAGTATCCTGCAAGCCGACTGAACCACCAGAGAAGCGAGCCGACCACGGTCGCGGCCAGATAAGCGACGAACAGCACCTCCTCGCCGAATACCGCCCCGATCGTCGTCGGGAGTAGAAACGCAGCACCGAGGAGCAGCCAGCCAGCCCAGCCCCTGCCAGGAGTGGCCAGTCTGTCCTCTGCTGGGCGGTTGACACCGGTGCGAACGACGGGGACAGCGATCGAGAGAACTCCGAGGAGAGCCGCGAGTTCGTAGTGGCCGGTTCCACCGCTGGCCGTCGCCCCGACCGCGAGAAAGCCAGCGATCCACAGAATGGAAAGCACTGCGACAGCCTGGAGAGCCACTGTCTGGCGACCATTCCCAACCAGTGCCGGGAGGACTGTCGCGTAACAGCAGACAGCACCGACAGCACCCGCGAGGAACGCCGGGATAGATGCAGGCTGGTCGAGGGCGACAAGAAGTGACCCGAACACACCCAGACTTCCGACGAGCAACCCGACAACAGGGACGTACTCTCGGAGCGTGCCCTGCCGACCGACTGACCGGACAGATCGGACGGTGACAGTCACCGACGCGAGGACGAGAAGCGAGCCGAGTACAATCGGAAACACTATCGCCGCGGTGAGTTCAGGCAGGAGGTCGGTCCAGACAGAGAACGGTAGTGTTGCAACCAGTTCCGTTCGGTTTGCGTGTTCGATAATACTCACTCACCACGGCCAGCGCCACCACATTGTTGTCTCACCAGCTACTAATGACTGCTCATGAGTGGCGGGAGCAGGATTCAGCGGACCCTCGACTGGCTACGCCCACCGCCACGGATCGTCGACTGGTCGATTTTCACGGCGGTCACCATCGCCGCCACGACTGGGATCGTCTCGTTTCTCGGCGTGACGCCGTCGTGGACACCGGTGTTCTGGATCCACCGGGTCGTCGGACTCACCCTCGTCGTTTTGCTCGGGTTCAAACTCGCCCGGGTTCGCTACCGGATCACGAATACGGACCAGTGGCAGCCCACGACGGCGCTTTCGGTGCTGACAGCACTCGTCGCGTTCGGAACCATCGGCACAGGGGTGGCCTGGGTGTTCGGCTTCAATCCGGAGATCCCGTACTTCCACTTTTTGAGCGTCCACGTCGGACTCGGACTGACGCTGTTTGCGCTGATGGTCGTCCACCAGCGGAGTCGGTTTCGGCCGCCGCGGCGTGTCGATTTCGACCGGCGTCGAACGTCGATGCAGTACTCGGTCATGCTCGTCGCTGGGGCGCTCACGTACCGCGGGCAGGAGGCCATCAACAACCTGCTGAACACCCCCGGCTCGGAGCGCCGGCTGACGGGGTCTCGACGGGAGGCGGGCACAGGAAACGGGAGTTTTCCGCCGACGTCCTGGGTCGCCGACGATCCGGACCGGATCGATCTCTCGGAGTGGTCGCTAACCATCACCGGGGCCGTCGAGCGTCCCCGCCAGCTACCCTACGACGAGCTATCGCCGGAGACACGGGAGGAAGCACTCCTCGACTGTACGAGTGGCTGGTACACTGTCCAGGAGTGGCGCGGTGTTCGTGTCGACGACGTGCTCGACGCGGTCGGACCGGAGACAGATGCGGCCTACGTCCGGTTCGTCTCCGTGACGGGCTACCGGTGGAGTCTCCCGATCGACGAGGCACGAGATGCACTGCTGGCGACACACGTCGGCGACGAACCACTCCGGCACGGCCACGGCCGGCCGCTGCGGCTGGTGGCCCCCGACCGGCGGGGGTTCCAGTGGGTGAAGTGGATCGACCGCGTCGAGGTCAGACACCACGGCGACCCTGCCCAGTGGCTCGTGACGCTGATTAGCGGATTCACGGACAGGGACTGATACTGCGGGCTGTCCGAAACTGACGAATTTCGCCACCCTGGGGTGGCGCATCTCTTTTCCGAATGTACAGCCGGCAGTACGAACAGTTCACAGCGACGCGCCACAGTTGTCACAGGAATCAGCGCCAGCATTCAGGGGAGCCTCACAGAACGGGCACTCCTCGCCTGAAGCGTCCTCGGCAGCAATTCTGGTCTCGTCGTCCGTCGCTTCCGGTGTGAATACACGTGTGTGCGTCACGTCTTCCTCGTCGTCGCCAGCCGGCTGGTTGGCTGCGGGCGTGTCGCTGTCTCCTCCCGCCGCTGTGTTGTCTGTCTCCGCCGTCGTCGCCTGCGAATCCATCTCTCCGGCCGATTTGGCTGTCGAAGCGGCCGCAGTCGATCCGTCGGTCGCGATGGTCGGATCGCTCGCAGACGAACTCGACAGACTCGACTGGCGTTTCGTCGTCGGGCGCGCGAACTCGGGATACCGCTGGCCTGTGCGCAGTTTCGAGCGGGGAAGCTCGTTGCCGCGGAGTCGTACCAGGAGTCCGACGACGAACTGTACGCAGACGTAGCCACTCCCGAGGACGAGCGGTGTCGCGATCGCCACTGCGAGAAGTGGCCGAACGGAGAAGCCACCAGCCGTCGCCGTGCCGTCGACGAGGCTGCCGGCACCGGTGAATCCGAGCAGATCGCCGAAGCCAGTGACTGCATCGACGGCGTAGGGTTCCCGGCCGGCGGCGACTGCAGCTTCGACCAGTACTGTGAGCAACAGGACTGTGCTGGTCACGAACAGCGAAAGCTGCTGGAGTCTCGGGTACGAAAAGGAAAAGACGCGGTAGCTGTAGGTGAGTGTCCGGATCTGGAAGTACAGTGCCGCCACGAGGACGACAGCCAACGCCGGCCCAGTCCCGACGATCGCGAGCGCAGCAAGTCCGCCGGCCAGCACGAGCACCGGCGGAACGAGCAACAGAAGCGGCGTAATCCGGTAGTACTCTTCGAGATTGTCGCTGACGTTCGTCACCGCGCGGTCGACGAGCCAGGTCGCCACGATCGCTGGGAGCACGACCCAGAGGACGAAGACGAGCCCAGCGATCGCAGTCGTCTCCCCGGTCCACGGGTCGACAGCCGTCGAGACGTCTGCAAACGAGGCGAACTGGGAGATCGCGGCCCCCGTCGCACCGACCCAGAGCGCGTAGCCACAGAGCGCGAGGAGCGTGCCAGCGAGCAGTCGCCACTCCCGGGTCACGACAGTACGCACGGAGATCGTCAATCCACGGCGGAGTCGGTCTGTATCCATTGAAAAGCGTCTCCTATGGGTGGGCTACTGTGAGGGTCGCGACATCCGAGAGTGTGATTTCGTCACCGGGTGAGATCCGTTTTCGGTCGCCTTTCGCCAGAGAACTCCCGTTTACCTCGGTCGGATTCTCGCCGAGGTCGACGAGGTAGAACTGTCCATCCTCGCGAACGAACCGGACGTGTTCACGGTGGATACGGACGGCGTCGTTTTCGTCGCCACCGGTCTCCGTGAGTATCTCCCGGAGTTTGCGGCCGACGGTCTCCCCGTCGGTGACCGCGATCTCCCGGTCTCGTGTCGTCAGGAGCAGTGATTCGGGTGCCCCATCGGCGGATTCGGTGGCGTCCGGATCGGCCCCGTCAGCTTCCGAGGCGTCGCCAGCGCCGGGGTCGCGGTGGTCGTCGAGATTCTCACCGCAGTCGGCACAGAAACTATCGTCGTCGTCGACGGCTGCACCACAGTCGGGACACTCCGTCAGCGCCGTCTGACCCCTGTGTTCGTCGAGGTTCTCCCCGCAACTCGCACAGAAGCTATCGCCTGCATCGACGTCGTCGCCGCAGGCTGGACAGGCAGTTAGCTCCTTGCTGTCGGGTTCGACCGCCGAGACATCTTCTCCGCAGTTCGGACAGAAGTTCGTGGCTGCATCGAGTTGCTCGGCACAGCCCGGACAGATGATTTCGGCGTCGCCTGTCTCGTCCTCACTCTCGGATCCCGCATCGCTGTCTTCGGGCTCCGGGGTTTCGGCCGCCTCGCTTGCACCGTCGGCCTCGGCGACTGCCGCATCTGCATCGTCGGTCCCCTCGACTGTCTCCACCGTTTCGTCCGTCTCGTCGGCTGTCTCGCCCGTCTCGTCGGCTCCGCGACTTGTCTCGTCTGCTTCGTTGTCCTCAGCGACGGGCTCATCCGCGTCCTCCGCTTCCGTTTCAACGCCGTCACGCTCTGTGTCGACTCCATCGCTCGCGGTCCCCCGGTCTTCAGGACTGCCCGTCGCTGGTTCGCTCTCGGCAGCGACTGCGTCGGAGGTCTCGCCACTCGGTTCGCTTTCAGTATTACTCACTGCGTCCATCTGGTCACTTTCGACGGTAACCTCGGAGTACTCTGGTTCCGGGTCGACGATCCCAGACGAGGTTACCTCCGAGTTACCGTCGTCAGCGACCGGATCGTCAATCTCCCGTGTCCCGGTTTCGTCCGGCGGATCCGGAATCGCGTCACCGTCGTACTTCCACTCGCCACACTCGGGGTTCGTACACCAGCCGCCTGCGGCCGTCGGATCGAACGCCGTCCCACAGACCTCACACTCGACTGTTAAACCAGTTCCTTCGGACATATTAGCACAGTTGTAATGGGGGAAAATAACCTTTTGCACCGAACTATTCACTCGTCTGAAAAGATCACGGTTTCGCGGTCGACGATAGGATCAGTGAGTTCCCGTGCACGGACCGGGAGCCCACCGTCTGCGGGCGTTTCGGGCAAGGAGGGGTCGTTGAACAGGATCGTCGATAAGTTGTCCTTACCACCGCGTTCGTTGGCGCGCTCGATGAGCGTTTCAGTCACGTCTCCCAGGGAACCCGCAGACAGGATCCACTCCCTGAGTTTGTCGTCCGTGACGACACGCTCGCGGATCGTCTCGGCGACCGCCTCACTCCGATCGCTTTCGAGATAGCTATCGTGGAGTGTCGGCGCGTCAGTCTGGGCGTCGATGACCCCATCACTGGTCACGAAGACGATATCCTCCGCGAACAGTGCAACCGTCTCTGTCTCGACGTTCACTGTTGCGTTCTCGGGGTCTTCGTGTCCCTGGCCGCCGAGCGCGCGCGTAATCTCGTTGCCGTTCGGGTGGACGTGTGCCTCGACGTCGTCGATTTTGCCTGCATCCCGAAGCTCCTCGACGACAGCGTGGTCTTTCGTGAGCCGAGTGATCTCTTCGCGGGCCTCGTTGACGACGTAGGCACGGCTGTCACCGACCCAGCCGTAGTGGAGTTGTCCACCAGCACAGATCCCCGCGACGACCGTCGTGTACGCGCCGATCCCCGAATCGGCTGCGTAGGAGAGAATCTCACGGTGGGCGCTCACGATGGCCTGCGCAACCGCAGCCTCCAGATTGGTTGCCGGGGCCCTCCGTTCACCAGTGTCGAAATCGAGACCGAACGGCGACGGATCGCTCCGTGCAGCACCGATCGCCACTGGGACGAGCTGTTCGCAGATTTCCGTCGTCGCGATGTAGGATGCCACGTCGCCACCCTCGTGGCCGCCAGCACCGTCGGCGAGCGCGAACACTGCGACACTCCGATTCGTCGGCGCCCCGTCCTCTGTCTCCCCGCGATCTTGCAGGCCACCACGGTGGCCCTGTTCGAAGACGCTGATCGCAACGCTGTCCTCGTTGATCCCACCTGCTCGTTTCCGGTCACCGACATCGTAGTTGGTTGCGTAGTTCATTGTCAGCCTGTCTGAAATTCGAAGGTGACGCTGTAGCTCGGATGGACGAGCGCGATCAGATCGCCGTCCGTCAGCTCGTAGGTCGTCGGCGGAATCTGCCCGTACCGGTCGGTCGGATCCTCGCCCTGCGCTTCGAGTCGCTCCCGGCCCGTCTCACAGAGGACACGCTGCCAGCCATCACCGGTCTGGACGTAGGTGCCGTTGAGGCTCCGATCCCGGAGTCGCCAGTGATCGTCCTCGAACTCGAACTGGACCTGCACGGTCGAAATATACTCCCCGTCGTCTTCGATCGCGATCGAAGGTGTCGGCCCCTCGGCGTAGCGCCGACCGAGGGTATCACCGGGATAGATCGTGTACGTCTCGTCCTCCTGGACGTAGGTCAGCGTCGCTTTCTGTGGCGGCGTCGGATCCTTCGCTGTGAGCACCTGTTGCATCACCGTCGCGTTGGGATACCGATCCTCGTAGGCAGTCTGAGTCGCTGTCTCGACGATCGAGGCCAGATACGGCTCGCAGTCCGCGCCGAAATCTCGGGGATTCACACCGTCCTTTTTCGGGACGGTCCCCTTGAGCAAGAAGAGGAGAATCTTGCCGATCGAGTAGACGTCCGACCACGGCCCCTGCCGGGAATCAGAACTCCCCGCCTCGGCGACCTCCGTGGGTTTGTACGGGCCGAGGATCGTCGTGCCGGAATCGGCGGCCTCCCCGTTCGCATCGAACCCCGTCGCAGTGTTGAAATCGATCAGCTTCGGCACTGCGCGCCCACCGCGCTCGACAACCATCACGTTGTCCGGCTTCAGGTCGCGATAGACGATCTCGTTTTCGTGGAGAAAACTCATCGCAGCGGCGAGGTCGATCCCAATCTCGCGGACGTGGTCGTCGGGAAGTGGCCCGGTCTGTTCGATCGCCTCGTCGAGTTCGTAACCGTCGACGTACTCCACGACGAGCATCGGCGTCCCGTCGTCCTCACCCCGTTCGACCAGACTCATCAGGTTCTCGTTGCCGCCGGCGGCCTCGATCCGTTCGAGTGTCTCGGCTTCTTTCAGAAAGTACTCCTCGATGACGTCCGGATCGTTGCTCGATCCCTCGTAGTTGGGGTATTTGATCGCGACGGTCTCACCCGTATGGGTATCGATGGCACGATAGACCGTCGCGAATCCGCCCTGGCCGGCCTCCCCGTCGATCTGGTAGCGGCCGGCCACGAGCGAGCCGATTTCTGGTACTGACATCAGTTGTGTCGGGGGTTATTTCTGGACGCCGTCGTCGTCGGTGACGATCTTCGTCGCACGGTTTTGCTCCGCACGGCCACCCTCCTTGACGATCTCTGTTTCGCGTTTGGCCTCGGCGACGACTTCGGTCTCCTTGCCGTGGATCTGTGTCATCTTCTCGACCTGCGTTTCGGCTGCCTCGACGTTGCCTTTGCCCAGTTCTGTCTTGATGACGGTCTGCTGGTGGGACAGCTGGACGTCCTCGTTGTTCACGGCGAGTTTCTCGTTGTCCTCGGTGTAACTGACGGAGATGGTGTCGCTTGCCTCCTCGCCGCGAGCCGTGAGGGTCACCTCCGCGAGGACTACCTCACCCAGCTCCTGCCCCTCCTCGATTGCTGGTGCGTGGATCTGCATGACGACCTCCTGGGACTCCCGTTCGGTCAGATCGGGCAGTTTGACGATCGCCGTCTCGGCCTCCCAGTCGAGTTCGACTTCCTGTGCCTGCGGGAGCGCTCGATAGACGTCGCTGAGTTCGACACCCGGTGCAGGAGTTACTTCGAGTCTCGCGTCGGGTGCGACGACGTCTTTCGCTTGCTCGACAACATCGCCGAAGAAATCCTCGATATCGCCGGCCGCTTCGAGATGGGTCCACTCGCCACGGGCCGTCGTCCCGAGCGTTCTGATCGTCTCTTCGTTGTACTCCGCACCGATCCCGGCCGCCTCGATCCGGATCCCAGACTCGTCGACGTCGACTGCGATATCCCGAAAGTCCGCCGGTTCGTGTTCTTTGTCCTTCCCGTCGGACAACACGAGAATCCGCCGAACCGGCGTCCCGGCGGTCTCGTCGTAGAACTTGAGCGACTCCAGCGAGTTTTTCGCGTTCTCGATCCCCTCGTACATGTCGGTCTTGCCGCCGGCGGTGAGTTCCTCGACACACGCTATCGCCTCGTCTCTGGTGAGGTCGCCCCACCGGGAGGGACCGAGCACGCGCTCTGCGTCGGAGTCGAAGGTCGTGATACTGATGTAGTCGTCAGCTTCGAGGAGGCCGAACACCCAGCTGGCACCCTCGCGGGCGCGCTCGATTTTCTCCCCCGACATCGAACCGCTCGTATCGATACAGAGCGCGATGTGGCGTTCGACCGCAGTCTGTTTTTTACCGGGGCTGACGTCGATATTAGCTGTTAGTTTCGTTCCACTCGACGGAATATATGGACGATTGAGCGCAGTCGAAATCTCCGGGACCATACCTGTTGCATCGGGGTGCCATCGTATCAATCTTAGCACGGCAGGTGTGAATCGAGTAGTATTTTTCTAACTCTAGATAGGATACTCCTAAAGAGGCCAACCCGGCCACTCTCCCCCGGTTCACCGCCACAGCCTGAAGTGTGCTCCCAGTGAACTGTTAGTATAATGGAAAATCCTCGACGAACTGGCCAGGCAGACCCCGAGCTGGTCGCGGCCAGCTGTGACGGCGCTGTCGATCTGCAGGTGGACGTTGGGATGTTTGTCGCCCACGCGCCCGACTCCGATCCTGATCAGCTGCGGTCGTTCGCGACACAGGCGGCCGAGGATGCAGTCGGTGAACTGGCGTCGGCGACGGACGTGAGCTGGCAGTTCTACCTGGAAGAGCCGGCACGACTCTCCGATCACGACCGTCGCCGGCCGTCGGAGTTTCTCGACCGCGCCACCCACCAGATGGTCGAGGGACCCTACGATATGATCGTCGTGGTGACAGACGTCCAGCTGGTTTCGAGCAGGGAGCGGTTCGTTCCCGGGCTGGCATCGCCGCTTGCCCGCGTCCTCGTCGTCTCGACAGCGAATTTACGGAGCGCACCACGCGGCAAATCGAAACGCCCGCTCGATGAGGCGGCTGTCCGCTGGAACGGGGCGACCCTGTTGATTCACCTCGTCGGACACGTACTTGGCGCGCACCACCGCGACGCCGACGGAGGCGTCATGGAACCGTTTCAGTTCGAGCCGGAACGACGGGAGATCCCGCCGATGGACGCGGACGTGAAGCGAACCCTCCGTCGGATGGCGAGAGAGGTTCCCGCAACCGAGACGACCCCGCGGGGGCCAGTTGCGCGGCTGGGGTTTCACGCCAGCAGTGCGGTTCGAAACTCCGGCGCAGTCACCCAGGCAGTGATCAACAGTCGAGCACCGCTGCTACCGCTTTCCTTGCCGAAACTCTCGACGGCAGCAGTCGCGCCGACACTCGTCATCGTCTTCAGCGCCGAGACGTGGGATGTCGGCTTCCATCTGAGCAACGTAACTGCCGGGCTGTTCGCGGTCACGAGTATCCTCACTGCTGCCCTCTATCTCCTGTTCGCACAGAAACTGACGTTCCCACGAAAGCACCACGAAATCGTCACCGAGCATACGGCACTGGTCAACGTCACGGTGGTACTCGTCCTCGTACTCGTGATGGTCGGGCTGTTCTCGCTCGTCTGGGGTATCATGCTCGTCATCGAACTGGTCGTCTTTCCACCGAATCTGATGTCCAACTGGCCGAGTCTAGAAGAGCCAGTCGTCGGCCTCGTCGACCTCGTCCGGACGGGCGCGTTCATCAGTACGATCGGTGTGCTCTCCGGCGCGCTGGCGGGTGGTCTGGAGGATCGGACGCTGATCAGTCACCTCACCCTGTTTCTCGACCAGCCGTAGCCAGCCCCGTCCCCTGCCGGGAGCACAGTCCCGAACGAAGAAGCATAGAAGTTGGATAGAACTACCCGAAGATAGTTGCAGGTTTTGTCACATTAGGTAGCTTTCCTGCAGATATCGTTAACAAAGTGACCGACTTTTACTCGGGTTGGCTCCGTAACTGAACTGTGCCCTCCTCCCGAGACACAGATCGTCAGCTGGATCGTTCGCAACTACTCTCCTCCCATCTGCTCGGACTCCTGGCCGTGTTCCTCGTCGTGCTAGTTTCGACACAGCTGGCAGCGGGAGCAGTCGTTGCATCGCCGACGACAGCGGCGAGCACACAGGATCTGACGGCCTCCACAGAACCAGGAGACGAGACACCACTCGACTCCCTGGAACCGGATACCGCGTCCGACGAACTGTCCGCGGAAGGCGAGTATCGTTTCAGTGATCACAAACTCGATTACAGTCTGAACGATCACGGAAGCGAACAGGGGACGACGTATCGAGCTGGCGACTCACTCCCATACGAGATCGGTCCCACCGAGACGACGATCAATACGATCTCTTCGCACGCGGAGGACATCTCACCACCGGTTTTGTTGACCCTGCTTGGATACAGCCGGTACGATAGTTCGGATCCACTGGAACACGAACTCCGTGCTGCGTTGCACGACCGGATACAGTCAGATGCCGGCCTGACGCTGGCAGAACTCACCAGCGACACCGACGTCTCCGAGTCCACGGTGCGCTATCACACCCGTATTCTCGAAGAGGAATCGCTCGTCGACAAGGTGGATCTCTGGGGGAACGTCCGTCTCTTCCCGGCAGGCTACGAGTCAAAAGAGCGAGCGCTAACGGTGGCGGTCGACGATACCGCGCTCAAAAGCGTGCTGTCGGCTGTTCGGACGACCGAACCGGCGACGGTGACGACGATCGCAGCGGAGATCGACCGCTCGCCGAGTACAGTGTCACACCATCTGTCGCGACTCGAAACAGCCGATCTCGTCGACCGGGAGCGCAACGGGAAACGCGTCGTGACGACGCTCGAACCGGACGTTCGTCGTGCACTGAGCGCCGGGACTGCCGAGACGGAGACGCTTGCACGGAGTGTGAGTGACTGAATCCGAGCGTCGTCGGGATACCGAACCGGAATAAAAGGAGTGATCGCAGCGCTGGAGGGCCGGTAACGTCAGCGTGTTACTGGGTGCTGTCAGTGTCGGACCCGTTTTCGGGGTCCTCGGTGCTGTTCGTCGGATCTTCAGTCGGATTTTCCGGGTCGTCAGTACCGTTTCCGGAGTCGTCGGCACTACCGTCCATGCCGCCCTCGACGACGACGACACCGCGCATATCGGGTGCGTGTGGTTCACAGATGTATTCGTACTCGCCGTCGGCTTCGAACGTGTGTTCGTGGGTGTAGCCGGTGTTCTCGATTTCCGCCTGTCCGTCCCAATCACCGTCCTCGGGCTGTGATTCGACGACGATATTGTGGTTGTCCGTTGCCCACTCGAAGGTCACTGTCGTGCCAGATTCGACGGTCAGTGTTTCCGGCTCGAACATCGTCGGGCTCTCTTCGGGGCCAACTGCCACGACGTTCGCTTCGGATTCGGCTGCAGCATCGTCCTCGGTGTCGTTTCCATCACCATCCTCCTCGGCTACAGTTTCAGTGTCTTCTTCGGAGTCGTTGCCGCTCGGTTCCTCTCCGGGACCGGTACCGGATTCGTTCTCCGGTGATCCCGATCCGGTGTTCTCGTCGTCCGATTCGTCGCCGCCGCCAGAACAGCCCGCGAGTGCGACTGTGGCTGCTCCAACTGTGAGACCGATCATGCGACGTCGTGAGAGTGTGTCTGTCATGAGTAGCGATGTGGGTGAAAGGGGCAGGGGGTCTGATCGCAGTGCGGGAGGGGGATACGGGTGTCTGCATCCCCCATCCTATCCGTGGCCCATCAGGATATAATAGATATTGTAGAATGCGTCGAAAGGTTCGAACGACATTGACTCGATCCCGGCGAGAGAGTCGCGTCGAGCGGACACAGCAGCCCCTTCAACTGCTAGCGGTGAGTTCAGACGGACGTCTCACCCCTGGCCGACCATCCGATCCTCGTCTTTCCACTCCTGCTCCCGGAGTTCGTACTTCTGGACCTTGCCGGTCGCGGTCGTGGGGAGTGTTTCGACGTACTCGATCTTTCTGACGATCTTGTAATCCGCGAGGTTCTCACGCGTGAACGCGGTCAACTCATCGCCGGAGACCGGCGGATCGTCCGGATCGCCATTGGACGGGACGACGAACGCTTTCGGTGTCTCACCCCAGCGATCGCTCGGTGCCGGGATCACTGCGACGTCGCCGACAGCCTCGTGATCGAACAGCGTATCTTCGAGTTCGATACTCGAGATATTCTCACCACCCGAGATGATGATATCTTTCTTTCTGTCCTGGATCGCGATCATCCCGTTGTCGTCGACCGTCGCCAGGTCGCCCGTGTGGTAGTAGCCGTCCACCCTGTCGTGGAACGCCTCCTCGGTCTCCTCGGGTTTGTTCCAGTACCGGTCCATCACCTGGTTGCCTCTGACGACGACCTCGCCGACCGTCTCGTCGTCACGGGGAACGTCGTTGCCGTCATCGTCGACGACGCGGATCTCGGTCCCGAGATAGCCCAGTCCCTGTCGTTTCTTGACGGCGAACCGGTCGGGGCTGTCGTCGTCGAACTGTCGCCGTGCGTCGGAGGTCGTGATCAGCGGCCCGGTCTCGGTCGCGCCGTAGACGTGTTTCAGATACCAGCCGAAGTCGTCCTCGACAGTCCGGATCGTCGCTTCCGGCGGCGCACTGCCAGCCGTCGCGATCCGCACGTCGTTCTCGCCCGTCGTCTCGGGATCGTGCTCCCTGTAGTAGTCCACCAGCATGTTCAACACAGTCGGCGCACCGCACAGATACGAGACGTCCTCCGACTGGACGGCGTCGAAGATGTCCCCGGCGTCGACACCGCGGGTACAGATCTGTTTTGCACCCATCCCGGTGACGGCATAGATGTGTCCCCAGCCGTTCACGTGGAACATCGGCAGCGTCCAGAGGTAGATGTCGTCGTCCGCGAGGTTCTGGTGGAGCGAGACCAGATACGCGTGCAGCGTCTCGGTCCGGTGTGTCCGGCAGACGCCCTTTGGCTCGCCGGTCGTCCCCGACGTGTAGTTGATCGTAGTGACGTCGTCTTCGTTCATCTCCGGCCGGTCGAAGTCGGGCGTCGAAGATTCGAGCACTGTATCGAAGTCCTCCCACTCGCCCTCGACAGCGTCGGAATCGTTCGTGACGAACGTCTCCGTCGGAACCTCGTCGCGAACCTGCTCGATTTTCGCCGCGTACTCGTAGTCGGCGTAGATCGCGTCGACACCCGCATCTTCGAGGATGTACGAGAAATCATCCGGCGTGAGCCGGTAGTTCAGCGGCGTGTGGATCGCCCCGAGTTGCATCGACCCGTACGCTGCTTCGAGGTGGTAGTGGGTGTTCGGATCGAGGACGGCGACGCGGTCACCTTTCTCGATCCCGCGGTCGGCAAGAAACGCCGAAAAGCCATCGGCGCGATCCCCCAGTTGGTCGTACGTGAACCGCTCCCCCGTCGTTGCGACAACGGCTTCGTCGTCACCGTAGTAGTCCCTGGCACGATCCAGGAAGTCTGTGACCAGCAGTGGTTTGTGCATATGTAACCATTATTTAGTGCATATATCAACCCCGGGGTTGTCGAGGGATCGCTTCCAGCCTGACGAAAGAGAACCGGGGAAATGCGGGGAAAGGTCCGCTCACCTGTCGAAGGTGGATTAGCAGAGAAACAGGATGATCGACTTCTGAATAGCGTCGATTCCGTCAGTTTGTGGCGGGAAATCAAAGGCCTCGGCACTCGAACCCGGACGGTTTACCAGTACCAGCCGATTTCGGCCGGCCGAGTATCTAGCAGTAGTGAATACTTCTATCGTCCTCGTCCCGGGATTCGAGATGTTCGTCGATAGCTTTCACCACATCTCCGATATCTCGACCTGCTTGCTGAACATAGATGATCCCAGCGTGATCGAAATCCGAGTTTTCGACGAGCGAGAGAAAGTCGTCGTCGAATGTCACCAGAATCCAGTCATTATTCAAGGCATAGGCAAGATGTTCTGTATCGGGGTCACCGAGTCGGTCTTCGCCGCGAGCTGTGTGTACGGTCCAGCCACGGCGACGGAGCCCATCTGCGACTGGAACCCAGATACTCTCGTCACAGTACAGCGGACTCATGCCTGTGCGGGCTCTGTCGATCGAAATTCGTCGACGTGGTCGTAGTAGTAAGCAAGAGCGCGGTGGACGTCCCCGAGCGAAAGATCCGGATACAACTGCGTAATCTCGTCGGGATCGTACCCGCTGTATTCGTAGGCGACGGCAATGTCCTTGACCCGGATTCCAGTGCCCTCCACTGTTGGAGCACCGTTACTGTGATCTGGATCCTCTACGATGGTCATACAGCGATTTGGTCGCTATCGGATATAAACATGCGGTCGCAGTAATCGTCGTTTCAGTGAGAACGGTAATCAAGAGTCTGTACGAGTGTACAGGTAATAAAACAGACCTGCATTGTGGAGCGTGTGTCCAGCGAGTGGCACCAGCAGATTACTCGTCCAAAGATAGAGACTACCGAGCACAATACCACCAAGCCCCGAAATGGACATCTCCTTGATAGCACTACCGTCAATTTCTCGTATCGATTCTACACTGTTAGGGTAGTGATAGAGTCCGAACAGGACACCGTTCAGAACGAGACCCCCTGCGACTCCGAGAGTATCGACCAACCAGACGAGCACGATTCCTCGAAACAGGAGTTCCTCTGCTCCACCGACCAGCGACCCGAGTGGGACCATCAGCCATGGAGAGGGACCGGCCAATCCACTCGTATCCTCTGTGTCGGTTTCTTCCCACGGATCGATATCTGCTGCCTGTATAGCTACGCCAGTCAACTTGGAGAAAATTCCAACGAGGACTGCAAGACCCCAGAGGAGCGGAGAAGTGGCGAGGATGAGGACAATTTCGTGCGTCCCTGGTTGGCCCCATTCGATTACAGGCGCAAACGGTACCACAACGAGAACGAAACCTGTCGCCCCAGGGAGAACGAACAGGAGACCCGCCGTGATACTCCAGCGACGCGCCGAAAACGCTCTGAATCGCTTCGCAAACTCGAACCAGACTACCGGGATTGCTGAAACCACAACCGCAGCGAAAATCAAAAGCAGGCTGTTCATGATAGCGACTCCAGCCCGATATTCTCAAGAATCAATTAAACGATTTCTCATTCATTGTTGATTGAGCACGACAGCAAAATCACTACACTGCGGTACCAGTAAATCGGTGGCCTCGGCACTCACGACTCGGGATCTATCCACGCACAAGGTCGGCCTACCAACCCGCACTGTCGGACTCGACCAACTCGATAGCGTGCTCGATGAGCGGTGTCGAGAGATAGAGGCTCGTATCCTGCTTCAGTTCACGAAGTGTGCACTTTGTAGTCTCCTTGGCTAACGCCCCCCGACTGAAACCGTACAGTACGACACCCACCGAACCGTGTACTTCGACACCTTCTTCGTTTGCTGTGTTTCTCGCGTCCATATCGTCAGTCAAGAGGATTGCGTCGCGGTCGGTACAGACGACAAGTGCAGCGGTCTCTCCTGGATCGAGATGTGGAGACACGGAGTCAGTATCGGCAGTAACTTGTTCGACAGAGAATTCGAGTTCGGATACGTCGGTGGGACCATCTTCGAGTTCGTCGAGAACAGTCTTCGGAACGAGTATCTCTCCTGTCAGTTCGAGCAGTGACAGGGCATCTGCTTGTTCGAGATGTATCAACGGGCCAGCGTCGGCAACGACTAATCGACTCATCGAATGTACTCAGGCCTGCAGTCCCCACCGTACGTCTTCCTCAACTGCCTCCCGAGCGGTATCGACCTCTTCGACGAGTTCGGCACCGAGATGTCCGATCGCTTCCTCCCGCGTGATCTCGTCGTTGAGGTATCTGCTAACGATCATATCTCGATAAAGTGTCTCGACGCCTGTCTCGACAGCCTGCTGAATAACCGCTGATTCGTCCATCTCGTGATGTTCAGCGAGTTCCTTGACCCGCTCCGAGACGGTGTCAGTCGTCATAACTCCACCTTGGTCGCTTATCAATATAAACACGGGTGTGCCTACGATAGCCGTCGGTTCGAATTTCAGGTCTGGACAATGGAGGCCCACAGTTCAGAACACTCGGGAATGCCAGCAGCAGGTGGGGACTCTCTGGTACCAGTAAATCGGTGGCCTCGGCACTCATAGGGTTCGTCACCGGGCGGACTGGTCCCACCCTCGGGCCCATACTGTTCGTCATCGGCCATCCGGGAGTAAACGTCGTTGCTCAAAGAGCGTTCCGCCACGGGCGCCAGCGTACCCACTAGCAGAAGAGTATATCCATCAGCCAGTCTGAATTTTACCATGACAAACGTTGCGGTCGAATCGCTGCAGTCTATTCCGATCTGGGGGCAGGTTCTGATAATTCTCGCTGTGTCGGTTCTCGCCGCGAAGATCATCGAACTACTGGCGCAGGGTATCATCAGTCGGTCGGCACGGTTGACGGGGAGGAACTACGACGAAATCTTCACAGACGAGATACGCAGTCCGCTGTATCTGACCGTAATTCTGGCAGGTGTCTACGCGAGCGCACGACTACTACCGCAGGTGCGGGTCGGCTTCTTCATCTCCTCGGCAGCTATGTCGATTCTCGCAGTGCTCTGGGCGTACG
Source organism: Halovenus amylolytica (assembly GCA_004015825.1). Classification (GTDB taxonomy): domain Archaea; phylum Halobacteriota; class Halobacteria; order Halobacteriales; family Haloarculaceae; genus Halovenus; species Halovenus amylolytica. The sequence goes on along the minus strand of SAYS01000010.1, from coordinate 22,231 downwards.
CGATCGTCCAGCTGGGTGGCCGGCTCATCGAGGCCAACAACAAGTCACCATCTGGCCGGGAAATTACACCGGTATTCAAAAACCTCGTCACCTTCTCCGTGATCGTTGCGACTTTCTTCTCACTGCTTAGTATCTGGAACCTGGATGCGACACCGTTGCTCGCCTCCGCCGGGATCATCGGACTCGTCCTCGGGATCGCCGCCCAGGATGCGCTCGGAAACTTCTTCAGCGGCATCTCGCTGTATCTCGATAAAACGTACAAACTCGGAGATATGGTCGAACTCGAATCGGGCGACCGCGGAACGGTGATCGACATGAGTATCCGGAGTACGACGATTCTGACCCGGGACAACATCGCGATCACCGTCCCGAACGGGCTGATGAACGAGGAACCAGTCATCAACGAATCGGCACCCGTGCGGAAACGGCGGGTCCGGCTCAACGTCGGGATTGCATACGGCTCCGAGCTGGAGACAGTCAAAGATGGATTGCTGGGGGCCGCCGACGAGGAGCCGATGGTCCTCGAAGACCCGGCCCCAGCGGTCCAGTTCCGGGAGTTCGGGGAATCAGCAATCGTCGCGCAACTGCAGTTCTATATCGAGCATCCAGCCCAGCGAGGCCGGGCACGACACGCCCTGATCGAGCGCATCGACGAACGGTTCCGCGACGACGAAGTCAAGATCCCGTTCCCACAGCGCGAACTGTCCTTCGCCGACACAGAGCAGGGGGCCGAATTCGACACGGCAACCACAGTCTCGGAGCGACGAAATGAACAGTACGGCGATCGATAGCCGACCGTCTGGCTCGAACGGGCTCTCGATCAGCGATTATTGCTCGTCTCTCGTCTTGATATCGGCCGACAGTCCCTGCGCCATCTCGATATCCTCGTCGTTGTTCAACGTCCAGGCAGTCCGCTCGGTGACGGCCTCGATGACTTCCCGTGCGTGTGGGGCACCAGCGCCCGATTTCTTGACGCCGCCGAAGGGAAGCTGTACCTCCGCACCGATACACGGGAGGTTGCCGTAAGCCAGCCCAATCTCGGCGTGATCGCGGTAGTAGTTGATCTGGCGATACTCCTCGGAGATGATCGACCCCGCGAGCCCGTAGTCGGTGTCGTTGTGAATCTCGACAGCCCGCTCGATATCACCGTCGTACTCCAGCAAGGCGACGTGGGGACCGAACACCTCCTCACTCGTACACCGGAGTGGTTCGTCCGGATCAGCCTCGTAGACGAAGGGGCCAACCCAGTGACCCTCTTCGTGGCCGTCGGGAATCTCCGACTCGTCCAACTCTGTTCGGTCGACCAGTACGTTCACTCCCTCGGTACGGGCGAGTTCGTTGTACTTCGTTACTTTCTCGACGTGCTGGTCTTCGATGAGCGGCCCCATGAACGTGTCCTCGTCGAGCGGGTCACCGACAGCGACGTCTTCGGCAACCTCGACGAAGCGCGCTTTGAACTCGTCGTAGACGTCGGTATGGACGACGAGTCGCTCGCTGGAGACACAGCGCTGGCCCGTCGTTTTGAACGAACTCATCACTGCGGCGTGAACGGCGATATCCAGATCTGCGTTCTCGGTGACGACGACGGCGTTTTTCCCACCCATCTCACAGGAGACGTTCTTCTCCGGTTCGGTGGCCACCTGCTGGCGGACCTTCTGGCCGACCTCCGCGGAGCCAGTGAAGAGGACCGTATCCACGGCGTCGTCCTCGACGAGTGCAGCGCCAGCGTCACCGAAGCCCTGGACGAGGTTGAACACACCGTCGGGAATTCCTGCGTCGACCATCATTTCGGCGACGGTCTGTCCACATAGCGGCGTCTGTTCGGCGGGTTTCCAGACGACGGTGTTCCCCTGGGCAAGTGTGACGGCCATATGCCAGAAGGGGATCGCGACCGGGAAGTTCCAGGGCGTGATGCAGGCGACGACGCCGCGGGGTTTCCGGCGCATGTACGAATCCTTCGTCGGGACCTCGCTGGGGACGATATCCCCCTGTGGATGGCGGGCATCGCCGGCAGCCCACTCGACCATGTGCCAGGCCTCGGTGACGTCCGCTTTCCCTTCGGAGATCTCTTTGCCACACTCCTTGGTGACGATCTCTCCGAGTTCCTGGTGGCGGTCCCGGAGTTCGTGGTAGACGTCCCAGAGATACTCCGCGCGGTCGATCCGGGAGAGTGCTCGCCACTCCTCGAAGGCTTCGTCTGCAGCGTCGACCGCCCTGGCCGCGTCGTCCTCTGTTGCCCGGTGGAACTCCCCCAGCGTCTCGCCAGTTGCCGGGTTCTGGCTGGTGAACGTCTCCGACGCTCCCCCATCGGTCCACTCCCCGTCGATGTACTGATTGTACAGCTCCGACATGTGTTACACTATGTTAGCCACGTGTGAAAATTCATCCGGCGAACATCACAGCGGAGACGGGATGTGGGTGTACGATTGGTCAGTTCTTATTGTTGATTCGTGGGGTTGGAAAAGTCCCGAGCAGCGTTCAAAACAGCAAGAGAGCCCAGCTGAGAAAACAAGCGACACACCACCTCAGCCACTCACGATCGCACGAGCAGCGAACCCGATGTTCTCTTTTCGCTCGCGGAGTCGGCGGTAGAAGTAGGAGAGCCACTTCGAGCCGTAGGGGATGTACTGGTAGACCTCGCCCGCGGACTGGTCGACGAGTTCGAACTGGGCCTGCTCACGAACACCCATCAGCATCTGGATCTCGTAGGGCGTCTCGTACTGCTCGTAGAGTTCGCCAGCGTGGTCGATAATCGCGGGATCGTGGCTCCCGACAGCGATCCCGCCGTCGAACTCCCGGAACATGTATTCGAGTTCGTCGCGGTAGATCTGCGTGACTTTCTCCCGGTCGGTAAATGCGATACCCGCAGGCTCGTCGTAGGCACCCTTGACGAGTCGGACCTTACCGGGCAGGTGCGCGAGTCGCTGGAGATCGTCACCCGTCCGGACGAGGTTCGCCTGGACACAGACTCCCACGTTGCCGTCAGTCTCGCGAGCATATTTCTCGTAGACGTCGAGCGTCGCGTCCGTCGTCGTGTGATCTTCCATATCCAGCCAGACGAACGAGTCCGCTGCGTCGACGATCCGTTCGAAGTTACGCTCGAACAACTCCTCGCTGATATCGATCCCGAGCTGGCTCGGTTTCACGGAGATGCAGGCCTTGAGATTCCGAGCCGAAATCTCCTCGACCAGTTCGATGTACTCCTCTGTATCCGCCGCTGCGTCTTCGTAGGAGTCGTAGTGCTCGCCGAGCAGATTGAGGATGCCGCCGATACCCCTCCTGTTGAGGTCTTCGACGTGTCCGAGCGCCGAATCGACAGTCTCGCCGGCGACGAAGTTACTCGCGATTGGCGGGATCATACCGTCACGTTCGGTCTCCAGGTTGGTATACGTACCTCTCCCGGCACTGTCGAGGCAGCCCCATCGGCCGTCATACTGGCGTGTTGAGTGCCCCAGCGAACACCTGCCAGGCCAGTGCAGACCTCGCGACGAGGCTCAACACGATGTAGACCCACTCCCCGAAGAGGTACCGCTCCCACCGCCAGACCTCTTTGTACTGTAACGCCATGTCGATCGCGAACAGCTTGAAAAGTACTGCAATACTGACGAAGATCCCGATGACGAAATCCGGGGGCGAACTCTCACCGAACGTGTAGCTCCCAGCCAGCCCGATCCCGATAATTTTCCACTGGTCTGTCGACTGTGGTATTGATATGTCCGATTCTCGTTCTGTCACTCGGTGACGAGGCGGACGAGATCGGTTCCAGCCACCACCCAGTCGCTGCGGGAATAGCGGAAACCGACGAGATAGAACCCTCACCGGCAGACGCCGGCTCTGCTATGCCTGTCCGATCGCACGGCCAGCCATCTCCTCGATGTCGAGCATCCAGACCCGTGGATCCTCCTGGACGTTCGTGTTCGTGAGCAGCTGTGGTCGGTAGGCGTTGTCAGCCATCGCCTCGCGGGCAGTCTCCCAGTCGTCGGGCGTGATCCGCTCGAAGGCACCGTTGACGATGACACTGCGCCACCCGCCATCAGAGTCCACGTCGAACGTGAGAAAACTCGCCACCTCGGACTGTTCGGCGTAGCGCACCTTTCGGCCGTCCTCGGAGTGTCCTGCAAAGAGGGTATACAGCCTGTGGTCGCCGTCCTCGCTGTCGTAGCCGAACGACATCGGGATACCGTACGGTGTCCCGTCGGCCGCAAGCGAGAGGACACCGATCCCCCGCTCTCTGAGGAGTTGCTCGATCCCATCCGTATCCATCGCCCGTCCCTGAAGTGCGCTGAAATCCGCCGGTGAGTCGTCGGGTTCGGCCGTCATCGTCTGCCCCCAGACAGATCAGTACGGTCGACGCCACCGATGCCGTTTGCAGGTTGCAATCGCATACCGGGTTGTTGGCAGTGTAACACTTGAGCCAATCGGACATTTTCACGAAGTGGGAACGACGGGGTGAGAAACGAGACAGCCGAAACAATCAGAACAGCGATGTGATCGTCTCCGAGACTGCTCCGACAGCGGTCTCCCAGATCGAAAAGCCGGTAGTGACTGCGAGCAGCGTATCCGCAGCGAAAAAGGCGAAGATCAGGGCACCGGCGATGTGGGCCTTTCGGACGTCGAATTTGTGCGAGAACGTGTGGAAGAAGTAGGCGTTCGCGAGGCTCACGGGAATGATGACGAGCATCTCGCCGATCCAGATTCCCGGATGGGCACCGAAGCGGGCGGCCAGCGTGATCGTGATGAGTTGGGTTTTGTCACCGAACTCCCCGGCGGCCATCATCGCGAATATCGGGACGAACCCACCGAGCGCGTTCGGGACGTCCCGCCCGAACAGCGAGACGTCGAGATTGTCGGGCGCACCGAGTGTCCCGCCATCTGTCGCAGCCGGTTGCGCTCCCTGCTCGGGGATCGACCGCCACAGCAACACGGCAAACAGGGCGAACAGCACGGCTGTAAGCAAGTCGAGATATAGGCCGGGGATCGCAGTCTGGATCGCGTTGCCGAACAGAATCTCGACGGCCGTCCAGCCCGCGAATGCCGCCCCCGCCGCAGAGACGACCAACAGCGGATGGTACCGGGTCGAGAGACTCGCGATGATGAGCTGGACTTTCTCGCCCGGAAGCACCGCGAGCTGGGCACCAGCAGCGACGATAATGACGGTGAGTAGCTCAGTCATCGGTGCTCACCATTCGTGAAATCGAACGACTCACTACCAATATTTAGACACGTCTAATACCTAAATCCTTTGCTCTCGAAAACACGGTTTCTCATACCGGCCAAATAATTCTGTTCAGGTGTCGGCTCAGATCGAGATCCGGGCTGCACTGTCTGGGTTTCAGCGGGAGAAAACGGTAGGTAGTTTTAATCCCGCTCAGAATAGTCATATGACAAATGACGGCAACACAGAGCAATCTTGCGGGGCTGTCGCGGTACATTTTCCGGGCCCCACGGTGGTATGCCAGTCTCTCGCTCGCGCTCGTGTTCGCCGGCATCACAGGGATCGTCGCCTTCGACTCGGCGTACCCGCTCGACGACGCCTGGCGGGGGGTATTCTTCATCGGTCTCCCGACACTCGTTGCGAGTATCCTGACTGCACCACTCGACAACGCGCTCGGGGGGCGGATGACGAGCCACACCGCGTCGCTGCTCGCACTCGTCAGTGAGCTGGTGTTGATCGTCGTCTTGCTGACGGCTGGACTGCTGTCATTCCTGCTCGGATACACCCAGGAGTTCGTCCTCGATACGCTCATCGTCGGGTTAGCGGCCATCTTCGCCCTACGACTGTTCGTGATCCTGGCGATCTCCCAGCGCAAACTGCGGTCGATGATCCCCGCGAGCATCCAGACCGTCGCGGCGGCGATACTGCTCTTTATTTACAGCGGGACGCTGACCTACCTCCAGGTCGGCGGCCCGTTTCTGGAGGTGTTTTTCGCCCGGCCAGATCACACGGCACTGCAACTCCAGGACAGTATCTACCCGTTCGATTTCGTTCTGCTCGGCGTTATCTGTGCCATCCACGCGGCCGCAGTCATCGGCTTCGTCCGGATCATCGACTGGCCCTGGCAGTCGAGTCTCGGCGTCTCGGTGCTCGATTTCATCCAGGGCTTTCTCGGCCACCTGGCGGGATACTCACGAGGACTCGAAGAGTTCTTCGTCGATATCGGCGAGGAAGCGGTCGTCCCCGTCACAGTGCTCTCCATCCGCCGGTCGAACGGCGAGGAGAAAGCCCGCTTCGTCCTCCCGATGATCCACCCCGGTCCGATGGGTGATATCGGTGGTGGCAACCTTCCAGTCCGGCTGGCGGAGACTGCCGACGGACTCAGTTTCGCACCGCATGCGACCGCTGGCCACGATTTCAATCTGGTCACCGAGCGGGAGGTCGGGACGATCTGCGAGACCGTCGAGGATGCCGTCGACAGCATCGAATACACCGACACCGCCACGAACGGCCTCCGGGTTACCGAGGGCGAGGCGACGCTCACCGGCCACGCGATCGGCGACGGCGCCGTCCTCGTCAACACCTTCTCGCCGGGCTGTGCCGACGATGTCGAGTTCTCGGTCGGACTCACAGCCGCTTCGAAAGCCCAGTCGAGCGGTCTCGACGATGTAATAGTTGTCGACGCACACAACTGCAACGACGGCCTCGGTGGCGGCGATATCGGCCACATCGTCCCGGGAAGCAAGCGATCGTTCGATATGATCGGTGCAGCCGAGACGGCCGGCGAGTTGCTCGTCGATCAGGACCAGAAGCAACTCCACGTCGGGACAGCCTGGGACGAAACAGTCTGGGAATCGGAAGACGGTATCGGCCCGCTCGGAATCCGTGTCGCGGTGTTCGAGGTCGACGACGACCGAACTGCGTACATCCTCTTCGACGGCAACAATATGGAGCCGGGACTTCGCGAGGACATTCTCGACACACTCGACTCGGTGGACAGAGCAGAGGTGATGACCAGCGATACACACATCGTCAACACCGTCGAGGCCGAAAACCAGATCGGTGACGGAATCCCCGACGGCGAGTTGATCGGACTGGTGCAGTCGCTGGTCGCCGAAGCGATCGCAGATCTCGAACCGGTCGAGGCAGGGATGGCGACCGAGCGTGCCGAAGTGACGGTGTTCGGAAACGACCGGACGGAGACACTCGCGAGCACCGCGAACGCGATGGTCCCGATGGCGACGGGGCTGGCCGCAGTCTTTCTGTTCGCCGTGTTCTCCGTCTCTGCACTCCTCTTTCTCATCGCGGAGAACGTCCCTGCCTGATAGTGTTTGTTGCGGTAATTTTCGTGACCACGGTACAAATATCGGTGTTTTAGGCCGTGTAACCGGTGTCTTGTTCCACCACGGCGTCGACGGCCGGTGGCCGTCTGCCTGGGAGACTGTGTGTCTCCCTCTGGTAAAGACTCGCAACAAACACTATGAAACTCAGTAGTCACCGAGAACGCCGAGTCGGCGCGCCCGCCGTGTGGCGGTCTGGAAGACCAGATAGCCACCGACGAGATAGCCGATAGCGACTGCAACGAGTAGTCCCAGGTCGAGCGGGTCGAACTCCCACAGCCGTGTCCCGTCGACCATCGCACGCTGGAGCAGTGCGCTGCCGTGTGCCAGTGGCAGCAGTCTGGTCCAGGGGGCGTCGAACACCGGCGCCGAGATGAGGACGATGAACCCGAACTGGAGGAGATTGAGCCAGTTGCCGATGCGTTTGTAGAGTACCGTGATCCCGCCGGCCGCAAAGCCCAGTCCGAGCACGGAAGTAATCGACAGCCCCGCGATCGTGACGATCGTGAGCAGTTCGAGCTGGAGGGTCGTGCCGGTGATGAGAATCATCGCAGCCAGGACGATCGCCGAGGTAAGAAAGGTCCGGACGATCTTGGCGACGCCTTTCAGCAGGGCGACCGGTGCGAACCCGAAGGGTGTCGTGATGTGTCGTTCGAGCGTTCCCCACTGCACTTCGCTGCCGATATCGTTCGAGACGGAGGAGTAGGCACCGACAGACAGCGTCCACAGGAAGTAGCCGACGATGATCCCCTCGATCGAATCGGTCAGCGCCTGCCCGGCGACCATCCGGCCGCCGTAAAACAGCACGCCGAAGAAAAAAAGCGAGACGACGATGCCGCCGATGGCGTTGGCTGGATACCGGACGAAGATCAGGAATTCACGGTACAGCACCGCCCGCGCGAGATGGTAGTACGTCGCCGGACGGGGGTCGTCGAGTTGCTCGCTGGCGTCCGTCTGATTGCTCACTGTGACCACCCCTCGCCGGCGCCACCGAGTCCGGACTGCTTCCCTGTGAGCCCGACGAACACGTCTTCCAAGTCGGGCTCGATGGTTCGCATCCCATCGATCGTGACGCCAGCCTCGCGGAGGCGGTCCACGAGCAGGTACAGATCGTCACCGCTGGCCCTAACTTCGATACGGCGGCGGCCGTCGACCGCTTCGACGGCGAGCAGTTTGAACTCCCGTTCGAGCGCGCGCACGACGCCGTCGTCGATATCGGCGCTGGTGATCTGGACGGCGTTGCGGTCGGCACTGCGAAGCAGTGCTTCGACGGTATCGTCGGCGACGACCCGGCCATCGGACATCACGATGACGCGGTCACAGACGTCCTCGATGACGCGCATGTTGTGGCTACTGACGAAGATCGTAAGCCCCTCCTCGCGGGCCAGTCGTTTCAGTTCCTCGCGGAGGGTCCGGGAGCTTTCGACATCCAGCCCCAGCGTCGGCTCGTCGAGGAAGACGAGTTTCGCACCCCCGGCGAGGACACTCGCCAGCGAGACTTTCTGTTTCATCCCACGGGAGAGATTGCGCACGGCGGTATCGGCGTACTCCGTGAGTTCGAGTCGGTCGAGCAGTCGATCGTGACGCGCCGTCACCGAGTCGGGATCGATCCCGCTGATCGTCGCGAAATAGCGCAGATTTTCCCGGACGGTGAGTCGCCAGTAGTCGTTTCGAGCACCTTCGAGCATCGCGTCGACGTCGGCGTAGGCACCGCGGCGGCCGTCGCGCACGTCGGTGCCGAACACCTGTACGGTTCCCTCGTCGGGGAGGACCATCCCGAGGATCGATTTGATCAGTGTCGTCTTGCCGGCCCCGTTCGGGCCGAGCAGGCCGACGACAGAGCCCTGTTCGATCGTGAAGCTCACGTCGTCGACTGCGACGACTGCATCCTCCCCGCTGCCAAAGCGCTTGGAGACACCGTCGACAACGAGTGCTGGTTCGCTTGTGACCTCGGCAGTTGTCGAAGCCGAAACAGCTGTCGTGTCGCCGTTCTCGGAGAGCCGAAAAGAAGCGTCGTCCGTCGACTGTTCGGTTGGGTCCTGGCCAGTCGACGTAGTATCGTTCATTACACTCGGGTAGGGTCTCGATGGAAATAAGCACCACCCACGGGGCTGTACTGTCCGAGAACGCGGGAATCGCTGCTCTCGACAGGCGGGTTGCCCGTCCAGTCGACGGGAGTTTGTCCATCCAGATCCTCGATTCGACAATGAGTCACGACCGAATCCACGCCCGTGAACCGGCACACCATATCGAGCGGTGGTCAGTCGGCACCATCGAGTCGGTAGAGGAACGCGACGGCCACTGTGTGGTGACTGTGACGGACGAGCACGGTGGGTCGGTGGAGCTGGTCGTCACGGTCGCGATCCGCGATCTCTTTGTGAGCCGGCTGGACATCGAGGAGGGAGAATCACCTGTCGGAGAGCAGGTCTGGTATCGAAAACACGGCGGGAAATAACAGATCACTCCTCTATCTCGTCGTCGCGCGCTGTCTCGAACGCGTCCCAGTCGTCGATAGAATCGATATCGGCGACAGTCAGCGCCTCGTCAGAAAAGAGGCTCTTTCGCATATTCTGGAGTATCTGTGGTGACTCCGGTTCCTCGATATCCAGCATTCGGTTGATGTGTCCGATTGCGGAGTAGTATCCAAAGACCGTGATCGTGACCTGAAACAGTGCCACCCCCAGGAGGCCGATAATTTCAATCATGCCGTTCCACCTCGGTGGTGTCCCCAATCTGTTGTCTGTACTTTCTGGCTGTTTCCTGAATGAGTGCCGGGTATCCGCACTCACCACCGTGTTTCGCGAGGTAGCGGACGTGCCCTTTCCCAGCGACGAAGCCGGCTGCGAACAACAACGGACTCGGCAAAATCAACGCCAGGAGCATCCATAACTCGACCATCTCGGTGGGACCGAAGCGATTACCAGATATATATTTTTTCCCCGAAGTATCCTGCACGATAGCGGGGCTGACGGTGCCGACGATTCGAGACCTTCAAGTGGTGGAGACGCCACTGCATTCGTATGAAAGACCAGGGACGTTCGCTTCGAAAACGGACAGGCGGTCGACTCCGACCGAAACGCGACAAACGAAAACACGAACTCGGCTCCGAACCGACCGAGACGCAGGTCGGCGAGACCAAACTCAAGACGGTCAACGGACGCGGGACCGAGACGAAGGTCCGGGCGATCAAGACCGACGCCGCCACAGTCGCCACCGACGACGGAACAGTCGCGGCCGAGATCCTCGACGTCGTCGAGAACCCGGCAGACCCGAACTACGCCCGCCGAAACATCATCACTCGCGGTGCAGTCATCGAGACGAGTGAAGGCGAGGCACGCGTGACCTCCCGGCCGGGACAGGACGGCCAGGTCAACGCCGTGCTGGTCGAATAAGACGGCTGTTGTAATCGAATACGGTTACGGGCGCGGTGCCGATTTCTGCAGCGCGCTCTCCGCGATGTTCGTCCCGTAGTCAGCAGTCCGGGACAGGGAGTCGATGACCAGCCCGAGCATCTGTGCAACCTGGGGCTCGAACTCGTAGATCTCTTTGTCGACGTTGCGGACGAGTTCGTCGACCACTCCGATGTGTTCACGCGCCTGGTTGGCCAGTTCGACTGCCTCCTCCGAGTCCGCTGCCAGCAGCGCGTCCATCGCTGTTTCTGGCACCGTCGCGGCTTCCGCGTGTAACTCACGGATCGAGTCCGCAGCGTCGTCGGGGATCGCACCGATCTCCAGTGACAGCGTCGCGATTTTCGTCGCGTGGTCGGCAATCCGCTCCAGTTGGCGTGCGCTCGACTGGTAATCGAAACAGGTCTCCCGGGAAAAGCCGATCTCGTTTGCCGCCGTCGGATTCCGGAGCACCGTCCGGAACACCCGAGAAGTCATGTACCACAGCCGGTCGACATCGTCGTCACGCTCCATCACGTCGTGTGCGAGCTGGTCGTCGTCCGTCACCAGCGCCTCGACTGCGTCTTCGAGCATGGTGAGCGAGACCAGCCGCATCCGCGTGATCGCGTTCTCGATCGAGAGCTCGGAGGAGTCGAGCAGATCCTGTAACACCATCTTGGTTGGCATCTCCTCGATTACCTCCAGCCCGACCAGCCCCTGTGTCGCATCCCGGATCGTCCGCCGTTGTTTTGCGGTCATCTGGTCGGTCTCCAGCGAGATCACGTCGAAGCCGCTGACGTACATCGTCATGACGGCCCGCGTGAGCTCCTCCTCGTCGGTGATGTCGGAGACATCGAGTGTCCCGCGTGTGTGTTCGTCGTCGGACGTCGGCGTCAGCAACAGCAGATCGTCTTCGGAGTAGAACTCGACCTCGGTCCCCGAACTGACGTCGTTCGCTGTTGCCCAGTCTTTCGGCAACGAAACCGTATACGTCGATCCGCCCGTGACCTGCACCTTGCGCGTTTCCATACTATGCTATCCAACCCCGAGATATATTAATCCAACGGGAACTATATAGTTTTCTTATATTTACATATTAGTCGTCAGTCGCTGGACGCCGGTCCAGCGTCGGCAGTCTCTGCAGGTTCGTCGTGTTCGACTGCTTCGACCAGTAGCTCTGCGACGTCGACGATCTCGATGTCGTCCTCGAAGCCGCCAGTCTTCCGGCCGTCCTCGTACATCGTCATACACATCGGACAGGCGACGACGAACTTCTCGACGTCGCTGCCTGCCGGGGTCTCTTCGAGTGCTTCCGCGATCCGTTGCTCGCTGGGTTTGGGATCCTCGTCGAAATCCATCCAGAGTCCGCCACCACCGCCACCACAGCAAAAGGAATCCGCGCGGTTTCGGGGCATCTCCTGGAGATCGCAGCCACTCGCGCGGATGAGTCGCCGGGGAGCCTCGTACTCGTCGTTGTACCGGCCGAGGTGGCACGGATCGTGATAGGTGACGGTATACTCCAGTTCTGTCCCGTCGAGTCCGAGCCGTTCGTCGACGACGAGTTCTTCGACGGCCTGGGTCCAGTGCAGCACGTCGATCTCCCCGTCGGCGTTCCACTCCTCGTCGTAGTCGAAGGGCATCATCGGATCGTCGGCGAACTCCTCGAAGTCGAGTTCCGGGTACTCGTTTTCGAACGTGTTGTAGGAGTGTGGATCTGTGCAGACGATCTTCTCGAACTCGCAGTCCTCGAAGGTTTCGACGTGGTGGCCAGCGAGTTCGAGATAGAGGAACTCCTCGCCGATCCGGCGAATGTCGTTACCATCGTACTTCTCGTCGTCGAAGAGGATGCCGAAGCTCACGTCGGCCGCATCGAACAGCTTCGCCAGCGAGCGAGCGACCGTCTTGTTCCGGTCGTCGTAGCTCGGGTAATCACCGACGTACCAGAGATACTCGACTTCCTCCTCGCGGGCGTCTGTAATGTCGAAGTCGAGTTCGTCGGCCCAGTCGGCACGGTTGCGCTGGGGTTCGCCGAAGGTGTTGCCCTGTTGCATCACGTCCTGGAAGACGTCCTGGACGTTGCTGTCGACGTCACCCTGGTCGACGAGCTGGCGGTTCATCTTCGTGAAGCTCTTGAGGTGTTCGATTTCGACCGGGCAGGCATCCATGCAGGCCATGCAGGACATACACGACTCCATCTTTGCGGCGTCGATGACGGACGTTCCACCGTCGGCGACGATATCGACCGGTTCGTCGCCGTTGGCCCCCATCTCCTCGCGATACGTTTTGAGATCCAGAATGACGTTTTTCGGATCGAGCGGCCGGCCGGAGGCCTTGGCTGGACAGACCGCCGAGCAGCGCCCGCATTTCGTACAGGCGTCCTGATCGAGGCGGTCCTTCCAGGTGAAATCGTCCATCGACTCGGCGTTGGTCGCGTCCAGATCGGCGGGGACGTTCGGGAGGCGTTTGCCAGCCTGTTCGTCACGGGCGACGACGTTGGCAAAGGAGGAGAGCATGTGGAACGGTTTCGCGTAGGGAATCCAGGCGATGAAGGCAAGCGAGAGCAGCGAGTGTGACCACCAGATCCCCCAGTGGACCGAGCCCGCGACACCGCCAGCGTTGGAGACTCCGACGGCAGCGAAGACGGCCTCGAAGCCAAGCGCCGTCGCCCAGCCGACGAAGCTCACGACCTCGAACGGTGGGTAGCCGTTGACGAGAATCCGAATGCCTTCGAGGAGGAAGCCACCGACGCCGAGGAAAAACAGCGTCCAGACGAACAGGTGGTCTTCGAGCGAGGTGTGTCGGCTGAACAGCCGGTCGTTGCGGACCCAGTAGCGCCGGTAGATTGCCATCCCGATGCCGACGACGAACAGCAGTCCCAGTGCGTCGACGGCAAACTGGTAGGCGACGTAGAAGTCACCCTGCCAGAAGGAACTCCCGACGAAGCGCTCGTAGATATAGAGATCGACGGCGAGGATCGACGTCGCAATAAATAGCGTCAGAAACCCCCAGACGATAAACGAGTGCATCACGCCGGCGTAGATGTCCCGGTCGAACTGCTTCTCGTTCGAGAAGGCGATCCGGGTGGCTCGGCGAACCCTCACTCCGAAGTCGTCGAGACGTGGAAACTCGTCGTCGGGGCCGTCGGTGTAACTCTGCAGCCGCCGGTAGAGCCCGAAAACAAACAGAAGTACCGCGATAACGGCCAGAAAGTAAAAAGCCGAGACCTCCAGCGGATGGCTCAGTGGCTCGTACACTTCCCGTGTGGGTGTGTCTGACTGTAGCAGAGCCTGCATAGTCTAACGGATTGTGCAAGTATGCTTAAATCCTTCCGTCACTGATAACGAGAAACCCACCTTTCGAGATACAGCGTAAACTAAAAGAAGTATTAAGTAAACAGAGTAGATGTGATACCAGGGCTTTCGTTTCAGGTGGTCAGGGTGTTATAGAACGATTCACAAGGTGGTTGTTTTCATCGGAGAACTGGCTGAATGCGCTGGTACGTTGACGGACGAACTGATCGCTTGGAACCATCGTTTGGATCTATCGACCGTCAAACGTGACCCTACAATTTATAACTGGATATAACGTTCTATTACTCATGCCGATTAACATCGATCAATTCGACGACCAACCGGATGACGCTCTCGATATCGAGGCGGGATCACAACCTCACGTTGTCCTCGTGTTTCTCGCAGACCATGATGACCAAGCATTCACACAAACCGAGATTCACGAGGAGACAGAGATCCCTCGGGGAAGCGTTGGAGTCGTTTTGTCACGGTTAGAACAGCGGGGCCTTGTCCGCCATCGAGGTCGGTACTGGGCGATTGCCGAAGATGATCGCCTCGCCTCGTATGCTGCCCAACAGGGCGCGAGTTCAGCGTCGACAACTGACGACTATTACGGTCACGACGACGAATGACGGAACGGCATTACTCCCGTGGAGCCGTTGTGAAGGGACCAGATCTCCTTGGCCCTCACGAACACAGACCATACGTTTGCCTGAGCACAGACTCGCCGCCATTCCGTGATGAGGAAGCAGTCTACACGGCAGTGACGACGACCCGGCGCTCGGTCGCAGTACCACTCACTGACACCGATTTCGTAAGCAGATCACTCCGAAAAAAAGTTACGTCAACCCGTGGATTCTCGTCACGATCAAACACGCCGATATCGATGGAATAGAAGGACAACTACTGGAAGATACTGTTGACACAATTGCGGAGGAGGCAGCCGACTACATCGGGGCACTTGATTGACGAACAATTCCGATCACTACCCCTCCTGTACTGAGCGATTCAGGAGGCCAAAAAGTGGGTGTCTGAACTATTCTATGACACCTTGTTCAGGTGGTAGCTATGATCTCGGCTCCCGTTGCGTGCACTGGGAACGAATCCGACGGACGAGAGACTTTTGTCCGTCGGGTATCGAGAGACAGATGGTGGCGATGACGAGGCGTTACCCCCGCTCAGCCCCTTGTGATGAGAGCTATTTTACCGAGCCACCATTCTAAAACGGCGCGTCAGGAGACTGTGTCTCGTCTGTACTCTCCGTTGTTTGCCGCCTATCAGCAGTTTCTGTCGGCCCCTCCCAGCCCGTGAGGCCACATTCGAGGCTCTCGACCGTGCCGTCGAATCCTTCGAAGGAGGTGATCAGGCGTGCAGCACGTACGCTCGCCTGGCCGTGTGGACAGACCGTGACGACGTGGTCGGCGTCGCTGACGCGGTCAACCTGCTGGGGAAGCTGACCGAGTGGGATGTTGATGCTGCCTTCGATCCGTTCGCGCTCGAACTGCTGTGGGTTCCGGATATCCACGATCAACGGCTCGTCTTCGTCTTCGAGTTCGTCTTCGAGGTCCGGGCCGGAGATTTCGCCGTCCATTAGTGTTCTATGCGGTCTTTTGAAATATACGCCTGACGGTCAAGAGTTACACGAGTAGGTACGAGCAGATTGGGGGAGAGCATCCACTGGAGACACGAACTACAGAATCCACACCGGACGAAACGGTTACACAGCATCATATACAACGTATGAGCACCACAATTCGCGTCTCCGACGAAACAAAATCTAGGTTGCGTGTCCGTAAACAGGACGGGGAGAGCTGGGACGACTTTCTGAACCGTCTCGCACGGCAGGAACGTGACGTCGACGAACTCGGAGGATTCGCTGAGGATACTATCGTAGGGGAGATGGCTATCACTCGCGAGAACTCCCGGAACGACTGGAACGACCGAACCAAGTCATGATCTGTCTCGATACCAGCGATCACGATACCAGATTCCGGGATCTATCACGGCAGGAGTATATACATAGATCAAATACATGATGCTGTGACAACGGGTCAGGCCGCACCGAGCGACGAGGCAACAACACCCCCGACTGGTGCTCGCCGGCGGGTGGCGGTCGTCGTCGCGGTGGTCTTCATCGACCTCCTCGGCTTCGGAATTATCATCCCAATTTTGCCCTTCTACGTTCGTTCCTTCGGTGTCAGCGACATCTTCATCGGGCTGCTGGCCGCCTCGTACTCGCTGGCCCAGTTTACCGCCGCACCTGTCCTCGGCCGGATCTCCGACCAGCGCGGTCGCCGCCCGATAATCATGCTCTCCGTCGGCGTCTCTGGGGTCGCCTGGATCGTCTTCGGCATCGCCGCAGAGATCGCCACAGTCGCCGGCACGACAGTCGGTCTCGTCGTCCTCTTCGGAGCCAGATTGATCGCGGGTGCAGCCGGCGGAAACATCGCCGCGGCACAGGCCTACATCGCCGACGTGACGCCACCTGAGCGCCGTGTCGGTGCGCTGGGGCTGATCGGCGCTGCCTTCGGGCTGGGGTTCGTCTTCGGTCCCGCAGTCGGTGGATTGCTGGCGAGCGAGACTGTTGTCTCGACAGCGAGCAGCCTCTTTCCCGACTTCGTCCCCATCACTCCGTTCTCACTGCCGAGTTTCGGGGCCGCGACGCTCTCGTTTCTCGCACTTGCTGGGGCGGCGGTCGTACTCGAAGAACCGGAGCGAAAGCGGGTCAAAGGGAGACGGACGACATTCGTCGACCAGTTCCAGAGTGCACTTGCTGACGTGAACCTCCGGCCGCTCGTCGTCGCATTCTTCCTGACCTCCGTCTCGTTTTCGGCAGTCACGGTGATGTTCGTCCCCTTCGTCGCTGATTTCTTCGGGTACGACGCGACGGAGGCGGCCCTCTTTCTCGCATACATCGGCACACTCGGAATCTTCAATCAGGGGTTTTTGATCGGGCGACTCTCGAGCCGGTTCGGGGTGCGATCTGTCGTCAGAGCAGGCGTCGCCTCGCTGTTTTGTTCGCTACTCATGCTCGCAATCGCGCCACTGGCCGGAACCACCGCACTGACAGCGAGTGCACCGCCCTGGTTCAGCGGCGGCTTTCTCGTTCTCCTCGGATTCGGTGCGCTGGCCTCGTTCGGAAACGGCTCACTCTCTGTCGGGCTCGCGTCGCTCGTCTCGGAGTCGGCCTCCGAGCAGAGCCAGGGGTCGGCGTTTGGAGTGACACAGGGGGCTGGCAGTCTCGGACGGACCGTCGGGCCGCCACTCGGTGCCGCCGCCTACGTCGTCGTCTACTGGTCGCCGTTCGTCGGCGGCGCGCTGTTGCTCGTCCCAGTCGCGGTTCTCCTCCGGAGTCGGGCGTGAGCGCCTACCGAAGTTCGTCGAGTCGACTCCCGAGCGTCGCCTTCATCGCGGAGATATCCCCGCCGATCCGGAGGATCTGATACCCCGAATCAATCGCGTCCTGGGCCTCGGAAACGCTGTTTCGGATCCGACCGATCGGCATATCGGCGTCGAGACAGGCCTGCAGCGTTTTGTCGATCGCAGCCGAGAGTTCGTCGGGACTCTTTTTCGACGGATCGCCGCCCGATAGCGACATCTCCATGTCGGCCGGGCCGACGAAAGCGAAGCCGAGGTTGGGGACCGACAGAATCTCGTCGAGGTTCTCGACCGCCCGCTGGTTTTCGATCATCGTCCCGACGAGAATCTCGTCGTCTTCGTTTTGCACGTAGCTGTCGACGTAGCCGGCCCACTCGCCGGCGCGGCCGACGCCGACCCCCCTGTCGCCGACCTCGCCGTCGTAGCCGAAGTAGGCCGCTTCGACCCCCTGCTGGAGTTGCTCTGCGGTCTCGATCCGGGGGAGCAGGATCGTCCTGACGCCTGCATCGAGGACCTTCCGGACGAGTGGTGGCTCCGGTTTGGGGAGACGGACGAGCAGTTCGATATCGGCGACCTCGGCGGCGCGTGTCAGCTCCTCGAACACAGTGGCATCGTACGGGCTCGGTCCGGAGTGTTCGAAATCCAGCCAGACGTAATCGAACCCCCGGTAGCCGAGCGTCTCGATGACCGTCGGCGAGAACGTCGCCGCGGCCGCCCCGAAGACAGTCTCGCCGTTTTCGATCGCGCGCTTGAGCCCGTTCTCGGTTCTCATCGTGACCGCCCCCTTTCGATATCGTCGGCATTGACAGCCGATTCTGGTATCCCGCCCTCGTAGACAGTTCGGATGTTGTCGGCCGCGTTCCGGCTCATCCGTTCGAGTGCCTGATCAGTCGTCCCGCCGACGTGTGGCGACAGGAGGAGTTCGTCACGGGCGTACAGCGGGTGATCCTCACCCGGCGGCTCCTCCGCGAAGGTATCGAGACCTGCCCCGGCCAGTTGGTCTTCTTCGAGCGTCTCGATGAGTGCAGCCTCCTCGACGATCGCACCCCGCGAGGTGTTGATCAGGACACCCTCCTCGCCGAGTGCCTCCAGTTCAGCAGTCGAAACCATGTGGCGCGTCTCGTCGTTCAGCGGGACGTGGATACTCACGGCGTCCGACCGGTCGAACAGCTCCGGGACAGTCTCGATCGGCTCGACGAAATCCGGGAAGGCATCGTCGGACTGGAAGGGGTCGTACGCGAGGACATCCATCTCGATACCGTCACCGAGGGAGGCGACGATCTGTGCGATATCGCCAAAGCCGAGCAGTCCGAGGGTATCGCCCTGGATCTCGTGGCCCGTCAGCGTCGACCGCTCCCAGTTCCCGGCGCGGACGTGGCGGTCCGTCATGTGGAGTTTCCGGTGTACACCGAAGAGGAGTGCAATGGCGTGTTCTGCGACCGACTGTGCGTTTGCGCCGGGCGTGTTACAGACGACGATATCCCGCGCGGATGCTGCCTCGATATCGACGTTATCGAGTCCAGTCCCGTGTTTGGCGATTACCTGGAGTCGGTCTGCGCGTTCGAGCAGCGCTGCATCGAGTTCGGCCGTTCTGACGACAACCGCCTCGTAGCTCCCGATATCGTCGAGTGCCGCGCTGTAACTACTGTACTCGCCCATGCTGGTACACTGTGCAAAATCAGCTATCGATTCGGGCCCGGACGGATCGATCTGTATCGGAAGGAGAACCTCCCACTGGTCTGTCATAGTCTATTGTTCACGTGAGGTGACCAAAAATGTACGCAACTGGGAGGCTGGCTGCAAGCCACCCCCGGGACTGTGTCTGATCCGGAGCAATCGTCACCGGTCGATCAGGCGATGGAGGAGGCCACCCGGCAGCCCGGACCGGATCAGACGGTCGAAAATCGGGGTCGGGAGCACCGCCGCGAGTCGGGGCAGCCAGCGCGCCCGAGCGCTGACCCGGTACCGCGCTCGGGGACTGTCTGCATCGAGAGCGTCGAGCACTGTGTCGACCACGGCCTCGGTGTCTGTCGCTTCCGGTGTGTAGGAGTCGAACTCGCGGTACTGATCGGCGTACGCGCTGTCGTCGATTCGCTCGAGTGCCGCGGCCGCGCGCTCGTTGAAGCCAGTCCGGACCGGGCCCGGTTCGACCAGCGAGACCGAGACGCCACAGGGATCGACCTCCCGCCGCAACGAGTCGAGGTAGCCAGCGAGACCTGCTTTCGCAGTGTTATAGGCGCCGTGGTACGGGAGTGGAACGCTGCCGGCCATCGAACCGACCACGACGACCCGTCCCTGTCGTTCCCGGAGCGTCGGAAGTACCGCGTGAATCGGGGTATGGACAGCGAGGAGATTCGCCTCCAGATGTGCACGCAGTGAGTCCGGCGGGCAGTCCTCGATCGCAGCGAGTTCGTACCAGCCGACGGCGGAGACGAGTGCGTCGACCGCGACACCATCGAGGAGCTGTCGGACTGCCCGCTCGTCGGTGAGATCGATCTGGTGAGTCTCGACACCGGCCGGGAGAGCAGAGAGTCCGTCGCTATCGCGGTCCAGCACGGTCACCTCGTGGTCGGGGGCCAACTGGCGTGCGATCTGGCTGCCAATCGTGCCAGCGCCGCCAGTGAGCAGCACGTGCATACAGCCACGTCGGCGACCGCAGTCTTAGTTCTTGGCGGGCGGGCGACAAAGTTTATCTACGAAGCTTTCATACCAGTGCCCAGAGCCGAACCGTCCAAATCTATGGAAGATATCGAAGAGAGCGTCTCCGGGTTCAAGCACCGTGGAACGTGGATCCAAACGGTCGAACACGGAGAGCGCATCACGCGAGCACTGGAGGAACTGGCTGGGGAAAATGAACTCGACGAAGACGCACTTGCCGAGTTCGACGAGTGGCGGCCGAAATCACACGAACGTCTCGGCGAGGATGTAAACGAGAAGACAGCAGAGCAGGCGAGCGTCGAGAAAGGGAAAGGCGAAAAAGAAGGGAAAAATCCGGACGAGGATCTCCAGACCGCGGGTGAGAAACTCGCGGAATCCTACGACAATCTCGACGAGCCAAACGAGGCTGTCGACAAGTGGGGGGAGAGCATCGATTACGTCGCCCGCGCGGCCGACTCCGCCGGCCGAAAGGCGGTCCGGAAAGTGGAAGATACGGTCTACCGGAACGTGATGACACGGATGTCGCCCTACTACTTCGACAACGATCTCATCAGTGCGAACATCCAGCGCGTCAGCCGGGGCGACAGCCCCGAGTACGTCTTCGAGGTCAACGTCAACGACGACGATCTGAAGATCCGGGTCTCGAACAAACTCGCCGACTACGAGTCGGAGGTCGACCGCTGGCACGTCAACGCCGAAAAGGAGACGGATGTAGTCGAGGCCGTCGAGGGTGTCGATCCACCCGAAAACGGTGACGACCCCAACGAGAAAACGACGTAGTCGGTTAGTTCTCCCAGATCAGCGTTATCGTCGCCTCGTCCGTTTCCCGGGTTTCGTAGCTGTAGCCGTGGTCGTCCAGTTCGGGTAGAGATGCTGTGACGCGCGGTCGTTGAGCTGAACGAGCACACCTTCGTCCATCTCGGCGAGGCGTTCGAGTGTCTCCGATAGCGGCCTGGGTGGGCCGAGATTCCTGACATCGAGCTGTTCGATCGGTTCGTCGACCGGTGCGTCTATCTCCTCGATGAACTGTTGGGCATCTACCGACATACCACACAGTCGGGGTCTGTGCTACTGGAACATATCGCCGAACATCTCCGTCATTGGGTCTGGGAGTGTGTTTCGATGGTTCAGTGACGGGCGGTCAGAACAGCAAGAAAGCCCCCGAGGCGCTGGAAAATCACATCGGGCGGGACTGATAGTGAGTAGTGCGGTGATTTTCAGGACGGCAGCGAAAACGAGGCTGTTTCGGCCCTGATAGACCGGTTCTATCGGAACCCGGCGGGACAGACTCGCAAGAATCAGTATAAAAGGGGTCGGGCGTTCTTGCTGGTCGTGCTCACGTCGAAAGACAGATTCTCGGAAAGCCACGAGTTCAGGCCAGAAGTTATTTTTTCGGGAACTCGGCCACAAACCGGTTCGAGCCAGATCCCCTGTACGAGGTGCTCTCCGCCCGTGGCTTCGATCACGAGACGGCAGTGACGAGGACGACAGTGGGGACCTCTTCGACGACCCCGACGAGTTCGTCCCCGGGAACAATCCGACGCCCGGCCAGTTTCTCGACGGCCACGCGGTACTCACCGGCCCGGACCACCCCGACTTCCACCAGACGACCAGGGAGGTGTTCGAGGAGCGTGGTGTCTACGACATGACCTTCGGCTACAACCTGGCGAAGCTGAACCGTGATACGCGCCACCCAGAGGCCGGCTTCCGGTACGCAGTCGAAGACGGGACGGCAAACGCAGAGCGAGCATCCGTCCTGCGTGCGGAGTTTACACCGACGAGGGCCTTCTGCCCGCAGAGTGATACGCTCACCAAAGGCTCCTTTCGCGCCTGGAACGGACTGGATGAGCGCCACGAGTACGATCTCGTCCGTGTCGACGGGATGCACCAGCGAAGCGAGGAGATCAACGAGGAACTCACAGAACTCGAAGCGGCCTACCAGGAGACTGGCTCGGTCGCCTCGATGGGTGAGGGACGGCAGGCACGCTCGGCCGGTGGAGATTCACCCGACGCACCGTTCTAACTGGTGTTTCGAGCCTCGACTCGTGAGTTTGTTCCTTCAGCAACGGGCAGATAGTGTTAAATATTGACAAAGATGGCATGCAAGACTTAGAGCATGAGGGCACCGTAGAAAGGGGTGTTCCGCCGGGAACACCCCGCCCCAATCACCAGTGAATATTACACCGGAAGCGAGCCGTCACCACAGAAGATCTAGCTGACAGCGACAAACAGAATTGTCTGCCC
>SAYS01000009.1 GCA_004015825.1 Halovenus amylolytica | reverse complement strand
CCGGGATGGTCTCCGAGCGGAGACCATCCCTGGAGAAGCTCAATTAGCCTTTGCTGAGGGTACATATCCCCTTGATTGGTCGCCTACTACGAGACAGTGGCGAAATTCGTCGGGGCTAAACACGTACGATTTGAGTAACAATGACCGAAACATATTATCAGCGTCTGGGAGTGTCCCAGAACGCTGACCAGGCCGCAATCAAGCAGGTATGGCAGGAAGCAGTCAAGGAGAACCATCCAGATCAGAACGACGACCCCGACGCTCAACAGCAATTCATCCAAATCAAGGAAGCCTACGACGTTCTATCGGATTCTGATAAGCGAGCACACTATGACGAGATCGGCCATGAAGAATTTGTGGATGATCGACAGCGAAATACCAGTCAGGACTCTCAAGAGGCATACCAGCGTGACCGGACGCAGCGAGACTCCGCGCAGAGTTCACAAAATGGGCAGACTACGTGGAGTGCAAATACGCGTGGCCACGAAGCGGCAGAACACGTCTGGACACCTGGCTCTGGACCAACAGCTGATACAGCTCCGCCAACGGGGACTGCTGATGCGAGTTTTGGGAAACGAGCTGTCGCATACGGTGCGCTCGTTCTTATTCCAGCGATGCTTTCGGTTGTCCTCTTTACCAGTGTGACAGACGGAATACCTCAATACGGGATTAAGGGAGGCATCAGTGCTGGCGCGATCGGTGTAGTAGCGCTCGCAGTTGGCATTGTCTATGGGCTCTTATTAGTGCCGAGTGGTTGCTAGATACGGACCGCCGTCTCTGGAAACCATTTTAATAGTTCGATTCAGCCACATCACGACATCGGGCATTCGAATGGCAATCTCACTGCAATCAGAACTGACGCGACGCTTAAACTCACCAGACAGGGCATCTATGACGGGATCGCAGAAGATTCGGATGCAAAACACTTCTCGACGGACGGCAATCGTGTCGAACGAGGACTGTACGTCTGTTCGTCGTGTGACCTGGTAGCGAATGCGGATTGTAACGGGGCGGAGAATATGCGACAGAAAATAACTCCGAGTCCTCACGGTGAGGATAGGAGTAACGGCTATGTGACACAGCCATCGGTACATCCGTTCGACCGCGAGAGCAGGACGTTCAGCATGAGAGAACAGAGCGTATCGTAGACCAGCGAATATCCCACTGCTCGGTACGGGAAGCCTCATCGTTCACGGCGAGGGGGATGTCACCCTTCGATTATCGTGATCCTTTCACGAGGTTCCGATATGAGCGGATAGATTTCGACCTGATCTGCCGTATCACAGTCGTTTGTCGCACTTCCCGAGGGTGGCGTGTCGCACACGATCAGTAATCGTGTGTCCTGGTTCCGGGGTAATTCTTCTATGGTTGACAATGAGGCAAACCCGTTGCCGTCGAGGAAAAATTCGACTTGATATTCGATTCCAGTATCGTACGTCAGCCATGCCGTACACCGATCCTCTGCGTGAACCGCGGCAAGATCCGCTTCCTGACTCAAGAGGACGTCTGCAACGTCGGTACCAATCGTACACAGGGCCCGGACGAATGTCCGTGGGTCTACATTCCACAGGCCGAGCACTTCCAGATCGACAATAAATCGAGGACTCGTGAAGACAGAGCCGGGGTCGGCGACATGAATTGGGAAATGCCGTGCAGTTCGGTCGAGCATCGGCGGGGTACGGTCGGATGCGAACATCTGCGCTCTTGTTTTCGGATCTCGTATGTAAATCCAGCTTTATACCTGGCTGACACGTATCCGGGGCTCTTGAGTATCAAGTATCCAAAATTCAGAACGAGAGACCGAGACAAGAGGCGACTCGAATGAGGGCGATTACGTTTTTGTCTGTGCCTGCCATTGCATAGACATGAATCGTCGCCAGTTTCTGACCACGTCGGCGCTTACCGTAACGGGACTCGCAGGCTGTAGCGCCGCGAGTAAGACCGATGGAAACGGCAGCGACGGGGCGGATGGAGCCGAGTCGAACAGTGAGCAGTTCGCGGGCCTTCCGGACACAGTCGGTTTAGACACGCTGACCAGCGGCCTCGATGGTCCGGTTGACGTGGTCTTCGGAGACGGCCGCCGGTACCTCGCCGAACAGCGCGGCACGATTCGGGTCCACGAGGACGGTACGTTGCGGTCGGAGCCGTTGCTTGATCTTCGCGAAGCCATCGAAACAGGCGGTGAGAAGGGGCTCCTCGGTGTCGCCGTCCACCCTCAAAGCGAGGAGCGGTTGTTCGTGCGGTACTCTGCGCCGTCGCGGCCAGGAACCCCCTCGAATTACAGTCACACGTTCGTCCTCGCTGAATTTCGCATCAGTGACGATGGGACCTCGGTACGTCCGGATTCCGAACGAACGGTACTGGAGATTCCACAGCCCCAAGGCAACCACAACGCGGGCGACATCGCGTTCGGGCCCGACGGCTACCTCTTCGTGGCCGTCGGAGATGGTGGTGCGGGCGGTGATCAGGGCCGCGGGCACGTTACCGACTGGTACGACCGTGTCGAGGGCGGGAACGGACAGGACGTGACCGAGAACCTGCTAGGGAGTATTCTTCGGATCGATGTCGACGCTGACCCATCCAGGCCACCGCTCCGTGGGACTCCGGCCGACCACGGGCCTGACGCCGGGTATGCCATCCCAGCAGACAATCCGCTGGTCGGTACGACGGGCCTGGACGAACACTTCGCGTGGGGCTTACGCAACCCCTGGCGGATGGCGTTCGATGGCGACCAACTCTACGCCGGCGATGTAGGACAGTCTCGCTTCGAAGAGATTGACCGAATCGAGGCCGGGGGCAACTACGGCTGGAACGTTAGGGAAGGACGACACTGTTACGGCGCTGAGGAATGCCCGGACAGCACACCAGCGGAGATTCGAGGTGGTGAACGGCTCCGTGAACCGGTCGTCGAGTACCCACACTCGGGGGCACCCGTCAGTGGTATTTCGGTCATTGGCGGGACGGTTTACCGTGGGTCGGCGCTGCCCGGTCTCGACGGACTGTACGTGTTTGGCGATTTCCAGGCTGACGGTGAACTGTTTGTCGCCGCACCTACCGACGCGGGGCAATGGCCGACGACGGTCCTTCCGGTCGCAGCCGGCGACGCAGGGCGGCTGCACCGAATCCGATCGTTCGGCCGGCACGACGGTGACGTATACGTGGTCGGCATCGGCACGGACGGCGGCGCACTCCACCGACTCGTGCCGGGTGGGGAATAACCATTGACTTGCGTCGACAGGCGAGGCATGTCCGCAATTAGAATGACACGGTGCCGCGAGCTGGCGGGAGATGTGGGACCGGGTGTGTCCACAATTAACCTAACATGACGGACTCAATATAGGTACACGCGGGGAGAGGGGGTGTGTCCGCAAAAGATTACCGCGTTGCGGCACGAGCCTGCTGTGAATCGGGTGCCTTCCAGAACGCACCATGTATACTGTAAGAATCATGTTCGAGGCGGGAGTGGCTGGAGCGGTCGTGGTCCGCCGGTCATGTGAGTTAGTGTCATGCAGAACTGTTTGAATTGCGATAAAATTACCTATGTAAACGTTAGGATAGTATCGATACGGAATCGATAGGGGCAGCAACTTTGCAACCACTTAAGAGGGTATACATAATTCGATACGACGTCATGCAGTCGAATCTGTTCGAGGCGATGGAGAATAGCAAAGTGGAAGTGCAGCGGGACGCGGGCAATCGAGTTGTCTCGGCGTTTCGGGATGACGATGCTCATTTGATCGTCATCCGGGAGCGGGAAACCGATGATGTCCAGTTGAAACGGGTGCCTGCAACCCGGACGGCCGTGGTGAAACATGAGAAGCTCTGGACGATTCCCTCCAATTGGGAGGAACGGATCCGAATCCGGGATGAACCCGCTGACTATCTCGTGTGTCACATCCCTGAATCAGGCGTGGACGTTGTCGTACAGATGCCGGGGCAGAACCAGGCCACCGATTCGCAGTTCCGGGTAGAGAAGTTTGGGACGCTGGAGATTGAAATCGCTGATGAACCGAAGTACAATCGGCTACACAAGGCGATCGTGAGCTTGGAGGCCCAAGATGAGACGCCGGAGGAGGTAGTTGCGGCGCTGCGAACGTTGGCTGAGAACTGGCGAACGTTCACCTGGAAGTACACCAGTCACATGCGCAAATGGGGGCACAAAGCGGTATGGCGGTACTTCACGCGAGATGATGTTGCGACGGTTGATTCGTGGGTCATTGATCCGTGGGAGGGAGATCGAGATATCACGCACCTCATTTGGGAGAGTACGGGTATTGGCGGCGAGATACGCGGGCAATTGGTGAGCAGGTTGCTTGAAGCGGGTGTCGTCTCTCCCTGTCCCGAGATGCATCTCAAGTTCGAAGAGCGACGAGATAGCCCGGTTGGATACGAGATGGAGGCACTCATTGAGGCGGGCTGTGCACCGACTGCGGCCATCGATTATGTGATGGTTGTGTTGCGTGGCGGGTCAGCATCCGCGTGGGCTCGCTCGCGTGACGTGAGCGAAGAGAGGGTTCACGAGCACATCTCGGCAGTTGAGGAGACGCTCGACGCCTAAGCGGGGTTATGCACGCCACCCCGCCACCGTGTCGCTGTGCGGCAGGCACATTCACGACGGCCATTGGATGCTGATGAGAGGGTGACTTGCTGGCTGATTTTCGCCGATTTACCCATATAAAGGTTAGGAAAATCGAATTATAAGGTTCTTTTCCCCGGAATAACTTTACATACTATTATATGTGCGGGGTTGATATAGACAGATGTAATGGTACCTGAAGATGACGTCCCCGCGACTGACGCGAACGAATCGACCGGTGGCAGCGTTGATCCTGACATTCGACCAGATATTGCGACAGACAAGAGGTTCTACCCGCCCGCAGATGCCACGGACAGCACTCGTCCCGAGACGGTAGATGCGACTGCGGACGCCACACAGCCACAGACACAGACAGGCACATCGGACGACGACCGCGAGGTTCTGAACTCCGAGTCGGCGCGGCGAGCCAAAACACAATTCCGACGCCGAACGGACAGCAAGGTCGTGAGCACCGCGTCGGTAGACGAGGGGTGCGTGCTCACGCTCGACAGTGAAAGCAGTGGCGAGTGGATGACTCGTGTCCCGGCGGAGCGACGAGCAGTGTTACAGGAGCAACGACTCTGGAGAGTGCCGGACAATTGGGAGCGTTTCGCCAGAGTTGCGAACGAGCACGGCCCCGATGAACTCCTCTTCTACATCCCGGAATCCGGCGTGTACCTTGTGCTCTTGGACCTCGAACACGGGGGCGCAGCGCGGGCAGGCTACCGCGTGGAGACACTCGGACAACTCGTCGTGAAAACTGAGTTGCCTGATAAATCGGCACTGACAGAGTTGCTGCGACGGATTGAAAACAGTGATGACGACGACATCGCCACGGCAGTCATAGACGCGTTGCAACTCCTCTCGAAGCGCTGGGACCACTTCGAAAGCAGCTATCGAATGTACTATGACAAGTGGAGTGACGAACGCGCGTGGAACGCATTCAAATATCACGACGATGTGATATTCGAGAGTTGGTCGATTGAACCGTGGGACAACCGACAGACTGTCGGGCATTTCATCGACGAAGTCTGTCAATCCACGCCCGACGTCTCCAGGTCGGTGAATGACCTGTTGATGGAAGCAGGGGTGGTGTCGCCGTCACCAACCGTCACGATATCGCTGCAGGACAGACGGTTCCCGATTGGGTACCGCGTGCAAGCGCTGGTTGAAGCAGGTTGTTCGCCGGGCGAAGCAGTGGATTACCTTATCGAGCGTTTCGAGGATAATATTCGTGCCTCGTGGGAGTCCATCCGGGAAGCAGATGAGTCGACAACCCGCGAAAACGTGCGAGCAGCACGCGACGCGCTGTATTCTTAATTCGTCCTGATTCTTCGGTGACGGTTGTTTGCGTCCATGATCACGTTACTACTGTCTGGAATACCCGGCGACCGAGGGCAATAATAGACAATACTGGCCCAGGGATTTGTATTGCTGCACGCGCCAGCACCACCAGATCAGATCAAACAATGGAATCTTTGAAAGTAGAGGAGTGCTCTGCTTTCACCGAGAGTCAGTGGCGTAGACATCACGGTTGAACGGTGGGTGAAACCGTTTGAATACGCGCTGGATGACAATCCGTGGCACTGACAGCAGAAGGGTTTGTCCGCAACAGCTCGGTGGGGTGCGTCGTGACGATGTGTATTAGGGGCATCCGTACGGTAGATTGATTTGCCCTATGAGGACGTTGCCGCTCATCCGGTGAGAGTATGATGAGTGTCGACACAACAGTGTTCATACTCTGCAGCACTGACGCCACCTCTCGGCGTGCGCCAGTACGCCACCTGCTGCACAGGAACAATGAAAGCTGTGGAACCACCGGACTACTCACGTTTCGATGGCCCGAGGACAGCGCAAACGAACCACACCCACACGATTTTACCGCTCGCTGCCGACGATGCTGGTATGTCCTTCCGCGTGACGTGGTCCACGTTGGTGGAGGAACTCGACGCGCTCCCTGAGGGAGCGACGCTGCGGACGCCGCTTTCGCACAAGCGGTGTCGTATCTCCGATGTCCAAGAACACCGCGTCATCATCGAGTTTCTCGACCGCGAGCACGATGAGACACGGCCGTTACAGCGCGACCAGTTCGAGACGCTGTACCAACGGATCACTGACAAACCGGACGGATTCGAGCTTGATCGACTGCCACCTGACGCCGACCCGTATCCAGCAGTCCTGAGCGTCCACCCACACTTCGAAGTCGATGAAGAGAATGGCGTGATCGTCGAGACAGAAGCGGAAACCACGAGCCAGGTACTGGAGGCTGCCGATGACACTGACGCCGACGCGACACATCGAACGGAACCGGACTTGGATGTCTACTGGGATGCGCTGCTTCTCGTTGACGCCCTCGAACGACACGACGTAACCACGCTTCAGGATATGGAGACAGACGAACTCGTCAACATCTACACGCTCCTCTCAGACGTCCAACGCAACGCGGACGATCTCCGCCAGGACGTAGCCGATGTGCTCCTCAGCCGGTCACACCACGACCGACCAGTCAGCGGCCCCTTCGGATCAGTCCAGCGGACGACGCGACGCAATCGGTCGCTGAAAGATGAGGACGAGGTTCTGGACACGCTTGCGGAGGCCGGGATTGACCGCGAGCGGGTGATGGGGGTTGACCGCGACAAGGTCGATGATGCACTCGCCGTCACGGATCTTTCCGAATCTGATGTCTACGAGATCGAAGAGTCAGCGTACGTCCGGAAGGCCGAGGTGGATGAGGACCGCAAAGAAACACGACTACAGGGACTCAAGGATCAACTTGCAGCGACCGAGGGCGAAGAGGCCGCCGACCTTCGTGACGAGATCGAAGCCCTCGAAACCCGGATCGAGGAATTGACTGAATTCAAATCAGGTCGGGAGTTCCACACGCAGGCTGGCAGCGAGTAATAGGATGACGGCTGATGGTGGAGACTGATCTGCGAGGCAAACGAATCGCTACCGGAGTTCTGCGCCACAGGTCGGACAGAAGCGTTCGTCGCCGTCCAGCAGGTGGAGACACTCGACACAGAAACGGTTGCTCGGTGCGGTGGCGATCGCTTCAAGGAAGTCCATCGCAGTCTGGTCTTCAACACCTGGTCCGTAGCCATCAGCATAGCCTGGCAGCGTCGAAGCCCATTTGACGGTCCCCCCATTATCGATGAGTGCGACGTTGCCGGCGATGTCAAGCTTGCCGTACCGTTTGAACCCTTCCGAGGGAGTCGGCTCAATGGACTGGTTCAGGGCACGATTCCGTTTGAGGTCACGTTCGTAGACGGCTTCTGGCGTCGCAGACCGCACCTCACCAGGGAACTCCGTAATCGGCCCGTGTTGGTCGTCGATCCGATCAATCTCCACCACGATGCCGTGGTCATCATGGAGTGTCCGCAACAGTCGGAGCACGTGCTCGTGCCACTCTCGGATATCGGCGTCAGCATAGTATCGGAGTCTCATGGTCAAACAATGGTACGAGTATTCATTCGAATGATTGTACAATCCACTGTATAACGTGTAGTAACCGTTCCAGTCAGGTTTAGAATCATGGCCGAGGTTACTCGGACTGCAGAAAGTCGCTCGTATCTCTCCGCATTGCTTCACGGAACGCTTCCCTGTCTTCAATCATACCATCGACGGTATCGTCCCCAAACTGCTGTCGCGCTTCATCTTCCGATATCTCGCCGCGTCGCCACTGCTCGGCGATCCGTATTTTCGCCGCGTCATCCGGCGAGGTCTCTTCGGGCTGGTCGCCAAGAGCGCCGATACAGGCTGCGAAGCCGGCATCGATGAGATCACCGATGTGACTCTCAACGCCGTCCTCGATGATTGCGGCGAGATCCTCTCTGGTCACCGTTCTCGTGCAGATAGGACAGGATCGCGTACCTAGTGGCGTGTGCAAGCGCTGCTTTCCGCGCAACCGCATCGTCAAGTGTACCGATGACTCGTCAAATCAGTCTCTCGCTCGGAATGTCACGGGATATCCATCTCAGTCCCAACTGTGGACTGGCTAGATTATCTCCCCTGAGCGCACATCTACAGTCACGTCCACTCGTGGTTATCCCACCCCTCGTAGTGCTTCAGCCGACTCTTGATTTCGAATGGTTCCCACTCGCACTCGTGGTAGAGAAGGTCAGCGAGTGCTCCGAACTCGCTACTGTTCAGTTCGATGCCCCGCTTGCCCCGGTTGATGATGTAGGGGGCGGAGCGGAGCTCGTCGAAAACCCCGCTCGCGGTGTCGTAGTCACTCGTCTCGATGGCGGATATGGAGAGGAGGTTCGCTTCGACGATCGGAGACCCCCAACGGTGCTCGGCTATCATCGCCGCGAGGAGGGCACATTTCACCGACGGCTTGCGCATATCCCCTTATTTCCACCCTCGTTTGATAAATGTATGTTAACACCTGTTTACACTGAGAGAAACAATTATGTACGCCAGCCGGCATAGCAAAGACATGAGCGAGTCAACGCGGACGCACCCGGCCGAAGAGAAGGACACCAAGGAGGCCCGCCTTGAGAACCCTACTGGCGTCCTCCATCTCTTTCAGCACGAGAGTGTCCCCATCCTCCTCGACGCCATCCTCACCCTTCCTCCAGGTCGGGAGTTCAACAAGACGGAACTCGCCGATCACGCCGGCGTCACCCGGCAAACGGTGAGCAACTACATCGACCTCCTGCTGGAGACTGACGTGGTCGAAGAGGTTCCGAACACCTCGCCCCGCCGGTACCGCGTCGCCAAAAGCGATGTCATTCAGGAACTCTTCGAGTTAAACAGCGCGCTGAACGTCGCCGGCGAATAGGGCTCGTTTCCTGCTTCGGCTCATCCTCTCTTCGAAGTGTATTGC
This sequence comes from Halovenus amylolytica, assembly GCA_004015825.1. Lineage (GTDB taxonomy): Archaea > Halobacteriota > Halobacteria > Halobacteriales > Haloarculaceae > Halovenus > Halovenus amylolytica. The sequence continues at coordinate 153,572 of SAYS01000009.1, read as the reverse complement.
GAGATTCAACACACACAACGTCACAATTAACGAACCACTCAATTACATTGAGCTGCGTCAACGGCGTGTTCCTCGGCCAGATCCACGACGTCATAGACATGAATGCCGGATTTGAACCAGAGCAGGCGGTCGCTCGTGCCGTCGAAATCGGCTGCTGAGCAGGCCAGCCGCTCGGAAACCGCGACGAGCAGATTGGCACGGTCTGCGCTCCTGATCTTCGCCAGTTTCTCATCGAGGTACTCGGGTGTCCAGAACCCGACGATCTCCAGCAGTGCCCGCCGTCCGTCAGGGTGTTCGAGAGCGAAGTCAGGAAGCATCACTTCAGCCCCCAAATCCAGCACGTCGTCTTCCCGGATGAGGTCCCACTCCGTGGTCGCCCGGCCCCACTTCCGGGCGAGCGTGCGCTCCACGTCGCTATCGAAGTCATCCTGCGCAGTATAGTGCGACGAGAGACCAGCAGTGTGGTTGAGGTCAAAGGAGAGCGTCGAATCCTGCGGCCCGGTGTCGTCTGCGAGGATGTCTGCGTGCATCTCCCACCGGTCGCACAACGGCAACGCGGGAAGGAAATTCGCCATCCGGATCCCGTACTTCTGTGTCTGCGAGAACAACGATGCGGGGCCGTCCAAAATCGCTTCGTATCCATCTGCGACGTCCGTGGTCGGGACGCGGCTCCCGGTCTCGTCGATCGGGTAGATCTGATGCATCAACCCGAACAGCTTCACGTAGCTGAACACGGTGCTGAAGTGATCCCACACGCGGATCCGCATCCGCGTTGCGTCGTACAGCACGGCCTGGGCTAACGCGAGGTTGTACCGTGTGAGCAGCCACTCGACAGTGACGGTGTCGTCCGCGTAGGATTCCTCGCTATCGCCGGTCAGTCGCGTTGTCGTCGTCCCCTCGTCCGAGGGCTCATACGCGTCGGCAACGCGGTCGCCGAACCGAACGAGTCGCTTGTTGTGATCAAGGTCTGCGTACATCCCCTGATAGCACTCTTCGAGCGAGATGCCGAGCTGGTCGGCGACAGCACTGTAGACCTCCAGTTTCTGCGTGTCCTCACCGAGAGTCGGTTGCCGGACGATGGGATACGACGTGTTTGCTTTCTCGAATAGCCGCTGCCGGATTTCGCGTGGGGCAGCGGCAGCGACGGTGTCGAATTCGCTTTCGTCGTGCAGCAGTTTCGCCAATCCCTGGATGATCTTGTAATCCGTATCCGCGACTGTGAGCTGGTTGATCGTCTCTTCTAACTCACCTTTGGGTTCGCCAAGGTGGTCTTCGAAGAGCTGGATGAGTTCCCGTGCTGTCTCTCGATATTGCGGATCGTCCGGATCGATGAACAGGGGTGAGACCGTTCCGTTTCGCCGCCGGGAGCGGGCAAGGTCAGCTGTCAGCACTGGTTGACACCCCCTGTCGGCGATGCGACGAGACGTACTGCTCCATCGTTGCTTCAGCGATGATTTCGTAGAGGCGAGCGGGGTGGCGGTCGTCGGTCGGCCGGAGGATGCGGCCGAGGCGTTGGGCGTACTGGCGTTTCGACGCACTGCCCGAGAGGATGATGCCGACGTTCGCGGCTGGCACGTCGATGCCCTCGTCGAGGACTTGCGAGGTGACGAGCATCGAGTACTCGCCGGATCGGAATCGCTCTAGGATGTCGGTGCGTTCGTCCGTGTCGGTCTGGTGGGTAATGCACGGCACAATGAATTCTTTGGAAATGTCGTACGCGAAGTCGTTGTTGGCGGTGAAGATGATCGTTCGGTCGTCGTGATGGCGTTTGAGAAGGTTGTCGAGCGTATCGAGTTTTTTCGCGGCCGTGCGGGCGATTTCTTCAGCGCGCTGCTTGGCAATGAGTGCGCGCCGCCCGTGCGGGTCGTACGACGTGCGTTTGAGGAACTCCTGATAGTCATCTTCCTTCCAGAGGTCGAAGTCGTGGGTATCGACGTAGTCGCGGTAGATCTGGTACTCTTCGTCGTATTGCTTGCGCTCTTCAGCTGTGAGTTCGACGCTGAGATGGATGGTTTCATACTCGCTGAGGTACTCGCCGGCCAGTTCATCGACAGCTTCCTCGTAGACGACAGGGCCGATCAGTTCATCCAAGACCTCGTGTTGCCCGTCTGCCCGTTCGTATGTCGCGGTGAGCCCGAGTCGATACGGGGCGATCGTCATTTCGGGGATCTGCTGGTAGGTTGGTGCTGGCAGGTGATGCACCTCATCCACGACGAGCAGGCCGAACCGATCGCCGTACTCGTTGATATAGCGATATGCTGAATCGTACGTCGTCACTGTAAGGTCGGTCACGGTGTGGCTGCCACCGCCAAGCACGCCGACTCCATCGGGGAGTTGCTCGCCGAACGCGTTGGTAAGCGTGGCGTGCCACTGGTTCATGAGATCAATCGTGGGGACGACGACGAGAGTACTCACACCGGCGTCGGCGATGGCCTGGACGGCAAGGAATGTCTTCCCGCTGCCGGTCGGGAGAACGACACTCCCCCGGCGGTCGTGGTCTGCCCACGCTGCTAACGCGGCCTGCTGATAGTCGCGCGGTTCGATGGACACTGCGGGTGTCAGGTGAAGATCACGGTACGACCGCGCCGCGTCATCGACCGTCTCAACCGTCGTCGTAGCTTCGTCCAAGGTTGCCTGCCCGTCGGTCGCTCCGGCCCATGCTCGCAGGGCGCGGTAGTGGTGCGCTCGCGCTCGATACTCGTCAACGCGGTCGTCCCACTCTGCGTAAGGGATGGTATCAGGCACGTCTTCGAGGAGGATGGTTCCATCGTCGAACGCGATACGCATCTCGTTGGTGGGCTACGAGACGCGCGATACTTGTTCTTGCCGGGCCCGAAACAGACAGGGAGTGGCAAACCACGGAAACGGTCGTGCTGTGAGTCCGGGGACCATGCTGTGAATCTGTCATAGAGGGGCTGTACCGCCAGTTCTTGGCAATCCCTTATGCCAATCCGGAGTCTAGAGTAAAATACGTCTAAACGAATGAATGACAAACCAGATGATAACCAGTATACATTCGATGCATTTGATCGAACTCAACAACTCGGGGAGACGTACCAGTGTTCTGTCTGTGGCTATGAAAGCGAGACGAGAGAATCTGTAGAAAACTGCCACCCATTAGAACGAGTGAGACACGAACAGGAATCGTCCGTCACCGGCACAACCAGTTCCCACACTGGCTTCGTCTATCCACCGCAATTGAACCCCGAGGTGCAAGCGTTGTTCACCGAAGTCGAGTCGGCAATCCAAGCAGCTGAGCAATCGAATCCGCTGGCCGCCGCGCGTGACGTGATTGTAAAGAAGGTATCTGGTAATCCCTTCCAGTCACGCGCATTCCAGTTATTCGCGCACTTGGTGTTCTTACAGCAGTCGTGGGTGCTGCCGGGCTACCCCTGTTCCGTCAGCACGCCGGATGCGTGTTCGACTGGCATCCGCGAGTTCTGTCTGCTAGACGATCAGTTCAGTGGGGAACTGTCCATGAACATGATCGAGGACTCGGACATGATTCGAATCGAGCGGATCTACCGGGCGAAAGTCTACAGTACGACTGCCGAGTTCGCACGTCGATCACAAATCCTCCCTGATCAGTCACGATGGAAGTGGACAACCGAGCGAATCGTAGGCGATGACTCGTACCTTACGAACGTCATTTTCGACGAAGGGACCGCGCATAACGCTGTCGTCGCACGAAGTCGAGAATGGCTTGCGACACATCCAGTGGTTGATTGGGTGTGCGCACCACACGTGATGGGAGATCCTGTCGGGACACAGGCCGGGTCACGGTTCTCGTTTGGATCGACTGACTCGGAGCCACCCGCGGGACCGGTCAAGATGTTCGACTTCGCAGGGTTCGTCGAGGAGCACTCCCCGAGGTTGGCTGTCGTTGGCTTTGTCCTTGACGATGAATCCCCTGCTGAAATCCAAGAACAGATCGCACGCGCTGCTCCGACTGATGCGGCCGTCGTGCTAGTCTTCCCGACGCGACAAGCGATCGTTGACTTCATCGCACACGCCGACTCAAACGGATGGTTTCCACATGAGTCCGTCCCGCTTGATGATGTTGCCGAGCACTACAACCGACAACCAAGCATTCCAGCAATCAACGAGGAGTTCTCGAAACAAGCGTTAGAAACCGACAAGCTGCGGTTTGTCTCCAGAAAACAACTCATTGATGAGTTCATCGACCCGGTGAGTGTGTTCCCGGAACACGTGGTGCGGAGGGATGCGTAACCGGACGATGCAGCCACGTACGAACCAGCGAAATGCTGCACGGGCAATCCTCCTCCCGTTAGACTGTACGACCGAAACACTGGAGCGATTGTTTGCCGCTGAGCCAGAGGCGACACTGTCCAGCAAACGCGGCTTTAACGAGTATCTCCGCGCGGCACTCACACAACACGACATCACGCCGGCGCCACCAGCGGGAGCCACTGAAATCAGTGAGTTAGCAACATTCGCGGCACTCGCCGCACTGCGCATTCACCACGCGGATCCACTGAAGGGGACCGAGTACGAGGACCGGGAACCGCCCGGCAGCGCAGAGTCACGCATGCTTCGCACCCCGTTAGCGAAGCACCCGGGGCTGACGAACTTTTGCATCCGCGCACGAAATTACTACATTGCAACAATCACGTGGCTGTTCGAACACGAATTCCCGCCGGAGTTACAGGCAGAAATCGCGGCTGTCCTCCTCGCCCGTGATCCACCGGGCACGTCAAACCAAGCACCGTACCGAACGTATGCTAACACTGATCCGGAAACCGTTCATCATCAGTTTCGTGACCGAACAAACGTTACTGACGACTTGGTTTGGATTGATATTGATCAAATCTCACGGTGCTGTCAACTGCTGCCATGCATTTCGAAATTTATCTCTTCTTCTATCGACAGCCTCTCGCGTCTGTGTATCGGAAACGGGGGGCTCAACATGCCGAAGAAACTCTTCCGACTGAAGCTAGCGGAATACGCCTGGCACGGGTGGGCCAGGTTGGTCCACATCGCACACAACACGCTTGCTGTCCACGCCCGCAAACAGCTTGTAGACGGTACTCCATCCGTGCAGAACCACATCTTCTCCCGCTTTCGTCGTAATAATCCGATCTACGCCCCATATTACGCGAGCAATTCGAAGAACCCACAGCGAGAATGGAGACAGAAAACGACGACAACGAAACCCATTCAGATTGAGGACAAGCGTCTCATCACTGTGGTTGACTGCATCCGGGCGTCTCCGCTGTTATCGTTTGGAACACCACTACCTGTTGAGAGACTCTTTGACTACCTGAAAGCATATTTCCCACCGCCACGCCGTCCAGGAAATGATATTGGTTCTCGAAACACACTCATCAAAGCACTTGCAAACGCCAAGAGTAATCGTGTCAAGCTGTATCATGCTGACGAGACGTCAAACCTCGTTTGTAAAATTCCGGCCCCCAAAGACACACCGATCTACCCACCGGATGAACCGAATTTTTGGGACAGGTATCTCCGACTCCAGTCCAAGCAACGGGATGCCACCGTCAATCGGAAATGGATTAACGACGCAGATGGGTACCGGCAAGTTGTTGAACCAGTACTCCCACAGCAAGCCTGGCAGACACTCAACCCGAACTACGAGCTGGCGGTTAATCACGCACAACGAGCTGCTGCGCAGGCCCAATCAACAGTTCCGTCACTCCACGATGTCGAACCGGTCAGAGATGTTGGATCTGCACTCGCGCTCACCGATGATGAACTGATTTTTCTCACCCGGATTGGACTTGCGATGGAGCGCAAAATCGCTGATTTCTCCCTGACGAATAGCATGCGAGCGCTTCGGTATCGAGCCGATGGGACGAAACTCAAAGTGGACGAGGACAAATTAAAAGATCTCGATTGGTTGGAGGTCCACAAAGAAGGACTTAGCGTGCTCTACACCGTTCCAGCTCCCAAACGGAAACTCTTGGGTATCGAAAACAGTTCACATGACGGCTACGGTGAAAAGACGACGAAAGAAAAATCCGTCCACAGAAAGGCAATTGATCTGTGCGCTGCTGCGTTCGCTACGAAACCCGATGTCACGCGCGTCGTGCGATATCATGACCTCTGGCGGCTCCGCTCAACCGCCTGCGAACCTGTTCTCGAACAAAACGACCTCCTTTCGACACGGGTAGACGTCATTGCGTTTAACAGCGGAACTCCCAAGTACGTCGCCGAAGTCGAAACGATGTCAAATGAGCCGTCGCGGTCACACCAGTGTGTTAAAAAACTCGCAGCCTTTTCAGAAATCGACGGTATCAGGACCTCGCTCGTGGCTCCGAATCCAGACCACCTGTGGGAGATTATGAAGCACTTAGATCACCCGAACTACTTTGATTTCGACTCATTCCCTGACTCAACTTCGGACAATTACGGTCGATCCGAATGGGACACAAAACTGGATAACGAGGGGATTTTCGGTCAATACTTCGACCAATTAGACACGTATCGGTCGCTTGCTCACAAAACACCCGACTCGGAATCAGACTCCTACGACTACAAAATCGTCGGCAATTCATAACTGCAGACGCGCCACTGAGTAACCATAATCCGTCCACTCGTGTACCGGCTAGTAATGCGGCTGCTACATGGCTTCTATCACAGTACGAACATACAATACTCCGGCCACTCCCGATCGCCCACATACATCATCAATAACATCAACTAGAACGCGAAGCGAGGGGGTACATGTATGGGGAGGTTATCACAAAGATTGACTCGTTACAGACGTCCTGAGATCCACTTTTGATAGGTTTGTTGCTATCTAAACTTGTAGTAACATGCGAAAATCCCGATGCCCACGCATCAAATATCGACAAGATCAAGGAAACGTACCAAATCATGCTAATTCGTTCTATAAGCACGAATAAACTGGTTTAATAATACTTCAATATTTCCAGGGGCCGATGAGAAAGATGATAACGTTCGAAAAAGACCGTATTTGTACCAAAGAGCTACGAACAGCCGTTATATTGAAATCAGCCGTTAGTTGGCTGATATAAATGTAAAATATATCATTAGTAAAATGTTTGTAAAACGCCGATGTCTTCAAACCCCGAGAGGTTCCGTGGGACTTACTCGTAGCCCCCTATCGATTGATTCGGAAGGCCCTCAGATACTTTCTACTACTTGCTCGAAAACTATGTTCGATTGCTTTGTGCTCTTTTATTTGAGAGGTGGAAGAATTCAACATACGAGCTGGCATCGGAGAGAGACTGGCTCCCCCGTTCCATCATACGAACCTCATTTACCTTAGGTAAAGTAGGCTCCTCACCTACTGCACGCAGGTGAGGTAACTTCGGGACCTACTCAGGGCAATTCTTTAAATACGGCTATTTCATTTATTTCTCCGAACCGATGACAGACAGCGTCCCTACACCGACTAACGATCTCAACTGGAGGTGGAAGAACGATGAGCAGTAGCGAGGGGGACGGCTCTGTCATCTCTGAAGACCAGTTGGCCGATTTGAACGACCGTCAGCGAGAAATGTACTCTGAGAAGTTAGCCAGATTTGCTGATTATTTGACAACAGAAGGAAAAGAGCCGATAAGAGATATCGGCTATGCTGAAGACTCAGTCAATGAACGGGTTTTCCGATTTCATCGGATGATGAAGTGGATTTGGAACAATGAAGAACCGACGATAGAATTCACTTCGGAGCAGGGAGATACCGTGAATAATGCCCTAGAAACCGACTCGTTTCGGAAGATAGACGGGGAACGATTCGCTGAGGGATCGAAGCGTAAATTCAACGACGTCCTGCGAAACTGGTTCAAATTCCAGAGTATTGATTGGGAACCTGAATACATATTTTCCGACGGTGAACCACAAAATCAGCCAGATCCGTTCCACAAGAAGGAACTCAGGCAGATATGGGAAGCATCACTCGAATATAAAACAATTCCGAGTTATAACAACTTAACTCCGAGGAAACGTGACGAAAAGAAAGCTGATATCGCACAAAAGCTCGGGAAGCCAAAAGACGAAGTCCGACCTGCCGATTGGGACCGGATCAACAAGTGTTGGAAGATTCCATCCTTAATCCGCTCGACCAGAGGTCAGGGGTGGCGACCGGATATTATCGGGAGGATGGAGGAGGGGTGGTATGAACCGGAGACACAGACGATCCACATTCCGAACGGTGAAGCACCGAAGAATGATGCGTCGTGGAATCCGACGCTGTCCGACGAAGCAGCCTTTGCACTTGAGAAATGGCTCGACCAACGTGAGCTCCGGAGCAAATACGATGGTCGAGACGAAATTTGGCTCAATCGAGAGGGGAATCCGTATAATTCCGGGAGCCTGAATGATCTCCTTGATAATCTCTTGGAGGAAGCTGAAATTAGTTCCCGCGGCAGAAACCTTGTCTGGTACTCATTTCGGCACAGCGTTGGCACCTACGTATATGAGGAGTACAAAGATTTGGAGATTGTCGCCGAGCAGCTCCGACAAAAAAGCAAAACATCCGCAAGTAAGTACGTCCACCCACTGCCGGAACTCAAGAAAGAAGCTGCAGAGATAATGTGATTTTGGGTGGTAAGTCACCCCATACGGTCCAGCGCGTCTTGTCGGTCTTCAACGGGTGTCTGGTCATACTTCATTGTCGTCTCAGGGCTCTTGTGACGCAGCTGTGCCTGTGCTGCTGCGAGGTCTTCTTCGCGGGTCATGTAGGTCCCGACTGAGTGTCGAATGGCATACCAGCTCATCTGCCGGTGTTCTGTATTGATTCCGGCAATCTCACAGAGCCGACGCAGCAGATACCGGAGCGATGAGACATCGTAGACATTCCGCTGCCGGGTAAGCCAGATTGCATCCGTGTCGTCGTACGCCGGATATGCACGGCGTTCCCGCAGCCACCGCGAAAGCATTGCTGCAGTTCGATCACGAAGGCCGACAACCCAATTGTCTCTATTTTTTGCACTGTCATCCTTCGGAATTCGCAGCACACTATTGTCCAGATCAAGCCACGAGACATCTGACCGTTTGACCTCAACCGGTCGAAGTCCCGCATCAAGACTCGTCCAGACGAGCGATGGGATTTTCCAGCCGTTGGCACGCTCCCAATCGTCGGGTGACACGTCTGATTTGGGTTTCTCGAAGCGCTGTGCGAGATACCGCTTCCAGCGGTCCCGTTCGGGGGGTGAGAGATTGTTGTAGGAGGGTATCGATCCGTACTCAAGTGCTGCATCGCGGATCGCCCCGCGCTCTTCTCTGGTGAGGTAATCTCTCGGCTGTGTGCTACTATCGGCCGCAAACGTGATGTCCGGCTCCCATTCGCCGCGTCCCCGCTCATGTTGGAGCCACTTGTAGAGCATCTTCGTCGATTTCTGGCAGTTCCGCTTGTGTGTCGCGCTCACGTCACGACGGGCGAGATGATCCATCCACTCGTCGGCATGGTCGTGAGTGAGATTTACCGTATATCCACTCTCCAACTTCCAGACGAATCGGTAGAATCGATCCATTCGATACGAGCGTGGTTTGACCGTCCCTTTGGCGTATCCCTCTGCTTTGTCTGGCTCTTTCCCGTAGGTCAACAGCCACTGGAGGCACTCTTCGCGTTCGGAGCGATAATCGAGTAACTGTCGATGATTTAAGAACGACTCCGAGTTCTCGGTGACAACTGGATAGTCATCGAGGTCAATCATCGTCCGACCTCCCTATGGCGATTTGATACCAGTCCTGTGAGCTTGTATACGGTGGGCAAATTTTAGAATCGCCAGACAGCAGTCGATTGGCAGGTCTGTCCTGCGAGTCCAATAGGTGGGGCAAAACGGGAAATCGCAAGACTGCGCGGTTGTGTGTGAATCCTTCGAATCGCATTGGTCTGAGCATTGAGTGAAGTCACCTGTTATTCACAAACCAGAACCGCAAGAAGGAAGCCGGATTAGGATGCTCCGATTGGGATTTGAACCCAAGTCATTGCCGTGAGAGGGCAATATGATTGGCCGGACTACACCATCGGAGCGCGACAACGAAACGTTGCGCTGGTGTAGTTTTAATCATTGCGTTTTACCCCCGCATTGGGTGTCACTCTCCCTCATCATCGAACGGTGAGCCTGCAGCGTCCGGTTCCTCGCCCGAGAGACTGATAATGTTCTCACGGCCAACACGAAGCTTACTGATTACACCTTCGTCTTCCATATCAGAGAGGAGCATACTGACTTTGGATTTCGACCACTCGGTTTGCTCGACGATGCTGACCTGTCGCATCCGCCCACCATTTTCTTCGAGGAGTTTTAGCACACGGTCCTCGTCCGAGAGCAACTCCTCTTCCGGAACAGACATCTCCTCAGCGACTGGAGTCGTAGTACTCTTGTCCGCCGATGTTGTCGCTGGGGTCGTACCAGCCGGCTGGTTCCGATTCGAAACGTACCAGATCGTGCCGCCCCCCAGACCAACGAGCACCAGTAGTGCGAGAAAAATCGGAAGCATCGTGGTCGATTCCTGTGTGGATTCCCCATCTGTCACAGGTGTCTCGTCCTGTCCAGTGGACAGCTCCGACCTGGCAGGCATCAGTGTGACATTCGGTTCACCAGTAGCAAACTCCACGGGGCCGTCCCATCTGATCCATCTACTGCCACTCAAGTTGTCCGTCCTCTCGAGGCTGTCCGGGTCGGGTTCGACAGTGGCAAACTGGAGATTCTCGCCAGTTCGGATACGAAGGCGCTGCTGGTCAAGAATCCCGAACCCGCCGTCGAAGACGTCCGAGACGACGACACGGTCGTTCCTGACCTGGGCGAACTCTTCCCAGCGGAAGGACATCTCGACGACCCCATTCTGGTTGGCGTCGTCGTAGTAGGCGTCCCGCTGGAACCCTGTTGCGACCATCTCGCGACCAGTCACGTTCGCCCCACTGCTGGTGAGTCGATCCGCACGAAGCTGGAAATTCTCGAAGGTGTCGGTTTCCTCGGAGACGAACCGATCGGCGAATGTTTCGAACTGCTCGATTCGCTCGGTATCGACACTCGAAATATCTTCCTTGATCGCGACACGCCAGCGCGCGTCACCCGACTCGAACACCGTTATTTCGAAGACAGTCCGGTCGACCTCATCGAGTTGTGCAAACGCCGGGGCCGGATCTGATTGAGCGACCCCGCCCGCTGGATCGGCGAGAACAAGTCCTGTAACTAGCGTTACGACAGCAATAACAGCCAGTCCCACAGCCAACCCGCGATGCATCTATCATAGGTCACCAGAGGGTGGAATAAAAACACTGCGCCTGCTACTAGCTCGTTCAACTGTTCGGTACTCTTCGTCCCGACACGGCACCAGCGGTCGACCGACTATCACCCAATGCGAACAGCTGTTCCAGACCACGACGATCTATTTCTGTGAGCGTTCCTAATCAGTTAGGTTAGTCATACTAGATAGATACCAACTAGTTAGGTGTTAGATACAGACACGAAGCGTGCTTTGTATATTGTATAATGGTAGAACGCAACACAACCGACACCGAAGCCGACGACGTAGATATCGCGAGCGCAGCACAGAAGCTCAGGGACTCTTTCGAAGAGATGAGCACGCTCACGGACGAGCTTTCCGGGACGATGACCGAGGTAGCAGATGGCTTTGCATCGTTCAGTGATTCGACCAGAGGACTTCGTGAGAGCGAGTCAGTTCGCGTCGAATCCTCGGCCGGGCGGCAGTCCGGTCACGCGGTCGCAGACGACTGAGAGAGTCAGGGGGCGAGCCGGTTTTTCCGGTTTTTCATCTCCGCTTCGTACTGTTCGAAGGTGATCGGACACCACTCGGCAGCCAGATCGAGGATAGCCTCGGTCATCTGGCGGATCTCCCACTGGGCGTCGGCCGCAGCGCGCATATCGGCGACGTGCATCAGCATTCTGGCGTTCATCGACATCACCATGTTCACTTTCGTTCCGATCGGAAGGACGTAGCGCGCGTCTTCCGGCGGGAGCCCCATTTCGAGCAGTTCCTGATAGGAGTCGAATGCGTTCTCGATCGTCTCGCGGAACAGTTCCTCGCGGCGCTTTGCTGTCTCGTCGTCGACAGGGCCGGTGTCCTGATTCCGCCCGACCCAGTCGGGATCGTCGACAGATGGCGGAACGACGACCATCTCCCCCTCGCGGACGTCTGCCGGATCGACATCGTCGAAGGAGACGTACCGCATCGACTGAACATCGAAGGAGACGTGCCGGTGACGAGTGATCTGTGCCATACAGGAACGGCTGATCCCCTTGACAGCAAAGGTCGCGTGGGGATGCTCGAACGGACCGAAGTGACCGTGATCGAGTAGGTGGTGGATGAGTGTCTCCTGACGGTCTTCGAGCGAGTCGCCGCCGACTTCCTCCATAATCTCCTCGAAGGATGTCTCGCCGACAAACTCCTCCATGTAATCGTTGCGCGCGGCCTGGCAGATGAGCCGTTCGGGGTCCTCCGTCGCTTCGAGTAACTGGACGTCCATACAGATGCGACTGGCCTGGAGTGGTATAATTCCGCTGGTCGCACCTCGAAAGACGGTACCGAATCGTCAAAAATCAGGCCGCAGCGACGGAGGAGAGTTCGGCTCCGAGCGCTTCGAGCAGCGCCTCACGGGCGTTGTCGCGCTCCCCGACGAGGAATTCGACGCGTCCCTCGCGAGCGCCACGGACGTCCAGTGCAGCCCCTGGTGCGTGTTCGCGGGCAGCCTCGGCGACAGATCGGACGTCGACGTCCGTATCACTCCGGATGTACGCTTCGTCCTCGCCGATCCCGACGAGCGCAACGCCATCCTCCCGGTGTCGGCGGTAGAGTTCCTCGAGCAGCAGCGGCGTTGGCGGGAACTCGTATTTGTGCGTGTAGGCCTGGGTATCCAGCACGAGGATCGTCTCACCACCTGCATCGAACTCCTCCAGATTCGCCTCTGCAGTTTCGATCTCCGAATCCATCCGGGTCCGGTACTGCTCTGCGACGTGTCCGGCGAGCCCGACAGGATCGTCTGCCTCGTCGGCAAAGAGCAGATCCGAGATGAGTTCGCGTTTGTCCTCGTAGGACTGGTAGAAGGCCTTGAGCGCGACCGCTTCACGGAGGTTCGTGGTATCGTCGGGCTCGTAGCCGGCCTCCGTGGCGAGCTCGACGTACTGCTCGGGAGTGTCCTCCCAGAAGCTGATCGCCGGCAGGTGGCGCAGATCGTCACGAACGTCGGCGTTGACCTGTGCTGCGACGTTCGCGCCGAGCACGGTAGCCGTCGTCTCGAACTCGCCTTCGACTGTCGGGCTGACGAGGACGTCGATCGCGTCAGCCACACCCGTCTCGATGGCTCGCTCGTCGATGACGACACGGCGGGCGTCGTAGGTGTCGAGCAGATCGAAGCCGTCGATCGATTCGGCGGTGCCACCGGCCGCGACGAAGACGAAAAGCGGGAGCGTCTCGCCGTGTCGATCACGGTTTTGCAACATTGTCGTCACGTCCTTCGTCGCGTCGTCCATGTCGTACACCGAGCCGTCGAGCGGTCGGCGGTCGAAGTAGTGGTACTCCGAGTCCGCAGAGCCGTGTTCCTCACGCACGAGTGGGAGCGTCGCGCGCTCGATTGCAGCGCTTGCGACGTAGCCGTCGGCGGTTGCTGCGTGGCGGACGACGACCGGACGACCCTCGATGACGGCGCGACGGATCGCGGTCGCGGCGTCACGGATCGGCTCCTCGACCGACTCGACGGCCGGATCCTCGGTCAGGGACTCGAACTCACCGGGTCGGGCACGCTGGATCATCGCCTCGTGCATCCGTTCGGTGACTTCCTCGCGTTCGTCGTCTTCGAGCAGAACTAGCGCTTCGGTTTCGACCTGCAGTTCGTTGCGCCGGCGCTCGACTTCCCCCTCGATCCGGACCACATCACCCTCGCCGACCTCCGGGTAGGCCCGGACACCGGCCTCCTCGAAGGCCGCACATTCGACAGATGCGGTCTCGTCTCGCAGCTTGAACACCGTCGGACCGCTCGTCTGTCGGGCGGTCTCGATCTCACCTTCGAGCCGAACGCGCTTGCCGACGTAGTCCTCAAGTCGGTCGATCGTCACCGACTCGAACTCGGGACCGCTGGTGTCGTCGGTCGGCTCCGGTTCTTCCGACTCCGACGACGGTTCGGCAGATTCGTCGTCCGACTGGTCGTCCGCTGTCTCGGACTCGCTGGAGCTGCTGCGTTCTGTTTTCGAAACGTCGTCGGCTGTTGGCTTCGGACTCGATTCGGCTGACTGGTCCTCTGCTTCGTTGAGGAGGAGTTCCTCGTCGGCGCTCGGATCGTCGACGAGCGCGCCTCGGAAGTGGGAGCGATCCTGCCGGATCGACCAGCCCAGATCCACGTTGCCGTTGTCGCGGACGTTCTGGACCTGGACGTACACCGTATCGCCCGGTTCGAGATCGATACTGTCGAGACGCTGGTCGAGTTCGCTTTTGTGCAAGAGCCCAGTAACGCTGTCGCCGATATCGACAAAAATACCGAACTCGGCGTAGCCGTCGACTGTCCCCCGGTAGTAGCGTCGCGGCGACAGTTGATCGGGCTGGTTTCCTCGGAACTCGAAGACAACGTCTTCCTCGTGAAGTTCACATACGCGGCCATCAGTAGATGAACCGCAGATAATACATGATCCCATTGCATCGAAAAAGCGTGTCCGGCCTAAAACGGTTGTCGAATTGGTGCTGGCGAACTACTGATCGATCGGGGCCGTTTTCGCGACAACGAGAGTATGTGATTATTCGGGTGAACGCTATCAGTTTGAATACGAGTCCCTACTAGTTTCCTACGGGGCTGTCGATGAGAGAAACACGTATACCCGTGGAAGGGAGCGAGAGACCGGTCGCTGGAAGGCTGTACGTGTTGGGACGAGTACCGACAGGTCAACCAAGTTTGGAACCGCTGGGAACCCGGACGGTCACCACTGGATCCAGGACGGAGAGAGAATGGCATGACAGAAAGTGAGCCATACAAGGGCAGAGATCTGTTGCTGGAAGCACAGCAGATCTGGGGCATTCGGAGTCTGATCAACCAGTCGTTGCGCTTTTCGAACCCCTACCGCGCGATGATTATCCCGATCGTACTGGGTATTCTCCTGGCGGCACTCGCGCGGTACACACTGTATCTTGGGATTACCGGCGTCATCGCAACGGAGCTGAGCTTTACACTCGGTGTCGGCGTCTTCTGGCCTGCA
Source organism: Halovenus amylolytica (assembly GCA_004015825.1). GTDB lineage: Archaea > Halobacteriota > Halobacteria > Halobacteriales > Haloarculaceae > Halovenus > Halovenus amylolytica. The sequence continues at coordinate 138,419 of SAYS01000009.1, read as the reverse complement.
GCGCTCGCAGCAGCACTCGGTGCGGACCTGATCAAAAAGGAGTGTAAATTCCAGTCCGGGCTTATCGGCTGAGGGCGACGTAGTCCCGCATTATCGACCGATATCGACGGCGTACTCGTAATCGCCGGCCCGGGCAGCGAACTGACCGAGCAGTTCAGCGGTAGCGTCGAGGTCGGCCAGATCGAGCATCTCGACTGGCGTGTGCATGTAGCGGTTCGGAATCCCGAGGTTCAGCGACGGAATCCCGCTTCGTGAGGTGTAAAAGGCATCGGCGTCGGTTCCGGTCCTGATCCCGGTGGCTTCGAGCTGGATGTCGATCGCCTGCTCCGCCGCGACGTCCCGGACAGCCGCGACTACGTTTGGATGACTCGCGCTCCCGCGCGTGACGGCGGGCCCCTCACCGAGTTCGACACCAGTCCGTTTGTTGCCGGGGGTCCCCGGTTCGTCGGTCGCGTGGGTCACGTCTGTCGCGATTGCCACGTCCGGATCGAGATCGAAGCCGACCATCTTCGCACCCTGCAACCCGACCTCTTCCTGGACAGTACTCACCGCGTAGACGGTCGCGTCCGGGTCGTGCTCTGCGGCCCGACGAAAGCCCTCCGCCGCTGCCCAGATCCCGACGCGATTGTCGAGACCGCGGGCAGCGATCCGGTCGCCTTCCAGTTCCGAGACGGTCTGCTGGAAGGTGATCGGATCACCGCGCTCGACGAGTTTCGCGACCTCGTCGCCGTCCTCGACGCCGATGTCGACGTGCTGTTCGTCGATATCCTGCACCGACTCGTCTTCGGGATCGCGGAGGTGGATCGCTGTCTGCCCGATGACACCGGAAACAGGGCCGTCGTCTGTGTGGATGTGGACGTGCTGGCCCTGAGAGACGGTCCGGTCAGAGCCGCCGATCCGGGCGATCCGGATGTAGCCGTCGTCTTCGATCTCCCGGACGATGAAGCCGATCTCGTCGCTGTGGCCCGCGAGCGCGACGGAGGTGTCGTTCCCGTCGAGTACTGCGACGGCGTTGCCGTAGTCGTCAGTCCGGATCTCGTCGGCGTACTCGGAGACGTACTCGACCCAGACCCGCTGGCTGGGGGATTCGAACCCGGAGGGACTGGCTGTTTCGAGTAGTGCGTCGAGAAACTCTCGCTGACTCTGGTTCATACAGGCCATTTGGCCGGGGCCGTGGTGAATTTACCGCTTGGTTACCAAATGTTGATATTCTGCGTATAGGCGAACACTGGACGGTTCCGGATCGGCAGACTGGAATCGGAATTATCCAATCGACAGCTGTGACCGACCCACACGGTCACCGAGCCACTTCGTTGTGTTTAAATACACCGGCACAGGAGTACTGAGTAGAATCGTGTAGGGGCTCCGGCCCCGAGTCCGTAGCAGGGCGAGAGTAACCCGACGATACGCGAGTCGTGGTAGCCAAGCGGCCCAAGGCGCATGGTTGCTAACCATGTGGCATAATGCCTCCGGGGTTCGAATCCCCGCCACGACGTCTAACACCCAATCCATGAGTGCAGAAGAACCAACAGACGGGGACGAAGTTGACGAGGACATTCGTTACTTCGTCCGCATCGGACAGACCGACCTCGACGGCACCAAGTCAGTCGAGCGGTCGCTGTCCGATCTCGACGGTATCGGCCGGCGTTCAGCCCGAATTATCGCCAACAAGGCAGGCATCGACCGCACCGCAACCTTCGGTGCGCTCGAAGACGACGAGATCGAGTCGATTACCGATCTCGTCCAAGGCTTTGCCGACGAAGTCCCGGACTGGCTCGCGAACCACCAGAACGACTTCTTCGCTGGCGAAACCACCCACGAGATCGGCAACGATCTGGAACTGACCCGCCGACAGGACATCAACCGCATGAAGATGATCGACTCCTACAAGGGAGTTCGACACAAACGCGGCCAGAAGGTCCGCGGTCAGCGGACGAAGTCCACGGGTCGATCCGAGGGGACCATCGGGGTCAACGTCGAAGCAATCAAAGAGGAAGCGGCGGAAGCCGCCGAAGAAGAGGAGGAAGGATAAATGGCGCTTGGATCAAACACGAAGTTCTACGAGACGCCGAACCACCCATACCAGGGAGAGCGCATCTCCGAGGAGACGGGACTTTCGGGCAAGTACGGACTGAAAAACAAAGAAGAACTCTGGCGTGCACAGTCCGAACTGCGCCAGTACCGCCGCGAGGCCCGACGCCTCATCGGCGACGCCGGCGGAGACGCCGTCGCAGCAGCCGACGAGGGTGCGGACTTTCTCGCTCGACTGCAGAAACTCGGCATCCTCTCGGACGAGGAGTCACTCGACGAGGTGCTGGCGCTGGACGTGACGGACATTCTCGAACGGCGACTCCAGACGGTCGCCTACCGGAAGGGACTGGCCAACACGACAGAGCAGGCCCGGCAGTTCATCAACCACGGCCACGTGCGAGTGGACGGTCGACGCGTCACCATCCCCTCCTACAAGGTCGAGGTTTCCGAGGCAGACACCGTGGAGTTCGACAGCAACTCGCCGCTGACGGACGAACTCCACCCGGAACGAGCGGAGGAACAATAACATGGCAGACGACGACATCTGGGGCATTGCCCACGTGCACGCATCGTTCAACAACACGATCATCACCATCACGGACCAGACCGGCGCCGAGACGCTGGCGAAATCCAGCGGTGGGACGGTCGTGAAGCAGAACCGCGACGAGGCGTCGCCCTACGCCGCCATGCAGATGGCCGAGACGGTCGCGGAAGAGGCCAAATCACAGGGTGTCGAAGGCGTCCACGTCCGCGTTCGCGGTCCTGGTGGCAACCAGCAGACCAACCCAGGGCCGGGCGCACAGGCGACGATCCGTGCGCTGGCCCGAGCCGGGCTGGAGATCGGACGGATCGAGGACGTCACCCCGATCCCACACGACGGAACACGCGGTCCGAAAAACGCAGGGTTCTAACACATGCCTGAATACGAGGTCCAGTTCGTCGAACGAGACGACCGGACGGCCCGATTCGCCGTCCGGCCGATCACGCCTGCGTTTGCCAACGGCATCCGCCGCGCGATGATCGCGGACGTGCCGACGCTGAGCGTCGACACCATCCGCTTCGTCGAGAACTCGAGTGTGATGTTCGACGAGCAGATCGGACTCCGGCTTGGATTGGTGCCGCTTACGACCCCACCGGGTGAGTTCGAGATCGGGGAGGAGGTCACACTGTCGATCGACGTCGAGGGGCCAGAGACGGCCTACTCCGGCGATATCGTCACCAGCGACGAGCTGGTCCAGCCCGCCGACGACAACATCCCGATCATCGACCTCAAGGAAGACCAGCGGCTGGAAGTCGAAGCAGACGCTGTGCTGGACGTCGGTCGGGAACACGCCAAACACCAGGGCGGCGTCGCCGTCTCCTACCGACACCTCCAGCGCGTCGAGGTCGTCGGCGAGAAAGGCGAGTTCGACGACGACGAACCCCAGATTCTTCGGGGTGTGATCGAGGAGGCTGCGGCCGAACACGCAGTCGGTGACGCCGAGAACGGCGACCTGGTCGCCACCGAGACCTTCGACAACGATCTCACGAACCGGTACCCTGGCAAGGAACTCGAAGTGACCGACATCGAGGACGCCTTCGTCTTCGACGTCGAGACGGACGGTTCGATGAGCGCGGACGATCTGGTGCTCGAAGCGATCGGCACGATCGAAGACCGCGCAGCGGAACTGAAGGAGACAGTACAGCTATGACAGGCACGTCCACTCGACCTGCGACTGCCCTCGCGCTGGAGAGCGGCGCGAACCGGCGGATCGAAAGCGGTTTGAGTGGACGAACACCAAGAGAAACTGCGTGCAGGGATAGCCAAGTCTGGCCAACGGCGCAGCGTTCAGGGCGCTGTCCCGTAGGGGTCCGCAGGTTCAAATCCTGCTCCCTGCACTTTTTAGGAGGTAGGTCATGAGTAAAACGAATCCGAGACTAAACAGTCTCATCGCCGATCTGAAGTCGGCTGCCCGGAACTCCGAGAGCAACGTCTGGAGTGACGTTGCGGATCGACTGGAGAAACCCCGGAGTACACACGCAGAAGTCAACCTGGGCCGCATCGAGCGGTACGCACAGGCTGACGAGACCGTCGTGGTACCCGGCAAAGTCCTCGGCAGCGGCGTCCTCCAGAAGGAGGTCGACGTGGCCGCTGTTGACTTTTCCGGCACAGCGCAGACGAAAATCGAACAGGTCGGAGATACCATGAAACTAGAAGAGGCACTCGAACAGAACCCAGACGGAACGAACGTACGGGTGATCCGATGAGCACCGCGAGATTCGACGCAGACGCGGTCATCGACGCCCGTGACTGCATCCTCGGTCGTGTGGCCTCACAGGTCGCCGAGCGCGCACTCGATGGCGAACGCGTCGCCGTCGTCAACGCCGAAGACGCTGTGATCACCGGCCGCAAGGAGCAGATCGAAGCGAAATTCGAGAAACGACGGGAGGTCGGCTCCGACCGCGGACCGGCCTACCCCAAACAGCCAGACCGCATCTTCAAGCGGTCGATCCGTGGCATGCTACCGCACAAGAAGCCACGCGGTCGCGAGGCATTCGAGAACGTCCGTGTCTACCTCGGCAATCCGTACGAGGAGGACGGAGAGATTCTGGAGGGCACCTCGCTGGATCGACTCTCGAAGATCAAGTTCGTCTCCCTCGGGGAGGTCAGCGAAACACTCGGAGCAAACGTCACATGGTAACGAACACATCAGGCAAGAAGAAGACGGCAATCGCACGGGCGACAGTCCGTGACGGTACCGGCAAGGTACGAATCGACAACACGCCCGTCGAACTGGTCGATCCGCAAAGCGCCCAGCTGAAGATGCTGGAGCCGTTCCGGATCACCGACGACGACCTCCGAGACGACGTCGATATCGACGTCAGCATCGAAGGTGGCGGCGTGATGGGTCAGGCAGACGCCGCGCGGACGGCGATCGCGCGTGGGTTGGTCCAGCATACGAACGACGCAGAACTGCGTGATGCCTACATGGAGTTCGACCGGTCGCTGCTCGTCAACGACGTTCGACAGAGCGAGGCCAAAAAGTGGGGCGGTCCGGGTGCCCGGGCGCGCTACCAGAAATCCTATCGGTGATCATCCATGATGGTACCAGTCCGGTGTTTCACCTGCGGTAACGTGGTCGGCGAACACTGGGAAGAGTTCAAACATCGGACCCGCGAGGCCGACGAGCCGGAGGATCCGGCGAAGGTACTCGACGAGCTGGGCGTGGAGCGACACTGCTGTCGCCGCATGCTCGTCTCACACAAAGATCTCGTCGACATCGTCGCCCCGTACCAGTAACCATGCCACGCACAGACAACAGATACGAACGGGCGCGGATCATCGGTGCGCGAGCGCTGCAGGTCGCCTACGGCGCGCCTGTACTGATCGACACCGAACAGACCGAGCCGATTCTCATCGCTGCCGAAGAGTACGATCGGGACGTGCTCCCGTTCACGGTCAGACGGGGGTACGACAGATGACAGAGACAGGTTGTGTACTATGACACTGATCACAGATATCCAACTCCGACGTGTTCTCGATTCGCGAGGGAACCCGACAGTCGAAGCGGACGTGCGAACCGAAAGCGGCGGCTTCGGCCGTGCCAAAGCGCCATCCGGCGCAAGCACGGGCGAACACGAGGCGATCGAACTCCCCGCCAGCGAGGCAATCGCCAGCGCACGGGAGAATGCCGTCCCGCGACTCGTCGGCGAAGTGTACGCCGGCGACCAGCGCGACGTCGACGCCACGCTACACGCCGCTGACGGTACGGACGACTTCTCCGGCATCGGCGCGAACAGCGCAGTCGCCATCTCGATGGCAGCCGCGAAAGCCGCCTCGGACGTGCTGGGCGCACCACTGTTCCAGCATCTCGGCGGCACCTTCCGGGGCGACGAGCTCCCGACGCCGCTTGGCAACGTCATCGGTGGCGGTGAACACGCTGCCGATGCGACCGACATCCAGGAGTTCCTCTCCGTCCCGGTCGGCGCCCCATCCGTCGAAGACGCCATCTTCGCGAACGCGGCCGTCCACGCAGCAGTCTCCGACATCCTCGGCGAGCGCGATATCGCTGCCGGGAAAGGCGACGAGGGTGCGTGGGCACCGTCGATTTCGGACGCGGAAGCCTTCGAGATCATGGAGGAAGCGACCGATCTCGTCGAAGACGAGGTCGGTTTCGAGATCCGCTTCGGACTGGACGTCGCCTCCGCAGAGATGTACGAGGACGGCGAGTACCAGTACAGCGATGGCTCGAAGACGACCGACGAGCAGATCGAGTACATGGCAGAGCTGATCGAGGAGTACAACCTCGTCTACGTCGAGGACCCACTCGACGAGAACGACTTCGAGGGCACTGCCGAACTCACCGGGAAAGTCAGCGACCAGGACGTGCTGATCTGTGGTGACGACCTCTTCGTGACGAACGTCTCGCGGCTCGAACGCGGGATCGACGAGGCGGCCGGCAACAGCATCCTGATCAAGCCCAACCAGATCGGAACGCTGTCCGATGCCGTCGACGCCATCGAACTGGCGACCGAGAACGGCTACGAGTCGGTCATCTCCCATCGCTCCGGCGAGACGGAGGATACGACGATCGCACACCTCGCGACCGCAGTAAGCGCCCCATACATCAAGACGGGCGCCGTCGGTGGCGAGCGAACGGCAAAACTGAACGAACTAATTCGAATCGAGCAAAACGCATGAGTGGAAACGACAACGAAGGTCTCGACGCAGCCGAGTCCGACGTCGATCCGGAGCAAGCGGAGGAAGCGCCGGAGAACGTCGACACGGCCGCGGAGACTGACGAACCTGCAGAATCGCCGGCCGAGGCCGAGGAGGCCGAGGCTGAATCAGACGGCCCGGACCTCGACGAGGACGTCATGTCCGACGAGGAAGCGGATCTGCTGATCCCCGTCGAGGACTACCTCGGCGCGGGTGTCCACATCGGGACCCAGCAGAACACCGCCGATATGAAGCGGTTCATCCACCGCGTCCGGACAGATGGTCTGTACGTACTGGACGTGTCGATGACCGACAGCCGCATCCGGACGGCTGCGGATTTCCTGTCCAACTACGAGCCAGAACAGATCCTCGTGGCCTCCTCGCGGCAGTACGGTCGGTTCCCGGCCGAGAAGTTCGCGACCGCTGTCGGTGCACGCGCCCGAACTGGCCGCTTCATCCCGGGGACGCTGACCAACCCGAAATACGACGGCTACATCGAACCCGACGTCGTGGTCGTCACCGACCCGATCGGTGACTCACAGGCAGTCAAGGAAGCGATCACGGTCGGCATTCCAGTGATCGCGATGTGTGACTCCAACAACACGACCAGCAACGTCGATCTGGTCGTCCCGACGAACAACAAGGGGCGAAAAGCACTCTCCGTCGTCTACTGGCTGCTGGCAAACGAGACACTCGACCGACGTGGTGCCGAGCCATCCTACAGCCTCGAAGACTTCGAGACCGATATCTGACGCTGTTTTTGCGGAGTTGTTCTGTTCGTGGCGCCCGGAGTTACACCTCTGGGTCCGGCCGTGAACCGACAGTAACGTCGACGGTCTCGCGTTCCCCGTCGCGGACGACCTCGATCTCGATAGTGTCACCAGGAGTGGTTTCGAGGGCGAGAAACGCAGAGAGCCGTTCGCGGTTCTGGATCGTCCAGTCGCCCATCCGGACGATCACGTCGCCGCCGACCGGAACCTGCCTGCCTCTGACCCGCTCTGTCGTCTGGGTACCACGCAGGGTACCGGCAGCTGGCCCATCCGAGACGACCTCACCGATGTAGACGCCCCAGCGGACACCGTCGAGATCGTTTGCGTCGATAATGCCGGGAGTCACGTCCCGCAGTCCGACACCGAGATAGGAGTGTTCGTACGTACCGTCCTCGATCAGTTCCGGGACCACCTCGCGAACCAGCGCTGCGGAGATAGCGAAGCCGACGTTTTCGGCCGGGTTCGCCTGCGATCCCCTGATGCCGGAGTTTATCACGCCGACGACCTCGCCGTCGTGAGTGATCAGGGGGCCACCGCTGTTGCCGGGGTTGAGCGCGGCGTCTGTCTGAACGCCGTCAGCGATCGAAAACGGCGTGCGGGGGATCTGGATCGTCCGGTTGCGGCCACTGATGACGCCGCTGGTAAAGGAGCCAGTGAGTTCGAAGGGGTTGCCGACGGCAGCGACCCGTGTGCCGACGGGTGGCTCTTCGTCGACGAGATCGAGCGGCGTCGCTTCCTCGGGCTTGTTTTCGGCTTCCAGTACCGCGAGATCGCTGTAGAGATCCGTCCCGACGATACTCGCATCACGCCAGCCGATATCGGTAAACCAGAGGAAGGGATCACTCCCCTCCCGGACGACGTGTTCGTTCGTCACGAGGTAGTCGTCGTCGTACACCCACGCCGTCCCGGCCGCTGCACCCTGCATGCCACCTTCCATCCTGACGGCAGTGACAGAGTCGACGACCTCCTGATAGACCCCCGACAGCTGTGAGTCCGCCTGTATCTGCTCCTGTTGCGGGGGGCGCTGTGGATCGTTCGAGAACTGTGCTGTCTCTGTGGTGTTGGATTCCTCCGGCGAGTCCGTCGGTGCGCCGAGTGAGCAACCCGCGATCGCAGTCGAAAGTGCAATACTAGCCGATGCGAGAAATGTACGTCGCGAGGACCGCTCGTCATCCATACCAGTGCAAAGGCTGCGAGCAAAATAAATCTCCGGTCACTCGTTTACCTGTTCGAGATACTGTGTGACGACGATCTGACCGGTCGTCGTCAGCTCCGGCCCGCCGGAGCCCCGCCGGACCAGCGAATCCGTCTGTAAGGAGTGAAGGAGTTTGCGGACGGTGTCGGGGGGAAAGTCGAGCACATCCCGGGCAGCGACACCGGTCCCGCGGGTCGAGTAAATCGTGACGAGCGTCTTGATCTCCGCCTCCGACAGCGAGAGTTGCTGCAGCGAGGCCAGCCGCTCGTCGTACTGCCGGCGGAGATATCGTCCGAGAAGCGAGAGCGTCCGTGGTGAGTCGGTCAGGGCCTGTGTCGTGATCGCCGTCCCGTCCGCGAAGTGACGAACCTCGATCGCGGGTCGTTCCTGCCCGTCGGCCGCCTGCTGGTTCCGTGTGAATCCGACCACGCCATCGATATCGATACCGACCGTACTGTCGTCTGTATCGAACGTGACAGCACTGGTCGAAATAGAGAGCAGCGCCGACTCGAAGGCAGCACCTGTGACGCGACCGCCACGGGTGGCAGGATGTTTGACCCTGACGAGTGTGTTGTTGAGGATCGTCTTGAAAGTCGCGGTCGTGAATTTGCGGACGAGTGACTCGTCGGCCCCGATCGCAGCGACGACGCGTTCGTCCCCACTGTCGTAGGCGATCGTCACACCCATCCCAGGGAGCGAATCGAACAGCGGTGGAATCGAACCGGTGTTGATATCGAAGATCGACTCGAGTGGAATCGAGAGTCGCTCGTCACCGGCCTCGAAGGCGAGTTCGCCGTGGCGGAGCACCACTGTTGCCGTCTGGGGCCCGGTCCAGTCGGGACTCTCCGCGACAGCCGTGGCCGAAAACCTTGCCAGTGGCGCAGAACTCATCGGAACAGGAAGCTGTTTGCTGTAGAGGAAAATAAAGTTCGCGGCAAGGATCGATCGGCAGCCGAACCACGGGCCGAAGGAGTCGATTATAAGTAACAACCAGCCGAATGACGGTGTGCAATGGAACTCACATGGCACGGCCACTCGACGTGGCAGGTCGAACTCGGTGGGACGACACTGCTGATCGATCCCTTCTTCGACAACCCGAAGACGGAGATGGCACCCGAGGAACTGGATCCGGAGTACGTCCTCCTGACACACGGCCACATGGATCACATCGCCGACGCCGGTGCGTTCACCGACGCGACGGTCGCAACCACGCCGGAGCTGGCCGGGTTCGTCGTCGACGAATACGGCATCGACGAGGAGAATACGATCGGCTTCAACCTCGGTGGGACGGTCGAACTCGGGGATGCCTTCGTCACGATGGTCCAGGCAGACCACACCAACGGGATGGAAACGAGCTACGAGTACTCGGGCGGCCCGCCAGCAGGCTACGTCATCTCGGATACGAACCCGACGAAAGTCGCCGACGAGGAGTCAGAGACGTTCTACCACGCCGGCGATACGGCGCTGATGTCCGAGATGAAAGACGTCATCGGACCGTTCCTCGAACCGGACGTCGCTGCGCTGCCGGCCGGGGATCACTTCACGATGGGACCGCTGCAGGCTTCGATCGCCGCCGACTGGCTGGATGTCGACTACGCGATGCCGATGCACTACGATTCGATGGCAGTAATCGAACTCGACACGCGCGATTTCGAACGGGCAATCGAGGGGAACGCACCGGGTGTCGAACCCGTCATCCTCGATGGTGACGAATCGTTCACCTACGAGTAGGTACCGGTCAAGCCCCTCGCCGTCGAGGGCGGACGACCAGTCAGAATCCACGCGGTCACCGGCAAGCGCTGACAACACAGGTAGTATTTTCACTACTGCCGATAGATATACAGAGGCATATGGCAGACATCGAAATCGATAGCACGAGCACGGAAGGGTACGCAACGACGAACGTCATCGGCGACTGGGAGCTGGCCATCGACGCGACAGGCGAGGAAGGGCCGGACCCGAACCAGGTACTGGTCGCAGATTATGCCTCCTGTTTCATCCCGGCTTTCCGCGTCGGGGCGAACAAGGAAGGGTTCAGCGACATCGGCACCGTCAACATCGAGGCCTACGCCGATATCGACGAGGAAGACGACCTCGAATCGATCTACTTCGACGTCCACGTCGAGGAGTCACTCGGGGATTCGATCGAGGACGTCGTCGACCGCGCCGAAGATATCTGTCACGTCCACACAGCACTCCGAGAAGAGCTCCACGCCGAGGTCACCGTCGAAGACAGCGTCGATTTCTAACGACACCTCACGGCCGGGCGGGAGTCCCACAACAGTAACACTTTCACCAGCCTGGTCCGAAAGCGGTGTATGACCAACGGCTGGCGAGACCAGCTTGCTGGAGCCCGGATGCAGGTCGACCAGCAGTTCAACGACCGTATTCTCGGCTCCGAGTTTTCCAACCAGGAGTGGGGACTCATCATGACGGCCGTCGAGTTCGATATCCAGCAGCCGGACGATCCCGACCAGGCAGAGCTCGTCGCGGATACTGACAAGATCGCCCAGGTAATTCCGGAACTGGATAATCTCCCACAGGGGATGGGTGGCCCACCCCAGAGGCAATCGGACTCCGGGGGTGACGGCCTGTTCAGTGGACTCAAAAGTGCACTCGGGCTAGGCGGTGGCTCCGAGGGGGACAACGTCGACGAGCAGAAGCTCGAATCGGCGACCGCACTCGTCGAGGAGTACACGACAGAGTTACAGACACATCTCGAACAGGAAGGCCGCTGGGAGATGCTCTGTGAACGGGCGAGTCAGAGTTAGCCCGCGTGAAACAGCGTCAGTTCCTCTGCTTCGTAGATATTGATGAGTTCGTTTACGATCTCGTCGTAGGACTCGTCCTCGACTCGAAGACCGTCCAGTCGCTCTATGGTCTCCTCGTCGAGTTCTATCTCGGACATACATGTTAGTTCGAGTGGTATTCTCTTAAATGGTCGGCCGGCACACAACTGCTATGTGAATTCCACCCGTCAGTGAGAGCGTGAGCGAGTACGACCTCGAACGGTATCTGACAGTCCGGAGCGCGTACGGCGGGTCGATCGGCCCCGACGGGCGGCTGGCCTTCCTGCTGGATACGACCGGTGTCGGACAGATCTGGACGCTCGACGACCCCCAGATGTGGCCCACACAGCGAACCTTCTACGACGAACCGGTCTCCTTCGTCAGCTACGCACCGGAGCGCCCCGAGCTCGTCTTCGGGATGGACGAGGGCGGCAACGAACGCATGCAGCTATTCCGCCTCGGCGAGGATGGCACCATCACGCCGCTTACCGGGATGTCCGATGCGAAACACCGCTGGGGCGGGTGGAGTTCCGACGGTGAACAGTTCGCCTTCGCCTCGAACCGCCGGGACGAATCGGTGTTCGACATCTACGTGCAGGGCCGGACAGACCGTGGCGACGATGCGGAACTGATCTACGAGGGCGAGGGCTGGCTCTCGGTTGGTGGCTGGAGTCCCGACGACGACGCGCTTATCCTCAGCAAGGCGTATTCGAGTTTCGACCAGGACGTCTACGTTCTCGATCTCGAAACGGGCGAGCGCCGCCATCTCACGCCCCACGACGGGAATATCCGATACAGGAGCGTCCAGTGGGGTCCATCTGGTGAGTGGCTGTATCTCGTCACCGACGACGGGGCAGAAACGCTGTATCTCGCGCGAATGGACCGGGTAACCGGCGAACTCGAACAGCTCCGCAGCGGTGGCGAGTGGAACATCGACGGTGTGGCAGTGGACGACGAAACTGGGGCACTGATCTACTCGCGAAATGTCGACGGCTACACCGAACTGACGCTCTGTGAACTCACCGAGTCCGGCGATGTGCGGGATCTCCCGATGCCGGAACTTCCGGGTAACGTCGCTGGCGGCGTCAGCTTCGGCCCCGACGGCGATCGGTTCGCCCTCTCCTCGTCGGGCCGGTCGGAGAACACGAACGTGAGCGTCGTGGATCTGGCGGGGTTACGAGCCATCGGCGCAGCCGACTCCGACGCAGACAGTTCGAGTCTCGACAGCACAGTCACCCGCTGGACACGGGCCTCGACTGCGGGTATCCCACCCGAGACGTTCGTCGAACCGGAGCTGTGCCGGTACCCGACCTTCGACGACCGCGAGATTCCAGCCTTCTTCTCACTGCCGGAGACGGTGCCAGACGGTGGCGTGCCGGTCATTGTCGACATCCACGGTGGTCCGGAGAGCCAGCGCCGGCCCTCCTTTTCGGGGCTGCGACAGTACTTTCTCTCGCGTGGCTACGCACTGTTCGAGCCGAACGTTCGTGGCTCGTCGGGGTACGGTCGCAGCTACGCCCACCTCGACGACGTCGAAAAGCGGATGGATTCAGTCCGGGATATCAGATACGCGGTCGACTGGCTCCAGTCCAGAGATACGATCGCTCCGGACCGGATCGTCGCCAAGGGCGGCTCCTACGGCGGATTCATGGTACTCGCCGCACTCACCGAGTACCCCGGCCTGTGGGCTGCCGGCGTCGACGTCGTCGGGATCGCGAACTTCGTCACCTTCCTCGAAAACACCGGCTCCTGGCGGCGCGAACTCCGTGAAGCGGAGTACGGCTCGCTCGAAGCGGATCGGGAGTTCCTCGAATCGATCAGTCCGACCAACAACATCGACCGGATCGAGGCCCCACTGTTCGTGTTACACGGTGCGAACGATCCGCGAGTACCGGTCGGAGAGGCAGAACAGATCGTCGAGCAAGCCCGTGAGCAGGACGTACCCGTCGAGAAGCTGATTTTCGACGACGAGGGCCACGGTATCTCGAAACTGGAAAACCAGATCGACGCATACAGCAGGGTCGTCGACTTCCTCGACGAGCACGTCTAGCTGTTCTGGGAGCGGTATAGCAGCTATCGGCCTTTGGTCTGTCGTGCACAGAAACGCCTGCGCCGAACGGAGTCCGCACAGAATTGTCGTCGACCGAGCAAAGATGAGACAGATTTTGATCTATTCAACATGGTTTATAATCCCGTAGCAGAAAGTACCAGTATTGCCTGGGAACCCCAGGATTTAGCTAATGGGATTAACTACGAACGACCGCGCCATTGCCCGGTTTACGATGCTCGGCCACGCGCTCGTCCACTGGTACGAGCTCTCGATTCCGATCTTCCTCGTGGTCTGGCAGGATTCGTTCGACGTCTCGATCGCGTTTATCGGCCTGATCGTCGCGCTCGGCTACGCGCCCTTCGGCATCGGTGCGCTACCGGCGGGGATACTCGCCGACCGATTCGGCCCCAAGCGACTAATTTTGGCCTGTTTCGCAGGGATGAGCCTCTCCTTTTTCGCGCTGGCCTTCGCGACATCGATCTATCTGATCGGTGCAGCACTCGTCGTCTGGGGAATCGTCGCGAGTGTCTACCACCCGGCGGGGATGTCGCTGATCAGCACTGGTGCGGAGAGACAGGGGACGGTGTTCGCCTACCACGGGATCGCCGGCAACGTTGGGATCACGCTGGGTCCGTTCGCGGCCGCGACGCTTTTGATCGGGTTCGACTGGGAGATCGTCGCTGCACTGCTCGCGGTGCCGGGAATCGCTGCCTTCCTCTACGGATTGCGCGCTGATTTCGATACGACGGCCGCCGTCGAGGAGGATATCGACGCCGATGCCGGCACGCCGATTACAGTGCCGGCATTCATCAGGAATACGAAGACGCTCATGGCGAGTGCCTTCCTCGTCGTGTTCGTCATCGTCACCTTCGAGGGGCTGTTCTATCGCGGGATCCTCACCTTCCTGCCGGATATTCTCCAGGGCCTGCCGGTCATGGAGGGGATCGAACTGCAGGCCGGCCTGCAGGGGATCAAGCCCGGTGATTACATCTTCGTCGGTCTGCTCGTCGTCGGGATGGGCGGGCAGTACGCCGGCGGCAAACTCACGGAACGGGTCCCGGTCGAGCGGGGGATGGTCGCCATCTTCGTAACGCTGGCTGTGCTCGCTCTCGTCTTCGTCCCGGTCTCCGATCTGGGTCTCGGCCCGTTGCTCGTGCTCTGTGGCCTGATCGGATTTTTCCTCTTTGCGATCCAGCCGTTCTACCAGGTCGCAGTCGCGCAGTACACCCCGCCCGATACCCGTGGGCTCTCCTATGGCTACACCTATCTGGCGGAGTTCGGCTTCGGGGCCGCGAGTATCGCAATCGGTGGGTACCTCATCGGCGGGTTCGGGCTGCCGGCGTTTTTCACGGTGCTCGCAGCCTTCGCAGTCGTCGGTGCCTCACTCGGTGCCGTCCTCCTGTTCGGCGCAGATCGGATCGCGTTCATCCAGAGCTACGAGCAGGAAACGGCGGACTGAGGCGGATTCATACTGGTAGCTACAAGGAACTGAAGAATTTCAACCCCACGTGGGGTGAGTCGAACAACGTGAGGCGATCCTCGTGAGCACTTGTTCTCACGGGGGCCGAATAGCTGTCCGAATGGACAGCCACCAGTATCAGTTACTCTCCTGCCAGTGATCGTGCCGTCGAAGCTGTCGCCGTCTTTTTGTGGCGTCACTGACCTTCGTCTGTCACCCGGTCTCGATTACGACACGCTCTCCCGAGCCAAGATCTAACAGCAGGGCCGGCCTACAGCCAGTATGGCAGAATCGATCCCACGGATCAGACGGGCCGAGGATATCGAGTACGAACCACTGGATGCAGCAGACGGCCTCTCGAAAGGCGTTCTCGTCAACGAAGCCTACGGTGCGCCGAATATCGCACTACGCAAATTCGTTCTCGACGCTGGTGCGACAGTTCCAGAGCACACAAACGAGATCGAACACGAACAGTACGTACTCTCCGGGGAGTACGTCGTCGGCATCGAAGGCGAGGAGTACACCGTCGCTGCTGGCGATACGATTCATATCCCGGCAGGCGCGGTCCACTGGTATCGCAACGAGGGAGATGAAGAAGGGGTCTTTCTCTGTGCGGTGCCGACGGGTGACGACGAAATCGAGCTTGTGGAGTGAGCTCATAGCGATTATTGCGAGTTTTCACTGGCGTGCTGAAACTCACCGCAGTACTCACCATCAGTCGGGTGATAGTGATTGTTGCGAGTCTGTACCCCTCTGGCGACACAAATTCTGTGTTACACGCCGTGACACGTCGATATCCGTGACTCGGTCACGAAAATAACCGCAACAATCAGTATGAGACGTAGCTCACACACCAGCCGTCGGGTTCGATGCGTCCGGCAACGATCGCACAGGCACCGAGGCCGTCGCCGTCTTTGTCGGGAATGTAGTACCCGCAGCCGGCACACTGCCTGCCACCCTCGGGGACCGACTGGTAGTTGACGCCGCGTTTCGATGAAAGCGAGTCCGGATCCCGGACGGTCCCGTCGAGGGCTCGTGCGTTCTCGTAGACCGCCGGAACTGGCCCGAGTCGTCTATCGCCGACAGTGTCGTCGTGGTGGTGTCGTCCGTCGTCGATACTGTCCGTTCCCCCCGGTCCGTTGTGGTGACGGTCGTCATCCCCCATCCCTGGACCACGACGATCATCGTCGTCACTGCAGCCAGCGAGCGCGCTGACTGCCGACACTCCAACAGCTGCGAGAAACCGTCGGCGCGAATGTCTGTTGGACATTACTTGGAGCTACGACAGCAGCCCTGAAGTACACAGTGATATCTAGAGGGGGTCGGCACCCACCAGTGTCGAGACGCGAGCGTTCTCCTTGATCGCCAGCCCAGCACCGCCGACAGAGAGTGGGACCTGAGGCAGTTCCGTCACGTGCAGCGTCGGGTGGAAAACACCCCGGGCAAGCAGTTCGTCGCGCGTCTGCAGGACGAAAGTCAGATCATCGGCGGTGATTTCTTCGTTGTATTCGACGAGATACTGGCCCTCGTCGAGGTGCCACCACTCGTAGTCGTCCTCATCGTGTCGTTTCTCGCTATCGTGCGGCTCGATCTCGGCAGCTTCGAGTTCACCACCGCCGAAATCTACGCGGCCGGGCTCGGTTATCTCGTACACCTCGGCGACGGTCAGATCGAAGCCGCGGCCCTCGGTCTGCGTTGGTTCGTGGACGATCCCCGAAAGAAACTGTCTGTACTCGACCATCTGTATCGGACTCTGGGTGTGCCTCGTACATTAAACTGGGAGCTACCGGTGGACGTGTATCGTGGAGAATAGCTCGACACCCAGATACTCGTGGACGAAAAATTCCAGCCCGTTGATCAGATAGTGGGCGACGATCACGACAAGAAGGCTTCCGGAGACAATATACCCTGCTGCAAGAACGAACCCGAGCACACCCGTCACGACGATGCCGACACGGCCCTGGGCGCCGTGGCCCAGCGCGAAGGCGAGCGAGGCGGCGACTGCGAGCAGCCACGGCGAGAGATCGAACCCAGCCGCAGGAACGCCGATCAGCGCACCACGAAAGAGTAACTCCTCGGCGATAGCGATAATCGGCAAGACGAGTCCGAACAGGACGAACCAGCCACCAGTCGACTCCGGCGCCATCGTCTCTCGAAGCGCCTCGTCGTAGGATGCACCGACAGCGTCGGCGACTGTCGTCGAGAGTTCGTTGCCAACCCAGAGGACGGTTCCGAACACGGCTCCGAACAGGAGTGCCTGCAACCCGGTGCTCGCCGGGTCGCCTGTAACACCGAAACCGCTGGCAGGAATCTCGAAATACCACGCCGCAGCGACGAGAACCGCGATGACCAGTCCCTGCGTCGCAGCGACGTTTGCGAACAACGCAGTGGACGTGAGCTCGATCTTCGGCCCCTGCGTACCATCGCCGTACATACTCTCTTCGTCTGGCCCCTGGCTGGAGTCACTCTCGACGCCGGCTGCCTGCTCGCCGAACGCACTCTCTGGCGGTCCGTCGTCGAACTGCTCGCCGACTGGATCTACGGTCTGGGTGGTCTGATCTCTCTCTGTGAGAGTACCCGACTCGGCCGTCGTCGACTGGCTATCGAGCAGTTGCTGGGACTGTCTCGCCAGTACGAGCAACAGAACAGTAAGAACGCCCGCGACGGTCGTAAAAAGAGCCCACTCGGCCACAGGTAGTTACTGTGGACTCGGGCTCCCACTGCCGGGACCGACCTCGCGTTCGAGTGCGCGACCGGTGATCGATTTGAGCCGGTCGACGAGCGAGTCCTTCTCTGGCTCGCCGGTCAGCGCCACGTCGAGTACTTCCGAGATATGGGAGACCGGGATGATCTCGACCTGTTCTCTGTACTCCGGCTCGATCATGACATCCTGTTCGTTCGACTTCGGGATGATGATTTTGTCGATACCGGATTTCGCGGCTGCTTCGATTTTGTGGGTAACGCCACCGATCGGCAACACGTCACCGCGAACCGACAGCGAGCCGGTCATCGCGACACCCTGATCGACCGGGATATCTTCCAGCGAGCTGATCACGGCCGTCGCGACGGTGATCGACGCGGAGTCACCGTCGACGCCGCCCTCTCCGGCCTGGACGAACTGGATGTGGATATCCTTCTCGGAGATATCCTGATCGCTGAACTTCTTGATGATCGCGGAGACGTTCTGAACCGACTCCTCGGCCATCTCCTTGAGCTGGCCGGTGGCGATCACCTGACCGGGCCCCTGCGATGGCGCGATCTCGGCCATCACCGGCAGGACGATCCCGGAGTCCTGGCCCATGACTGCGAGGCCGTTGACTCGGCCGACAGCACCGCCTTCGGCGACCGTGAGTTCGTAGTCTTTCCGTCGCTCGATGTACTCGTCTGCGAGCTGTTGTTCGATCGAGCGCGAGCGACCTTTCGCCTGCAGGACATCGTCACGTTCGGTGAAGTCCTTGTCTGCGGCGCGGGCGATGTCGCCTGCGACGCGGACCAGACCACCGAGGTTCCGCAGTTCCAGCGTGAGGTGGTCTTTCCGACCCGCACGGCGCTGGGCTTCGAGGATGATCTCCTCCATCGCGTCCCGCGTGAAGTGTGGCAGGCGGCCGTCTTTCTCGACTTCCTGGGCCACGAACCGGGCGTACTTCCGGCGCATCTCGGCCGTGTCGTCGATGGTGTCCTCCATGTACACCTCGTACCCGTAGCCTTTGATCCGCGAGCGCAGGGCGGGATGCATGTTCTCCATCGCGTCCATGTTCCCCGAGGCCACCATGATGAAATCACAGGGCACCGGTTCGGTCTGGACCATCGCACCCGAGGAGCGCTCACTCTGGCCGGTGATCGAGAACTCACCTTCCTGGATCGCGGTCATCAGCTTCTGCTGTGACCTGATGTCGAGGGTGTTGATCTCGTCGACGTACAGCACGCCTTTGTTGGCCTTGTGGATCGCGCCAGCCTCGACACGGTCGTGACTCGGCGTCTCCATCCCACCGGACTGGAACGGATCGTGCCGGACGTCACCGAGCAGTGCACCGGCGTGTGCGCCGGTCGCGTCCTCGAACGGTGCGGTCTGCTGGTTCGCCGTGTTGACCAGCAGATTCGGCACCATCGAGTCGCTGCCGCGTGAAATGTATCGGAAGGCGAGATAGATGATACCGGCTGCGAGAATCCCCATCAGGATCCGCTGGACGATAATCAGCGCATACCCCAGCACGAGGGCGATGATGATCCACATGATGAAGGTGCGCATCTGGTTGCGCTTGCGAGCCTCTTCCTTGTGGGCCTCGACGATCTGTTCGCCCTTGCCGGCTGGGACGGTCCGGACTTTCGGCTCGTTGCCGTCGTCCGGGTTGTGATAGACCAGCACATCCTGCAGCTCCTCTTTCGGGAGCAGCTGGCTCATCGCCTTCGCGAGCATCGACTTCCCTGTCCCGGGCGAGCCGATCATCATGACGTGCCGGCGCTGCTTCGCGGCCTTCAGAACGATATCACGGGCGTGGTCCTGCCCGATCACCTGATCGACGAGCCGATCAGGTACCTCGATATCCGCAGACGAATCTACCTGCAGACCGCCGAGTAGGTCATCTTCTTCGATTTCCTCGTCGATCTCCATGTCGTCGTCGACGTCGCTACCCAGTGCATCTTCGAGCGGGTTGCCGTCTTCCTCCCGCTCGCTGGCCGGCTGTGACTCGTCACCGGGTGTTTCGGGAACCGGAACGTCCGCTCCAGCGTCGATCCGGCTGTCTGGTCGATCAGCCGACTCCTGGATGTTCCCGTCCGGGTCGTCTTGAGACTCGTCAGACGCCTCGACGGTCTCGTCGGCTTCCATTTCCCGGTCGGTATCCGGGACTTCTGTATCCTTGCTCATACAAACGTTGCTACATAGGATCGGAAGGGCTGTCGACTGATATACTTTCTCCCCTTTCAGGAACTGACCTGCGAGAAAACCACCGGACAGCGAGACGTCTGACGGATCGCGAGCGAAAGCTCGAAAAACCCGCCTTTAATATATACTGGTACCAAATTTCCGCCAATGACACCGATCCGGGGCTGTCTGATCGGCCGTTTTCAGCCGTTTCACAACGGGCATCTGCAGGTCGTCGAACGGATCTCTGCTGACGTCGACGAACTCGTCATCGGTATCGGGAGTGCTGACGCCTCCCACACCGTGAAAAATCCGTTTACAGCCGGCGAGCGGCTGATGATGATCCGCAAGACGCTGGAACCGTACGAGATTACGGATTACGTCGTTCCGATCGAAGACCTGAACCGAAACTCCGTCTGGGTCAGCCACATCCAGAGTATGGCGCCACGGTTCGACGTGGCCTACTCCAACAATCCACTCGTCGTCCGGCTGTTCGAGGAGGCCGAAATCGAGGTGCGACAGACGGAGATGTTCAACAGAGAGGACCTCAAAGGCTCAGAGATCAGAGACGGGATCATCGAGGGAGAGGGATGGCGGGAGTGTGTTCCCGACGCCGTCGCTGCAGTCATCGACGAGATCGACGGCGTCAGCCGACTCCGGCAGATCGGGTGAGTCCGGCCCAGTTTTTCCAGTCGTTCCCGCCAGCTATTTGCACGTTCCTACCGTACGGTCTGATGACAACAACCCGGCGTCCACGAAACTGGACCAGGTGAGCTATGCAATATTCGGCAAAATATATCATTCACGCGGATGTGCGCACGAGCGGGGTCGTCGAGCGAAGCGACGTCGTCGGTGCCATCTTCGGACAGACCGAGGGGCTCCTCGGTGAGGGGATGGATCTCCGGGATCTCCAGGAGGCCTCGAAAGTCGGACGTATCGATGTCGATATCGACTCTGAAGGCGGTCGGTCGTTCGGAACGATCAAGATAGCTAGTGGACTCGACCGTGTCGAAACGGCAGTCCTCGCGGCCGGGCTGGAGACCATCGAGCGGGTGGGACCGTGTCGCGCGAACTGTACGGTCTCGAAAATCGAAGATGCCCGCGCCGCGAAACGGCGGGAGATCGTCGACCGGGCCACGGAACTGCTCGCCGAGTTCGACGAGGAGACGCTGACCAGCGATCGACTCATCGACGAAGTACGCCAGCGCTCCCAGGAGTCAGATATTACCGAGTACCGGGGATTCCCGGCCGGCCCACGAGTCGCCGACAGTGACGCGATCGTCATCGTCGAGGGACGGGCCGACGTCCGGACACTGCTTTCCTACGGGATCAAAAACGCGGTCGCCGTCGAGGGGACGGATATTCCCGACGAAATCGCCGGGCTGACCGCGGAACGGACGACGACCGTCCTGCTGGACGGTGACCGTGGCGGCGATCTCATTCTACGCGAACTCGCACAGGTCGGTGAGATCGATTACGTGGCCTTTGCCCCGAGTGGCCAGTCCGTCGAGGATCTCGACCGTGCGGCAGTCATCTCGGCACTCCGGAAGAAACTCCCGTACGATCAGATAAGCGAGACCAGCACACCACGGGAAGCGTTCGCACCGACTGACGGCGGCACCGTCGAACCACTGACAGCCGACTCGCTGGACTCGGTCGACGACGAGACCGACAGTGGCCCGGCTGTAGACGAGGCGACGAACGGGGACAGCGACAGGACAGCCACTGACGAGACAGCCGGCTCGGCGGAGTCGGGACCGGAAACACTGGGCGATCACATCCGGGCCGTAATCGACGGTGAGACAGAAACCGCCAGACTGCTCGATCAGTCGTTTGCCGTCCTCGAAGAAATAGCGGCCGAGGATTGTTTCGATGCTATTGCAGACGCCGACGAGGTGCCACACGCAATCGTCATCGACGCGACGGTCGGTCAGAAACTGCTCGATATCGCCGCCCAGCGCGGTGTCGAACAGATTATCGCGACGGAGACTGGTGAATCAGTCAAACAGCCAGCAAACGTCCGACTCCACAAAGCGAGTGAGATCGAACTCTCCTAATCAGATTGCTCGTCGTCGAGTTCCGTCGTACACCAGTGACAGAAGTCGATATCCTGGTCGAGTTCTTTCCCGCAGTTCGGGCAGTGCTTGACGCCCTCTGTCTCGGTCCGCGTGACGTAGTTGTTGATGTGGCGTGTCATCAGAATGACGTCGACGACACAGAACAGAGAGATTCCAAAGAGGACGACAGTGCCCTGCGTCGAAAGCGACTGGCTTGCCTCCAGGATCGCGCTGACGGAAAGCGACTCCGGAACGGCTCCGGACGGGACGAAGGCAAAGGAAGTGAGTATCGAGAGAGCGAGCCACAGCACTGCACGCCCCCACAGGCGGAGATAAAAGTGACCGAGCCCCGGAACGATCACGGTGAGCAACACCGCGAGCCAGGGCCGTTTCCGTGAGAACTCGCGCGACGTATTCGATTGTGCCACTATACACGGAATGAGACGACGAACGGTATGTAACTTTTCTGGTGTGGACAGCCTAGACCGTTGTGTTCGGCTGGAGTTGTGTGATCAGCGACCGGAGTTCTTCGAGGGCGTACTGCCCCGGAGCGGTCGCTCTCGCGGGATCGACCGGCGCGTAGCCGATCCGGGAACCATACAGCGGCGCGACGGCCCGCGAGTGACGGCCCGCCTCCCCCATCGCCATCGTCGCCACAGTCGACCCGTCGACTGTGCACGAGCGTGTCACCGACAGCAGATCTAGAACGTCGTCCGGCGACTGTGCGGTCACGGCAAGCTTGCCGACATCGCCGTGTTCACAGGCGCGTTCGAGCGTCGATTCGAGTTCGGATCTGGCCGGCGTTCCCTCGAAATCGTGCGACGAGACGATGACTGAGACGTCCTCTTCCCGTGCCGTCTCGACGACCGGACGACAGGCATCGATCGCTTCGAGTTCGACATCGACGGCCTCGACACCGGGTAACTCGACGGCCGCCTGGAGTTGCTCGATACGGTCCGGGTCGTCGGGTGCCTGACCGCCTTCCCACTCGACTCTGTTCGTGACGATCAGCGGGAGGCTGCCGTCGTAGGAGCGCAGCGATTCGAGACCACCGGCCGTCAGATCGAGACGAAATTCGAGCGCATCCGCGTTCTCGCGAGCAGCGGGCTCTTCGCCCAGCGTGGCCGTACTCGCTGCGAGGACGAACTGCTGGAAATCCATAGAGTCCGTACTCAGCCAGCCACAAAAATAGCTGGTGGTTATCGATCTGACTGCTCGATGACCGAACGGAGCTGTTCGATCTTGGCCGTCTGCTCTCTGTTCGCGGCGACGATCCGTTCGATCTCCTCTGCGACCTCGGTCGCGTTCTCGGCGGTCGCGTCGATCATGCTGGCGACCTCTTCCGTACTCGCCGCCTGATCGTCCGTGGCCGCAGCGACCTCTTCGGCCCCCTGGGCAGCCTCGCTGACGGACTCGTCGATGCGCTGGAGGATGTCGACGGCGTCGTCGACCTGTGCCATCCCGTTTTCGATCTCCTCGCTGGATTCGTCGAGGCTGTCGACGGTCTCCTCCATATCCTGTTTGATGTTCGCGACGAGGGTCTCGATCTCAGTCGCGTTTTGCTGTGACTCCTCGGCGAGGCTTTTGACCTCGTCGGCGACGACGGCGAACCCCTCGCCGGCCTCACCGGCACGGGCGGCCTCGATCGAGGCGTTCAGCGCAAGCATGTTGGTCTGGTCGGCGATATCGTTGATCACCTCGACGATCTCGTCGATCTCGTCGACGCGTTCACGCAGTTGTGTCACATCGTCGGAGACAGCCGAGTTCGCTTCGTCGACCGAAACCATCGCCTCGATGGCGTCGTCTGCGATCCCCCGCCCCCGATCGGCGAGTTCCCGGGCGTCGTTGCTGACGGTCTTGACCTGGTTGGCGCTGGAGGCCACCTCCTCGACAGTCGCACTCAGATTCGCGACCTCACTCGAGACCTCCTGCATGGTATCTGATTGCTTCTGTGCCAGATTGCTGATCTGTTCGGAGCTTTGCGAGACGTTCTCGGATGCATCCAGCAGTTCGTCGATCGCCTGCCCGATATCCTGGTCCGCAAATCCGCCGTCAGAAATAGCTCGTCGTGCTCCCCCGTCGGGCTGCTGATTCATACTCGAAGTGCCACGCCACTTCGGATTAAACGTACTGGCTCAGTTATCAACAGTGATTTTGGATTCCGATCAGGCGACCGGAATGTCCTGTTCGGCTTCGAGCAGTTCGTGGTACCGGTTGCGGATCGTCACTTCGGAGATATCCGCGACCTCGCTGACTGCCGCCTGCGTCGTCTTCTCGTTGGTCAGCAGTGCCGCAGCGTAGACGGCTGCCGCAGCCAGTCCGACCGGCGATTTTCCGGAGTGGACGCCCTGCTCTTTCGCGTTCTGGAGTAGTTCGCGTGCGCGGCGTTCGGCCTCTTCGGAGAGTTCCAGCGAGGAGGCAAACCGCGGAACGTAGCTCTCGGGATCCGCCGGCTGGACCTCCAGTCCGAGTTCCCGGACCACGTAGCGGTAGGTTCGTGCGATCTCGCTTTTTTCGACACGGGAGACCTCCGTGATCTCGTCGAGGGAGCGCGGAACACCAGCCTGTCGCGCAGCAGCGTACACCGAGGCCGTCGAGACACCCTCGATGGAGCGGCCGGGCAGGAGGTTCTCGTCGAGAGCACGCCGGTAGATGACACTCGCCGTCTCGCGGACGTTTTCCGGGAGGCCGAGCGCGGAGGCCATCCGGTCGATCTCGCCGAGTGCCTGCTTGAGATTTCGTTCCTTGGAGTCCCGGGTACGGAACCGCTCGTTCCACTTCCGCAGGCGCTGCATCTTCTTTCGCTGTTTGCCCGAGAGGGCGTTGCCGTAGGCGTCCTTGTCACGCCAGTCGATGTTCGTCGACAGCCCCTTGTCGTGCATCATGTTTGTCGTCGGGGCACCGACGCGGGATTTCTCGTCTTTTTCCTTGGCGTCGAAGGCACGCCACTCCGGTCCGCGGTCGACGGAATCCTCCTCGATGACGAGGCCGCAGTCCGTACAGACTGTCTCGCCGTGTTCGTCGTCGACGACGACGTTGCCACCACACTCGGGGCAATCGAGCGTCTCGTCAGTCTGCTCTTCTGTCTGTTCTTTCTCTGTCGTCCGTGTGCGAGTGTTAGAGTTACTCATTGCTGGACCGTTCAGCCGGGGTGACAAATCGCAAGACACACCCGGGGCAATAGCTAAATAGCGATTTGTCCGAAAGATATTTAAATATACCGGTATCGTATTTTTTCCGTCCCGCAGAACCGCCGACGAGACGATATTCGGCAGTTTTGTTTATCGTCTTAAATGTGGTATTTAATCGTGTTTCGGAAAATTTAGCGGGCTCACGGGCTATATCCGTACTACTCGGAAGTTCGACATATATAATTATAAATCATTATCGATCCTGGGCGGCCGGTCACGGTAACAGGCAGTTCAAAGCGATCCGGATCAGATCGGAGTATCAGCCAGTGTTCGAGAGAAGGAGCAACGCCGTGACGACACCGGCAAAGACGATCAGTGCACCGGCAGTAACGACCGTCTGCTGGAACAGGATCGCCGAAAGCACGGCGATCAGGAGCGCGACGACCCCCAGTACGAGAACCGGGAGCTGTTGGGTATCGAGGAGCGGCTCCCGAGTGGAATCTTTCGGTTGTGGATTCGCGAGCGATTCGTCGATCTCGATCGAGTCGGGAGTCGGATCCGGCTCGGTGAGTTCGACGTCGATCCACCGCGTCTCCGCGCCGTAGGCGGTAGCGACTTTGAGCTTTCCGAAGTGGGGCTGTTCACCGAGCGCGTCGGTGTCGACCTCGACGCGGACCCGGCGTTCTGTCTCCCCCTCGACGTAGTGGTTGCCCGCATCGAGGGTAGCAATCTCGGAGAGTGGATCGTCGAGGTGGAGATGGACGTGCAGGGACTCCGCGTGGTTGATCAGCCGGATATCGAACGATCCGTCCGCCTCGAAGGAGGCTGGTACTTCGAGGCTGTGGAGCTGGTCCCGGCTTATGTGAACGGGCAACGACTGTGGCACATCTGTCTCTCCACCCGGCGAGTAGAAAAATGTTGATGCCCCACGAGAACCGACGCTCCGGGACAGGGGATGCTCAGGCCGGGGACTCCTCGCGCATATCCGGCGGCAGAAGATTCGGAATACCGTCCTCGATCGGATACTGTTCGCTGCACTCCGTACAGGTGAGCGTCCCAGCGAGAATCTCGTCGTCGTCTTGCGCGTCGATTTCGAGTTCGAGTTCGTGTTTGTCGAGTGGACAGCAGAGAATCTCCATCAGTTCCTCTTTCATACCCAATCTCTGGGTGGGCCAGATCAAAAGCGTTTGTGCTTCGCTCCACGAAGGCGGCCGTGAACACTATACGATCTGGTTTGCATAAAACATCTGCAGAAAGTCGGAAATATATATCCCCCTTCAAAATGAAACGTGTGGACGGCTGTGTGACGAGTCGTCGTGTGGCGGATGCCCTGGGAGCGCGAAGAGAGATCTACAGCCAGACGCACCCTCCCAGCGGTGACCGTTCGTGAAGCTACGGAACCTCTTTGCGGTAGTGTTGCTCCTCGTTACCGTCGTCCTCCTCGTCGCCGTCGTCTCCGGGTTCCAGCTCTACGGGTCGGCCGTCTCCGAAAACGAGATGGAGTCACTGGAGGCGACGGCAGAAGCGACTGCCACACAGCTCGACGCCCTGTTGTCCGAACGCATCCAGACTGTCGAGTTGCTCGGGACTGATCCAGTGGTTTCCGAGGGGCTTCCCGAGCCATCAGCCACTGACTCCGACGCCGATCAACGGCAAACGTTACAACGGTTTATCGATTCGACAGAGTACCAGGGGGTCTCGATCATCGACGCCGATGGCCGGATGGTCGCCATCGAATCAGACGGTCTCACCGACGCAAACCGGATCCAGTTGCTCGGAACGAACTTCAGCGATCGAACGTATTTCCAGCAGGCGATTGCTGGAGAACCGCACGTGAGCGAACCAGTCGAGGCCGAGACTGGGAATTTTATCGTGACAGTCAGCGTCCCGATCGAGCGAGACGGGACAGTCGTCGGGACACTGAACGCAGCGCTGCACCTGCAAGACGGCTCGTTTTTCGAGTCGATCGATCCGGAGGCCGACAGTGATCTGGCTGTCAGAGTGTCGGGAGCCAACGAGATACTCTACGAGGAAGGCAACTGGGACGGAACGTCGTTGATCACTGCCAGTGCCGAAAAAACGACGACAGGCTGGACGGTGACCGTCGCCCGGCCTGAATCGGCAGTCGGCGGCCAGGCACAGACAGTTACCATGCTGCAGATCGGGGCCGTTGTCCTCGTCATCGGAACACTGCTCGGGTTCGCCCTCTGGTTCTATCAGTCGAGTATCCGGCAGACAGAACGAGTTCTCGATGGCTTCGACAGGCTATCGAACCGCGAGTACGGGACCGAAATCGACGTCGGTGGGACCGAAGAGTGGTCGAAAATCGGCACACGATTCAACCAGGTCAGTACGGAACTGGCTCGCCACGAGCGCGAACTCAAACAGTACAGGGAGGTCGTCGAGCGGCTGGAAGAGCCGATATTTCTGCAGGATACCGACGGGCGGTTCGTACTTCTGAACGAGGCAATCTCGCTGTTTGCGGAGGACAGCGAGGACGAACTACTCGGGAAACCGATCTCGACGGTCGTCGACGACGAGACAGCGACAGAACTCGACGAGCGACGGCGTAAAACGCTGGACGAGGGCCACCCGATCCAGTACGAGATCGAACCGACGTTCGAGCGGACGGAGAGCCAGCCAGTGTTCAGCGTCCGCCAGAACCCCTACTACGACGATACTGGCGAGCTTGCCGGGACGATCAGCATCTGGCGGGACGTGACTGGGCTGAAAGAACGCGAAACAGAACTGACCCAGTACAAGCGAGCGATTCAGGAAGCGACGGATCTGATCTGCGTGGTCGACACCGACGAACAGTACCAGTTCGCGAACCCACAGTACCGGAGCTACCACGGGTTCGAAGAGGAGGAACTCACCGGCCAGACGGTCAGTGACGTCCTCGACGGCTCGGAGTCCGAGAGGATACGATCCTACCTCGAACGCGCCCTTTCGGGGGCGATCGTGAAGTTCCAGTCGACACGGATGCATCCGACACGTGGGGAACGGACCCTGGACGTGCGATACTATCCGCTGGACGAGGCAGGGGAAACAACCGGGATGGTCGCTGTTCTGCGTGACGTAACAGAGCGCGAGGAACGGGCCCACCAGCTCCGCGTCGTCGACCGTATTCTCCGACACAACCTGCGGAACGATCTGACGGTCATCGGGCTACAGGCCGAACAGATCAGATCGAACGCTGCCGGGATAATCGAAGACTCTGCAGACGAGATCCTGGAACACGCGAACGGTCTGTTGACGACGAGCGAAAAATCACGGAGTATTACCGAGGTTCTCGGCGGCGACCCGACCGTTCAGTCTGTCGATATCGTCCCGCTGGTCAGGGAGGCGGCCAGTTCGCTCGCAGACGAGTACGGGATCCAGATCTCGGTCGGTGCACCAGACGAACTCTACGCGAACACGACGGTGTACTTCCGCCAGGCGATCGAGGAAGTGATCGAGAACAGTATCGTCCACAACAGTGCGCCCCAGCCATCCGTCGAGCTACAGATCGAGTCCGACGACAGCCAGGTTGTCATCCGTGTCATCGACGGCGGTCCCGGTATCCCACAGATGGACAAGGACGTCCTCGAAACAGGGCGCACAATCGACGATCTGTACCACGGGAGTGGACTGGGGCTCTGGCTCGTCTACTGGATCGTTCACCGCTCGGGCGGATCAGTCACAGTCAGAGACGAGAACTGTCCCGGAACCGTCGTCGAGATCCGACTCGCCCGTGCCGGACCAACGTGAGCCTACCCGACAGGCAATCTGACTGGCCAGCTGACAACCACTCCTTAAATTCCTAGAGTGTATATCAGATCATAGAATAATAGTACATACGTTCAGGGAAACAGCTTTAAACCTGTATGTTCGAATCGAAACTGTCGAAGAAGAAAACTATAGGACAACTGCGACGACAATACTCGGTCACGACCGTATCGGGTCGCGCGAACGCCTGTCAGACCAGCATCCACCTGACCAGTCTCTGTGAGTTCAGCCGGGCTATGTGTGAGCCCGGCTGATAGTGGTTTTTGCCGTTAGTTTCGCACCCACGACACGGGTCTCGGTATCTCACGGCGTGGTACGTATATTCTGTTTCGACAGCGTGGGACAGAGTCGTACCAACCAGTATGAGTTTTCTGCTGACCGAATCCAGCGAAAACCGGACAGTCGTTGCGCCGGCGACTACTGAACCGCAATCCCTTCGAAAATGTGTCGTAACGCTAAAGAGCCAATCAGTCCATCTATTATGTAAGATGAATATTACACGTGCTGTAGATCAATGGGGGTGGTGCCGTGGGTGTTGAGATACGCGAGTCACCCGTCTCGGAGGATGAGTTTGCGGCGATGGAACGGTTCGTCCACGACTACCTCGAAGCGAGCGTCCAGTCAGAGGATAAAGGTGGGCGTATGCGGTGGTATCCGTGGCATTCCGCGGACTACCGGTTCAACCACATCCGCAACGTGATCAAACTGTCCGGAAAGATCGCGAGTCAGGAAGGTGCCAACACCGACGTCACACGGGTTGCGGCACTGTTTCACGATATCGCCAAACTCGAAGTCGACCAGGACATCCACGCCGAAGAGGGTGCTCGTATCGCACGGGAGTATCTGGAGATCCAGACCGATTACCCCAGTTCCTTCGTCGAACAGGTCTGTTCGGCGATCGAGGACCACTCCTACCAGAGAGAGATAACCGACCTGCCACTGGAGGCACGCTGTCTCATCGAGGCCGACATCCTCGACAAGATCGGTGCGAACGGCGCTGCGCTCATGCTGCTCCGGATGGGGTACGAATCCCGCACGCACATGGACAGCGCCGAGATGGTCGAACGCGTCCTCGAACGGGGAATCGAGGCGAAAAAGCGTGTCCGGAGTCAGACGGCCAAAGATATCGCCGACCGCAGGCTCAAACGCGTCCGGTGGTTCAAGGAGTGGCTCGAGATGGAGATCGCAGGGATCGATACGTCAGAGTAGGCTTCTCAGTCCGTCGGAGAGAAACAGGACACCGAATGCAGCGAGGACAATCGCACTGAGGACCGCGACGGCCGGTGCGAGCGTATCGACACGTTCTCTGCCTGCCACGAGCACTGTCGGGAACGCGGTGATCCAGAGAACGATCCCCGCGAACAGTCCCGCGAGTAGGACTGGACTACCCGTCTCGACGATCAGGACACCTGTGAGTGCATCACCCACGTAGGGGGTATAGCCCAGTACGTCGATCCGGCCCGGTTCGAGTAGTCCGATCCCAACAGTCAGCCAGAACAGGATCTGGTACGGGTTGGTCAACGCGAGGACGAACGTTTTCGAGAAACTGCGCGCGGTCGCGTCGAGTTCACCACCAGTAAGTGTCTGGTCGGCGCTCTGGACCGCACCGACTGCGAAATACAGCATGAGAACGCCGCCAACAGTCACCATGACAGCACGGAGGGTGGGGCGATTCGCCACGACGGTGACCATCCCGGCAACTGCGAGCAGGAAGAACACGAAATCGGCGGCCATCGCGCCCAGTCCGGCCCTGAACCCTGCCAGTCGCCCCCTGACGACACTCTCCTGGGCGATGATCGCGTTCATCGGTCCCGGGGGTGCAGCCAGCGCCAGGCCGAAGGCGATGCCGGCACCGAAGGTCACGAGAGTCTCGGCCAGCATTGGGTTCGAATGCGGACTGCGAGAATATAACTGGATTGCCTCGACGAAAAGCAGTTACCGAACAGTCCCCCGATCAGGACGACCGACGGCGCACGACGTAGTCGTCGTCGTTCGTAACCCCGATGATCGCCCACTCGTAGTCGGGGTTTTCCCGACTCAGCTTCCGCTCGAACTGTGTGACCGACTCCGCGAAGGTGACGAAACACCGCATCGATCCCGACGAGGGGATCTCGTCTGGCTCTTCGGTCGGTGTCACCTGCACGACCCGCCACTTGCGTTCTGCCCGTATCTCCCCCGCCTCCGGGCTCACCGTGTACCCCAGATCGGTAAAGATCGATTCTGCCTCACGTTCGAGTGCTGTGCTAACAGTACTCATTCTTCTTTCTTTTCAGACCGCATCATCTTAAACGTATCTACCTGTTAGCTACAGGATACATCAATAATCGTATGAAATTAGCCAGTTGACTTCTCAGATCCGGTCATATAACGGTATACGTGCTTGATTCTGCTTCCTTAGCAGTTGTATGAAATATCAGCCACTATTTAAGATTGTAAAAGATTATACTCGCTGCGCTACAATGGTAGCGTGTAGCATGAAGAAACTCATCAACGAACCGGATGCCGTGGTCGACGAGATGCTCGATGGAATGGTCGCCGCCCACGACGGGCTCCGACGACTCGACGGGCAGGAGGTCGTCGTCCGCCACGATGCACCGGTCGAGGGGAAAGTCGGAATCGTATCGGGAGGTGGAAGCGGTCACGAACCGACACACGGGGGATTCGTGGGCGACGGCATGCTGGATGGCGCCGCAGCCGGCGAAATCTTCACCTCGCCGACGGCCGACCAGCTCGAAGAGATGGTCCAAGCCTGTGACAGTGGCGAGGGCGTCCTCGCCGTCGTGAAAAACTACGAGGGGGACGTGATGAACTTCGATACAGCAGGCGAGATGGCGGAGATGGACGGCGTCGAGGTCGAGCAAGTCGTCGTCGACGACGACGTCGCTGTCGAGGACTCACTGTACACGAGCGGCCGTCGTGGGGTCTGTGGCACGATCCTCGTCCACAAAGCTGCCGGTGCGAAAGCAGCCGAGGGCGCAGAGCTTTCAGAGGTCGTGAGAGTCGCCGAGAAGGTCATCGACAACGTCGGAACGATGGGCACCGCGCTCACCTCCTGTGTCACCCCGGAGAAAGGGGAGCCAACTTTCGATCTCGGCGAGGACGAGATCGAACTCGGGATCGGGATTCACGGCGAGCCCGGGGTCGAGCGCGTCGATCACATGCCAGCCGACGAGATTACGGACGAACTCACCGAGAACGTCCTCGACGATCTCGACCTCGACGACGGGGCTGAAGTGATGACGATCGTCAACGGGATGGGCGGGACACCGCTGTCTGAACTGTACATCGTCAACCGCCGACTCCAGCAGCTCATGGACGATTACGACCTGACGGTCTGGGACCAGTGGGTCGGCGACTACATGACATCGCTGGATATGATGGGCTGTTCGATTACCATCTGTGCCGTCGACGAGGAGATCAAGGAGTTACTCGCTGCACCGGCGGACACGCCAGGGCTGACGGTAACGGAGTAACGAGGCACGCACTTTTGTGCCTGTGCACAACTACCAAACCGAATGCAGACGGGAATATACGTATGAGTGAATCCAACGAGCAGACCGAAGTTGTACTGGCGGTACTACAAGCGATCGCAGACCGGATCGAAGCCGAAAAGAAACACCTCACCGATCTCGACTCGGCGATCGGCGACGCAGACCACGGCGCGAACATGCACCGCGGGTTCCAGGAAGCGCTCGAACAGGTCGAGGGGATGGACGACGAGGAGCCAGCGACCGTCGTCAAGAATATCGGGACGGCGCTGATCTCGGAGGTCGGCGGTGCCGCCGGGCCGCTGTATGGCGGGTCGATCATGAGCGCGAGCCAGGAGTTAGAGGAGGGTATCACACCGGAGACCTCGATCGCGTTCGCGGAGGCGTATCTGGACAAACTCCAGGACCGTGGCGACGCCCGGGTCGGCGACAAGACGATGGTCGACGCGCTCGTGCCAGCAGTCCACACCTACAAGAAGTCGATCGAATCGGACGAGCTGCCACCACTGACGGCTCTCTCGAAAGCCGTCGACGCCGCAGAGCGTGGTGTCGACTTCACTGTCGGCCTGCGCGCGAGCAAGGGGCGAGCCTCCTATCTGGGCTGGCGCTCCGTGGGTCACCAGGACCCCGGCGCGACGTCGACGCTGTTCATGCTCGAAGAGATCCTCGACGTCGCAGCCGACCATCTGGAGGGTGAGATCGACCGCGACGCACGCTCGCCGACCATTCCGGACGAAGAGCCGGAGGATGCATAATGGTCAGTATCGTCGTCGTCTCACACAGCAAGAGGGCCGCCGAGGGGATCCGTGACGTCGCCCAGGAGATGGGTGGCGACGCGACGATCCTCCCGGTCGGTGGTGATCCGGACGGTGGCATCGGGACGACCGCGCCGGCAATCGAGGAGGGTATCCGCGAGGCATCGGATGGATCGGGCGTCCTCGTCATCGCGGATCTGGGCAGCGCGGTGATGAACGCCGAGATCGCCGTCGAGGCCGTCGAAGGAGAGATCGAGGCGACGATCGCGGACGCACCGATCCTCGAAGGCACACTCAACGCGGCGGTGAGCGCTGCCCAGCCCGACGCGTCACTGTCGGAAGTGCTCGAACGCGCGGAGGAAGCACGAGAGCTGCGCAAACTCTAGTCTTCGAGTTCGTCGGCGGGTTTTTGCAACAGTGCTTCGAGGGCATCCAGCGCCGCCTCGGCGTCTGGCCCCTCGGCGGTGATCCGGACGTCCTCACCACCTGTAACGCCGAGACTCGTGACCGCGAGCATACTGTCCCCACGGGCTGGCTCCCGATCACCGTCTGCAGGTGCGACCGTGATCGCGGCGTCGAACTCGCCGGCAGTGCTGACAAAGGCCGATGCTGGGCGAGCGTGTAAGCCATCTTCCGGCACAACTGTCACAATCCGTTCCATACGAAAGATAGTTCGTCTGTTCCCTTTAGACTGTCTGTACCCTCGATCACTCGTGGGCAGCGTCCCACTCCTCGGCTTTCGTCCGGTTGCTGCAGTGGTTACACTGGATCCGGCCCATCGAGTCGACGGCGTTATCGAGGGTATCGCAGTTGCCACAGAGAAATCCCCAGCGGTTCGTCGCCCCGTCGTCCGTGTACACCACGAAAAACGGTCCTTTCTGTCCACGCTTGCCGGCAGTTGGATCGACATAGAGAGTCTCGCCGTCCGGACCACTAACTGTCTCCATAGGGGGGACAACGCGCTGGTGGGGTAAAATCCTGACTTTCCCCGCCGTGGACTGTTCAAATCCGGAGACAGCACGGGGAGGTAGGTAAGACAGACCTACTGACTGCAGTCGACAGCCTAACGGTGACGGCCATCCAAGCTTGAGTGAATGACCCAGATCGTTGTCCCTGTGCGGTATCCGCTGAGCGAACATTCCAGGGCGACGCTCGCGGAGGCGATCGAGATTGCACAACAGGAAGAAGGGTCACTGACGGTCCTGCATATCAATCTCTACCAGAACGGTACCCGGGCCAGCCGGAGCGAACTCAAACGTGCCGTCGAGTCGGAGTTCGGCCACCTGCCGGATACGCGGTACTCCGTCAGGAGCGGGCTGCTGGTCGAAGAGACGATCCTCGACGAGATCGCGTCAGAAGAAACTGATATCGTCGTGATCGGCAAGAAACAGGCCGGCCGATGGCGGAAGATGATTCAGCGGATCACGGACGACCCGGATGTCGAGACGTATCTCAGACAGCGTGTGAACTGCGAGATTGTGACAGTTTCACCCGACCTATAAAAACCAGCCCACATATCCGTGGTCAACCCTGGCGGGATGTGGATGAGTACAGTAAGATACAATGAGCTCCACCCCTAGTTCGACTGCCCCAGCAGACTCCCAGCACGAAACCGGTCGGGCCGCGGAGGTCGACGTTGCAACCCTTCTGGGCGCACTCGAAGACGACGACTGCCGTGCAATCCTCGAAGCGACGAGCGAACAGGCGCTCTCGACGAGTGAACTCTGCGAACAGTGTGATCTGTCGACATCCTCGGCATACCGGAAAGTCGACGAACTGACCGAGGTGGGCCTCCTCGAAGAATCAGTTCGCCTGCGCCCAGCCAAAGCCCACACCAGCGAGTACCGACTTGCCGTGAGTAAACTCGAAATCTCGCTGGACGGCGGCCAACTCGAACTGTCGGTCACCTCGCGGCAAGGGAACCCACCGTCGATCCTCGCCGATTAGGGGAGATGGCAGGGGTTTTTGAGCGGTGACTGCCTCTTGCCTGTATGCGTATCGCGTTCGTGACGCTGCAGACGACCAAGCAGACGAACACGGAAGGGGCACGTCGGTTCGAACGCGTCGCTCGCTTGCTCGCCGAGCAGGGACACGAAGTGGTACTGTTCTGTGGCCAGTGGTGGGACGATTACGACGACACCTTCGTCGAGGATGAGCTTACCTACCGCGGTGTGACGCTCGGAACGGCTGTCTCCTCTTTCTGTACGCGACTCCCCGCGCTGCTCGCGCGGTTCGATCCGGATCTGATCACCGTCAGACCCACGCCCGCAAAGCAGGTGGTGGCGGCCCGGACCGGGAGCAAGCTGGCGAGAGCACCCCTCGTCGTCGAGTGGTTCGGCGACGAGAACTACGACCCGGACGGCCGCAGCACGCGATGGGCAGCCAGCACCCCGGACCGGGTCGTTACCCCATCTGAGCTCGTACGAACGCAGGTCCGGGAACTGGGCGCCGATAGCAGACAGACCAGGGTCATCCCGGAGAGTATCGAGTTCGACCGGATCGAGACCGTCGAACCGGACGAAACCAGCGAACTCGTCTGGGGACACCCCCTGGAGACAGGTGCCAACATTCAGGATTTTCTGCTCGGGCTCGCGGAGTTGCGGGAGCGAGAGTGGTCGGCAACGATCGTCGGCGACGGTCCGAAACGCGCCGAGTTCGAACAGGAAGCAGCGGATCTGCGGATCGACGACCGGGTCCGCTTTGTCGGGGCGTGTGACCGCGACCGTCGACTCGAAATCTATCGCGGGGCTCACGCCTTCGTGCAGACGGCCTACCGGGAGTATTTCGCGACGGAGTTGCTCTGGGCGCTTGCCTGTGGCTGTATCGGCATCGTCGAGTACCAGGCCGAATCCAGTGCGCACGAACTGATCGAAAACGCCGACCGAAGCTACCGAGTCACGAACCCACAGCAACTCGCGGATGCGATCGTCGAATCCGGTGAATTCGACTTTCTCACCAGCGACAGCACCTGGAAATCGTTCGACCACGGGGCGGTCATCAGGAACTATCTCGAAGAGTACCGAGCGCTCACCGGTGCCGACCAGTAGACGGGACGTGTCGGCAGGAATACAGCAATGTATAAGATATAAAACTATCGTAGTCTGACGAATCGTCCGGACAGTGGCAATCGAACTAGACATATTGTTGTGATATCTGAAACTGTCCGGTAACGATGGGTATCTTACAATCTGTCCTCGGGAGCGGATCGGAGGAATCGAAACCGACGAAACGAAAGTACGCAGTTCTGTTGAACGCGGGACCGGACAGTACATCTGTTGCTGGGAATGGGTTCAACTACGCGCTCGAACTGGCCGACGAGGGGTTCGAGGTCGAACTCTTCCTCGACGGCGAAGCGACGGACTGGCCCGCGGAGTTCGTCGAAAACCCCGACAGACCGTACGACAGCGACTGGGAGCGCATCCAGCGAGAGGGGCTGATCGCCGGGGTCTATGGCTACTGTGCGAACGCCTTCGATGTCGTCGAAGAGTGCAAATCCTCCGGGGTCGGGCTACTCGGCGAGGAAACCAACCACGCACCCTCGGTGCCGGAACTCGCAAAACAGAACTACGAGATTCTGACCGTCGGGTGACCCCGCTCAGTACTTCCGGTCGTCACCACTCAACTCGAGTGCGTCGTAGAACCGCTGGTCGATCCGGTTGCGCCGTGAGAGCCAGTCCTCGAATCGAGCCCTGTCGTCCGGATAGTGCTCGTAGTGCTCGTCGTACTCCTCGACAAAGCCCTGCGTCTTGCGGACGCCGATGACTGCCTCGTAGAGTTCACTTTTCGTGATACCGAGCGCTTCGAAGGTCCCCCCTCGGTACTCGGAGATGAGATTTTTCGCGACGCCGAGCCCGACCAGTGCCTTGCCCTTGAGCGTCTCGATGTCGGTCTCCGTGCCGACGATCGTCTTGATCTCCTCTTCGGGTAACATTGCGGCGACGGCCCGCAGGATGTTCGGGTTGATCGAACTCGCTGCGACGTTGTAGGCGTCCCGCGAGGCGAGTTTCGGCCCCTCGTCGTGGTCGAAAATGTATCTGTTGTGGTCCCAGAGTCCGTACTCGGAGACGTCGCCGTCCGCGACGGCCTTGGCTGCGGTTTTCCCCGCGGAGTACCCCGAGATGGCCGCGCCACGGATGCCCTTTCCCGAGATGGGGTGGGTCATGCCTGCTGCTCCACCGGCGGCGAGATAGCCCGGTGCGACCATCGAATCGAGCGGTCGTCGGAGTGCGATCGACGAGCC
This sequence comes from Halovenus amylolytica, assembly GCA_004015825.1. Lineage (GTDB taxonomy): Archaea > Halobacteriota > Halobacteria > Halobacteriales > Haloarculaceae > Halovenus > Halovenus amylolytica. The sequence continues at coordinate 101,123 of SAYS01000009.1, read as the reverse complement.
GAGTTTGTCCTTCTCCCCGAATATCTCGGCGATTTTGGCGTCGTCGAACTCCGGACGGCGCTCCATATCCTGCCGGAGTCGGTCGTTCAGCGGGATCGGTCCCTTGGTCATCTGGAAGCCGAGTCCGACGTTTATCGTCGTCGGCGTGCGGGGGAAATACCAGATATACCCCATCTCCTCCAGCGGTTTGCCGACGATCGCGTTCTGGTAGTCGACCGGTTCTTCCGTTTCGACGATCTCCCGGTACGCCGAGCCGAAGTGGGTGTAGTGGGGCATCTCGAAGGTCGTCTCACCCCCAGTGTCCAGATTCTCGAACTCGATCAGATCCTGCAGGATAGACTGTGCACCGGCACCGTCGATCAGGACCTGGCTCTCGTAGCGGACGGGTTCGCCCTTGCGGACGGCCTCGACTCCGGTTACGCGGCCGTTCTGTGTCACGTCGTTGACCACGGTATCGAAGTGCTGGTCGACGCCGAAGTCGGCAGTCTGTTCCAGCAGTCGCTGGCCGAAGACGTACCGGTCGATGACGTTGCTGTGGCCGTCGTAGGGGATGACCTTCCGGACGTCGACCTCTTCGTCCCACCACTCGATCTGGTCGATGTTCCAGTCGATGAGCGCATCGGCGTCGTCCTCGATTGCACCCATGTCGATCGGGCCGGGGTACATCTTCGGTTTGTTCGGGCTCTTCATCGCATCCCCACAGGCGATGTGTCCACCTCGCTCGCGGGGTTTCCGTTCGAGCTGGACGACATCCGCCCCCTTCGAGGCCGCCGTCGCCGCCGCGAAGCATCCTGCAATACCCCCGCCGACGACGATCACTTCGTATGTTTCGCTCGACATAGATGGGTAACTAACACCACGTAGGCGAATTGTGAATGTAATTCTTTGGAGTCGAGACGGACAGATAATTTCTGAGTCGGGTCAGAACATATCACCGGAATAGTAGACGATATCGTTTTATTTCCAGCAACGAACAGCCCCCAAGCCAATTACTGGGTCGAGTTTGACCGACGACGTCTTTCGGGCGTTGAGTCATCCACTTCGACGCGAGATCCTCTCTCTCCTGAATCCGAGAGATGGCGAGACGATCGAACGCGAAACACTGAGTGAGGTCCTCTCGACCCTGTACGACATCTCCGAAGAGCGCACGGCCACAGCCCTCGATCACCACCACCTCCCGAAACTCGAATCTGCCGGCTTCCTCGAGTACGACATGCGATCCGGTGTGATTCGATACGACACGAACAGGCTCGTCACCGTACTCCGTGAGAACGACCTGATCGAGTGCAAGACGTGTTGCGACCAGTGCGAGACGCCGGAGATCAGACAGAAAGAATTATCGTCCACCTGACAGATCGACTCGTCGACAGGGTACTTTTCAGGCGGCACCGAGTAGGCGGTAGCATGGCCAGTATCGAGATCCACCCCGATGTCGAGGCGACCGCCGAAGAGATCGCCGCGATGGAGATCCGGGGTGCAGCAACGATTGCAGCAGCGACAGCGGGCGCACTCGGCAGTCAGGCAGCGGAGTCCACCGCGGAGACCCCCGAGCAGTTTCACGACGAACTGCAGACAGCGGCACAGCGGTTGCTCGACACGCGGCCGACGGCGGTGAGCCTCCCGAACGCACTCCGGTACGTCTTCGAGCGCATCGACGGAGAGACAGTCGAGGAACTCGCGACGAGTACGGTTGCGGGCGTCGACGAGTTTCAGCACAGACTCGACACCGCGCAAGACGACCTCGGTGCGATCGGTGCGAACCGGCTCCGTGACGGTGATACCGTGCTCACGCACTGTCACTCGACGGACGTCCTCGCCTGTATCGAGGCCGCCGTCGGTCAGGGGAAATCACTCTCGGCGATCGTCAAAGAGACCAGACCCCGGAATCAGGGACATATTACAGCCAAACAGCTTCGAGAACTCGACGTCCCGGTGACACTCATCGTCGACGGGGCGGCGGGCCGGTATCTCGACGAGGTCGATCACGTCTTCGTCGGGGCAGACTCGATCGCCGCCGACGGCTCCGTCGTCAACAAGATCGGAACCAGATCACTCGCAGTCACCGCCAGAGAGCGAGACACGCCGATGGTCGTCGCCGCCCAGACGATCAAACTCGATCCGGCGACGCTGTCGGGACACACCGTCGAGATCGAGAGCCGGTCAGAAGCGGAGGTGATCGACACCGATCGCCGGGAGTCGATCGGTGAGATCGAGGTCGGAAATCCGGCATTCGACGTGACGCCACCCCGGTACGTGGACGCGATCGTCACCGAACACGGTCAGTTCCCGCCGGAGAGTATCGTGATGGTGATGCGCGAACTGTTCGGTGAACACCACCGGACACCCTGGACGGAGTGATGACGCGGATCGTCTGTGCGGGCCACGTCAACTGGGATGTGACCCTCCGCGTCGAGCAGTTACCCGACCCCGACGGCGAGGCACAGATCACCGAACAGTGTCAGTCCGGTGGTGGAAGTGCCGCGAACACCGCCACCGTCCTCGCGGGACTGGATCACGACCCACTGCTCGTGGGTAGCCTCGGTGGCGATCGGTACGCCAAACTGGTCGAAGAAGAACTCGACCGGACAGGTGTCGACTGCCGGTATCTCCGGCGGTTCGACGGGCAGGAGACGACTGTCAAATACCTCGTCGTCGACGAGGATGGCGAGGTGTTCGTCTTCGCAAACGAGGGGGCAAACGAGGCGTTCAGCGCTGACGACCTGCCACGGGAGCGTCTCACCGAGACCGGCCACCTGCATCTGACCGGCCAGGCACCGGGGACCGCGGCAGCGTTGCTGGATCGGGCCGACGAACTGGACGTGTCGGTGAGCTTCGATCCGGGCCGACGGCTCGGACAGCGCCAGTACGAGCCCATCGTCGAGGCTGTCGATCTCCTCTTCGTGAACGAACGCGAGGCCAGCGCGGCGCGGAACCGGAATCTCTTCGAACGCCGCGAGGGACGGACGGTGATCAAGCGGGGAGACGGCGGCGCGACGCTACTCGACGGTGCCCGGACACTCGACTGCGATGGATTCGACGTGACAGCAACCGATACAGCAGGGGCCGGTGACGCATTCGCTGGTGGGTTTCTCGCTGCCGAACTCGACGGCAAAGACGACAGACAGGCACTCCGGGTGGCCAACGCCTGCGGCGCACTCGCTGTCCAGTCAGTCGGAGCCCGGGTCCCGATCTCCTGGGAAACGGTCGAAGAATATCTCGATCGCTAGCTCACCGAGCGCCCGGAGCGATCAGATTATGCCGTCTCGTTGCCGCCGGTTTCGTTGCCAGCCGCCCCGTCCCCGGTTTCGTTGTCGCCGGTCTCGTTGCCACCCGTGCTACCATCTGCGCCGCCTTCGACGACAACGACACCGTGCATGCCGATGCTGCTATGCGGTTCGCAGTGATAGAAGTGGTTTCCGCCCACCTCGAACGTACGCGAGTAGGTTGTCCCCGCTTCGGAAACAGCCTCACCGCTGCTGAACTCCGCTGGTGCCTCTGTCGAGACGACGTTGTGTGCGCCGCCGTTGCCGGTCCACTCCCAGGTAACCTCTGTGCTGGCCGAGACAGAGACTGCCGGTGGGTCGAACGAGAAGCCCTGTCCGCCAGCCCCCACTTCGACCGTGACCGAATCTGCGTCGGTTTCATCGGTAACCTCGCCCTCCCAGAGGTTGACCTCGTTTTCTTCCATGTAGGCCGTGATTGGGTCGGAGTCTCCACCGCCGCCACCACCGTCGCTGACCTCCCCGACGACGATGGCTCCGTGCATTCCGGAACCCGTGTGTGGCTCACAGTGATAGAATTGATTGCCCGCCTCCTCGAACGTGTGCGAGAATGTCTCTCCCTCTTCGTCAACTGCTTCGCCGCTGTCGAACTCGTCGGCGGAGTCCTCCCTCGAGACGACGTTGTGTGCGCCGCCGTTGCCAGTCCACTCCCAGGTGACCTCCGTTCCAGGGTCGATATTGACTGCTGCGGGAGCGAACGAAAACCCCTGCCCGCCTGCACCGACCTCGATGGTGATGGAGTCCTCGCCGGTCATGTCCTCCAGTTCCTCCTCGTAGCCGTTTGCGCCGTTGTCGGTGAGATACGTATGGACATCCTCGGGGACACCCGACGGCCCGCCACTCCCGTCTTCGTCTTCGATGATGTCGGACTTGCCGGGGACTCCCCGTCCGTCTGCCAGAATACCAGTACAGCCGGCCAGTGCTGCCACAGTGCCGGTCAGCCCCGCTGCGAGAAACTCCCGTCGGTTCTCTTTGAAAGACGTCATTGATGTTGCTCTGATCGGAGGTTATGGGCACGCCTGATTGAAACCTTCGGTTTCTCTGCCAGCGACGACCACACCCACACGACGCCAGAACAGCCGCCTACCGTCCACGCAAACCCCTTGCGGGGGGAGTTACTCCTCGTCGACGGTGTCGGCGTGTGTCGCGGCGTCGTCCGGATCGTCGACCGGACTCGTCGGGTGATACTCGGTGTCGTACTCGCCGGGCCGCCCATCCAGCCGATCGGGGTTGAGTCGACCACCGAGCAGCATGAAATCCAGAATCGTCAGCCGGAGCATCGCCTCGACGACCGGCACTGCGCGGGGCATCAGCGTCGGGTCGTGTCGCCCGACGACCTGAATCTCCTTGCGCTCGCCACTCTCCCAGTCTGCGGTCGTCTGGGATTTCGGGATGCTCGTCGGCGCGTGCCAGGTCGCCTCACCGTAGATCGGTTCGCCGGTGGTGATCCCTCCCTGCAGGCCGCCGTGGTCGTTGCCGACCGGCACCGGATCGCCCTCCTCGCTGACGGTCTCTGGGTGTGACTCGCCGTCGTCGAACTCCCAGTCCTCGTTGCGCTCGATCCCCCGCATCGTCCGGGTGTCTCGCCCTTTCCCGAACTGGAAGGCACTCGTCGCCGGAATCGAAAAGATAGCCTGCCCGAGTCGTGCCGCAAAGGAGTCGAACCGCGGCGCGCCGAGGCCACGCGGGACGCCCCGACACTCGAAGTAGACAGAGCCGCCAATCGAGTCCCCCTCCTTCTGGTACTCGTCGATCGCCTCGCGCATCTCTTCGGCAGTTTCGGGGTGAGCACACCGGACCTCGTTTTCCTCGGTGTGTTCGAGCATCTCCTCGAAGCTCACCTCGGGTGCCTCGATGTCGCCGACCTGGTTGACGTGGGCTTTCACCTGGATGTCGTACTCGCTCTGTTCGAAGACCTGCTTCGCGATCGCGCCGGCGGCGACCCAGTTGACGGTCTCCCGAGCGGAGGAGCGACCGCCGCCGCCCCAGTTCCGGGTGCCGAACTTCGCGGAGTAGGTGTAGTCGCCGTGGGAAGGGCGTGGTGCGGTGACGAAGGGTTCGTACTTGCCCGACCGTGCGTCTTTGTTCTGGATCACCATGCCGATTGGCGTCCCCGTCGTGTAGCCGTCCTGGACGCCGGATTTGATCGACACCTCGTCCGGTTCGCCCCGCGAGGTGGTGATCATCGACTGGCCCGGCTTCCGGCGGTCGAGTTCCGCCTGGATATCTTCCTCGCTCAACTCGACACCGGCCGGACAGCCAGAGACTGTACAGCCCATCGCTTCGCCGTGGGACTCGCCAAACGTCGTAATCTGAAAGAGTCGGCCGAATCGGTTGCCGTTCATTGTCATACCCGAGGTGTCCGGACAAATAAAATGCCACGACTTCCGGCCGCTGGCAGAACTGTTTTGGGTCGCTCGTGTCATCTCTCTACTACCGCGACTCTCTATGACTGGCCGATACTCCGACGGCGTCGATCTGCGGGTCAGCGCACTCGCCGGCACAGCAGCCTATCTGCTTGGCGCCCTCGTCGTCGTAGCGTCGGGTCGGTTCGGGCTGCATCCCGACGCAGGCGTCTGGGTTCGGGCAGACAGCCTCGGTGAGTATCTCGTCGTCCACATGGGAGCACACCTTCCCGTCTGGAGTGGTGAGGTGCAGATTGCAGTGCTCGGGCAGACGGTCGTATTGCTTGCGCTGCTCGTGGCCGCTGGGTATGTTGTGACGTTTATCTCCGACGACGGAGAGAATTCAGTTCAGGTTGGTGGTTCGGTTGTCCTGGGATATCTCGGTTGGACTGTCCTCGGGAGTGTGTACACTGTCTTTACCGTGGCAGCGATTACCTGGACCCAGCTGCTCGCACCGGCAGTACTCGTCGGATTTGTGCTTCCAGTCGTGTTCGGTGGATTCGGCGGGGGGCTGTATTCCCGGATGCTGGAATCTGGTACGTGATTGATTTCTTCCGAGGTGGGCACGACTGATCCACTATCGACGTCTCCAACAGCAAGAAAGCCCCCGTCCGCTCGATGTGGTTTTCCAGGCTGGGCGGGACCGAAAGGGGCGGGGCTTTCTTGCTGTATTGAATGCTACTGACCGAGGTGTTCCCAACGCTGAATTCGACATCCACTCCTCAGCCCGAAAACTAAGACCGTCCCCGTCCACCTACCAGTATGGTTGCCCGGTACGAACCCGTCGAATCACCAGACGAAACCACAGTCTTCCCGTATCACGATCTGACACCACCGACGACGGCCGATATCTACAGTGCAAAACCGATCGTCGAGCGCTACCTCCCCCGAACGCCACTCGTCCGCTGCGAGTGGCTCTCGGCCGAACTCGACGCCGACGTCTATCTCAAACGGGAGGATACACTCCCGACTGGCGCGTTCAAAGTCCGTGGCGGCGTCACCCTCGTCTCACGACTCGACGAGGAGTTTCGCGACCAGGGACTGATCGCAGCCAGCACCGGAAACCACGGCCAGTCGGTCGCCTACGCCGGCCGGGAGTTCGACGTGCCGGTGGTGATCTGCGTCCCCGAAGATGCGAACCCTGGAAAGGTCCGAGCCATGGAACGTCTCGAAGCCCAGATAGAGCATCACGGCGAAACCTTCGACGACGCCCGCGAACACGCCGAGAAACTCGCAACAGAGGAGGGGTACAGGTACGTCCACTCGGCAAACGAACCGACACTCGTCGCCGGCGTCGGCACCGCCGGGCTCGAAGTCGTCGAAGACTTGCCCGACGTGGATGTCTTCTTCTCACCAGTCGGCGGTGGCTCCAGCGCGTCGGGGTACTGCCTGACCGTCGGCGAACTCACCGACGCAGACGTGATCGGCGTGCAGTCCGCATCCGCACCGGCGATGCACCGGGCGTGGTCGGAGGGAACGCTGGCGGCACACGAGAAGATGGAGACGACGGCCGAAGGACTCGCGACGAGCGTCCCCTTCGCGGTCACGACGGAGATACTGCGCGAGCGACTGGACGAGTTCGTCCTCGTCGAGGACAGTGCGCTGTGGGATGGCGTCGAGCGGATGCTCGCCGAGGATCACGTCCTGATGGAAGCGGCGTGTGCAACTGGCGTCGCGGCCGCGCTGGAACGGAAGGAGGAATTGGCTGGAAAAACAGTCGCCTTCCCTGTTTCGGGTCGAAATCTTGCTCTCGACAAACTGCAGTCGGTACTCAGATCCTGAGCAGTCAGTTATAGCTCTCCGTCCGCTGCCAGCTTGCGGAGGTCTGCGACGCGCTCACGAATCTCCTGCAGGTCACCGTTCTCACGCTTCGTATCGACGTGGCTGTACATCAATCCCATCCGATGGTTAGAGCGTAACTGGTCTTCGTTCCGTGCGAGAAAATCCCAGTACAGTGCGTTGAATGGGCAAGCTCCCTCGCCCGTGTCCTTCGTTTTGTAGTAGTTGCAGTCCCCGCAGTAATCGCTCATCCGGTCGATGTAGTTCGCCGAGGAGACGTATGGCTTCGTCGCGAAGACGCCGTGGCCATACTGGCCCATCTCGACGACGTTCGGCGTCGTCACCCAGTGGTAGGCGTCGACGTAGGTCGCGTGGAACCACTCGTTTAGCTGCTCTGGCTCGACACCCCACAGCGTGGCGAAGTTCGCGAGCACCATCAGACGCTGGATGTGATGAGCATACCCGCGTGCGTGAACATCGTCGACAGAGCCGGAGACACAGGCCATCTCGGTGTCGCCACTCCAGTAAAACCCGGGAAGATCCTGCGCTGCGCCGAGTTGGTTCGCCGTCGCCAGTTCTGGCATCGAATGACGGTAGACGTGGCGCATGAACTCCCGCCAGCCCAGAAGCTGTCGGATGACACCCTCGGCAGAGTTGAGTGAAATCGTGTCGTTTGATTCGAAAGCCCCCTCGATCGCGGTGATCGCCTCCCAGGGATGGAGCAAGCCGAGATTGAGACTCGGCGAGAGCAGTGCGTGGGCCATCGCCCACTCCTCGCTGCGCATCGCGTCCTGGTAGGGACCGAACTCCGGCAATCGCTGTTCGCAGAAGTGATCGAGCATCGACCGGGCCTGCGATCTGGTGACCGGCCACTCGAAGGGCTCGTGCTGCCCCCAGGTATCGAACTCCGTGGCGACCCAGTCGCTCACCTCGGCCGTGAGTTCGTCGTGGTCGGGACGGTACCGGTCCGGTGGTTCCCAGTCGGCGGGTGGAAACTCCTGGTTTTCGTCGTCGAGATTCCACTCGCCACCGACGGGGTCGCCCTCGGCAGTCAGCAAAACGCCGGACTCGCGGCGCATCCACCGGTAGAAATTCTCGTGTGTGAACGGCTGGCGGTCGGTCGTGTTGGCCCACTCGTCGAAGGACCGTCGCGTACTCACGAACAGCCCGTTCTCGACGACGTCGAGGTCTCCGCCGACGTCGGCGACCAGTTCGGCCATCCGCGGCCCACTCCGATAGCTGGGTGAGCGCATCATAACGAGCGTATCCTCGGGATATCGCCCGAAGTACGTCGCAAGCCCGTCGCGAAAGGTTTCTGCCACGATATATTCGACGTCGTACCCCTGCTCTCGCAACTCCTCGCGGAACTGGCGCATCGCCGCGAAAACGAGCGTGAGTTTCTGGTGGTGGTAGGGCTTGCGCCGCGCGAATGCGTGGGCCTCGATCATGAGCACACGACTGTCCGCCGGCGTGTCGCCGAGGGGGCCGGCTCCGGGGTGGAGCTGGGTCCCCAGTACCCAGGGAACACGCTGCTCGTCGGTCATGTCGTGGTCGGGAATCGTCCCGACAACAGGGCCACCCATCGGTGTACTGTTGGTCTGCAGCGACTTATATTCCGCCACGGATCACTGTCGAGAACCGGTGGCGACACACACAAAGCCGGGCAGAACGGAACTGTTCCCATGAGCGACGTCGCCGGAATCTACGCGCGCGAGTCGGAGCATCTCGATAGGTACATCCAGTTCGGTATCGCCCAGGGGCGGGTGCTCTCCGTCGAGTTTCCCGAACAGCCGGATCCCGGCGCGGACGCCGAGCACGAACTGCTGGACCGGATCGAGGCCTATCTCAACGGCGCAGACGACAGCTTCGAGGACGTGACTGTCGCGATGACGATGCCGACCGATCAGGGGACAGTGTTAGAGAAAGTCCGGGAGGTGCCTTACGGCGAAGATGCGACAGTCGAGCAGATCACGATGATGGTGCCGGGCCACAACCCCGAAGACAGCGAGGACAGGCAGGCGGTCCGCGACGCCCTGGCATCGAACCCAGCACCGATTTTCATCCCGACACATCGGGTCGGTGACGGGCCGAGTGGACTCCCCGGGGACGTCGAGCGGCGACTCCGGTTGATAGAAGGAATCTAGTTCAGCGCGAGGAATCGTCACAGTCCGCGAGTGTCGACAGAATCTCGTCGACGAGCGCTGGATCGTACGTCCAGAACCCATCGTATCCGTTCGGTGTTTCCCGGGCGACGAGTGCACAGCTCTGTGACTCGTGATCTCCGCCGTCGAAGGCGAGCGACCAGTAGCGATCGAGTTGCGCTCCCCGGTGGTACGTGACGCCGGGAATCGGCGACGCGTCGGCCGGCTCGATGCCGTAGATGTGGATATCGAGATCGGTGTGGCTGGCGAGATACCGATACAGTTCGATCTGCGGTTCGAGCCGCGATCGGTTCTGGAAACTCGCCCGGAGTGTCCCCGTCCTGACGCGAGTGGCGCGGTCTTCGATCTCGCGGCTGACTGCGAGTAGCTGTTTGCGGTTCATCGCGGTGAACACTGTGTCGTCGAGCACCTCGAAGAGGACGCCGAACCCCTCCGAAACGTCGGTCCGTTCTCCCGGGCGGACGATCGGTGGCTCGATCAGTTTCTGGAGCTCGTCGACGGGGAGCGCTCCGGCGAACTCGCCGTCCTGCTCGATAACGACGAACGGCGCAGGGCCACCTGGCGGAAGCTCTTCCTGACGAACGGACACTGCATGCGTCTCGAACTGGGATGGAATCCCGCTCTCTTCGTCCCCTTCGTAGACCGTAAACTGGCGGCCCTGATTCTGGATTTCGGCGAGCAGGGGGTCGAACATCGTTACGAGTGTTGCTGGCGCTCTGATTCGACGCTCCGGGAGATCAGGTCGGCGACGGGCTGATCCACCGGGCCGAGCGATACGACGCCACTCCGTCGATCGTAGGTGATCAGATCGGATTCGGCGAGCAGTGGGAGGTGGTGGTGTTCGAGCGCAGTGAGGATATCCCTGCGGTCTTCCGGTGTCGCCATCCGGCCCGTCTCGGTCGCACCCCAGCCCGCAAGGACAGTTGCGAGTTTCTGGACTGTACTCTCCTCTTCGACGAGCAGCATGTACAGCAATCGGCGCCGCCGTCTCGAAGCGAGCGCACGGTACAGCTCGTCGTCGTCGAGGTGGATTGTGCCGACGGGTTCGTCCCCCTCTGTTTCACTGAACTCATTATCGGTCATGCGTACTAGATAAACTCTATATTAGTGTATAATTATTATCGTTTATTATTACATAAGTTCCTTAAATTAGATGCCACTTGTATCAGATATATCCCAGCTCCGGACAGATCAGGATGAGATTACAGGTCACGACGTGCGGCCTGTGCGGCCCGGCGACCACTCTCCATCGCGCCCTGAATCGCGGACCACTCGGTGTACTCCCCCGCGAGATAGACCGCGCCGTCGGGGTCGTCGACGTCCGGTAAGCGCTTCCTGAATCCGGGCGGCTGTGCGAACTGGGCGAAGGGAATCCTGTGGGTTTCGAGCAGTTCCAGTTCCGAGAAGTCGTGCTCGGGATACCACGAGTCGAGTGTTTCCCGCACCTCCGCAGCCAGTTCGTCGTCAGTTTCCTCGGGTGTCCCGAGGAAGGTCGCACTGAGAAGCTCGCTGTCGTGCGGTGCACACTCGGGGGCGACTTCCGAGATCGGTGCCACCGTGTTCGGGCGGGCATCGACCGTATTGAGCAGGAGTCGCCGGTCTGTGTCGAGTCGCTCCGAGGCCGGCAGCGAGAAATGCTGCGTGACACAGCCGTCGCCCTCGGTCGGGATCCCGGCACAGCCAGTCAACCCGGCGGCAGTTTTCGGGTCGGTCGCGACGACGGCGGCATCGGCAGTGATCGTCTCGCCGTCGGTTTCGACAGTCACGCCATCGCCGTCCGGTGAGACGACGTCGACTGTTCGCCCGGTGTCGATCCGGGCTCCGGCCTCGCGGGCCGTCTTCGCCAGCTGTCGGGGAATCGCACCCATCCCCTCGGCCGGGACGACGATCTCGCCCTCGGAAAGCATCTTGAAGGTGTACTCGAAGACCAGCCGTGAGGAGGAGAGCGATCGATCGAGGGTAATACCGCCGTAAAATGGTGCGGCGAACCGTCGACGGAACTTCCCGGAGAAGCCCTTCCGTCGGAGATATTCGTCGATCGAACAGTCGTCGGCAGCCATGATCTCCGCGAGCGGTTTGCGGGCGAGTGTTCGTCGGAGGGCGAGAATGCGGAGTTTGTCGGCGACGGTCACGTTGCGATTGAGAAGCGAGGGGACGAGTGCACTGGGATCACGGAGTGGGTCGGCAAGCGTCGTCCGCTCGCCGGGGCGGGCGAGAATCGCACCGGGTCGAAACGAGCGCAGATCCAGGCTGTCGAGATCGAGTTCGGCCTGGGCGGCAGGATAGGCCGTAAACAGCACCTGGAAGCCACGGTCGAGCGTAAAGCCGTCGACCTGTTCGCTTCTGACCCGGCCGCCGACATCGGCTGTGGCTTCGAGTACTCGGACACGCACCCCATCCGCGGCGAGGTGTCTGGCCGCGACGAGTCCGGCCAGCCCCGCACCTGCGACGATCACATCGGTCATACCTCAGTTGTCGGCTTCGACCACCAAAATGGCTCTGGAGCGACCGACAACGACCCAACGAGGATTAGTGACCACAGCCCAACGGGTAGGTATGCAGACGACCGACGGATTTGCCGGGCTGCGGTGTATGGACTGCGAGAGTACGGTCGAGGTCGACAGCCACCGCTGTCCAGACTGTGCGGGCGCACTCGCTCCCGTGTACGACGAGGACAGCCTGCACGAGGCTCACCAGACAATCGCATCCGGACCGGACTCCGGCGTCGGTATCGATCGCTTCGCGAGCGTTCTTCCCTTCGAGGCGGAGACGATCACGACCATCGGTGAAGGACTGACACCCACGGTCGAGGCCACATCGCTCGCTGACCGGTTCGGTGTCGAGCGCGTGCTCGTCAAAGACGAGGCGCGGAACACGACCGGTGCAGTCGTCGATCGCGGGATCGCACTCGCAGTGACGGCCGCCAGCCAGCAGGGGACAACCGACGTCGCACTGCCGACGACCGGCAACGGGGGACAGGCGGCAGCCGCCTACGCCGCGCGCGCGGGAGTCGATTCACACAGTTTCGTCCCCACGCGATCGACGTTCGCCAACAAGGCGATGATCAACGTCCAGGGTGGCGATATGAACGTCGTCGGCGGCCGGTACCCCGACGCAGTCGAAGCCTTCGAGGACAGCGACGAGGAGTGGCACTCGCTGGCCCCATTCGAGACGCCCTACCGCCACGCGGGACAGAAAACGATCGCCTACGAACTGTTCAGCCGGCTCGAGGATCTCCCGGACGCGATCGTCCACCCGACGAGCCACGGTACTGTCCTCCTCGGCCTCTATCGCGGTTTTCGAGAACTGCAACAGACCAGTACTATCGAACAGCTCCCGCGGCTGTACGCCGCTCAGCCCGAGGGCTGTGCACCGATTGTCGAGGCCCACAGAACTGGATCGGACGAGCCAGTGCCAGTCGACAGCCCGGACACGATCTCCGGACCGCTCGAAGTGCCGGACCCCGCGGGCGGACGGTACGCACTCGAGGCGATCGATGCCACCGACGGCGGCGCAGTCACGGTGACCGACGACGAGTTACTCGAAAGCGCTGTCTCGCTGGCGAAGGCAGGCGTCCCGACGAGTGCGACCGGTGGCGTCGCGATCAGTGGGGCCGAACAACTCGCCGACGACGGTGCCTTCGACGGCGACGAGACGGTGCTGTTGATCAACCCCGCGACAGCCAACCGGGAAAGCGACATCCTCCGGAGCCACCTGATGCGACAAGGTGTATAGCTGTCTGGGAAAATACAAAAGCTCTACTGCATCCAGCAGTAACAGCCAGCACATGACGCCCTGTAGACGCTGTGGGGCACCAGCAGCAGACTCGCGCTGCGAGCGGTGTCACGGAGTACGTCGGCTGGTCCCCGACGGTGGCGAACGGGAGGCAGACAGGTGGAATCCGGCTCTCAACGAGGAGTGGGACAGCCAGGCAAGAGCGGCGTATCTGGAGCGCCAGGCACGCTCGAACGATCAATCACCCAGTAGTGAGTCGGCCAATAGCTCCTCGAAATCGACAGCAAACAGCCCCACGGGAGCGCCAGATGGCGAGAGCCAGGCGGATTCCGACGAGTTACCGAAGGACGAGCGACAGTCGGACGGGTCGGGCGTGACCGATCGGCTGACTCGTCGCAGACTGTTGCTCGGCGGTGCTGGCCTCGCCGTCGTTGCGACCGGTGGCCGCCAGCTTCTCTCCGGCGGGCTGGATGGAGCAAAAGGCGTTGCCGAGAGCTACATCGAGGCGGTCGCAGCCAACGACTGGGAGGCAGCCGGACAGCTGTACCACGAGAAGTCCCGTATCAGACAGGATATCGACGATCGAGGGAGTGTCGAGAGTTACGAAGACGTCATCGACGAACGTGGGGACCACCAGTTTCTCTCGGATATCGAGCCGGAGATCGAGGGTATCCACGAGTGGAGAGACGTTCCCGACCCAAACGCGGAGCGGCCCGATGCGCGGTTCGTTCCCAGTGGTGCGAGCGAGCTGGACGGTTACAAACAGATCATCGCCATCGTCAGTCTCGACGCCGTAACGCTGTACAGAGCCCGGGGGATGGACGATATGCTGGAACAACTGGAAGGTGAGAGAACAAACGAGGTCTTCCAGATCGGCACGGTAAAAGATCTGACAGAGTGGTCGCTCTGGAGTGTCTCGTACCCGGTATGATCCGCTAGTCGTCTGCAGAGACGGTCTCCTTCTCGCGCGCTCTCTCTTCTTCGGCCTCGCGTTCGGCTTTCTCCTCCTCTTCTTTCTTGGCTTTGATCTTCTTCATGCGGAAGATCTCCTCACGTTCCTGCTCTTCGAGTTTCTGCTCGATGTACTCCTGGTTGTCGCGGAGATCCGGCAGGAGTTTGAACTCGAGGGCGTTGACACGCCGTTTCGTCGTCTCGATCTCTTCGAGCATCTTCTTCATCGCCGTCTCGACCTCCGCAGCGAGGATGATCTGATCGAGCAGATCCTCGTAGGCCTCGGCGGCCTCGTCGATCCGGGCGCTCGTACCGAGCAACCCGTAGCCCCGTTCCTGGAGGTTCTTGCTGACTTTCGTCGACTCGATCTGCGGGACGACGACACCCATGATGTTTTTCGACTGCGTCGTGATCTCCGGATGTTCTTTCAGCGCTGCCGCAGCCCCCCGGACTGCGACGTCGCCCTCCATCGCCCGCGCCATGTCGATCGAGCGCTGGGCGTCCTGGTAGGTGCCTTCCAGATCAGATCGGACGTCCTGAGCCTGATCCAGGATATCCATAAACTCCATGATGAGCCCATCACGTTTCTTTTCGAGTGTGTCGTGGCCTCGCTCGGAGAGTTCGATGCGGTCCTCGATCTGCATCAAATTCTTCCGGGTCGGCTTGACATCCTTGGCCATTTGCTCACAGGTTGTGTACGTAGCCAGTTAACCGTTTCCAGTCTTTCCCACCAGCGAGTCCCCCATCGGTCAAAACGACTCCGACCGCTGGTAGTACAGCTTCGAGGCGTAGAACACGACGACACCGAGTGTCCACAGCGCCGGCACGGTCAGTCGGCTCCCGTCGACGAAGACGAACTCGTAGATACTCAGCCCGAGCAAGACGACGATCAGGACCAGAAATCCGTTCCGTGCGGCGCGCATCACCGGATCTGCTTCGACCATCGACTGTCCGTACTCCAGCCGGCTACTTATCCCTGCTCAAGCACGGTCTCGATCTCGCCGAGATTCTCGATGACGTAATCCGGATCGACATCGGAGTTAGTGATATCGGCGCGGTCGCTCACGCCAGTCAGGACGAGCACGGTCGTCATCCCTGCGTTCGATCCCATCCGGAGATCGGTATCCAGCCGGTCGCCGACAATCAGACACTCCGAAGGATCGATTTCGAGTCTATCGAGTGCGGCCTGCAGTGCAACGTCGGATGGTTTCCCGAGGACTTTCTCGGGTTCGATCCCCATGACGGACGCGACGGAGCCGATGATCGCACCCGACCCCGGAACCATCGACTCTTTTTCCAGCGGGAAGGTCCGGTCGGGGTCGGTGCCGTAGAAGGCGATCTGCCCGTCCGAGGCGTCGAGTGCGTCCTGCATATCTGCGAAGTCGAACTCGGGCGTCCACGAGGCGACGATCACGTCCGCTGCCGCCGGATCGTCGGTTACCGGGAGTTCGGCAGCCCGGAACTGATCGCGCAGCCCCTCGTGACCGATCAGGAAGATCCGATCGTCGCTGTGGTGGTCGACGAGATAGTCGGTGGTGACAGCGCCCGCGGAGGAGGCCGCGCCCTTCGGGACGTCGAGCCCCATCTCGCGGAGTCGGCGGACGTACTGCTCGCCGTCTTTGATCGGGTTGTTCGAGAGAAAGAACAGGTCGAGACTCGCTGCCTGCATCGCGTCGATACCCTCTCGCGTGCCATCGAGCAGTTCGTCGCCGCGGTAGACGGTTCCGTCGAGATCGACGATCGCACCTCTGAGCGTCATTATAGACAGAATGGGCGGGAGCAAATTAACCCCGACGGTCGGAGGTAGTGGCCGGTATCAGGCAAACAACTGCCGTGCGTCGTCGAGTGCCTCGACGAGCGTGTCGATCTCGGATTTCGTGTTGTAGATGTAGAAGGATGCACGCGCTGTCGCGGCGACGCCGAGTTTGTCGTGTAGCGGCTGCGTACAGTGATCGCCGGCCCGGATCGCGACGGCATAATCGTTCAGGATCTCGGAGAGGTCGTGGGCGTGGACACCCTCGACGTTAAACGAGACCAGCCCACCACGGTGTTCACCGGCTGGCGGGCCGAACACCTCGATGTCGTCGAACTTCTCGAACTGCTCCAGTGCGTACTGGGCGAGTTCGTTCTCGTGGCGCTGGATCTTCTCCATCCCGATCTCGTCGATGTAGTCGACGGCCTCCGCGAGGGCGATCCCCTGCGCGATGGCGGGCGTGCCGGCCTCGAACTTCCAGGGGAGTTCGTTCCAGGTCGAATCCTCGTAGGTGACTTTCGTGATCATATCGCCGCCGTAGAGGTACGGCTGCATCTCTTCGAGGATCTGCTGTTTACCGTAGAGGACGCCGATCCCGGTCGGCCCGCAGAGTTTGTGCCCCGAGAAGGCGAAGAAGTCGGCGTCGATCGCTTCGACGTCGACCGGCCGGTTCGGGACAGATTGCGCGCCGTCGACGAAGATGTAGGCGTCGTTGTCGTGGGCCAGATCAGCGAGTTCGCCGACGGGGTTGATCGTCGCGAGCACGTTCGAGGCGTGGACGACGGAGACCATCTCGGTGTTCTCGTTTATCAACTCTGCGGCGTGGTCCATATCCAGCCGTCCATCCTCGTCGATCCGGATGTAGTTGACGTCTGCGCCAGTTCGTTTGGCGATCTGTTGCCAGGTGACCAGCGAGGCGTGGTGTTCCATCTCCGTGAGGACGACCTCGTCACCCGGACCGAGTTCGTTCAGCCCCCAGGCGTAGGCGACCAGGTTCATACTCTCGGTCGTGTTCTTCGTGAAGACGATCTCCTCGCGGCCGCTCGCGCCGATGAACTCCGCGACCCGGTCGTGGGCCGTCTCGTAGGCGATCGAGGCCTCCTGGGAGAGCTGGTGAAGCCCGCGGTGGACGTTCGCGTTCGTCTCGCGGTAGTAGTCACTGATCGCGTCGATCACCTGCTCGGGCTTCTGTGTCGTCGCGGCGTTGTCGAGATAGACGAGTTGCTGGTCTCCGAACTCCCGCTCCAGAATTGGGAAATCAGCTCTGATCGCCTCGACGTCGAGGCTGTCGGATTCAGTCGTTGCCATTACTGGATTGAGGGGCCGAACGGACAACATTATTTCGGTTCGCCAAAACCATCTTTGTCGCTACGGTAACCATAGTGGTTGTTGCGAGTCTTTATCAAAGGCTATGTGGGGTCTGTTGTGTCACGACGTGAGCGACCTGATTCCCGTCGCCATGGCTGAAAATAACCGCAACAACCACGATCACTCCTGGAGACGCTGGGTTCGCTCGACGAGCGGATGGTGTGCGTAGTCGACGATATCGATGTCGTCGACCGATTCGAGGCTCTCTTTCCGGGCAGTTTCGGCCATCCCGAGTTCGACCGGGTCGTCGATGACGATGACGTAGGCGTCCATCTCCGTGATCCCGAGCGCTTTCGCCGCCTTCGTTCGGTGGTGGCCGTCGGCAAGGAGGAGATCCGTCGGCGTCTCGATGACTACCAGTGGTTCGGCGAGTCCACGCTGGAGTTCGTACTGTCTCCCCTGGAGTTCGTCGGCGTAGACTTTCCCTTGCGTGGGTGTCAGCCTCGCCAACTCGACGTCGCGGCGCGTTTCGCTGGCCTCGACACCGTGGATATTTTCCAGTGTTGTCACGAGCTTCTCGACTTTGCTCGGTGTGGCCCGTTCGATCTGGCTGCGGATCACGTCCGCATTCGAGATGATCCCGACGAGATTCCCCGCGTCGTCGACGACCGGGAGCCGTCGGATGCCAGATCGCAGGATGACGCGGGCCGCATCTGTCAGTTTCATCTCGGGATGTGCGACGAGCAGATCCGTCGACATGATTCTGAAGATCGGCTCTTCGTCCCGTTCGAGAAGGAGATCCCGCGCGCTGACAAACCCCTCGACGTGGCGGCCGTCACAGACCGGAAAGCCGCTGTGGTCGTCGCTGTGAGACATCCGTTCTGCGACCTCACGGACAGTGTCGTCGGGCGAGACTGTCGCGACATCCCGGGTCATATAATCCTGGACGGTCGGTTTCGCTTCGTCTGCCATTGCAGTTGCTAACGACCGGTGTCCGGAAAAATCTCTCGTCTACTCGTCCGTTTGCTCGCTGTCCGTCGGAAGATCCTCGACGAGGTACTCCTCGCTGATCGCGTCGGCCATGTAGGCCCCTGTCCCCGGTGGCTCGATCCTGTTCGACATGACGTCGAGAAACCGGGAGTTGACCACCGCCTCGACGACCTCCGTCAGTGATTCCTCACGGTCTTCGACTGACTCGAGCACCCCCAGTTCGATCTGTGCGCCGGCCATATCGACGTGGCCACCAGCACTCCCGATCTGACCGAACGCTTCCCGGAGACTCTCGCCGATATCGATATTGGAGCCACGAGAGCGGGCGGAGATGTAGATCTGGCCGTCTTTGATGCCGTAGACGAGCGTCGTCGAGATACCATCGAGTGCCAGTAGCCGATCTGCTGCCTGTGCGAGTGCATCGCGTTCGCTGAGCATCCCGACACAGCTCAACAGCACCTCGTCTCTGACCTCGCGATTGCTGATCGCGCTGGCGATGGTTTCGAAGGTCTGCTGGCTGATCCTCGGTGATTCGATCCGTTCGAGCATCCCGAAGTTCGCCGTCGACGAGAGTTTTGCCGCGGCGGTGAAATCCTCCTGTGAGACTTCTCGCGAGAAGCCGGCCGTATCGACGTGGATGCCAAACATGAGTGCCGTAGCCATATCTTCCTCGATCGGGACGTTGAACCGGTCGAAATAATCGACGAGCAACGTACTGGTCGCACCGACACCACTCCGGAGGTCGACGAAGCTGGCATCGACCGGCGACCGGGGTGGATGGTGGTCGATGACGATATCCACCGGTGCGTCGGGTGGCAGCTGGTCGTTGACACCGGGACGGGAGTGATCGACGAGTGCGAGACCGTCGAACTCGGAGAGATCTTCCTCCGGATCGAGATTCCGCAACTCGATGTCGAGAACGTTGATGAACGCCCGGTTCTCCTGGTGGGTGATATCGCCGTAGTAACACAGCTCTGTGTCACAGCCAGCTCTGGTTGCGAGCGCCGCCAGAGCGAGTCCGCTCGCGATCGCATCCGGATCCGGGTTGTCGTGTGCGATGACAGCGAGCCGATCGATCCCCCGGAGTACTCGCTGGAGCTGGCGCATTCGCTGCCCACTCTCGCCCAGCCGGGCCCGAATGTGATCTACCAGCTCCCGGTCGGGATCGACGATCATATCCGCGACGGATTCGAGGGTCGGTCCGGAGTGATCGTCGTTGCCCTCCCGCTCGGCACGGTAAACGACGAGTTTTGCCTCGGGAAACACGTCGCGAACGGTGATCGCGAGCGACCGGTTCGTGGCCCGGTTCTGGCCGAACACTCCGACGATGTCGGGCCGGTCGAACGAAAGCAAGACACCGCGGTTGATCTCGTCGACATCGCGAACTCCAACGGTTCCCTGAACTGACTCGGCGAGCGCGCCGTCGGTCGTCGCAACCTCGATACTGCCCGGCCTGGTCTGGAGTGATTCGACTACGGTCGACAGGAGCGAACCAGAACCAACGAGCAGTCGGTTCGTCATACGGAGTCTTGGAGGACGTCCGTATAAAAACCAGGAGTTCCGGTCGGGAACAGAGGCATTATTTCAGACGTTCCTGGAGAAAAGAGGGATGCGCAGCGTCGACACCGTCGAGATGGATGATATCGTCGTTGATGATTTTACCCAGCGAATCGCCATCCGGCGCACGGACCTCCGCCATCAGCGTGTGATCGCCACTCGACGTGTACAGCTTCTCGATCGCGTCGAGTTCTTTCAGTTGCTGGGTGACCTCGACGTACTGTTCGCTGGCGACGTCGATCCCGACGATGGCGATAGACTGCCCTGAGAGTTTCTTCGGATCGACGTCTGCGGAGTAGCCGACGATGACTCCCTCCTCTTCGAGTTTCTGGATATACTTTCTGACTGTGGGTTTCGATACGTCCGCCCGTTGTGCGATCTCCGCGTACGACGCCTGTGCATCCTCTTCTAAGACAGATAGAATTCGTTTTTCCGTAGCCTCTGCGCTCATAGCTGTATATTTCACTCCGGCGGAAAAATATCTTCCGAATGCACAAAGCGAGATTTCGACCCGCAAACAAATGTGTGGCGGCGATTCAGGTGTGGCGTCCGACGAGTTCGTCGGCCGACCGCTCCCACTCGACGTCGTCGTCGAAGTAGCGCTCGGCGAGTGGCTGTTCTGGCATCTCGCCGGTCGATCGTTTCTCTTCACCGTAGGATGGCCGCTCGGAGTCCTGATAGAACCGACCCGTGAGGACCTCGCCCTCGTAGAGGCGGTTCTCGGCCTCGAGCATCACGTCGGCCGCCTCTCGACGGTCGGTGATGTCGAAGTCGAACTCGTCGTCCTGCTGGATGTCAGTGTAGGGGACGTACTCCTTTGCGTCCTTGTTCCAGGTCGGACACTGCGTGAGGAAATCGATGTGTGCGAAGCCGTCGTGTTCGATCGCCTCTTTCAGGATCTCCTGGGCCTGCCGCGGGTTCGTCGCGGCCGTCCGGGCGATGTACGAGGCACCGGAGGCAAGCGACAGCGTGAGCGGTCGGACCGGATCCTTCGCGGAGCCACTCGGCTGTGTCTTCGACTTGTGGCCTTTCGGACTCGTCGGTGAGGTCTGGCCTTTCGTCAGGCCGAAGATCTCGTTGTTGAACACGATATAGGTCATATCGTGGTTCTCGCGGGCGGTGTGCATGAAGTGGTTGCCACCGATCCCGTAGCCGTCACCGTCGCCGCCCGCTGCGACGACTTCGAGGCCCGGGTTCGCGAGTTTCGCCGCTCGTGCGACCGGCAGTGAGCGGCCGTGGATGGCGTGGTAGCCGTAACTCTCGAAGTAGCTGGAGAGTTTGCCCGAACAGCCGATCCCCGTGACGAGCATCACTTCTTCGGGGGAGCGGCCGACCTCCGGCATCGCTCCCTTGAGTGCTTTCAGGACCGCGAAGTCACCACAGCCCGGACACCACGTCGGCTGTGGTTCCACACCGGGGGTGAAATCGTCTTTGCTCGATTCGACGTCCGCACCGATTGCTGAGAATGCTGTCATGATCAATCACCTGCCGCTGGTTCAATTACCATGTTTTTGCCCGGCGGCTCTCCGCCGTTGACGCTCGATTCGAACCCTTCGACGACCTCGCCCGGCTCGAACGGCTCACCGTCGTATTTCAACAGGCTCGAAAGCTTGTCACCGAACCGACCCAGCTCCTTTTGTGTCAGTCCGCGGAACTGCCCGGTCGCGTTCATCTCGACGACCAGACAGTCGTCGACGCTTTCGAGGAACGCAGTGACATCGCTTTCGGGGTACGGCATCAGATCGCTGACGCCGAGTGCTTTCACTTCCTCGCCACGGGCGTTGAGTCGGTCGACAGCCTCGAACACCGTATCCTGC
This sequence comes from Halovenus amylolytica, assembly GCA_004015825.1. Taxonomy (GTDB): domain Archaea; phylum Halobacteriota; class Halobacteria; order Halobacteriales; family Haloarculaceae; genus Halovenus; species Halovenus amylolytica. Next base: position 79,385 of record SAYS01000009.1, on the reverse strand, counting down.
TGGCTCCCCCAGACGAGGATACCCTGGTCGGCGTCGGCCGGACCGTGGTAGGTCTGGTGTGAGGAGTCCATACTGTCGAGGTCCTCACGGATCGAACTGAGCTTGCGCATCCGCCGATCCATCTGTGCTTTGCGGTTGTCCGGATCCTCTTCGATGTGCCCGACTGCCTGGGACTCGTTACCGGTCGCGAGGTGTCGGCCACCCTTCTGGCCTGGGATCGACCGTGGGTTGCTGCCGTCTTCGACGTCGTGACGGTAGCGCTGGAACTTGCCAGCCTGATCGTGGGCGGCCTCTTCGAGTTCTTCCTCGGTGAGGACACCTTCGAGTTCCTCGGTTGGCTCCCGGTCGAAAAAGTCGATGGGAACGGTCCGGAGCTCTCCCTGGATCTTCTGGTCGTAGACCACGATCGCCGGGAGGTTGTAGCTGTAGGCCAGTTCGAAGGCCTTCCGTGTCTGGTCGTAGGCTTCACGCACGTTCGCCGGCGCGAAGACCACACGACAGGAGTCACCCTGGCTCGTGTACAGCACGTGTTCGAGGTCGGACTGTTCGGGTTTCGTCGGGAGACCCGTCGACGGGCCTGCCCGCATCGCCTCGACGAGGACGACCGGTGTCTCGGTCATCTCTGCCAGTCCGAGCGGTTCGCTCATCAGTGCGAAGCCACCACCCGAGGAGCCGGACATCGCCTTGACGCCCGCGTGAGAGGCACCGAGTGCGAGCGATGCCGCGGCGATCTCGTCTTCGACCTGCTCGGAGATCCCGCCGAAGTGTGGCAGATTCTGGGACATGATCGTGAACACGTCCGTCCACGGTGTCATCGGGTAGCCGGCGATGAACCGACAGCCCTCGTCGAGTGCACCGTAGGAGATCGAGTCGCTACCGCTCATCATCGCCATTTCCTCGTCGTGGCTTCCTTCTGGCACCTGGAGATCGTGTGTCGTCTCCATCTCCTGGGCCTGCTCGTAGGCGATGTTCAGGATCTCGATGTTCGCGTCCTTGGCGTCACCGGACATCGCCTCGCCGATCAGTTTCTCGAACGGCTCGGTCTCGATGCCCAGCATTGCGGCCGTGAATCCGATCCCTGCCGTGTTTCGCATGACCTCTCGGCCGTGTTCGCGTGCGAGCCCACGGAGATCGATCGGGTAGACGTGCCAGTCGTTCTCCTCTGCGCGCTCTTCGAGATTGATCTCCTCGGTTGCCTCCTCGTCGATGAGCCCGGTGTCGTAGATGATGACACCGCCTTCGTTGAGGTCGTCGAGATTCTCGGAGAGGGGTTTCAGTTTTTCTTTGCCGTACACCGCCCCTTCCTTCTCGCTCCGTGCGAAGCTGTCACCGAGCGACAGCAGGAAGTTGAAACCGTCACCGCGGGATTTGACGGGTTCGTCGTCGGCGCGGACCTCGACGTACGTATGGCCACCCCGGATCCGCGATGGGTAGTGTCTGTGTGTGAAGACGTACAGCCCCGAACGCATCAACGCTTTCGCGAAGTTCTGGCTCGTCGAGTCGATACCGTCACCCGACCCACCAGCGATGCGCCATTTCAGGCCTGAATCGCTCATTGATGCCACCTCGTTTCTACTACTGACGCCATATGCGAGTGCACGGGGGCCTCCGTCTTTAACTTTGTCAAAATGTAACAGAGAACATGGTTAATCACCAAAGATTTCGTCCGCGGTGTGTGTGATTTTTGCCGGTTTATCGGGGCGCTTGCCGGTAGATCAGGTTGCGCTGGATCGGGTTCGCGCCTTCGTAGATCACGGGCACCCTGACATCTCTGTAGACGCGGGAGATGCGGTTCTCCTCGAGGACGGATCGGCCGCCGTGGAGTTGCATCCCGCGTTCGGCGCACTCGGTTGCGGCCTCCGTCGCGACTGTCTTCGCGAGTGCCGCCCAGTAGCCAGCGTTGTCTTTGTTCGCGACTTTCTCGCAGGCCCGCCAGGTGAGCGCGCGCGCGGATTCGAATTCCATGCGCATCTCGGCCAGATCGTGCTGGACGGACTGGAACTCGTCGACGGTTCGGCCGAACGACTCCCGGTCGTGAACGAACGCGGAGGCTTCCTCGATGGCTGCTGCGGCGAGTCCGATCCCGTGCCCGGCGACGATGGCGCGACCGTGGTTGAAGAACTCGGCCAGAATATAAAATCCCGACCCTTCGACGCCGATCAGATGGTCCTCGGGAATCCGGCAGTCATCCAGCGTGATGTGGGCCTGCTTCGAGGCGCGATAGCACATCTTCTCGGGGATGTGTTCGGCCTCGTAGCCGGGTGCGTCGGTCGGAACGATAAACAGTGAGTAGTTGCCGTACCGGTTGTTCTGATCGTCGCCAGTTTTGGCGTAGATCGTCAACCAGTCTGCCTCGACGCCGTTGCCGACCCAGTACTTCTCACCGTTCAACACCCACTCGTCGCCCTCCTTCTCGGCTGTGGTATCCATCCCGGCGAGATCACTGCCGGTTTCCGGCTCGGAGACGCCCAGTCCGGAGATCTGCTCGTTGGCCGCGACGGGCCGGAGGTACTCCTCGATCTGTTCCTCGCTGCCGTGTTTTTCGACGATATCGACACCGAAGCCGGCGAGCTGGAGGGTCAACGCGATGCCGGCGTCGGCCCGGTAGAACTCCTCGGCCATCGCCAGCGTGTCGGCCAGCGAGAGCCCACGACCACCGTACTCCTCGGAGATGTTCTGGGCAACCAGCCCCGCATCCATCCCCGCTTCGAGGATCTCCCAGGGGTACTCGCCCCGGTCGTAGTACTCCTCGGCGTTCGGTTCGATCTGTTCGGCCGCGAACTCGCGAGCGTCCTGTTTGATGTCACGGGCCGCTTCGGGAACGATGCTCTCTTCCAAGAGATTCATGGTTTACATTGAAAGGTAGACTAAATAAAAGTTTTACAACGGAATGAAACGGAACTGGTGTGTAGTCACGATCGTCCACGTGTGCGTGACAGAAAATATGTCCGTCAGACTTCGATCTCCTGCATCAGGCTCACGAGTTCGTCGAGTTCGGGGAACGTGTACACCTTGACGTTGATATCGGAATCCAGTGCCTGGACACGTGAGTCGAACATCAGCGCCATCTCGTCGTCGCGGTCGCCGACGAGTTCGTTGACCATCCCGCTGCCCGGCCCGTAGGTGAAGGTGGGTGTCGACATGTCGATCGTGGTGTTGAGCACGTTCGCCCAGCCGTCGATGAATCCCGAGGTCATGATGTTGCCGATCTCCTGGATCGCAGACCGTTCCATGTCGGTAAAGCCGTTTTCGGATTCCTCGCCGTTTGCCATATCACCCATCATCCCGTGTGCGAGTTTCTTCGCGTCGGTCGCGTTGAATAGAAAGAGGATGTGACCGTACGGACGTTCGGTCATCTCGATGCTGATACCGATCTGTTTTTCGTCGCCGACGTGGGCCTTGATATCCGGGATATCGATGAAGTTGATCTTCGTAATCTCCATCTCCGTCTCCATCCCCGTCATCTGGCTGAGGTGACTGGCAACCGTGTTCCCGCCCTGCTTGGCCATCTTGTTGAACAGTCCGAGCTTCCGGATATCGATCATTAAGCTCATAAGTAGCGTTCTTGTGCTCCCGTTTTTGCCGGACATATATAATACGCACCCCCGCATTTTCGTCGCCGAGAATTGCTGACCGTCTCGACGGACGCCGACTACACCGAGTCGCCGGCTAGCCCACTGTCGGTGATCTTGAACTGGGCAGTGCCGCCGGCCGCTTTCGAGTGGTGTTTCTCTAGCGTCGCGCGCCGATTCCCCCCGCGGAACCGATCCAACCGGACGATGACAGCCGACCAGTGATCGAGCGTGTGGCCGCCGAGTCCGTTCGTCGTCTCGTCTTCGGGATTGGTGTACACCTGGTTGGTGAAAGCGACGGCGATATCGTGTTTGCGCGCGAGCGAGAGCAGGTGTGTGATCTGTCTACCGACCGCGCGCAGGGCCTCGCCCTCGTCCTGTTCGGTCCGTTCGAGCCGGTAGAAGCCGGTTGCACTGTCCAGTGCGATGAAATCGACCTGCCCCGCGAACTCGGCGGCGTCCTGGACGGCCTCCTGTTGTTCCTCGAAGGTGAGTGCCTCGGTGATGATGATCCGGGAGGCGATCTCGTCGACAGAGTCGTCGTAGCCACTCGCGAGCTGTTCGAGCCGCTGGATCGGCATCCCCTCGGTATCGATGTACAGCGCGGATTGCCCCGCTGCGGCAGCCTCGACGGCTGCCGAGAGAACGAGATTGCTCTTGCCCGCCGCCGGCGCACCGTAGATCTGTGTGACCGCACCGCGCTCGAACCCTGCACCGATGAGGTCGTCGATCGGGCTACAGCCCGTCGGGATGGGATCTGTCACTGTCGAACGTTCGTGCCCATTCGCATTTAAAGAGTGGTTTTGTCGTCTGTCGCCGCCGCGTGCAGAAATGCGTCTGTTGAGTCACTCCCCCAAACTTTTTTCGAGGGGTAGTCAGTTCCTACTGGTAATGCACTGGCGTTCGCTGTCGGCGAGTGGGCTGGTGATCGCGCTGATCGGGTTCTTCCTGACCCGATTTACAGTCACGCTGGCAGCCGACGAAACGACTTCGCAGTTCCTGTTCGCCGGCATCGTGCCCCTGGTCATGGGGCTGTCACTCACGGCCTTCGGCGTCATTCTGACCGTCGGAAGCTACGATCCCAAGCTGGTCCGGACGACAGCACGGTGGTGTGCAATCGGGACGGCATCGATGGCACTACTGGTCGCACTGACCCTGCTCGGCGCACAGCCAGACGGGATGATGGATCCGGCGGTACTACGCGAACAGACCTACCTCTCGAATTTCATGATCGGCGGTGCAGTCGGTGGGACGCTTACCGGGCTGTACGCTGCCAGGAACAGGCGCCACCGGCTGGAGCTGCGACAGCAGGCAAACAGGCTTATCCTCCTCAACCGACTCCTCCGGGATCAGGTCATCAACGCCGCCACTGCGATCAAGGGTCACTCCAGTCTGCTCGCCGAGGACGACAGCCAGGAGTCGATCGAGGTGATCGACAGACAGGCACAGGCTGTGATCGACACCGTCGAAGACGTCAAATATCTCTCGAACACGGCAGACAAGGCGGATCTCACACTCGGTCCGACCGACGTGGTTGCCTGTCTGGAGGGAGAACTCGAAGCCGCCCGCGAGCGGTACCCCGAGGCGACGTTCGAGTGGACTGCCCCCGACGAGCGGATCGACGTTCGTGCGAACGCCCAGCTAGCGGAGGTGCTGGGACAGCTACTCGAAAACGCAGTCGAGTACAGCGAGAACCCACAGATCCATCTCACAATCGAGACGATACGATCCAGAGTGATGGTTCGGGTCGCCGACAACGGCTCTGGACTCCCGGATGCACAGCAGCAACTGCTCAAGCACGGGGAGATCGCCGAGTTCGACGATCCGACGACCGGGTTCGGGCTCAATATCGTCCGGCTCCTCGTCGAGAGTTTCGACGGTGAGATCGAAACGGCAGTCGACGACGGAGGCACACTGATTACGGTCGAACTCCCACGAGCCGACTCCCGACCGGACCCGGGCCGTGCAGGTAGTTCGCTCACCGTCCCGGGTGTCACACCCCCGGAGGCCGCGATCGCAATCGGAGCCGCCCTGGTCGCTGGTGCGACGATGGGGGTCGCGATGGAGGCGACCGGCGGCGGGATTCCGATCATCGGAGCGCTGTACGGGATCGAAGAGCTGGCTGTCGGCATCATCAGCCACGAGTTTCACAGCATCGTCTTCGGCCTGCTCTACGCAGGCATTCTCTCTGCGGTCCCGGCAGCCCGTTCCCAGGAAATCCACACCCGAATCGGAATTGCACTCGGTGTCAGCCTGTTTCTCTGGCTCGTCGCAGCCGGGTTCGTCATGCCGCTGTGGCTGAATCTCGTCGGCCTCTCGACGCCGGTGCCCCTGCTCACGGCTCCGTCGCTGGTCGGCCATCTCGTCTGGGCAGTGACGCTCGCTGTCCTCTATCACTACGGAACGGCCTGGCTGACCTGGACGGAGACACACGACAGGAGCTATCTGGTTGGGCTGCTCGAACGTGGCTAAAACCGGAGCGCCCACGCCGATGCAGGCGGCTGCTACACCTGCATCCGGATCAGGTCGGCAACGTCGTCCCAGAATCCGTCTTCGTACTTCGTCGCCGAGTCGATCGTCGGCCGCGCGTTTGTTTCGTTGACGACAGCGCGACCATCGCTGATGAGCAGATCGACACCGAGCCAGGGAATATCGAGTGCCTCGGCAGCGGCCCTCGCGAGTTCTCGCAGATCGTCGTCGAGTGATACGCCGCTTGCCTCCGCGCCGCGGTGGACGTTGTGTTTCCACTGACCAGCCTCGATGGCCTCGTCGGGGAGTCGGCGTTCGACTGCGCCGACCACCTCGCCGTCGATCAGCATGACCCGGAAATCGCGGGCGTCCGGGAGATACTCCTGGACGAGGAAGGACTGGTCGCCAGTGGCGCGGTAGTCGTGGACGAGATCCAGATAATCACAGATCCCGAGAAAGGAGTCCATATCGTGGGCTTTCGCGACACCGATTCCCCGGGTGGTGCTGTTGGGTTTGACGACCACGGGCCCCTCGATGCGCTCGAAGGCAGTTTTGAGGATCGCCTCGTCGGCCGGGTTCGAGACGACGACGGTCTCCGGTGTCGGAACACCAGCCTGGGAAAGTCGTGCGAGTGTCTCGCCTTTCTGTCTGGAGCGCAAGATCGCCTCGCGGCCGTTGACCCACGGTATCTGGAGGAGTCCGTCGGCGACGCCACCTTCGGCCAGTCGTGGCGGGAAGACGAAACCGACGTCGAACTGGCTGGACACAGACTGATCCTCGGTCGCGTAGACGTCAGGGCCGTCAGAAAGTACCACTGTCCGCTCTGCAGTCGGAATATGGTCGGGGTCGATCCCCCGTTCCCGGAGTGGCGACTGCATTCGCTCGTACGTTTCGGCGTTCGTGGCCACCGCGAGCCGAAGCATACCCTCTGGTTAGCCAGGAGTGACAAAAGTTGCGGGGTCCGGTCGCCACCGACCTACCACTCTTCGAGAAACGGGAACAGCAGTCCGAGCACGAGTCCGTAGAGTGCGTGCCAGCCCAGCAGTGGGAACGTAATCCACGGGATCTCCGGCGGACTCGTCAGACCCACGAACTGTGTCCAGACCGGTAACAGGAACCCGGTCCCGACGATCGCGAGTGTGAGAGCGAAGATCAGTCCCGCGAGGACGGTTTTCGAGATCCAGTTGGTGATGTAGATCAACCCCGGATCTGAGAGCACCGCCGCAAAGATGAGGCCGAACAAGGTCCCGTGGACGAGGTGGGCAATCAACCCCACGAAGAACATCCCCTCCAGCCCGTACATCCCGGCGATCGTCTCGCTGAACATTGAGGCGTTCGTGGGGAGAATCACGAGACTCGTCGCGACTGTCGCGATGAACCCCGCCGTAACGCCACCCCGCCACGCGATCGGGGCCTCTAACTCCGATACACTCTCCTGATCACGTCCGTAGTGGTCCTCGATTGCCATTGTCTAGCATATATTTGGGCCGGAAAAGTAAATAATTAATCATGGTGGAAAGTGAAACCAGCGTGAGAAAATGCCAGGAGAGGTAAACAGTCAGCAGAGATCCACCAGAGCAGCCACTGGCGGTCGTAGGAACAAGATCAGCCCGACTGCGGGGCGTCAGGAGATAAGGAGTTCTTCGCCGCGTTCGACGACGATGCGACACGGCGGTGTGATCTTGTTGTAGGCACGGCGGTAGGCTTCCTTGACTGCCTCGGCCTGGTCGACCTCGACGTAGGCGGTGAACAGCCGTTCGCCAGCGTTGATCCGTGCGGCGGTACCGACGATCTTCCCGAAGGACTGGCGCATCCCGTCGGAGACACGGTCCGCACCCGCACCGGTCGCCTGTTTGTTCTCACGGAGCACCTGGTGTGGGAACTTCCGGAGGATCATCTTGTAGTTGTTCTCGCCGAGTTCCTGAATCAGGTGGCGATTCGCCGAGAGGCGCGAGGCTTCGAGCGAGCCGTGACGGATCTGGACGGACTCCTCGACGACGAGGGAGATCTGGACCGGGTAATCCTCGGGTTCAGTGTTCTCGTCGCCCATCTTGTGCTGTGCGATCTTCGAACCGGGGATGCCCGTAATATACTCTTTGCGGGTATAGGCGGGCTTGTCGATGTCCCGGTACATCGATGCTGGTTTTTCGGACATTGTTATTCTTAAAAAGAACGTGGCCAACAGCGAGGATAAAGCCTTCGAAACGGAGGGCGCGTGTGCACGACTGACGGCGTGGGTACCTGCCGGTGCCCGGTATCTGGACGACGCTGGCATCCGGGAGCTGGACAGACGCGCTGAGAGACGGATCTATCTCTTTCCCTGTATTTATAGCTGGAAAGAACGTATCAGGGAAGAAGACACGTTGGTAACACTCGGTTAACTGCCGCTCTTTTGCCCCTACAACCCCTACTGATCAGTATGAATATGCTCGTCGACGGCGAATGGCGGACCGATACGTACCAATCGACAAACGACAAGGGTGAGTTCGAACGCTCGGAGACGAGTTTCCGGGACTCGATCAGTAGCGATCCCGACGCACGGTTCCAACCCGAATCCGGCCGGTACCACCTCTACGTCTGCTATGCTTGCCCGTGGGCCCACCGGACGCTGCTCGTGCGCGCGCTGAAGGGTCTCGAAGACGCGATTACGGTCGATTACGTCGACCCGTTCCGCGACGAGGACGGCTGGCAGTTCACACCCGAAAAGGAGGGCTGTACGGAAGATTCCCAGTACGGCAACGACTACCTGCGTGAACTCTACCAGAAAGTCGACGACGAGGTGACCGGCCGAGTGACTGTCCCAGTGCTCTGGGACAAGAAAGAGGAGACCATCGTCAACAACGAGTCCAGGGAGATCATGCGGATGCTCGACACCGAGATGGAGGAGGTCGCGACGCGGGACGTGGATCTCTACCCCGAGGGCTACCAGGACGAGGTCGACCGAGTCATCGACGAGATCTACGAACCGATCAACAACGGAGTCTACCGGACTGGCTTCGCAAAAAGCCAGGAGGCCTACGACGACGCGGTCGACGAACTGTTCGATGCACTCGATCACTGGGATTCGGTGCTCGCCAACCAGCGATATCTGGCCGGCGACCAGTTGACCGAAGCGGATATCGCGATGTTCACGACGCTCGTCCGGTTCGACCAGGTGTATCACACGCACTTCATGTGCAACAAGCAGTTCATCCACCAGTTCGACAACCTCTGGCCGTACCTGCGCGATCTCTACCAGACGCCCGGCGTCGCCGAGACGGTCAACATGGACCACATCAAGGAACACTACTACACGACCCACCCCGACGTGACACCGACGCGGATCATCGCTGCTGGCCCGGATCTCGATTTCGAGGCCGACCACGACCGAGAGGAACTCCCCGGCGGGCCACCGAAAGCACTCGTCGCTGCTGACTAACACTGGTTTCATAGTGTTTGTTGCAGTAATTTTTGTGACCACGTCACAGATATCGGTGTTTCACGCCGTGTGACCGATATCTTGTTGCACCGTCGCGGTAAAGACTCGCAACAAACACTATCAGTCGTCGCCACGGACTCTTCGTAGAAAGGTGGCCTCGTTCGAACGTTATTCGGTGTCGACGATCACGACTGCGTGCTCGGTTTCGATCATCTCCCCGTCGCCGGAGTACCGTCGCTGTTCTTCGATCTCGAACATCTCGTCGGCGAGTTCGAACTCGCCCCCGGCCCCCCGGGGTGGGTGGCCGGCGACCGCGAACGCGCCGGCGTCGATAGCCGACTAGAAGTCACCGACCTCGCTGCCGAACTCCGGCCCGACCAGCGAGTAATCCAGATCGACACCGCTGATCTCGGTCGTGATGTCCGGTTCCTCGTCGAAGGCGTCGATGCTGCCGACGTGCATCACCTCTGCGACGGGCCCGGCGAACTCGCCGACGTGGCCGTAGATCTCGACGCGATCCAGTTCGGCGTTCAGTGGCAGGCCGTTGTCGGTCTTGTACCGGCGGAGCGCGGAGATGACCTCCATCGCCGTCTCGCCTGCGTCAAGGTCGGCCTCGTAGCCGCCGGGGGCGGGCCACGCCGAGGTGTGAATCGACGCCTGTTCGTCGTAGATGCGCGTCCAGATTTCCTCCGTGATGTGCGGGAGCAGCGGTGCGAACAGCTTCAGGAACGTCCGGTGTGCAGTGACGAGTGCGAACTCCGTCGAGGCGTTGCCGCCGTCGTCGAGACGCTGTTTTGCGATCTCCAGATAGTCGTCACAGAACGTCGACCAGAAAAAGGAGCGGAGTTCCATCCGTGCCTTCGAGAACTCGTAGTTGTCGAACCGCTCGGTGATGTTTGCGACAGTCTCGTCGAGTTCGGCCAGTAGCCAGCGGTCGATCTCCGCGAGGTCGTCCTCCTCGACGTGCTCGACAGCCCCCGTCGACGGGGTCAGCTGGTCGACCAGCCGCGAGGCGTTCCACAGTTTCTGGAGCAGGCGCTCGCCAGCCTCCAGGTCACCCTCGCGGTACGGGAAGTCGTCACCGATCGAGGTGCCGGCCGCCCAGTAGCGCGCCGCATCGACGGGGAACTTCTGGAGCACCTCTTCGGGTGGGATGACGTTGCCCTTTGATTTCGACATCGCCTCGCGGTTCTCGTCGAGCACCATCCCGTTTATCATCACGTGATCGAACGGCACCTCGCCGGTGTGTTCGTAGCATTTGATGACGGTGTGAAACAGCCAAAACGAGATGATATCGTGGCCCTGCGGGCGGAGGTTGGCGGGATACAGTTCCGGCCGTTCGTAGCTGAACTCGCCGGCGTCGGCGTCCCAGTCCCAGCCAGCGTTGACGAGTGGCGTCAACGAGGAGGTCGCCCACGTGTCGAAGACGTCCTCTTCCGGAGTGAACGTCTCACAGCCACACTCCGGACAGGCGTCGACGGGTGGCTCGTCGGCGAGTGGATCGACCGGGAGATCCTCGCGGTTGGCGAAGATCTCCTCGCCGCAGTCCTCACAGTACCACAGCGGGAACGGGATGCCGGAGTCGCGCTGGCGGGAGATACACCAGTCCCACTCCAGCCCGTCGATCCAGTGTTTGTACCGGGTGAACATCTTCTCGGGGAACCAGTCCATCTCCCGACCGGCCTCCAGATACTCTTCCTTTTTGTCCAGCAGTTTCACGTACCACTGCTCGGTGACGAGATACTCGACTTCCACGTCACAGCGCTCGTGGACCTGCACTGTATGTTCGTGGTCGCGGGATTCGAGCAGGGAGCCCTCCTCGTCGAGATCCTCGATGATCGCCTCGCGGGCCTCTTTCGTGGTCATCCCCTCGTAGTCGCCGGCGAGGTCGGTCATCGTCCCCGACTCGTCGATGGCGATACGGAGATCCAGATCGTGGGCCTGGTACCACTCGATGTCGTTCTGATCACCGAAGGTACAGCACATCACGAGGCCGCTGCCGGTCTCCATATCGACGCGGTCGTCCTCGATGATATCCACTTCCTGCCCGAAGATCGGAACTCGTGCAGTGCCGCCGACGAGATGCTGATTCTCGTCGTCCTCGGGGTGGACGAAGACGGAGACACAGGCCGGCAGGAGTTCGGGTCGTGTCGTCGAAATCGTGAAGGTATCCGATTCAGGCTCGGAGCCGTCACCGGTCTCGACGATCTCGAAGGCGATATCGTTGAACTTGGTGTGTTTGTCCAGATCCTCCTGTTCGACCTGGGAGATGGCCGTCTCACAGTCCGGACACCAGATCGTCGGCGCACGTTTGCGGTACTCCCGGCCCTGCTCGTAGAGATCGAGGAAGGAAAGCTGGGAGATGCGCTGGACGCGGGGTTCGATCGTCTTGTAGGTGTGATCCCAGTCGACAGAGATAGCGAGTGACTGGATATCGGTCGTGAACTCTGCCTCGTAGGTGTCACAGACGTCGCGGCATTTCTCCTGGAACTCCCGGCGCGGGTACTCGCTGTGGTTGATATCGAGTTCGCGTTCGGTCAGTCGCTCCGAGGCGATCCCGTTGTCGTCGTAGCCGAAGGGGAAGAAGACAGTTCCCTCGCTCATCCGGCGGTAGCGGGCGACGAAATCCTGCAGTGTGAACTGGTAGAGATGGCCCATATGCAGATTACCGGAGACTGTCGGCGGCGGGGTATCGATCGTGTAGCGGGTGTCGGCGTCCCCGTCGTAGGCGTAGGTCTCTTCAGTAACCCACTGCTCTTGCCACTCGGGTTCGACGGTACTCGGGTCGTACTCCCCGTCTATGGCGTTCTGTTCGGCTGGCGGTTCGTCGGTCGGTTGGTCCTGTGTGTCGCTCATACTCTATTGACTCTTGATCGCGGTTAGAAAACGATGCCTGCGCCGAGTGGGGGTGTTAATGGGGCAAAAACGCCCCTACTACCGATCCGATAGGTTGAACTCGGCGCAACATAGTAGTATATGAACGAACGGACGGTATTAATGACATGGTTTTCGTCCGTCGGTTGTGACCGTGTCGCAGTGTCAAAAACCGGGTATCGAGAACGGTCGACACGAGAACGGCAGTTCACTCCTGGTCGACGAGTTCGAATAGAATCCCCCGGAGATCGGAGGGATCGTCGGCGACGGCGTCGGCTTCGGGCATCTGCTCGGCTGTCGAGGACTGCTGGAACCGGATCACCGTTGCGCCCGCTGCGTCGGCCGCCCGGACGCCGTTTTCAGAATCCTCGATCACGATACACGCCGCCGGATCGACGCCGAGTTCGGCCATCGCCGCCTCGTAGACGTCCGGTTCGGGCTTCCCGGGGCCGTCGATCTCGCCGGCGCTGAGAACGATCGAGAGTGGCTCCAGATCGAACCGGTCGACGACGGCATGAATCCACTCCCGCGGCGACGAGGAGACGATTCCGACCGCGAGGTCACGATCGCGGAGGTCGTCGAACAGGGCCAGCAGTTCGTCACTGGAGCCCGCTTTCTCGGCGTAGATCTCCCTGCCGTAGCTCTCGAACTCCGACAGTACGGCTTCGAGATCGGATTCGAGTCCGTACTTTTGATCGAGTTCGGGGATCGTTTCCCTGTAATCCCGGCCGGTAACTTCCCCAAGCGAGGGATTTCCGGTCACTTTTGGAAAGATCTTCTCACGCCAGATCCGACCCCAGTGTTGCTCGGAATCGACGATAACCCCATCCATGTCAAAGAGGACCACGCGATACGGGCTCATACTGTATCGTGACGATACCGGAGTAAAAGGATATTGGAACGGGTATCGATGGAGCCAGTCACGACCAGGATCAGAGCGCATAAACGATTCGCTCGCCAGTGTCGAGTCCGTTCCGCAGGGCGGCGTGAAGTCGCCCTTCACCCGGAATCCAGTCACCCACACAGTAGAGTCCGTACTCCGCTGCCGAGTCGAGTGGACCGCTGGCAACTTCGCCTTCAGGAAGTGCGTACCGCCAGCCCTGGTGGTCGGTCCAGGCTGGTGCTGCCAGCCGGTCGTCACCGAGTATGTGGGCGGTCTGGTCAGCCAGTTCGGCGACGTTTTCCGCCGGTGGCTCGTCGTAGTGCTCGACAGACCACTCGTGGTTAGCCTGGACGATCAGCAGCGACTCACCGTCGGGGACGTGGCCCGGCTTGCACTCCTCGCGTGAGACCCAGCCCACATCGTGTTCCTTGTCGGTGTTGACGACGGCGTAGTAGGGGCGATCGAGCTCGAACTCGTAGCCGAGCACCGCGGTCCAGACAGACCGGTAGGGGACTGCCTCGACTGCCTCCACCAGTCGCTCGCGGATCTCTGCATCCCACTCTGCGTTGGCCAGCAGTTCGGCTGTCTGTGGTGCTGGGGGGTTACAGAGCAGGACGTCGAACGGTCCCCAGGACTGGCCGTCCGTATCGTGCAGTTGCCAGCTGTCGCCGGTTCGCTCGATCGTCTCGACGCGGGTCCGGCGCTCGACCGTCGCATCGGTCCGGTCGAAGAGGCGTTTTGCGATCTGTGTGAGCCCCTCGCGGTAGGTCCACTTCTGTTCTTGCTCGTCGCGGCCCTCCGAAACAGTGCCCGTTTTGTCGAACACGTAGACCGGCTCGTCGATACTGGCCATTCCCGTCGTATCGAGTGTCTCGGTGACGAGGTCGACCACGCGCTGATCGTCGTCTTTGAGATAGTTCGCGCCATAGTCGTAGTACCGGCCACCGTTTCGTCGTGTGGCCGCCCGGCCGCAGACACCACCGGATTTTTCCAGCACAGTGATGGTGGCCTCCGGGACCGCCCCGTCGAGGACGTAGCTTGCTGCTGCACTCGCAGCACCCGCACCGATGATACCGATTTCCATGCTACTGAGTTGGGCTCGCGACACTAACTGACTGCGATTCTGGGATGGGTGTTAGAGGGGGTTTTTTCGTAGCCCGAACACCCATGCTAACTTGGCTAAACTAGATTGGTTATTTCGAATAGAAATCCAGACGTACTGGATGCAGCGCTACTCTCGATAGCCTTCGGTGAGGCTCTCGACGTACTTCGCGATCACGTCGACTTCGAGGTGGACCGGATCGCCGACTGCCTTCTCCGACAGCGTCGTGATCTCGTAGGTTTCGGGGATGATCGCCACGGCGAAGGAATCGTCGTCGTGTGCTGCGACGGTGAGGCTGATCCCGTCGACAGTGATCGAACCCTTCTCGACGACGTAGGGTGCCAGTCCCTCCGGTAGGGAGAAGGCGAACTCCCAGTCGTCACCCAGCCTGGTAATCTCGTCGACGTCGGCCGTCGCGTCGACGTGACCCTGGACGAAGTGGCCGTCGAACCGGCCATCTGCTGGCAATGCTCGTTCGAGGTTCACCAGATCACCGACGCCGAGTTCGCCCAGATAGGTCCGGTCGAGTGTCTCCGTCGCGGTGAACACCTCGAAGGAGTCCGCATCGAAAGATTCGACTGTCAGGCACGCGCCGCTGACGCTGATACTCTGCCCGATCGAGAGTCCGTCGAACGGACTCGAAAGCCGGATTCGACGCCCCTCTTCGGTCTGCTCGATATCGAGAATCTCGACGGTCTCCTCGATGATCCCTGTGAACATACCCGCAGTTAGGACGCAGTCGGCGAAAGTGCTACGATATGACGAGAAGGGAGTGGAGAACGGCCTACTGCGCGACTGGCTTTTCGCCGATGCCGTCGAGCAGTTCCTCGATGCTCTGTTCGGTCGGTTCGTTGTGGAGCAAGACGTCGATCGGCAGCGTCGGCGCGCCGTCGACCAGATTTTCGAGGATGACGAGTCGTTCACGCGCACGCGACATACCGACGTAGAACACCCGGCGTTCGTTGTCCGTCAGCGTCGGGACGGTGTTTGCGTGTTTCGTGAAGGACATCTCTTCTGGGATCTCCTCGTTTGCCTGCTCGATCGCCGCCGACATCTGCTCGACGACCTTCTCGGTCAGGTCGGTCGCGACGAAGACGTGGTCGGCCTCACGACCCTTCGCGGAGTGGATCGTTCCCAGTCGAACTCGGTCGCGGTCCATCCCCTGATACCGACCGTTGAAGTACGCGTCGACACTCCGTTCCTGGAAGCTGGTCACTTTCCGCAGCATATCCGCCGCCGCCGGCGGGTCCGGGACGAACGGGACGTGTTCACGGATCAGTTCCGGCTCGATATCCAGATTCGTCAGGTCGTCGACGCCCGACTGTTCCTCACGCTCGTCGAGCACGTCGAAGAAGTCGTCGCGTTCACCAGTCCCGAAGGCCGAATCGGCGAGCATATCGGCGAGTCGCCGGGCCTGCAGCCCGGTCAGCGGCTCGTCCTCGGCGAGTGACTCGATGCCGTCGACGTACTGGGTGAGGCGGTCGGTCCACATCCGCTGGTCGGTCAGACAGCTGAAGGGGATCCCCTCGTCGATGAACTCGTCGATGAACTGGAACATCTGGTAGCGGGCACGGAACAGGACCATCGCGGTCTCCTCGGTCTCATCGACAGTTCTGGTGAGTTCGCGGGAGAGATCCAGCATCGAGCGGTTACGGATTCCCTCGACTTTGCCACCCTCTTTCCGGGGTTTCAGATCTTTCTCCTGGCGTTTCTCGATGTGGCGGACCTCCTGGTTGACGACGTTGAGGATCTTCGAGGGGAGTCGGTAGGAGTTGGGAAGGACGACGTCGTCGTCGACGGTCTCTTCGAGCAGCAGGTCGGGATCGGCACCCTGCCAGGCGTAGACGACCTGGTCGTCGTCACCGGCGATCAGCACCCGCTTCATGTGTGGCCGCCACTCGCGGTAGACCTCGTACTGCAGCGTCGTGATATCCTGGAACTCGTCGATGACGAGATAGTCGACGCTCGGCAGCAGGGAGCGCTGGTGGACCCGTTCGAGCATATCCGCGAAGCCGACGATATCGTGCTGTCCTTTCCAGGTGCGCCAGGCACGGATCGCGTCGGGGATATCCAGCCGGTCGTCGTCGCTGGGCCAGGTCGGCGTGTACTTGTTGCCCGTCTGGGCGTTGTCGTCGATCTCGGGCGGGAGGCGGACCTCTTCCTCGTTCCACTGGAAGGGAACGTCGTACCAGTCGCCGACGTCGCGTCGGGTCCGCTGGAGCCACTGACTGGTCGCGATGACTTTGTTTCCGAGCGTCGTCGACCGTGCAGACCGACGACGTGACCCCTCGTACTCGTCTTCGAATTCGAGCCCGTAATCCTCACAGAACTCTTCTTTGTCGGATTCCCCCACGACGTCGCTGCGAGAAAGATTCAACAGATCGTACGCTTTCGCGTGCATCGTACAGACGTTGCCCCGCAGTGCACGCGGTGTCGTGTCGAGTCGGTCGGCCAGCCGCTCCCGGATCTCTGCTGCCGCCGCTCGCGTATATGAAACGACCAGAATATCCCTGACTTCGAGCTCGTCGTTCGACTCGATCAACTCCTCGACCCGATCCAGCAGTGCTGTCGTCTTCCCACTGCCGGGCCCACCAAACAGGCGAGTTACCTCTGTAGATTCAGTCATTGCACACTTAATGACGCTCCTGGTTCATAAGCCCCGCGACTTTGCGCTCCGATTACCGGTACAGAGAGAGGTACAACATACTGAACCCGATGATGAACGGAATCGTCTCGACCATCTGGAAGAAAAGGAGAATGGCCTGGTCCGCTTCCGAGCCAAGCTGTGTGATCACACTGCTGATCGCGACACCCATACTGATGAACGCAAACCCCACGAACGCGTACTGTAACCGTTGGGACTGCTTTTTCCGATACGCCTGAAAGCTGATGAGTGTGAGTCCGAGAGAGAGCCCAAACACGACAAATCGCATCAGTGTCAGCACAATCCGTGCAATCGGTTCGACCTCTACCATCGATTCACCGAAGTTACAGTGAGGGGTCTAATAAGCGTGACTAATTGTGAAAGAAAGTCAACCAGATGGAACGCAGTGAGAACGAGAGGGGAGCCAGTACCGAACGAGACAGACAGTGGCGGTCACTCCGCGCCGAGTTCGTCCCAGAGCTGGCTGAACCGGTCCGGGAGGTTCTCTTCGCGGTAGATTCGAACTTTGTACTCGTCGTCTTCCAGTGAGATAACAGTACTTTCGAAATTCGACTGATACACCTTGTAGTGATTCCCATCCTCGGCGACGAGGGTCTCGTCTGTGATCAGATCGTACTCGTCTAACATCTCGATACGTCGGTAGACCGTCGGCAAAGACAGATCACATTCTTCGGCGAGTTCCTTGGCGTCTTTGGGCTCCCGGCTGATCGCCGCCAGTAAACGTCGAGCGTGTTGATCGCCGATCGTGTCCAAGATCTCCTCAATACTTCGGTCGTCCACGTTGAACACAATACATCTAATAAGACATAAACGTTTTCGCATGGCACCACGATCGACACCGGATCTCATCAAGAGAACTACACCACGTCGGCTGGTCACCACCTCGATCTGCTCGTTCACCGATCATCTATCAGTATTGATATTTGAGTTGTGCTGTCCGGGCTCGGGCGGGTCACAGACAGTCGCACTCCCACCGCCGTGTGCCGTGATCCGGGTGCGGATCTGTGCGGTGTGTACCGTCTCCGTCGAATCGTCGACGATGACGACCTCGCCCGGGGCAGTCGGCAGTCGTGTTTCCAGCGACTCGGTCATGTAGGTCGGCTGGGCGGCCGAAAGCGCCGCGATGTCCGACTCGGCGGTCAGCCGGTGTGAGACGAGGATATCGGACTGGGAGATCGCGACCTCCGGCAGCGCGGCCGGGCGCTGGGTGACGAACACACTGCTGACGCCGGGTGCTCGCCCCCGTGTGAGAACGGTTTCGAACGCCGGAGCGGCGACACCGTCGAAGAAGGTGTGGGCTTCGTCGACGAGCAGCCACGGGAGTCGCGAGACGGCATCGTCGACTCTGGCCCGGTACAGGGTATCGGCGACGCTGCGGGCGACAGCGTTCATCGGTTCGTCGTCGAGTCCGGAGAGGTCGAGAACGGTGCACTCCCCACCCGTGAGTGTGGCCACGTCGAGCCCATCGGCGTCGAAGACACCCCACGAGTCGGCGAGGTCGACGTGGTTGATCGCCGCCCGCTTGGCTGCATCTGTCGCGGTACTCGACCGGATCTGCTCGCGGATGTCGTCGAGTGTTCGCCCACCTGCGGCGGCCTGCCAGAGGAGGGCACCCGCAGCGCTCTCCGGTGAGAGTCCCACGAGGGCACACCACGATCGCCCATCCAGCGAGTCCGGCCGGACTGCTGGTTCGGAGACGACCCGCGCAGGCACGTCTGTCCCACTGGCGACCGTCTCGAAGGCAGCCATCGGATCGAGGACGACGGGTGCAACGCCGTCGACACGGGCGAGTTCCTCGGCGATGACACCGAGCGTGTAGGATTTGCCGTAGCCACGTTTCCCGACGATCAACATGGCGTGGGGACGGTTACAGTCGAAATACAGCTGTGCGCCGTCGCTCCCGTCGAGCGCACGGAAGCGACCGAGGTTGCCGGCCGGTCTCTCTTCGATATCCGCCCGATCACGTCCGATGATGAAGCTCACGCGACGGGCTGGTCCCGGCTTCGTACTTGAAGCTTCGTGTGACGGGACAGAAAAGCAGAAACTACAACTACCCGACGAGCAATCATCGAGTGAGAACGCAGTTCCGGGATATCTGAAGATGTTCGAACTGTTTACCGAAACGTACGTCGACTGGCGACAGAGTATCGCCCTCACCGGGACAGTCATCAAGTATCTCGCGGTCGCGATGATCGTCCCGCTGGTGACGAGTCTGGTCTACGGCGAGGACACAGTCGTCTTTCTGGTCTCGATGGCGATTGCCGTCCTGATCGGGCTCGCACTCGAACAGCTGGCGACCGACCGGGAGATCGGCCCGCCAGAAGCGCTCTTTTTCGTCGCGCTCGCCTGGTTTAGCGCTGCTGCCGTCGGCGCGATCCCCTACGTCATCGCCGGATTCGGGACGGATTCGACGCTCGCACACCCGATCAACGCGCTGTTCGAGTCGATGAGCGGATTCACGACGACTGGTGCAACAGTGCTGGGAGAGATTTCGACCGAGCAACACTCACACGCGCTGATGATCTGGCGACAGCTCACCCAGTGGCTCGGCGGGATGGGGATCATCGTGTTGATGATCGCGATTTTACCCGAGATCGCAGTCAACGGCGCACAGCTCATGCAACGGGAAGCACCGGGCCCGGAGCTACAGAAGCTGACCCCGCGGATCGCGGAGACAGCCCGTGTCCTCTGGCTCGTCTATCTCGGTTTTACTGTACTCTTTGTCGTGCTGATGGCCGTGCTCCACTACAGCACCAATCTCGCGCCGAACATGGATCTGTACAACGCCGTTGCACACGGATTCTCGACGCTGCCGACAGGCGGCTTTTCGCCACAGGCCGACAGTATCGGCGCGTTCGAACCGGCCGTGCAGTGGCTCGTCATCCCCTTCATGATCATCGCAGGGACGAACTTCGCGCTGTTCTGGTACCTGCTCAACCGCGATATTTCGCTCGTCACGGAGGATCCGGAGCTGCGTGGCTATCTCGGCTCGATTGTCGTCCTGACGATCGTACTCGCCGGGATTTTGTACGCCGGCGCAGCACCCACGCTACGGCTCGGTGGCACGACTGCTGGCAACCTCGAAAATGCCGCGCGACAGGCTGCATTCCAGATCGGATCGCTGATGAACTCGACCGGCTTCGCGACCAGTGACTTCGCACAGTGGGACAGCGTCGCGCAGGTCTTCCTGCTATTTGCGATGTTCATCGGCGGCTCCGCCGGCTCGACCGGTGGTGGCGTCAAGGTCGTCCGATGGGTTATCGTTCTCAAGACCGCAAAACGGGAACTCGACACTGCAGCACATCCGGATCGGATTCAGCCGGTCAGGCTCGGCGAGTATATCGTCGACGAAGATGCGATCCGTGCCATACTCGGGTTCACACTGCTGTATTTCGTGTTGCTCGGGCTCAGTGCGGTCATCATCGCGATAGATGCCAGCCGAACCGCCAATATCGTCCTCACCCCGATCGATGCCTTGAGCGCCAGTCTCGCAACGATCGGCAACATCGGCCCGGGGTTCGGCGACCTCGGTCCCTTCGGGAGCTATCTCGGGTTTCCGAACACCTCGAAACTGCTGATGATCTTCCTGATGTGGGTCGGCCGACTGGAGATCATCCCCGTGCTGGTGATCTTCACGGGTTCGTTCTGGCGGCAGTGACACCGCTGGAGACCATCAGGAGGTCCAGAACGATTTCGTAAACAGAACGAGCACGGGGATGATCTCGATGCGCCCGATCCACATCAACACGATCATGACGACTTTCGTACTCGTCGGGAAGATGTCGTAGGTCCCGAACGGGCCGGCCGCCCCGAAGGCTGGCCCGATGTTCAGGAACGTCGAGGCAGCAGCGCCCATCGCATCGAACTCCGAAACCTGAAGCGACTGGAACCGGGCAGCGTCGACGACGACGAAGATCGTGAGCATGAAGACGAGAATGATACTCAACAGGAGATAGCCATAGATATCACGAATCGTCTGCTCGTCGACCGAGTTCCCCGAGATCCGAACCGGTCTGATCGCCTCCGGGTGGATACTCGTGTACAGCGACCGCCGGAGGGATTTAAACGCGACCAGCCACCTGAGCGACTTGATCGAGCAGGTCGTGGAGCCGACCATCCCGCCGAAAAACATGCACACAAAGATCATGTGCTGACCCGCGGCCGACCACAGCGTATAATCTGTACTCGCGTATCCGGTGGTCGTGACAATCGAGGTGACGTTGAACAGCGCGTGGCGGATCGTCGCTTCACTCGAAAAGGCGATATCCGGGTTGATGACGAGGATGGCGGTGACGATGGTCCCGAAGAAGCCGACGGTGCCGAGATAGAAGTGAAACTCCTCGTTTTGCAGCAGGCGCATCGGCTCGCCCTGGATAAAAAGATACAGCAGGATGAAGTTGGTCGAGCCGACGAGCATGAACGGGATGAGAGCCCACTGTGCGATCGGCGCGAACGCAGCTGCGCTCTGGGGCTCCGGAGAGAATCCCGCCGTCGCAACAGACGTAAATGCGTGGGCAATTGCGTTGTACAGGTCCATATTCGGTGCCAGTCCGGAGAGACCGAGGGCGTAGTATACCGCGACTGCAAGTCCCGTAATGGCGACGTACAGCCCCCAGATGAGGCGGGCAGTTTCGGAGATCTTCGGCGTGAGTTTGCTGACGTCCTGGGTCTGTGTCTCCGTCTCCATGAGCTGGGCCCCGCCGACGCCGACCGAAGAGAAGACAGCCGTCACGAGAATGAGAATTCCCAGCCCTCCGAGCCACTGGATGAGCTGTCGCCACATCAGAAGCGAGTTCGAGTACACCGAAAACTCCCGAAACACGGTGCCACCGGTCGTCGTCAGCCCGCTCATCGCCTCGAACATCGCGTTCACCGGCGAGGCGGTCGTGCCGGTGCCAGCGAGCACGAAGGGAATCGCCCCCACGGCAGCGACCAGAAACCAGATCACTGCGACTGCGAGAAAGGCCTCGCGCGGGCCGAGATTCGCCTCTGGGTCCCCGACAAAATCCAGCCCCCAGCCGAGTCCGAGCGTCACCGCAATCGCCCCAAGAAACGGTAGCAGGGGTTCGCCGTAGTACACCGCGAGAACCAGCGGGAAGGCGAGCGGGACGGAGAGATAGAACAGAATCTGTCCCGTCAGATCGAAGCTCGCGCGCCAGTCGACACGGATCTGCGGTGCAGTGAACATCCAGCTGGTAGTTTTGTAGCTAGACAGATGACATAAACCCATCTGCAAACGAGGTCTCCACGAAGACGACGATGTGATCGCCCGCTTTCAGTCTGGTGTCCCCACGCGGCGTAATAAAGGAGCTGTTCCGGGTGATCGCCCCGAAGACGAACTGGCCCTCGAGTTCGCTATCGAGTTCTTCGAGTGTCTTGCCGACCATCGAACTGTCGGCATCGAGTTCCAGTTCGAATACCTCCGCCTGATCGTTTTCCAGAACCGTCAGATTTTCCGCGATGTTTTCGTAGCTGAATCGGGTGATCTCCTCGGCAGTGACGTTTCGCGGGTTGATCGCGACGTCGATCCCGATCTCCTCGAACAGAGTCACGTATTCGGTGTTGTCGACGACAGCGACGACCCGGTCGACACCGATTCGTTTCGCGAGCACGGCGATCAACAGATTTCGCTCGTCGGAGTTCATCGCCGCGACGAGGATATCCGCCTCGTCGACGTGTTCGCGTTCGAGAAAGTCCGTATCTGTCGCGTCGTGTTGCATGACGACCGTGTTGGGCAGATCCTCTGCGAGTTCGCGTGCACGCTCCTGATTGGCCTCGATAAGCCGTGGTTTCAGTCCCCGCTCTTCGAGTAGTCGAGCCGTGTGATAGCCGATCTGTGACCCACCTGTGATCACGATATCGGTGGCGTCGTCGAGTGTGTGCCCGGGAGCGATATCCGTCGCGAAGGACTGGACACTCTCCGGACGGCCGATCACTACTGCCCGATCGTTTGCCTCGATCACAGTCGACCCATCCGGGATCAACAGCTGCTCACCGCGGAACAGCCCGGCGAAGGTCAGCGAGTCGAACCGGTCGGCCTCGACGACCTTCTGGCCTGCAACTGGGCTCCCCTCGTTTATTTCGAACTCTGCCATGTGTACGAGTCCCCCTGCAAACGGATCGAGATCGAGCGCGGAGGGGAGTCCGATCACACGCACCATATTCTCCGCGGTCAACAGATCAGAACAGATGATGTGATCGGCCCCGAACGCACCGTGTTTGCGCTCCCAGGTCCGCAGGTACTCGACCGATTTCGTCCGGGCGATAGTGAACGGATCGCCGAGTGTCTTTGCCGTCCCACAGGCGACGAGATTCGTGCGGTCGTTGTCGGTGCTGGCGATGAACATATCGGCGGTGTCGACCTCTGCCTCTTCCTGGATCTCCAGTGACGTGCCGTCCCCGTGAATCGACAGCACGTCGAGGTCGAATTTCAGTCGCTCTGCGCGAGCCGCGTCGGTCTCGACAACCACGACATCGTGATCCCCCGCGAGATTTGCAGCAATCGATGTGCCGACTTCCCCCGCACCAATGATTACAACGCGCATATCGCATTCACCAACTGGAGCGACAAATCGGTTACTACATACTACAGCGTAGACCCGACCGACGAGATAGTTGTAAAAAGCAATAGGCAGACAGGTAAGGTCCATCCACAGTTCGCTGGTGGCATCCCCCACTCGCGGACGGCTGAATCGCCTGGCTCCCGTGAGCAATGAGCGTACACGGACGAGTGACGAACACCTCGGTGGCCACTGATCGCCAGCACCCGATGCGAGTTCCCACGCAATAGCGTCTGATGGCGCCATTCTACCTATGTCAGCAGAATTACCTGACTAGTAGGGATTCGTCTTCTTTACAGTACCAGGCTTACGGTGTAGCGTAGCACATGATCGAATCAGGCACACTCGAATCGGTGGTACTGCAAGTCACACAAGAAGACATGTACGAGCATGTGCTGAACGACGCCGTGCTCGGCAGTTCGATATACATAAATATCGCGCTCGCCGGGCTGTCACTGCTGTTTTTCATGTTCCTCGCACGGAACGTATCGGACCCGCGCTCACAGCTGATTATCGTATCGGCGATGGCAGTCTCCGCCGTCTCGGTTGCCAGTTACTCCGGACTCGCGTCCGGGCTGACGATCAGCGTCCTCGAAATGCCGGAGGGACACGCGATGGCTGGGCAGGTAACGGAGCTAGCCGGGCAGGATCAGACCGTCGATGGGACGATAAGCCTGTGGGGTCGGTACCTGACGTGGGCGTTCTCGACGCCGTTCATTCTGCTGGCGCTGGGTCTGATCGCGGGCTCGAACATCTCGAAGATCTTCACCGCGATCATCTTCGACGTCGGCATCATGATCACGGGGCTCGCGGCAGCACTGACGACCTCCTCGCACCTCATGCGGTGGTTCTGGTACGCGATTAGCTGCACCTTCTTCCTCGTGGTCATCTACATCCTGCTGGTCGAGTGGCCCGAAGACGCCAAAGCTGCTGGGACCGCGGACATCTTCAATACGCTGAAACTGTTGACAGTCGTTCTCTGGTTCGGCTACACGATCTGGTGGGCACTGGGCAACGAGGGACTCGCACTCATCGAGTCCGTCGGAATCACCTCCTGGGGCTACAGCGCGTTCGACGTCGTCGCCAAGTACGCCTTCTCCTTCCTGGTGATCAACTACGTCGTCAACAACGTCGAGACGATCAGCGGTGGGTCGGAGTACGGCGCGACCTCGGAGGCGATCCCGGCAGACGACTGATACTGCCGGCTGTAAATCCGGAGAGAGATGTGCCACCTCGGTGGCACAATTTTCAGTTTCTTACAGACGGCAGTCAAATTCGACGCTCGGCGTCGATCGAATAAATCGTCAGACAAAATTATATTAGGCTGCTGATCCCGATACAATATGTGGGAAACGAACGAGTTCTCGTGGTCGACGACAGCTCGACGGCCGAGGAAGCGGTGTCAACGCTCGAGGATGCCGGCTGTCGAGTGAGTGTGGATCGATCCGCAGCCGACGCGCTCGTCAGCCTGCGCAGCGAGCGCATCGACGCTGTCGTCACCGAGTTCTCGCTCCCCGACGACGACGGGGTCGAACTACTCCGGGAGATAAAATCGTTGTACGACGCGGTTCCCGTCGTGATGTACACTGCCTCGGGTGACGAACGAACCGCGAGTCTGGCGATCGATGCCGGTGTCGCAGCCTACATTCCGAAACGCGATCCGGAGGGCGCGAGCCGGCTCGTCGAGACGATCGAAGAGGTCGTGTCCGGGCGCCAGCTCGGGATCGACCGGGACGACCTCCCGGAGCCGACCGCCGAAACGATCGTCAGAGCAGTCGACGAAGCCCCTGTCGGAATCACACTCTCCGATCCGTCACTGCCGGACAATCCGATCACGTACCTCAACGAGGCCTACGAACAGCTGACGGGGTACAGCGCCGAGGAGGTGATCGGCCGCAACTGCCGGTTCCTGCAGGGACCGGATACCGAGGAGGAGCCGGTCGCACAGATGCGAAAAGCGATCGACGCGGACGAACCCGTCTCGGTCGAGTTGCTCAACTACCGCGAGGACGGGACGCCGTTCTGGAACCAGGTGACGATCGCACCGGTCTACGACGACCAGGGCGAGGTCTCACACTACGTCGGCTTCCAGAACGACGTGACAGAGCGCAAAGAAGCCGAAGCGCTCGCGAAACAGCGCGCCGACGCGCTACGCGAGGAACGCCAGGGACTCGAACGCGTACTCGGTCGGGTAAGCGGGCTAGTCAACGAAGTCAGTCACGCACTCGTCAACGCGAGCGACCGCGAGGAGATCGAAGAGAGCGTCTGCACCGAGATCGCAGCAGCGAGCGACTACACACACGCCTGGATCGGTGAGATGCGGGCGGGCGGCTCGGGGATCTCCATCCGCGTCCAGGACGGGCCACAACAACAGTCGATCGAGACCGGTGCCGGGACCGAGTGGAGTGACACCGTCTTCGAGCGGGCCATCGAGGAGGGAGCAGTCAAAATCGTCTCCGAAGCCGACGAACTTCCGCCTCCAGTCACGCCGGAGCGGTTCGACGCGACGACGATGGCGATCGTTCCGCTCACGTACCGCCGGGTAACCTACGGCGTGCTGGCCGTCTACGCCGAAGGCTCCGACGTCCTCGATCACCGCGAGACGGAGGTGTTCGGGGCGGTCGGGCAGATGATCGCAAGCGGGATCAACGCCGTCGAGACGAAACAGGTGTTGACCGCCGACCGCGTGACCGAACTCGGCTTCGAGATCACCGACGACAGCTTCCCGTTGATCCAGCTCGCGAAAGCCGCGGAGGGGTCGATCAGCTACAACGGCTCGACGATCAGTGACGGTAGATCGCTCCGGATGTTCGTCACGATGACGGAGCCACCCGAGGATTTCGACGCGCTGATCGCGAACTGTCCGGACATCAGAAACGGGTTCGTCGTCGCAAATCAGGACGGGAAGGTCGCGGCGTCGATCGAACTCGACGGAGCCGCGGCGTTCCAGGAGCTCGCCGAGTACGGGGCAACAGTACGCGATCTCTCCGCTTCGGGCAGTTCCGGAACCGCACAGTTGCATATCGACCTTCCCGTCGAGGGAGACGTCAGATCCGTCCTCTCGGTGCTGGAGTCGGCCTACGACGGCGTGAATCTGGTCCGGCAACGCGAGCGGGAACGCGACCCGCGGCCGACTGCGGAGTTCGTCGCCACGGTCGCGGATCGACTGACTGATCGCCAGTACACGGCTCTGGAGACAGCCTACCTGAGCAACTACTTCGATTTCCCCCGGCCGGTTTCGGGTGAGGAACTCGCGGAGTCGATGGATATCTCCCGCCAGACCTACCACCAGCATCTCCGCGCTGCCCAGCGAAAGCTGCTCGAAGAGTTCTTCGAAACCGACTGATCGGCGGAGATTTTTTACTGATTTGACCCATCAGGAGCAATATGTCGAGTCGGATCCTCTATCGCGGTCTCTTTGCAGTCGTCGCCATCGTCTCACTCGCTGCCGTGGCGGTCGGAGTGGGTGGTCTCTATACGGTTTTCACTGGCGGTACGGACACTGCAGACGAATCGAGTCTCCTCGGCGAGTTCCAGTGCGAGGAGTTCGACGGCGATCCCGAGATGCCACACGAATCCGAGATCGGGGAGCCACTCACCGTCCGCGGCGACTCACAGCTCGACTCGTTCAACACCACCACCGTCGACGGTGAGAGAGCGATCGAAATCGAGACCGCGGGACCGTTGATCAACGCCTCCGCACGTCGACCGGATGGTACGGTGCTGGCCGTCGATCGGTTCCCAGAGGAGAACCGGCTTGTTGTGACGGCACCAGACCGACGCCCGTTCCGGCTGTTTGTCGACAGTCTAAACGACGAGGGTACTGCTGTCAGGACAGCACTCGATATCTGCCCACCGGAGACGGCGTGACGAGATACCTGACACGTATGCTGGCAGTGTTTTTGTACTGGTTCCCATAGGTTCTGGTATGGCCACCAGAAACATTACTCGCGACCGGGGGAACACTGCGCCAGGGAAGCGGTGGTCGAGGACAGTACGAACAGACAACTGGTCGCGAACCGGGGGCGACTGATGGCGCCACTCACCTACCTGGAGTTTCTCCTGGTGTTTTTCCTCCCGCCGATTCTCCTGTTTGGGGTACTCGCAGCCGTCCGCGAGCAGTCCTGGTGGGGATGGCGACCGGTCAGCGGGCTGGCTGTGATCATCGTCATCGCCGTGATCTACACCACACCGTGGGACAACCTGTTGATTGCAGCGGGTGTCTGGGAGTACGGCGAGGGCACGACGCTCGTCCACTTCTGGGAGGCCCCGCTCGGGGAGTATCTCTTCTTCGTCCTCCAGCCGGTGTTGACGGCACTGTGGCTGTTCCAGTTTCCAGCGATTGCGGATATGTCGCTACGAGTGCCGGCGAAGAGCCGTCTCATCGGTGTGGTTGCAGGGCTCTCGGTGAGCGCGGTCGGTTATCTCCTGCTCGGAACCCAGTCGACGTTCTATCTGGGAGCAATTCTCCTGTGGTCCGGGCCAATCCTCGCGATCCAGTGGGGGTTTGGCTGGCCGTACCTCTGGGAGATCCGCCGGACAGTCGCGATTGCACTGGCTGTCCCGACGGTTTATTACTGGGTCATCGACCGATTCGCCATCGAGACGGGGATCTGGACGATATCGGCCGCGCAGACGACCGGCGTGGCGCTTTTCGGCCTGCCGATCGAGGAGGCGGTCTTCTTCGTGATGACAAATATTTTCGCCATCCAGGGGCTCGTGATGTACATGTGGCTGTTCGACCGTGTCGACCGCGGCGAACTCGAGGCGTGGACAGTCGCGATCCGTAACTGGAGACCGAGCAACAGCATCGAGGGATGACAGGGACGATTTCCATTCCGGGCGCGACTGCACGACGTGTCGCAGAGTCGTACTCGATCAAACCGGGCTGGGCGGCGCTGGCTGTGGTCGGTCTCATCTCGGTCACAGTCGGCGAGATTCCACGACAGTACCAGTATCTGCCGCTGATTGCGAGCGTCCTCGTGATCGGGCTCCCACACGGCGCTGTCGACCATCTCGTGCTGGCGCGCAATCGCGGTGAGTCACTGACTGTTCGCTGGCTCGCGGTTGTCGGCGGGCTCTATCTCCTCTTCGGCGGCCTCTACGCCATCGTCTGGTTCGTCTGGCCAGTGGCTGCGTTCGTCTTTTTTATCCTCATGACCTGGTTTCACTGGGGACAGGGCGAACTCTACCCGCTGCGTGATATCGTCGGCGCGGAGTACCTTCACGCCCCTGGTCAGAAAGCGTTGACAGTGATCGTCCGCGGCGGGGCACCGATGCTGGTTCCGCTCGTCGCCTTCCCTGGGCAGTACGAGTTCGTCGCGAGTTCGCTGATCGGCCTGTTCGACACGTCGACGGCAGCGGCGCTCGCGCCAGTCTTCGAACCCGGGCCACGGGCACTGGTTGCTGCCCTCTACGGGACGGCCGTCCTGGCCACTGTGGCGCTCGGGTTCGTTCGCAGCAGTTCACTGGAGCCGTGGCTGATCGACACTGGTGAACTCCTGGGTCTCACGGCCTTTTTTCTCGTCGTCCCGCCGATCCTCGCGATCGGGATCTACTTCTGTTTCTGGCATTCGCTCCGGCATGTCATCAGGACGGTCCTGTTGCACGACGACTCCGCCCAGGCGCTGAGCCAGAGCCAGATCGGTCCCGCAGCCAGACAGTTTGCCCGGGATGCGATGCCGATGACCGCGGGTGCCCTCTGCTTGCTCGGCGGCCTCTATCTGCTCGTCCCCCGCTCGCCCGGTGCGACCCCGGAACTCGTCGGGCTGTATCTCGTCTTGATCGCAATTTTGACGCTGCCACACGTCGTGATCGTGACCTGGCTGGACCGCGAGCAGGCGATCCTCTGACTCTCGGGGTTCGAGAGGAACCCGGGGACAAAAGCCGGCTCCCGGCTGCGACGGCCCGTTGGTGGGCCACTCGTCGCTCAGGACATCAGTACAGCCACGCCTCCGATGACCCCCATGATCACGAACAGCAGTAGTAAACCGACTGTGAGATTGAACGGCGAACTCCCCTCGCTGGCGTCTGATTCCAGTGCATCGTTTACCGGACCACCACCGACAGTGATTGTGCCCGCCTCGGTGTCTGCAATCGACACTGTTCCGCTCGACGCTTCGATCTCGAATGTCACCTCGTCTTGCTCGTTTGGCTGCAGTGTCACGGTCTGGTTTGCAACTGCTCTGCCATCGATTGTCGCCGTGAGTGTTCGGTTTGCTATCCGATCCCCAGTATTCTGGACCGTTGCACTCACCGTTATCTGGCGGCCTTCGGCCACCCAGTCGACCGGTATCGAGGCTTCTATCACCTGGATCGGATGCGCTCCGTCGCCGTTTGCACTACCGGGACTCGGTTCCGAGGACACATTGCTTTCGTTCTCCACCGTCACCGTGGCCAGCGATCTCCCACTGACGCCGACGTCGTACTCGCCGGGTTCATCGAAGCGGTGTTCGAATTCGAGCGATTCAGTGTCACCGGCACCGACGCTGACAGAGGTGGTATCGATGACCTCGTCGTCGACGGTCAGTTCTGCGTTGAACGTCCCATCCTCCTCGCCGACGTTCTCGACCCGCATACCCACCGCGACGCTTTCTCCCGGTGAGAGCTCCGTATTACTGACCGTCGACATGGGGATCCGGAACTCGGCCGGCTCCCGCTGGACTGGTTCTTGCGCTGCTGCGTCGTCGCTGGTGTCTGTCTGATCAGAACTCTCTGGTTCGTCGTCGTCTGATTCCGTCTCGGCCCCCTCCGGCTCGGCATCGTCTTCCTCAGATTCCGCATCAGCTCCGTCCTCATCCCCGCTATTTGCGTCCGTTTCGGCTGGTTCATCCTCGTCGCTGTCATCCTCTTCGTCGCTGTCGTCTTCTTCCTCATCGCTGTCTTCGTTGTCGTTCTCGTCGCCTTCACCCTCGCTGTCATCACCTTCATCGTTGCTATCGTCTTCATCGTCTTCCTCCGCCTCGTCGCTCTCGTCTTCTTCCTCGTCGTTGCTGTCGCCTTCTTCCCCGTTGCTGTCTTCGTTTTCGTCCTCGTCGCTCTCATCCTCTTCGTCACTCTCATCTTCTTCCCCGTCGCTGTCGTTGTCGTCGTTGTCGCTGTCTTCGTTGTCGTCCTCGTCGCTGTCGTTGGCGTCGTTGTCGCGGTCATCGCCGTCTTCCTCGTCGCGGTCATCGCCGTCTTCCTCGTCGCTGTCGTCTTCCTCGTCGCTGTCGTTGTCGTCGTTGTCGCTGTCGTTGTCGTCGCTGTCGTTGTCGTCGTTGTCGTTGTCGTCGTTGTCGCTGTCGTTGTCGCTGTCGTTGTCGTCGTTGTCGTCGTTGTCGTCGTCGCTGTCGTTGTCGTCACCTTCATCGTCGCTGTCGTTGTCGTCACCTTCATCGTCGCTGTCGTTGTCGTCGTTGTCGCTGTCGTTGTCGTCGTTGTCGCTGTCATCGCCGTCGTCCTCGTCGCTGTCGTCTTCATCGTCGCTGTCGCCTTCATCGTCGCTATCGTCGTCGCTGTCGTTGTCGTCGTCGCTGTCGTCCTCGTCACCTTCATCGTCGCTGTCGTTGTCGTCGTCGCTGTCTTCGTTATCGTCGTCGTCGCTGTCGTTGTCGTCGTCGCTGTCGTTGTCGTCGTCGCTGTCGTTGTCGTCGCTGTCGTCCTCGTCACCTTCATCGTCGCTGTCGTTGTCGTCGTTGTCGCTGTCGTTGTCGTCGTTGTCGCTGTCATCGCCGTCGTCCTCGTCGCTGTCGTCTTCATCGTCGCTGTCATCGCCGTCGTCCTCGTCGCTGTCGTCTTCATCGTCGCTGTCGTCTTCATCGTCGCGATCGTCGTCGCTGTCTTCGTTGTCGTCTTCGTCGCTGTCGTCTTCATCGTCCCTGTCTTCGTTGTCGTCTTCTTCCTCCTCGCTGTCATCACTGTCATCACCGTCGTCCTCGTCGCTGTCGTCTTCATCGTCGCTGTCGTCGCGATCGTCGTCGCTGTCGTTGTCGTCGTCGTCGTTTTCGTCTTCCTCGTCACCTTCATCGTCGCTGTCATCGCCGTCGTCCTCGTCGCTGTCGTCCTCGTCGTCGCTGTCGCCCTCGTCACCTTCATCGTCGCTGTCGTCCTCGTCACCTTCATCGTCGCTGTCGTCCTCGTCACCTTCATCGTCGCTGTCGTCTTCATCGTCGCTATCGTCGTCGCTGTCGTCCTCGTCACCTTCATCGTCGCTGTCGTCTTCATCGTCGCTATCGTCGTCGTTGTCGCTGTCATCACCGTCATCCTCGTCGCTGTCGTCTTCATCGTCGCTGTCGTCTTCATCGTCGCTGTCTTCCTCGTCGCCTTCATCGTCGCTATCGTCGTCGCTGTCGTTGTCGCTGTCGTTGTCGTCGTCGCTGTCGTTGTCGTCTTCATCGTCGCTGTCGTCGCTGTCGTCGCTGTCGTCCTCGTCACTGTCGTCGCTGTCGTTGTCGTCGTTGTCGCTGTCATCGCCGTCTTCCTCGTCGCTCTCCTCGTCTTCATCGTCGCTGTCGTCGTCGCTGTCGTTGTCGCTGTCATCGCCGTCTTCCTCGTCGCTCTCCTCGTCTTCATCGTCGCTGTCGTCGTCGCTGTCGTCGTCGCTGTCGCCCTCGTCACCTTCATCGTCGCTATCGTCGTCGCTGTCGTCCTCGTCACCTTCATCGTCGCTGTCGTCTTCATCGTCGCTGTCGTTGTCATCGTCGCTGTCGTCTTCTTCCTCCTCTTCGTCGCTGTCGTCCCCGTCACCTTCATCCTCGCTGTCGTCCTCCTCGTCACTCTCTTCTTCACCGTCGCTGTCGTCTTCGTCCTCCTCACTCGCTTGGGCATCGCCATCGTCATTCACGACGTCGTCTCCGTTCCCATTGGCCTGGAAGTCGAGGGCTCGTTGCGCCACCTCTGACACCGCTGGATTGTCGTCCGCAGTCGCACTGTCGGGGCCTACGATGTCCTCGGAGAGTACCCGATCAGCCGTCGTCTCCGAACCGGCGTCCGCGATAGTTGGCTGTATGAGGACAAACCCGAGCACTGCAGCCCCCAGTAGCAGAAAAATGAGTGCGATCCTGAGGGATTTGTTCATATAGATAATATACAAATTGAATCTATTGTTAGATGGTAATTATCTGCGATAAGGCGATCTTACCCCGGTTGATCGGCCAATTAGAACCGACGATCAAGAAGACGGCCCAGCCGACAACTCCGACAGTCATCCAGACAGCACCAGAGCGGGAACGACTCCCTCCAGCGAACGCGACAGCCCCCAGCAGCATCGATTCAACCCAAGCCCGATCCCGACTGGAACGACGACAAGGGTCTCGACAGCCGGAATCGCCGCGAACGGAAAGACGAGCACGAACTGGAACAACCCAGTCGCCCGCTCTTCGGTTGCAACATCGACAAACGTGAGAGGGAGGAACACGGGCTGGTTTCGAGGTGATCGAGACGACTGTTTCGAGACAGGTCACGTAAAGAGAGTCCAGAACGAAGCGCAGAAATCTGCGGGACTCGGTCCAGAACGGTAGTTCTTTTAGGGCGCAAAACCCCCTCACACACATGGTACGCCTCGGACTGGTCGTCGCCCAGTTCAACAAACAGCAACCGATCACCCAGGAGATGGCAGAGCGCGCCCGCGAGGCCGCGGCCGACCGCGGTGCCGACATCGTCGAAGAGATCGAGGTACCGGGCTCGTACGACACACCACTGGCAGCGGACCGACTCGCGCGCCGCGACGATATCGACGCCGTGGTCACGGTCGGTGCGATCATCACCGGCGACACGAACCACGATCAGGTGATCGCCGACGCCGCCGCACAGGGGTTGACCGACGTCAGTCTCGACCGGGATACGCCGGTGACACTGGGGATCATCGGTCCGGGGATGAGCCAGGACGAAGCCGCCGCCCGTATCAGCTACGGCGCAACCGCCGCCGAGAGTGCGATCGATCTGGTCTCGGAACTCGAGGAGTGATTCAAACTATGACAGAGTACGACTTTGCAGACCGCGTCGAACGTGTATCGCCGAGCGCGACGCTCGCAATCAGCAACAAAGCGGCTGAACTCGAAGCAGACGGCATCGACGTCGTCGACCTCAGTGTCGGCGCACCCGACTTCGATACGCCACAGAACATCAAAGACGCTGCAGAAGAGGCCCTCGAAGCCGGACATACGGGCTACACCTCCTCGCCGGGTATTCCAAAGCTCCGCGAGGCGATCGCCGAGAAGTTCGCAGCAGATGGCCTCGATCAGTACGGCCCGGAGAACGTGATGGTCACTCCAGGCGGGAAACAGGGACTGTTCGAACTGTTCCAGACGCTCATCCAGGAGGGCGACGAGGTCGTCCTCCTCGATCCCGCGTGGGTCTCCTACGAGGCGATGGCGAAAATCGCTGGCGCTGACCTGAAACGCGTCGACACTGCGGCCCACGATTTCCAGCTCGAACCCGCACTCGACGACCTCACGGAGACGGTCTCCGACGAAACCGACATGCTGGTCGTCAACTCGCCGGGGAACCCACACGGTGCCGTCTACTCCGACGCCGCACTGGAAGGTGTCCGAGATCTGGCCGTCGAACACGACATGCTCGTGATCTCCGACGAGATCTACAAGGAGATTGTCTACGACGACGTGGAGATGACGAGTCTCGGAACCCTCGACGGGATGGAAGACCGGACGCTGACGCTGAACGGATTCTCGAAAGCCTACGCGATGACCGGCTGGCGACTCGGCTACTTCGGCGCACCGGAAGAGATCGTCGAGCAGGCCGGCAAGATCCATGGCCACTCCGTCTCCTGTGCGGTCAATTTCGTCCAGCATGCCGGCGTCGAAGCACTGCAGAACACGGACGAGGCGGTCGTCGAGATGCGAGACGCCTTCGAACGACGCCGGGACTTCCTCATCGACGAGTTCGAATCCCGCGGTGTCGACATCGTGGAACCGAAGGGTGCATTCTACATGATGCTCCCCGTCGACGACGACGATCAGGCCTGGTGTGAGGACGCGATCGGTGGCGCCCACGTCGCGACAGTGCCCGGGAGTGCGTTCGGGACGCCAGGATACGCCCGACTCTCTTACGCGAAAAGTACAGACCGGCTACAGGAAGCACTCGACCGACTCGAAGAAGCCGATCTGCTGTAGGCTGCGGCGCCGGGTACGGTTCGCAGGGTTGTCTCTTCTCGTCGAAGTTGTCCGTCTCTTTCATCACCGGAGGGTATCGATCACGGGATACCGAGAGCTATCTGAACGCGGATTATTAATAAAATAGTCGGGTACCATAATAGTTATTAGAATAGTGTTCAATATTATTAAAACAGATGCCTACGATTTCACGACGACGGATGCTCCAGGGAGTCGTCGCGGGAACAGTCGCCGGGACGGCAGGCTGTCTCGGGGAAAACAGCGGCAGTACCGAGTCGATGACCGTCGCGTACGTTCCGATCTATCCGAACATGCAACACTACGTGATGGAAGAAGAGGGATTCTACGAGGAGATCCCGACCGACGTTTCGGTCGAGCGGTTCGGGTCCGGACCGGATATCGTCACCGCATTCGCAAGTGGTGAGGTCGACGTCGCGCTGTTCGGGATCACCCCGGCGATGGTACTGGTCGACCGGGGAGTCGACGCTAGCGTTCTCGCAGCCAACTCCAGAAACGGATTCAAAGTTGTCGCGACCAGCGAGGTAGCCGACAGATTCGAGCGAGCGGGAGCGACTGCATTCGAGAACTTCGAAGCGGAGAACGGTCGGCCGATCCGGTTCGGCGTGCCGCCGGATGGGAGTGTCCCAGATGTCGTCCTCCGGTTCTGGATCGAAGAAACACTCGGAATCGGTGCGATGGAAGAGACGATCTCGAAATCCACCGTGTCACCCCCGAGGGCAGCCCAGACGATCCAGTCGGGTGATATCGATGCGACGATGATACAGGAACCATTTGCGACGATTATCGGGCAGGACGACGGCTTCCGGGAACTAGTCTGGTCGGGGAACATTCTCGAAAATCACCCGGTTACGGTACTGTTCGCGAACCAGGATGTCGTCGAGGAGTCGGCTGTCGCCGAATCACTCGTCGAGAAACACAGTCGGGCGACAGCGTTTATACAGGATTCGCCGGACGTGGCGGCAGCGGACGCGGCGGCTGTGATCGGCGACGCAGTTGACGAAACTCGTGCCCGGGCGGCCCTGGATTCGCGTGCCTCGGATTTCCTCTCGGATCCACACACGATCGCACCGCAGACAGCGCCGATGGCTGAGTTCGTCGCTGACGTCGGAAATACCGACCAGATTGTCGCGACCGAGCAACTGTTCGAGTTCGGAGTGTACGATGCCGTCCAGCAATGAGTACCCAGATCGAGACACAAACGACCACCATCGGCGAGCGTATCCTCGGACGTGATCTCCGGCGGTATCTCCGCGGGGTCGGCGGGCTGCTGGCGTTTCTTGGGATCTGGTGGCTCGGCGCGACGATGACAGAGCCAACCTATCTCCTGCCGGGGCCGGCCGAGTCGGGACGGGCCGTCGTCGGTCTGTTCGAATCGAAAACGGCAATCCGTGTTCCAGTCACTGGCGGCGAGCTCGTCTTGCCAACTGGGCTCGCTCACCTCACACAGACGCTGTTTCATTACGTCCCCGGGCTGGTACTCGGGAGCATCGGCGGGAGTTCCCTGGGGCTCGTACTGGGGTGGAACAACACGCTCGACGACTGGCTCACACCGGTCGTCCGGCTGCTTCGACCGATTCCGCCGCTGGCGTGGATCGTCTTCGCGATCGTCTGGTTCGGGATTCACCACTCGGGGGCTGCGTTCATCGTCTTCATCGGTGCCTTCTGGATCAACTTTTACGGAGCCTACGGTGGCGTCGAATCCGTCCCGGCGGATCTCACGGACGCGGCTGCGACGCTGGGCGTCGAACGCGAGTGGTCGATGCTGGTGCTCGTCGGCGTTCCCAGCGCCCTCCCGCAGATGCTGACAGCGTTCCGGACGAGTATCGGCCGGTGCTGGATGATCGTCGTCGGTGCCGAACTGTTCGGCGCGCCGGGTGTCGGCTACGAGATCATCAACGCCGCGAACAATCTCGCGATGGCGACGAGCGTCGCCTACATGTTTCTGATCAGCCTCGCGTTCATCTGTATGGATGTCTGCTTTCGCGTCTTCGAGCGGAGGGTGGTGGCGTGGCGGTGACCGACCATCCGGGAGAGCCGATGGCCCGGAAAATCACGGTCGACGGGGTGAGCAAACAGTACGAATCACCGGATGGAACAGTGCAGGCACTCTCGGACGTGTCCATCACCGTTCCGGCAGGGGAGTTTTGCTGTCTCGTCGGCCCCTCTGGCTGTGGC
The DNA here is from genome assembly GCA_004015825.1 of Halovenus amylolytica. GTDB lineage: Archaea > Halobacteriota > Halobacteria > Halobacteriales > Haloarculaceae > Halovenus > Halovenus amylolytica. The sequence goes on along the minus strand of SAYS01000009.1, from coordinate 42,535 downwards.
AAGACGACGCTGTTACGCATGATCGCCGGCCTCGACACGCCGACACGGGGGGCGATACGACTCGATGGTGAGCCAGTGACCGAACCGGGACTGGATCGAGGAATGGTCTTTCAGGAGTATGCGCTGTTTCCGTGGCGAACCGTCAGAGAAAACATCCGGTTCGGTCTGGAACGACCGGCCTGTGACTGCAGGGACTGTGCGGCGCAGGTCGAAGAACTGGTCGAACTTGTCGGGCTCTCGGGGTTCGAGAACAGCTATCCGTCGGCTCTCTCCGGCGGGATGAAACAGCGGGTCGGGATCGCCCGTGCACTCGCCGTCGATCCGGAGATCCTGCTGATGGACGAACCGTTCGGAAGTGTCGATGCCCGAACGCGGGATCGACTCCACGGGGAGCTACTCGACATCTGGGCAGAGACCCAGCAGACGGTCGTATTCGTGACACACGATATCGACGAGGCGGTGACGCTCGGCGACCGCGTGCTGGTGATGGATTCCGATCCCGGGACGGTGCAGGCACGGATTCCGATCGACTGTCCGCGCCCACGGGAGCGAACGAGTCCGGCGTTCGTGGATCAGGTCGCCAGGATCCGGGCGAAGCTTGGCGATCCATCGATCGAGGATTCTGGCGACACGACCACCCAGAAATGAGAGCGATCTCATAGTGTTTGTTGCGGTAATTTTCGTGACCACGTTACAAATATCGGTGTTTCACGCCATGTAACCGATGTCTTGTTACACTACGGCGGTAAAGACTCGCAACAAACACTATCAGTCAATGATCTGGACACCGGTGATTTCGAACCGAGCGCCGCCGTCTGTTCCATCGGTGACACGAATCTCCCAGTCGTGAGCCTCGACAATCTGCTCGATGATACGCAGCCCGAGTCCAGTCCCATCCGGTGACGTCGAGTAGCCAGGGTCGAAGACCTGCTCGCGATCCTGCTCGGAGATCCCAGGGCCATCGTCCTCGATATAAAATCCGGTATCGACTGTCCCGACGGTCACCGTCAGGTCCTCGCCACCGTGATCGATGCTGTTCCGCAAGAGATTTTCGAGCAACCGGCAGAGTCGGTTGTAATCAGCTTCGATCGTTGGCAGGTCAGCGTTTGCATCCAGCCCCACGAGTTCGACGCCGTCGTTGCCATCGGCCACAATTGTCCACGCTGACTCGACTGCATTCTGTAGATCGACAGGATCAGTCGCTCCAATATCCGCTCCATCACGGGCCAGTTCGAGCACCTCGTCGATAATGCGCTCCATTCGGTCGAGCGCGTTTCTGATCGTATCGAGATGGTCACAGTCGGACTCCCTCCGGGCGAGTTCCAGCCGTCCATTGGCGACATTCAGGGGGTTGCGGAGATCGTGCGAAACGATGCTGGAAAACTCCTTCAGACGGCGGTTTTGCCGTTCCAGTTCCCGCTCTCGTTCCTTGCGGTCGGTGATATTCTGGTGGACGCCGATCAGACGGTCAGCGCTGTCATCGTGCTCGGCGAGCCGTCCCCGAACGTCGGACCAGATTATTCCTCCATCTTCGTGTTGTAGTCGAATCTCCGCTCTGTAAAGTCCGTCATTTTCGAGCGCCTGTTCGATCGCTTCTTGGATACGTTCCCGGTCGTCTGGATGGACACGCTGCATGACCGCTTCGATGGTCCCGTCGAACGTACCGGGGTCGAGACCGATGTCTCGCTCCAGCGACCCACTCCAGTTTATTTCGTCCGTCTCGAGGTTCCACTCCCAGATGCCGGTGTTTGTCCCCTCCACGGCCAGATCTAGCCGTTCTTTCGTCTCTCGGAGCTCCCGTTCGCGTTCTCGGATGAGTGATTCGCGACTGACACGCTGTAAGGCCGTCGTAAGCGTCGCGACGAGAATGTCCATGAAATTCTTGTCAGTCTCGTCGAAGGCATTCGCCTCGGTTGCCGAGACGATGAACACGCCCTGATCCGGGATCGGGTAAATCATCCCGCTTCCAGCGGGCGTGTTCCCCGCGAACTCTGCATGAGTACTCGTATCATCGATACCGACTGTTTCTCCAGTGTCGAACGCGTCCCAGACGACAGCTCCAACCGGATCCGCAGTGTCAGTCCGATCGTAGCCTGGGACGGTGTCGAACGCGGTCTCTATTTCGGCGGTGTCCGTCACTAGTTCGAGTCGCTGTCCATCGTCCGATAGCCGGTGAAACCCACTCAACTCTGCACCGAGCAACTCCTGTGCAGTGTCGACAGCGACCTGTGCTGTCTCTTCGACCGTCGACGTCGTCATCAACACCTGTGCCTGTTGCTGGAGACGCTCGAGTTTCGTTTTGTGGGCGGCATGCTCGGAGATGTCTCGCGAATATCCGATTACACAGGTATCTCCCTCGCCGGTGTAAAGCGGTGTCAATCGGAGTTCGAGTGTGTCGATGCCGGTGGGGACATCCGGGGAAAGTTCGACGACTTCCTCGTCGCTTTCACCATCGACAATCGCTGCGATACCCTCTTTGACTGACGCGACCTCGGTCCCGGTGAGTGTGCCGAGGTCGGTGTGAATCGAGAGGTGTTCGTCGATCCACCCCTCCAGTGGAATGCCAGACACGTCGACAACTCGCTGGTTGACGAATTCGAATCGACCGTCCTCGTCGAATACGTACATACCGTCGTCGGCTTTCTCGACGATCGCTTCGTAGCGTTCGAGTTCACGTTCACGTTCTTTCCGCTCTGTGATATCTCGACTGATGACCATGAACCGGTCTTCCCCTTCCAGCGCGAGACGCCTGATGTGGACTTCGACCGGGAATGTCGAGCCGTCACGCCGCTGGTAGACACCTTCTAGTTCTCGTCTTTCACCAACCGCCATACTCTCCCAGAGTGAACGGGCCTCGCCGGGATCGATCTCCTGATCGATCTCCCACACCGTCATATCGGTTAGTTCTGTCTCGGTGTAACCGGTCTTTTCGCAAAACGGTGGGTTCGGTTTGATGATATTGCCTGCCCCGTCGTGAATGTTGATCATGACGGGGGAATTGTCGAACAGTGCGTTCAACCGGGCGGTGGACTGTTCGAGTTGTGCTTCACGCTCTTTTCGTTCGGTGATATCCCGAAACTGTGAAAAAATCGCCACGAGTTCGTCAGTCTCGTCGGTAACGATACGGTTGTACCACTCACAGATGCGCCGGTCACCATCCTTCCGAACGTTCTCGTTGACGCTGTGATACCCACCCGCCGTTTCGAGCAACTGGTCGACGGTTTCAGCGACGGTGCCAGCAGCGGAGTCCGGAACGAGTCGTTCCCAGGAACAGCCCAGCAGTTCCGATTCAGCGTAGCCGAGGATCTCCTCGGCGGCATCGTTTACGCCGACGATATCGAAGTTGTCGTCCCATTCGATGACGCCCAGTGGCGATTGCTCGACGAACAGGGAGAGGCGCCGCTGGCTCGCTTCGAGCGCTTCCCGGGACCGAGACTGATCGACAGCGTTCTCGATACGGTTCGCGAGAACGGTGTACTGGTCCGTTCCTGTTCCTTTCTGCAGGTAGTCGGTGACGCCGGCCGAGATGGCTTCACTCGCGATCTCTTCTGAACCTTTGCCAGTGAACAGAATGAATGGCAACCCATCGCACTCGGTGCGGACCTGTTCGAGGAATTCGAGCCCATTACAGCCGGGCATATCGTAATCAGAAACAACACAGTCGATCTCCTCGCTGACGAGTCGGTCGAACCCATCCTCGGCACTGGTTTCGGTCACGACCTGGAACGTGTCACGCTCCCGTTCCAGAAACTCCGCCGTCAGATCACAGAGATCCGGCTGGTCGTCGACATGGAGCACCCGAATCCGAGCAGGTTCGGGGTGAACGGGATCAGTCTCCCCGAAATAATCCATACCGGAAAACTCGTGGAAACTAAAAAAGATCTTGTGGACCAATTATCAGGATATATATTTGAATAGGTTCGCGATTAATTGCTGCCAGTTACATGGAGCACCCAATCGAGAGTTCTAACTGTCCAACCATCCAAGAGGGCGTATGAACGGACGTCACAGCAAACCAGGACACACCACGACGGTGATCACCTGATGGTGCTAAATACGCTGCTCGGGGTCGACGTTCTCCTCTTTCTGGCCATCGGGCTGCTGGCCGGCGCACACTGTATCGGGATGTGTGGGCCGCTGGTGACGATTTACGCAAACAACATGAACGCGACGCGGACCGACGGCGGCGTCCAGACCGCGAATCGGAACCGTCAGTCCCATCTCACGCTGTACGAAGTCCGCCAGCACGCACTGTTCAACCTCGGACGGGCGACCAGCTATACCCTCATCGGGGCGCTGATGGGGCTGCTCGGAAGCATCCTCTTCGTCGGTGCCGAAGAACTGACGACAGTCGCCAGCTACGTCCGCGGAGCCGTCGGCATCGTGATCGGCGCGGCGGTGATCCTGATGGGGATCTCCTATCTGCTCGGTCGGGTCTCGGTCGGCGTCCAGCTGCCAGGCGCAGAGCGCGTGACTCGCCGGCTGACCGGCTGGGTCGAACGGCTCGCGAGTGGGCCCGGCATCGCCGGCCTCGGAGCGGTCCACGGGCTGCTCCCCTGTCCGATCCTCTACCCGGCGTATCTCTACGCGTTCAGTACTGGCTCGCCTGTGGCCGGCGGCGTCGCACTCGCCGCACTCGGCCTCGGAACGATCCCGGCGGTGTTCGCCTACGGGACGATCATCGAATCTGTCGGTGTCACACACCGCCAGCGACTTCACCGGGTGCTCGGTCTGCTCTTTGTGGTTCTGGGCTACATCCTCTTCGCACACGGGCTGATGGCCCTCGGCATCAGCATCCCGCACCCGATGTTTCCCTTCTGGGGGCCACTGGAATCACCGGGGATGTAGCGGGCTGTCAGGGCCACTCGTAGGGGAGGTCGTCGGCGTGCTCGTCGAATAGCTCGAGAAGCGGCGCGATGTCGTCGAAGTCCACCCCTCTTGTGACTGTACCGTCGTCCCTGTCCCACTGTATCAGATCTTCGTCTTCCAGCTTCGGAAGGTGGACGTGGGTCAACCCTGTCCCAACCCGTGTTTCGTCCTCGTCGTCACCGAGTATATCGTCCGGAACGGTCAGTTCCGCCCCAGGACCGTGCTCGTACAGTTCCTGCAGCAGTCGCCGACGAAGCGGATGCGACAGGATAGAAAGCTGATCACCGATCACAGTTACATATCCTTGGGGATGAACTAGAATAGTTATACATCTCAATACGGTAGTCGACAGTCGAGTAATATATTAATAAATCAGGCGTAATAAATTTATATTAAGTAGAAAAATAGCTGATAAAATATCGGCTACGACAGTCTTGTCGAAATTGTAGCAAGAAGAGAATAAGTATGTTACCCCAATTAAACGGTACTTACCAGGTCCAGACAGCTACACGTCCAGTTCAGTGATTCCTTCGTCAGTGATGATAGTATCGAGTAGTCGGGTCGGTGTGGCGTCGTAGGCCGGATTTGCGACTGTGAACCCATCGGCTGGTTCGCGCATCACCTCGCTAGCTTTCCGGTGCTCGTTTTCGAAGGCGAACCCGCCGTCGACGATCTTCGCCGACGAGCCAACGACAGAAACGGGGACGTCCAGATCCGACGCAGTGGCAGCCATCGGGTAGGTTCCCACACGGTTGTAGAGCGTATCGTCGACGATACAGGTCATCCCGAGCAACACGCGGTCGACGTCGGGAAGGAACTCCCCACAGGCACCGTCGACAGTCAGTGTCGCATCGATCCCCTCCATGTTGGCGAGTCGTCGCACCATCTTGCGGCCGAGATACCGCGGCCGGGCCTCTGTGACGTAGACGGTGAACTCGGCTCCGTCTTCGAGTGCTCGCGTAATCGCGGAGAGTACCGTCGTCGAGTAATCGTGTGTCATGATCGTCTCCCCGTTTTCGAGTTCGCTGGCCGCCTGTTCGGCAGCACGCCGTTTGGCCTGTTCGACCTGCTCGACGACCCGTTCGATCGCCTGTTCCGTTTCCCGCTTTGCCCCCTGGACGGTTTCTGGCTCACTCCCGAGCACGTGTTCGACGACCTCGCGCTGGGTGTTGTGCAACGAGGCGTGAGAGAGGTTCGCATTCCGGAGGACGTTGCTGTTCTGTTCCAGGGTCTTGAGGTAAGCATCGACCGTCGGGAACTCCCGGGCAGTCAGCTCGCGGAGCGAGCGGGCGGCTTTCACCGCAACGACGGAGGAGCTGTGGGTCTGCATATCCGCGATCTCCGCGGCAGTCTCGTCGATCATACGCCCTCTTTTTCACGGTGGCTAAAGGGCTTTCCGGCAGTTTGCCGCCCTGTAACAAAGTGGGGTATCGAGCAGCTTCGCCGAAGGGTACGTTTTTGACGACAGAAACCAATAGTCAGTCAATGGGCGTTCTCGAAGACAAGGCTCGCGCGCGAACCTTCTACAAGTATCTCTCGACGGTCTACGACCGGATCAACCCCTTCATCTGGAACGAAGAGATGCGCGACGAGGCCATCGACTGGCTCGGTATCGACTCCGACGACCGCGTGCTGGATGTCGGCTGTGGCACCGGGTTCGCGACGGAGGGACTCCTCCGGGAGACAGAACACGTCTACAGCCTCGACCAGAGCCCCCACCAGCTCTCGAAGGCCTACGAGAAGTTCGGTAAACGCGGCCCAGTCCAGTTCCACATGGGCGACGCCGAACGGCTCCCCTTCGCCGACGACAGCTTCGACATCGTCTGGTCGTCGGGCTCGATCGAGTACTGGCCGAACCCGGTCGACGCACTGCGTGAGTGCCGTCGGGTCGCCAAACCCGGCGGTAGGGTACTGATCGTCGGTCCGGACTACCCGAACAATACGGTGTTCCAGAAGGTCGCCGACGCGATCATGCTGTTTTACGACGAGGCGGAAGCCGACCGGATGTTCGAGGAAGCCGGTTTCGACTCCTTCGAGCACTACATCCAGCAAGCGAGCGCGAACAGTCCCCGAGCGATTACGACGATCGCCGACGTCCCAGAGTAGCCCTGCGAGCGTCAGACAATCGGAGTCATACTTTTAGGGTTCCATTACAGAGTACTAGTATGGTCGATGGGCCAAGCGACGAGTCGGGCGACGGTGGGACGGCCGACGAGGGCAAGATTCTCTCACCCCACGAACTCGACATCAGCGACAGCGAGTACGTCGAAGAGATCGACGAGGGGCGATACGTCGTCTCACCCGACTCGCGTGGGCCCGACAGCTCCGCTGGCCGGTCCCAGGGTGGCGGTCAGGGGTCGAATCAGGCAGCCGGAGGTGGGAGTCAACCCCAGCAGGGCGGACAGCCGAATCACCCCCCACAGGATAGCGGACAGTCACAGAGCAATAGACGACTCTCCGGGAACAGTGGCCAGCCGACACCGACTGGCGATCACTCGAACCAGCGCGGACACGGACAGGCGCAGTCGGGCCATGGCGGCCAGCTCACCGAAGAGGCTGTCCGGCGATGGCTCCGAGAGAAGTACCAGCAGAACAGCTCGAAGTACGCCTTCGACGTGACAGCCCAGTTCGACGGCACCGTCAGCCAGCGCACAATGGCATCGAACGATCTCATCACCGTCTTCGAGAGTCTCATGCTCTGGTACGCCCAGCAGGTCGACAGTGGGATGCCCGTCGAAGAAGTACTCGGGATCCTGCTGATGGAGTCGAACGTCCCCGTGAGATACCCACCAGAGAGTGTCAAGAATCTAATTAGATCGACGGATCTCGGCCCGGAAGACAGTATTGCAGATCTGCTGGACGCGGTCCAGGACAGAGACGGCGTCCAACTGTAGAGTTGTACCGCCGGCTCTAGTATCATCACCGATAATCGTGGGGCAGGGTTTATTTATACGATTCCAGTATCATTTGATGAGCAGATATGGCACAAGTACTGATAGCTGACGACTCGGAGTTCATGCGAAATCTCCTGCGGGAGATTCTGGAGGAAAATCACACGATCGTCGGCGAGGTCGAGAACGGCGTCGAAGCCGTCGAGGTGTTCAAAGAGCAACAGCCCGATCTGGTGATGATGGATATCGTGATGCCGATCCGCGACGGGATCGAGGCGACCGACGAGATCAAGAACACGGATCCGAGCGCGAACGTGATTATGTGTACGAGTGTCGGGCAGGAAGAGAAGATGAAAGAGGCTGTCAAGGCCGGTGCTGATGGGTACATCACGAAACCGTTCCAGAAACCGAGTGTGATGGAAGCGATTCAGGACGTCGTGCCTTCGTAGCGATGAAAGTAGACGTCAAATCGCTGGATACGTTCAACCAGCTCGCCCACGAGGGGGCACAGGAAGCGACGCGATCGCTCTGTGAGATGACTGGCATCGATGCAGCGGTTGACGTCACGAAAATCTCGTTGATCGACCGGGCGGATATCGGCGAGGAACTCGGCGCCAGCCAGTTTGTCGGCGTCCAGTTCGGATTCGAGGGGGCACTCTGCGGAGAGACGGTACTCATCTTCGAGGAAGCACAGACGACGGAGATCGTCGAGGCGCTCATACCGGGTGCCTCGGACGACGAGAGCATGGCGCAGTCAGCAGTCCAGGAGATCGGCAATATCATGATGAGCGGGTTCATCGACGGCTGGGCCGAGCATCTCGGCGCGACCATCGACCACACCCCGCCGGGCTACATCGAGGGCGATAGCGAGGCGATCCTCCCGGACGATCCGGACGTGGGTGCACACGATCAGGTGTTCGTCTTCAGGAGTGAGATCGAATGGGAAGGGGAGAGCGTGACCTTCTTCATCTACATGCTCCCGGAGTACGAGCCGATGGCCGAGCTGCTTGGTGAGTATGCCGAGGGAGATGGGGAAGCGATCCCTATCGAGAAGCTGGCCGTGTTCAATCAGATGACTCGACAGGGGACCGAGAAAGCAGCGGCAAACGTCCAGCAGATGACTGGTATCGAGACCGAATCAGAGGTCTCACAGATCTCGTTCGTTCCGATCGAGGACGTACCCAGACAGTTCGGCGAAGAGATGTACGTCGGGACTGTCGTCGAGTTTACCGGCGCACCGAGTGGCTTTCTGATCGTCCTGTTCGACGAACAGTCGGCAGTGACCGTCGCGGAGGCGCTGATGCCCGTCGAGATGGACAGCGACGAACTGACCGACCAGCACAAGATGGCCATCGAAGAGCTTGGCAACATCATGACCAGCGGGTTCGTCGACGGCTGGGCGAACGTGCTCCAGCAAGCAGTCGAACATACCCCACCGAGAGTGGTCCACGATATGGGGCAGTCGATACTCTCGCCGCTGGCTGCCCAGCTCGGCCAGGAACAGCACCACGCCTTCGTGATCGACTCGAAGATGAAAACCGACGAAGTCGAGTTCCAGAGTGAGATCCACGCCCTCCCGAACGATCAGGAGCTGCGGGCGGCACTCGAGGCGCTCGACGTCGACCGGGCCGACCAGACCGAGGCAGATACAATTTTCTAACTCATGAAAGTCTACGACGGGAGCCAGGCGGAGGACACCCAGGAGACCGACCCGGAACGGATCAAGGTCGGTATCGCCGAGTACGAGGTGACAGCCGACGGTGCGGAGCTAACGACCAGCGGTCTGGGCTCCTGTGTCGGTGTTGCGCTGTACGACGAGGCCAACGCTGTCGCCGGACTCATCCACGTCATGCTCCCGGAAGCCGAGGATATGGATGGCGAAAAACCGGCGAAGTTCGCGGATTCGGGCACCGAACTGTTGGTCGAAGAGATGGAACAGCTCGGTGCACGGAGCCGCCAGATGCAGGCCAAAATCGCCGGCGGCAGCGATATGCTCGATTTCTCCGAAGGTGGCGCAAGCATCGGCGACCGGAACGTCAAAGAAGTACGGGAAACCCTCTCCGAGTACGGGATTCCGATCGTCGGTGAGGATGTCGGCGGGGACCACGGCCGGTCGCTCCGGCTTGAAGCACAGAACGGTGATCTGGTCGTCAAAAGTGCAAATAGAGAGAACCAGCGCCTGTAAGGCTCTCTCGTTGCGTCCGCGTCAGACGACTGTCCGATCACGCTGTCGGTCACGGCCGAACCGATGCTTCTCCCAAGCCAGCGACCGCGGAAGAAAAGTCCGACGCTCTATTCATCGTATATCACATTATCTATCGGACTAGTATACGAAATAAAACGATTGTTATCAGATACGATACCAGAAACAATACATTGAAGAGCATGAACCCGGACGTAATAGTATGATGACCAGGTGTAACAGCGTGATGACCGGCGGTTCCTGCAGGCGGGGGGTCGAACCCGAACCGGCGGGGCTGGCGGCGTCACAGCGGTTCGCAGACCGACAGGGGTGGTCGGGATGAGTATCCGCGACATGGTCGACTCGATAATGGCCGACGACGAGAACGAGGATCCGGCCGGCACAGCCGGTGGTGATGACAGCCTCGGCGGCAGTGGTGGCGGACTGATGGGCGAAGATGGTGGTGACGACGGTGGAGACGATCTCGGTGGTCTCGGAGGACTCGACGACGGTGGCGACGACCTCGGCGGCCTCGACGACGACGGTTTCGGCGAGATGGAAGGTGGTGACGACGGGATGGCCGGCGGTGGTGGCGGTAACGTCGACGAACTCGAACACCGCCTCGACGAACTCGAAAACGAGGTCGGCAGTCTCTCCTCGACTGTGAATACAGTTCGAAACGAGAACGAACAGATCTCCAACAGCGTCGAAGAAGTCGAGGAGAACGTCCGCAAACTGCTCGATATCTACGAGATGGTTACCCGCGGCGTGAATCCGTTTGCCGACGAAATGGACGCCGGCATGGGGATGGGCGGCGGCGGGATGGATGCCCAGGACGGCTCGTTCGGCCTCTTCACCGACGACGAGGAAGGCGGCCAGGACGAGTCCGTCGACGAGGATATCGCCGACGCCGACGCCGAAGGCTTCTTCGACGACGACCTCGTCGACGACGAACCCGACATGGGCGACGAGATGGGGATGGATGCAGACGCCGACGAGGGTGGCGACGACTCCGAGGACAGCGGTGGGGGCGGCACCTCTTTCGAGGACCTCAAAAACGAGTACGAATCCGGCGAGGCAGACTGGGACGAGGATGGCGAGACGGACGACGCTGCCAGCGAGTTCGAGGATGTCGGCGGCGAGTTCGACGAACTGGACGACGGCGACGAGTTCGCAGATGACGCTGCCAGCGAGTTCGACGACGCCGGCGGGGAGTTCGAGGATGTCGGTGACGAGATCGCGGACGACGAGATGTTCGACGAGACACTCGAAACCGACGAGCCAGCCGCTGAATCCGAGCCGACGACCGAGGAGACGGTCCAGACGAGCGAACCCACTCCCGAAACGACAGTCGAGACGGCCGAACAGTCCGTCGAGACACACCAGAACGGCAGTACGGCACACTCTACTGGCGGGAAACCATATATCGCGACCGTTCCCGAGGGCTTCGCGGCGGATCTGATCGTCGTGGAGTGGCTCGAATTCCTCGTCGAAGAGGCCGGCGTCCGTGAGACGGCCAAAGCACTCAACTACTACGAGTCCGTCGACTGGATCAGCGAGGAGGCAGCCGACGACCTCGAAGCCTATCTCAACGGCTTCGAGGATACGAGACGGGGGGCACTCATGATCGACCACCACAAGCAAAGTCTCGAATTCATCAACCAGCTCAACGGTGGGACAGTCTCGGGTCTCAACGGTGTCACGGGAATCACGCGGTAAGGTGTAAGCGATGGGATTCAGTGTCAGTGGTACAACTGCACTCATTTTCGTCGCCTTTCTCATCTCCTTCGGTGCGTTTTACTCGGCCTCGATGGGGACGTTCGGCGAGATCCGGGACGCGCAGGTCGATCAGAGCGACCGAAACATCGACACGATCAACACTGACATCGAGATCGGATCGGCAACGTACAACGGAACAACCGACGAACTGGTCATCGTCGCGAACAACACAGGTGCATCAACGTTGACACTGAACAACACGGATCTGCTGATCGACGGTGAACTCGTCAGCGACTGGCAGACAACGGTCACAGTCGACGGGAATACCGACCGGAACCTGTGGGCCCCCCAGCAGACACTCGAAATAACGGTCAGTAGAGATACCCAGCCCGACCGGATCAAGATCGTTACGGAGTACGCCGTCGCTGCGACAGCAACCGTGGAGGGGAGCTAAAAATGGCGAGTGTCTCCGTCTCACACCTTATCATTTTCATCGCTGCGATGGTCGTCGCTGCCTCTGTCGCCGGCGCGCTGACGACGACAGTCAACGACATCAGCAACGCGATCGACGAACAAGGACCCTCGGTGAGTGACGACATTCGATCCGATATCACGATCATCAACGACGCCGGTGCAGATGTCGTCGATACGTCAGATAGCACCGATACGATCGAACTCTACGTCAAGAATACAGGACAACGAGAGTTGAGTACGAACACCGAAAATATAGATATTTTGATAAATGGGCAGTTTTCCGTCGCGGATTCGGTCACAGTCGTCTCGAACGAGAACGGAGTCTGGGGACAGAACGACGTGGCCCAGGTGAACGTAAGCGACAGTTCGGGGGCACTCGAAACCGACGGCGAGAACCGGGTGAAGGTTATCATTGGTGGCACAGAGGATACGTTCATCTGGGAGATCTAACAGCCGACTGAATTTTTCACAATTGAGAACAGCTCAAATCCTATAAATACCGGTTCATATATATTCCCGGGTAAACTAAGCCGGGTCGTATGAGCAAGGAGGTAGATGCCGAGACGGAAGAAATTCCGGACACACAGGCAGAGGAGACCACAGAGGAAAGCGAGGGGACAGCGGATGAAGCTGAAGCGGCGGAGGCCGCGACATCGACCGCCAACGAGACGTCGAACGCCAGTGGAACGGCGACACCGATCGGCGTCAAACTGGGGAGTACACGGACAGTAATCGCACTGCCCTCCGAACACGGCTCGGGACTCCGGACGATTCAGACGCTGACCTGTCTGGCGAGTTACCAGGACCCACTGACCGGCGAGGAGAAGTACCTCTACGGCGAGGAAGCCGCCACGGAGTACCCGGACAAGGTGCAGTACATGCTGCGCTCGGGGCTCCCGGAAGACGAGGACCGGGCCGAACTCACGAAGCAGTTTTTCAACTCGGTCATCGACTCCCACGATATCCCCGAAGACAGCGTCGTCGTCTACGCTGTGCCGACGATCAACAACCCGGCAGGGGTCGAGAACCTGCGGGACGTCATCGAGAGCAGCTCGGTCGGTGGCCGACTGATCGAGAGCTACCCCGAATCACTCTGTGGCTCGATTCCGGCGATCGGAGACGGGCTCGAAGCCGTCGAAGAGATCTTCGTCGCCTTGAATCTCGGGTCGACCAACTTCGAGGCCTCGGCGTACCGCCGCGGCGAGCAGCTCTCACCCTACCGGACGGGTGCGACAACCGGCAACGAGGTCGACCGCGCGATCGCGAACTACGTCGAGGAGGAAACCCAGGGCCGTGTCAACATCGACACCAACACCGCACGGGAGTACAAGGAGGCCCACGCGGACTTCGAGGAGTTCGAGCCCTTCACTGATATCATCCAGCAGCCCGGCGGCGGCCGCCACGAGTTCACCATCGAATGGTCGGTGATGGAGGCAGTCGACGAGTATCTCGACGAGGTCGTCGACGAGTTTGCGAACAACTTCCTCTCACAGCTGGCCAACGACCACATGAAAGTCTACCAGCTCGCACTGGACCAGCCGATCGTCCTCACCGGCGGGATGGCCTGTATCCCCGGCGTCGTCGAGGAGTTCGAACAGCGAGCGAGCGAGGAACTCGGCCGCGAGATCAACGCAGTTGCACCCGACCGTGCCGATCTGTCCGCAACTATCGGCGCACAGCGGATCGCCGCTCAACTCTCCGAAACGCAGTAAGTTCGACGCAGTAATTTTTCCCGTCGTCGTTTCCGCTTGCGTTCCCACCGGTGGCCGAGGATCGACTGTCGTCCGAGTTATTATAAACAGCTCGTACAAGTATCAGATATGATACCGTACCCGGTAGATTCAAAAGTCGAGCGGGAGTACAGCTAACAAGACCATGAGCACAGCAGTCGAACAGAGCCTGCAGATTGCCATGCAGGAACCGGCCGCAGCGATCGCGGTTGCTGTGTTGCTCGGGGGCGGACTCGTCGGCATGAGCATCCGCAATATCGTCGAGTCAGTCGTTGTCGACGACGATTCCCGGCCTGACGAGGGGGAGGGCGTTGGTAACCCCAGACAGGCCAGGACCGGGTCAGACAGTGAGAGACAGACCGGGACCACAGACGAGTCGGCCGACGCGCCGGAGCAGTCGGACGGCGCGGCCGACCCCGAGGAGCTGGAACACCGCCTCGACGACCTCGAAACCGAGGTCGGCAGCCTCTCCTCGACTGTGGATACGGTCAGAAACGAAAACAGACAGATCTCGAACAGCGTCGAAGCGGTCGAACAGAGCACGAGTCGTCTGGTGAGCCTGTTCAAGAAGGCGATCGGTGGCGGGAATGCGGCTGCTCCCGAAATGGAGGCAGCGCCGAGCCCGTCCCAGTCGCCGGCCCAGACAGAGACAGACGACGAGCCAGAGATCGAAGAGACGGAAATTATCGAACCGGAAAGCGCCGGCAACGAGTTCAGCGAGAAGTCGAACACAGCCACCGATACTGATGGGACGGCGGTGGGGGTTCGAGAGAAACATTGCGTCGACAGTGACGAAGAGATAATCGACACGCCACAGCAAGACGCCTTCCAGGTAAACGCCGATGGCAGTTCCGAATCCACCGATGGGAAGCCGGACACAGTAGAGGAAGTCGAGGAGATCGGGACCGGGACCTTCGAGGGAACACGGTTCCAGAGTCCGGATACGAAATCGGAGAGTTTCGGAATCGAGGAGACCATCGAAGCGCCAGCGGTCGCGAGCGACGGCGGCACTGCCGTTGCAAGCGAGAGTAGCGACCCGGAGAGAGACAGTGGCCCGGCCGAGCCGGAGTCACCGTCGATTCCAGAACCAGAGCCCGAGTCGGACCCAGAGGCGGAATCGTCGGACGCAGCCGCGGAGTCGGACCCAGAGGCGGACGTGCAGGCGGAGGCAGCTCAGCTCGTCGCGGAAGCCGATCCCGCGAAATCGGGCACTGACCAGTCGACTACCGAGGCGGCGTCGGAGGTAGCCTCGACGCCAGAGCCGACGATAGAGCCGGAAACGAGCCAGCCAGACGCCACGACGTCTCCGGAGCCAGCGCCACCGTCCGAGGTGGCCAGGCTGGACGAGATTACGCCGACCGACGGCCAGAAAAGCAGCGGCAAACCGTACCTGGAGACGCTTCCAGACGGATTCGGGGCAGAGTTACTCACCGTCGAGTGGCTGGAGTATCTCGTGACCGAGGTCGGAATCAGGGAGACCAGCCGTGCCCTGGAGTACTACAAGACGATCGGCTGGCTCACCGACGAGGCGGCAGCAGAACTGGACAACTACCTCGACGGGCTGGAGGCCAGTGACCGCGGTGCCCTCTCCGTGGAACACCACCTGCGGACCCTCGAGTACGTCGACGAACTGACGGTGGAGAACGCAGAGGAGATCAAATGAGCATTGCAAAACGAGATCTATACTCGATCGGACTCGGCGAACGGGATCGACTGAACAAGGAGCTGGGCGGCGGCATCCCGCCGGGCAGTATCGTCCTCATCGAGGGGGAGTACGGGGCCGGCAAATCGGCGATGAGTCAGCGCTTCTCCTACGGGCTCTGTGATGAGGGGACGATGGTGACGCTGCTCTCGACGGAGCTCACGGTTGGGAGCTTCCTCGAACAGATGAACTCGCTGGATTACGACATGGTCGATCACATGCTCAACGAGGATATTCTCTTTTTACACGCTGCCATCGGCGACTCGAAGAACACCTTCACGATGGACGACAGCGACGACGACGACCGGCGGGAACTCCTGCGCCGACTGATGGAGGCCGAGGTGATGTGGGACTCCGACGTGATCGTCATCGACACCTTCGATGCGATCCTCCGGAACGACCCCAAATTCGAGGCCCTCGTCCGGCAAAACGAAGAGCGACAGGCGGCACTGGAGATTATCTCCTTTTTCCGGGATATCATTTCGGACGGCAAGGTCGTCATCCTGACCGTCGACCCGACGACACTCGACGAGGAGGCGATCGGTCCCTTCCGCTCTATCGCGGACGTCTTCATCGAACTCGAAATGGTCGAGGTCGGCAACGAGACCCGGCGACAGATCAACGTGCTCCGGTTCGCCGGGATGGGTGAACAGGTCGGTGACACGATCGGGTTCTCGGTTCGCTCGGGCACCGGAATCGTCATCGAGAGCCGTAGCGTCGCGTAACGTGGCCCCCGCGTTTGCTTGTGATTTCGGTCGGTATTTATCGCTCGGTAGCCAACAGTGTGGCGTGACAGAGGGCACCGACACCCGCCGGGAGACGACGCTCGGACAGGCAGCCGAGACGGGGCCACTCCGGGCGGATGGCGGGCCACCGGTCCCGATCGGTGTCAAGATCGGCTCGACGCGGACCGTGCTGGTGTTGCCCGCCGACGACGGTGGACTCCAGATTATCCGCACACTGACCTGTCTGGCCAGTTACGAGAACCCGATCACCGGGGAGACGAAATACGCCTTCGGCGACGATGCGGCGGCCGAGTACCCTGAAAAGGTCCAGTTCCCACTCCGGTCCGGGCTGCCAGATGCCGGCGAGCAGACCGACCGGGCGCAGCAGTTTTTCGACGCTGTCGCCGACTCCCACGACATCCCCGCCCACAGCGTCGTGGTCTACGCGACGCCAGCGAGCGGCGACCAGTCCGGACAGGCGAACCTGCGCTCCGTGATCGAGGAGAGTCGGATCGGCGATGCGGGCATCGAGCGCTACCCGGAGGGGCTCTGTGGCTCGATCCCAGCCTTCGGTGACCACCTCGAAGCGATCGACGAGGTGTTTCTGGCGGTGAATCTGGGATCGACGAGCACCGAGTTCGCGGCCTACCGTCGTGGCGAGCAGCTGGCCCCCTACAGGACGGGCTCTGTCACCGGCAACGAGATCGACCGGGAGATCGTCAACAACGTCGAAAACGAGAGCGGGAGTCGCGTCCACATCGACATCAACACCGCGCGGGAGTACAAAGAGCAGTACGCCGATTTCGAGGCGTTCGAGCCGGTGACCGAGACGATTCAACAGCCCGGCGGCGGCCGCCACGACTTTACCGTCAGCTGGTCGATCATGGACCCAGTCGAGGCGTATCTCGACGGCGTCGTCAGCGAGTTCACCGAGCAGTTTCTCCCACAGCTCGCGAACAACTACCGGCGCGTGTACAGACCGGCGATCCAGAAGCAGATCGTCTTGACCGGCGGGATGGCCTGTGTACCGGGACTCGTCGACGCTTTCGAACGTCGTGTCTCGGACCGGCTGGACGAGGAGATTACGGCCGTGGCTCCGAAACGGGCAGATCTCGCCGCGACTGTCGGTGCCTACCGGATTGCCGACCGGCTCGCACACTGAACGTCCGCGACTATTATCAGGATTGATATTAAAGTCGGGAGATTCAATAGGAGAACGGACAAAGACCAGTGATAATGAGCGAGAGCGACGACCTCGGTGGGCTGGGAGATCTCGACGAGGGGGACGACCTCGGCGATTTCGACGATGATTTCGAGGGAGAGGACGGTTTCGGCGAGATGGAAGGTGGTAACGACGGGATGGCCGGTGGTGGCGGCAATCTCGACGAACTCGAACACCGCCTCGACGAACTCGAAAACGAGGTCGGCAGTCTCTCCTCGACTGTGAATACAGTTCGAAACGAGAACGAACAGATCTCCAACAGCGTCGAAGAAGTCGAGGAGAACGTCCGCAAACTGCTCGATATCTACGAGATGGTTACCCGCGGCGTGAATCCGTTTGCCGACGAAATGGACGCCGGCATGGGGATGGGCGGCGGCGGGATGGATGCCCAGGACGGCTCGTTCGGCCTCTTCACCGACGACGAGGAAGGCGGCCAGGACGAGTCCGTCGACGAGGATATCGCCGACGCCGACGCCGAAGGCTTCTTCGACGACGACCTCGTCGACGACGAACCCGACATGGACGAGGAGATCGACGCAGATGTCGACGACGTATTCGACGACGAGACCGACGAGGCAGACGAGGCGTTCGACGATGGGACAGACAACGCGTTCGAGGATGTCGGTGACGACCTCGACGAGGGCGGATTCGCGGAGATGAGCGACGATGGGGCTGGCGGGGCAGCGATCGACGAGGGGGATCTCGGAGACGACGAACTGTTCGACGAAGTCGTCGAGGAGGAAGCCACGACAGAAGGAGAGATGGCGGTCGAATCCGAGCCGGAGCCAGCAGCCCAGACACAGTCACCAGCCAAGATGGAGTCAGAGCCACTCGACGCTGGATCAACGGAGAGACAGGCTGCAGGCTCCGGAAAGCCGTATCTGGCAGGACTCCCCGAAGAGATCTCGGGAGAGCTGCTCGTCATAGAGTGGCTCGAATATCTCGTCGATGCGGTCGGCAACCGCCGGGCGGCCGAGGCGATCGAGTACTACGAATCAATCGACTGGATCACCGAGGAGGCAGCAGCGGGGCTCGGGGCGCATATCGACCGGTTCGAGCCACGAGAACGTGGCGCGCTGACTGTCGCAGTCCACAGGGAAAGCCTCGCCTACATCGACCAGCTAAATGGGGGTGACACCGGCGCAGCGATCGCCCTGGAGACGGGTGGTCTCCCGTGAATGCGATCAGGCAATCTGTCGTTTCTGGGTCGTTTCGACCGGAAAATCCGACATTGCAGCGATTTTCAAAATTGGCATGTAGCCCGACACAATTAACTGGATACAAACTTCTAGATAACTGTAGCTACGTCGCAGGTTCCGGGAGACAGCTGGTGTCAGAGGCCATCTGCAGATCGGTAGCGGTGATTCCATGAGTGTACGAGGACGCCGATCGGTCGGGAACCGACTCCGAACCGTCCGGGGAACTCGTCAGCAGTGTCAGTTTCACATCCAGGTCCCCCGACTGCGAACAGTCGACTATCTATGACAGACCACGGACAGCCAACTCCCTCGGACGAACTCAGACAACACGCGGCCAGACGGCCCCACCTCCGTGAGCATCTGATGAAGTTCAAACAGATCACGGGGGAGTTCCCGCTGTTCATCGAGGAGGCCGACGACGAGTACGAGTCACATCGACCGAACGTACTGTATCCGGTCGGTGGACCGATCTACTGTCACATCTACGGCGACGTCGGGCAGGACATGAAGTACTACGTCATCGAACCGGACCTCTCCGACGACGAGTGGAAAGTCTTCAACAAGGTCCGGGATCGGCTGCTCGAACGGAGCGTCACCAAGCCAGCCCCACAGGACGAAGCCGAGTACGACGACCGGATCGAGGAACTGATGGAGGAGACGACGAAGATCAGGGACGAAGACGCCGAAGAGACGGGTGTCCTGACCCGGTTGAAGAATATTACCGACGTGGGCAAAGTGGAACTGACCGAGCAGACCTACGAGAACATCCGCTACCGGCTGAACCGGGATATCGTCGGGCTCGGGCCGCTGGAGCCGGTGATGCGTGACCCGGCCAACGAGGACATTCACGTCATCGGCCCCAACCAGTGTTTCACCGATCACTCTGTGTACAGCATGATCGAGACGACCGTCGAGTGGGAAAGCGACGAGGCCTTCGACCAGTGGCTCCGGAACATGGGCGAGCGAATGGGTGATCCGGTCAGTGACTCCGATCCGATCGTGGACTCGACGCTGCCGGACGGTTCGCGTCTCAACCTCATCTATTCGGACGACGTGAGCCTCAAAGGGCCCTCGCTGACGATCCGTCAGGGCGACGAGGTGCCGCTGTCGATCTTCCAGATTACGGCCTGGAAGACGCTTTCCCCGGAGTTGTCGGCGTATCTCTGGCTCTGTCTGGAAAACGAGCAGACGGTGTTCGTCGTCGGCGAGACGGCGTCGGGGAAGACGACGACACTGAACTCGATTATGGCGTTCATCCCGCGGGATGCCAAGATCTACACCGCGGAGGACACCGCCGAGGTCATGCCGCCACACGACACCTGGCAGCAGCTGTTGACCCGGGAGGGTGACGACGAGTCCACCTCGATCACGATGTTCGATCTGGTGGCGGCCGCGCTGCGTTCACGTCCGGACTACATCATCGTGGGTGAGGTTCGTGGTGAAGAGGGTCGGATGGCCTTCCAGGCTGCACAGACCGGCCACCCCGTCATGCTGACCTTCCACGCCAGCGACATCGTCTCGATGATCCAGCGCTTTACCGGGGACCCGATCAACATCCCCGAGACGTTCATGGACAACGCCGACGTAGCCCTGTTCCAGAACCGTGTCAAGCAGGGCGACGACGTACTCCGCCGGGTGACCTCGGTCCAGGAGATCGAGGGCTACTCGAAGGAGATGGACGGCGTCGTCACCCGCCAGGCGTTTTACTGGGATCCCGTCGAGGACGAGATCGTCTTCCAGGGCCGGAACAACTCCTACGTCCTCGAAGAGCAGATCGCGACGCTGCTGGGATACGAAGATACACGCGACATCTACGACGACCTGGATTTCCGCGCGAAGATCATCGAGCGCGCGATCCAGGAGGGAATCGTGGGGTATCACGAAGTGAACGAACTGATCACCGACTTCCAGCGTGACGGCGTCGAGGGGCTCCCCTTCGATATCTACAGGGAAGACTAATGGCAACTGATAGCGCAGATCCGGCGATCGAT
This sequence comes from Halovenus amylolytica, assembly GCA_004015825.1. Lineage (GTDB taxonomy): Archaea > Halobacteriota > Halobacteria > Halobacteriales > Haloarculaceae > Halovenus > Halovenus amylolytica. The sequence continues at coordinate 21,831 of SAYS01000009.1, read as the reverse complement.
CTCACGATTTCGGAAAACATCAAATCGCTCATCGAGTCCTACCAGCGGATGTCGATGCCGATGGGCCAGTACGTCACCTTCATTCTGGTCCCTGCGCTCGCGTTCTTCCTCGTCTCGATCGTCCTCCCCTTCTTCCTCGCGGGCCAGCCGATTTTCGTCCGCGTCCCGATCCCGCTGCTGGGACTGCTCGCTTTCGGGTCGGCAGTGTTCTACCCGAAGATCCTGCTCGGCCAGCGCCGTCGCCAGCTCAACAACCAGTTTCACCTGATGGTCACACACATGACGGTGCTGGCGATCACGAAAATCGACCGGATGGAGGTGTTCCGGTCGCTGGCCAACGAAGAGGAGTACGGCGAACTCGCAAAGGAGATGGCACGGATCGTCGAACTCGTCGACACCTGGAACCAGAGTCTCGACGACGCCTGCCGGCGGCGCGCGAAAGAGGTGCCGAGTGATACTGTCGCCGACTTCTTCGAGCGCCTCGCGTACACGATCAACGCCGGCCAGTCACTGCGTGAGTACCTGCTGACCGAGCAGGAGACGATGATCCAGGAGTACGCCACAGTGTACGAGTCGACGCTGTCGAATCTCGACGTGATGAAGGATCTCTACCTCTCGATGGTGCTCTCGATGACGTTCGCGCTGGTGTTCGCGGTCGTGTTGCCGGTGCTGACGGGGACGAATCCGACGTTGACGGTCAGTGCCGTCATCGTGATGTACATTTTCATCCAGTCGGGGTTTTTCCTGGCACTCCGGACGATGGCCCCGTACGACCCACGGTGGTACCACCCACCCGAGAAACCGTCACAGGCCGAGCCACGTATCAAAGTGAGTTTCTACATTGGTGTCTCGCTGTGTCTCGTGCTCGCCTTTGTCACCTACGGCGGACTGCTCGGGATCAGCCCGATTCGGATCTCGCAGTTGATCCCGTTTTTCGGCACACCGATGCCACTGGCGCTGTACTCCGTCATTCCGATCACACCGCTTCTCATCCCTGGACTGGTGCTGTGGCGACAGGAGAAACTCGTCAAGGCCCGTGACGACGAGTTTCCGAGTTTCATCCGCGCGCTGGGGACGACCGAATCGGTGAAACAGTCGACCAGTTCGGACGTGTTGCGCACACTCCGTGAGAAAGATTTCGGCCCGCTGACCGAGAACATCGACGACCTCTACAAGCGACTCAACATGCGGATCGAACCCGCCGAAGCGTGGCGGTATTTCACCGCAGACTGTCGGTCCTACCTGATTCAGACGTTCAGCGAGATGTATCTCATCGGCCGCGAGATGGGTGGCGACCCACAGGTCCTCGGGGAACTGATCGGCGAGAACATGAGCGAGGTCAACCGACTTCGCTCACAGCGAAATCAGGCGACGACGACACTCATCGGTCTCCTCCACGGGATCAACGCAGCAGCAACCTTCGCCTTCTTCATCGGGCTCGAAGTCGTCCGGATTCTGAGCGAGATGGATCTCGGCTTCTCTGACGGTGGTGGAGCCACCGGTGTCGCGAGCCAGTTGATCAACATGGAGGCGTACAACATCCCACTGATCAACTTCATGCTCGTCGTGGTGATCATGTTCTCGGCAATGCTGTCCTCGCTGATGATCCGGACCGTCGACGGCGGACACAAGATAAATACCTACGTCCACTTCGTCGCGATGGCCTGGATCGCGGCACTGGTCTCGATTCTCACCAGAACAGTCGTCGGTGCCTTCCTCTCGGTGTGATTACTCCTCGCCCATCGAGCCGAACACGGCGTCGGCGTCCGCAGGCACGTCGAAGTCGTGGAAGTGTTCGCCTTTCTCTTTCGTGAGTATATTGAGTGCCGCCGCAGCGCCGTCGCCGGCTGAGATGATCGCCTGCCACTCTTCGGCCCGCCCCATCGCACCGGTCGCGTAGGCGTCGTCGACGCTGGTCTCCATCGTCACGTCGACATCGACGACGTCGCCGTCGAAGGCACAGCCGAGTGACTCCGCCAGATCCCGGTTCGCACCGGTCGCCAGAACGAGATACGGCGCCTCGTACTCGCCGTCCTCGGTGGTGACGCTGAATCCGTCGTCGGTCTCCGCAACGTCGGTGACTTCCTCGCCCTGGTGGCGGTCGACACCGAACCTATCGACTTGCGTGCGCGCGGTATCGAGGAACGACGAGCCATCCTGTGAGCCGACGCCGAGGTAGTTGAACAGGTGGGCCTTGTGCATCCACGTTCCGTCGGTGTCGAAGACGGTCGTTTCGAGCCCGTTTTTCTGTGTGAACAGTGCTGCACTCAATCCGGCTGGTCCGCCGCCGACGACGAGTACGTCAGGTGTTGATTCACTCATACAGGATCATCCGACTCCCGTAATCAAAAAACTGTGTATATTCACCGACAGATACACAGATCGAAGAGAGCAATCGACTGACTCTCGGAGGACACCAGCAGTGGACGGAACCCGATCTGGCGGTATCAGTGTGCTTATTCCCAGGCAGCCACAGGTGGAGATATGACCAGCGACCGCGAGCAGTTTCTGGCAGGCGAACGACCGACGGACGTCCACATCTATCTCGACGAGGGGAGTGTCTCGGATCTCGCTGCGCTCGAAGCACACGGAGAGCGTGTCGACGACGGGATCGTCCTCGTGATGGACGGCGAGAAAGCACGCGGCGTCTTCCAGAAGGCGACCGGCATCGATCCGATGGCATTTGCCAAAGAGGCGATGGGGACCGACGGGGAGATCGACCACGACTGTGCCGGCGGCAGCTGTCCGGACGGTGCAGATCATACGCCGAAGTTCATCTTCGCGTTCGCCGAGGAACAAAACGAGGAGGTCGGCGGCCTCTACGCCGAAGGGGAGGTGATCCACGCCTACGCCGCTTGCGAGTGTGGCACACGGTACTCCGACAAGTGGGTTGCCTGATCGATAGCTGCCGACGCATTCTTTTGTCAGGTTTTTAACTTGTTACGTTTCGTCAGAGTCGCTTTCGGCAGCGAGTCGCCGGAACCCCTCGACGATGGCCTGTTTCGCGACGGCACCGTGGGTCGTCCAGTGGTGTGCGTAATCCATCATATCGTCGTAGATATCGGGTTTGCAGCCGGCAGCCTTCGGGTGGCCACCGCCGTTGACCTGTGCGGCGACCTCGTGGCAGCGTTCGAAGCTGTCGGTGCCACGGATCGACGCCGAGCCGGCGGGTTTGACGATCACTGCGGCGTCGGAGCCCTGTTCACGGAGCGCCTCGGCGACCTCGTTCTGTGAACAGCGCCCGTAGGTAATTCCGACCGTCCAGGGGCCGACCTCGCGGAGTTCGGCGCGGTCGACGGCTTTCTCGATGAGCGCCTCCTTCTCGACGCGGCGTTCTGCGAGCAGTGCCTCGGCTTCGGGCGGAAGATCCGCGCCGTGTTCCAGGACTGTCTCGATGTACTCCTCGGGTTCGACCCAGTGGGCGTAATCCGCGAGGTCGTCGGAGCGTTCGTCGTCGCGGATCCAGAGGTCGTGGTCGCGCGTGACCGCAGCGAGTTCGCGAAACCGGTCGTCGAAGCCGTGATCGAGTTCTGCGAGCGCCACGTCGGCAGTACAGACCTCGTCGGAATCACCGACGACGAGTTCGACACCGGCCTCGCGGACCTGCGTTGCCAGATCCGCGTCCCACTGGTGGTGGTCGTACCAGGTGACGGATGCCGTCCCGTCGACGACAGTCGGTATCGACTCGATGTCGTACTCGCTGTCTGGACAGAGATCACAGATGTAGACGTCGGCGTCCTCGGGTGCGTACTCGCTCACCCACGACAGCGACTCCTGGAGTTCGTGTGGGCTCGCTGGGAGAAGTCGACCCGCGCCGCGGGCCTGCCGAACGAGTGCGGTACAGGCGAGTCCGTCGGCGTCCGGGTCGGCGACCACGATGACGCCAGCCCCCTCGATCGTCTCGGCGGCCTCGCGTTCGGCCTGCTGTTCTTCGATCGAGTCCGGGCGAAAAAAGCCCTCGCCCGGGAGGACAGATCTGCGGGCGAGCGACAGTGTCTCGTCGTCGATAAGCCAATCTTTCATACCTGATAAAGCAGAGGGGTAATCAAAAGGCGTGCGGTCGTCAGCGCATCCGGCAGTATCAGTTCTCTTCCAACTGGCGAACAGTCAGCACGGGCATCGGTGCGTGGCGGACGACTGCTTCGGCGACGCTGCCGAGCAGAAAGGCGTGCTCGCCGTCGCGGCCCCGTGTCCCCATCGCGATGGCGTCGGCGTCGACTGACTCCGCGTAGTCGATGATCTCTTCTGCGGGTGTCCCGTCCCGGATCGCGGTGACAATCTCCTCGTCACCGGCCTGCTCCTCGACGTACGAGAGGGCCTCCTCACCAGCTTCCTGGATCGCAGTTTCGACATCGGACTGGATTTCAGACGGCGAGTCCTCGACAGTCCTGCTATCGGCGACGTACAGCGCGTGAACGGTCCCATCGAACCGCTCGGCCAGGTCGATCGCGGCCGTGACACCCCGCTTTACGCTCTCGGAGCCATCCGTCGCGATCACCACAGTCTCGAACATAGGGAGACAATCGTGGTGCAGTACAAAAAACCGACGGGGTTTGCGGCGAGTGTCCCAACGAAGCGGTCAGACGGTGCCACTAAAACGAGTGCCGACCGGCGGCTTTTTTATCGCGCCCACCGGAGTTTGGCCAAATGGGTCTCGATATCGATCTCGTTCTCGTCGCCGCGGACAATACCCAGGAGGCCTCGGATGCGACAGTGTATGCAGTAGCTATCGCAGACCGGTACGACGCGGATCTGCACCTGCTACACGTCACGGATCAGCGGATCGTTCGCGGGCTCGAAAGCGGCGATCTGGCAGCTGATGCGGTCGCCAAGCGAATGCAGTGGATCACAGCCCGCGCCCGGCAAGCGGTGCCGGAGGGCAGTGAAACGACGGTTCGTGAGTCGTCCGCACCCGGCTTCTCGCAGGATCGACTGGGTCGAACGCCCGGTGGCGTTATTCTGGACGCTGCGGAGCATCTCGAAGCCGACTTCCTGGTCGTCCCACGTGTCACACCCGACGGTTCGACTGACGAAGTACTCGGGAAAGCAGCAACGTACGTGCTCGAATACGCAGAACAGCCGGTCCTATCCGTCTAGCCGGAGTTTCATCATCTTCTCGAAGTGATCGTCACCGGTCTCCTGGAATCCGATCTTTTTGTACAGTGAGACAGCAGGTCTGTTCCAGCGCTCGACAGAGAGCCAGACGCGTTCGATTCCCTCCTCGGCCGCACCACCCAGCGCCGTCCGGAGGAGTTCGGTGCCGATGTGCGCGCCCTGGTACTCTTGCAGGACGAAGATAGCGAGTTCGTACGCGTCCTCCTCGTCGGAGACGAGCATGACGTGGCCGACCGGGTTACCCTCGTGATAGGCGATCACGTTCAGCTCTTCGTCCCTGGTGACGACCGATAGCCACTCTCTAATATCCGATTCGTTGGTCGGTGGGATCCCCTGTGCCCGGTCCTCGGCGTGAAAATCCAGATACATCTCGACGAGTTCTTCGAGACTGTCGTCGGCCGTGCGGATCTCGATCTTTCGACCGTCGGCGTCGATTATCGTCCGCGGCGGTGTCGGGAGCCCGCCGACAGTGTCGTCCGGATACTCCGTCATCGTACGAGTTTCACCGTCGTTCGGGCGTTTAATAACACAAACTCGTGAACGCTATCGAGTTTGATCTTGCCCAGAGGAGATCGCTGCCCGCCGGAGAGCACGACCTGATCGAAATCCTCCCGCTCGGCAATTTCGACCAGTTTACTCCCCGGTTCCTCCTCGATCTGGATGATATCGACGTCGATATCAAGTGTCGTGATCCGGTCGCGTATCGCTGCTGTCGTCTCTTCGAGTGACTCATCGGACACGGTGTAAACGGCAACAGTCAGCTCGTCGCCAGATTCACGAGCCCGCTCGGCCGACGCTTCGAGCGCCTGCATACCGCGGTTGCTATCTTCAATCCCGATCAGAACGCGCATGTGGAATCCGATGGCCGCCGTATATAAAAGCACAGCGACCAGCTACCACTGTGAGCCGAAATCTCACACGACGGGACACGGGGGAACAGTTACAGCCGGTGCGCTGCCGACTGGGGACTGTTGCTCCGACCTACCCGACATGCTTTTTCCCGGTGGGCTCCCAGCCACGCGTATGCCAGAGGAGCCAGGCGAGTCGCCGGATTCGAGTGAGGAGTCGGACCCGGACCCCTCGGATGATCGGGCAGACGAACAGCCACCGGCAGAGTCAGACGGCCCAGTCACAGAGCAGACGGAGGAATCGACACCGGACGAGTCGGAGATTCCCGCGGATGTCCAGTCCTACGACAAGTTCAGCAAGATCGACGGCGGCACCTACGACCGGGCCAACGAGTTCCTCCGCGATCGGACCTACATCACGGCCCGGGAGTGGGCGATTGCACGACTGTGTGCCGACTTCCGGACCGAAACCGGCGTCGAAATGACGAAAATCGGCGAGAATCTGCCACATCTGGTACCGTTCATGACGGACACCTACAGCCCGCAGGCGGTCAACCAGGCGAAACACTCCTTCGAGGAGAAGGTCCGCAAAGCCGGTGCGACCTTCCTCTACGGGGCGATGTGTGATTTCTTCACTGCGGAGGAACTCGACGACGTGATGTACGAGGCGACGGAGGTCGCCAAGTTCCTGCTGGAAGTCGAGGGTGTCGAGCTCTCCGTCGAGGAGGAACTCGACGCCGAGGACCGCATCACAGAGGTGATGCGTGACGTCCGCGAACACAGCGTCGCGCTCCGGCACGACGAGGTGACCTGTCCGGAGTGTGGCCACCACTTCGACGCCAGCGAGGAATGACGACAGCCAGACGGCAGGCGCTTTACGTCGACTTTTCGCTCGCGGTGACGGCACTCCTCTTCGCGACGCTGGCTGGTGGGACGCCGCTTTCCGGCGAGGGAGTCCTTATCGCTGGCGTCGGATTGGGTGTCTTCGTCGGGACTCTCTTCGTCGCCGAACGCAGTGACGTACTCGCCCTGATCAACAGGACCCGCCCGATGTCGCTGGTGGTCGCGACGGCTGCCTTCCTCGGCGTCGGTGTCGCACTGATCGCCGGACAGGGTATCGTCGCTGCACCGGCAGCGAACCTGCTGTGGGGGATGGGCGTGGGGCTCGGTGGCTACCGGATCCAGTACGGCGTCCGGACGCCGCTGCCGAAGAAACGCCGCAAGCAAGCCGAGATGTGGGGAGAACCACCAGACCCAGAGGAACTGGACGGAAACTCCTGACCGGCCTAATTCGAAAAAGTAGCTACCTGTTGCTGGGTACTGTCTGTCTCGGGGTCTGATAGTGATTATTGCGAGTCTGTACCGCGAAGTTCAGATAGAACTGGTCTAGGAGGGCCGAAACAGCCTCGGTTTCGCTGCCGTGCTGAAAATTACCGCAACAATCAGTATGAATCGACTTCGGTCTCCGTGTCGGTGTCCGGTGCTGACGACTCCGAATCGGTCTCGGAATCTGCCGTCTCGCTGGCAGAATCGCGAACTCGACGAACGTTTCCGCCCTCGAATTCTCCAAAGGGCTCGTCTGCCCCGCGCTCGTAGACTATCTCGCCGCGGACCATCGTCCACTCGGGGAAGACGCCGTCCCAGCCCTCGAACGGCGTCCAGTCGCAGTTCGTATGCAGCGAGTCTGCACGGATCGTCTCCACGCGGTCGGGATCGACGAGCACGAGATCGGCGAAGTTCCCCTCGGCGACACGACCGCGGTCGGGAAGATCGAAGCGGTCGGCTGGATTGGTCGACGTGAGGTCCCGGAGACGTTCGTAGCTCAAATTATCATTGCGGGCCTCGACCAGCAGGAGCGGCAGGGCCGTCTCGACGCCGGGGACGCCGCTGGGCGCGTCCCAGATGCTCGCGTCTTTTTCTTCTGCAGTGTGTGGTGCGTGATCGGTCGCGATCATATCTACGGTGCCGTCGACGACACGGTCGTAAACCTGCTGTCGGCTCCGCTCGCGGCGCAGCGGCGGGTTCATCCGGCCGTGAGTTCCCAGCTCGTCGAGATCGCTCCGGGAGAGAAACATATGGTGGGGCGTTACCTCGGTAGTCATCCCCGTTTCGGCGGCGATGTCGATCCCCTCGGGCGTGCTCGTGTGTGCGATGTGGATACGTACATCGCGCTGGTCTGCGAGCGCGCAGGCGCGTCTGATCGCCTCGATCTCGGCACGATCCCGCCGGTAGGCACTCCAGGCGTCGGCGTCGGTCCGTTCCTGGGCGCTCCGGTTGAACAGGGAGGCATCCTCTGCATGGACAGTGACAGTGACACCCCCTTCGTCTGCGCGCTCCAGCGCGTCGACGAACAGCGAGCCCTCGATCCCCATATCGCCGGTCGAATCAGCCAGGAAAATCTCACCGAGTGCGAACAGCTCCCGGTCGAACAGTTCCTCGGGGTTCCAGTCCGGTGTGACGCCGCCGTTGAGTCCGAAATCGACGATCGCCTGCTCGGTGTATTCGAGTTTCGCGTCGAATCCCTCGCCGTCGATCGTCGGTGGGTCCGTGTTCGGCTGGTCGACGACAGTCGTGACACCGCCCGCAGCGGCGCTTTTCGTTCCGGTCTCCCAGGTCTCCTTGTGGCCAAAGCCCGGCTGGCGGAAGTGGACGTGGACGTCGATCATCCCCGGCAAGAGTCGGTTTCCCGCCCCGTCGACGACACGTTCGTCTTTCTCGGCGTCGAGCTGTCCCGCCACGGCCACCTCGGTGATGCGCTGGCCGCTGACCCGGACATCCCGTCGATCGCCGTCAGCGAGCGTCGCGTTCTCGATGAGCATACAGACCGTCTATACCGGGATACCCTAAGTCTCTCGGAGTCTGATGAGGATGGGTTATTTGTGGAGCAGGAATTACGTTCGGAATAGGCTAACCAAGGCCATTCCTGCTGGTTGTGTCAACAGTTGTAGAACAACCGCTTCTAGCTGACTCCCACCCTCTCGATATTCGCCTCACCAACCGAAAGCGCACGCTCGAACTCCCGGCAGACACGCTCCGGATCAGACTCACCGCCCGCCCGGGCGATACTCCCCGTCGCAGTCCGCTCGAAGGGGATTTCGAGCGCCTGATAGATGGGATCGAGCACCTCGTTGATCTCTTCGTGGTCCCGAACCACGACGATCCCAGAAATAACAGCAGTATCACGTCTGACCCGCTGTGCGAGTCCGACGATTTTCCCCTCGGCAGACAGCGAGTGCGTGCCCGGACAGAACGCGGCCTCTGGTTCTCCCTCGCTGGTCTCGACACCGAGTCTGGAAAGAGCCCCCTTTACCGCTTCAATCGTCGTCTCGTAGCGGTCAGTGATCGACGACCGACCGTCCTCGACCGGCGTGGCCCGCAGAAATGAGACCGTCGTCCCCGAAAAAAAGACGGCGTGACCTCCAGTCGCACGCTCTACGTATGGAATGTCACGCTCCGCGAGGTGCTGTCTGGCCCCATCGTACCCCTCGCGATGCGCGTCGCGGCGTCCGAACGCGACCTGCCGCGGCGGCTGCCAGACCCGAAGAATCGGCTGACCAGTCTCACCGACAGCCGAAACCAGCCGGTCGGTCACCCCACGGTCGGCCGCCGGAGTGTCTGCACGCCCTCGAACCAGTCGCATACGACAGTGTTCGCAGAGCAGAGCAAAAGATCTCCCGTCACTCGTGGCCAGACCAAACAGTGAGGCGACAGATTAAAAAGCGGCCAGTCTCGCCCGCGTGTATCTTCCCGGTGCCGAAGAGCCTATATTCCCCTGTTCCCAACGATTTAGTATTCAGATGTCTCGCAGTCCGTCACTTCCTGATCGGCCGCGTCTTGATCTCGACCCGGACATGGCTCCAGACGAGCGTCTCGAAGCGCTCCGGGAGCACCTGGTGGATGTCCTGAATGTGAACGAACAGCTACAGGAACAGCTCGATTCGGCACAGAACCGGAGAGAACGGCTCACCGACAAGGTGGACAAAATCGAGCGGGAAAACGAGACGCTCAAATCCTCGTCGCTGTACATTGCGACCGCCGAAGAGCTCCTCGAAGACGGCGTCGTCGTCAAACAGCACGGCAACAATCAGGAGGTTCTCACGGAGGTCTCTCCCGGCATCCGCAGCGGACTCGAAGCGGGTGACCGCGTGGCGATCAACGATTCCTTCGCCGTCCAGACGATTCTCGATCCCGAGACCGACGCACGCGCACAGGCGATGCAAGTCGACGCGAGCCCGGACGTGAGCTACGACGATATCGGCGGCCTCGAAGAACAGATCCAGGAAGTCCGCGAGACTGTCGAGCAGCCACTCATCAACGCGGAACAGTTCCGCGCGGTCGGCATCGAGCCGCCGTCGGGCGTGTTGCTCCACGGGCCGCCAGGCACCGGGAAGACGATGCTCGCCAAAGCGGTCGCAAACGAGACCGACGCCACGTTCATCAAGATGGCCGGCTCGGAACTCGTCCAGAAGTTCATCGGCGAGGGGGCTCGACTCGTCCGCGATCTGTTCGAACTCGCGAGCGAAAACGAGCCGGCTGTGATCTTCATCGACGAGATCGATGCCATCGCGTCGAAGCGAACCGAGTCGAAAACGTCGGGTGACGCGGAAGTACAGCGGACGATGATGCAGTTGCTCTCGGAGATGGACGGCTTCGAGGAGCGCGGTGAGATCCGCATCATCGCCGCGACGAACCGCTTCGACATGCTCGACCGCGCAATCCTGCGCCCTGGCCGGTTCGACCGGCTCATCGAGGTGCCAAACCCCGACTGGGACGGCCGCGAGCGCATCCTCGAGATCCACACGGAAGAGATGAATCTCGCAGACAATGTCGAACTGGCGACGCTTGCCCAGGACACCGAGGGCTTTTCCGGTGCCGAGCTCGCCTCACTCGCGACCGAGGCCGGAATGTTCGCTATCCGGGACGAACGCGCCGAAGTCCGGATGGAAGACTTCGAGGATGCCCTCGAAAAGGTCAAAGAAAGCGAGGACGCACCCGGCACACCGATCGCGTTCGCCTGATCGGAGGAGCGACTGACCACGAGTTTTTGCGGGATCGGTCACTGATCAGTTATCCGAGTCGAGTTGTTTCGTCATCGTCGCGGGATTGCACCGCACGACGACATCGTCCGGGACGTCCTCGGTGACGACTGCACCGGAGGCGACGACAGCGTTATCACCGACAGTTACGCCGGGGTTGAGTACCGCCCGCCCACCGATCCAGACGTTGTCGCCAACAGTGACTGGTTTGCCGTATTCGAGGCCTTCGACTCGCTCGGCTGCGTCGATCGGATGGGTCGCGGTGTAGATGTGGACACCCGGGCCGATCTGGCAGTTCCGACCGATATCCACCTGGCAGACGTCCAGGATGATGTCGAAGTTCGCATAGAAGTTCTCACCGACCGAAATATTGTAGCCGTAGTCACAGCGAAACGGGGGCTCTACGTGACAGTCGTCACCGAGTGCGCCCAGTAGTTCTTCCAGCAGGTCTCGTCGTTCCCCGCCCTCGGTCGGAGTCGTTCCATTGTAGCGTCTCGTGAGCTCGCGTGCGCGTTCCCGTTCAGCCACGAGTTCTGGATCGGCGGCGTCGTACAGTTCCCCTCGTAGCATCTTCTCTTTTTCACTACTCATTGGCTCCAGTTGGCCGCCAACAGAAAATACGCTCCCGACAGTCTCGATACTCCGGCGAATTCGAACCGTCCAATCGCGAGAGTCCGAGAATTGATATAGCAGTATAGAATTTACAAGCGCACTGTCCCCAATCACGCTGGTCTTATACGAATCCGGCGACTACGGCCATGTAATGGTCCAGAACGTGGCGAGCGAGATGGCGGATCTCGAAGACGAGGATTTCTACTTGCTTTCGGGCCTCGAACAGGGAATGCGCTTTTCGAAGTGGGTCGCCCGACCGAAACTCCCCGAGTTTGCGGAGCTGACGGACGAAGAAGTGGAGTACCGACTCGACCGCTGTGAGCGACGCGGCCTGCTCGAACGCAAAACGATCCAGTACGAGGGGTTTCGGCTCACCTTCGAGGGCTACGACGCACTCGCACTACACACCTTCGCCGAACGCGAATCCATCGAGGGGATGGGCGCGCCACTCGGCGTCGGCAAGGAAAGCGACGTCTACGAGGTCCGGTCGTACAAACCCCTGGCACTCAAATTCCATCGCGAGGGGTACACCGAGTTCCGTGAGGTCAACCGCGAGCGCGAGTACACGGCAGATCACGAACACGTCTCCTGGATGTACACCGCAAGAAAGGCAGCCGAGCGAGAGTACGAAACCCTCGAAGCGCTGTATCCGACGGTCTCGGTCCCCCAGCCCCACGACCACAACCGCCACGCAGTGCTGATGGAACGGATCGACGGGGTAGAGCTGGCCCGAACGAAACTGACAGAAAAGCAGATACTCCCGGTACTTGATCTCGTCCTCGACGAGGTTTCGAAAGCCTACAACGAGGGATACGTGCACGCAGACATGAGTGAGTACAACATCTTCATCGCCGAAGACGGTGTCACCGTCTTCGACTGGCCGCAAGCAGTGCCGACCGAGCACGAGAATAGCAAGGAGTTGCTCAAACGGGATGTCGAGAACACGGTCGGCCACTTCCAGCGGAAGTACCCGAACATCGTCGGCGAGGTCGACATCGATCGAGTGGTCGACGAGATAATCGACGACGAACTCTCTGCATTCGCCCACAACTGAGCTGTTCCTGGCGGTTTGCAGCGAATTTCTAGAATTTATTTTACCAGAAATATCGAGAGTTACTGTGCAAATAAACCAATAACTGCTATATCAAATCGGGTGGGTGTGTGGACTGCGCGCATAAAAATAACAGAGTCTTATGGCTCAAACCCATAATATGCTCTAATGAGTTCGGAAACGCAGACTGAAGATGAATCAGCAGACAGCTACGAAGTAATCGTCGTTGGCGGCGGGCCCGGTGGATTGACGACGGCACTGTACACGACCCGTCTCAACCACGAGACGGCACTGATCAACCGTGGTGGTGGCCGGGCGGCAATGATGGTCGACACCCACAACGTGATCGGTGTTCCAGAAGAAGTCTCGGGTAACGAATTTCTGCAGACTGCAAAAGAACAGCTCGAACACTACGGAACGGATCTCTACCAGGATTTCGTAACCGAGGTCGAGTTCACTGACCAGGAAGAGCACCGATTCGAGGTTTCGACGACCAGCGAGACATACTATGCAGACAGCGTCGTCCTTTCGACCGGCTTTACCGACGGCAGGCCAGAACCGCCGCTTCCCCGGACCGGTCGCGGACTGCACTACTGTCTGCACTGTGATGGCTACATGTTCCGCGGCGAATCGGCCTACGTGATGGGTCACGACGAGGGTGCAGCCCACGTCGCGATGATCCTGCTGAACTTCGCCGACAGCGTGGATATTCTTCTCCGTGGCGAAGAGCCGACCTGGAGTTCGGAGACGGACGAACTCGTTCGCGCACACCCGGTCGAGATTATCGAATCGGACATCGAGAGTATGTTCAAAGACGAAGACGATCCGGAGTGGCTCGGTGGCTTCGAGTTCGAGAACGGCGAGCGACGGGAATACTTCGGTGGCTTCGCGATGTACGGCTCCGATTACAACAACGATCTCGCAGCGGGACTGGGCTGTGAAATCAACGATGACGGAACTGTCGCTGTCGACGACGACGGGAAGACGACTGTCGACGGCGTCTACGCAGTCGGTGATCTCACACCAGGCAACAACCAGATCCCCGTCGCGATGGGCAAAGGCGCGAAAGCTGGGATCTCGATCCACATGGAGCTTCGGACGTATCCGAAATCACTCGACGAACTCGAAGCCGAGGGCGAAATCGAAGCAGCGGCGGCAGACGACGACTGATCGATCGCGTATTGACGCCGAAAATTCGCAAAAACTCCTGACGACTCGACACCAGGCCATTCCCGCGGTGTAGTCTACAAATTGTTGATTGCTATATCAGATATGCCGGAGTCGAGAGTGTCGACGTCGGCTACCACCGACAGACAGCACCCTCAATACAGTTGATTCCCAAGATGAGGTATGCTAGACTTTCTCCAGCTAGAGGGGGATCTCGGAGAAGAGGAGCGGATGATCCGCGACACAGCCCGGGAGTTCGTCACCGAGGAGGTCAAACCCGAGATCGGAGATCACTTCGAGGCGGGAACCTTTCCCACCGAACTCATCACCGAGATGGGAGCGATGGGGTTCTACGCGCCGAATCTGGAGGGCTACGGCTCGCCGAACGTCTCCGGGACTGCCTACGGTCTGTTGATGCAGGAACTCGAAGCCGGTGACTCGGGGATTCGCTCGATGGCTAGCGTGCAGGGCGCACTCGTCATGTACCCGATCCACGCCTACGGGAGCGAGACACAGAAAGAGCGATGGTTGCCGGATCTCGGCACCGGAGAGACAGTCGGCTGTTTCGGACTGACGGAGCCCGAACACGGCTCCAACCCGGGCGGCATGGAGACCCGCGCCGAGCGAACTGACGGCGGCTTCCGCCTGAACGGCTCGAAGACCTGGATCACGAACTCGCCGATCGCCGACGTGGCAGTCGTCTGGGCGCGGGATCACTCGGAGCCGGACAGTCCAGTCCGGGGCTTTCTCGTCGAGACCGACCGGGAGGGCGTGACGACCAACGAGATCGACGAAAAGCTCTCGATGCGCGCGTCGATCACGGGCGAGATCGGGCTCGACGACGTGGAGATCCCGGAAGAAAATCGCCTGCCCGGCGTCGAGGGAATGAAGGGGCCGCTGTCCTGTCTCACACAGGCTCGCTTCGGGATCGCCTGGGGTGCAGTCGGGGCCGCACGGGACTGTTTCGAGACTGCCAGGGAGTACGCGCTTGATCGCGAGCAGTTCGGCGGTCCGATCGCACGTTTTCAGCTCCAGCAAGAGAAACTCGCAGAGATGGCGACACAGATCACACTCGCACAACTGCTCGCCTACCGACTCGCCACCCTCAAGCAGCGCGGTGAATTACGGCCCCAGCAGGTCTCGATGGCGAAACGGAACAACGTTCGGATGGCCCGCGATCAGGCCCGTATCGCTCGCGAGATGCTCGGCGGCAACGGGATCACGACGGACTACTCGCCGATGCGCCACATGGCGAACATGGAGACGGTGTATACCTACGAGGGAACGCACGATATCCACACCCTGATTCTCGGGGAGGAGCTGACCGGACTGAGTGCCTACCAGTAGCCGGCTCGGGATTTTTATTGCTGGCTCCCCTCTCCCGTATCGAGACCGATGACCAGATACTACGAGGAGTATGCAGTCGGTGATTCCTGGGAGTTCGGTGAGGAGACCGTCACCAAAGACGAAATCATCGAGTTCGCGGAGAAGTACGACCCACAGCCGATGCACGTCGACGAAGAAGCCGCCGAGGAGTCAATGTTCGGCGGGTTGATCGCGAGTGGCTGGCAGACGGCCGCGATCTGTATGCGGATGTTCGTCGAACACAGGATCGACGAGGGCTCGAAGGGTGCCCGCGGCGTCGACGATCTCCGGTGGATCAGACCGCTTCGACCGGGGGACACACTCCGGGCAGAAGCTGAAGTCGTCGACAAGTATCCCGACGACGAGAACCAAGATATCGGCTACGTCGACACGAAACTCACGGCCTACAACCAGAACGACGAGGCAGTCATCACCTGGATCGGTCTGGAGATCGTCGAACGGAAGTCCGAAAGGGCGTAGGGGCGCGTCGTCGAGAGAGACGATCTTTCGACGAAACGACCGTTATTCAGAGACAAAAATGAGGGGTTGAGAAAGTAATCACCGACGAGCAGCCCGGGGTTAACAGATTAACCGCACGGTTGACCTCGGGTAAGCGATTCTGTCGAGGTATGGAACGGGCAAAACAGACCGAGAGGCGAAAACGAGTCTCGTCAGTTGGCTGGACTGATCTATCCGAGAACGACTCACTCGAACAGGCCGGCTCCGAGTCACCGGCGAACGGGGAACCAGACGTAGCCCGGAGCGAGGACTGTCTCGTTGCAAACTCGAACAGACTCAAAGAGTCGTTCGAGGACCTCTCCGCAAGCCTTGCAGAGCTATCCACAGCGATGGAAGAGACCATCCGGTGATCGATCGCAGCCGGTTTTGAACCGGCAGAGACAGACAGTCCAAAAGAGATCGGCGACCAGATTCGAACTGGCTGTCCGGCTCGCACTGGCAGTGTTCGACGTTTCGTTCTCACTGCCGTTCACAGCAGAAAGCCAGGGGCCGGATTTGAACCGGCGATGATCCGCTCTGCAGGCGGACGCGTTCGGCCAGACTCTGCCACCCTGGCGCATCTATACATTCTTGACTGGATTGCTTAAGTTCGTCGGAGTTGCCCCACGCACGGCAGTACCGTGTGTATGGGAGACACACTCTGAGTAGTTTTAATATCATACCTCTTATCAAAATCGAATGAACTGTCACGAGGTGACTGGAGTATGATCGACTATACCCCATTGGCCCGACGCCCGGCATCCAGTGCCGGCTGTGGCGCCAATTTTGCCATGGGGTGGTCGGTCGAAACTAGGATTCCGGCTCACGTCGTGGACGCAGTTGGCGCAGGGCCAACCTGACGCCCGAATAACCGTCACCCGGACACGGAGTACCCGACCGGGGTGGTGAACGCGGGCAGTTTTCTCGAACTCCGACACGACACCCACAGGAGTGTGTCTGTTTCGACCACTGTCAGTTTCCGACAGTGACAGGCCCAGACGGCAGCGGAGCCACAGCAACGGCGAGTGGCGACGCTGTCCAATCCAGCGAAAGCGAGAGACAGCTCGGCTACCGGTTCGAATCCGGCTTTCGTCCTATGTTGGTTCAACTACTCCAACGACGCAGAACAGACGACGAATCGACCTACACCCGCCGGTTACGCGGTTTCCGGTACCACCAGAACCGGCGGCTGTGATCACGCGAGCGGTGTGGACCGTCGACGGGCGTTCGACTCGCCCCTCGCGCCTCGGAGCACAATGGCAACGAAACATTCAACAGACCACCGAAAGCGATGGACCGCAGAGGTAGCTGTGCGGATTCCCCGCGACGGTGGTGCAGCTCTCGAAAGTGATGCTGCTCGGCGCCTCCAGCGGGTCCAGAGTGTCGAACGTGTCGAAGTCCGCGAACTCCGCGGGATCGAACCCGCACTGGCAGCCACGGTCGCGCAGTTCGAAATCGCAGTCGTGACAGCCACAGAAATCGACGAACACAGACTACAAGAACTGCTTTCCTCAGCATCGGGGACGGAGCGTGTCGATGGAGTCGAACCGAACAGGTAACGGGCGAAATTCGACCGGGACTACTCCTGTGGCCAGAGAACCCCGACACAGGCTGGATCCCCGTCGTACTCGATCGAACCGCCCCGTAGTTCGACAGCAATCGGTGTGTCGTCCGCACGAGAGCAAGTGAACTCGCGGGTGAAACTGTAGCCAGGGTCCTCGAATGATCTCTGCAACTCCTCGAACACTGCTTCATCCTCGGGGTCGTCCACGATACAGCGAGGCGATTCACCGAGCAGTTCGGATTGCAGATACCCGAACAGATCTGCCATACGTTCGTTGACGTAGACGAACTCCCGGTTCTGGAGGATGAAGACGCCAGCCAGATCCTGTTCGATGATCCGGTGGTACCAGGAGAGTGCGTCCCAGAACTGCTGTTGGGACCGGTAGCGGTCGACGGCCTTGCGAATCCGGTTTGCCAGAACCTCGTACTGTTCGTTGCTCGTCTCCTTTTGCATATACTCTGTAACGCCTGCGGAGATCGCCTCGCTCGCAATCTCCTCGCTGCCCTGGGCGGTGTACAGGATAAAGGGTAGATCGGGGTACTGCTCGCGAACGATTTCGAGCAGTTCCAGACCGTCGGTGGTCGGCATATCGTAATCGCTGATGAGGCAGTCGAAATCGCCTTCCTGCAGGCAATTGATCGCCTCGACAGCGCTCTGTTTCCCGACGACAGTGAACGCGTCATCGGTCCGTTCCAGGAACAGTTTCGTCACCTCCAGGATTTCGGGGTTATCGTCGACGTGCAGGACACGGATCTCCGATTGCTCCTCGGCGATCGAGACCGGGGCTGGAATCTCCAGCGCCGTCTCGTCGAACTGATCCGAGGTTTCGTTTCGGAGAAGTGGCGGGTGCTCCCGGGACGCTCGCCGACTCCTCCGTAGACTCTCCCGTGAAAGACGAAGCGGTCGGGATCGACGGGAGAGATGGTCGGTCATCGAACGCTCACCGGCCAGTGGCGTGCCGACAGCGGACTGGTGCAGTAAGTTCCCGTCCCTTTTGAACTCTGTCTATCTGTTTCGTGCATATAACTATATACTACTAATCGGTATCCAAAATTATAATAATTTCGCCCATCTGATTGAACTGATTGGCTCTTCTGGCGGGCCCGAAACAATGAAAGAACAGAATAACATTTGTGTCGGTGTCGGTGGTTACAGGTGTTTATATGGGATTGCGGGAATACAGATGATTTATTAGTTTATCGAAGTAGCCAAAAATAACATAGAATTCACTGTTAAAATTACTAAATTCATGTTTTTTAATATCAATTAAATTTAAATTCCCCCCAACCAACAGTTGAGGTGTAGTATGTCAGACTCAAAAACTGCCGAATTCCTCAAGAATCACCCACGACTGCTCGCTGCGCTGTTCGGACTGACCGTCCTGCTTTCCCAGACTGGTGGTGCGCTCGCTGGGAACGGGAGAACAGTTAGTGGAATATAATAACGTTTTACACTACATCCGACATTTAAGAAATTGCAGAGATATTGTCTTATCTAAGATCAGATAAACGCACAGTAGAACTCCAGAATAACATTTCATCATCAGATCGAACTGGAACCTCCTCTAACTGAAGGAATTCTCTCAGCATAGCACTATTTATATGAAACCTGTCAAGATAGCCAGAAGACAAAAAATACTCGTTAACATCTTCTATCGATGGCGTATAAATAGAACCTAATCCAGCCGTATCTGTCGGGAAAGTCATTATATCTAATGTGAAGCCATCTTCACAGGGAGTAATCTCGAGAAGATTTGGTGTTCGACTCTCCGCCTGTGTGAGGATCATACCCCCATCCCCGACGACAATATACTGACCCCCGAGAATACTCTGTTCGCGGGCAATGGCCAGTGCGGCCTGTAGCGGGAATCCAGTGTTGAGCAGGCGCGCGATACACTCACCCATACGGACTGCTTCAGTGTTGATAATATCAGTCAGTGTGACGATTCCACCGATCGCACCCGCTTCGATCAACGCGAGCCCCTGATGATAGGAGCTACAGGCATTCAGCAAGAACGCATCGACCTCTGTGTGATCGAGATCCACGACGTCGAGTTTCCCATCGGTACACTCGAAGCCATCGGGCTCTGTATGCCCGATGTAGTGGAAGAAGTCACAATCGGTCTGCAACTCTTCTTTGAGCTCCTCGACAGTGAGATCTCGGCAGATAGTGACGTCGAACGGAAGGTGCTCACGGTCCCCATACGCGGCATCAACTAGATCACGCTCTTCGCCCATCCGAGTGTCGTTCAACACGATTGTGATCGAAATATCACCGACGCCAACCTCGCGATCCAGGCGGTTGTAGAAGGCCTCGGTCACCATCTTGCTTGCACCGATCGGAATTCCATCACCAATCCAGCCCTGTTCGATCGAGTCTGACGGTTCGAATTCGATATACTGTTCATCGACGGGATCTGCCCGGTCCGGATCGGTCTGTTCGCTCTCACTGGACCGTGAGACCGACCTGGTCAACACTGCCCGTTGGGATGCGTCCGCTGTGGCTCCTCCAGTAATATCGGGATCTGTTTGAACAGGATTCGTGACTGTTCGAACGACTGCAAGATCGTCCACGACAAATGGAAGCTGTTCGATCGTCCCACTAGTCGGTTCAACGTTCGCGGTGAGCCGCCAGTTCGGGACGAAATCTGCGACGTCACTCCAGGGAACTTCGAGATACGTCTCGAGACGGTCCGCGATCGACTGGTCGTACAATGACACCCAGTCGAGTGAAAGAGTCTCGTCGAGCACCCGACGCTCGTGAAGAGGCATATTATAAAAACCCTCGGTCCTGGTGAGACAATCGAGCAAGAATAGCTGTTTGAGTGTCCGTTCGACAGTCTGCTCAAATCCCCGAGAACGCTGGAGTCCATACTCGAACCCCGATGCTGTCGTGAGTTTCGGGCTGTTGCCTGGAACCACCTCGGCACCGAGATAGTAGGCAAGCGGTGCGACAGGATACAGCGATTCCAATATTGGTGGGGTTTCTATTTGGATGCCGGTGTTCGGACTGTCAATCCCATCCGGGATTTCGACCGATGACCCGAGTTCGATCTGCGGTGGGTGGCCGCGTAGTGTTGGGAACGACCGCTCCGGGCTCTTCGATTTCAGTGCAGATCCAAACGTACTAATTGCCGCCATCATATCGACAGGGTCTGTTGTAGTCGTCACCGTTGCTGCCGGACGAGTATGCCGAGACCGAAATCCGATATCGACAACGGTCTCTGAATCAAATGTAAATCGGATTTCGAACAGATCGGCCGTAATCTCGACAGGACCGTCGATCCGCATGTAGGTTTTTATCTGCGTACTGAGGTCGATGATGTAGCGACCGTCAGGAAACGAGTGACTCTCGAGATGCTCCACTTCCGTCAGCATCTCACCAGACCAATCACGGACGAATACACCGACCGGGTTCGGCAACACGAGCTGCTCCGTCCGAATACGAATCCCTTTCCCGACGGGAAACAGGAACTCCTCGGTCGGAACTGTTGTCGGCGCTACCTGCTCCGGCGTGTGTAGCTGATACCGTAACTGCTCGAGTCGGTCGATTATCTCTAACCCCGATGGCTCGTCGAGTGTATCGAACGCGAGAATTGGATCGGGGTGAGACATAGGTACACGAACTTGATAAAATTATCTACGCGAGTGGTGATGAAAAATGCACCGACAGGCTAGTAACAAACAGTTGATCGAACTGACCATCGAGATGCTCCCGTTTCACACCGAGACAGCATCTAACTGTCACCATCGAGCCGTCGGTAGATCCAGGCCAGAACATACAAAAAACCCCCGACCAGCGTTGTGACTGGCCGAGGGTTGATGAGGCGACCCGAGTGGGTCGCAGTATGAATGGGAGGCGGCGAACCAGATTTCCCAGAGACTCTCGTACTCCAGTACTGACTGGAACGCTGGCGGGCTTAACTTCCGTGTTCGGGATGGGTACGGGTGTGAACCCCGCCGCTATGGCCGCCTTAACGCCGATCTGCGGAATCGAACCGCAACCCGAATGGGCATCCAATATCGGTGGTCAATACGACCGTGTGTACGTGCGATCCAGTTTGCGCCTGGACTCGTTCAACGAGTCATGCGGTATGAATGGTGGCTTCGACCTGTTAGTGCTCGTGGACTGAACGTCTCGTTGCCTCGACGCGTACATCCCGAGTCTATCGATCTCGTCTTTGACGAGTGGTCTCGACGGTGCCTCTTTTCCAGGTGGGTTTCGAGCTTAGATGCGTTCAGCTCTTACCCCGTGTGGCGTAGCTTCTCAGCAATGCTCTCTCGAACAACTGATACACCAGTGGCCACCAACCGTAGTTCCTCTCGTACTATACGGTCGTTCCCGTCAGGCACCAAAACACCCCCAATAGATAGCAGCCGACCTGTCTCACGACGGTCTAAACCCAGCTCACGACCTCCTTTAATAGGCGAACAACCTCACCCTTGCCCGCTTCTGCACGGGCAGGATGGAGGGAACCGACATCGAGGTAGCAAGCCACTCGGTCGATATGTGCTCTTGCGAGTGACGACTCTGTTATCCCTAGGGTAGCTTTTCTGTCATTTTTGGCCCGCATCA
>SAYS01000008.1 GCA_004015825.1 Halovenus amylolytica | reverse complement strand
TGGTTGCGAAGGTTCCGGGGCGTCTCAAAACACCACTTACAGGGCTATCTGAACTTCCTCAGCCTCACACTCAACACCGAACGCTGGTTCGAGAAAATCCTGAGTACCGACTTCTACAGATGAGCGTCTTTTCAATTTCATTTTCCAATCGAACTGTTCTAATAGTTTCCTTTTTTGCCCGTAATCTGCCGCGTAGCGGGGATAGCCGACTGCTGGCGCGGTTTTCAGACTATGGGGCAGTGAATTCAGGGAACACCTGCTGGACTGTTCATGAAATTATGAACGTTATAGATAGTTTTCAGACAGCTTCTAACAATACTGTGTTACTCACTAATTACATTCGATGGGCACAAATTATCAGTCCTCTGGGATGGATGCCGGGGCAGTTCGATCCGTCGACAGACTGTGGGGTCCCCCGATGGTGAGACCATGAGTCTCGAACACGGGTCGACAGATCTGGCTGGGGTAGCAAGTGGACGTGAGTACGGCCGGTTGTTCGACGTGCTCTTCGAAGAGACACACGACTTTGCGTTTCTCCTCGAAGCAAGCGGGCTGGTTGTCAGAGCGAACGACCAGGTCTCTGCGTTTACCGGATCGACACTCGATGAGCTCGTCGGACGACGACTCTGGAACACATCCTGGTTTCGAAACGCCAGTACGTCCCGGCACCAGCTCCGGGAGGATCTCCAGCGCGCGGTCGGCGGCGAGCGGATCGACCGGGTGTATCGAATTCAGGGGAGATCACGGACGGCTACCGTCGAGGTGGCGATCCGGCCGGTTCCTGCGACCGGGCGGTGTCCCGAACTCCTCCTCGTGACGGGCACGGAGACGACAGAACGAACCCGCCGTCTCTCGGAACTCGAAGCCCAACAGGAGTGTCTGGAAGAGTTCGTCCGGATACTCACCCACGACGTGCGTGGACTGCTAGAGGTCGCCACAGGGAATCTCGAACTCGCCGACGAGTCGACTGCCCAGTCGGAGCTTACGACCGCCCGGGAGTCGCTCGCCCGGATCGAGCGACTCCTCGAACACTGCTCGGAGACCGTCCGCGAGGGCAAACTGATCGGCGAGCGTGTCGAGGTCCATCTCGGTGTCGTGGCACACGAGGCCTGGCAACACACCGACACCGCCGAGGCCTCGCTCGTTGTCGACTCTTCGAGGACACTCAGGGCGGATCGGACGCGGCTCATGGAGGTGTTCGAGAACCTCTACAGGAACGCCGTAGAGCACGGCTCTACGAGCCCCCAGTCCCAGGCGCCCGGAGACGCCGTGGAGCATGGCTCCACGAGCCCTGACTCGCACACTCGTCAGGACGCCGTGGAGCACGCCGGCAATGCTGTCACGGTTCGTGTCGGGACGACAGCGGACGGGTTCTACATCGAGGACGACGGACCTGGCCTCCCCGACGACGAGGCGGTGTTCGAGCCAGGAGTCTCGTCGTCGGCGGACGGATCGGGACTGGGACTTGCGATCACCGAAACCGTCGTCGACGCACACGGCTGGTCGATCCAGGCAACCGAGAGCACACAGGGCGGTGCTCGCTTCGAGATCCAGACGACCTAACGTCCGACACACGTCGAATCCAGATGTTCGTACTCACAGTTGCACCGCTGACCGATCGTGAACAGGCCACTAGAGAGTCACCGGCGCATACTCTTATTAGGCTCCTGAGTTCATACTTGTAGCACCCACAACACATCGATGAACGGAAAACAGCTCCTCGGCTGGACGCTCCAGCTCGCAGTGGTCGTCGTCGTGCTTTCGCTTCTCCTCGGGCAGTTTCTCGGCCAGCCAATTCTGCTGAGTTTCGTCGAGACGGGGAGTATGGAGCCCACGATCGACACTGGGGACGGCTTCGTCGCGATCCCGACCGAACTGGCCGGCGATATCGACCAGGGTGATGTCGTGGTCTTCAGGGCCGAAGAGATTCAGGGCGGCGGACTGACGACACACCGGATCGTCGGTGAAACCGAAGAAGGGTACATCACGCAGGGGGATGCCAACCCGTTTACCGATCAGGATAGCGACGAGCCACCGGTACAGAAACCACAGATCGTCGCGGTCGCCTGGCAGCCGGGGAGTGACGTGGTCACGATCCCCTGGGTCGGGACGATCGTCGACGGAATCCAGTCCGTCCTCGAATCGATCCAGCTCTGGCTCGCCCAGCTGTTCGGTACGCGCGCGTTTCTCGGACTCCAGGGGGTCGGCTACCTCCTCTTCGGTGCCTCGATTCTTCTCTATCTGGTGGCGGTCTATCTGGAAGACGACCGGCGGCGCGAGCGGACGACCGACCGTGACACCGGGACGAGTTCGCGGAAACTGATGGCCCTCCTGACGCTCGTCGTCCTCGCCGGCGCGACGGCGCCGATGGTCGCCCCGGCCAACTCCGAGGAGTTCGGGATCGTCAGCGCGGAGTTCGAGAGCGACTCGCCGGACGTGATTCAGCAGGGGACGAGCGAATCGTTCGACTACCCGCTCCGGAACACTGGCTTCCTCTCGACGGTCGTCTTTCTCGAACCGGCCAGTGACAACATCGCCGTCGAACCCGGACAGACGACCGTCTCGTCGCGTTCGACCGAGAACGCGACGGTGACCATTACGGCCCCGCCGGAGACTGGCTACTACCGGGTATTCCTGGAACAACACCGATATCTCGGGGTTCTCCCGACGCCGGTTATCGAGGAACTGTACGCGATCCATCCCTGGGCCCCCATCGTCGTCATTGACGCTGGAATCGGAATCCCGTTTTACCTGTTCGGGATGTGGCTCCTCGGCACTGGCCGACTCCGGTCCCGGGACCGCCCGCGCAAATCGTGGCTGTCGTGACGCACAGAACAACGAATTAGCACAAAAACTACATATCACTATGATAAAACCAAACTGACAGATGTCCTGGCGAACCGCTCAAATCCGAAAGACTGTTTCGAATAATTTCGAATATATAGCTATAGCTCTGCTTATACTTTTGCTCGTTGCTGGATACCTGACATATGGCGTATACGTTTCGCCGGGAACCGAGACCGAGATGGTCGAGGAATCGAGCTGGTCGTCGACTGCCGTCTACAGTCACGAGGCGGCCGTCCAGACGGAGACGGCCGTCTTCGAGCAGGGAGCGGTACTGGAAGACCAGCCGGCGTATCTTTCGTCGGTTGCACCGGTGCTGAACGGAACCTTCCAGTACGGCTACAACGCCTCTGACAGCGGGGACCTCTCTGTCGCTGTCGACCAGACACTCGTCGTGCGGGCTGTCGGTGACGAGGGAACGTTCGAGTTCTGGCGTGAAGAGACCGATCTCGGGTCGGAGCGAGTCAGCTCCCTCCAGCCTGGCGAGAGAGCCGCTGTCCCGTTTTCGCTCAACGTCACCGACACCCGGTTGCGGATCGAGGAGATCGAATCACAGCTGGATGGCTCCACGGGTGACACCGAGATCATCGTCCAGTCGAACGTCACGATCTCCGGGCAGCGAAACGGCGTCGCTGTCAACGAGACGAATGGCTACCAGATCAGGATCGACGACCAGGGGACCGCCTACCGCGTCGGGAACGACGAACCAGTGACCGATTCGGACCAGCAGTTCAGACCGGAGACTGTGACGGCGAGCTACGGACCGCTCCGGAGTCTGCTGGCGCCAGCACTGTTCGTTCTCTCGGCGATCGGCCTGGCTGGGCTCGTCGCTGGCCGCAGACAGGGTCGGTTCGAACTCTCCGAGGCCGAACGGGAGTGGCTTCGCTACCGGGCCGAGGCCGACGAGTTCGAGGAGTGGCTCTCGACGGGGACCATTCCCGACGAGGCACTGTCACGGACGACCGTTCGTGTCGAGACACTCGAAGATCTGGTCGATCTTGCGATCGATAGCAACCGACGGGTCGTCCGGGATCACTCCCGGGGTCTCTGTGCCGTCTTGCTCGAAGAGACGGTGTACACGTACGACCTGCCGGAACAGTCCGGCGAGGAGCAACTCCACTCCCCCGGCGAGTCGTCATCCGAACCGGAGACGCAACACGAGACAGGAGCCGACGACGGCTCGTCGACGGACAGTGACGAACAGAGTTCGGCCTAACCCGTCCGATCACTGCTCCCAGTAGAATTTCGGTGCCAGCGTCAGATAGGCCAGCGCTGCCACCAGGAGGACGCGGGGAAAGACTCGTTCGAAAACCGCCGGCACCAGGATCGCTGCCATCTGGACGACCCCCATTCCGAGCGCGTCGCGGGCCCGAAGCTTCGGGTACGGGACGGGCGCGACCATCAACACCGAAAGGACGACGGTGCTGGCGAGGATGACAGGAACGCTCGTGATCCCGGCCAGATACGCCGCGGCGAGGATCGACGAGGCGAGTGTATTCTGTATTCCAGGTCGTTTCTCGTCCTCGTCGACGTAGACTGTATACAGCACTGTCCGGAGCAAGGAGAAGACGACCACGAGCGATGCGACGCCGGCGGCGACCACGAAGACGGCCACCTCGTCGGTCAGTGGCCCCCAGGGCTCGTTTGCCACGACGAAGACGAACAGTGCGGGCGCGGTACCGAAAGAGACGATATCGGCCATCGAGTCGAGATATGGGCCGATCTCCGTCCCGCCGTAGGTTCGGGCGACGATCCCGTCCAGACCGTCTGCGACCGCAGCGAGCAGGATGAGCTGGGCGACGAGCAGCGGTTCGCCGACGACGGCGGCGGTCATCGCGACGAGGCCGAGCACTGCATTCGCCAGTGTGACGACGTCGGCGACACCGAGTCGTTCGCGCACCCGAAGCGACATACCTGCACCGTTGGGGAGCGTGTACAAGAAAGAGACGATTCGTCTGTTCGCTTGCGTCTGCTCTGTGATCTCCGGGCGTCTGTCCTACTCGTCCATGCCGGGCGTCCCCAGCCCGCCTGTCTGGCCGCCCAGAAGGTGTTTGATATCCTCTTTCCGGTTCTCGAACTGTTCTTCGAGCCGTTCTTTTCGCTGTTCGAGTTCGTCGATCCGGGATTCGAGATCGGCTATCTCTGTTTCCAGCTCCGGTTTGACCTCACCGGAGACAGACTGGATGCGAATCCGGCCGATCTGGCGGTGGACGACCTGCTCGTCGTCGACGCCGTCGAGCGCATCGAGGGCTGACTCGGAGTCGTCGAGTTTCTGTTCTGCCTGCTCTTTCTCCGAGACGACCGCCGTCGCCTCGTCCTGAAGCTCCTCTAGTTCCTCGTACTTTTCCTTCGCTGCGGGGGGAAGATGATTTTTCATACACGCCCTTTCAGCGTCACACCTCAAATATCCTGTCTCATCGATTCACCCCCCGATGATTTATCTCCAGTGCGAGTGATATTTCGACTATGTTCGAAGACGAATCCACCCGATCGGACCGTCACGAGCACGCCAGGCAGGCGATCCAGGCCGGGATCGAGGCTGCCCAGCCCCGTCGCGTGCTCGGCGATACGGTCGAGTACCACGACGATACGTTCCGCATCGCGGGAACGGAGTACTCCCTCGACGGGTTCGACCGGGTGCTCGTCCTCGGCGGCGGCAACGGCGCTGGCCGGGTCGCCGCCGCCCTGATGGAGATTCTCGGTGACCGGATCGACGGGGGGATTGTGGTTACTGACAACCCTGCAGAGACGCCCCAGATCGAGATGGTCGAGGGGACGCACCCACTCCCGTCGGAGGCGAACGTCGAGGGGACGAGTCGGCTTCTCGAACTGGCCGAGGGGACGACGGAAAACGATCTCGTGCTGACGGTCATCACCGGCGGCGGCAGTGCCCTGCTCTGTGCACCGGCCGAGGGACTCACCCTCGACGAGTACCGGACGCTGACGAATCGACTGATCGAGAGTGGGGCGACGATCGACGAGATCAACGCGGTCCGGAAACACGTCTCCAGAATCAAGGGTGGCCAGCTCGCCCGTGCACTCGCACCGGCACGAACTGTCGGCATCGTCTTCAGCGACGTCGTCGGCAACCGACTCGACGTGATCGCCAGCGGGCCGATCGCACCCGACGAGTCGACCTACCAGGATGCGACCGAGGTGCTGGATCGGCACGACGTTCAGACGCCGGATAGCGTCGACCAGATTCTCACCGACGGTGCCGACGGTGACCGACCCGAGACGCCCCGGGCAGGTGATTCCGTCTTCGAGCGAGTGACTCATCATATCGTCGCAGACAACCGGACTGCACTCGATGCAACTGCAGAGACACTCCAGCAGGTGGGCTACGAGACGGCAGTTCTCTCCGATCGGATCGAAGGTGAGGCAAGCGACGTCGGCGGCGTCCACGCACAGATCGCACTCGCCGCTGCCGAGACTGGCGAGCCGTTCGCTCCCCCGGTTGCGCTGCTTTCCGGGGGCGAGACCACGGTGACTGTCCAGGGTGACGGGACCGGTGGCCCAAACCAGGAGTTTGCCCTTCGTGCAGCGATCGACATCGCCGGCAGCGACGTGATCGCCGGGGCTGTCGACACCGACGGTATCGACGGTGCGACGGCTGTCGCCGGCGCACTCGTCGATGGCCAGACTGTTGCCGACACGCGCCGCGCAGAACAGGCACTCGGGGACAACGACGCCTTCGGCTACCTCGGTGAACAGGGTGTACTGCTCCGGACGGGGCCGACGGGAACGAACGTCAACGATCTCCGACTGCTGCTGGTCGGCGAGCCCTGACCGTTCTGACTGCCGCTGTTTCGAAGCCCATTTCCAGGATATTCATCAGCCATTTCACCATCGAGAACCAACCGCAACCTGTCACAATGAACTCTATCGAGCTGGCAGTCCGTCTTATCGCTGGTGTCGGACTCATTCTGGCGAACGGTTTCTTCGTCGCTATCGAGTTCGCGCTGACCCGTGCTCGACAGTTTACCGAAAAAGAATTTGTTGGCGATAACACCGGCGCGCTGCAGCGAGCCTGGCAGATGACGCAGGATCTGGAGATCTATCTTACCACCTGTCAGGTCGGTATTACGGCGTCGAGTATCGCGGTCGGGATCGTCGCCGAGCCAGCACTGGCTGCCCTCTTCGAGCCGCTGTTTGCGAACACGGCGTTCGCCTCCGTCGGCTCGGGTGCGATCCTCGCTTTCCTCATCATCAACCTCGTCCACCTGACTCACGGCGAGCAGACGCCGACCTACCTTGGTGTCGAGCGCTCGCGGTTCGTCTGCAAGTACGGCGCAGGACCGCTGTACTGGTTCTACCGCCTCATCTCGCCGATCATCACGCTCGGTGACTGGGTTGCGAAACAGACGTTGCGGCTGTTCGGGATCGAGATGACCGGTGCCTGGCTGGAAACCGAGGAGGACGTCATCGAATCCCGGGCCGATCTCCGGAACCGCCTCGGCTCGGTTCTCGACGAGGGTAATCTCTCCGAGGAACGCCACGAAGAGGTGATGAACGCGCTTTTGATCGGCGAGCGGTCGGTGCGAGAGGAGATGATTCCCCGGGACGATATTGTCGCCCTCTCGACCGAGGCCGATACAGCGGAGAATCTCCGCCGGATCGAGGAGCACCCACACACCCGATACCCGCTGGTCGGTGCGGAGTTGACGGACTTCCACGGAATCGTCTACAGCCCGATTCTGGCCAAATATCACGACCGGCTGTCTGACGCCGATATCGACTTCGGGGAGCTGGCGACACCGCCGATGACGATGTCGCCCGACATCGACGTGAGTGACGCGATCGACCGATTCCAGACGGAAAATCAGGAACTCGCGCTCGTCGTCGAAGATGGTGGCGTAATCGGGATGATAACGGTAACCGATCTGCTGGAATCCGTCATCGGCGAGATCGACGATCCGATCGACATCGACTCCCCGACACCGATCGACGCCAGCTGATCACGGCTTTTCCTGCTAGTATTCGTAACTCGCTGCACTCTGCTGTTGCTCGGCGATGAAACGCCTCGCGGTGTGAGTGCAGCAGAATAGTAGCGGGAGGTGGATTTGAACCACGCAAACACGGTCGCTCACTTCGTTCGCGCTGCGTGTTTTCTAGTTCAAATCCAGTTGCTATTTTCTTGCTCCCGAGACTCGTCGCTACGCTCCTCGTCTGTGGTCGCAACGAAAATAGCGGGAGGTGGATTTGAACCACCGGTCTGCGGGTTATGAGCCCGCCGGAATCTCCTGGCTATCCCATCCCGCTACCCTTTCCTAACTCCGTTCCCCGTTTAAGTATTGTGCTTCCGTCTTGCTACGGTTTGCGGTAGCGCGTGACAGTCTCTCCAGCCGACTCTCCGCGACTCGACCGCATTCCCACGACGACGACGAGCACCAAAACTAAAACCACCGTCGCCGGCGTTGATCCGACGATGACAGCACCTGACGGCGAGCCAGCGTACCACTGTATCGACCCGACGGAGATCGAACCCACACCGGATCATCCCTGCGACCGGCGCTCGATCACCGAAGAAATCGATCTCTCTATCCTCGCCAGTGCCGTCTACGAACTCGAACCTGGCCAGCAGCTCCCACAGACGTATCACTACCACGAACAGCGCGAGGAACTGTTCTACGTCCAGTCGGGAACACTTCACGTGGAGACGCCCGACGAGGAGTTCGAACTTTCCGCCGGGGAGATCTTCGTCGCAGAGCCGAACAGCCCACACCGACCCTACAACCCCGACGGTGCGACGGAGTCGACGGTCGTCCTCGGGATCGGTGCGCCGCGGATAGATATCGCCCGCCCATACGATCCCGACTCGGAGTAACAGTTGTAGCTCCGGTTCGTCTCTTCTACCGGTAGGTGCTGCCTACATATTTATATCGTGGGCTCCCCGAAGCGTAACCGATGAGCGCGCTGGGTATCGACGAGACGCTCCTTCGGATCGTCAGTCTCGGTGCCCTCGCCGGTGCCCTCCTTCTCTGTGGATTCGTTCTCGCCCGCCTCGGTGAGGACGAAAATCGACTCGTGGCCGGACTCCGCGAACGGTTCGTCTTCGGGATTCCGTGGGGGACAGCCATCGTCATCCTGCTGGTGTATGCCATCTACTACCTCGTTCAGGGTGGTGGCAAACCGGGCGGGCCGATCGTCGTCGGCTTCCGGTCGTGGTCGCTGTGGTACCCCGAAAGCATCCTCCTGTCCTCGTTTACCCACGCCAGCGAATCCCACCTGATGGGCAATCTCTTCGGCGCGCTCGCGTTCGCACCGATCGCGGAGTACGCCTGGCGACACTACCCCGAGAATCGCGAGGACGAGCGCATGGGTGACTGGTGGGACAACCACTATCTCCGGATCGCTGTCTTCGTGCTGGCGGTATTTGTCGTCGGAGTACTCGGCTCCCTCATCGTGCCCGGCCCGGTGATCGGCTTCTCCGGTGTCGTCTTCGCCTTTGCCGGCTTCGCGCTGGTCACGTTCCCGATTGCGACGGTGCTCGCGATCCTCGGTGTCCAGGTGGTCCGACTCGTCTACCGGTCGGTCACCGATCCCTGGGTTGTCGCCGTCTCCCAGGAACAGTTCGTCCGACCGTGGTGGGTCGATGTGGCTATCCAGGGACATCTCTACGGGTTGCTCGTCGGCGTCCTGCTCGCGGGCCTCCTCCTGCAGTACCGCGGCCGATCACCGAACATTCGACACGTCTTTTTTGCAGCCGTTGTTTTCACTGTCTCCCGCTCGCTGCAGTACATTTACTGGCCACTCGGGAACGAACGATACGTCCTGTTTCAGGCGATCGGAACCGCAGCAGTCCTCGTGTTGGCCCTGTTGATCGCGGTTGCAGTCTTCGGCGAGGAACGGATGTTCATCTCCCGGATCGATCTCAGAGTCCACACTGCTGGCGCGGGTGTGCTCCTCTCGCTCGTACTCGCACTCGCAGTGCTCGGTATCCCGTACAATCTCGTTTCTGTCGATGGTGGGCAGGAACTCGACGACGGGATCGAGGTCCGTGATTACACCGTGACCTACGCCGAGAACGTGCCGGATCGCTACGCCTCGTCGCTGAATCTGCCCGTCTACCAGGGGCCGTCGGTGAACGTCAGCGGGGTGATCGTCGCGAGCGACGAGCGCAACATCTGGGAGCGGCGGATACCGGCAGGTGAACTCGCCTCCCAGGGATCGGCCACTGTCGTCCTCGGTGACGCGACCTGGCGCGAGACTGTCCGTATCCAGCGCACGACCTGGCGGGTGACCGGCGGTAACAGCACCTACAAGGTGTTCGGGCAACGCGGCGACAAGCCACGACAGCTGTTCGCCTCCGAGCCCGCAATCGCGAGGCCAGTTATCGATGGCTCACGGATCGCGATCCAGCCTGCCGAGGACTTCTATAATGTAGCCGTGATCGAAAACGAGAGCGTGCTCGGATTCGAGCAGATTCCACCCGGCGGAGAGAACGTAACGGTCGCGGACATCACGTTCGAGCGCGACGACAAGAAACTGATCGCCGTTCACGAGCGAACTGCAATCCAGATTGGGCGGTTCGAGCGATAGGTTAGCGCCACTCGATCCGGAACAACTCTACGTCGATCACCCGCGAGTCTTCCTGCTGGTGGTCGAACTGCTTCGGGAGCGTAAACTCGGCCCCGTAGGCGTGTGTGATCTCGCCCCCGTTATCGGCGGCGAAGGCCTCGACGAACTCCCCGCTGCCGGCGTTGTGGATCGAGTAGGAGACGTCTGCGATCGACGCTGTCGTCTCCAGAAAGGCCCTGTCGGCGTGTTCGTTGCCATCCTGGGCACCGAAGGGGGGATTCATGATGACCGTCGTCTCGTCTGGTGGGCAAAGTGGTGCCCGTGTCGCGTCGGCCTGGACCCACGATACCTCGGTCGTCGATGCGATCCGGCGTTTGTTCTCCCGCGCAGTTCTGAGCGCGCCCCGGTCGATATCCAGTCCGACGACCCGCTCTGGTCCCCGGAGTGTCGCAGCGAGTGCGAGCATCCCGGTCCCACAGCCGAGGTCGATCACGACCCTGTCATCGATGTCCCCCCTGAGGTCCGCGCTGTGAACGAGATACGACGCCAGCCCCGGCGGTGTCCGGTACTGCTCCAGATCGACCTGCGGATCGTCGAATCCAGCGACGACACCGAGTTGCTGGGTCAGTTGACTCTTTGTCGACATCTACAGGTGAATACTACCGATAATACCAAAATATTTTCGGATAACTCTCGCTAATCTTCGGCAGATGATGGCCGGCGTGGTCCGGCCGGTTTCCGCCCATCGCGCTGTCGTTTTCGTTCGATGATCGACTCGTGGAACTCGTCGTGGATCTCCTCGCGGAGTCGGTCCGCAGTCTCGACATCGATATCGAGCGCGACGGCGTCGCCGCCCCAGAAACTCCCGGAGGTCGC
Source organism: Halovenus amylolytica (assembly GCA_004015825.1). Lineage (GTDB taxonomy): Archaea > Halobacteriota > Halobacteria > Halobacteriales > Haloarculaceae > Halovenus > Halovenus amylolytica. Next base: position 177,945 of record SAYS01000008.1, on the reverse strand, counting down.
CGTATCGACGACCAGTGTCGCCAGATCACGGCGGCGCTGGAAGACCGTCTGTGAACTCGAAACCGTCTGGACGCGATAGTAGGGGACGATCGTCGTCCGTCGTGTCCAGAACCCGCTCCGTGTGATGACGTAGTTGTCGTCGGTGTAGTAGCCAATGTTCACCCACTTGAGATGGGCGGCCGGTGGGACGAGCAGCCAGAGCGCAGCGCCGGCGTACCAGAACGACAGATTGCCAGTGAGATACTGGTACCCACCGAGCAGGCCGGTGATCACGCCGACGACGATGGTGTAGCGGGCAACGTAGCGCAGTCGTGCACGCTTCGGCGGGCGTGTAAACTCCGGCTCGCCGATATCTTCGATCGTCCGTGCCAGCTCGAACACCCGGTCGCGTTTGGCGATCGGAACCGCGGCTTCGACGTTGCTGTCCTGTCCCGGGGCGTAGCCTGCCGTCTCGATGGCCAGACTCCCGTAGCCGACGGCTCGCGCGAGCAGATTCTCGCGGATCATCAGCGTCTGGATCTTCGAGAGCGGGATCGTCCCGTCGTACTGCTGGAGGAGACCGCGCTTGTACCGAAGCTCTTCGTCGTGTCTGAGCAGTCGGAAGCCGTAGTACCGCAGGACCGCCTGGACACCGCTGAGCATCCAGAGTGCGACCAGCGCCGCGACCGCAAGCGCCGGCCCCAGGACCAACAGTATCTCCAGGCGTGGCGACACCTGTTCTGCTGCGATCGGTGACGCGATCAGGAACAGTCCGGAGAGCAGCCCGAGCAGTCTGACATTCGCCGAGGTGACACCGAGAATTCCGAGTTCACGGTTGTCCAGTTCGAAGAGGATATCGTCGGTCGCGCCGGGATCGCGTTCGGCCGTTTCGCCGCTCTTTCGTCTACTGATCAGTTCCTGCAGCCGTGTCGCCTCCTGGCGGCTCACGTACCGGAGACTCGCCTCCGAACCATCGCCACCGCCGGCTGTCTCGAGGCGGAGTTCGGCGATCCCGAGCGCTCGCTGGATCACGTTCTGTGCGATATCGACGTTCTGGATGCGTTCGAAGGGGATCTCCCGCTCGCGTCTGGAGAAGACACCGGAGTAGATATCGAACGTATCGGCGTCGAGCCGGTACTCGTAATTGCGGACGTAGGCGGCCTCCCAGCTGCCGACCAGCAACAGGCCGAACAACAGAAAGGTGCCCGTCTGTAGAATATCCATCCCGTCACCGGAGGAGACGAACACTGAAAAGACGAGAATACCGCCCAGACGGAGTCCGTTTTCGAGGATCCGGTACGGCACCGATCGATAGTCGAGTTTCATAACGCGTCGTCACCTTCGGCTTCGATCGCGAGTTTCTTCAGGCGCTGCTGGAGATCCCGCGCCTCCTCGGGTTTCAGCCCCGGGATCGAGACGTCGGCCCCCCGGGAGCCGGCCGTGTAGACGACCAGCGTCGAGAGCCCGAGTGCGCGTTCCACCGGACCGCGGCTCGTATCGACGTGCTGGACGCGGACGTAGGGGACGATGGTCCGGACGTTCGTGACGACGCCGCGTTCCAGATACACCGAATCGTCCCGGATCTGGTAGACCCAGACGCGGTACCGGAGCATCACCCAGACGACGCCGAGAAACAGGAAGAGGCCGACAGCGATCGTCCCGAACACTGGATCGACGTCGAGCGCTGCCAGAATCGCACTGGCGATCAGTCCGAGGATGATGGCACTGATCGTCGTCCGGAGCGCCCACTGAATCTGGACAGTCGAGTCGAGTGACCGACGCTCCGTCGTATACTCCTTGAGTGTCTCCTCGTCGAGCCCACTCCGTGGCGTCTGGATGGTCGATGGTCGCGGTTCGGCGAGGTCTGGCGGCGACTGGTCGTCGACCCTCCGAAACTGGTCTGCGGTGTCACTGGCCCCACCATCCGCTCTCTCGTTCGGTGGCTCGGTAGTGTCGTTCGACCGACCGGGGACGTCGCCTCCGTCAGTCATCGAATTATTGTCGGGTCGGCAGAAGTTTAACTCTTTCAGGCTCTACCAGTCGTTTCACGGCTACTGGTTTCCTCGTCACTGTCGTTGTTCACTCGGAGCTGGAACTTCTCACTTGCTTGGACCACGAGAAACGCCAGGACTGGGATTTGAACCCAGAATCCCGAATGGGAACACGCTTTCCAGGCGTGCGCCTTACCAGATTCGGCCATCCTGGCACGCGTAGATATCTTGGGGAGGTACAGGGTTAAGAACTTTCGAACTTGATCCGTGATCGATTCTCTGAAAATCGCCATCTTGGGAGTGAATACCTGTTGTATCACACCAGAAAGCCCCCGGGTACTCGACTCGGGGGCTTTGCTGCGGTCCTCGCTCGCTTCCGCTCGCTGTGGTCCTTGCGGCAGCCGCCTTCGCCGGGCCCCCGGCCCCTTTCATCCACCCACACCGGCCTCGACCCTCCCCAGCCGACTGTGGTGCTCGGCTCTGCCTGCGCTCCTCGCCCACCGACAGAGCACGCTCTGTCGAGCCCTCGGTCGCTCCGCTCCCGATGACCTCGCGCGCGTTCCTCGCGCACGCCCCCGCATCGCAATAAAAACAGCTCCTCGGCTCCGAACGGTTTCAGTCTGTCAACAATTCTTCGAGTTCTGCCGGTGATGCTGCCCGTCCCTGCTCGGTGCCGTCGACGACCAGTCGCGCCTCACCATCCTCGACCCTCTGCCCGACACCGTCGCCGTCCTCGCTCCGGGGAGCAACGACCGTCTCGTGGTCGGCGAGCCGGAGTGTGGCGCGGTGAAGATCGGTCCCAGCGTCGGTTCCGACTTCGAGCACCTGCTGGGCTTCCAATCTGGATGCTGCGGTCGCGTACTGGGCCACCTCGACACCCATCCGATCCGACGCACCGGCGAAGGTCTCGATTGCCTCGCGGGCGGCCCGCTCGTATCGATCTTCGCCGGTGAGACAGGCAAGATCCAGCAACGCCTCGGCACACTCGACGGTCGCATCCAGTGGATACAGCGGCTTGTCGAGCAGGCCTGCACCCTCGGCGGGGCCATCGCGGAACGCACCGTCCTCGTCCTGGAGATGCTCGATCGTCCAGTCGGCAACCGCGCGGGCTGGTCCAGGTTCGCCGAGCACTTCCCAGGAGGTCGTCAGCCCCATCAGGACCCGCGCCTGATCGAGCAGCAGCCCCGACTCGCCGGTTTCGCTCTCGGTCGCGTAGTGGGTGACACAGCCATCCTCGACGAGTGTCTCACAGACGTGATCGCGGGCGCTTCGGGCGTACTCGCGGGCGCTGTCGTCGTCCGTGTAGGCGACGAACCAGAGCAGCCCGTCGATCGCGACGCCGTTGCGATCGGCCAGCACCGTCTCGTCGACGGTGGGCGGTTCGGCTTCCTCGCGGTCGGTCGGTTCGAGTGTGAAATACGTCTCGTCGCCGCCCTGGCTCGCACCGAAGGCGTCACCGGTCCACAGCGTCGTCGTGAGATACTCCACGCCGCTTCTGGCCGTCTCGATGTAGCTCTGTTCGCCGGTGTATCTGTAGCCACGAGCGAACGCGCGAACGATTGCACCGTTCTCGTCGAGCAGTTTCTCCCGGCGAACGCCCCCCCAGTTTCGGTTGGCCGCGACGCGGTAGAACCCACCGTCGTAGGTGTCGTGCAGGTGTGCGCTGATCGCTTCGAGGGTGCGGGTGGCCTGCTCGCGTGCCCGGACGAGCGCGAACTCGATTGTCCGGGGCATCGGGAACTTCGTGTCCTGTCCCCAGCCGCCGAACTCCTCGTCGTAGGCCGCCAGCAACTGTTCGATCATCTCTTCCTCGATGCGGGCATCGACCTCGCCGCTCGGCGGTGTCGTATCCCGCAGCGCGCGGGTGATCGAACCGCCTGCCTCGCCTTTGCTATCCCACGTCTTGCGGACGCTGTCTAAAATTCCGCGGAAGCCGTCGATCCCGAGGAAGGTCGCGCCGGTGAGGATCTTGCCTTCGGGGGTGACGAACACCGTCGACGGGAACCCACCCATGTTGTACCGTTCCCGAACGCGGGGGTTGCGGTCGGCGTCCACCCGGATCGGGACGAAACCATCGTTGATGTTGGCCGCGATGCGTGGCTCCGAGTAGGTCGTTCGATCCATCTCTGCACACTCTTCGGACCAGGGCGTTCGGAGCGCGAGCAACACTGGTTTGCCGCTGCGCTCGGCGACATCGAAGGCGTCCTGGCCCCAGTCGCGCCACTGTACTTTCGTCGCATCCCCAGCCTCGGTCATACCTGTGGTTAGGCACTGACAGTTAAATCCGTTTCATCCTGACGACGGACGAAATCTGTCAGCTTTGCATAGCCGCCAGTAGCAAAAATCGAACCATGAACCGCCTCGATCTCGGATTGTCCAGTCATGTCGACCAGGCGCTTTTGAGACGTGGTTACAAAATATCAGTGATTGGTATAATGCTACTAACTAAAAATCACCTACTCGATAAAACGACACTGATAGCTATGGTAGACCAGTCACGACGACGGGACCTTCTCAAGGCGATCGGAGCCGGCGGGACCATCGCACTGGCGGGGTGTCTCGCAGACGACGAGGGTGATGACGGAAATGGTGGCGGAGATGGCGACGGTGGCGGTGACGGAAACGAAACTGGGGACGACGGCGGCGGCGACGGTGGCATCGGCCGAACGATCAATCTCGGCCTCCTGATGGGCGTTACCGGCGGGCTCGAAGAACTCGGACCGCCGATCCGTGACGCTGCCCAGCTCGTCCCGGGACAGTTCGACGACGCGGACACCGAACTGGAGATCCAGACACAGTTCGAGGACACGGAGACAGATCCGACGGTCGGCGTCAGCGGTGCCGAAGCACTCGACGACGCGGGGTATCCGATGTTCGTCGGCGCGCTGGCGTCGGCGGTCAGTCTGGAAGTTGCCGAGAGCGTCTCGATTCCGCGCGGGATCGTTCAGAACTCCCCCGCGAGCACGGCACCCGGCTACTCCGATCTGGAGGCTGATTTCACCTTTCGGACCGCAGTGCCGGACAGCTTCCAGGGAGAAGTACTCGCACAGATCGCTGCCGAGCGACTGGAGGCCGGGAGTGCGGCGACGCTGGCACAGGACGACGCCTACGGTCAGGGACTGTCCAGTACGTTCGCCGATTCCTTCGAAAACCAGTACGACGGCGAGATCACTGGCTCGGAGATTTTCCCGGAAGGGCAAACATCCTACACGGCCCAACTCGAAAACGTTCTTGCGGACGATCCGGATACCCTGCTCATCGTCGCCTTCCCGGAGGACGGCGAGCGGATCTTCTCGGATTTCTACACGAACTTCGACCGGCCGGATATGGACATCCTGGTGTCCGACGGGCTCCAGGACTCCGGACTTCCCGACGCTGTCGGCTTCGACATGACGAACGTCACCGGAACGGCACCGATCGGCTCCGGCCCTGGTGTCGATACGTTCAACCAGCTGTATCAGGATGCCTACGACGAGGACCCGAGCGGAGAGCCCTTCGTCAGACAGTCCTACGACGCGGCTGCGACACTCGTCCTGGCCAACGCCGCAGCAGGCGAAAACGACGGCGAGGCCGTCCGTGACGAGGTCCGGAACGTCACTTCGTCGGGCGGCGAGGAAGTGCTGCCGGAGAACCTCGTCGAGGGTGCAGAGATGGCCGCTGAGGGCGAGGAGATCCAGTACAGAGGTGTCTCCGGTGAGATCACCTACGACGAGAACGGGGATCAGAGCAACGTCTCCTACGAGTACTTCGGCTTCACCGAAGACGGTCTCGAAGAGATCGAAACTATCCAGCTGTAAGAGGCGCTGCGCTCACCCACCGAGGAAATCCTCGCGGACCTGCTGATCGGTCAGCAGTGCCTGGCCGGTATCTTCGTGGCGATTCTGTCCCTGGACGAGTACGTAGCCTCGATCACACCGTCTGAGTGCTTCTTTCGCGTTCTGCTCGACGATGAGAACCGCGGTGCCGTCGTCGTTGATCGTATCGATCCGGTCGAGTGTCTCGTCGACGAGATCCGGCGCGAGCCCCGCGCTGGGTTCGTCGAGCAAGAGCAGATCCGGATCGAGCATCAGCGCCCGGCCCATCGCGAGCATCTGGCGCTGGCCACCGGAGAGTGTGCCGGCTTTCTGCCCCTTGCGCTCCCGGAGGATCGGGAACCGATCGTAGATTTCGTCGAGTCGCTCGGTCGGGAGCTCGTCCAGGATGTACGCACCCATCTCCAGGTTCTCCCGGACTGTGAGTCCTGCAAAGACGTTCTGGGACTGGGGGACGTAGTTGAGCCCCCGTGTGATAATCTCGTTCGGATCGAGGTCGCTGATATCCTCGCCGTCGAAGATGATCTCCCCGCCCATCTGGTCGGTCAGCCCGAAGACGGATTTCATCACGGTCGATTTGCCCGCGCCGTTCGGGCCGACGATCGCGACGTACTCCTCGTCCCCGACGTCCATATCCACGCCATCGAGCACCTGGAGGTCGCCGTAGCCCGCGTCCAGATCCTGCACTGCGAGCAGACTCATTGCTCCACCTCCCCACCGAGGTAGGCCTCCAGAACGCGTTCGTCCTGTCTGACCTCCTCGGGTGCGCCTTGCATCAGGCGCTTGCCCTGATGCATCACGACGACTGGATCGCAGTGGTTCATCACCACGTTCATGTCGTGTTCGACCAGCAGGAACGTATAGCCCTCCGACTGAAGTTCGTGGATCCGGTCGAGCAGTTTCTCTTCGAGTGTGGGATTGACGCCGGCGAGCGGTTCGTCGAGCAGGATCATGTCGGGATCGGTCATGAACACGCGGGCCATCTCCAGCAGTTTTCGCTGCCCACCGGATAGATTGCCGGCGTACTCGCCGGCGAGATGGTCGATCGCGAAGAATTCGAGCGTCTCCCAGGCTTCCTCCCTGAGTTCGGCCTCCTGTTCGCTGACACCACCCCGAAAGCCCGGCAGGACCGACCGCCACAGCGACTCGCCGAGCTGATTCGGCGGTGCGAGCATCACGTTTTCGAGGACGGTCATCTCGCTCAACTCGCGAGCGATCTGGAACGTCCGAACCAGTCCCCTGTTTGCGATCTGTTCCGGTCGACGCCCCGTGATGTCGGTTCCATCGAAGATGACCTGTCCGCCGTCGGCGTTCTGGACGCCCGTGATGAGATCGAACGTCGTCGATTTGCCGGCCCCGTTTGGCCCGATAAGCCCGGTGACGGTGCCTTGCTCGACCTCGAACCCGACGCCGTCGACCGCCACGACACCGCCGAAGCGCTTCTGCAGGTTCCGGACCTGCAAGATCGGATCACCGGTGCTCTCGCCGGTGGCTGTCCGACTCTCCTCGGCGCTCGCTGTGTCCTGTTCAGTGGCTGTTGTCGTCATCAGTTCTCACCTCCAGTCCGGTCTTCGAGATCGATACTCGATGCGATCTCCTTGCGCTTCCCGAGCAGTCCCTCGGGTCTGCGCTGTATCAGGATGACCAACACGACCCCGAGCAACACGACCCGGAGCGCCGAGAGATTGTCCGTCGTGTAGACGATGAACGGATCGATGCCGCCGAAGGCATCGAAGATGGTCGTCGGATCCGCTTCGGCTTCCAGCCGTTGGTTGATGATCCGCTCGATGAACACCGGCCCCCGGAAGAGTAACGCCCCGAAGACGATGCCACCGATCACGCTGCCGGTGTTCGACCCTGCCCCGCCGATGATGAGCGCGACGAAGACGAAAAACGTCACCTCCGGCTCGAAGTTCGTCGGCGTCACGCCGCCCCGTTTCGTGTACCACAGAATCGCCGCGAGCCCCATCAGCGCCGAACCGAGCGCGAAGGCCGTGATCTTGAATTTCCGGGTGTCTTTGCCCAGCGCTTTCGCAACCGTTTCGTCTTCCCGGATTGCCTTGAGAACGCGACCGAACGGCGAGTTCCCAGTCCGGACGAGCAGGAAGTAGTACAGTCCGACGAACAGGCTGAGAAACAGCGCGTACAGGATCCCTTCGGCTGTCGAGTCGTCGATAATGAATAGATCGAACAGTCCGAAGTAGAACTCGCCGAAGGCGTTTGGCTCCGGACGGAGACTGTAGGGATGCTTGTAGAGGAAAAATTTCACGGGATCCGGAAGCGTTCCATCCGGGCCGGTCGCACCGCCGAAGCCGATGTCGAATCCTGCAAACGTAAACTCCGCAAACCGCTGTGAGCCGAGGATACTTCGAACGATCTCCGCAAATGCGAGTGTGACGATCGCAAGATAGTCCGCGCGCAGTCGCAGTGCTGGCAGTGCGACGAGCGCGCCGAACAGACTGGTGATGAGGACCGCGCCGAGTGCCCCGATTGGGTAGGCCAGTCCGATCTGCACTGTCAGAATGTGCATCGAGTACAGGCCAATCGCCATGAAGCCAGCAATCCCGATGTTGAACAGTCCGGCATAGCCCCACTGGAGGTTCAGGGCGAGCACCACGAGCGCGTACACCGCAGCGAAGAAGGTCACCCGTTCGAGCGAGCTATAGAGCCCGTTGGCATCCAGTCCACCGACGATCCCCAGGAACAGAAAGATCGCGTAGATCGCGAGCAGGGTGACTGCGATCAGCCGAATATCGCTGGCACTCGCAACCGCCCAGATACGGTCACGGACTGACTGTTCAGTGTCTCCTCCGGGCGTGGTATCATCCGCCTGCGCGTCGCCGTCGCTCATACCGAGGTCACCCCCCCGAAGATACCGTTCGGACGGACGAGCAACACCGCGATCATGATGACGAAGGCGGCGACAGTGGTGAACTCAGAGGGGAGCCAGACGATCGACAGCTGGCTGACGATCCCGATAGTGAGGCCGCCGACGATCGCGCCGTAGATGGAGCCGATCCCGCCGAGAATGACGCCGGCGAAGATGACCAGCAGAATGTCCCAGCCGAGCGTGAGATCCAGAAAGCCCTGTTCGAGCGCGAGCAGGTAGCCGGCCGCGCCGGTGAGCCCGCCACCGATGAGCCAGGTGTAGAGGACGACTCGTTCCGTCGAGATCCCCGTAATCTTGGCCAGATCCTCGTTGTCAGCCATCGCTCGCATTGCCGTTCCGAGCTTCGTGTACTGGAGAAGGAGGTGGACGCCGATCATGAGACCGAGCGCGACGACGACGAGCGTGACCTGGTGTGCGTCGATCGTGAACGAACCCGAGCCGACCGGGATCGCCTGCCGCGGCACCTCCGGGTCGTGGACGACCGACGGTGTCGACGGCTGGTAGATGAACTGGATCAGATGTCGCAGCGCCAGTGCGACCCCGACGCTCGCGATGAGCAGCGAGATCCCGCTTTGATCCCGCATCGGCCGGAAGACGACCCGGTCGAGGCCGACTGCCAGCCCCGCAGCGAACAGTACCGAGACGATGAATCCGACGACGATAGCGAGCGGTGCAGTCGTGACCGAGATCCCGAGTTGGCTGGAGATACGCGCTGGCTGGCCGACCAGCAGCAGAATCTCCATCGCAATGTTCCCGAAGCCGACGATCACGAACGTCGAACTCCAGCCGGCGAAGGCGCCGGCGGTGATCAGATCGCCGTGTGCGAAGTTCGCGAACTGGAGGATGCTGTAGGTCATCGCTAGCCCGATCCCGGCGAGCCCGATTGCCATCCCGAAGACGATACCGCTCCACAGGAACGTGGCGACGGTGTCCGGCCTGACCGTACCTGTTGCGAGTCGGCGAAGAAGGTCGAGAAAAAACAGTACCCCGATCACGACGAATCCAGCAGTCAGTGGATCCGTCTGGAGCCGAGACCCGAGCCAGTGATCCTGTGATTGTTCTACCATATGACCGCTACTACACCGGGATTTGAAAAGCTTAGCACAGCATACAATATGCTGGTGTCCGGGCGTGTGGTCGATTGCCGTTTCATAGTGATTATTGCGAGTCTGTACCGCGAAGTTCAGATAGAACTGGTCTAGGAGGGCCGAAACAGCCTCGGTTTCGCTGCCGTGCTGAAAATTACCGCAATAATCACTATCAGTTGGTCCGGTGTTCCCGACCGGAACGTAGCCAGCAGATGCTTACGACCGCTCGTCGAGTCGCATCTCCATCCCGTCGGTTGGATGGATCGTCAGCGATGGCTGCAACTCGACCGGTTCGGTCCCAGTGTATTCCAGTTCGAACCGCTTGGTGACGATCGCGAGGATGATCTGTGCTTCGAGTTTTGCGAGATGTTTCCCGATGCAGTGGCGTGGACCACCACCGAAGGGGAAGTAGGCAAAACGGTGCCGGCCCTTGCTTTCCGCTGTTCGCCAGCGCTCGGGCCGGAAGCTGTCGGGGTCTTCCCAGTGTGTCGGCGAGCGGTGGACGGCCCACTGTGGGAGCATGATCGTCGAGCCGGCCGGGATGTCGTAGCCCAGCAGTTCGACGTCCTCGGTCGGTTCGCGAAAGATCGAGTACACTGGTGGGTACAGCCGCATCGCCTCGTCGATCGCCCACTCGATGTACTCGAACTCCTGTACGTCGTCCATCGTCGGCACTCCCTCGACCGCGTCGGCTTCTTCGTGGACGCGTTCCCGTTTTTCCGGATGTTTCGAGAGGAGATACCAGGTGTAGGTGAGCGTGAGTGCGGTCGTATCGTGGCCCGCCAGCAACATCGTGACCACCTCGTCACGGAGTTGTGTGTCGGATTGCTCACCCTCGTTCTGAGCCCTGAGAAGAATCGAGAGCAGATCCATCGGTCCATCTTGGCCGCCCTCGGTTCCCCGGCGTTTTGCGATAATCTCGTCGACGATCTCGTCGACCGCCGAGACGGCGTCGTTGTACTCCCGGGCACCGGGCATGGGGACCCAGTCCGGCAGTGCGAACTGGAGCGGGTCGGGCTCGAAGCGCCGTCCAACGGGCTCGAGATTTTCGCGGAGGCGCTCGATCTGCTCGTCGTCGAGATTCGTCCCGAGCATGAGATCGGAGATTACGTCGATCGTCACCCGGGTCATCTCGATTTCCATATCCCGTACGTCGCCGTCTTCCCAGTCCTCGATCAGCGCCTCGGTGTGGCCGGCGATCCGGTCGTCGAAGGCGGCCAGCCGCCCCATCGAGAAAGCCGGGTTGGCGAGTTTGCGCTGGGATTGCCACTCCTCGCCCTCGCTCAACAGGAGTCCGTTGCCGAGCAGGTCCCCCAGCGCGTCCGTCTGGAAGTTCGGTTTCTTGTACGTTCCAGCGTCACCGACGAGGACGGTCTGGATTGCATCCGGCTCCGTGACCAGGTACGTCTTCGTCGGACCCATCGCGAACTGTGCGATCCCGTTGTAGGCTCGTTCGACATCAGTAACGAACCGGAGCGGATCGTCGGAGTACTGACGGCTACTGCCAAACAGCGGCTCACCTCTCGGCCCTGGCGGCGTTGCGCGCATAGAGGTATATTGGATTTGTGAAAAATAAGGGCTCTGCTGGCTAGTTGGGTGATAGTTTGTTCGAGTCCTTGGGTTGGGAAGAGTGGGACTCTCCTGTCTGGCAAGATTGGCTACGAACAGCAAGAAAACCCCGAGGCTGTCGACTCCCGCGACTCGCTGCGCGCTCCCTTCGGTCGTGTGCTTGCGTTGTCGGGGTTCGCCGACGGGAGGACGGCGCAGCCGTCCTTCACATTCGTGGCGGCGTAGCCGCCACCGAGCCTCGCCCCTTTCAGTCCCACCCAGCCCAGAACGCCACATCGGGCGGGACTGAAAGGGGCCGTCCGCTCGATGAGCGAGACGATGCAAGGACCGCAACGAAGTGAGGACCGCAGCGAGTCGCAGCCATCGAGCGGACGGGGGCTTTCTTGCTGTTTTGAATACTGATCGCTCAGCTAGTAAAACCAGATTTCCATTCCGGGATTCTTAGAATCACTCTAATAAAAACTCGACTTCCCGCTCTGTCTGAACCTTCTCGGGTGGAATCGTTCGCCCGCTCACCTCGACAGTCTCGCCGTCGGCCAGCCGACCGAAGGCCGGTCCTTTGGGCACACCCAGTGTCTTCGCTTTCTCGGGATCGAACCGCCGCTCGCGAGCGATCGCCGTCTTACCGTTTCGCTCCACACTGTCGTAGCGCTCTTCGAGCACCGAGAGCAGTTCCTCGATCAGTGCCGACCGCTCCGACTCGTCGCCGAGAAGCACTTTCCCTATCGGCCGACTCCCACCCTGGGCTGTCACGAAGGCGAGCGCACGCGTCCGGAACAACTCCAGACACTGCTCGCGGTCGATCCCGCAGGCCTCGTCCAGCAGGTCCGTCGGAATAGCAGCCTCCACGAACGCCCTGTCCTCGTACTCGGTCGCTGGCTCGCCGAACCGCAGCCCCTCCTCGACAGTCGCGACCTCCTCGGCAGCACTGGCGAAAGCCAGTGGGACCGACCCGGTCTCGCGGACCCAGGTTTCGCTCACTGCGCGGTAGCCCGCTTCCTCGACCGCCTCGACGACGTCCGGGTGGTGGCCGTCGACCACCGCGTACTCGGCCTTACTTTGCTCGAACGCCTCGGTGAGGACAGCCTGTCCCTCGTCGTCGAACTCGCCGATCGCGTCGAGTCCCCAGTCGGCCGCGATGTGGCCCATCGCCCACGAAGTTTCGCGGACGACGCGCTCGAACCGGGGGGTGTAGTGGCCACCGCCGAAGCCGACGAGCTGCCGTCTGGTCTCGTCCCCGTTCGCGCGCTCGCGGTGGGCGGCGACGTCACGGATGTCGAGAATCGCCTGTGCGACTGCCCGCGCGCCGGCTTGATCTTGCCACTGTGGCTCGGCGCTGCCGAGTTCGACGAACATCGAGGGGACACCCACCGTCGAGGGGCCGTGGTGTGTACACTCCATCCCGACCTCGTAGCCGTCAGCTGCGTGATCCGCGAGTGCGTCGAGCACTGCGGCGTGGGCGTTTGGACAGGCCTCGGCGAGTTCGTTCGCCTCGCCGCCGTGGTCGGCCGGCCCGAAGTTGCCCGTGTGATGCGCCGTCAGCAAGGCCCCCGTCTCGCCACTGTGGCGGGAGGCGAAGACGAGCAGATCGATGTCGCCAAAGGCCTCGGCTGGCCGCGCCATGTCGAGATGCAGTTCCTCGAACTCCCGCAGTTCCGCGCCGTCCGTCCGGTACACCGCCTCGCAGCTGTCGTCTGAATCCCTCTCCCAGTCTTCGAGCGCCAGCAGTTGCTCACCGATATGGCTGGAGGCACTGTCGGCACGGGAGACGACGATACCGAGCATAGTGCCAGTCGGCGGGAGACGACTGAAAGTGTTGCTATCCCTGGTCAGGTCATACTGGTGGCTATACGAAACTGAAGAATTTCGCACACTCGGGGTGCGAATCTCTTTACGAATTTATAGCCACCAGTATCAGTAGCGCCACTCGGTCTCTGCGGTCGCCTCGGTCGAATCGTACAGCGCGTAGGTGACCAGCACTGTCGCGAGAAAGGCTCCGGCCGAGACGAGCAGAAACTCGTACTCCGTGGATGGCAGCACGAACCGCCGGAGCAAGGACCCCAGCGCCAGCAGTGATACACCCACATACAGAAACAAAAGCCCCGGCCGACGGCGAATATCCATACAATACACTGGGCTGACAGCCTAAAGATTCTGTCGGGCGTTCCGCCGTGGCTCCCAGCAGTGTCCGGCCTCGTGGGTGTGTCTGACATACCGGAGTGAAACTAATATGTAGAAGGGAGAAACACAAGACAGCACGTCGTTTCGAGGCGAAATATGGGGGTCGAAAACAGGGGCAATTTCGTGCTATCTGTCTGTGATTGTCTACTCTGTTGCGTTGGACCAGCAGCTACTGCTTGGAGTGTGAGCTACGTCGAAAAACGACCGCTATACGTCGCCCATCTCGACGATCGAACAGGTGTGGTCAGTGTCGTTGATGTGGGTTTCCGCGCGGGACTCTGCAGCGACACGGGACGGGTGGAACCCGATCTTGCCGCAGTCTTGGCACATGATTTCGTACATGCGTCTACTTCCTACAGACCTGCACTATTAATAATTATGGTTTGGGCAACGGGCTCACTGTCTCGTGTCGTTGCACTGGATTCGAACGGCGTCCTCGCTGCTCACGTCGAACGCATCGGACCCCCATCCCTGATTGACGGCGAGTTCGACGTTGCCGTGGCTACCGACGGTCACCAGTCGCTGTCCCGGATCGACAGCCGCGTAGCTCTCCCGGAGTGGCACCGACTCGCCGTCGACCGAGAGTTCGCCACCGAATCGATCGGCGACGTACTCGCCCGGAACGTTCGTGATCGCGTTGCCGAAGTCGTCGACAGCGAGGATCGTCCCAGTCGCGCCACCCTCGGAAATCGTCGGGTCGGGAAACGCGAGTGATTCGTAGCTGTCGATCGCGTGGAGTCCCTCGTCCGTTTCTACGTCGTCGACACCGATCTCGTGAACTCTGGCTGCGGCGGGCGCGAACACGTCCCGGCCGTGGAACGTCGAACTCGCCAGCCGTGGCGGCCACGCTGTCCGGTCCGTTCCCTCGACGGACCCCTCGCGAGTCTCGATCTGGAACACCTCGATCGCTCCGTCACCGAGTCGCCGTGCAGCCGGGACGAGCACGCCGTTGTCCGGACCGACGAGCGCGTGCTCGCCGGCGCGCACGACGATCGCCGCACGGTCGGTTCCGACCCCCGGATCGATCACCGCCAGATGCACAGCCGGCGGAAAGTACGGGAGCATCTCGCGCAGCCAGAACGCGCTCGTTCTGACGTCCTGTCGCGGCAGGTCGTGTGCCACGTCGACGAGCCTGGTCTCTGTCCACTGGCAGATGACACCTTTCATCGCCGCGGGGTACGGGGACTGGAAGTCCGAACTGAGTGTAATCACGTGTAGCGACCGGTCTCTGCTCCACACTCCTCACAGATCGTTACGAGGGCATCCTCGTCCTCGGCCCGCTCGATCCGTGTCGGCTGGCGATCCCCGCAGGCGCTACACTCCCGGCGAAGCTCCGTCTCCCGCTCGTCGGCGGGTGCGCCCATGGCGAGTGCTTTCAGTTGCCGCTCGCCGGCATTGCGCCCGAGTTGCCACTCGCCCGGTTCGAATCGGATCGCCTCGCCCGCCATAACTGTTACATCGCCGTCTTCGGTCTCGAAGGTTGCCGTGCCGGTCATGATGTAGAAGACCTCCTCCTGGCCGGGATGGCGGTGGTAGCCGAAACCGAAGCTGTCTCCGGGTTCGAGTTCGTAGTAGTTGATCGCGACGTGGTCTGTCTCCAGTGCCCGGGAGAGCGGTTTCTTGGCTGCCTGTGGCCCTGCCCAGGAGTCGACCGCCGTCAGTGCAGTTTTCTCCATACCTAGTTATCAGTCCCGAATCAAAAAAAGAGCGCGCAGTTACTGCTGTCAGGGATCTGGGGGAACGCTTATACAGAGGTAGCCGTACCTATCGGACAATGGGTGACGGGCACGAGTTCGAGACCGACCCGGACGAGCTACCGACAGCGGAGGTAGCCCCACCACAGCGTTTTCTCGACCAAGCGAACGTCACCGAGACCGGCATCCGCGAGCGGTTTCGGGCGCAGTGGCCGGACGCGTGGGACGAGGCCGGCGAACGTCTCGCGTGGACGAGCAAGTACGACAGTGTCTACGACGAGGCGACGCGGAGCTGGTTCCCCGGCGGGCAGCTCAACGCCGCCGCCAACTGCCTCGACCGTCATCTCGCGGACCGGAAACACCAGCGTGCGCTGGTCTGGGACGGCCAGCGCGGTGAGACGCGAACCTACACCTACCTCGAACTGTTCCGCGAGGTAAACGAGTTCGCCGCCGCACTCCGGGAGATCGGCGTCGGTCAGGGTGATGTCGTCACACTCCACATGCCTGCAATCCCCGAACTACCGATCGCGATGCTCGCGTGTGCCCGGATCGGCGCACCCCACGCGGTCGTCTACACCGGCTTCTCTGCCGACGCGCTCGCGCGGCGGATGGATCGCTCTGACTCGTCGTATCTCGTCGTCAGCGATGGCTACTACCGGCGCGGTGACGCCGTCTCACTCACCAACAAGGCAGAGACAGTCCGTGCGACTCTCTCCGCCGACGTGACGACGGTCGTCGTCGATCGGTTCGGTGAGAGCCACGAGTACGCGACCGATGTCGGGAAGTACAACTACCGGACACTGCTGGACCGCAACGAGGGCGAGCGCGTCGAGCCCGTCGACAGAGCGTCGACCGACGAACTGTTCGTCATCTACACCTCGGGCACCACGGGCACGCCGAAACGGGTGACACATACCACCGGTGGCTATCTGGCGCATACGGCGTGGACGAGCCACGCCGTGTTGGATCTCGAACCCGGTGACACCTACTTCTGTACGGCCGATCTCGGCTGGATCACCGGGCACTCCTACGTCGTCTACGGTCCGCTCGCACTCGGTGCGACCGTCCTGTTGCGCGAGGGCGAGGCCGATCAGCCACCGCGGACGAACGTCTGGGAACTCATCGAACACCACGCCGTCGATATCTTCTATACGTCACCGACAGCGATCCGTGCGTTCATGAAGTGGGGCCCGGAGTACCCCGAACAGTACGATCTCTCCAGCCTGCGCCTGCTGGGCACCGTCGGCGAACCGATCAATCCCCAGTCCTGGCAGTGGCTGTCCGAACACGTCGGCAACGAAACGTGTCCCATCGTGGACACCTGGTGGCAGACCGAGACTGGGGGCCATCTCATCACGACCCTGCCGGGAGTCGACCGGATGAAACCCGGCGCTGTCGGCCCGCCGTTGCCCGGCATCGACGTCACGGTCGTCGACGAGGATGGCCAGTCGGTCGACGCCAACACCGGTGGCTATCTCGTCGTCGACACGCCGTGGCCGGGAATGCCCCGCGAACTCTCCGAGGGGGTGCGGTGGGCAGCGCCCGACGACGCCCGCCCCGACTCGGAGTGGGCCTACCGGACCGGTGACGGTGCCTTCGTCGACGAAGACGGCTACGTGACGATCCTCGGCCGTGTCGACGACGTGCTCAACGTCTCCGGCCGCCGGTTCGGGACCCGGGAGCTGGAGTCGACGGCCGTTACCGTCGACGGAGTCACCGAGGCGGCGGTCGTCAGCGGTGCCTACGGTGACCGCGGCCACGGGCTCTACGTCTACGTCAGCCTCGAAGACGGCACACAGGAGTCCGAACGGATCCGGGCCGAGGTCACGGCGGCGATCGAACAGACGATCGGCACTTTCGCCCGCCCGGACGCAGTGATCGTCAGCCCCGAACTCCCGAAAACCAGCTCCGGCAAGATCGTCCGACGGCTCCTGACCGATATCGCGAACGGCGAGTCTCTCGGTGACACGAGCGCGCTCCGCAATCCGGAGGTACTCGGTGAGATCAGATCGGCTGTCCAGCAGGACTGACAGCCGTCTCTCGCCCCGAGCGACTTTCGGCTTATCAGAGTATTCCGAAGTCAGAGCGGGTGTTCAGCAGTGAAAATATTGGATATATGCGATTCGTACTATCTTCGACGCCGAAAGATTGAACACGCTATTTCGTGATATACTGTAATATCGAAATCCAATGGGGGGAATCAAGAGTCAGCTGGAGCCACACGAGTACGACACTCTCCGTGGGGCCACGCGGACCCATCGTGAGGAGCTACTGGTTCGGCTCTGTGGGGAGGCGGGGCTGCGCGCCGGGGAGATCGCGCGCCTCCGGCCGGCCGACCTCGCCAGCGACGAGCGGGCAGAATCGAGTGGGTATTTTTTGACAGTCCGGGAGGCAGCTGGCGGCACCCGGATCGGCTATCTTCCCTCGGGCGTCGCCCACCGCGTCCGGCAGTACGTCCGGAGCAACTCGATCAGCCCCGAGGCGGAACTGATCGACGTTACCGAGCGACGGATCCAGATGATCGTCACGGACCTCTGTGAACGCGTCGCCGAAGCAACCGGGCGGGCGGTGTTCGAACAGGTGACACCATCGACGCTTCGGACGTTTTTCGCCCAGCAGCTGCTCGTCGAAGACGGCGTAGACGCCCGGGTCGTCGCGGCTGTCGGTGGCTGGGCGGGGATCGACGACCTGCTGGCGGGTCTCGGCGACCCGACAAGAGCGGAGATCGCTGTCGCCTTCGGACAGCTCGAAACGGAAGACGACGACGGCGCCGGCAGACTTCCGCTGCTCGTCGACACCCTCGAAACGGTGGTGCAGCGAGTCACCGACGCGGATTCCAGGGAAACACTCGAACGCCGGGCCTGTGAGGCACTGACGGACAGCTACCGTGCTGCCTGGGTCCTGGAGTGGGGGCCCCGCCGCGAGCGACTGGCAGTACGCGCACATGCGGGAGAGAGTCCAGATCGATTCGACGGGGCGGGGGAGACGGGGATCGTGCGGCGGTCACTCCAGACCGGACAGCCTCTGGTTGCCCCCGACGATCCGGGGCCGGCAGCGAGCCAGGAGGGGCGTGGGCTGCTCGCCGCGGTCCCGCTCGTCTCCGGTGATACCCAGTACGGCGCGCTCGTGGTCCGGGCTGGCTCCCGGGACGCCTTCGACGATCCGGAGCGGTCCACACTGTCGATGCTGGGTCGGCAACTGGGCTTCGCGATCGATGCGATCGAGCGTAAACAGGTGTTGCTCGGTGGCTCCGTGCTGGCGGTCACGTTTCAGTATGGCGGCCAGTCGACGCTCGTCCAGTTCGCGGAGACGCTCGCCTGCTCGCTCGTCCTGGAGGGTGCCGTCGCCGGCGACGATGGCGTTCTCTGTTTCGTCCGGGCCGCCGAGACGGCGCCGAAACCAGCCCTCGAAGCCGCCGCCGACTGTCCGGGGATCGGTGACAGCCGACTCATCCGGAACACTGCGGCGGGTGGCGTGCTCGAACTCGATATCCAGGAGGGCTCACCGCTTTTGTCCCTCGCCGACCGGGGTGCCAGGGTCAGCGAACTGCGCGTCGAGAACGGCCAGGCGACGCTGACCTGTGAACTGCCGCCCGAGACCAGCGTGCGGGCACTCCACGACGACCTCCACGAACAGTTCCCCTCGCTGGAACTGCACAGCAAACAGAAGCGGGAGGCGACCCGCGGCACTCTCGATACCCGGGGTGTCCTCGACGAGGAACTGACCGAGAAACAGCGGACAGTCATCCAGGCAGCCTACCACGCCGGTTACTTCGAGTGGCCTCGGGAGAGCACGGCCGAGGATCTCGCCGACTCGATGGACGTCTCCCCGCCCACACTCCACAATCACCTCAGAAGTGCCCAGCAGAACCTCCTCGATAGCGTACTCGAACACTAGCTCGTAGCTATCTTGCAACTACATCTGGCTGTTACTCGACAAAACAAATTAGGAATTATGATAGTTAGCATTGACTATTAATATGCCTCTCTTGTGAGTATCGGATGCAATGTCAGATCAACCAGAGGTGGAACTCGAAGCACGGCTCAAGGAGCAAGCGGAGTTCGAGCCGCCCGAGTCGTTCGTCGAACAGGCGAACGTCACAGACGAGGGGATCTACGACGAGTTCGAGGAGAACTGGCCTGACGCCTGGGAGCGGGCAGCAGAGCTGCTCGACTGGGAGTCAGAGTGGGATCAGGTACTGGACGATTCGAACGAACCGTTTTACGAGTGGTTCGTCGACGGCAAACTGAACGCCTCGGCGAACTGTCTCGACCGCCATCTCGACGACCGTGCCGACGAGGCGGCGATCGAGTGGATCGGCGAACTGGGGGAGACACGGACCTATACGTACGAACAGCTCCACCGCGAGGTAAACGAGTTCGCGGCGGCGCTGCGCGACCAGGGTGTCGAGGAAGACGACGTCGTGACGATGTACATGCCGATGGTACCGGAGCTGCCCATCGCCATGCTGGCGTGTGCCCGGATCGGCGCACCACACTCCGTGGTCTTCGCCGGCTTCTCCGCAGACGCTTTGGCAGAACGGATGAACTCGGCCAGTTCGGATCTGCTGGTCACCTGTGATGGCTACTACCGCCGCGGTGAGCCACTCGACCACCTGGAGAAAGCCCGTGACGGGCTCGGAAGCGTCGACGGTGACGTCGATACCGTGATCGTCGACCGACTCGGCGACGAACGCAGCGTCGACCACAACGCCGACGAGTTCGACTACGACGAGCTCGTCGAGGCAAACAGCGGCGCGACGGTCGAGCCGGTCGTCCGCGACGCCGAGGATATGCTGTTCCTGATGTACACGTCGGGAACGACCGGCAAACCGAAGGGTGTCAAACACTCGACCGGTGGCTACCTCTCCTACGCTGCCTGGACGAGCCAGGCTGTGCTGGACGTCAAACCGGACGACAACTACTGGTGTTCGGCCGACATCGGCTGGATTACCGGCCACTCCTACATCGTCTACGGCCCGCTGGCTCTCGGCACCACCTCGGTGATGTACGAGGGGACGCCGGACTATCCGGACAAGGATCGGATGTGGGAGATCGTCGACGAGTACGACGTCACCCAGCTGTACACGGCCCCGACGGCGATCCGCGCGTTCATGAAGTGGGGCTCGGAGTACCCCGCACAACACGACCTCTCCAGCCTGCGTCTGCTGGGGACCGTCGGCGAACCCATCAACCCGCGGGCCTGGAAGTGGTACTACAAACACATCGGCAACGAGGAGTGTCCCGTCGTCGACACCTGGTGGCAGACCGAGACCGGCGGGATGATGGTGACGACGATCCCCGCGATCGGGAATATGAAACCCGGCTCTGCCGGGCCGCCACTGCCGGGGATCAGTGCCGATATCGTCGACACGAACGGTGATCCGGTCGAGGCCGGCCGCGCCGGCTATCTCATCGTCAACAAGCCGTGGCCCGGTATGCTGCGGACACTGTACAAAAACGACGAGCGCTTCATCGACGAGTACTGGGACGAGTACTCGATCCCGGAACGCGACCAGTGGGTCTACTTCCCGGAAGACGGCGCGAAGATCGACGACGACGGCTACATCACCGTGCTCGGCCGTGTCGACGACGTGCTCAACGTCTCGGGCCATCGTCTGGGGACGATGGAGATCGAGTCGGCGATCGTCGGCGTCGAAGGCGTTGCAGAAGCTGCCGTCGTCGGTGGGGACCACGAGATGAAGGGTGAGGCAGTCTACGCCTACGTCATCACGGAAGACGGTCAGGAGGAATCCGAGGCCTTCCACGACGAGATCATCGCAGCAGTGGAAGACGCGATCGGGCCGATCGCACGGCCGGAGTCCGTGATCTTCACGCCCGAACTGCCGAAGACCCGCTCTGGGAAGATCATGCGTCGCCTGCTCGAAGACATCGCAAACGGGGAGGAACTGGGGAACACGAGCACGCTACGGAATCCGGATGTCGTCCACGACATCCAGAAGAAAGTAAACCAGGGCTAACGGTCCTGGGGGGATCTGCACTATGAGCAACACAAATTCGGACGACGGTGACAGTAGTACAGAAACAGTGCCTGATGGGGGGGTAACTGACGTCGAGCGCGAGCGACAGATGGATTATCTCGAGACCGAGATCAACCTCCTGAAACCAGCGACGCCGTTTATGCGCGATCACCTGAAGGTGATCTGGACCGGGGCGATTATCTGGGTCTTTACGACGTTCGGGCCCATCACGCTGACCCGGATCGCGCCGGACGTGATGACCTCGACGATGCCGATACTCGGCTTTCCGCTGCACTATTTCCTGATCGCGATCGGGGGCCCGGGTGCGGCGTTGTTACTCTCCGTGTGGTACGCCCGCAAGCGCGACCAGATCGACGAAAAGTACGGCATCGAACAGCCGGTCGGGGGCGAAATGCCGGAGACCGAACAGCGCGACGAAGATGTCGCTGCGACGGATGGCGGTGTCCGTGACGATGGAACTCCCGGTGAAGACGGAGGTGTCAGTGAATGATCCCCCTCGATACCGCAGTCGGCGGCGCTGACCTGTTGTTACAGAGCGAGGAGCTGCTACCGGAGGGGCTGGATATCTCGTTCAAGCTCCTGCCGGCGATCATCGTCGTCTCGATGATGACGCTGTTTCTGGCGATCGGGTTCGCGTTCAAGGTCGCCGACACCGACGACATGTGGGTCGCCGGCCGGTCGATCGGCAACGTCGAAAACGGGATGGCGATCGGGGCGAACTGGATGTCCGCAGCGTCGTATCTCGGGATGGCAGCCCTGATCGCGATCTCCGGCGTCTACGGGCTCGCCTTCGTCGTCGGCTGGACGACGGGCTATTTCATCCTGCTGATCTTCATGGCCGCCCAGATGCGCCGTTTCGGGAAGTACACCGCGCCCGACTTCGTCGGTGACCGCTTCAACTCCGACACGGCGCGTGCGATCGCCGCGGTCACGACCTTCCTGATCGGCTTCGTCTACGCCATCGGGCAGGCACGCGGTATGGGACTCGTGGGGATGTACATACTCGGTGACCTCGGCGTGCCCGGGTTGAGCGCCTACCAGTCGATGATGATCCTCTTCATGGTGGTCACAGTCGGCTATCTGGCGCTGTCGGGGATGCTCGGGGCGACGAAGAACATGGCCGTGCAGTACGTCATCCTGATCGCTGCCTTCTTGATCGGGCTGCTGGCGACCGGCTGGTCGGCAGGCTTCTCGACAGTGCTGCCACAGCTCGAATACGGGCAGTTAATAAGTGATCTCGGCAGCGAGTTCTCCGCACCCTTCGCGGGCGGGAGCTACTACCTGTGGGTCGCGACCTGCTTCTCGCTCGTGTTCGGGACCTGTGGACTGCCACACGTGCTCGTCCGATTTTACACGGTCGAAAACGAGCGGGTGGCCCGCTGGTCGTGTACCTGGGGGCTCTTCTTTATCTGCCTGCTCTACCTGAGCGCCCCCGCCTTCGCTGCCTTCGGGACCGCGCTGTACACCGAAAACGTCACGGCCACCTACGGTGATCCCGGGATGACGAGCGCCGCGGGTGACGTGATCGTCGTGTTAGCGGCACAACTGGCCGAGCTTCCGTCGTGGCTCGTCGGCTTCGTCGCGGCAGGCGGGATCGCCGCCGCAGTCGCGACCACTGCCGGTCTCTTCATCGCCGGCTCGTCGGCGATCTCACACGACATCTACGCGAACATCATCAAGCCCGACGCCACCCAGCGCGAGCAGGTGATCGTCGGCCGGCTGAGTATCATCGCACTCGGTGCGATCACGACACTCGCCGCACTCGATCCACAGCAACCCATCGCGGCGCTGGTCTCCTACGCCTTTG
The DNA here is from genome assembly GCA_004015825.1 of Halovenus amylolytica. Taxonomy (GTDB): domain Archaea; phylum Halobacteriota; class Halobacteria; order Halobacteriales; family Haloarculaceae; genus Halovenus; species Halovenus amylolytica. The sequence continues at coordinate 154,933 of SAYS01000008.1, read as the reverse complement.
CACTGGCCGCGTCGGTGCTGTTCCCGATGTTCTTCCTCGGACTCTGGTGGGAGAACACGAACCGCCAGGGTGCGCTCGCCGGGATGATAACCGGCCTCGTGCTGTGGTTCGTCCCGATGATAAACGAGGGGAACTTCGGACTCGTCGGTGGCGGTGACGGGATCGGCATCGCGGTGCTCGAAACCTGGATGCCGGCGATCGGCTCGGCACTGATCATCGTCCCGATCGTCTTCGCCGTCACGATCTTCGTCTCGATCGTCACAGACGAACCGCCCGAGAAGACGAAGATGATGGTCCGACAGTGTCACAGTCCCGATCCCATGGGCAAAGACGTGACTGCTGCGGAAGTCGTCGAACGGAAAATAAGCGCCAGAGAAACTGCGGCTGACGGGGGGGAGACGGCCACCGACGGTGGCGAACCGGCGACCGATGGCGGACAGCCTGTCGACACCGAGTCGGCCGACGCTGGCTCCACTGCCGATGGTCCGGACCACCCACCGGAGGAAACATAACAATGTACGAACGCATACTCGTTCCGACAGACGGCAGCGACGTCGCCGAAGCAGCGGTCGATCACGCGATCGATATGGCGATGAAATACGGCGCCGAGGTTCACACGCTGTACATCGTCGACACAGATGCAGTCGCGTACAGTCTCGGTGCCGAGCAGGTGGATCGGATCCGGCAAGGAAAGTTCAGTGGGATGACCGAACTGCGGGAGAAAGCAGAGGCGGCGACGGCTCACGTCGTCGCACTCGGCGAGAAACACGGGCTCGACGTCGTCGAACACCACGCCGGCGGACAGCCCCACAAGATGATCGCCGACTACGCCGAGGACCACGATATCGACCTCATCGTGATGGGGAGTCACGGCCGGTCCGGGGTCCGCCGGGCACTGCTTGGCAGTGTCACCGAGCGGACGCTCCGGTCGACGCACGTCCCCGTCCTCGTCGTGGACTATCAGGGTGAAGACGAGGAGTAACGCCGACGCCGGATCTCACATTACATCCCTTATGAACCATCGATACACACGGATCGCACTGGAGGGACGATGAGTCTCGACGACCGACTCAGAGAGCACGTCCGCGAACACAAGTCGGGAATGCTGTACGATCTGATGTTTGCGGTCGTCTGGGTCGGGATCGTCGCCTTCCTGTTCGATTTCGTCTTCGTCGAGGCACCGACCTGGGTGTTCTACATGTTCATGCTGGCCGGCATTCCCGCTTACTTCGGCTTTTTCTGGTCGCTCGAACTGCTGGAGGCACAACCAGAGTAACCAACTGCGATACCGGCCCTACTCTTTCTGGGCGTACCGCTGGCGGAGTCTGAGCGAAATGACACTCGCCACAGCAAAAATGACGGGCACCGCCGCGAGTCCGACCGACCCCGACGAGACCGCCGGATAGGCACTGATTCCGGCGAGCAGTGCGAACAAAAACGCGAGAAGACCGGTAATCGGGACCACGTACCCCTGGCCCGATGCCGTCCCTGGCTGATCAGTCATCGAAGATACTCTGTGCGGTTGGTAACGGGCGTGATCACTCTGCCCGGTCTACGTCGAGCTGGTCTTGAATATCCTCGACGAACTCGGATTCGGACAGCTCTTCCATCTGCTCGCGGAAATGCGCCTCGCAAACACCCACACGGACGCCGTCTTTTTCGACGACGACGTCTGCCCCGCTGTCGCAGTAGTGACACTCCATACACCACGTACTACCGCTGGATAGTTGAACCCTCCGGAGCCGGCCAGTTTCGAAACCCAATACTGTCCGACCAGACCAGTCGAGGAGTTACTTTAGCGCTGACAGGAACTGCTCGTACTGGCCGCCGTCGAGCCCTGCGTTTCCGAGCTGATCGTCGTGTGCGTCACTGCCGCCGGTCACGAGCAGATCGAACTCGCTTGCGGCCTCCTCTGCGGCTGTGGTATCGACCGCGCGGTCGTAGGGGTAGGGGATTTCGACTGCATCGAGATGCTCCGTGTATTCGAGTGCTCTCGCAGGATCGTCGTACCGGAATGGGTGTGCCAGCCCGACAACGTCACAGGCATCTGCCAGAACCGCCCGGCCAGTCTCGAAATCCGGGATCTCGCGGGAGACGTAACACGCGCAGTCGTCGCCGATCAGCTCGGCGAACGCATCGCTATAGTCGTAGGGAGCCGAACTCGCCGCGATTGCACGCGCAACGTGTGGTCTGCCCACCCCTCGGTCGTAGGCAATATCGAGGGGAATCCCGAGTCGATCTTCGACGCAGTCGACGATCTCACGGGCACGCTCGATCCGGTTTCGTTGCAGTCTGTCGGTGAGTGCTGTTAGCTCTGTCGTTCGGGCGAGTCCGTATCCGAGCAGATCGAGACGCTGCTCGGGCGTCTCGACGCGTAGTTCGATCCCGTGAACGAGTGTGACCCCGTCGAGTTCGGAGATCCCCTCCTCGATCTCGGGGTGAGGTCTGTCGTGATCGGTGACCGCGACCGCGTCGAGATCCGCGGCGTGGGCAGCGCTCGCCAGTGTCTCGATCGTCAGTGTCCCATCGGAGTTCGTGGTGTGAACGTGTAGATCCGCGACGACCATTCTACTCTCTGTCGAGGAACTCCGGAAGGTCAAGTGCGTCGGTACTGTCCCGGTCGGGCAGGTCGAGGGCGTCCATCCTGTCGACGGCCTCCGGAAGCCCGTTCCGGCCGCCCGTCGGCAGTTCGTCCGGATCGATCGTCACCTCCTCGCCGATCACGAGTTCGTTCCAGACCGTCTCCGATTCCTCGGATTCGACCTCGCGACCCTCGTTTTTGCCTTCGTCGAAGGCCAGATCGACGACACTCCTGTTGTAGGCCGTCGTCATCTCGTCGCGGATCGCTTCGAGTTCCTCGCGGTGGTACTCGCCCAGCGAGGCGGCGACACCGAGTGCGTACGCGCGGTCGATCGCCTCGTCCTCGTCGAGTTCCTCCCAGTCGGTGCCGTAGACGCGCTCGTATCTGCTCATGACTCTGTCACGCTGGGTGCCGGGGCAAGGGGGTGCATGTTATGCCTGAACTTTCTTTTTCGTGTGGACCCGGAGTCCCTGATCCGAGAATGATAGCTCCCGGATGTCGCTGTCGATCGCGGTCCCGCGCATCTTGATCACCTGCACACCGCGTGTCATGCCGCTCGAATCCAGGAAGTTGTGGAAGAAGATGACGCCGTGTGCGAGGTAGTGTTCGTCGGAGTAGGAGGTCGGATCGGTCATCTCCGAGATGAGCAGGATCGTCGCGTCGGTCTGTTTGAGTGCGGAGAGAAAGCCAGTGATCTCGTCGGAGACGTCCTGCTTGAAGAAATGTTGCAGCAACATCGTCGAGTCGATCACCGCACGGTCGACCTCGTTGGATTCGAGGAAGGCGACGAGACGGTTGGTGAGTCCACCCTCGGTCCCGAACTGGGTGATCGCCCGTTTTCCCGACTCGGTGACGAGATTCAGAAACTGGATCTTGTCGGATTTGATGGCGCGGTCGAAGCCGAAATCGAAGCCGGACATATCCTGCATCAGTTCCTCTTTGGTCTCGTGCATCGTGAGATAGACACAGTTTTCACCCTCCTTCGCACCCTGGGTGATAAACTGTGAGCAGAAGGTTGTCTTCCCGCTTCCTGGCGGTCCACTGACCACGTACAGCCGGTTTTTCAGTAATCCCCCTTCGACGAGGTCGTCGAATCCAGGGACGCCACTCGAAACACGCATAGTTGATCATGACTGTGTCACGGTATAGATGTTTGCTATCCTTTTTCACCAGTGATAATTACGGCTCGGTTGCGGGTGCCGTGTGGAGTGGGTGCTCGGTTCACCACAACGTATTTTCCAGTTCACATTAGAGATACAGCTATGACACGTGCGCAACTCAAACGCGCAGGCGAACTGCTCGCATCGGCTGCCAGCCAGACAGACCACGGGGGGAGTAGCGACCGGCTCGCCGATCTCGCAGACCAACTCGAGACTCTCTCCGACGGGGCTCACGGTCCCGACCACGGCCGTCTCGCCCGGTTCCAGGCCGCACTCGACGAGATCCAGCCCGACGTCGACGACGACACCGCAGCGACGATCGAGGAGGCACGCGACGAGCTGAGCGACTACCGCGAGACGCTCGAAGGCGTCTAGAACTTTTCTTTTTCCTCCGATAGTTGAAACCGCGCGGCAGTCACGAGTACACCAGTTACCACAACGACTAGCTCCCAGCCGGCACCGATGACGGGGAACGTTCGATCGGGCGTGGAGCCATCGTCGGTCGGAGCAGGATCGACACCGGTCGTGATATCGAGCTCTCTGGTGGTTCCCTCGGGCTCGAACAGCAAGAATCCGTCTCCGTCGACGAAGGTCTGGACGATCCCGCGCTGACTGGAGAGTTCGATCGAGCCGGTGAGCCGGTAGAACTGGTCGTGGACCGGCCAGAAGAGGTTGGCGACGCCGTCGACGAGATCGAGTCCGACGTGTGCGAACAGATAGCAGCCGATACTGACCCAGGCGACTCTGATTCCCCACGGTCCCCACCGCCGTCTGACGATCGATTGCTCCCGAATAGTGAGATCAGCCCACAGGGCGATCGCGGGGACGATTCCGAGCCAGACGTTGTGTAGTACTGTCCGGTGGCCTGCGACCGTGTACAGCGCGATAAACGAGTCGAGATCGGGGAGGGCGGTGACGATGACGACGATCAGGACCGATCGCCAGTCGAAGGCGGCACCGAGCAACGCAGCCGCGATGAGCAACGCGAATGCGATATGTACGATCGTCGATGTCATGTCTCGACATACTTCTGGGGCGGAATAGCTGTTGGGAGTGGCTGTTTTCTGATGTGGGTGCTCTATTGCAGCTACAACCAGCAAGAAAGCCCCACCCTCGTAGGTTGACTGGCCAGCAGATATGGGCGGGACTGAAAGGGAGCTTTCTTGCTGTCAAAACAGTGTTCTTTCGTTTGTTGTCCGTAGGGTTTTGTTTGCTGTTTGTACCAACAGCTCTGTGCCACCCAACCATCTTGGTCGACCTGTCGCCAAGAATTTAAGTCACCACCCCACCAGAAACGCGTATGGACCGCGACGCTCAGCCCCAAGAGATTACGACCCTCGTCGGACGCGAAGTGTACACGAAAACCGGTGTCTTCCTCGGTGAGATCGAAGATCTGCGCCTCGATCTGGAATCCGAGCATCTCACCGGCCTGGCACTGCACGAACTCAACCGAGAGCTGTTCGCCGAGGAGGCGACGACTGCCCGGGGCGTCATCGTCCCGTACCGCTGGGTCCAGTCTGTCGGTGACGTCGTCATCGTCAACGATATCGCCGAACGCATCCAGCGCTCGAAAGACACAGACGACGAAGAGGCGCCCGCCTAGGAGCCGTTCGAACTGTCGGAACTCTCGACACCCATCGACTCGAACAGTTTCTTTTTGACTGCCTCTTCTGTCAGTTCGAGCAACGTCTCCCTGTTGTCCTCGCTCACTTCGATCCCCGTAAAGATACCCAGCGGGATCTCGACGCTGGCCTCCGTCGAGTGGCCCTTGCTCTCGCCGATTTCCTCGAAAGCGTCTTCGAGAATCCGGCCGATATCCATCCGGATATCCTTCGAGCGAGCGGCCAGATAGATCACGTCGTCTGCGATTGCGAAGACGGCCGTGGTCGTGATCCCCTCCAGGTTGAGGAGGTGCTGTGCCGCTTGCGAGAGCGCATCCCGGTCGTAGACAAAGCCCGCGTTCGAGACGAGGTGTGAACCCTCGACCTCCCGATTGCGGATCGCTTCGGCGAGAACGTCCAGTGTCTCGGCGGACATCGACGGCGACTCGACCTGTTCGAGGGTGTCGTGATCCGCGAAGGGATAGAGGTAGGCTGCTGCAGTGAGATCCGCCGGCGTCGTATCCCGCTTGAAATCCAGTGTCTCGGCCCGGATACCGTACAGAAGCGCCGTCGCGACCTCCTGTTCGATCGTCAGGTCGAGCTCCTGGATGTATTTCGTCATGATCGTCGACGTCGAGGAGACGTTCGGTCGAATATCGCTGAATGCGACGTCGTGGTTGTGGTCCTGCTCGTAGTGGTCGACAATGATATCGACATTTTCGTCGTCAGTTGGTTCGCCCCCTTTGGCGTGGTCGACGACCGCAATAGTGTCGTAGTCGGCCATATCCACCTCCCCCGCGGAAACGAGTTCGATCCCGAGCAGATTGACGAACGCACGGTTCTCCTGGCGACCGATCTCCCCCTCGTAGATGATATCCGCATCGATTCCGCGGCTCTCGGCGATCGCCTTGAGTGCTGTCGCGCTCGCGATCGAGTCCGGATCGGGGCTCCGGTGGATCCGTATCGCGAGTCCTTTCTCTGTGCCCTCGATTACCTCCGAGAGTTTCTGTGTCTTGTATTCGAGTTCGCCCGTCTCCAGCGCTCGCAGTGCTGAATCTGCGATGACAGCCGAGGGATTGATGACGACATCTGCACCGGCCTCTGAGAGCGCATCACTCGATACAGGGTCCGACGCACGTGCGATGATGAACTGGTCGTCGCCGTAGTCGCGGATATTCTCGACCGCGGCCGTGTTCGCCTCGACATCCGAGGAGAGAATCAAGATCACGTCACGGTCTGCTACAGCCTCCGCGACCTCGTAATCCCGGATATCGGACTGCCGTGCGTCCAGATCCTGGTCGCGTAACGCCTCGACGCGCCCTTCGTCCCGATCGATGATGAGAACATCCTTGTCTTCGTCGACGAGATCCTTCGCGACGGCGTGGCCGACGCTCCCACAGCCTAGAATCGCATACGTGGACATGGACGTCATCGTGATTCCCGTGCTCATCAGTATAGACGGCTTTGTGTCGGGACGGCATATAATAGCCGGGTTCCTGTCCTGGCCCTGTCCTCCGGGAGATGTATGTAACTAAAACTATTCTATTATTAATACTCTCTAAGCAGATAAAATAACAATATTTTACTGTAGTGTCTGATACGTACGGGTTGATGACAGACAATTCGGCGACTGACAACACGCAAGGCAGACAGGGTGGGCAACCGGATGGTGGCCACCCGCAGGGAGGGCAGCCACAGGGCGGTCAGCCTCAGGGTGGGCAGCCACAGGGCGGCCAACCAGCGGGTGAGCAGTCACAGGGCGGTCAGCCACAGATGGGGCAACCGCAGGGCGGCCAGGAGCTGACCGAGAAGTACTCGACAGAAATCGAGTTCGCCAAACTCGGGGTGGTCGTCTATGCGATCTTTGGAATTGGGCTGTTTTTGACCGAATCGTTCAAACACGTCGTCGCAAACGACGATTCAGTTGTGAGTTTCACTCTGACGAGTCTCACCAATAACGGGATGTTTATCGCATCTGCCACGTCGCTTCAGACGTTCACGACGTTGGCTCCGATTTTCGGGGCGCTTCTTGCGTACCACTATTACAGAACTGGAACGAGAGCTGCTCCGAAGGCGGGGGCCATTGCCTCGGCTGCCGGTACCCTTTCGATCGGTCTCATCCTGGCGTTTTTCGTCACGATGTTCGCACCGTCGCTCAGTAACGTTGGGTTCGGAAAAGAGATTCCCACACTCGTCGGGACGGTCGTCGGTACTGCGGTGGTTGCCGGCACAACTGGCTACTTCTTGCAGCGAGATCCGCTCGATCTGTTGCAGTAGGACAAGGGATCTCACTGCTTGTCCGAAAGGAAACCTATTTTAGCAGTCTCTGGTAAGGAGAAACTGGTTGGGCCGGTAGCTCAGTCTGGCAGAGCGACGGACTCTTAATCCGTCGGTCGCGTGTTCAAATCGCGCCCGGCCCGTTTTCCTGCGAACGAACGTGAGCAGTGAAAACGCCACGGCGGGATTTGAAGTAGACCGAGGTTCTGCGCGAAGCGCAGGTTCTCGGGCGTAGTTCACAATCGCGCCCGGTGAAACGCCTCGCTATCGCTCGGCGTATGCTTGATGTCTGCTCTATCAAATCCACAGTACCCGGAAACCCGGAAGCTGCCTTCCTAGATTCATACTCCTTCCAGCCCTTGCTGTGCGTATGTCGACAGAAGCCAGACGAGAGATCGTCGAAGAGCATACCACCGAGCGAGGCCGGACATTGCTCGAACTCACTCAGCGAGATGATGGCACTTGGGTCGCAACACAGCGGGATGTCGACCTCGAAGGGACCGGTGAGACTGGGGCGCTCGCTGCGATGGATTACTGTCGGAAGGTGGCTGAACGGTAAATCACACCACTGCGATCTACTCAGTCGGCACCGATACCGACTGCAGACCGCCGCTCGGTCACCTCCCGTATCGCGTGGAGATAGTCGTCCAGATCCAGCGCAAACGAGCCCTCCGTCGGAAGATCGATCCAGAAAAAGTCGAACTCCGCGCCGCGTTCCTCACCCGTGCCCGTGACAGTATGGGTCCACGAATCCCGCGTCTCGTGGACCGGGGCGTGATAGAAACTCCGGACGTAGCGTTTCGGCGGCGACTCGCGGCGGGTCCAGACATCCGTGACGAGATGACGCGGTCGGCTGAACGTCGCGAGGCCGCTTTCCTCGACGACTTCCCGACAGACGGCCTCGCGTGGGGTTTCACCCGGCTCGACTGTCCCTTTCGGAATCTGGAGCCCGTCGTGACCCGGCCCTTCGAACACCAGTAACTCCGATTCGTTTCTCGTAATGTAGGCGCATGCTTTCTTCACGTGCGTTACAGAACTGTTCGACATTACTGATGTAGTACAGTTCCACCCGTATAGTAGCACCCAATTATGGTCCTTTAGGTATAATATGTGGGCAAACATTGTAATCTATATCACTATACTCTACAATCGTCAACAAACGACAGCGCTTCTCTTCGCAAGGATTATACGTAGGCTCCTCCTCCCTTCAGTCGCAATGGCAGAAGGAACGGTTGATTTCTTCAACGACACAGGCGGTTACGGTTTCATCGAGACTGACGATGCGGACGAAGACGTGTTCTTCCACATGGAAGACGTCGGCGGCCCGGATCTCGAAGAGGGACAGGACGTAGAATTCGAAATCGAGGACGCACCGAAAGGGCCGCGGGCGACGAACCTTACCCGCCTCTAACTCGGTTACCTGATTTCGTCACATTTTCCGTTTTATTTTCACCAGTGAGCGACAGCGCTGTGTATCGATTTGGCCGACACGGATAGCTGCCAGGAAACGTTGTATTCATATCCCAGCGAGCGAACGTGGTGGACATGTTCGACACAGTCGCACACGTTGGAATGGAACACCCGGATCTCCTCTGGATCGCAGGGCCGACACTGCTCGCGTTCGCCGTTGGGTTCGCCCTGGCAGTCGTTGCTGACACGCGGCGCACGAACAGCCAGCCTGAAGCTGTCTCGGAACCGGAAGAGCAGTAACATCGGCGTAACCAAAACGGCTTATCGATCCCGAATAAGTACACAGATATGACCAAACGCCAGGTGTCGTTGCCTTCGGCAGCGGCCGACGGGATGCGGGAGTTCATCGAATCGGTCGACGAACGACTCGCGAGCGAGGAGGACACCTGTGCGGTCGTCGAGGACGTGCTCGTAGATCTCCACGGCGACCGGGAGGCCTACGAGCGCTGGCAGGCCGGCGAGGAGATCTCCCCGGCACAGCAGGTCCGCCTGCAGGGGTACGATCCCTGCAACACGACGATCGAAAGCGAGTATTACGCCGAGGTCGAGACTCAGAGCGACGACTTCCAGCGGTCGAAACACATCCAGTGGCTCTGGCGCCAGTTCGACGCCACCCCGATGGCGGACAACGTCGAGTTCGCGCTCCATTTCCGGCGGATGCTCGCCGATCATCTCTTCGAGGAATGTGGCGAGAACTGCCGATTTTTCAAGGGGATCTCGATGACCTACGGCCACAACATCAGGCTCGGTGACAACGTCGTCGTCCACGACAACGTCCACCTCGACGACCGCGGGAAACTGACGATCGGCGACAGGGTATCTATCTCGGACGATACCCACGTCTACAGCCACGACCACGACGTGGTCGACCAGACGGAGGTCGAAAACTACCACACGATCATCGAGGACGACGTTCGGCTGACCTACGACTCGATGGTCCGGGCCGGGGTACGTGTCGGCGAGAACGCGATCCTGGCGGCGAAATCCGTCGCCCAGACGGATATTCCGGCCCACCACGTCGCTGCCGGGTCACCCGCGAAATCGGTTTCAGTCAAGCCGGGATGGGAGTCCGTGGCCGAGCCGATCGACGAGGCGGGTGTCGACCGACGGGACGAACGGCAAATCGAGTACGAGATCCCCGACGACGCCGAGACGTTCGACGAGTTCCAGCGTGATCTGTCTCCGCCGGAGTAGTCAGAGATCTCTGTTCGCGGGGACCTTGGCTCGGAGACGTATCTTTGAACTGGACTGTAGACAGCCGACCCACCAAAGAATAGAGCATTCTCTCTGAACGCAACACCACCACCAACAGCCAACACATCTAGCCGAAGGTCCAAGTATGATGATCCCCAACATACACGTATGGAACTCTGGGCCTGGCTCGGTGTGTATCTCGTCGGCTTTGCCCTGCTGCAGTTGCTTCTCTACCGCTATTTCATCGGCGAATCGACAACCAGCGACCCCTCGACGGAGAGTACGACCCCGCAGTTCGAGGGCACGAGTACGTCAGTCGAGCGCCCGCAGACGAGCGACGAGGATATGATTGTGTGTGAGGAGTGTGGGACACCGAACCGACTCGATCCGGCCTTCACGTTCTGCAAGTCCTGCGGGAACCGGCTGTAGCGATGCAGGCCATCGCGATCAACATCGGTGCGAACACGAACGAACCCGGTTTTCGCGGCCCGGTCGACGCCGACGGCCGCTTCGAGTACATCCCCATTCCAGAATCCAGACCGACAGCCGAGACTGTCCCCACCTACGGCGACCTCGCGGCGCATCTAAAGACTTCGATCCCCGACGATATCGCAGAGACACCGGTCCATCTCGACCCCGAATTCCCGGAGTATCCCCACTGTGAACGGTACAGCTACGGCGACGAACACGGCGTCAAGGCTGGCCCACTCTCCGATCTCTCGGCCGGCGAGTACGTCTTCTTCTACGCGACGCTGACAGTCACCGAACCCGCCGACTGGCTCCCGCCCGAGTGGGGTGCCTTCCTCGTCGGCCACTTCCGTCTCGCCACCGATCCTGTCGTCCCGGAGGCCGGGACAGTACCCTCCGACGACCGGTTCGCGAACAACGCCCACTGTAAACGTGATCCGATGGATGCACGGGTATTGCTGGCCGGCGATCCCGACGACTCGCGGCTCTACGACCGCGCTCGGCCCCTCAGTACACCCGAGGGTGGTACCGACGCAAATCCTGTCGTGACCGATCTCTCCGGGGACTCCGGCCGCGGTCCGTGGTGGCGGCGACCGCTCCGATTCGACAGCGCTGGTACCGAGCGACTGCTCTCGCTCGACGGCTGTGAACAGCTCTGACGGACAGCACCTACTTCTATGGGTCAGTCGGCCCAAGCATCCGTATGGATCTCGAACTCGACGGCAACACGGCCCTCTGTACAGCAGCGAGCAGCGGCCTCGGACTCGCGAGTGCGACCAGCTTCGCCCGCGAGGGCGCGAACGTCGCGATCTGTGGCCGGACAGAATCGAACATCGAAGCGGCACGCGAACAGCTCCAGGCGGCAGGCGACGGCGGCGTCGTTGCCGTCCAGGCGGATATCACCGATCCGGATCACATCAGCGCGTTCGTCGAGGAGACTGTCGACGAGTTCGGCGGTCTCGATCACGTCGTCACCAGCGCGGGCGGGCCGCCGAGTGGCACCTTCGAGGATATGGCGGACCGCGACTGGTACCAGGCCTACGATCTGCTCGTGATGAGCGCAGTGTGGACACTTCGGGAGACACGGCCACATCTCGAACAGTCCGACGCGGGAACCATCGTGGCGATCACCTCCCGCAGCGTCCGCGAGGTGATCGACGACCTGTTGCTCTCGAACGCCGTCCGACGAGCAGTTATCGGTCTCGTCAAAACTGTCTCGCGGGAGTTCGCGCCGGAGATCCGGACCAACGCCGTGTTGCCGGGGGCACACGAGACAGCACGGATCGAGGAACTCATCGAGGATGGCGTCGACCGGGGCGAGTACGACGACTACCAGGCAGGATACGAGGACAAAGGGGCAGGCGTTCCGCTGGGTCGGATCGGCGAACCCCGGGAACTCGGTGACGTAGTCGCCTTTCTCTCAAGCGGGCGGGCAAGCTACGTCAACGGCGTCTCGCTGCCAATCGATGGCGGCTCCATGCGGAGCTAATCGCGTCGAAACCACGTTTCTGAGAGAGAATGACATCCTCCTCGGCGTAAACGCCGAGGTTTCCACGCGCTCGGGGTCGGGCGTTCCGACACCAACGGTGGCAACATTCCCCTCGCGGGTACTCCGGTTTGCACGCAAGCCGTCAGTCCCGTGAGGGAGTGAGATGCTTGGGTATCTGCTTGGCCCGTGCGGGCGGTGCCATCCGCCTGACTGCGCCTTGCAGCGGAGTCTGACTCGGGCAGGCTCGCGTTTTTGATATCGGGTGAACGCCAACCCACACCCACTTTTCCCGAGTTATTGTTGTACTGTACGAACCCACCGAGAATAAATCCGGGGGTTTGCGGCACCAATCTTACGCGATTCACGCCCGCCGTGAACGGCGAGATTCTCTCGCTGTATCAAGATAGCTCGGTCGGAAAAACCCGTCGAGTCGGACAACCGAACTACTCTTGATACTGTTTGCAGACGCGGCGGATCCCCTCGCGGAGATCGATCTCGGGTTCCCACGAGGTCGCCTCCCGGAGTTTTCTGTTGTCGGCACAGGTATCGTGAACGTAGACATCGTTCGGGATCGGGTTTTCGACGTACTCCGGCTCGATCTCTGTCCCGAGTTCGTCGTTCAGTAGCTCGACGAGTTCGTTGAAGCTGTAGCTCTCGCCAGTGCCGAGGTTGTAGATGCCCTGAAGCTCGTGTTCGGCAGCGAGCGTCACGCCGCGGACGACGTCGTCGACGTGTGTGAAATCCCGTGTCTGTGTTCCGTCACCGTAGAGGACCGGGCGGTCACCGTTCGCGACATCGTCGGCGAACTGTGCGATGACGTTGGCGTAGGTTCCCTTGTGTGCCTCGGCACCCTTGTACCCCTGGTAGACACTGAAAAAGCGCATCCCGGCCAGCTGCATTCCGTAGTGGTTGGCGAAGTATTCGGCGTACCGTTCCCGGGCGAGTTTCGACGCCTCGTACCCAGTGTTTGCTGTGACTGCCATCTCCTCTGGCGAGGGTTCGGTTCGGCTCCCGTAGATCGACGAGGTCGATGCGTAGACGACCGTTTCACAGCCGTCCTGCCGGGCCTGTTCGACGGTGTTGACGAAGCCTTCGACGTTTACACGCACGCCCTCGGTCGGATCCTCCTCGTGCATCGCGTACGAGGAGAGGGCAGCGAAATGAAAGACGACATCGACATCTGTCGGGAGATCGTCTTCGGCGACCGATCTGTTCCGGAAGTCGACGTCCGGGGAAAGATTCTCCGGCGTGCCCAGCGAACAGTCGTCGACAGCGATCACGTCGTTGTGTTCCGCGAGATGATTGGCGACGTTCGACCCGATAAAACCTGTACCTCCGGTAACGAGAATTCGTTTGTTCCGCATCAGGTAGTATGGGCGGGGTGGCTCGTATCGTTATGTGTTTCTTACCACGCGACACCGTGGCTCCGGAACTGAAAAACGAATCCAGGAGAACGGCACGCAGTTGCTGGCACACAAGCTGGGTTGCCGACCCGGATCCGTTTATATATAAACTGGCAAACAACATAAAAGTGTCGTAGGCAATAGGAACCGGGGATAGAACGCCCCGATTACAGAAACAGTGTTAGCCCCCGTTCACTCGGAGCCGTCCGGCGCTGGAGCAGTATCGTCAGTGTCGCCCTCGCCCTGATTCGGGCTGTACACCTCTGCGGGTGGTAATCCTGCGACGTCCTCGTTGATCCCTTGATAGACTGCCTCGCTGACGGCCTCGGCAAAGTCGGAACGGTCGTACTCTCTGACCGTCAACAGCCGGTCGCCCTCGATTTCGAAGACGATCTCGACTGTCCCGTCAGGGTGGTGGTACTCGTCACCTTTCGATGGGTCGGGGTCTGGAACCATATGTACGACATTCAGTCTGTGTGACAATAACACTTTGTTCGTCGCTTTAGTGATGAAAATAGGTAGGGATTTATGATATTCATAATTCACTAACAAAGTTCCTGCAATGCGAGCACTCATCCAATGAGCGTACCACTGTTCGATCTGACGAGTTTCCAGCGCGATATTCTGTACGTGGCGATGGGGAGCGACCAGCCATCGGGCCAGGAGATCAAAGACGAGCTAGAGGGAGAACTGGAGGAGATAACCCACGGACGGCTGTATCCAAACCTGGATACACTCGTCGAGAAAGAGTATCTCGAAAAGGGGATGCTCGACAGACGAACGAACTTCTATAGCATCTCCGAAAAAGGAGACAGGGCGGTTCGGGAGCGTCGCCGCTGGGAGGACAGATACGTCGATTTCGACTGATACGGCCAGCATAACTCCAGACAGCGAGATGCTGTCCCTCGACAGAGACGCCTCAGTTCCTTCCAGCCGGCAGTACGAGCGATCTCGATCGGCAGCTGCAATCAGCCACTGTCTACCGGTTGATCGCGTCGGTTCCGGTCTGGTCAAGCTCCGAATAACAATGCCGATTTTGCGGGTAGTTAGAAGCACAACGCCGGAGTGTGGCTGTGACGCGGTTCGGTCGCAGGAACAATCAACTATGAATGTAGTAATCCGTCCCCGAGAAGACTGTAATACCAGGAGTATTTGCCCGCCGGTTGCGTTTTGCCCCGGCCAGATGGACAGCGAGGTGCAACCCGATGAGTGACGGAATCGCCGTCATCCTCGGGACCCGCCCGGAGATCATCAAGCTCGCTCCGGTCATACGTGCGTGCGAGGAAAACAAGATACCGTGTACGCTGATCCATACAGGCCAGCACTACTCGGATTCGCTGGATTCGGTCTTTTTCGACCAGCTGGGGCTTCCGGATCCGGATTACAACCTCGAGGTTGGCTCGGCCTCCCACGGCCAGCAAACCGGCGAGATGCTGATCGGTATCGAGGAGGTGTTAGAGGAGGTGTCCCCGGAAACGGTGCTCGTCCAGGGCGATACGAACAGCGTCCTCGCCGGCGCGATCGCCGCCAGCAAGCTCGACGTCGACCTCGGCCACGTCGAGGCGGGACTCCGGAGCAACGACCGCAAGATGCCAGAAGAGATAAACAGAGTGCTCGCCGACCACGCCGCAGATACACTGTTTGCACCGACCCGCCAGAGCAGGGAGAACCTCCTCGCGGAGGGGATTCCCGACTCCCGGATCGAGGTCACCGGAAACACCGTCGTCGACGCACTCTACCGGAACCGGGAGCTTGCGGCCGAAACCAGCACCGTCCTCGACGAGCTGGGGGTCGATGACCGGGAGTTTTTCCTGATGACGCTGCACCGCCAGGAGAACGTCGACGATCCGGAGCTGTTCGAAGCACTGCTTTTCGGTGCCAG
Source organism: Halovenus amylolytica (assembly GCA_004015825.1). Classification (GTDB taxonomy): domain Archaea; phylum Halobacteriota; class Halobacteria; order Halobacteriales; family Haloarculaceae; genus Halovenus; species Halovenus amylolytica. The sequence continues at coordinate 139,408 of SAYS01000008.1, read as the reverse complement.
TCGAGCGGCAGACAAACACGGTGTCGACGTGATCTATCCGATCCACCCGCGCGCCGAAAAGCGCCTCGAAGAGTTCGGGCTCGACGTCCCGGAGCCGATCCGGGTCGTCGAACCGCAGGAGTATCTCGATTTCATCCGGCTGGAAGACGCGGCGACGCTCGTTATGACCGACTCGGGCGGCGTCCAGGAGGAGGCCTGTATTCTCGGGACGCCCTGTGTGACACTGCGTGACAGTACGGAGCGGCCGGAGACGGTATCCGTCGGGGCGAACGTACTCGCCGATCACGACCCCGCGACGATCATCGCGAGCGTCGACCAGATGATCGAGAGAGATAGCGACTGGGAGAACCCCTTCGGCGACGGCGACGCCGGCGAGCGGATCTTGCAGTCAGTCCAGCCACAGCTCGAGGTGCTTCAGCCATGAGTTCTGTCTGTGTCCACGGGCTGGGCTACGTGGGGCTGCCGACCGCGGCGATGCTGGCGAACTACGGCCACGACGTGTTCGGATACGACGCCAACGAGACGGTTCGGGCCGAACTCAGAGATGCCGAGACACCGTTCGACGAGCCGGGGCTGCGGGCATTTCTCACGCAAGCACTCGAATCCGACAAACTCGAAATTTCCGACGAGGTCGTTCCCGCAAAGTACCAGATTATCTGCGTTCCCACGCCGTTCGACGAGACCGAAAAGACGGCAGATCTCAGCTATATAAAACAGGTCGGCCGTGCAGTTGCTCCCGTGCTCCGGGAAGGCGATACAGTCATCCTGGAATCGACAGTGCCGCCGGGAACGACAGTCGAGGAACTCCAGCCGCTGCTGGAGGAGTCCGGTCTCGTGGCGGGTGAGGATTTCGCACTCGCACACTCCCCGGAGACGGTGTTGCCGGGCAACATCATCACGGAACTGCGGGAGAACAACAGGATCGTCGGCGGTGTCAACGCCGTCTCGGCCGAATCTGCGGTCCGGCTGTACGACTCGTTTGTCAACGGACGGATCCGGAAAACCTGTGATCCGACCGTCGCGGAGTTCGTCAAACTCATCCAGAACACCTCGCGTGACACGAATATCGCCCTGGCGAACGAGATCGCACGGCTCGCTCACGACTACGGGATTGACTCGCGTGAGACCATCGAACTGGCAAACGAACACCCACGTGTCGATATTCTCCAGCCGGGGCCGGGTGTCGGCGGCCACTGTCTGCCGATCGATCCCTGGTTTCTCGGGGCCGCCTCGGACGAACTCGATCTGATCTCGACAGCCCGGCACGTCAACGACGGGATGGCCGAGTTCGTGGTGGAACTCCTCCAGGCGGAACTCGCGGAGTTCGAAGAGGCGAAGATCGCGGTCCTCGGCGTCGCGTACAAGGGGAACGTCTCCGATACACGTATGAGTCCGGGGCTGCGACTCGCCAGGGCGCTCGGCAGCCAGGAACAGCCCCCGCTCGCGGCAGACGGCGGGACCGGTGTCTGTCGGGATGTGTCGCTCCAGGACCCACACGTCACGGATCCAACACTCGATCTGACCGACCTCGAATCGGCGACTGACGGGGCCGACGCCATCGTGATCGCGACGGATCACGACGAGTACGAACAGCTCGATCCGGAAGAGTTGCGCGAGCGAATGGCGGACACCGTCGTCATCGATACCAAGGCACTCCTCGATACAGACGAATGGCGGTCGGCCGGGTTTACACTGCAGCGAGTCTAACGCGGTTTTTTCTTGCGGTATTAACTGACTACGGGGACACACATGGCACCCTGTAAGAAGTACACTCCGATTAACAATATTCTGTAACTCCCTTGATTTGGTCGTGCCAGATTCAAGAATAGATTCCGGGCAGTCCGCCGCGGTGAAATCACGGGCTGGTGACACCGAACCGCAAGAAGTCGACGACGCGGCCAGTGTGTACCCGGACGCCGCTCAGTCCCCCACTGTCCTCGTCGGCATCCCTGCGTACAACGAAGCAGGGACGATCAGGGAGGTGATCGAGGCCGCCATGCCACACGCAGACGAGGTGCTCGTCGTCGACGACGGGAGTGTCGACGAAACGCGCCAGCAGGCACGCACTGCCGGTGCGATGGTACTCAGTCACGATGAAAATCAGGGGTACGGGGCCACACTCGGGACGATATTCGAGTACGCCAGCCACTGTAACGCGGCCCATCTCGTCATCATCGATGCCGACGGCCAGCACGACGTGACGGATATTCCGGATCTCATCAGGACCCAACAGGAGACGGGTGTCGAGATCGTCACCGGCAGTCGGTTCAGCGGGGGTTCGAAAAGCGAGATCCCCCGATACAGACGGTTCGGACTCGGGGTAATCAACACACTCACAAACGTCGGCCTCCGGCTGGGCTACTCCTATCCCTCGGTTTCTGATACACAGTGTGGTTTCAGAGCCTACGATCGTGATGCGATCGAGTCGATGGCGACAGCACCCGATATCGGGAATGGGATGGGTGCGAGTCTGGATATTATCTTCCAGGCCGCCCGGGATGGACACGAAATCGTCGAGGTGCCGACACGGATCGACTACGACGTCGAGGACGCAAGTACCCAGAACCCTGTCGTCCACGGACTGTCACTCCTCGGTTCACTGATTGTCGCCGTGGCCCAGGATCGACCGGGCCGGATGGCAGCCATCGGACTCACGGCAGTCTCTGTCGTGGCACTTTTCATTCTCGCACTCGCACAGTTCGGCGCAACGGTACTGTACGTGACTGTCACAGTTCTCGCAATTTTGCTCGTGGTACTGAGTGTGACACAGTCGAACGGGCCACGTGGGCCCTCGGACAGTACAGATCGGTAAGCAGTCGACGGCCACCAGTGTCAGTGTCGATCAGACCGACCGAACGTAACTGTTGCTGTTCCCTGCACCGAGAGAGAGTCGACAGTGCCGTCGAATCGGTAGCTATCGACAGCCGTCCTGCCGGGGACTGCGAGCTGGTTGCCGGTTGCTGGCCGCCCCCAGGGGGACAGCTCTGTGACAGCAAATTCGTACCCCCTCGGCCCAGTGCCGGGATCGAAGACGAGTTCGTGGGGGTAGCCGGAATCGAACGTCGCCGGGTCGACCTGCCGACCGTTCAGGTAGACCGTGCCCGCACCATCGAGACAGAGATCGGTAATCTCGCCCTCGACAGTGTATCGATCGGTTCCGTAGCCGACGACACTCTCCGAATTCGCCCCTGATGCAGGGTATCCGCACGAGTCGGCCTCCGGATCGATTCGACCGTCGACAGTGAACTCGTAGGTCGTCTCCACCGCCGCGCCGTCGATAACGAGCGTGTCAGTACCCGGTGAGCGATCACCAGCCGCGGAGTTGCTGTCGGGACCGCCGGAGAGAGCCAGAGTCTCGACGGTCGCGTCGGTGAAGACGGCTGCCCGACCGGGGACAGTAATATCGGTCGACCCAACGCGGCAGTCCGCCGAGTCGCGGAGTCGGATCCCATCACCGTCGCCCTGGTCGATCAGTATGCGCGAGGATTCGAGTTCGCTCCCGTCGGCGTTTGCGAGTTCGACGACCGAATCGACCGAACCGTCACCGGCGATCGTCGTCTGCTGCATCCGGAGCGGGCGAACACCGGCCGGATCGGGACCTGGACGACGCCCGAGAACGACCGACCTGCCCGTATTGTTGTATTCGATACGGGACTCGACAACCTCCAGCGCCGAGCCGGCCGACGGGATAACGATCGCCGGAACGGAGGCAGGGACCTGTTCGATCCGGAATCGGCTGTCGCTGATCCGTACGGGTTGGGAGGTAGCCGTCGAGCCCTCACTGCCAGCGGTTGCCACGGAGACACCGTGAAAGCGGTATGGCTCGGTGTCAGTACCGGGGTCGACACGGGGGAACTCCTCGACGACGACCGAACAGTTCTCGATCGAGCTCCCGCTCCCGGAGAGTCTGATCGACAGCGCATTGTTCTCGAAATAGGAGTCCTGAACGTGGACACGACCCGAATGGCGGGCTGCGTGGACCGCGCCCTCGGGAAACCGCCGCAGGTCACAGTTCTGGACTGTGAGCGTCCCCACGTGGTCGTCTTCGACGAAGATCCCCGGCCGGCCAAGCGGTCGGTGGCCGCCGCCGGCTGACGCAGTGAGGTTCCGGATCCGCGAACGGCCACCAGTAGACAGCGTGGCGTGAGCCAGCAGTGGGAGTCCGCCACCCCCGGAGGGACGACCGGACACGTCGACGTTCTGGACGACGACGCGGTCCCCGGAGAGCCGGAGTCCCGTCACCGACTGGCGCTGATCGAGATCGATCCCGTCGACGTAGGCTGCGTCCATCCCCTGCCCGTCGATGAGAAACCCCTGCCCAGTTCCCGACGTGTGAAAGGAGACCTGCTCGCCGACAGCCTCGAACCCGCGAGTCCCGCCCTCGAACGAAAGTGCTCCGGGGTCGAGCCGATACTCCCCATCCGGAAACTGCACCAGCGTGCCGTCGCCGGCCCGTGCGATCTGTTCGTCGACAGCCGCCCCGCCCGTCGGGTCGACGCCGAGGTCGTCGACCGCATCCTTGATGCGGTCGAACTCGATACCGTGTCGTCTGATCGAACCGTTCGCGGCTGCTGTGACAGAAAGCGCGGCGACCGTCGTCGCCCCGAGTTCGATGTACGATCGGCGTGTGAGTCCCGACCGAGGTCGCTCGGGCGGTGGCTCACCGTTGTCAGAATGCAGTCGCTCTCGGTTACCGCTGCGATCCAGCTTGCGTGCCATGCGGCTAGTTGATATCCCTATGGAGATATATAACTTATCCTTAATTATTCACGAATGTATTACTATACGTATTTTTTATAAGAATATTTTTTGGTAATAAATTATATAGTACCGCACAGTCGGCTAGTTTTTCAAAATAGCAGCAGTCAGATCGCAGTAAGTATAGATTATTCATCAATGACGAGGACGAGAGTGAACGGCACCTGCAGACGGGACGGCACGCTGACCCGGCCCACACGGATAATGTCGCCGGATATATCTATGCTACAAACCTGTTGTTCTCCCAGAGAGCCACGACAGTACCGTCGTCAGACCGTCCCCCCACCCCAGTCAATGGAAATTACCAATCACGTCTTCGTCGCCCTCGTCCCAGTCGTCTGTTACAGCCTGATCCGGTACCACCGGCTCACGAGTGGGTCAGTTCTGCTCGTCGCGCTGTTTGCCAGTCTCTTCCCGGACCTGGTCGACAAGCCACTCGCCTGGACGTTCGGGATCATTCCGAGCGGACGGATGCTCGCACACTCCCTGGTAATTGCGAGCGTGATCATCCTCTGTATCCTGCTCGTCGCCTACCGGAAGCAACGACTGCCACACGGTGTCGTGTTCGCCTGGGCGTATCTCTCACATATAGCCGGCGATTTCTACCCGGTCTTCACCCAGGGGACCGACTACTATTACTATCCCAACATGTTCTGGCCGATCATGGGGCCGAGCCCGGCCAGAAATCCGGGGTTTGCCGGGAAGCTCCCGGAACCCGGGATCGAGGTCGTCGTGTTCGCAGTACTCGTCGGTTACATCGCCTTCGATATCAAACAGAGGCTCGACAGGCGGGCTACAAACAGCTCGATAAATTGAACGAACAGTCAGTTACTATCAGTATTCTATCATTCATACAAAGACCATAACAATTAACAAGATACCACATCGGTTTGTATGAACTCCCATCCTCGGCCAGCGATACAGTTGTACAGTCTGAACGAGTCGTCGGTGTCCGTCCCGGACCTCGTCCGGCAGGCCGGCAGGGCCGGGTACGAAGGGGTCGAATTCGCCGGTCGGTTCCGGCAGACGAACGCCGCCGTCGTCGCCGACGCGCTCGACGATGCAGACGTCGAACCAGTCGCCTGCCACGCCAGTCTTCCCGTGATCGAGGCAGCGATACGGGGGGAAAACGAGCTATTAGAGAAGTGTGAAACCGTCGGCATCAACCGGCTTGTCAATCCCCACACGTCGACAGCGTCGTTCAGGAGCAAAGCCTCCGTCGAGGCACTGATCGAACAGTATGTCGATGTCGCACGGAAGCTGGCATCCCACGATATGCGACTGGTGCATCACACATCACGCCACGAGTTCTGGCCGCTGATTCCAAACGCGATGGAGACCGCAATCGGAGTGACACCGGTTCCGGACGGGATCACGACGTATCTCTCGCGAGAACTGACCCGACTCCGGAGAGACGGGGCCACAGGAGCCCGGACGGGATTCCAGGCACTCGTCGACGGTACCGACGCGACGAACCTCCAGTTCGAGATCGACGTCGCAGAGGTAACAGCCGGCCAGCTCGATCCCGTCGAAGCGATCTCACTCGTCCCGGACAGACTCCCGATGGTACACCTCCGCGACACCGAACCGTACGGGCGGTTGGTAACGTACAAAAACGCCAAGACCGGGGCGGGCGCAGTCGATTTCGAAGGGGCGATCGAGGCTGCAACCGAGGCCGGGGTCGAGTGGCTCGTCTACGAGGACGAGGTCCCACAGGATACCGAAACGAAGCTCAGCGCGGGGATATCGTTCATGAATCGGATGAATGGTGTGGAGCCTACTCGGAAGTTAGGGAAAGCTCCGGATAACTGACCGCCCCAGCCGTCTGTGTTTTGAGCGACTACTGCCTGCTCTGGTTGAGCGTTTCCAGTAGCATGCGGACTGGCGACTGGGTGGACTCGGCGGTTTCGGTCTTCGGGGGCGCTGACGAGCTCTCCTGTTCTTCGATGATGGCTTCAAGCGGGTTGCCGTCGACATCCAGTGGGAGTTCGATACGCTCGCGACGCCGGGCAGACTCCCAGCAGGCGAATACCAACTCGGTGCCACGGAGAACGGTCGAGCCAGTGAAGACCGGCTCTGTCCCCTCTTCGAGTGAGGTGACAACGTGCTCGATGGCGCGTTCGTAGTGGTTCGGTGGATCCTCGAACTGTTTGCCGACCAGTGGGATCGTCGAGGTGACTTTGTTCACCGCTGTCTCGGTGAGACCCAGCCGGGGTCGAAAGATCGTTTCGTTGTCGGTGTCGACTGCCTTCCAGTCCCCGTCAGTGCGGACACGGAGCGGCGGTCCAGCGTCGGGCTGAATCTCGATCTCACCGTCCTCGCCGACGAGTCGCAGATACGCGTCCACGAACGTCGGTCGGTCGCCTTCCCCAGTGGAGGCAACCCCCTGTGTCCCGTCTCTGTACCCCCACTGGGCGATCGCCTGGACCTCGTTCAGCGCACCGAACCACTCGTTGTCGGGGTCGGTGTCGATCCCAGCCAGCACCCACTCCGGGGTCGCGCCGTCGGTCATGAAATCACAGAGGTCGAACAGATGCGAACCGGCGTCGAACAGGTTCAGTTCCGACCACTCGACCCGACGGAGGTCGCCGATTTTTCCCTCGTCGATCATACGCTTTGCCTCTTGAGCCGGTTTCGCGAGTCGTCGCTGGTGGTCGATGGTCAACTGGACGTCCTGTTGCTCACAGACGTCGACCATCTCCTTGCAGTCGGCCCACGTCGTCGCCATCGGCTTCTCACAGTGGATCGCTTCGAGGTCGCCGAGCGTCGCACAGTCGGTGACGATCTCTGCGTGGGCCTGGGGCGGGACACAGATGCTGACGATATCGATATCACACTCCTCCAGCATCTTCTGGTGGTCCGTGTAGACGTGGCGGAGGCCGAAGTGGTCGGCAAACGCCTCGACGTTCTCCTCGACGATATCTGTACAGGCCATCAGATCGCAGTTGTCGAGTCTGGTGTAGCCGGGAGCGTGACGGTACGCCATCGCGTATCCATCTCTATCCCGTTCCTCCGGATCGGGTCCTGTCCCGATTATCGCAACGTTGTACGTCATTTCATGAAACTGTGGCCGTCCGTATGAAAGGTATAAACAACCTACTGTACCGGCGGCTGGCATCCGTCTGGGCTCGATCACTGAACGGAACGGATACACTTGCCTGCCATGGTTGGAGCACCGAGAACCGAGTCGTCAGATCAGCCAGAACCCAGAATACTCATAGTGTTTGTTGCGAGTCTTTACCGCTACAGTGCAACAAGATATCGGTCACACGGCGTGAAACACCGATATCTGTGACGTGGTCACAAAAATTACCGCAACAAACACTATCACTGGTGGTGTGGCATACAGTGGGGGACTGGGGGTGAAAGGAGTTAGCTCGTCGTCTCCTATGTCTCGGGCACCACACGTACCCTATCGGTCGCGTCATGTCCGTCGAGTGTCGACCGGTACACCTCGGTGAGATTCTGTGCAACACTGTCCCAGCTCTGGTCGAGTGCGCACTCGTAGTTCGCGCGACCGATCCGTTCGAGATCCGGATGATCGTACGCGGACTCAAGTTCCTGCAGAAGTGCGCCGTCCTGATCTGGGTTGTACAAGAACTCGTTTTCCTGTGGAATCGTTTCCGGGAGACAACCGATCGCAGGCGCAACGATTGGAAGACCGAAGCTGAGTCCTGCGTAGACCGAGCCAGAGTTCAGGATCTCACGGTACGGAAGCACGAGTGCATCTGCTGCGTTCATGTAATACTGAATGCGTTCGTCGGGGACGTATTCGAGAACCGCCTCGACGTTCTCCTGGGCAGCGAGTTCCCGGATCTCCGTTTCCAGATGATCCGTGTTGGGATTTCCAACGATCCAGAGGTGGACATCCGGACGGTCGAAATCAGGAAATGTCCGGAGGAGGTCCTGGACGCCTTTGTACTCTCGGATCAGCCCAAAAAAGAGAAACACGAACTCGTCGTCCGGAATAGAGAGTTCCGCACGGGCCTCCGTTTGCGAAACGTCGTTGTCGTAGACTTCGATGTAGTTCCCATCGGGGACCACGTGCATCTTGTCCGGATTCGCTGCAGTGTAGTGGGAGTCGATGATATCGACTGCAGAGGTGCATTTGACCGTGATCGCATCGGCGAGGTAGAAGCTCCACTCGTTGACGATCCGTTCGAGCCGTGGATAGAGCTTATCGTGGTGGCGTTTGTTGTGGACGGCCCGGACGAGGCTGATCGACAGCAGTGAAACGATCAGTAAATCCAGGAGGAATGTAAACGCGCGTGCGATGGTCACAATTTTGTTCACTGTCTCGTATTTTGAGTCATCGATGTGGTAGTGTGGATAGGGCCAGTCAATCTGCAGTACATCCGCATCGGGGTTCCGCAGGGCTGCTTGCGTCGCCGGAAACACCAGTTTATTTTCCGGGCATTGGACGTCCGCCCCCGTGCGTTCCAGACCGTCTATCAACAGGTTCATCATCGGATTGCCGGAGTAGACACTGCCGGACAACAGCACGGCCGTTAGCGTATCTTTTTCAGCCATTGTATTGGAGGTTGTTTCGTTCAATCGAGTGACGACAATCCATTGTTTGCAGGCTCCGGCCTTGAGTATAAATCATATACCGCCAAGAAAGCGGGGTTAGCAGAGTTCAAACCCGATCGAACTGCGACCGCGAGGTTTGCCGTGCAACTGGCCAGTCGAACCGTTCTTTTTGTTGTGTCTGCTCCGGCTTTGCAGCCGAAAAGTAGCAGTAGAAACAGTATAACAAGGTAACGCATCCAATTTTGTATCCACATGACATCTATGCCGCTTGCCAATCCTTTGCGGTTTATAAATGAGGTGAGTGATCGATGAAGGACTTACTTCGCCGGCTTCTTAACTGGCTTACCCCCTCTGGATCGGTTCTCCAGCGAAGTGTGAAAAGTGGTGTCTGGGTCAGCGTCATGAATATATCACTGCGCTTTACACAAGTTTTGATGCTCATTATTCTAGCCAGACTACTCCCACCGGAGGCGTTCGGCCTCGTCGGGATCGCACTACTGACTGTCAGTGCGATGCGGCGGTTTACGAAAATCGGGCTGAACGCCGCACTGATACGACAGAAGGAGAAGAACGTCGACGAGTATCTCGATACTACCTGGTCGCTGGAGGCCGGGCGCGCGTTGTTGATATTTGGGATCCTGTTTCTCGCGGCACCGTATATCGCGCAGTTCTTCTCGGAACCCGAGGCAACATCGATTATCAGGGTGCTGGCGCTCGGGCCCGTTCTCAAAGGGATCCAAAATCCCGGGATCGTCTACTTTCGGAAAGATCTCGAATACCACAAGGAGTTTATTTACAAATCCAGCGGGGGAGTTACACAGTTGATCGTCGGCGTCGGCTACGCGCTAATCTCTCCGACTGTCTGGGCACTCGTCGCTGCCTCCGTCGCCAGACCCGCAGTTCAGACGGGACTCTCGTACGTCCTCCACGGTTACCGTCCGTGGCCAGCCCTGAAGATCGATGCAGCAAAGGAACTCATCAACTACGGGAAGTGGATTACAGGGGCAAACATCGTCCAGTTCCTGTCCAGTGAAGGTGACGACGCCTTCGTGGGCTGGTTCCTCTCCGCGACAGCGCTCGGTTTCTATCAGTACGCATACCGATTGGCCGACCTGCCGCCACGAGAGGTCTCAGGCGTAGTTGCGGAGATTACGTTCCCGGCGTACTCCCAGCTACAGGATAATATGGAAGAACTACAGTCAGCGCTCGTACAGACAACACGGATGTTGTCCTTCGTCGTGTTTCCGATGGCATTCGGTGTTGTACTCGTCGCACCCAGTTTCGTCCCGGTCGTACTCGGCGACGAGTGGACACCGATGATCACGACACTGCAGATACTCGCGATGTACGGGTTGATGCACGGGATCACGCGCCACGTCGGCTCGGTCTGGAAGACGCTCGACCGACCAGATTTCATGGTGTACGCCGGTTTGATCCGTATATCGCTCATGGCGATTTTCATCCTCCCAGCAACGGCTCGCTGGGGAATCAACGGGACGGCACTCGTCGTCACTGGCATCTACATCTTCCCGATGTTGCCGATCGACATCTACATCACGGCCAGACTTACCGAAATGAGGTCGATACGGCTATACAAGGAGTATCTCTACCCCTTCATCGCAGCACTGACCATGTTCGGTACGCTCTGGTACGCCCGGACGCTCGTCGACGTCCCACCGATCGTGGAACTGGTCGTGCTCATTCCGGCCGGGGCCGTGGTCTACATCGCCGTCTCGGCACTGCTCGAGTGGCAGTTCGACTGGGGCGTCGAAGAGATAGTCAGGACAGTCGCGAAAGGAATGAAGTAACAACGGTCCTGAACTCGTCGTTCCAGCGTTCGAGTTAGGAGGATTTTAATTACAAGCGTCGGATCCGACTCATCTGACGAGATGGAATTTAGACACGAGGTGATCGACGACTCCCCGCCGTGTGGACGGCTCGGTATCTGCCAGCCGACAGACCTCACGGGGAACGGTCGACCGGATCTGATCGTCGGTGGCATGGGTGCCAACAAACTGCCGATTCTCGGAACCAGCGGCTTTCCACTGATCGGGCGGCTGTTCAAACGGCTCGAAACGAGCATTTTCTGGTATGAAAATCCGGGGTGGGAGCGACACGCTCTCTGTGACTCCCACGATCTCTACGTCTTCGGCAACGCGCTGGGTGACGTCACCGGGAACGGACGGCTCGACCTCATCGTGGGCCAGGGAATCGGGTCACACGACATCTACTGGTTCGAACAGCCGTCGAACCCCTACAAGACGTGGACAAAGCACCTGGTCGATTCCGCGTTCAACAAGTACCACGATCTAGCCTTCGGCGACGTGGACAACGACGGCGAGATGGAACTCGTCGGGACCTCACAGCAAAGCGAGGTGATCTTCTACTACGACGTCCCTGACGATCCACGGCAGTCGCCGTGGCCGGAGGACTGTCGACACATCATCGCCGAAGACACGCACGTCGAGGGGTTGAAGATCGTCGATATCGACGGCGATGGTCGCAACGAACTGATTGCCGGAACGAGTATCTACCGACAATTGCCGGCAACTGCCAGCCAGTCCGGGACCAGTCGCGTCGAAGCAGACGGCGGAACGATGCAACTCTCGAACAACTGGCAACGCGAACAGATTACCGCCGGCTGGGACTGGACACGGCTGGCTGTCGACGATCTTGACGGGGATGGAGAGCTAGAGATTATATTTTCCGAAGGGGATAAACCGGAACTCGGCGATGGACCGGCCCGTGTCGGCTGGTTCGACCCGCCAGAGTGGGACGCACACATACTCCGGGATGACCTGTTCAACGCCCACTCCCTCCAGACTGCTGATTTCGACGGCAACGGTCGCCCAGATATCTACGTCGGCGAAATGGGGCTTGGCAAACGCGACGACGAAGCGCGGCATTTCATCTTCCGAAATCAGGGTGACGGGGAATTCGACGAAACGATCATCGACCGTGGCACCCCGACACACGAAGCGAGGGCTGTCGATATGAACGACGACGGCAAGGTCGATATCGTGGGCAAATCCTACGAACCCAACGCCCACGTCGACATCTGGTACAATGACACACCGCATCCAAACAGATGACTCGTCAGACCGATTCTGAGACCACTGAACAGACACCGGGCGGATCGGCGTCACCCCTCGTCAGTGCAGTGATCACGACGTACAACCGCCCGTCGTATCTCGAACGAGCAGTCCACAGTGTGCTGGACCAGACCTACGACAGTATCGAACTCGTGGTCGTCGACGATCACTCGGACACGCCCGCGAGCGAGACTCTTTCGGGGATCGACCTGAGTGGGCTGTCTGCAGTTCAGTGTCTCCGTCACGAAGAAAACCAGGGGGCCAATGCAGCTAGGAATACCGGGATCGACGCCGCCTCCGGCGAGTATCTTGCATTCCTCGACGACGACGACAGATGGGTCCCGGAGAAAATCGAACGCCAGGTAGAGGCCTTTTTCGACGCGCCAGCAGACGTTGGCGCGGTCTATACAGGGCTGAAGAGCGACAAGGGAGACGGGTTCAGCGACTCGATTCCACCAGTCGTCGAGGGAAATCTGACCGAGGCGTTGCTCTGTGAGAACGTGGTTGGATCGTTGTCAGTATTCATGGTCCGTACGGATCTTGCAACCGAGGTCAGACTCGACGAACGATTTCCCTGCTGGGCCGATCTGGAGTGGTACATCAATCTCTCCCGGCACGCCGAATTCAGGCGGATTCCGGAACCCCTCGTCATCTACGATTCGGGCTCACACAACCGACTGACTGCCGATATCGAGAAGAAACAGGCCGGCTACGACCTCTTCGTCGAAGAGTTCACACCGCTTGCCAAGGAGTTAGACTGCTACCGAAAGATGCGCGGGTGGGCCGCCTACCGACTGGGGAAATCCGCATATCACAGGGGCTTCTACGGCCGTGCCCGCCGGTATCTGACACTCGCCGTCGTGATGTATCCATTCGAGCCCCAGTTTTTCAAACTCTTCGGGGCCTCACTGGGTGGAAGACCGATCCACAAAACCGTGCGGTTCGTCAAAAGTTAGACTCCTGAGATGCTATTTCCGGAGTAGGAGATACGACAATCACCGATATTTTCCCGTGGTATCCCGCCCACTGTTGGCCCGCTACGTCTCCTTTAGCAAGCGCGCCGTCTCGTCGAGCATGTACTGCTTTCGAAGAGTGACCCTGTCGACAATCATCGTTTCGACCTCGTCATAATTGTCGAAGACGCGGTCACACAGCGCCAGTAGTCGGTCGGGGGTCATCTCCTCCTGAGAGAGGGCGTACTCGTCGAGCCCCAGATTCGCCCAAGTGCCCGGTGTCTTCGGTCCCCACTCCTCGCGGTAGAGGCCGATAGTCGGTGTGCCGACCGAGAGAGCAAAAATACCAGCGTGTAACCGCATCGTGACCAGAAGATCCACACTGTCGTAATGCGTTCGCAGCTCCTGTGGATCGTAAGATGTGAAAACGTCGATGTCGTGCTCGTCCAGGAGGGTTTGATTGTTCTCGACCCACTCTTCTTCGACTTTGGTTTGAACGGTCAAAACAACATCGTGACCCGCCTCCGTCAGTTCAGCCAGGAACTGTTCGAACTGCGCCTGGGCGTCGTCCGCTCCCAGATCGTCCGTATCCCCCAGTGTCGAAAACCGGGGGACGACGGCCACTGTGTGCGAGTCGGAGCTGTCACCGGGATCGCTACTCGACACCGTCGGTTCGTCCAGGAAGAAGGCGGTATCCAACCCGTTCAGAATCGGGGTCGACAGCGAGAACTGTGAAGAGAGATAGTCGTAGCTTCGGGCGTCTCGTGTCCAGACGAACTCGGCGCCATCGAGAATCGACGTTATCAGCGACTCGTATCGCCCTTCGATATCGAAGATCGTGTGCGGGAGGAGTCCGTACGGGATATCGTTCCACTTTGCGACCTGGAGCGGATAGAGCACTCCCAGCAGGTAGGGGAGATTCCGCTTGTGGTGGATCAGGTTGCCACCATTGTAGAACAGAAACTCCGAGTTCCGGATCTCCTCGGCCATCCGGGTTCCAGATCCCGTATCGCGGAGGCGGCCGTTGAACAGATCCAGCGCGTACCGTCCCCCATCCCCGGCGAGAGCGACATACTGTTCAACCATCGACTGTGATTTCGGATTGTAATGCATCGGACCGCCGTGTAACTCGTATCGAAGATCATCCCACGGGAGAATTTCACTCGTTTCCCGGAACTCCTCCGAGCCAGACGGATGAATGGAGACAACCTCCGGTGTGAGTGATTCGAAGAGGCTGTTCAGATACCTGATCGACCCCTGATTGATGGCCAGGTCACCAGAATTTTTCCACCCATACGCGTACGCCAGCGAAATCGAATCCATCTACGACCCCTCCATGTACTCTATGATCCCTCCACGCGAAACTGTGCGGTTGCTGCGGGCAGGGCCTCCAGCCGATAGTCCCTGTGCTGTGGTTACGAGTATGCGAGATGTCGACTGTGTGCCAGTTCTGAAAACAACAATCCGGGGTGGGAGGTCTACTAGTCCGTTAGCCATTGGTCTCATTCATTCTTAGCTAACAGACTGATAATAATTATAAAGTTTCTACCAGTCATCGATTACGGGCCCTCCACACTGGCGATTGAACAGGGCACTAATATTCGCTGGGACGTGAACAACTGGAGTAAAACGCAATAAGGCGTGGCACTGACAACCCGCCCTTTCGACCCGGTTCATTCTGGTAGCAATCTGCGCTGGCACTGTGGCGTGGGGCAACCGAGGTGGTAGAAGGCGTTTAACTATCATTGCCTGGGGAGAATGTCTATTACCGATAATGGCCACCACCGCCCGATGGAGGAAAGAGACAAATCAGCGTATAAACATATATGAATGTATACGCAACTCCTCGCGCGCCACATTGGGTATAACACGCACAACGGGCAGCGACAGATGAGCGAGGAATATTTAAATTATGACTGAGGAGAAGATTTCCCGGAGAAAGTTGATTGTGGGAATCGGATCAGCGATTACAGCGACCGGGATCGGAGCGTTTCTGGTAACGAATCGGGATGACTCCAAGCCAGGGACCAGCGGACCCGAAAACCAGGGCCAGACACAGGCACAGCCAGGTGCCGAAAACATCGCTGAGTACGGTGCCGAGCCGAACCCAAACGATCCCGATCTTGCAACTGCGCGAGCAAACCTCCAGGCGATCAAGGATGCCGCTACTGCAGCAGGCCCCGGGGGTGCAGTATATATTCCGCCCGGGACGTATTTTGTCGGGCAGGATGACGACACCCGGAATATCGACTTCGGTAACTCTCATCCAAAGGGGATCTCGTGGTACGGGCAGAGTCCGACCGAATCGATCGTCGCCCTGACCGAACACATGGACAAGGACGACTCCTCACACGTCCTGATGTACTACGGGAACGAGGTTGACCACGGCACGGTCGAATTCCGTGATATTCAGTTCTTTGGAAATGCAGCCAATCTCGATGGGTTACACGGGGGAGAGACAGACCGGTCGTCGAAAGCGGTGATTCTGACCCCCAACGTGCGCTCGGGGACGTTCAACTGCAACAATGTCCTGTTCAAACAGTGGTTCGACGGGCCGATCCGTGGCCGTATCGTCGACTGGAACATCGACAGCTGTACCTTCGTAGAAAACGGCTCGGAATCAAGACGGAGGGGTGACTCGGGCCACTCGATGGAGTTTTCAGAGGGTGATGCGACCGTCAAAAATACACGAATCTTGCGGTCGGGTAGCTATGCGATAGATTACAGGTACGGAAATGGGGACCTCACAGTCGAGAACTGTTTCGTGAAGGGATATGGCACTGGCTTTCTCAAGATGGGGGCGGGGAAATCGTTCACCGTCAAGAACACGTTCGTGAGGGGGAACACACCGTGGATAGAAGAGAACTATCCGGATAAAGATGATCGGGGGGACGAGTTCAAAGGCCGGCACTTCTGTTACTCGCAACTCAGCAGAAACGGCAAGACGAAACTGCTCCGGTTGCGCAACGTTCAGTTTCGCGACTGCACCCACGAGGGGATCAAAATCAGGCGTCCGACCAAGCTGGATGCGGACAACGTTTCGCTTATCAACGCTAACGCCGCGGGTGCTGGTGAGGCGGCGATCTCGGCTGAAGGCAGTAAAGCAGAACTCGAGTGTCTCATGGCTGAAAAGGAAATCACTGTGTACGATTCAAACAAGTTTGCGATAAATGTCCGCTCCGACGCGGTCGGGACCGGCGAAATCGGCACCCTCTACTACAACGACACCACCAAATTCGGAAATCTGGGTGGGATCAGAATCGTGACGTCCAAACGGCCAGAGCGGAGCTGTTTCCCGATACCACTCGAGTCATTCTTCGCTGGAACGAGTTCGGAGGCCATCTCACGGGAAGAGATCAGATCCACCTGTAGAGGCGATTCTGTTCTTACGGATAAAAAACTCTGAGTTCAGAGCTTAGATATCAGAGCTACCGGACCGCAGGCCAGAATCCGGCTAGCCCGAAATACTGCTGGATGTCAGTAATCGTGGTTGTCTCGCACCTTCTGGTGGAGCAGTTAGACCAGAAAAGTCTGTTATTGGGTACCACTGTGAGTAATAATTAAACGAATGAGTGAGCCACGTTGCTAGGAGTGAGTTAAACTATCTCGCTATTCGGTGGTAGCAACGTGAAATCAACTTGTGACCTACTCTCGCGGGCAACATAACAGGGTTGTCTCTGATTCCGGATGCAGTTTCGGCGCTCTTCCTGTACGCCCGCCCGGCCATCCCCGGCTGTATCATCTCGTTGTTTTCGTAGCAAAACACCGGCTTGTTCGTCTCTTCGCAAATCTCCGTGGCCTGCTTCAGATTGCTCTCGATAAAGAGGTCTGCACCGACCGAATCGTACACGTCTGCCTTGTACTGTGCGTGATTTCCTTGGGCCCGTCGAGTCTCCATATCCGGCAAATCCATCATCACGAGCCTCTCGTAGTCGATACTATGTTCCTCTAACCACGCTTCCGTTTCGGGTCGGTACTTTTCTAGTCTGGAAGTGACGAGCCAGCCGATGCGTTGGTCCGGGACGATGTTCGGCTCGACCTCGGTGAGAAATTCGCGGTAGTTCTCCCCGTCGTCGTTTTCTTCCGAGGTCGGGTCCCGACAGAGGACACCGTCGATATCCACACAGAAGTTCTTCAGTTGCGTGTGGTGGAGTATGTTCCACTCGAAGACGCGAGGTGAACTGACGACCTCGCTCCAGTAGTCCACATACTGGTGTCCCCGTGGCGAGATGTATATCGCGCCGAACTGAATGTCGAACGGGAAATCGCGCTCACTGAGTCGGGCTCGGGTTTCGGTCATCTGACTGCCGGTCAACACGGAGTCGTCGATGACGAGCACAGAATCGATTTCGTCAAGCAATAGCTCGTCCTCACACCGGCTCCCCGCCTCAAAGATCTTCCCCTCACAGAGGTTTTGCACGTCCGTCATGGGAACGTCCAAGTGGAGACACATGAGGTTCGCAGCGAGGAGACCGCTTCTGGGGATTCCGACAACCAGGTCGATATCCTGCTGTAGTTCTCGGGCGAGTCGATGCGTATCTTCATTTAGACCTTCAACTGTTCTATATTTCATCCAAATTTACTTGCCAATTATACTAATAAAATAATAGACTCTATACTACTATATCTGATTCAATTATAAACTGTATACCGACGGCCTCACACAACTTGTCAGGTGTTTAGACCTTGCTACAAGACGAGATGGGCGGTCTCACGCCCCGACCGGAGCGACCAAGTCGTTCTGGTCGGCCGCTCCAACGTTGGCAAGTCGACACTGGTGCGTGGTGAGCGGCCACACCTCTGACACCGACCAGCGGTCCGGCGTCACCAGCAGCCCGAACCACTACGATCGGACCAGCTCCGACTTCGGGTTCATGAAGCGCGTTCCCGACGAGGTGTGCGGAAAGATCACGACCGACGTGTTCCGCTACGTCGAAGACACCGCTAGAAGATTCTCGTGGGTATCCCCGTCGTCGGTAGCAAGATGGGCAAAGTCAGCGACGTGGACGACGCCTAAACGAACTGTGCTGCCCAGTCGATGATAGAAAAGATATCGGAAATTACATCGGAGTCATCAAAATCCAGAGAGTCAGAACGGGCCTGTTTCCCGATACCTCTCGAGTCGTTTTTCGTCGGGACGAACTCGGAGGGCGTCTCGCAAAACGATCTCCTGTCCACCTGTAAAGACGGTTCTGTGCTTACGGATCGAAAACGCTGAGATCCCAGTGAGAATTCTGGCGATGGACGGAGAGTTCAAATGCAACACGCGCCAGGAACCTCGGAGCAGTACGACACCGCAGAAGACAGAAGCGGTGATCAGTGCCGATTGCACTGCCCCGGGCTGATCATCTGTAGCCGAGCGAACGGAGATGTTCTTTCAGTTGTTCGTTTTCGGTGACTTCGACGGTCGGGTCGGACGAACCGCTGGAGTCGTAAAACTCGACGACCCGGTCCCGATACGTGGACAGCAGATCGGGATGTTCGTCACTGACATCGCTGTGTTCGCCGGGGTCGGAGGCAAGGTCGAACAGCAGTTCGTCGTCGTCCCGATAAATGTATTTCCACTGATCACCGCGAATAGCGATAGCACTATCGTCCAGTGTTTTCGAAACAGTGTACGGAGATGTCGCTGCCATCGGATCGAGGCTGTTTCCCCGAGCGATAGAGTAAATCATCGATGGAATCTCTGACAGTGACACCGGTTCGTCGACTGTCGTCTGGGTATCTGTCCCGGCGACGAGCAACGGAACCCTGATATTTTCCTCGTAGAGGACTGATTGGTGGCCCATCGTCCCGTGCTCACCGAATGCTTCCCCGTGGTCAGCGTGGAACACGACCACGGAGTCGTCGTCAATATCGGACATCAGTTCCCCGATGAACGCGTCCGTCGAGCGAACAGTATCTCTATACGCCGCTTGTAGTCTGTCAAGTGTCTTCTCTGGAAGTGAATTCCGCAGGCGAGACAAGCCATCGGTCCGCCCCAGCAGATCATTCGCCCGGTAGACCGACGAGTACATGTCGAGCGTCGATGACTCGACTCTATCTGCCCGGGGAACGAGATACGGGTTGTGACAGTCGAGCAAGAACGTCCAGAGAAACACAGGGCCATCGATGCCGTCGATGACATCCTGGATCCTGTCGTAGAACGTCCGCCAGTGGGTGAACCACCGGTCTTTGTTGTACCACATGTCGAAAATCCGTGCTGGTGAGCTGAACGGCGTCCCTTTGAACAGGGAGTGGATCTCCCCGCCTTCGCGTCCTACCTCGTAGAACTCGTCGAACCCCTTCTCGAAACTGGTGTTCGTCGACGTCCACGGGTTTGCGGTGATCCCGACCGTCGTATACCCTTCGGCCTGTAGTTTCTCACTGATCGTTTCAGACTGGGTGATGTGATTTTTGATCCGACGGATCCGTTCGTTCAGTTCTGTGATCTGCTGCGTACTTTTTCCGTAGTGGGTGCCGGTGTGTGAAACCGGAACCGAGGCAGGTGTGCGTGGGCCGGGTGCGACCGCAGAACTGTACTGGATCGAAGACGCCGCGAGATCATCGAGGTTGGGCGTGAGTTTCGAATTACCGAGCCATCCACAGTGGTCAGCTCGCAAACTATCCGCCGTGATCAAGAAGATATCTGGGGGCATTAGCACCCTGTTCCGGTGGACGAATTTTAGTTAGTTATTTCTTACCGCCCGGTGAAAGATGTAAAATCGTGCTTACAACCTCTTCGGCGCAGAATCTGGCGGGAGGCGCTAAACGGTTGTTTGCTGCCATATTTCTCGGTGCGAACAGTAAGAGAAAATACCGGAAATTACATGATAGTCATCGAAGTGGACTTTTTATCAATCAAGATAATCGTAATAAAAACTTATATGCAGTAGGGTATGCTTACAAACTGTATGGCACACAAGCTGGCAGATAGAGAACGAAGCAGGGCCGAGGGCGGCGATAAAGGACTTCTTAACCGCCGGGAGTACGTCAAAGCAGGGGCAGCTGCGACAGCCCTCGTTATCGGTACTGGGACGGGATTGACCGCTGCAGCGAGTGAAGACGACACAGCTTCATTCGCGACAGGATTCAGCGAATACGTTCAGTAAACATAGTAATATATAAAATTATATATAAATATGGCTATACTTAACGTTCAGGATTACGGCGCAGCAGGAGATGGATCGGCAGATGATACCGAGGCAATCCAGGCAGCAATCGACGATACATCGAAGGGCGATACCGTCTATATTCCAGGGACAGACGCCTACTACAAAGTGACGTCAGGCAGTCGTGCTGCTGTGCAGTGCCAGACTGCGGCTGACAACGTAACGATCGAAGGAGATGGCGAGAGTTCTGTCGTCAAACTCGGGGATACGGACGACTCCAAAAACCAGGCAGCGTTCGGTGCAGAAGGCGACGGCCCGACGATGAGCGGGATTCTGGTCCGTGACCTGGTTTTCAGCGGCAATGTCTCCGAGAACTCGAACTACTCGGCCAATGCAGTCTCGCATTACCCGAGTGGAACAGGACACGACATCACGTACAGAAATGTTATCTGTGAAGACTCCGCCGGAACTGGCTTCGCCAACCGCGGCGTCTCGAAAATAACGCTCGAAAACGTCACCGCCCGAAACAACACTCGTCACGGATTCGACTTCACTGCAGACGAAGATTCCGGCGTGACGTACGATATGGAAGCGCACAGTATCAAGTCAGTCAACAACGGTGGGACCGGGCTCGACTTCCACCGCGGCAAACATCTCTGTGAAACGTTCTACGTCGAGAACAACGATTCCGGGAACAAGATCGGTTCGAGTGGGGGACAGCCCGAGCGCATGATCCTCCGAAACGGACAGATCGTCGGGTCGAACAGCTCGGCCTGGCGATCGACAGGAACCGGCAACAGTGATGTCGAACTGGAGAACGTCCAGATCCTGGATCCGGAAATAAGCGGGTTGAATCTGCGTAACGACCACAACTACACGATCAACAGCGACGTCCTCGTCGAAAACGCCAATACGTCGAACAGTAACAGTGGCTGGGGCTGTCGCCTGGACGAGAGCGCGTCGCTCACTGTCAATGGCAATCTCCGGGTCCAGTCCACGAACAGCAACCACGGTATCAACCACGCGTCGTCCGGCTCGTTGGAGATCAGTACCTACTACCATTCGGGGAACGACGACGGGGCACTGCGACACACCGACGACGGTGGGCTGTCGATCGATGAACGGATAGAACAGGAGTCCAGCTACCTCGACGTCCCAGCGTCAGGTGATGTCGGTGCGTACGCTGGCGACGGGATCATCGACGACGGCGGGTCGGACGATTCAGACGATTCGACGTCCTCCGACGACCCGGTGTTCGAAGCCTGGACGCCCCAGTGGAGTTCCGGACAGAGCAGCTGGGGAGTCACCAGCACAGATTCGAACGTCGAGGACAGTGTTCTCGAACTCACTGCCGGCTCGTCGGGTCGCCACGCGCTCTCGTGTGATACCGTCGGAACGGCGACAGATGTCGATATGCTCGGACTCGTTCGAGTTCCGAGTGACGACGACAACTCCAGCTCGTGGTGTCGACTGATCGGCCGCGGTGCTGGGACTGCTGGGAGCGAAACCGGATACTTCGTAGCCTTCCGGGACGTCCCGAACCTCGGGATTGCGAAATACAGCGGCGGTGATTCGACGATGCTGAGCGCAGAGAGCGTCGATTTTACGCCAGGAAACTGGTACTACGTTCGGTTCAATCTCTCCGGCAGCGAGCTGAAGGCCCGGTACTGGAGCCTCGGCGAGGACGAGCCCCAGGACTGGTTGCTCACGGCGACGGACAGCGAGATCAGCGGCGATGGCTGGGTCGGTGTCGGTGGCTGGTCGACGGATACCCAGCAGTGGGACACGTTCAGTGTCGCAACTGGCGGTGACACCGCGCAGTTCGTCGGCGTCGATAGCACCCCAAGCGTCTCGGTCAACAACCCAGCCGACACCGACACAGTGAGCGACACTGTCACGGTACAGGTAGCTGCCAGGGACACCGAGGACAGCGACGACGCACTAGCAGTTGAGTACCGAATCGACGACAAATCCTGGACGGCACTCTCCTACAACGCAGATAGCGGCTACTACGAGGGCAGCTGGGATACGACAGCCGTCTCCGATGGTGAGCACGCCCTGGAGGCTGTCGCCGTCGATTCAGCCGGTAACGAGAACAGTACGACAATCACAGTCACGACAGATAACGCCGGCTCGGGACCAGCTGTCGATAGTCTCTCGATGACGGAAGTGGAGACGGACAACGCAGACGCCGAATTCGACGTTAGCTGGCAGGTGAGCGACGCTGACGCTGACCTCGCGTCAGTCGAGATGGGCCTCAAGCAGGACAGCGATGGATCGGTCGAAGATTCGACGACTGTGGAGGTCAGTGGCGAGAGCGAAAGTGGAACCACACGCCTCGTCGCCAGCGGTGACGATGGCTCCGGCAACAGCTACTCGGCGTCCCTGCAGGTGACCGACAGCAGCGGCAACACCACAGCGAGGACGACTGCAGCCGGCGAGACGGAGGAGACGAGTTCCAGTGTACCGTCAATCGATCGATTCAGCATCTCTGAAGCAGGCCGACCCAACCCCCACGCCGATATTACGACAGTGTGGAACGTCTCCGACGCTGACGGGGATCTCGCGTCGGTCGAGATTGAGGTCGCCGATTCGACCGGCACCGTCCAGGGTGTCACCTGGACAGTAAGCGGGAAAATGGCATCAGACACGGACACGTTCAAGATCAAAGACGGTGACGGGAAGACGTTCGACGTCTCGATTGTCGTAACCG
This sequence comes from Halovenus amylolytica, assembly GCA_004015825.1. GTDB lineage: Archaea > Halobacteriota > Halobacteria > Halobacteriales > Haloarculaceae > Halovenus > Halovenus amylolytica. Next base: position 116,271 of record SAYS01000008.1, on the reverse strand, counting down.
ACACCGCAGGAGAGTCCGCCGCGGAGACGGTCTCGGTCACCGCGTAAGCAACTCAATTCGCGGTTTTTTTCGGGCAAGCGGTTTTTGCTGATAGCGAAGCCCGCCACTTTCTCATACTGCCGGCTGTACATTCGGAAAGATATGTGCCACCACCGGTAGCCGTTCGGCTACCGAGGATCGCCTCGCGCTGCTCGGCTCACCCCGGGGTGGCGCAATTCGTCAGTTTTGTACAGCCGGCAGTATCAGCCGTCACAGACCATGCGGTTACCAGTGTGACCCGAACTCGAAATCAACATCGGTCGGTTCGAAGCGACCGTGGCCGGCACCCGGAGCGACGGTCATCTCCCCGAAGACGATCCGTCCTGGCTCGGGATTGTAGAGGTCGACGCGCATGAAGTCGAACGCCTCACCGAGTTGCTCGGCGACTTCGATCATCCCGTCGAGATCGGCAGGTTCGTCGATCACCGGCCCGAGTGGGTATTTACGTGTGAACTCCTGTGGGTTCCAGTCGCTGTCGTAAAACCGCCGCGTGTGATCCGAGAACCGGGCATGGTCGACGTGAACGTACTGGACAGTACCGTCGAAGACATAGAATTTGTAATCACGGGGCGCTTTCCCCCGGTCGTTTTCGATATACTCCTCGACGATGATCCGTGGCGTGATGTCCGTATACCAGTATTCGTCGGTGTGGGAGCCGTACTCCCACTCGAGCCACTGGTTCGCCTCGGAGACGAGTGCCTCGAAATCAGCCTCCTGCTTGTCGAGTACAATTGTGTTCATCCCGCTGCCGTGTGTCCCCTTGAGGACGAACTCCTCGGGCAGCTCCTCGAACGGGATCGTCTCGGGCGCTTCGGTCACGTGGTACAGATCAGTGAGGATCTCCGGGCCGACGTGGTTGGTCACGTACTCTCGAACCCGGTACTTGTCGGAAACTTTCACGAACAGCTCGTTGTCCGTGAACAGTTTTCTGTGCATGATCTTCTCGTTGAAACTTCGCGGGGTCTCGATCTGTGGCCAGTACCCGATCGAGGGAAACGCGATGATCTGTTCGTGACGCGATTCCGAAAGTACCTTTTTGAGACCGTCAGCGAGGACTGTATTCTGCAGCGTATAGATCCACACTGCGGTAAGCAACGACTCCAACCCGCCGTCCTGATAGATCTTGTACGCCGAGCTACTTTTTACCCTGTTCATATGTGAACTGGCAGACACTGGTTACGACTGCTAGCCAGGATGGTTCGAATCGGTGTTGAAATTGGTCCAAGCATGGTTGTTCACTCCAGAATGACGTGTTCGTGAATGAATGTCTCGTAGTCCTCGAGGATTGCATCCGGTGAGAAATCCTCCGCCCGCCGGCGGAGTTTGTCGGATGGGACGGGATCGGCAAGTTCCGCAACGACCGCGTCGGAGAGCGCGTCCGAATCGCCGACCGGAGCGAGTCGGCCGTACTCACCATCAGCGAGTATTTCGCGTGGGCCACAGGGACAGGCCGTCGAGACGATCGGACAGCCACAGGCGAGTGCCTCGATGAGAACGGTCGGAAGCCCCTCACTGTGCGAGGAAAGCAAGAAGACACTGGCCTTGTGCATATATCGGAACGGGTTGTCCACGTAGCCGGGAACAGAGACGACGTCGCCGAGACCGAGTTCATCTGCGTAGTCGATTATCTCCTCCCGACGCGGCCCCCGGCCGACGATGACACCCCGAGTGTCTGGCTTCTGTTCGTGGACCTTTTTGAACGACTGGAGCCAGGTCCGGAGGTCTTTCTGTTCTGCGATCCGCCCGACGAACAGCACCACGTCGGTTTCGTCGTCCTCGATCCACTCGTGGTCGACCGAATCGCGAGCGCGTTCTTGCAGCGACTCGGTTTCGACAGGGTTGTGCAGCACCGAGATTTGTTCCGGATCGATCGACAGATCGTCGACCACAGTCTCGCCGACACACTTCGACACCGTAATGATCCGATCTGCAGTCGGGTACAGCAGCTTGGTTAGCTGACGGACAACGTGGGATTTCAGTGTCCTGTCGGTGGTAACACCGCTGGCCGCGTGGTGGGTTGGGATCACTGTTGTCTCGGTCCCAAGGAGCTGTTTCGCTGTGAGCGCGACCACGCTCGCCTGCGTCAGATGCGAGAACACGACCGTGGGTTCTTCGCGGCGCAGATAGGCGATGAGGGCAGGGAGGTTAGTCGCAATACCCAGAACGGGAACCGGCTCCGGCGACAGCTCGACGATGGATATTCGCCTGTCGACCTGTTCGAGTAACTCACCTTTTCGCCGTGACAGGACTAGTTCGACGTTGTAGCCACGATTCGAAAGCCCATTAACGATGTTTACGACCACCTGCTCTGCACCGCCGACGGTCAGATCGGGAATAAAAAACGTAAGGAGTGGGTCCGGCTCTGTTGATCCATCTGCGCCACCTGTGCCCTGTCGTTTCTCCTCTTTGGCAGCGGAGAGTTGGGGGACAGATTTCCAACTGGTCAGTAAATTCGAGAGATTCATAGTTGAGAGTTATCTGTGTGCGGCCAGTCGCTCACTGTGAAACTTCGGCGAGAGAGAGAGTATTGCAGGTGAGACGTCTCCGGCTGTCGTCCCTGCTTGTGGGGGCTCTCGCGCAACGGACAGTCTATTCGATGATGACATTCTGGATTATCGATAGTAACATGGAAGATTAGTTATAAAGATACTACTCGGTTGGTGGTACGATCCGGATACTACAGGTTCGAACGAACTATTTGTCACACAGCGGAGACGGGAGCCGTCGTGATGTGGACTATACTTCAAAACGAGTTACCGTGACCGGACGAACGGTCGCCGCTCTTCAGCATCGATGTAGTAGAAATCGAATTCACCGTTATCGTAGAGTTTCGATGCGGTTCGATCACGTTCGAGTCTGGCGAAGTCCTGTGGTGTGTACGCCCAGTAGTCCGGATAGTCTGCATACACTTCGGGGTAGGTGATCCGCCCACGCTGGTTGAGAACCAGATAGCTGTCCTCCTCGTAGCTCTGTCCGATGGTTTCGTTAGCAGTATATCCGAAGTGCTCTGGTGGTTGTGCTCCCTCTTTTCGAATGGAGGTTGTCAACGTCCCGTTCTGAAAGTTCTCGTAACGCCACAGCGAGATCCGGTACTGATCGATGAGCATCTCTTTGTCGCGGTTGTCGAGGACCCACTCTGCCCCGTCGATATCCATCTCCGTTTTCTGTGGATTGTCGTCTGTCGCACTGACCGACGCAAAGGAGCCGAGGACAACCACCAGTGTAAGTGCAAACAGGATTACACCCAGTGTCACGGTAACTCCAGTCGTGACTGTCCGCGATTCCAGCCATTGATAGAGGAAGTAGAACAGTGAACCGGCCAACACCGCGGCGAAGAGGTTCTCGAAGAACAGGACTCGGCCCCAGCCAAAGCCGAGATCGACGACGAACGAGAGCATCGAGACGGCCGTGAACAGCATGAACACGAGACTGAATAGGACGAAGAAGATATTCAGTTCGATCTCGTTCCGCAGCCACAGATACCCCGCAACCAAAATAAACAGCCCGGCAAGGGCGTACAGAATAAATACCACCCCGTAGTCGAGGATGGCAAGTGTAACGAGATCGGTCAGATCCGGCGAGAACGTGCTCACCGTACTCGTAACCGTCTCGAACTCGCTCTCGCCCGCGGCGCTGCCCGTGATACGGTTTGCGGTCCGTTCGAACCGACGAATGATTCCCACAAACGTCAGATACCAGGTAGAGAAGACCACGACAGTCAGTGGCGGGATCATCGTCGGAGTTGACCACTCCGTACTAAATAGGTTCGTCTTTTCGAGTGCGACATAGATCCCCATGGCAAGGACCAAGAACGCGGTTGTGAGGGGATGGAAAAACACGATTCCAAAAATCGCGATGACGAGAAAGATCCGTACCGAGGTCGCGGATGTGCGCTGTTCTTTGACGAAGAGATACAGTATAAAGGGAACGTACAGAACGCTCAAGACGAACGGGACCTGGGTCTTGTAGCCGACAAACAAGAACAGAATGAACGGGAGAACGTACAGCGCATGTGTTCGGCTGTAGAAATTAAACGCCAGATAGAACATTCCACCGACGAACACGAACGACATCACGATCGGCATGAGTTTCATAACTGTCGAGGGTGCGAAGCCAGTTGCCACCGATGCCAAGTGAACGATGAGATGCATCGCGGGATAAATGTTGTCGGCTATACCGACCGCGGAAATATCGTGGACGAAGCCGATGTGTGTCAGTTCGTCTACGCCGCCGAAGACGGGATACCCCCGGATGATAGGCATAAACAGGAGTATCGTACCCGACAGCAAGACGAGGATAACGCCAAGCACCCAGGTTCGGTCGTCCCCGTCACTGTAACGCACGCTACCGACAATAACTACCTGACCGAGGAAGGTGGCTCCGATCAGCAACCCCCAGAAGTACCACGGATACACCTGATAGATGGAGATTTCGTATCCACTGGCTGGTGGTATCGAGTTCAGGAAGCTCACTGCAAGTAAGAGAGAAAACATACCGACCACTGCAACTGCCTTCAGTACAATTCCGGGTCGATCTGATCTGATAGAGACACTCATGTTAGGTACGTTCCATTGAATCGTTCCCGAGATTGATTACGACCATCCTGGTTCTTCGTGGACTTTTCGAGGCGATACAGGTACTTTGTTAAGTTTCGTATAACCGAGAGAATCACCCGACGGCCCCGGTTTCTTCGAAACATCTCACGATCAGCCTGAACCAAGAATACAGATACTTCTTAAGTGATTCAGTAACAATATTTGAGTAATGACTACCAAGTGGTCCCGGGTCCACGATCCCCACACATCCACCGACAGACTTGCCTCGATCATTCTCACCCAAGGGGTCTGGATGTTAGCAGCAGTACTGACACTGTTCTTTTTCGGGTTATACACGGTAGAAAACTACTTTATTGTCTCATTTATCGGTCTGCTCATCGTACTACAGGTGTACGCGCCAACCGGTGAGCCACCTGCCTGGTGGTCACTGGTCCGTCTAGTCACACTCGCAGGCTACATCATATTCGGCTGGATTATGTACGAGCGTATCAACGAAGTGGCAGTACTGGTCTGAACCCCCGGAAACGAAACCGACGAACAGAGCAAGTCGTTCTGCCGAAGCGGTAACAAGTTACTCGACACTACCAGAACCTAGGCGAACGGTTCATAGTGATTATTGTGGTGATTTTCAGTACGGAAGCGAAAACAAGGCTGTTTCGGCCCTAATAGACCGGTTCTATCGGAAACTGGTCGTAAAGACTCGCAATAATCACTATCAGAGACCATCATCGGCCGAGACATCCACCCAGAGATAGGTGTGTCGGTAGGCCTGCTCGACCGAGAGTCCCTCCGGCGGCTGACCGCGATAGAGCTGGTAACTCAATCGGAGGCTCTCACCGGTTGTTTCCGGCTCCAGAGTAACCGGCCGCTCGACAGTTTCCCCGTGGGCCACTGTGGCACTGAACTGGTCTATCCGGGTTATTTCGACGACCTCACCGTCTCTGAGTCGTTGGAGTTCCACGACGACGGTGTACTCCTCGGTTCCGTGTTCCTGATTTGTGATTCCGACGACGAACTCGGATTGCTCGCCGACTGTCATGTTGGTCGGATACCCACTTGCGACCTGCTCACCGGTCACCGGGTCGCCACTCTGAACATAAAACTCGGTGAACTGCTCACCACCACCCGACATCGCGACTGCAGTTCCGATCCCGGCGACGGCGAGGATCATCCCCGAAACAAACAGCACGTTCAGATATACCTCTCGATCACTTCGCGCATTGGTAAACATCCCGCCAAACGGGTCCGAGAGACCAGTCAGTTCGAACTGTAGACTTCGCTCTAGCTGTGCCCGACGGACGATGGCCCCAATCGAGACCAGTAGTGTGATGATGCCAGTAACGAGGAGAAAAATATCTGGCTCTATCCCCCACGGGGAGAAGTGCAAGACGACACCGATCGACGGAACGATTGCGACACTGAGTCCGACCGCAATCAGTAATCGTTCAACGAAAGAAACCTCCGTCGGGTTCATACCACCTCTCGTCAGTCCCTGGGTGTGTGTGGACGGAATCAGAATCGAAACAACGGCGTATCCTGGGGCGATAAAGACGAACAGTAACCCAAGAGCCGCCTGCAGGGCGTTTCCATCGAACCCGGCGAACAGTACCATAGCTGGCGTAAGAACTGCCACGAGACAGATAGCCAGCAGGTCGGTGTGAATCCAGTCGCGCATGTGCTACTAACAACGTACGTTCTGAATACTGTATTAGTAGTAGTCTCCTACCACCGCAGTTCCGTTCCGGAGATACTACAAAGACAGTACTTCCGATCCAGAGATCAAGTCGGTTGCGGGAAAGGGAACGGAGACCTGTGGCGCGATCTCGGTGCCGCTGGTGGCGAGTGAACCGGTAGAGGCTGACTACTTTTACCGAACAAAGGAGTGTGTGCCAACCGATGGACACGACCGAAATCGTCGCGATCGGACCGCTGTCACCGCCGATAACAGGCCCTGGATTAAAAAATAAATACATCAAGCAAGGTCTGGAGGAGCGTGGCTTCACTGTCACCTGGATAAATACGCTCGAACAGTCACCGGACACCGTTCTGGAACTCCTGCGCGAATCCTGGGACGCAGACCGGTTTCTCGTGAGTGCGTCGACGAAGGTACGGCTCGGCACTGCCCTCCTGCTGTCGCGGAAACTCGCCGACCCGGCCGTCGACAGTGCGCTGTTGCCGGCCGGTGGCTCCTTCGCGACCGAACTGGAGAGTCTACCACCGGGTATCCGCACCAAATATCTGGACTGGTTCGGTCGGTTCGACTGTATCCTCCCACAGTCGGACGAACTCTCCGGCGAACTGCGGGCGCTTTTCGACAGTGATGTACTCATCTCGACGCTTCCGAACCTCCGCCCGGTCCCCGACCAGCCGCCAGATTTCGACGATTTCGAGGGTACAGACCGTCTCTTGCGGCTCGCGTACGTCGGCCGGATAAAGGAGACGAAAGGATTGCACCATCTGCTGGATGCGGTCAAAGAGATAAACGAGACGGAGCGTCGTGTCTCACTCGACGTGTTCGGTCACTTCCTGGAGGGCGACGAGTACAAAGAGCAGTTCCTGGCGCAGTGTGAATCCACGCCCGAGGCGAGGTTTCTCGGGAAACTCGACAACCAAGACGTCATCGGTCGGCTCAGGGAGTACGACGTCTTCGCGTTCCCGACCTACTACTCGGGCGAGGGGTTCCCGGGCGTACTCGTCGAGGCTTTCGCGGCCGGCTGTCTGATACTCGCCTCGGACTGGAACTACAACGGTCAGCTCGTCTCCGATGGCGAGGACGGACTCCTGTTCGAACCACGGAGTTCGGACGCGATCAGAGAGCAACTCCAGTGGCTACTCGACAACCCCGGGTCGGTCGACGATCTCAAACACAACTCCTGGCAAAACGCGGCAAACTACAGCATCAGTACCGTGACCGACGAACTGACGACCTATCTCTCGCAGGCTGGCTGGTAACGCCGGGACGAGACACTGATCAGGATTTCCGAAGGATGATCTCGACTGTAATGTCGATATCTCGCATCGCTTCTATCGAGTCGATCTCGATTTCCCTGTCGGAGTAGGTTGGATGGTCGTCTTGGAGATTGGTCGTGCGGCCGTCGGCGGCGAACACCAGTTCGAAGCCGGCCTCCTGGAGCATCGAAATGAACTCGTCGTAGCTACCGGTGCGTTTCAGCGTACTCGGATGTAATTCCAGAAAGACGAGCCCGACGGAGCCGTTCCGAAGCAGCTCCGACATCCCCTGAAAGACCTCGTACTCGTACCCCTGGATATCCATCCGGAGGACGTCGACCGATTCGGGCGCGATGCCGTGTTCGGACAGGAACCCATCCAGGCTCTCGACTGGGACTGTGATCTCGTCGGTGTGGTGTGAGGAGGGGCTGTCGGTGATCGCACTCAGATTCCGATGTTTCGAGAGATGCATCGACGCCGATCCCGACGCCGCGCCGAATGCACACTGGTAACAGTCCACTGCGTCCGCAACGCCGTTGAGTCGGAGATTCTCCAGCAGAAGTTCGAACGTCTCCGGCACCGGTTCGATCGCGATCACCTCGCCGCCATCACTGCACTGGGTGAGATACAGCAGGGCGAAGTAGCCGATGTTGGCACCGATATCGACGACGGTCAGCCCACCACGGTCCGCTTCGAAGCGGGACAGCTCTGCCCGGTACCGCGCCGTCGCCCGGGGTTCCCGGAGACCATCGATTACCAGATCACGGGAGAGTCCCTCATCGAGGAGGTCGACCCGCATCCGGAAATCGAGGACGTCACACTCCAGATAGCGGCGGTCGTCGTTCGATTGCAGGAAGGACTGGTATCTGTCTCCGCCATCGATCTGGTCCAGCGCGTAGCGGGCACCGAGGGCGTACCTCCGCTTCGCGACGAGCGCAGCGACCATCTTGAACCGACGTGTGAGATACGAAATCGGTAATCGCGGATTCGACACTGCAGCTCGAGTCTCCGCCACGGTTTGCGACATTTATTCTACTGAACAAAAGAAACAGTGACTATTTAATATACACTAAATAGCCGAATGTATAGATATACTAACAACCGAGCGAAATATAGAGCGTATTGAGGTAGGTGGCTATTTCTTAATAGTATAGAGTAGTACGTTCCACAGGTGAGTAATCGTACAGCAACGTGGGACGGTACGAAAAAGAGCATCGACGAGGACGGACTGGTCAGTGTCTGTGCCAGCCTGGTCGGCGACGTACTCCCACAGCGGTACCGGACAGCTCTCGGGGCACGGTACAAGCTGGTGACCGATCTCCGTTCGGATGATGGGTCGGGACTCCCGGTGAGCGAGCGACTCCGGGCATTCCGTCACGGGTTTACGACGCGGTTGTACAATCTCTACGCGCTCGATAACGGAACGGAGCCGGAGTTGTATCTCAACGATATCGAACGGCGGCGCGCGAAATTTATCAATCCCCGGCCGGAGCTCCTCGACAACAAGTACAAATTCGACCGACACCTTCGTGAGAGCGGGTTCGGTGAGTATCTGCCAGAACTGTACGGATACATCAGCGATGGGACGTTCAGAAGTGACCAGTACGCGAGTATCGCAGAACTCGTCGCGGACGAGGGCCGCGTCGTAATCAAACGATATCGCGGCGGTGCTGGCAAACACGTCTACATCTGTACGGACGGCCCCGACGGTCCCACGCTCCGGGGCAAGAGTGACCGAGCGATCCCCTTGGACGAACAGATCGACGACTCCGAGAGCTATCTGGTGACAGAGTTCTGTGACCAGGCCGACTATCTGGATGAAATCTACCCGCGCGCGACGAATACGATCCGACTGCTCACGCTCAAAAGCGACGAGGAGGGTGTGATATTTCCGGCCGCAGTCCACCGGATCGGTTCGACACAGACCGGTGTCCTCGACAACTTCACACAGGGTGGGTTCTCGGCAGCGATCGACCTCGACACCGGAGAGCTGTCCGCGGCAGCCGAACCGGCCGCGAACCAAGGCGTGACCTGGCACGACACTCATCCGGATACGGGCGCGACGATACCAGGCACGACGGTACCAGGGTGGGACAGTATCCAGACGGAGATCCGACAGATCGCCAGAGAGATCGATAGATTCAATCACGTCGGCTGGGATCTCATCGTGACGGACCACGGTGAGTTCAAGATCATCGAGGCGAACAGCTATCCCAATCCGGATGTCCTCCAGGTCCATGCCCCACTGCTTGCAAACGACGACGTCCGTCGGTTCTACAGACAACATGATATCTTGTAAGAGAAACCTGTGACCGTTCGACGGACGTGTAGGACACTCTTCTGTCGACCGCACAATTAATTCCGACGTGAGAGAAAAAATTGAATAGCTGTCGATGGCTCTAAATTAGTCCTATCAAAACTGTCTGACCGTACGACTGTATGTCTATTTAAACAATGTATACAGTCTGTTACTTAGTAGATGAGCTCCGAGGTACATGTGTAATGTCCTCGATTGCAGTCGTCGTTCTGGACACTCTCCGGAAAGACTACTTCGACGAGTATTTTGACTGGGTACCGGGGCGAAGTTTCGAAGCAGCATACTCGACGGCAAACTGGACGGGTCCAGCACACGCCTCCCTCTTTACAGGCAAGTACGGGAGTGCCGTCGACGTCTCCTCGAAAGCGACAGCCCTCGAGTGCGACCGGCCCGTGCTGGCCGAGATCCTCTCGGAGGCAGGCTACACGACGAAGGGCTGGTCGGCGAACCCGAACGCCAGCCAGACACAGAACTTCGACCGCGGATTCGAGGAGTTCACAGGACCGGGCGAACTGAGATCCGGGGATCTGAACATCCTCGATACGAGTGAGTTCGCTGCCGAACACGACGAGCTGTCGCGGCCCAGGAAGTACACGCGTGCACTGAACGAAATTATCACCGGGGAGTACGATACACTCCCCTCATTGTGGTACGGGTTGAAAAAGATCAACGGATCACGCTGGCGGCCGATTCCCGACGACGGCGCATCTGTCGTCGAGGACCGAACGGCCGATATGTCGGTCGATTCCGACGAGTTCCTCTTCGTTAATCTCGTCGAGGCGCATACTCCCTACTATCCACCGGAAGCATACCGGGACTTCGACGAGCCAGTTGGGATGGGATTCGGGGACGCCTACGTCGGTGTCGACGATCCGGAACTGGTTCGCGAGGCGTACGATAACGCTGCCCGATATCTCGGTGATATCTACCGAGACATATTCGACAATCTCTCCGCGAAGTTCGATTACGTGATCACGCTGTCGGACCACGGAGAACTGCTGGGGGAACACCATAACATGTGGAACCACGTGAGTGGTGTCTATCCAGAACTGACGCATATCCCGCTGGTCATTTCGGGCGATGGGTTCGAGGGAGAAACCGACACAGTGGTCAGTATTCTCGATCTGTACGAGACGATTCTCGAACTGGCGGACGTCGACGGCCCTGTCTCAGATGGACACTCGATCGTGTCACCAACCACCGACCACGCACCCTATCTGGCGGAGTACCGTGGGCCGTTCAACCACAGTCTCGAACAGTCCAAGAAGTACGATTTCGACCTCGAACCGTACGACAGCGATCTGTTCGCACTGATCGAACCGGACTACTACGGCTACGAGGATTACGATGGCTGGAAAGAGATCGGTGAGCCACGACGAGACGAGCCGCGGAGCTTCTTGCGGGAACGTATCACCGAGTACGGGATGGACTCGACCGAGCACAAGTCAGTCGAGTTGACCGACAGTGCCGAATCCCGACTCGAAGAACTCGGATACATATGAAGCAGCAAATCGAAACTAGGCCATCTCGGTAGGTGGTACGAGAATAAATATAGAACGTACGAACGGCTGAAAGACGGGCTCGGCGGTCGATATCAGGAATTATACCGCTAGCTCTTTTCGACAGTGGTAGATATCCTCGAACTCCCGTTCGAGGAACTGCTCGCCGACCTCTAACCAGTACTTCTGTACTGTCGTCTCCAACAGTTCTTTGCCAAACGTTCGAACTGAGATCATAAACTCCGCATCTGACAGTCTGTCGGTTGTGTTCTGTCCATACAGTCGAACGTGTCGGGAGGTTCCGAACGCTCGTTCTCGCTGTTCGGGGCTGGTAATAGAACTGTCTTCGTAGATCGTCTCTAGCTGTTTCGTTTTCAGGACCATAATAATCGCGTCGCCAGATGATTCGAGAACACGGTGCAGTCCTGTCAACGCAGCCGTGTCGTCCGGGATATGTTCGAGAAGATGTGAACAGAGTCCGTACCGAATGTCGAATCGCGAAACGGGAGATCTGTGATATCTGTGTGGGCATCGAAAGTATCAATTTCCTGCTGGCGACCGATATTCCGTTCCAGCGCAGCCATCAGCACAAAGAGAGCACTCTCCCGTCACATCGATTCCCACCGTCTCAACCGTCAGATACAGCCAGAACGACCGGTGGCGTTTCTTTGGCAGACACTCCCGAGATTTGCCGTCGGGGCGAAATCGCACCCCAGTCGGCGCGAACTATTTGCCCGAGAACTTACAGAGAGAACGACTACGCCCCGATCCGGCACGTTTGCTCCCGGATACGCTTGGTGAGAAATCCTGAATTCTTTCGAACGAGCGACAGTCTCTCCCCGAGGATACCGAGTCTTCTCATCGGCATGCTCAGCCCGGACAAGTAGCAGAGATTGTATGAATTAATACTCTTCTCGGGGCCGAGAAGATATCCGGAGTTCAACTGTCACCTGATAGCGGGCCTGAATACCGTTCTCTCGGAGCGACTACAAAATTATTATTTTAGTGATTGTTTTGTTCGTCGTCGACGTCGATAGCTCGATAGCCGGGCGATCGCGTTCGTGTCCGTACGCTTCGAAGTACGGGCTGGTCGTGAGCGCCCGGTCGGAGACACCGGAGAACTGGAATTTCGCGACCGCGCGTCCGTCGGTTTGGGCCGTGAACCCGTCTTGATTCGGGAACACGTCGATATCCGGGTGGAAGTGGTAGCGAACAGTATACTCTGCAGTCTGGTCCGCATCGATGTGGTCGGTTATCTCCCACCCCTCGGCGGTAGCCGTCACGGTTCTGTGGTGGCTGTAGTTCGGACCACGTGCCCGGCGTTCACACGTCGCCCGGACGGACCGATCGTCGCACCGACCGACAGCAACCGTACTGCGTTTCCCCATCAGATAGCTCCCGCCGATCGGGATCGGTTCGACGGTGCCGTACTGTGCGGTGTTGTGAGCGCGCACGCTCCGGGCGTAGCGCCGGCGTGCGTTGCTGCCGTAATCGTACACGCCAGTATCAGTAAGCAGTGGGTCGCCGTCGATCCAGAGCAACACACTCAGCTGATCGTTGTGGGAGTGCCCCGGGAGATGTGGGGGGCCGGGCTCGCCGACGTCGACGAGGAGGGTACTCCCCCCGGAGGTCAGCATACGATAGCCCGAGCCATCGGGGTGGTCGAGATTGACTCGGCGCGGTTCGAGCGAGCACGCCTCCGCGTAGGCGAGACAGGCTCGTGCGCTGAGCTGTTCCCGATAGACGGAATCGTTCAACAGCGGGATCGCCCCGTCGGGCGACGTGAGCGCTGTCAGAAATCCCATCGCCTCCGATGCGATCCGCTCGATCTCGCCGAGTCCGGACGCGCGCCCGGAGAGCAGATCGTAGGCAGTGACGTAGCGTCGGAGGGCCATCACGTGATACATCGGGCTGCGCTCGAAGTGGCCACCGTCGGCGAGAAACTGCTGTGTTCCGACCTGCTTCAGCAGGGCCAGTCCCTGTTCCGTCCAGCCAGTGTCGTGGTCCCCGAAGAGGACGCCAGCCATCAGCAAGGCGATCGCGTTCTCGATCAGATGGTTCCCATCGACTTCGTACTCGACGTGGTTCGACAGAAATAGTGCGTTCCTGAATATTTCCCCGTAGAGCTGTTCGGGGACGGCTGTCTGTGGCGCCTGCTCGGCCCACGCGGCGTACCGGCTCCAGTTGAGGATCCGCATCGAGACCGCGTGGGGAATCCAGGACCGTCGCAGATAGTTCTGTTCGCCGATCGAGTTGGCCGCCGCCCAGGACCGGAGCTGACGGGCGACCGTCTCGCCAACAGCCGGCGCCGCTGTCGGTGATTCGTAGCCGAGTGTCAGCCACTCCAGATGCTGGAACGACTGTAGTTTCAGCCGCCAGAGCAGCGGATACTCGTCGAGTGCCCCGTGGTCCCAGTCGATCCCGTCGTCGAACTCGATCGTCCGGTTCAGGAAGGTGAATCGACCGTCGAGAGTGTCCTCGAACCGGCGTCTGTACCGCTTTCGCTCGGCGGTAGTGAGGGCGCTTCCGAGTGTCCGCAGGTTCTGGGAAATCGGCGCAGTGGTCACAGACAGCGATTCGGGGACCTGTCTGGCGTATCGGTCGTCGAAATCGACCGGGAGGCGAGGAACGACCGCGTGGCGTGCCTTCCGTTCGAGGATGCCCCCGAGCTGTCTGGCTTTCATATTCCGGAGCGTGTGGTAGATCAGCGACCAGTCGTCGGGCAACTCGACGGGAAGGGGCGTGTCGGCGTCGGACTCCTCGGGTTCGGATTCGAGCAGATCGGCCGTCTCCTGTTTCCCGGTCATGGTGTCGTCACGTCGCGCAGGACGTCGTTCAACTCCTGTGCGACCACTTCTCGGTCGTAGTGTTCGACGACGTGGGTCCGGCCAGCCTCCCCGAACGTAGCTCGTTTCTCCGCATCTGCGAGCAGTGAGTCGAACGCAGCTGCGAGTTTCTCGGGGTCAGTGTCGACGAAGACCCCACCACCGGAGTCGTCGATGAGTGATTCGATCTCGCCGACTCCCGTGGCGACGACGGGGAGTTCCGCAGACATGTACTCGTATGCTTTCGTCGGGACGGCGTATTCGAAGGTCTCGTCCTGTTCAAGTGGGGCAATCCCGACGGCTGCTTCGTCGAGTATCCCCGGGATCTCATCCCGTGGGACGAGCCCAGTAAAGATGACCCGGTCGTGGAGGTTCTCCTCGTCGACGATCTGTTCGAGATCGGTTCGGATATCCCCATCGCCGACGATTTTGAGTGTCGCGTCCGGGTGCTCGATTTCCGACATGGCACGGACACAGGGTTCGAGTGCCTGCGCGTAGCCAACGGTTCCGGTGTAGACGATCTCGGGGTCGGCGTCCGAGTCAGTCGGCTCGTAGACGCCGGTGTCGACACCGTTCGGGAGATGGACGATCTTCCCGGGGTCGAGGCCGTACTGATCGCTCAGCCGCTCACCGAGTACGGTCGTCGTCACGGTGACACGGTCGGCAAGTCGCAACATGAACCCCTCGTAGGCCCGGCTCGCACGCTCCAAGAGACCGCCCTCGGCGAGAAATCCGAGCCCGATGGAGGCGTCGATCCAGAGGTCGCGAACGTCGACGACCCACGGTTTCCGTCCCAGTAGCCGCCAGACGATCCCGACCGTACCAGTGAAAATTGGTGGCGACGACGTGATCATCGCATCGTAGTCGCGGGCGTTGAACAGGAGCCAGACGAGTGCGTGGAGCGGGAAGATGAGATAGTACGCCAGCCGGCTCACAAACGAGGGGTCGGTATCCGTCGGCTGCCACGCCCACAGCCGGTGGACCGTGACGTTTCCCTCGGTATGTGTCTCTTTCCGGGTCCAGTTGCGGTCGAACTCACCGTGCGGGAAGGCAGGTGGCGGTGCGAGGACTGTCACCCTCCATCCCTTGTTGGCCAGGTGGGTGCACGTATCGCTGATACGCGACGCGTTGCCGCCCTGATCGGGGGGGTAGTTCTGTGAGACGACGAGAACCTCTGACTGTGTCTCACCCATCGCTTATTCACCTACCAGCTGTCGGTTTCTCTGCCTGCACCCGTCGGAGAGCCGGATCCGATCGGTCACACCGGCACGTCGAGTGACCAGCCGACCAGTCCGGGACTGGCCCTGATCGGCCGATACGGTGACGGTATCAACAAATATCATTTGATCGCACTAACAAGGGGCTCCTAATCGTTATAGGTTTTCTACTTGCCGACAGGGCCCGAACACGCCCAACCGAACCCGGAGAAGAGGACAGCCAGCGTGTGAGATCGACTGATAGTGTTTGTTGCGGTAATTTTCGTGACCACGTTACAAATATCGGTGTTTCACGCCATGTAATCAATGTCTTGTTACACGACGGCGGTAAAGACTCGCAACAAACACTATGAGGCGGGAGTTCTCGAATCAGCTCGGCAGTATAAGATATATAACTTTGTTTCTCACTCACCCTGGGGAAACCATGGACGGAGTAATACTCGCCGCAGGGGAAGGAACGCGACTACGCCCACTGACCGAAGATAAACCCAAAGGGATGGTCGAGGTCGACGACAAACCGATCCTCACTCACTGTTTCGAGAGTCTGGTCGAACTCGGAGCTGACAACCTCGTCGTCGTCGTCGGCTACATGAAAGAGAAGATCATCGACTACTACGGTGACGAGTTCCAGGGTGTGCCGATCACGTACACCCACCAGCGCGAACAGCAGGGGCTCGCCCACGCCCTGCTGACTGTCGAGGAACACATCGACGACGATTTCATGCTCATGCTGGGCGACAACATCTTCATGGCGAACCTCGAGGACGTCGTTCGCCGCCATCAGGAGTCACGTGTCGACGCTGCCTTCCTCGTCGAAGAAGTGCCCTGGGACGAGGCCAGTCGATATGGGGTCTGTAACACCAACAAGTACGGGGAGATCACCGACGTCGTCGAGAAGCCGGACGACCCACCGTCGAATCTGGTGATGACCGGCTTCTACACGTTTACTCCCTCGATCTTCCACGCCTGTCATCTGGTCCAGCCGTCGAACCGCGGCGAGTACGAGATCAGCGAGGCGATCGATCTGTTGCTCCAGAGCGGCCGGACGATCGACGCGATCGGCCTCGACGGCTGGCGAATCGACGTCGGCTACCCCGAAGACCGGGAGGAAGCCGAGAACCGACTCCAGTCGGCAGAAACAGCCGCCGAAGCAACAAGCGACTGAACTCGGGGCGTCACGGTCCCAGCCCAGTTGTGGCCGGCATCTGCATTTTTTACTCGCACCCCCATAGTGAGTGGCAAAGAATTCCAAAGATTAATTACCACCCTCTGCCACTTTCGGTTTGAGCGGTAATTACATTTCGAACACAGAAAGGCGAATTTGTATGATCTCAGGTAAGTCAGAGGCAAGCGACGGCGGATGGAAAGATGACAGGGTAACACGAACATTCGACTGGACAGACGAGGACGCTGTCACTGTCGCAATTGTCAACACGGTTTCGACAGTGACAGACAGTGAGCCCACCGAGATGGAGCCACTGGGGGACGTGATCGACAGCGAGGCACTCGGGATGCTCTTTGCGACACCAGGGGCTGGTGGGGAGTCGAACTACGTCCAGTTCGAGTACGAGAACTGTTTCGTCAGAGTAAGCAGTGATGGAACAGTCGCCGTGACACCACTCGAACCGGTGTAACTGTTCGGTCAGAGCCACAGCGAGTCGGCAGTTGTCCGGCTCACAGCACCACCCAGGCGAGTAGTGTCGAGTTGATCCCGACAGCGAACACCGATGGGATCGCGAGTGCGAGCGGGACAACACCACCGTACTGGTCGGGGACGAGCGGGCGAAGCACGACTGCAAGCGCGACGACACAGCCTTTCAGGATATAGAGACCGACGAAGCCGATCTGATCGATCGTCTGGCGTGCGACGGGATTCATCTCCGTGAGGCCGAGCTGGAGGCCCTGGATAGTGAGCTGAACGTCGAGTACCATCGCAGTGATCGCAACAGCCCACAGTTCCCGCTCCGCGGAACGGATCGAGGCAAAAACCTGTGCGGTCAGCCATCGAGCTGATCGCCGGGTATCCGTGCCGACAAGCGTACGGAGGAGATCGGTGGGCCACATGTCTGGGCGAGCAGCCAGGAGCAGTCCATAGCACGGGCACCCGGCAGAATACATGTGGACTCAGCCACATATTGTTATCAGTTTCCTTCTGACAGTGTCGGTCCAGCGGAAATGTCCGTTACGCAGACAGAGCCAGACCCCGCTAAAAGCCGCTGAGAACCGTATTATGAGTTGTATAACTTTGTACGATCCACCGCTACCGTCGGTAGAGACGAATGACCGAAACTGTCGATCCCCGGAAAGAAAAAATACGGCTGGTTGCCCAGGTAGAGAACAGACACCGGCAGCCGGATCTGTGTACGATCTACGAGCCCCACTCCGACGAGCTACGACAGATGTCGAGCTGGATCACAGCGAAAGAAGGGGCATTTCTCGATCTCGAGTCCAGTCGCTAACGACTGCTGACGACACAGTGATTTCTGTGGGCAGCGATTGAAGCTCACCATAACTACGATACATCGGTAGAGGGCACGTCTCCCAATCAACCGAAAAAGCCGCGGAAGATGCCACCGGATTGTTCAGTTTCCTCCGACTCCTCCAGGTAGAGATACTTCAGCAGACGAGCGGAGCGGCCGTTCAGTGCAATCGTCCCCCGGTCAGAGTTGTAGTCGATGACACCAGCATCGGCCATCTTCGGGAGATGACACTGGTAGAGACCGACGTACGTGCGCTTTCGCTGCTGGGAGGACAGCTGGGCCACCTCACAGTCACATTCGATGCTCGCGATATGCTCCGCCATCTCACCGAGGTTTACCGTCTCCTCGGTCTGGTCGAGATACCGCAGTACCTCCTGGCGTCTGTCTGCACTGAGTATTTCGAAGATTACCGACTTCGGAAGCGTCCGGCCGTCTTCGATCGCTGCTCGTTCGGTATCGCCAGAGTCCGACTCGGGGCTGTCAACTGCTTTTGACATCGTCACAATGAATAATATCCTTGGACATATATTAGTTAATAGTCTTTTATTCCAGGACCAGATACAAAATAAGATTGTTAGCGAAAAACCTAGAAACTGCGCTGTCTGGCATTAATAACTCCATAATCGGGTTAGATATAGTATGTACATCTAGCCACCACGACATGCAAGCGAGACAGCTGAATCGTGATTAAAATTCAGAGACTATATTGGGAAATTTTTTTGAAAGCAAAGTAAGAAAATCGTATCGTGATGAACAATAGAACCCATTTTATCTGTAACTCACATCCGTACTGACGTAGTGAGACAAGAAGTACACCAGAAACACGCCGAGACAGCCCTGGATTCGTGGTGGGAGGGCTACCGGGAGAGACTGTCAGAAGGGGGCAGCCACCGGGTCGAGACGTTCATTCGATCACGGACGCCGACAGCCGGAACCCACAGCCGTCGTACCCGACTGTTCAGAACACTCGAAAGAGCGACGAACGCAAACCGGATCGAACGGTACGACGTCACCCTCCTCGGAGAGAAACTCTGTCTGTGCGATTACTGCCGGGCGTTTCACGACGACACAGCGTTACTGGATACGGTCGAACGACTCGGCTCGTGGCGTGATGGGGAGATTTACTCGACGGGATTTACCGAACGCGAGACAGAGTCGTCGATCACGGGCGAACGGTACAGCGACGTTGTTCCACCGGAGATCGCGCTCGGGATTTACGTCGACGACTCGCTGGCTGGCGTCTTCCCGTGCACGGCTGCCGGTGGCGACTTCCGACCCGAGGCGTATCTCGACGGTCTCGCCGCCGGACGGCTCGCCGGCATAGGCGACTAACCAGTGGATCTTCGAACCGTCACTGTCGGAGGAGTCGTCGTCACAGGAAGCCGACGTGAGCGCAGTGATCTCCGACAGAGAGTATTAACTCATATCATCACAAAAGGTATATTGGGGTGGCCGAGAGAGGAAAAATCAAGGCAGTCCGAATGGCGTCTCACTACGCCGGCCGGAAGTAAGAATACATGTCCCGAAACAACACGCCGACTAACTGTACGCCATCGAAGGAGACCACATACGACTGGACTGCGTTCGACTCGCCGATCATCGCCATCGTCGAGGGTGCAGCAGAGCTATTGGAGACAGAGCCAACAGAACTGCCACAGTTGTACCAGTCCATCGACACGGATGCACTCGAAACACTACTCGTCCAGGAAGGCCGGATACCGATCGAACTGACATTCGAGTACGGCGAACTGCTCGTCAGCATCGACGGTACCGGACGGTTATGTCTCGAGAAGTGAGCCTGCCGGTCGGGTGACTCCGCCAGGGACACACACGACGTACGGAGGAGCGGTTACCGGCGTCCAGTCACTCTCGACTGGGTGTGTTTGGGGAACACGTCGGAGACAGTCTCGGAGTGGTCGGCTTCGAGTAGTACCCGGAGTTCGGCCTCGTAATCGCCTTTCTCGATCTGTTCGCTCGGACCAGTCTCGACGACCAGCAACTCACGGGCCAGTTCGTCGATCGCACCGCGTCCGATGCCGGCAAGCGGTGCGAGATGGGAGACGTCGTACCGGTCCTCGATACTCTGTGCGAGCGAGCGGGGGACGGTTGGGACGCGGTCGTCACGTCGTGTCCCGTCCGCGATCCCGTCGTAGTCGAGACTGGCAGCCTGTTCGAGCGCGTGTTCGTGGATCGTCTGGATCCCGTTGCGGGGGAAGCCGTCGCCGGCCATCTCTGTGGCCGCTCCGCGAGCGACTTCGGGATCGAGTTCGACCCGACGGACCGGGAAGCCGGCAGCCTCACCGGCAGCCATCGCGTGTCTGTAGTCGTCTGTCACACCGAACGTGCAGCAAAGAAGGGTCAGATCACAGACCGGGTCGAGCAGACAGGCCGCGAGTGTCGAGTCTTTGCCACCGCTGTAGAGCACGCCGACCTCCATCGGTTACCGGCGTTTGATATCGAAACTCTTCGAGTCCGGCGTGAGCTCTTTGAGGATCTCTTTCATCTGGTCCTCGTCGATTTTTCCGCCGAGGCGGCCGCTCTGGGCCAGGGCGAGCACCTGCTGTTCGACCTGTTCGCCGACCTGCGGTTTGGACATCTTCACCGTATTGAGGCGTTTCCGCGCGCCGTCGGTGAGATTCTGGCGCAGCACGGCCTTCTTCTGGGCCTCTGCCTCCTGGCGCTGGGCCTCCATGGCCTCTTCCTGGCCCTCTCCCTGCTGTTCCTGGAGCTGTTTTTTCTTCTGTTCGCGGATCCGTTCGAGTTCGTCTTCGTTTGGCTCACCGCTCATGGGTACTGTTAGTTGGCTGCGAGGCAAAATCATTACGGAGGATTACCATCACTCTTCGACTTCGATAAAGCCGATCATCCCCGAATCCTCGTGTGGGATACAGAAGTACTGGTAGGTGCCGGGGATCTCGAAGGTGTACTCCCAGCTTTCACCCTCGTAGAGCAGGCCCCGCTGGTTGTTCCAGCCCTCGCGTGCGGCCGCCTCGGACTCGAAATCGCCCGTTGCGAAAAACTCGGCCTCCTCGGGGATCCCACCCTCGTAGGCGGTCACCGTGTGGGCGTGTGAACTCGTATTCGAGAACTCGACGGTCGTCCCGGCGTCGACCGTGAGCTCCTCCGGGCGGAATCTGTTTATCGTCATCCCGACAGTGTTCTCGCCGGCCGCCGCTGCATCGAAGAAGTCACTACAGCCAGCGAGCGCGGTCGAGACGCCCACACCGGCAGCCGCGAGGAATGTCCGACGGTCCATAGCTGTCGCTCAGGACTGCAACGACATAGACCGCTCGGTTGCAGGTCAGTACGGCTCCGTTCGAAATACTGTTAATGTGGGCACTGCTACAGGGACTAACAGTGGATTTCCTCGCACGCAACGCACACAACCCCTTCGATATTCATCCCCTCTGTGAACAGTACGTCCCGGGCTATGGCGCGACGACGGCAGATTTCCACGTCATCGGCGACCATCCCGGCGTCCACGGCGGGCTCTCGACGGGCGTCCCCTTTACCGAAAAGGAGTGGTCCGAGCGATTCTTCGACGCGCTCGTCGACGGTGGATTGATCGAATCGGCAGCACTGGCAGACGGACGCATCGACTCACCGGAGACGTTTTTCTCCTATCTGCACATGTGTGCTCCCGAGACGGCAGTACCCGAGCAGTGGTCCTACGACGAGATGGAGCCGTATTTCGACGCCGAACTCCGGGCGATTACAGCCCACGTCCTGTTGCCCGTCGGCGAGCGCGCGACGGAGTACGTCTTCGGGGAGTACTCCGCGATTCCGGTCGACGAGGCGGCAGATATGGACACGGCCCACGCCAGTGATCGACAGGGTGCGGGCTGGCTTATCGTCCCGATCAAAGATCCGGCCGAGTGGGACGACGACGATCAGGAAAAACTCGTCGCCGAACTCCAGGCGCTGCTGGCGTCGGACTACCAGCAGATCTCCGATCTCGGACGCTTCCTCCCGGACAGCGATCCCTACTTCGTCCGATAACTAGTCCTCACTCGCGGTTTCGACGACGCCTGTCGATTCTCCCGTTGTAGTCTCGTCGATATACGCCTCCTTCCAGGTGCCCCGCAGGAACCACGGGATGCTGACGACGACCCCGAGGATGTTCCCGACAGCCATCCCGATCCAGACGCCGCTCGCTCCCCAGCCGAGGCCGAAGACGAGCAGTGAGACCGTGCCGACACGGCCGATCCACAACGTCACGATAGAGATGATCATCGCCGTCTTCGTGTTGCCGGCCCCGCGGAACGCACCGAGCAGGACCTGTGTCACCCCGATAAAGGCAAACTCGACGGAGCGTGTCTGGACGTACTCGACGCCGAGTGCAATGGTCTCGGGTGCGTTCGCCACGTCGCCGAGAAAGACACTGACGATCGGTTCCGTCAGCAAGACGACGACGACGGCGACGAGTAACATCACGCCCGCCGCCGTCGACGTCGCGAGATAGACCGACCGCGTGGCCCGGTCTGCCCGGTCGGCACCGAGGTTCTGGCCGACCATCGTGTCGATCGCCCGCCCGAGCCCCATCGCCGGCAGGAAGACCAGCGAGACGATCCGGTTCCCGAGGCCGTAGGCTGCGACGACTGGCGGGGCGAAGGTGACGACGATCCCGATGAGTGTGATCTGTGCGAGTGCGTTCGCGGAGTTTTCGATCATACTCGGCGTACCCAGCCGGACGATATCTTTCATGAAGGTGAGATCGGGTCGCAGATGTTCGAGCCGTGTCGTCGGCCCCACAGCCGTAAAGAAGAGTATGTAGAGTCCGATCGCACTCGCGACACCGCGTGCGCCGATGGTCGCAACTGCCGCGCCCTCGATCCCATAGCCAGTGAACCCAGTCGCAGCGAGCAGCGAGGCCTCGACACCATCGAGGCCGACAGCACCCAGCAGTGGATTGCTCTGGAACCCGAAGATCAGGAACGGATCGAGCAGGATGTTGGCAACGACCGAGAGCACCATGACGTACATCGGCGTCCGGGTATCGCCGTAGCCACGGAGCAGCGCCGAGAAGACGAAGAAACCGAACAGGAACGGGATTCCGACGAAGAACACTTCCATGTAATCGGCGGCCAGTGGGATGACACGGGCACCGGTATCGGCCTGTGTCGGGAGCAGTTCCAGCGCTGGCCGGGCGAAAAAGAAGCCGACGACAGCGACGACGAGCGAGAGCAGACTGACGAAGGTGACCGTCTGTCCGGCGACGAGTCCCGCCGATCGGTCGCCTTTCGCGCCGGTGTACTGGGCGACGAGGATCGCACCCGCAGTCGTAAAGCCCGCGGCGACGGAGACGAGCAGGAAGATAAGCGGGAAGGCGAGACTGATCGCACCCACGGCATCAGCCGAGAGGCGGCCGAGATACAGCGTATCGACGACGTTGTAGGCGACCTGCAACAGCTGGATGACGATGATCGGCCACGCCAACTGAAACAGTGGCCTGATCAGACTCCCCTCGGTGATCGACTCCCGGGGTTCGTCGGGTCCAGCGCCGTCGCTGTCCGACTCACCGACTCCGGGATCGGACGAGTATCCCTCGGACGCGTCGTCACTGCCAGAATCCACCGACGACGTGCCGTCGCTGGAGGGATCGGGCGGCTCGTCGCTCACTAGATACGCTGTTGTGGGCGTGGTTTCTGTACTTTCCGGTCTATTTCGCCGTCAGAGAAAGTGTGACACGGAAATTACTCGCTGTTTCGCACCGTGCCACCGATCGCGAGTGCCGCACCGATCAACACCAGATTCTTCACGATATACTGCCCTTCGACGGTCAGTTCGTAGGGGACGGTTGCGAACGTGACATCGGGCAACACGACGAACGGGAGGAAGGTTCCGGGCATCTGCAAGAACAACAGCAGGATACCGACACGGGTCAGCCGCGGCGAGAGGAGACAGAGACCGATCGCTACCTCCCAGGCGCCGAGTACTGGAACGAACAGTTCCGGGGGAACGACGTAGACTGTGGCGGCAACGAGATCAGCGGCCGGACTCACGTCGAGGAGCTTCAGCGCACCAAACCAGACGAAGACCAGACCGAGTGAAACCCGCAAGACTGGAATACTCCAGCGAGACATCCCGGCTGCAATCGTTTCGTCGATCGATTCGAACCGATCCCTGTAGGAGTCGAGATCGGAATGGCTTAGTTCGGGTGCCATACTATCCCATACCACGAACTCGTCGAATAAAATACTTGTTAGAACAGAAATAATAATGCAGAATATACTCTGTATAAGATATAGTAGGAGTATTAGAACTACAATTGTACCCTAGCTCATTCAATTACTATCTGATTTTTAATTTCAATTCCCCACGTGTCGGCAGTCCACAACTGGGTCGAGACAGAGACGGACTCGCTGGCGACGGTCTCGCACAACTCGGATCTAGAATAACACTGGTGATTTATGTGTTCACACCAAACATATGTATGGAGTTACTATTACAGACGACGGAGATGCTCGGGGGAGTTATCGGACTCATCCTCCTGGCTTTCGCCGTTGTCGTTGCCTGGCAGTCGTTCGTGATCGTCGACGCATACGAGAAAGGAGCACTGACAGTGTTCGGCAAATACCGTCGGCTGCTCGAACCCGGGATCAACATCGTCCCGCCGTTCATCTCGAAAACGCACTTTTTCGATATGCGGACCGAGACGATGGACGTCCCACAGCAGGAGGCAATCACGCGGGACAACTCGCCGGTCAGCGCCGACGCTGTGGTCTACATCCGTGTGATGGACGCCGAGCGGGCGTTTCTGGAGGTCGACAACTACAGGCGAGCGGTCTCGAATCTCGCCCAGACGACCCTGCGAGCGGTGCTGGGTGATATGGAACTCGACGACACGCTCTCGAAACGGGCGGAGATCAACACCCGAATTCGGGAGGAACTCGACGAACCCACAGACGAGTGGGGAATCCGTGTCGAGAGTGTCGAGGTCCGCGAGGTCAACCCGAGCCAGGGCGTCCAGCAGGCGATGGAACAGCAGACCTCCGCAGAGCGTCGCCGTCGTGCGATGATCCTCGAAGCGCAGGGTGAACGCCGCAGCGCGATCGAGGAAGCACAGGGTGACAAACAGTCCAACATCATCCGCGCGCAGGGTGAGAAACAGAGCCAGATCCTCGAAGCGCAGGGTGACGCCATCTCGACCGTGCTCCGGGCCAAGTCCGCCGAATCGATGGGCGAACGGGCGATCATCGAGCGTGGGATGGAAGCGCTCGAAGAGATCGGCCAGGGCGAGTCGACGAAGTTCGTCCTCCCGCAGGAACTCACCTCAATGGTGGGCCGGTACGGCAAACACCTCCAGGGCAGCGACGCCAAGGAGAACGGCCACGTCCTCGAAAGCGGCGAGTTCGACGAGGAGACACGGGAGATCCTCGGTCTGGACGACATTGCCGAAATCCTCGGTGAGATCGACGAGGAGGCACAGGTGGATCTCGAAGAGATGGAGCGAGCAGCAAAAGAAGTCAAAGACGGGTCGTTCGATCCGGACGGTCAGAGTTAGCTGGGCGAGGCGTTGTAGCGGCCGAGGACAGCGATGGCAGCGACGAAGGCGAGGCTGCCGACGATAAGCGCCCCCAGTGCGAACACGACTTCGAAGAAGGAGCGCTCGCCGTACTCGGTCAGCAGTCGGAACGAGACGGCGATCAGATACAGTACGCCGAGAGAGATAGCCGCTTCAGCGACGGCGTGCGAGTGTGGGTGGCCGTACCGGCGACCGAGGGTGTAGGTTCCAACCACGACGAGTGCACTTCCGATACCGCCGACGGCGACGTACCCCAGTTCGGTCGCTCCAGCACCGAGAAACAGGGCTGTCAGGACCCCGGCGAGGACGCTACCAATGATGACTACGGTGAGGAAATACCCCTTGCTTTTGAATATATTTGTGTCCATACGGTCTCTATGCTGGATTTACACTCCGCGGTTATAACGGTTTTTGAAATTCCCCGGAGAGTTGCGGCTGAATCACCTGTCGAGCAGTCACGACTTGCCTGATGCGGGAATCTCGACGTTGTCGCCGACGGTCGCGCCGGTGGCGTTCATCCAGCCCCGCGGGACTTCGAGCACGTACCGGCCGGTGCCACGGTAGGGGCCGGTCCCGCCGACGGCCGGCACCGGGGCGTCGTGAATCTCCGTGATCGTCCCGTCGCTGTCGACGAAGACGATATCGAGTCCGATGGTCATATTCCGCATGTGGTAGCTTCGGCTGTCGGCAGAGCCGTGGACGAAGAGCATCCCCGTCCCGTTTGCCAGCGAGTCCGTCCGGCTCAGTCCGATCCGGCGCTTGTCGCGCGTGTCGGCGATTCGGGCGTCGACGGTCGCCAGTTCAGTTCCGTCGTCGTCGGTGATCGCGACCGACGTCCGCTCGTACTCGCCGGGTTCGAGGAGTGTCAGCGGAGGGATAAAGATGTAGAAGGCGAGGAGCGCGCCGACGAGGACGACAGCGGCGAGTACCGAGAGTGGCCTGCGCACAGTGGGTGTGGGTGGCCGCTGGGCCTAAATATTCCGACCGAGACAGTAAGCGTTATTCCCCGGGGTCGGCTTGTATCGGACGCAGGGTTCGTGGTCTAGCTGGTTATGACGCGGCCCTTACAAGGCCGAGGTCGGCGGTTCAAAACCGCCCGAACCCACTGATTTTGCGGCGAACGCAGTGAGCCGAAAATCTGTAACGTGAGGGCGTTTTGAGCCCAGAGGACGAGCGGAGTGACGTCCTCGCGGTTCAAAACCGCCGGGAGACGAAGTCTCCCGAGCTGCTCAGAAACGCGACGCGTTTCTGGCATCACGGAAATCACAGATTTCCGTACGACCTCGCTCGTTTCACTCGCGAGGACGCCCGAACCCACTGATTTTGCGGCGAACGCAGTGAGCCGAAAATCTGTAACGTGAGGACGTTTTGAACCCTGCCAGTCGCGCGCAACGCAGTGAGCACGTCTGGCTCCAGTCCGAAGCTGCGAGTATATTTATTTACCAGGGGTATCGATACACCACGAGAAGATGTTAGTGAGCCCACATAATCGGCAGTGGAGGTGGAAATCGTGGTAAGAGAGAGATCCCACCAGTCAGGGCAGCAGAAGGGTTTCGCGCGGCGGACGTTTCTTCGGGCCGCGGCGGTCGCTGGCACTGCCGTGGGTGGCGTCGGCCTCGGCTCGGCAGCCCAATCGGATGACAGAAAGGGCTTTCCGCCGAACGGGACAACCGCGTACGGAGCGGAGATCGAACTCGGCAACGGCAGTGCGCGGCCGTTCACAACCGAGACACCGTCGGGAAAACCGAAGTACCACGGGGTCGAGATCGACCGGGCAGCGCTCGACGGCCTCCCTGGCGCGGACGAACTGGAAAACTCGGGCGAGGAAGAATATACCGACAAATACAGTTCGACTGGCGAGGCGCTCGAAGTCCACTACAAGTGGTCGCTGACGTTCTTCGTCGAGTTCCCCGACGCCGCGAACACGCCGTTTACGTTCCTCGGTCTCAACTGGAATCCGAACGGCCACGCCGGGGGCGGAGGCGCGTGGGAAGTACCACACTTCGACATCCACTTCCATATGCTGGAGATGGAGACGATCGACGCCATCGAGGGACCGGCGCTCCCGCCCTACGACACGATCACGGGTCGAAATGACGATGGGAGTCCCACAGAGATCGAATCCGAACTCGCGGCCGAACAGCTCCCGGCGGGCTACGGCCGGCCGCCACCACCCGAAGCCGAAGAACGATACATCACAGACATGGGTGAGCATGCAGCACCGAGGGACGCCCCGGAACTCCCAGCCAATCCGGAAGCGTTCACGAACACCCTCATCCAGGGATTCGTCGGGACGGGCTGCAGTGGTATGGATCCGGAGCTGGCATTCATCGAGCCGATGACCACGAGGGAATTTCTTGGAGAGTTCAGGGGCACCGAGTCGTACGAGGTCGCACAGCCAGCAGTGTATCCACACGACCAGTACCATCCGACGGAGTACAGTGTCCGGGATCTGCCCGCCGAAGATGCAATCGCTGTAACGATCCAGGCCTTCGAAGAGATCTGACCGGTATGCGGCCGATTGGTAGATAGACGCCGGGTCGGGAAACTGGGTCACGCTGCGTGCACAGGAACCAAATCGTCCGCGTCGTCGCGCTCACCGCCGTAGACAGGTGCTTCGACGCTTTTAAGTGTCGCATTAGCTTTGTACCAGCCGAGACAGGCATTCGCCTGTTTCACTGACCCGTAGGAGCTTCAGGCGTACTACGGAGGTGAACAATGGCAGATCAGGAAATAGAGGAGGCAGTATCCCGCGCGCTCGACGAGTCACCGCCTCGGAACTTTACCGAGACGGTCGACATCGCCGTAAATCTGCGTGATATTGACCTCAACGATCCATCGAACCGTGTAGACGAGAGTGTCGTCCTGCCGGAAGGAACCGGTCAGGAGACCAGTATCGTCGTCTTTGCGGAGGGCGAGACCGCCATCCGTGCCGAGGAGGTTGCTGATCAAGTTCTCGACGGCAACGAGCTTGCAGACCTCGGTGACGACGACGACGCAGCGAAAGATCTCGCTGGCGACACCGACTTCTTCCTCGCAGAAGAGAACATGATGCAGGATATCGGGCGGTATCTCGGGACCGTGCTCGGTCCACGAGGGAAGATGCCCGAGCCGGTCGGCCCCGACGACGATATCGTCGAGGTTGTCGAACGGATGAAAAACTCCGTCCAGATCCGCAGTGGCGACCGGCGGACGTTCCACACGCGTGTCGGCGCGGAGGATATGTCCGCAGACGAGATCGCGACGAACATCGACGTGATCATCCGTCGCCTGCACGCGAGTCTGGAGAAAGGACCGCTCAACATCGATTCGGTGTACGTCAAAACGACAATGGGGCCAGCACAGGAGGTGGCCTAAATGAGTACACAGGAGCGCAAAACCGAGACGATTCCGGAGTGGAAACGCGAAGAGGTCGACGAGATCGTCGACTTCCTCGAAGAGTACGAGAGTGTCGGCGTCGTCGCGATCACTGGCATCCCGAGCCGCCAGCTCCAGGATATGCGCCGGGGACTGCACGGGACCGCGGAGCTCCGTGTCTCCCGTAACACCCTGCTCGAACGCGCACTGGACGAGGTCGACGAGGGATTCGAGGATCTCACCGGCTACATCAGTGGGCAGGTGGGACTGATCGGGACCAACGAGAACCCGTTCGGGCTCTACCAGCAACTGGAAGCCTCGAAGACCTCCGCACCGATCAACGCGGGCGAGATCGCGCCGAACGATATCGTCATCCCGGAGGGTGACACGGGTGTCGATCCCGGTCCGTTCGTCGGCGAACTCCAGAGTGTGGGTGCGAACGCCCGCATCGATGGAGGATCGATCAAGGTTATGGAGGACTCGACGGTGCTCGATGCCGGCGAAGAGGTCTCGAGCGACCTCTCGAATGTTCTCTCGGAGCTTGGGATCGAACCCAAGGAGGTCGGTCTCGACCTCCGCGGTGTGTTCGCCGAAGGTGTGCTGTTCGAACCCGAGGATCTCGAACTCGACGTCGACCAGTACCGGACCGATATCTCGGCGGCGGCCGCACGTGGTCGGAATCTCGCGATCAACGCCGGGTTCCCGACCGCACAGACGATCCCCTCGCAGCTCGCGAAAGCCAGCGGCGAAGCCAAGAACCTCGCACTGTATGCGAGCATCGAGGATCCGGAGATCATGCCCGAGCTGATCAGCAAAGCAGACGGGCAGGTCCGGGCGCTCGCAGCCCAGATCGACGATCCGGAGGCACTTCCGGACGAGCTGCAGGATGTCGCAGAGAGCGAGCCTGCAGCGGAGGCACAGACTGACGACCAACCAGACGATTCCGAGGACGCCGACGACGAAAGTGACGACACAGAAGCCGAAGCCGACGAGGCTGACGACGACGATGACGACGGCGACGCCGGCGATGCACTCGGAGCGATGTTCTAACAACAATGGAGTACGTATACGCAGCACTCATCCTGAACGAATCGGGCGAAGAGATCAACGAAGAAAACCTGACGAACGTCCTCGACGCAGCCGGCGTCGATGTCGAACAGTCACGAGTCAAGGCGCTCGTCGCCGCACTCGAAGACGTCGACATCAGCGAGGCTGTCGAGGAGGCAACGGCTGTCCCCGCGACGGCCAGCACGGGCGGCGCAGCCGCCGGCGGCGCTGCTGACGACGCAGAGGCAGACGACGACGAAGAAGAAGCCGAAGAAGAAGCAGCTGACGAGGAAGACGACGACGAAGACGACGGTGACGCAGGCGAAGGGCTCGGCGAGCTCTTTGGCTAACTCACGATCGCTTTCTTTCGACACAGATTCCGGATAGCGGTGCCGCCGGTTTCGCCCGGTGAACCCGACAGCGAAATGCCAGATGAGTAAGTTATACACCCGTCGGCCCGTACCCTCAGCTATGAGTCACGAACACGAGGACGCCGTCGAAGCCGAGACAGATCCGAAGAAACTCTCCGCTGTGGGCGGGTTTGTGGGCACCGTCATGGGGTCACGTCGCGGTCCGGTCGGGGCGATCGCCGGCGGCATCGTCGGCGGGACTGTCGGCTACCTGGCCGGAGCGACCCTGGAAGGCGAGGATATCGACGAGATGATCGAGACCGAACCGGTGTCGATCGACGTGTCAGAGCCGGAGTCTGGATCGGACGCGGAATCCGTGGAAAGCGAGACAACTACCGACGTGGAGGCAGACGACGAGGAGACGGACACCGACGGGGAGACAGGCGGCAACGAAGAGACCCCGTAGCCTCTCGCTCACTGATACATCCCGAGTGGCTGGGCCTGGGAGCTCTCCTGGGTTGCCTGCTCCATCTGTTTTGCGAGATTTTCCTTCGCGTCGGCGATCTCTTCGGCCTTTTCGACCAGCGACTCGGTCTCGACAGAGATCCCGGCGATGGGCTCGATCCCCTCCAGGAGGAGGATACGGGCGGCTTCGGGGTCGGGGAACTGCTTGTTCGACTGGACGATCAGGCCGACAGCGCCGAGTTCGTGTTCGCCGGCCTCGGCGAGGAGCGCACCGGTCGGACCGCTGATCAGTCCATTCTGGTCCGGGGCGTCGATGTCGTGTTCGTCGAGTAACTCGTCAGAGTCACCGGT
This sequence comes from Halovenus amylolytica, assembly GCA_004015825.1. Classification (GTDB taxonomy): domain Archaea; phylum Halobacteriota; class Halobacteria; order Halobacteriales; family Haloarculaceae; genus Halovenus; species Halovenus amylolytica. Next base: position 85,294 of record SAYS01000008.1, on the reverse strand, counting down.
CCCGATGCCGTACATCTTCGGAACGTCGTCTTTCTCCGCAGGGAGCCCGCTCAGACAGATCGGGGTGACGTCGTGTTCGTCGAGCCAGCCGGTGACACAGGAGGCAAATGAAGGGGCAGTTTCGGGCGACACCGGGACATCGCTCTGGAGCGCGAGCAGGTCACGGCGTTCGTCGCCGTAGATTCTGATTGGTGGCCTGATCTGGTGGCTCCCCGCCTCGTACGTCGCCACGCGTGGAAGCCCCTCACAGTGACAGGACGCAAAATGCTCCATCTCGAAGCTGTTGATTATGTGGTCGGTCGCGATCTTGCCAACCAGTCCGACACCGGGCAGCCCTTCGACCAGTACGGGTGATTCGAGGTCGAGTTCACTGTGGGTTTCGATGTGCGCCATACAGAGATATGACGGGCCAGTGACTTAATCGTGAACCCACCCCGGGGTCAAACCCCCGGGGCAGTCGCCTTGACCACCTGTACAGCCGCCAGGAGTTCTTGTATTTCGTTTGGACAGTACCTTGACGTCTGTGAACAGCAAGAAAGCCCCCGGTCGCTTGACTGACCGGGACTTGCTATTTTGAATGTCGCTCCAGAATATTCCGATCACACCCACCCCCTCACGAAACACCGTGTTCACTCCAGAAACTGTCGAGTTTGCCACCCAGGAACTCCGGCGTGAGCCGGACGAACTCTGATTGCTCGCCCGGGGAGAGATACGGAAAGACGCTGTGGCGTGCGCCTGGTGTGTACCGGCGGCCGACGAGTGCCCTGACGCCGACCTCCTCTGTTCCCCGGATCACTCGACCGAGCGCCTGGCGAGCACGACGCACCGCCGGTACTGTCAGCGCGTACTCGAAGGCCTTGTCCTCGCCGAAGGCCTCACCGTAAGAGCGTTTGACCGCGCGGACCCGCGGCGAACCGATATTGACCAGCGGAACGCCGACGACCGCCGCGCAGTTGAGTTTCTCACCGTCGTAATCGACACCTTCGGTCAGGGTCCCCCGCGTACTCGTCACGAGGACTTTCCCCTCACCGCGGAAGAACTGCTGTTTCAGCTCTTCTGTCGCCTCGTTCGAGGAACTCTCGTCGACGAGTACCTCCTTGTCGACGACATCGTCCAGATACCCGCCGGCCCAGGTTGCCTCCCGGTAGTTCGGCATCGCGATCAGAACATTTCCGGGTGATCTGGCGAGCGTCCGCAGGACGTGTGCGTACTCGTCTCGCGTCCGGTTCCAGGTCGCTGGATCGCGCTGCTCCTCGGGGTCACCGCGATTGCGGGCAGTGAACGGTTTGGTATCGACGAGAAAACTCGCGCGGTTCTCCTCGGGGAACGGGAGCTTGTACGTCCGCTCGACGACCGGGCGATTCGACTCCCGGAGCGCTTCGAGTCCCGCGACTTCTGTAAAGATATCGAGCGGTTCCAGCGTCGCACTCATCAACACCCCACCGCCGAGTCCGTCGAAAATCTGCTGGAGAGTGTCGCCAGGCATACACTCGAAGAGGATCAGTCCGGCGGTGTAGTTGGCCTGCCAGGGCTGTTCGACACTCTGGGGCTCTTTCGGCGCGTGTTCGAGTTCGATCTCCCGGAGGAAACTGGCGTGGTCGGACTCCCACCAGTTCCCCATCAGCGCACCGACGGCCGTACAGACCGGTGTCCGAGTGAGTCCCATCTCGTCGATTGTCTCCTCGACTGCGAGTCCGATCGCAGAGAGCGAGCGCCAGAGGTCGCCAGTATATCCCTCCCGTTCGGCCCACGCGGTCAGTTCGTCCTGTTCGACAGTCTCGGGATCACGCAGCGGTATCTCCAGGTTCCGGTCCGGTAGGTTGTCGGGTGCGCCCGGCCGCCAGCCCTCTCCGACTTCCTCGTCGAGGTAGGCGGCGATGCGGTCGTCCAGCCAGGCGAGCAGATCGTCGTAGAAGTTCCGGGCCTGTTCGACAGCGGCGAAGGGCACGTCGTGGCTGGATAGCTGATCGCGGACCTGTTCGTGGTTGTCGTCGCTCTCGCGGGCACGCGAGAGGAGCGTGGCGAGATCGTTCCGGGCGCGTTTCAGCGTCGTCCGCCCCACCCGATCCGAGAGCAGATCCCGGACACGTTCTTCGAGGCGGTGGGCCTCGTCGACGATCAGGAACGTGTCCTCGTCAAGGATCGCCTCGACCAGCGGCCGGGAGTTCGGGTCGAACAGGTGGTTGTAGTTCCCGACGACGACGTCCGCGCTTTCGAGCAGGACACCCATCGCACGATGCGGGCAGAGTCCGCGCTCGGTCGCCTGCGGGAGGTAGTCGTCGGCGGTGAGGACGCTATGTTCGCCGGCAGAGAAATCGAACGGGACGCCCTTGTTGCGGGCGTACCAGTCGGCCTCGAAGGGGCAGTACAGCGGTTCGTCGTTACCCTCGCTCATCGATTCGGGTGCACTCGGCTGGCTGCGGGGGTAGGGACTCGTCGCGCCAGCCGTCGCGAGCATGTCAGAGGCGAGTCGTTGCTGGCCGGCCCCGTCGGGGCGGGCGTGTTTCACGAGATCGCTTCCTTTCTTCGGGTCCCACCAGATCTCCTCGGTCTGGACGCCGATCTCGGCGCTGGCGACGGGCATCTCGTCACTGCTGCCCTCGCTTTCGACCAGTCTGGCAGTGTTCTCCCGGAGGTCCTCACAGCGGTCGTGCACACTCACGTCGTCGGGGAAGACCCCCTCCCGGCCGTACGGGCAGAGATCACGCTTGCCCACGAGGGCAATTTCTTTCATCGGCTCGTCGAGACCTGCATTCAGGGCGCGGAGATCCTCGATAAACTGCAAACGTTGCTGTTTGACCGGCGTGACGACGAAGACAGTGTCGTACTCGCCGGCTTCGACCAGCGACGTGGCGGCGGTCAGGGAGGCCATCGTCTTTCCGGTCCCGCAGGGCCCCTCCATCGCCAGGTAGCCCCCGGCCTCACCGACCTGGATCGCGGATTCGATCGCGTCACGCTGGTTCTCGTAGGGTTCGGGGAAGGCGAAATACTCCGCCCAATCGGCGTCGGCCATTCGAAGCAAACTGGGGCGGCCTGCCGTTTGAACCCACGGATTCGTCCCGTGGCAACTGGCTGCCTTCTACAGTGGTCGGTTACTCCTCGATGATGGATGTGGTAACCTCGTAGTACGACCCCTGGAACTCGTAGACTCTGTCCGAGTTGCTCCCGAAGATCGGCGTCACGCCGTTGTACTCTTCGAGTCGGACACGGTCGGCGTCGTACTCGAAGGCGAGGGCGATGGTATCCCGGAGCTGTTCGGTCCGGAGGACCTGTTCGGTGATCACTGGCTGGACATCCCCGGCAGGGTCGCTGACACGCTGGAGTTCGAATGCACCCTTCTTCGAGTACTCGTTGTCGGGATCACCGCGTGTCGAGGTTGCAACGAGAGTCTCGCCGTCCCACTCGGTCGATTCGATGCTGTTCGTCGTGGTCAGCTGGATCGGGGGGCCATCGAACTCGAAGGTCGCGGCGAAGGCGATCGCCTCTTGGTAGCTCTCCCCCTCGAACCAGCCGCGAGCACGGAAAGCATAGTGGCCACCGCCGACACCACCGAGGGTGAGCTGTTCGGTGCCACTCATCGATGGTACTGACTCCCCATCGACGATCCCGCTATTGTCGATGCTGACCGTCCAGGTGTGGGAATCGTCCGGTTCGACGGCCATCAGTGGCTCGGGATACTCGTGCGGTGCGACGTGGTACCACTCGCCGTCGACGCGTTTGTGGATCCGCCAGTTGTAGAAGTTCGTACTCAGTTTCGACTCGCTCCGGTTGTACAGGGTGAAATCGATGGAGTCCCCCTCCGCGACTGTCCGAGCCGTGGGTTCGAGGACGGCCGGAACCGTCTCGGGATCGACTGCATCGTAACAGATGACGCGGTCGACGCCGTCGTACTCTGGACAGTCCTCGGGAAACTCCTCGTCGGGGAAGCGGGACTGTAACTGGTCGGGCTCACCGGTTCTGGGGTCGTCGTCGCTGTTGTTGTCGTCAGTCTCGTCCGGGTCGTCGTCCGAGCCGCTGATACAGCCGGCCAGAGCGAGGCAAGCACCGCCGGCAACTGTGCCGAGCAGTGCGCGGCGTGTTGGACCATTCATACTCGCAGTTCACCCCGCAGTGATAAATACGCGGGGAACAGTCAAATGACCGTTTGAGAGACGCCGCTCGGAGAAGCACAGTTACAGCTGATCTTCGGCGTCAGAGTCGAGCGAGTAGAGCCGCTTTCGCGCGTCGACGACCGACGGCCGCGCAGTGACGATGCCGGCGTCGTCGAGTTCGGACAGGGCAGACCGAACCGTCCGGCCGGCGAGTCGTGTCTTCTCGGTGAGCTGTGGCTGGGTCAGCTCACCCTCGTACTCCAGGGTTTTCGCGACGAGTTTTGCACTCGGTGGAAGCTCCGACAGCGCATCGATGGCTGTCATCTCCGGCGACTGGTGGCTCATACTCGGTACTGGCGGTGACGGGAGTTTAATAGCATACCGGCTGTGCATCACCACTGCACAGCCGGTTTCGGGGAAAGCTCACTCGAAAAACGCTGCCAGCCGATCGGCGGCCTCCTCGACGCGCGGTGTGACGAGCGCGAACCGGATCCACTCGGCCCGAGAATCGCTGAATGCCTCGCCGGGCATCCCCGCCACGCCGGCCTCGTCGATGAGTCGCTCGACGTTTTCGAGCGAACCCGCGAAGTCGGGGAACCGCGCCATCACGTAGAATGCACCCTCGGGATCGGTGTACTCCGCGCCAGCGTCGTCGAGTGCGTCGGTAAACGTGGCGATCCGGTCCCGGAGGCGGTCGCGGCTCTGCTCGTAGTAGCTCGGGTCGGTGTTCCGCAGTGCGTGCAGGACGGCTTCCTGAACGGGCCGCGAGCCGGTCACGTTCGTCAGCATGTGTCTGGTTCTGGCGTTGTCCAGCAGGTCGCCGTCGGCGTCGGGAAAGACGGCGTAGCCGACCCGCCAGCCGGTGATCGCCATCGATTTCGAGAAGGAGTTGGTGACGAGTCGGTGCTCGGAGTCGACGGCGAGTGCGGACTCGAACCGGCCGGAGTAATCGAAGTGATCGTATACCTCGTCGCTGACCAGCAGTGCGTCGTACTCCTCGGCAACCTCGACCAGTTCCCGGATCGTCTCCCCGTCGTATGTGACGCCGAGGGGGTTGTTCGGCGAGTTGACGACGATGACGGCCGTCTCCTCGCTCGCATGCTCGCGGACAGTCGCCGGGTCGAGATGCCCACTTTCGTTCGCAGGAACGAACGAGATATCCGCGTCGAGCATGTTCGCGCGTCCGGCGTAGTAGGGGTAGACGGGATCGGTGAGCAGGATCTCGGAGCCTGGCATCGTTTCCAGCCCTTCGGTCATCGCGAGGTGGTTCGCCTCGCCCGCGCCGTTGGTGATCAGCACCTGCCCGGTGTCGACCCCACGGCGGGTAGCAATCTCTTCGCGGAGACCCCGGATGCCGACGCTCGGGGGGTACTGGAAGGCGTCAGGGTCGCTGTCCGCGTAGGCGTGCAGTCCCTCCCGGAGTGCGTCGGGTGGCTCCCAGTCGGGGTTACCGCTGACCATATCGACGACGTCGCGGTCCGCCCGGCTCGCGTACTGCATGACGCGGAAAAACTGCGGCGTCTCGTAGTCCATATCCGCCCGTTGGCCCCCGTCGTCTTTGCTGTTGTGACTCTAGCAGTGCCGTGTTTGGGTACGACTGGGCAGTGCAGTACGACTGTTAGCGACAACGAGAAAGCCCCGAACCACTACCCGCCAGGTCGACGGAACGTATAGCTCGTATCGGCGGCTTCGACCGTGAGCGAACCCCCGCCGTGGTCCACAGTTAGCTCGGTCAGCCCGTCCTGCTCGAACTCGTGAAGCGGCATCCCCGTGCTGATCCAGCCCTCGCGTGACAGTTCGACGTACGCAGAGCCAAAATCGAGACGAACCCAGCCATCGTCAGTAGTTACGTCTCCACTGGAACCGAACTGGCGCAGTTCGTCGACAACTGCGTCCCACTCGGTGATGTTGACACGGATCGACATGATCTTACAGGCGGTCAGTCACAGCGTCGGCATCGTAGTTCAGGGAGAGTTCCCGTGACCGGCCTCGGCCCTCCACCTCGGTGTAGCTCGCGTCGATGATCCCGAGCTGGTCGAGTTTGTTGATGATCTCCGAGTAGCGAGTATAGCCGAGGTCGGTCTTCTCGTGGAACCGATCGTAGATCTCGCCGGCTTGCTCGCCGCTGTGTTCGGCGATCACCTCCACGAGTGCCGTTTCAGAGTCGGACAGTTCCTGCAGTCGGCGCGAGAGGTGGACGTACTTCGAGTTCTCGTAGGCCTCCTCGACGTCCTCTCGCTCGACGGTTCGGCTGGCCCGCATCTCCGCTTTCATCCCGGCCCGGCGGAGCAGATCGATCCCGACCCGGAGATCCCCACCCTGTTCGGCGGTGAGTTCGGCTACCTTGTCCAGCACCGGCGCGGTGACGACGTCGTCGTGGAACCCGCGATTTGCACGTTCCTGCAGGATCTCCGCGATTTCGGGCTCGTCGTATTTCGGGAAATAGATATCCTCCGGTCGGAACACGCTCTGGACCCGCCCGTCGAGTTCTTCGAGAATGTCCATATCCAGATCCGAGGAGATGACGATCACGCCGATCTTCGCGCCACCCTGCTCTTCGTGTGCGCGCAGGAGCGAATACAGTGTATCGGAGGCCTCGGACTCGTAGAAGAGATAGTTGATGTCGTCGAGTGCGACGACGAGCACCTCGTCACTCTCGACGAGGCGGTCGGTCACCTGCGAGAACAGCTTCTTGAAGGAGATGCCCGATGCTGGTGGCTCGTAGTCGAAGACTTCCTCGAACAGCCGCGAGAAGATCGCGTACCGTGTCGAGTTGACCTGGCAGTTGACCCTGACGGCCTGGACGTCGGTCCGCGCGCGCAGCTCGTCGAAGAGGATCTGGACCGAGGTCGTCTTCCCGGTGCCGGGTGGACCCTGGGCCATCACGTTGAGTGGGCGCGAGCCACGCACGGCGGGTTTGAGTGCGTATTTCAGGCTCTCCATCTGGCTTTCACGGTGGATGAACGTCTCCGGGACGTAGTCGATCTCGAAGACGTGTTCGTTGCGAAAGACGGACTCGTCCCAGGACAACATCTCCTCGTCTGGCTCGTCCGTCATTATACTTTCACCGAGCTTGCGGCGACACTTAACAGTATTGCAGCGTCATAGTGATTGTTGCGGTTATTTTCGTGACCGAGTCACGGATATCGACGTGTCACGGCGTGTAACACAGAATTTGTGTCGCCAGAGCCGTAAAGACTCGCAACAATCACTATCAGACGAAGTCGCAACTACCCACACGTTTTCTTGTGTCAACTCGAATTTCAATTCATGGAACACGAACTCCGCTGGCGGCTCGATTTGATTATCGGGTTGGTTGTGTTTGTCGCGCTGTGTGCGGCGACGATCGTCGTCACCACAGTGGCGTACGGTATCCTCTGGGTGATACTGTTCGCGGTGCTCCTGTGGATCGCGTTCTCCCAGATCGACTCTCTCCAGCAGTACACAGGCTGGCACCGCAAGAAATCGCCCTAGAACTTTTCGAGCAAGCCACTGTAAAACGCCGCCCCGTCACCTGTTTCGTCGTCGTCGGCCAGTTTCTCGACGATCAACTCCGGTGTCGACCGTGCGAGTCGACCCTTCACTGGCGACCGATCGACCTGCAGTTCGCCGTCTTCGATGCCGTCGGCCTGGATCCCGTCGACAGAGAGTTCGATCTCCGCGACATCCATTATTTCGCGAGCCAGGTGGGAGACGAACACCGCCGTCGCGCCGCGCTCGTCGAGTGCTTCCAGAATCCCGGCCATGATGTTCGCACTCGCACCCGGTTCGGTGATGCTTTCGAGTTCGTCGACCAGAACGAGTACCGATCGGTCCTCGCTAACGTCCGTCACGAGATTGCCGAACTCCCGCAGCGTCGATTCGAAGGCCCCCGCATCGAGCGTGCCCTGGGTTTTCGCGTAGTAGTGTAGTTCCTCGATGCGCTCGATTCGGGCCTCGTCGGCGGGCACTGGTAGCCCCATATGTGCGAGTGTTACGACGAGTCCGACGAGATCCAGCGTCGACGTTTTCCCGCCGCTGTTGACTCCCGAGAGAAGTGTCACACCATCGACGCCGTAGTCGATCGGTTCGACATCCTCGAATGGAACGTCCAGCAGCGGGGATCGTCCACCTTCGATTACGAACCCCTCGCCGGCGAAGGTCGGCATCGTGCAGTCGAAATCCCGGGCGAAGCGAGCGACTGCGAGTTCGACATCGAGTTCGAGTGCCCGGTCGACGAGTTGCTCGCAGTCGGCCTGCAATCCAGCGAGTTCGTCGGCGACGGCCAGTTTCTTGCTGGTCGCCCGACGATCCCGCATCGCGACGAGTTCCTCGCGTAAGCGATTGCGGACCTCTTTGTCGTGCTCGACCGGGTAGGTCGGCTCGTCGTCGAAGATCCGCCGCGCCAGCGATTCGTTGTCGGTCAGATCGAGCACGTCGACGAGCTGTTCGCGGGCCTGGTCGACGGCCGCACTGTACTCGTCGGCGAGTTCGCGCTGAAGGAGAGAATCTACACCGGCACCGCGTTCGACGAGTGAGAGCAGATCCGTCCCCTCGATCGTGACATCCCGTTTCTCGATAGCGTTCCGGAGGTGATCGTTCGCCAGCCGTTCTGCCTCGCTGATCGCGCCATCGAGTGAATCGATCGCCGCGTTCAGCCTGTCGAGTTCCTCGTCGCCGGTGACCGTGCCGTCGGTGTCGAGTTTCGACAGCGCGTTTTGCAGCGTATCGAGATCGCAGGGCGAGTCGAGCGCTGCCTCGCGGTGGACGCGAGCCGCCGCCTGCAGGCTGTCCCTGTTGTGTGCGAAAAAGGAGAGCGTTCGCTCGGGAACGACCGACTCGGGTTCGTCGAGTGCGCCGGGCTCGACACGGACGTCGCCTTCCAGTTCCGTTCCGACGAAGGCCTCGTCGAGTGCGATCACCGTCGAGTAGCCGCGGGCGAGTTCGGAGAGCTGGCGGGTATCCTCGACAAGTTCGACGCTGAGTTCGGGGACGGCCTCGCGGGCTTTCGCGTAGGTTTCGGCATCCTGTGTCGCGAGACAGCGGTCACGGACGCGGAGATCACTCGGCGCTTCGAGCGGTTCCACCCCAGCGAGTGCATCGAGAACAGCGTCAGTTGGGTTCTGTTCGATGGCGTCGCGAGCGAACGCCTGGACCTCCTCGATCCGGGACTGGACACCGCTCGGGTACAGCGTCTCCAGTCGGCTGGCAGCGTATTTCGTGACTGTTCGGTCTTTGAGCAAGGCGAGTGCCTCGCGGTGGAGTTCCTTGGCCCTCGGGGTCGCAGCGAATCCGCCGGGATCGTCGTGCTGGGTGCGGATCGCACCGCGGGCGATTCTGGCTGCGCGACCGTCGCTAACCCCCGGTGCCCGTGCGATGGCTGCGACATCTCCCTCCTGTAGCGCCCGCTCGGGCTCGTCGAGTTCCCGCAACGCCTCGGCCGTCTTCGCTCCCACACCGGGGATCGACGTGAGCTCCATCTACGTTGCAATTCGGAGCGGGGGCAAAAAATCTAGCGAGTAGGGTGAGGATTTCGTGTCGTCAGGATTGGAAGGTTCCAATCACTCCGTCAGTTCGGCCTCGAAAAACAGCCAGCTCGATTCTTCCTCAGCCAGTTCGTCTTTCGCAGTCGATTCGTCGGTGATCCGAAAGCCTGCCTCGCGTAACTGCTCGCGTGTCGACTCCTGGCCGGCGATATGCCACTGCATCTCCACGCCGCTATCGAGCCAGTCCGGATTCGTCCCACACCACTCTCCGGTGCCTTCTGTGAGCAACAGTCCCCCACCCGGACGGAGAACCCGGGCACACTCGTCGATGACCTGCTGGTGTTGCGCCAGCGGAACGTGGATGAGGGAGTGAAAGGAAACAGCTGCATCGAACGTGCCGGCGTCGAAGGGGAGCCGGGTCATATCCCCCTGCAAGAGTGGTGTTCCGGGGACTGCCTCACGGGCCATCTGGAGCTGGCCACGGGAGATATCCAGACCGATGGCCGCCCTGTCAGTAGCGAGGGTGCGGAGGATCGGCTCGCCCTGCCCACAGCCAGCATCCAGGATGCGAGCCGACGGGGAGAGTGAGTCGAGAAATCGGTCGAGGATAGCCAGTTCGTCCGCGTCGGGATCACGGCTTCCAGCGTAAATCTCCGTGAGGTCGTCGTACCCACTCCGGACGGCGTCCTTGTCGACCATGTGGACAGCGACGGAGCGGAGTTGTAAACTGTTTTTGATAGATTTCGTGTCGGTGAACTGATCCTGACAGCCCTTATAATCGTACAGTGTGTTGACACAGATATGAACGTCGGCGTCATTTCGGATCTCCACGGGAACAAGGTCGCACTCGACGCTGTGATCGAGGATATGCCGGCCGTCGATCGGATCATCTGCGCCGGGGATATCGTCGGCTACAACCCCTGGCACGCCGACTGTGTCGACTTTGTCCGCGAGGAATCGATTCCGACGGTGATGGGCAACCACGACCGTGCGACCGCGGGCAGTACCTCCTTTGGCTTCAACAGTATGGCCGGCGCAGGGGTCGAACACGCCCGCGAACAGCTCAACGACGACCAGCTCTCCTGGCTCGGTGCACTGCCCGACTCCCGGCTGGTCTGTGACGATCGCGTGAAGATCGTCCACGGCCACCCCGACAACCCCGACCGCTACACCTATCCCTCGGAGTTCAGTCCGAAACTCCTCGACGAGGAGGACGTCCTCGTGATGGGCCACACCCACGTCCAGGCCAACGAGATCTTCGACGAGGGAATCGTGATGAACCCGGGGAGTGTCGGCCAGCCCCGCGATAGCGATCCGCGGGCTGCCTATGCGACCTTGGATCTCGACGAGATGACTGTCGAGGAACACCGCGTCACGTACGATATCGAGAGAGTTCAGGAAGCGGTTCGGGAGGCTGGGCTGCCCGGCCGGATTGCGTCGCGTCTCGAAGAAGGACGGTGAGTTTGGGTTAAGGGTGTTGGAATTATGAGAGATAGAGGGACTCAGAACAGAGATTCAGACAGCCAGAAAGCCCCCGGGCGTTCGCCGGTTGCGACTCGCTGCGCTCCTCGCTTCGCTGTCGTTCGAAAGGCCGCCGGCCTTTCGTGATCACGAGAGAGCTTTGCTCTCTCGAACGACGGTGCTTACGTCGTCTCACTCGGCGAACGCCCGGCCCCTTTCAGTCCCGCCCGGCCTGGAAAATTACATCGGGCGGGACTGATACTGCCGGCTGTAAGAAACTGAAGAATTGCGTCACCCCGGGGTAGCGCATATCTTTACGAATTTACAGCCGGCAGTATGAAAGGGGCGAGGCGCTGGACGAAGGCGGGCGACGTAAGCACTGGACCGAACGGAGTGAGGGAAGCGCGCAGCGAACCCCCCAAGTTCAGCGCCTCGGGGCTTTCTTGCTGTTTGTAACTCGAACATCGCTATCCCAAGTGAAAAATCCGACTCCTAGAACACGTCTCGCAGCAACTCCAGTGCACGTTCGCGTTCTTCCCAGTCGACGAACACCGAAATCGACGTCGCGCTGGTCACCACGTCGTGGATGTAGATGTGCTCTTCGGCGAGCGGACCGAGCACGTTGTTCACGGCGCCGCTTTTGTCCTGGAGTTCACCACCCGCAACCCGGACGACTGCGATTCCCTCTTCGAGCGTGACACTGGAGAGAATCTCGTCTTCGACGACTCGCTCGTGGAGCACCGTCTCGGCTTCCTTCGCGTCTTCACAGTCGACGTAGAAGGTAATCGAATCGAGGCCGCTGGAGTTGGTCTCGACGTTGATCCCCGCCTCGGACAGGGTCGCCGAGAGTCGGGAGAGCACGCCGGGCTGGTTTCGGATCGACCGACCAGCGACCGTGATACAGGCCAGTTCGCGCTCCTGGAGATCGATCAGGTTCTCGAACTCGCCTTCGATGTTCGTCCCGCCGGTGAGGAGATCACCGTGCTGGTGATGGACGACACGGACTTCGAGATCACCAGTCTTGTATGTCAGCGCAGACGGTGCGACGACCTCCGCACCGCGGAAGGAGAGATTTCGGAGTTCGTCGACCGTGATCTCGCCGACGTTACGGGCCCCTTCGACGACGTTCGGGTCGCCGGTCATGACGCCCTCGACGTCTGTGACGATGACGACCTCGTCGGCAGCCATGTAGTTGCCGAGCATGACCGCAGTCGTGTCACTGCCACCACGGCCGAGTGTCGTGATCGTCCCATCGTGATCCTCGGCCAGGAAGCCGGTGATGACCGGGACGACACCGTTGGCCATGGATTCTGCGCAGTCTTCTGCGCGTGCACGCGTCACATCCACGTCGACCTCGCCGTACTCGTCGGTGATGATCGGCCAGTTGTCCCGGCCCGGTTCGAGGAACTCGGCGTCGATGCCGCGGGCCTCCAGCGCGCCTTTCAGCATTCTGACGGAGGTCCGCTCGCCCATGCTAACGATCTCCGCGCGGTCAGCCTCCGTCGCGTCGAATTTCATCTCGTCGAGCAGTACGTCAGTGGTGCCGCCCATCGCACTGACGACAACGGCGACCTCGTGGCCAGCCTCGACGGCTGCCGCGATCGAATCAGCCGCGCGATTGATCCGGTCGCCGTCCGCGACGCTCGTACCACCGAACTTGGCAACTATCCGCATACAATCACCTGTTGTGTGTGTCGGTAACTCATTTTCCGCCCCTTTGTCGCCACTGTGGATAACTGCTTTCATCTGGACTACCCAGAAATGTTAGAGCAAGGACAGTCCGAGCGGTCCTGCCCGGGGACGAGCCGGGCGTGTGAGAGAGACACATATAATTGGCCCCGGGTCCAACGGGTGGCTATGGAACTGCGGGACGCTGTGGAGGCCGACGCCGGACGGCTCGCTGCGCTGACGGACGCACCGCGGGACGTCATGCGGAACCTCGTCCACGACAGAACTGTTCGTATCGCCGAACGGGACGACGAAATCGTCGGGTTCGTCAGCTACGACGCCCGCGACCAGACCGTCCACGTCACACAGCTCGAGGCGGAGGGAGAGGCGTACGAACGGCTGCTCGAAGAGCCGGTCCGCTTTGCCCGAACGGAGGGGATGGCTGTCGAACTGCTCGCACTCCGCGAGGAATCGGAGATCCAGACGGTCGCCGACGAGATGGGGTTCGAACGAACCGGCAGTGGCCCCCGGTTCGACGGGAAACCGACCGTCAGATACCGCGCCGAAAAACTGTAGCCGACCCCCGAGACCGACAACTATAGCACGACCTGCGACACCCGCCAGCCACCTGCGCGCGCGAGACCGAGCACCGACCCGAATCCCGACCGTCGCGGGCGATACCTGTTGGACGAACGTACATATGAAGACAGGCGTGTGTCAGCCGTCAGACGGCCGGCATATCCCGACTTCCTCTGTCGATTAGGGATTTATACTGTCACACGTGGGTTTAAGTACATCCAACGAAACCGATAGCTTGCAGTCGCGACTGCAAAGTCACACGCTTCCGGCGGTTTCGGTACGTCCACCGGAGACGGACAGTATATGACCGGCCGGGCCGAAGAGTTGTCGCATGCTCGAACTGGACGACGTACAAGCGGCTCGCGACCGGGTAGCGGAGACATCGCGGCACACGCCGCTGGTGTACTCGCATACCTTTTCTGCGATGACAGGTGCCGACGTCCACGTCAAACAGGAGATGCTCCAGCGAACGGGGGCGTTCAAGATCAGGGGGGCGACCAACCGGATCGCGACGCTCCCAGCGGAGACGCTCGAAGCAGGCGTCGTAACGGCGAGTGCCGGCAATCACGCACAGGGGGTTGCACTCGCAGCCACGCGCATGGGCGTCGACTCGAAAGTCGTCATGCCGGAAGACGCACCGATCTCGAAGATCAAAGCCACCCGCAGCTACGGGGCCGAAGTGATCCTCCACGGCGTCGACTACGACGAGGCCGCCGAGCGCGCCCGTGAGATCGAAACAGAAGAGGGGCGGTACTATCTGGAGGCGTTCGACGACTGGGAGGTTATGGCCGGCCAGGGGACGCTCGGGCTGGAGATCTACGACGATCTCCCGAGCGTCGAGACAGTCGTCGTCCCGATCGGCGGCGGCGGACTCATCTCGGGGATCGCGACTGCCCTCAAAGGACTCGACCCGGACGTGAGAGTGATCGGCGTCCAGGCCGAAGGTGCGTCGAGCGTCGCCCCCTCACTGTCGAAAGGTGAGCGGATCGAACTGGACAGCGTCGATACGATCGCAGACGGGATCGCGACCCGGACCATCGGCGAGAAGACCTTCGAGGTGATCAAAGAGCGCGTCGACGAGGTCGTCACCGTCTCGGATGCAGATATCGCAGTCGCAGTGACGACGCTGCTCGAACGGTCGAAAACCCTGGTCGAGGGGGCCGGGGCGGTCCCGCTTGCAGCACTGCTCGCGGGTGAGTTCGAGTACGAGGACGACGAGACCATCGTCCCGACACTCTGCGGGGGGAACATCGACATGAATACGCTGACGACGGTGATCATGCGCGGGATGATCGAGACTGGGCGCTATCTCCGAATTCGGACGGTACTGCCGGACAGACCCGGCGCGCTGGATTCACTCGTGGCGGTCATCTCGGAGCAGGAGGCCAACATCTACGCGATCCAGCACGACCGGACCTCCCGGGACGTCTCGATGGACGACGCGGAGATCGAGATCGATCTGGAGACGCGGGGCCACGACCACGTGACCGAACTGATCGACGCGCTGGAGACGGCAGGCTACGAGATCGAGATCCTGACCGGTGAGACCGAGTTCTGAGTAACAGAGCCAGACAGCAGGATCCAACTAACGAAATTAGAGGTTATTTATATATACTTATACTCCATTCAATATATAAATAATTCAGATTACATAATAGAAAGCATAAATAGATGTATTTTAAAGAAAGTAATATTTTCTCGAAAAATAGTTAATACATCCGGGCAAAAATCGAAATTTGGATGGTAAATAACAATCCAGATGCGGAAAGAGTAGATGAATCAAGTGATTTTGACAAGATGTCAGAGTCGGTGGGTACCAAATCAGCTTTGACGCGACGGACACTTATGAAGATAGCAGGAGCGAGTGGGATTGTTGCGGGAACTGGATCAATGACAGGAGCAGCAGGAGCAGACGAACACGAGAGCGACGAGGACGGTGAAGACGAGGAATCTGAAGAACTTCCAGAGATCCTTCTCGTTGGATCTGGTGGAACTGTCGCGAATCCAGAGACAGAAGGATATCTATCACCGTCAGAGTTGGTCGAGGCACGACCAGAACTGGAGGAGGTCGCAAATATTTCCGTTGCAGGCGTCTCGCAACTGGGAAGCAGTCAGTTGAACAAAGATGTTCTGTTCGGGATTCACGATGCGATCATGGAAGCCGCAGAAAGTTCGTCACCACCAGATGGTGTTGTGGTAACCGTCGGTTCGAACACCGTCGAGGAGGTGCTGTATTTCCTCAATCTATCGCTAAAAACGGAACTCCCAGTCGTCGGGACCGCTGCCCAACGGGGTGTCGATGCACTCGGAACCGATAGTGACAAGAACCTGTACGATGCTGTCCGCGTTGCAGGTCACCCCGACGCAGCAGGCCGTGGCGCGCTGCTAATGGTAAACGACGAGATCTTCCACGCGCGGGATGTGACAAAACTGGTAAGCAGTCGTCCCGACGGATGGAGTTCACCGAATACTGGCCCAGTCGGGCTGACAGACGGCGGTATCGAATTCTATCAGCAGGTGGAGCGAGCATCGTATCCAGATACCGAATTTGACCTTTCCAACCGAACACCGGAGGATTTCTCACTCGGTGAGATCGATATCACGTATTCTGCGCTGGGTATGGAAGGCAGAATGGTCGACGCAGCAGTTGAAGCAGGTACCAAGGGCTTCGTCGATGCGGCCTTGCTGACAGGTACTTCTGCCCGTCCGGACGGAAAACGTGGCCTACAGTCAGCACTCCGACATGCAGCACAAGATGGTATTCCGGTCGTCACCTCTCATCGAGGGACGCAAGGTGTGATTACCGGTGACGAGGATTTCATCGGCGGTGGAAGCCTCACTCCGCAGAAAGCAAGAATCCTATTGGCGTTTGGCATGATGGAAGGGAAAGAAGGTGAAGAGTTACGGGAACTATTCGAAACGTACTGATCTGTCTGACAGAGCTGCTACACTTATTTTGCACACTGTGTCCGAGCAAGACTGAAAGCGAAATAAACGACTGATAGAGAACCACCACCGATGAGTACACTTTTGAGATGACCGCCCCAAAGAGCGGGTATGTTGAGCGCGAAGATGGAGGATTATCTCAAAGCCATCTACGAGGTCAAACAGCGGGAGGGGGAACCCGTCTCGACGTCGGCCGTCGCGGAGTTGCTCGACGTCGAGCCACCGACGGTGACGAGTATGATGGAGAAACTCGAATCGCGCGGGCTCGTCGACCGGGAGAAGTACAAGGGGGTGGAGCTGACGACCGAGGGGGAGACCGTCGCGCTCGAAGTGCTCCGGCACCACCGGCTGCTCGAAACCTATCTCGCCGAGCAACTCGATTACGACTGGGCCGAGGTCCACGACGAGGCCGACCGGCTCGAACACCACATCAGCGAGGAGTTCGAGAAACGCGTCGCCGAACTGCTCGACGATCCGGAGGTCGATCCACACGGTGATCCGATCCCCAACGACGCACTCGAACCCGTCCAGGGCGAGGACAGGAAACTCAGTGGACACGAAGAAGGCGAGACGCTGATCGTCCAGCGTGTCAGGGATCGCGATCCAGAAGAGCTGTCCTATCTCCAGCGCGTCGGGATCACGCCGGGGACCCAGATCACGGTCGACGAGATTCCACCGATCGGGATGGTGACCGTCAGGCTCGCCGACGGGGAGACCGTCTCACTGCCCGACTCGATCGCGGACTCGATCCGTGTCCGGGTCCCCGGTGCCAGTGTCGAAGACGCCAACGGACTCTCGTAGGACGATACTCCGTCTCCAGCGGGCGACGGCCAAGTCGAATCATTTTAGAGGGCCACGACGCTACGGGACTGTACCAATGGCCATCAAACCTGCATACGTCAAAAAGACGGGGCGCTTGCTTATGGAGAAGTACCCGGACGCGTTCGGCCCGGATTTCGAACACAACAAGGAACTGGTAACGGAGCTCACCAACATCGAGTCGAAGGGCGTTCGTAACCGCATCGCTGGCTACGTTACTCGCAAGCAGCGCTCGCCACAGCCTGCATAACGCGTTCTCTATTACTCAAAAAAAGCCGCGCCTAGAGATCGATGTCGACGACGGTGTCTGACTGGAGCCAGGCCGTACTATTCTCTCGATCGTAGATCACGCACTGGCCGCCACCAGTCTCGATTAGTCCGTACCGTTTGTCTTCCTCTTCGGAATTGATTTCGCCTTTCATGGCATTATGTGGGAGGGATTCCCGCTGTCTGGTGGTAGGTGTCAACTAAATATAACCCTTTCGCACCTGTATATATGAATTAACGAACCGAGCGGTGAAATAATAGTGTGGGTTTGCTGGAAACAGTCTGGAGCAGGCTGGTCTCACTCACCGCGGAGTTCGGCCATGTGATCGATCCGTTGCTGGACGAGATCCGGTTTGCCGATGTCGTGGCGCACGCGGAGCCCTTCCTCGCCGGCAGCAGAGATAGCTTCTTCCGCGATCTCTTCAGCCTCGGTGATCGAGTCGGCGACCCCGACGACGGCAAATGATCGTGAGGTTGTCGTGTAGATGCCGTCGTCACGTTCGTCGACACTCGCGTAGTACAGCAGTGCCTCGCCGGCGCTCTCCTCGTCGATAGTAACTTCAGCACCCGATTGCGGATCGGTCGGATATCCGTCGGGAACTGCGTACTTGCAGACGGTCGCCTGGCGCTGGAAACTCAACTGCGGGAGTGACTCCTCCTCGCGGGCGGCAACGAGCACGTCCAGGAAGTTGGTGCCCAGGACAGGGAGTGTATTCATCGCCTCCGGATCGCCGAATCGGGCGTTGAACTCGACGACCTTGATGCCATCAGTAGTCAACATGAACTGGCCGTACAGCACACCCTTGTAGCCGTCGAGTGCGTCGACGGTTTCCCGGAGCACGTCGACAGCGTCGTTGTACTCCGACTCGCTCATAAACGGGAGCTGGAGTGCTGCGTCGCTGTATGCACCCATCCCGCCGGTGTTCGGCCCCTCGTCTCCTTCGTAGGCACGTTTGTGGTCCTGGACTGCGGGCGTGACACGCAACTGGCCGTTCGCGACGAAGCCCTGGATCGTGAACTCCTCGCCGACGAGTCGTTCTTCGAGGACGATCCGGTCGTAGTCGGAGTCGCGGATGTACTCCTTTGCCTCCTCGGCTGTACACTGGTCGCCGATCACACGGACGCCTTTGCCGCCGGTCAGCCCCGCGGGTTTGACTGCGAGGTCGCCGTCGTAGTCGTCGATATACTCACAGGCGGCCTCCATGTCGTCGAAGGTCTCGAAATCCGGACAGCCCGGAATCTCGTGTTGTTTCATGAACCGGCGCTGGAAGGCCTTGTCCGTCTCGATACGGGCCGCATCTTCCTGCGGGCCGAAGGTGTAGACACCAGCCTCGTCGAGTGCGTCTGCAACACCTGCGGCGAGGGCGGCCTCCGGACCGATGACTGCGAGTGTCGCGTCGACATCGTCAGCGTACGAGCGGACAGCCGTCGGGTTCGTCGTATCGAGTGTCTCGAACCCCTCGGCGAGGCGCGCGATACCTGGATTGCGATTCCCCGCACAGGCGTACAGTGTGGCCGCAGACTCGGAGAGCGCGCGTGCGATCGCGTGCTCTCGGCCACCGCCACCGACCAGCAGCACTGTCTCTTCCATATCCAACAAAGACCCCGAACCGAGTGTAAAACTTCCGTTCCAGCGGTCCAGCTACACGGCGTGGACGACGTGACGGAAGATCGCGCCGGGGACTGTCGTCACGACTGCGAGCGGCTGGTCGGGCCCGGTGTACAGCGTGACGGTGCCATCGACTGCGCGGACGACTCGGCCGAAGCTGGAACCGAACTCTTCGGCGAACCCGGGCCCGTCGACCGTCGCGTCGAGTTGGCCCTCGACCTGTGTCCCCCCGTCGGTCAGCCCGAAGTTGACCTGTCCGGCGGTAACGGTCAGTGGATACCGGTCGAGACCACACCGCCGGGCTGCACCGACGAGTCGCGCAAGCTCGGCTGCGGTCGTCTCGATACGTGTCGGAACTGGATCGCCGCCGTCGTCGAGGAAGACGCCTCCGTCGAACCGGTCCGGAAGCGAGAGTTCGATCTCGTCGAGCAGTGCCGGGTCGACCGCACAGTCGACGGCCACTTTCGAGTGTCGGCCGACGAGGCGAAGCTGTGAGGCCATCGCTGCGCCGGGTTCGCCGACGAAACTGAGCGTGATCGGGTCGGTGCCAGCGAGCCACTCCAGCCAGTCGAGCACTTCGACGACCGGGAACAGCGCTGCAGTCGGTTCGAACACCGAGAGTCTGTCGAACAACTCCGATGAGAGCGTACAGTACGAGCGCTGGGCTGCATCGACGCTGCTGGCCGGTGTCTCCAGCCCGTCGGCGGTGATGTCGACGAACATCTCCCGGTGTGGCTCGTTTCCATTGCCTCCAAGCGCGGCTGTCCGGAGTGCGTCGGCGATTACGTCACCCTCGCCTTCGATGACTGCCAGTTCCTCGCCCATGGAAACATAGGTAACCCGCAAGAACTTGTAGCCCACTGATTCTTCGAGGAGTTATCAGAGACAGTATCTCAAGAAGTCGACTATCCCCAGTAACAGAGACCTCAGAGTTTCGTCGTCGCATCCAGCGCAATCTTGATCGCGCGGTCGACGTTGTTTTTGGCCTTCTCGGGAAGTTCCTCGTCCTCCGTCTCCCCTTTCTGTGTTCCCTCGACGAGGTTCCCATCGACGGTACAGATCGCGCCCGCACGCAGGCCCTTCCGCCGGGCGAGCGTAAACAGCGCAGCAGCCTCCATCTCGACGGCGAGCAAGCCGGCATCCTCCCACGCGTCGACGTACGCCTCGGTCTCCGCGTAGAAGGCGTCGTCAGTCGCGATCGGTCCGACGTGGATATCCTCGCCCTGTGCTTCAGTCACGTCGACCAGCGCCGAGAGCACCTCGTAGTCGGGCACGGCCGGAACTGACACGTCCTCGTAGCGCTTCGTCGTCCCCTCGTCTTTCGCCGCGCCCGTCGCGACGATCATGTCACCGATCTCGATACCGGACTGGAGTGCGCCAGTCGTCCCGACACGGAGCAGCGTGTCGACGCCGACTGCAGCCAGCTCCTCGGCTGCGATCGCGGCCGACGGCGAGCCGATGCCGGTCGAACAGATCGTGAGCTCGCGGCCCTCGTAGCTGGCGTTGACGAGTTTGTACTCCCGATTTTCGGCGACGACAGTGTGATCGTCACAGTGGTTCGCGATGCGGTCGACGCGGCCGGGGTCGCCCGGTACGAGTGCGATATCAGTCAGCTCACCCGCCTCGACGAGCAGGTGTGGTTGTTTCGCCATGGGAGACGGTTTTCGCGGGAGCTACTAAGAGTGCCGACTGACCGTGGGTATCGCGGGTCTGCCCCACCAGGCGACAGATAACCGCAACAACAATGATGATAGATACGGCCGAACAGTGGGCTAATTCGGGTGTTGTAGCTGTTTTCGCTCTTTTGCTGGACATCTATCTGTTAGTAAGACAGTTCCCGAGGACAGACTGCCGCGTTCCCGAGGCGAAAGATAATGATTTAACCCGGACGGTGGGAAAGTATGTGTATAATGTCCGACCAACTCAAGAAGGGCCTGGAAGGCGTGCTCGTTGCCGAGTCATCGCTGAGCAATATTGACGGTGATGCCGGGCAGCTCGTGTACCGGGGGTACGATATCGAAGATCTCGCGGTCAACGCGAGCTTCGAGGAAGTGCTCTACTTGCTCTGGAACGGCGAACTCCCGACGGCCGAGCAGCTTGCGTCTTTTATTGATTCCCTCTCCGAGGAACAGGAAATCGAGGAGGGCGTTATTTCGACGCTGGAGACACTCGCCGACGCCGACGAGGAACCGATGGCCGCGCTTCGGACTGGCGTCTCGATGCTCTCCGCGGCCGAGCCCGAATCGGACGCCGAGCCAGAAGATCTCGATAGCGCCCGCCGACAGGGTCGACGGATCGTCGCGAAGATTCCGACAGTTCTGGCTGCCTACGACCGCCTCCGCCGCGACGAGGAGCCACTCGATCCGAAACCGAAGCTCTCCTATTCGGCAAACTTCCTCTATATGCTGACCGGAACGGAGCCAAGCGAGGTCGCCGAGGAGACCTTCGATATGGCACTCACGCTGCACGCCGATCACGGACTCAACGCCTCGACCTTTACCGCAATGGTAATCGGCTCGACGTACGCCGACGTCTACAGCGCGATTACCGGCGGCATCGGGGCACTGTCCGGACCGCTACACGGCGGCGCGAACCAGGACGTAATCGAGACGTTGCTCGAACTCGACGAGAGCGAGAAGGATCCACTGGCGTGGGTCAAAGACCAGACCGAGTCCGGTCGGCGGATTCCCGGCTGGGGACACCGCGTCTACAACGTCAAGGATCCGCGCGCGAAGATCCTCCAGCAGCGACTCGAAGAACTCACCGAGGAATCCGGCCAGACCAAGTGGCTCGAATACACGAACACGATCGAGCGGTACCTGACCGAGGAGAAAGGTCTTCCAGAGAAAGGGATCGCGCCGAACGTGGATTACTACTCCGGCGCAGTCTACTACAAGCTCGGCATTCCGATCGACATGTACACCCCAATCTTCGCGATGGCCCGCAGCGGCGGCTGGCTGGCGCACGTCCTCGAATACCAGGAGGACAACCGCCTCATCCGCCCACGTGGTCGGTACGTCGGCCCGGACGACCGCGATGTCACCCCGATCGACGAACGGTAAGCGGTCGTGGCGGTGTTCGTCTACGGGACGCTGACTGATCGCGACACAGCAGCCCAGGTCGTTGAAACCGTCGAGTACCGTGGTCGGGCAAACGTCGACGGACTCCACCGCGTCGACGGCCGGTATCCGACACTGCTTCCCGGTGGGAGTGTCGCGGGTCGGATTCTCGTCCCACCAGCGATCGAGCCCCTTGACCGCTACGAAGGTGTCGAGTCGGGACTGTACGTGCGCGTCCAGGTTCCGACAGCCGATGGCGGGAACGTCGCGACCTACATCGGCGATCCGGCCCGGCTCGGCGTCGCCGACGAGTGGCCCGGTTCGGGTCCCTTCCCCGAACGCGTGCGGGCGTACATCCGCGAGCACGCTGTCGTGGTGCGTTTCCAGGATTGATCGGGAGATTCTGCTGAACTCGGTCTAGTGACAAATATCAAGACCCCTCCAGCACAGTACTGGGGTATGAGTACGAACCAGCAAAACAGGGTACGGGATATTATGTCCTCACCCGTCGAGACCATTTCACGGAACGCATCGGTCAGCGCGGCTGCGGCGAAGATGCGCGACGAGGATATTAGCGCGTTGATCGTCACCACGAGCGAGCCGTCAATCATCACGGCGACGGACATTCTGGACGCCGTCGCCACCGGGGAGGATGCCTCTGAGATGGCCGTCACCGAGTTGATGACCAAATCAGTCGAGACGGTGCCGCCGGATCTCCGGGTCGGCGAGGCCGCGGCGATGATGACCAGTTTCGGGATCGAACACCTGCCGGTCGTCGAGCGTGGCGACTACATCGGGATCGTCTCGTCGACAGATATCACCGCGGAGTTCTAGGGAAGATCGAAAACCAGTCGGTCCCCGGTCTCGACGCCGTGTTCTGTCGTCCAGTCGCGATTGACTTCGAGGACGTACTGTCCTCGGCCGGGGTACTCGAAGTTCTCACCGTCCTCGTCCGGCCCGGGGGCCTCGGCGTGGTGGATCGACGTGACGACGCCATCCGAATCCGCGTAGACGATATCGATCGGGAAATCCATCTCCCGCATGACGAAGGTCAGGTCCTGTTCTTCCTCGAAGACGAACAGCATGCCGCGGTCGTCGGGAAGTGATTCGGTATCACTCAGCCCCGTGTATCGGAGGTCGCCGGTGTCGGCGATCGCTGCGGTGACGGAGCCGAGTGTCTCGCCATCCTGGGACTGGACCGTAACAACTGTTTTTTCATATTCCTCGTGGATCGATGCGCTCTCATCTGGGGCTGGCTGTTCTGATTCGTCATCCTCCGGAGCTGATGAGTCCGTGCTGTCAGTCTCCGAATTATCGGACTCTGCGTCGTCTGTCGACGACTCATCAGTGTCGCCGCTACAGCCAGCGAGTCCGGCCGTTCCGACCGCGACAGCCACGAGGTACGTTCGTCGGGAGATGGGGCGCATACCGCTAGATACAGTCAAATAGACATAAACCGTGGGCATTCACCACGAGTTCCTGTCGTTTCGAAGGGCGGATTGTGATTTGTGAATTCGCTGAATATCATTCAAAACAGCAAGAAAGCCCCCACGAGACAACGTCAGTACTGGAACCGCTGTAAACAGCAAGAAAGCCCCCGGTCGTTCGCCGGTTGCGACTCGCTGCGCTCCAGTAGGTGCTTACATCGTCTCACTCGGCGAACGACCGGCCCCTTTCATAGTGTTTGTTGCGAGTCTTTACCGCCGTCGTGTAACAAGACATCGGTTACATGGCGTGAAACACCGATATTTGTAACGTGGTCACGAAAATTACCGCAACAAACACTATCAGTCCCGCCCGTATCGGCCGGCCAATTAAGCGACGAGGGTGGGACTGATAGTGTTTGTTGCGAGTCTTTACCGCCGTCGTGTAACAAGACATCGGTTACATGGCGTGAAACACCGATATTTGTAACGTGGTCACGAAAATTACCGCAACAAACACTATGAAAGGGGCGTGGCGCTGAACGAAGGCGGACGACGCAAGCACCGCAACCCGGAGGGTGAGGAGCGCAGCGAGAGTCACGTGAGTGAAACGAGCGTGACCTCGGAAGACGAGCGAAGCGAGTCTTCCGGTGCCCCCGAGTTCAGCGCCACGGGGCTTTCTTGCTGTTCGAAACAACAGTTCAGATTTGAGTGTCTCCTCTCTGGGCTTTCTTGCTGTTCTCGATAAGGATATATCGAGCCAAGCTATCTCAAGCAGATCAGTCAGAGATGTTTAGTCACCAGAGGACACACAGAGCAGTACAGTGGCCGGAACAGACGAATCACAGGCGAGTGACGAGACGGCTGACCAGCAGGAGACCCCCAGCGAGCCAGTCGTCGCACCGGAGCCAGTCGAAGATTCTGACGGCCCCCATCCGAGCGAGGGACTCCAGATCAGAGGCGAGGTGATCGGTGTCGACCGCGTCTCCGCCAGTGCTGTCCCGGCCGACTATCCAGTAACGATCACCACCGAGCAGGCACTCGCTGTCGAGGTGTCGATCGGTGGTCCCGACGAAATTGCTGTCGTCGTCTACTTCGAGACCCCGAAGATGGGTGTCGACGGCCGACTCGGCCGCCTGCTCACACTCGCAGAGACGGACGACCCAGCCGATATCGTCGGGAAGTCGCTCCTGTTGACCGTCGAAGACGGCTTCTACATGCCGGTCGTCCCCGAAGATCCATCGCGGGGCGACGGCCGCGGCGTCTACGGAATCGGCCTCGGACTCGTCCCCTCACTGCTCGTCGGCCTCGTCGGAATTTTTGCTCCGGGATCTGACCTCATCGCCACGACGCCCTTCGTCCTCGCCTGGCTGGTCGGTACCTTCCTCGTCCTCCCGGTCTCGGTCTACATCGACGCGGTGAACCTCCGGGCGACGACCGACTGGGAGGGGTCACCGCGAAACTGGACGATCCTCGCCGCACTCCCGCCGATCAACGTGGTCGCGATCCCACTGTACCTGATCGGCCGGGAGAACGCACAGCCGATCATCTGAGTGCGATCGCTGGCGATCGTGTACACGTCAAAAGAGTGGCCGAAAATCCGGTCGGTTACTCTTCTACGTCTGCGTCTTCTTCCTCGACGTCGACGCTCGCTTCCTCTTCTGCGGCGACTTCCTCGGGTCGGGCTTCGAGGGTCATCTTCTGGATCTCGACACGGCGAAGCGGGTAGATCGTCTTCGCCTCGTTGTAGATCGCAGAGGAGAGTCGACCCTCGACGACGCTGTCGGTCAGGTCCTCGAAGGTCCGCTCTCTGGCGGATTCGCGGACGAGATCGATCATCGTCCGGCGGATCGCCTTCTCCTGGCTCTCGTCGGCCGATTTCGTCGTCAGCGCGACCGGCTGGATCTGGACACGGTAGTCGTCCGTCGTCAGCACGGTGATGTAGGCCTCGATCTTCGAGGAGCCACGGCGCACGAGACTGCGCAGGTAATCCCGCGTCAGCTCGTGTTTGACAAACTCCGTGTACGCCGTATCGCTGGCGACCTCGTTGATCTTGAATTTGAGTTTCGTGTTGTTTCCACTGGCGTCGTTTTTCAGATCGCCGAGTGTCGTTTCGATGGTGCGACCGAGCACCTGGTCCGGTTCGTCTGCTGGTGTCTCACCGAGTTCCTCCCTGTCGAACTGCTCGGGAGCCTGCACGGTGTACCACCGCTTTTCCTGTTTCTGTCTGGATACTGATCGTTCGCTCATATGTTATCTGTTGTCGTGGACGTCTCCCCGTCCGTGGTTGCAAGCTGTGCTGCGACCTGGAGATTGACGACGTAGTCGTCGGCGGTCGACTGCATGCCGCCGGTGGTCTCGCGGTCGATCGTCGTGACGATCCGCGATCCCTCCGTCCGAGTCTCCATCTGTGCGGTGTTGTCCGGGCTGACTGCGTTAGCGATCGCGGCTGCCCGCTCGCTATCGCCGTGGTCGGTCTCGATGCGTGCCCGCCGAGTTGCCTGCTGTCGATGGGTCATACTGCCTCCTTGAACGCTGCGACGAACTCGGTCGGATCGGCGTCGAACTGGGCGCGGCCCACAGTTGCGGTGCCGCCACCCAGCCCGTCGAACTCCGTCGCAGTCTGTTCGATTGCAGTTCCGACCGTTGGCGACTCGTCGCCGACAGCTCTCGCGGCCGCGACGCCGTCCCCGACGACGAGGACGAGCGGCTCCGGCGAGCGAAACTCGGCGACGAGGCGGGCGACGGTCCCGACCGGGGGCTGGCCGTCACACTGCGCGACGAAGAGCCCGTCGTACCGGCCGGTCCGTGCCGTCCGGATCGTTTCGTGAGCGGCTGTCGCGTGCGCACGCCAGATGTCGAGAGCTGTCTCGGTGTCGACACCGCCCAGTGCGACTGCGACTGCGAGTCCGGGCTGTTCGCGGACGAGCGCGTCGAGGACGTCGGCGTAGCCCTCGATCGTCTCGAACGGTCCCCCGGAAAGCGGGTGGAGAAACCGTTCGACCCGTCTGGCACCACGGGCGGTGCCGTCGGGGTCGGCCCCGACCGTCATTGCGACCTGCGAGGCGAGCGCGCGCCTGCCCTCTGTCTCGTCGAGATCGAACCCGGAAACGGCCGACTCGGTTGCTGTAAGATCACCCGAGACGGGCGCGTGTACCAGTGTCGAGTGTGCGAGTCCGTCGGCCGGATCTGTCGTCGGGATGCCGAGACCCGGTCGTCGCTCGATGCCACGTTCGACAGCACGCGTCGCGAGTTCGTCGCCAGGGTGACCGTCGGCAGCCACCGCGCCGGCGAGTGCGAGTTCGAGTCTGTCCGAGCCAAGCTCCGTCGCGACAGCGTAGGCAGTGCGAGCACTCGGCCCATCGACGCCGATCGTCAGCGCTGGGTCGGTTGCCGACCGTCCGATCGCGACCGTCAGATCCGCATCTGTCGACCGCTCCGGGCGCTCGGACAGCGACGTCACCGAAATCTGGTAAGGGACGCCACTGGTATCGAGTGCGCTCGCGAGCAGCCCGACGGCGGCGACACTATCGCCATCCGGTCGCGCGACGAACCGGACGAAGCCGGCATCGCGTAGCCGTGTGGCGAGATCTTCCGATGACGGTGCGTCTGGACGGTCGGCGGCCGACATCTCAGATCAGGTCTCGCGCTTCGTCGACGCTGTAGCTGAAGTCCTCGTCGATCTTGTCGCCGCGGTAGTACTCGAGCAGGCGGCGGATCTTCGACTCGGTGTTCTGCAGCGCCCGCTTGTTGCGGTAGTCCGTCTGGTTTTCTTCCATGTGATCGCGCAGGCGGACGGCCTTCGCCATCAGGTTCCGGAGATCCTCCGGAATGTCGGGCTCTTCGCCCGCTTCTTCGATGATCTCGGTGACCTTCTTGCCCGTCGCGAGTGAGACGTCCGGGATCGGCGTCCCCTGGACACCCTCGTCGCGCAGTTTCAGTCCGATCTGGCTGGGACTGTGACCCTGCTCGGCGAGTTCGACGACGTGTGCTTCGATCGTCTCGCTGTCTACGTCACTCCACTCCGGTGGTTCGTCTGCCGCCGGCCTGTCCGAACCGGACGAGCCACGGCGGCGTGTATGCATTCGTGCCATATGTTTGTTGGAACGACACGAACCGCTGTAATCAGCGGGTTGTCCGATTGTAGCCGATTCGGCCGACTGTCCGACGCGCGGTGATCCACAGCGAGGACAGCCGGCTGTCGGCCGACACTCCCACAATCCCAAGCCGCCCAACTGGACGGCGATGTCAGATTTGCGGTCGTGCGTTCCCATCCATGCGGAGCAGTTCGCCACTGTTAACCGTTACTGTTCGCTGTCAGCGATACAGTATCAAGACTGAATTTCGCATCGACAGTCGAGTCTTTATTCGATCCGGGTTCTACATCGGTTCAGGACTATGTTCGATAGTTCTTCGGTCCCACCGTACGTATATTGATAATTGGCCATAGCGCTTATACGAGGAGCAATGTTAGCTGTATGAAATGAGGGACCCCTATGGCGAGCAGTAAGCGGTCAGTCAGTTGTGACGAGGGGAGACGGGGTCAAAGCGAGACGGTCGGTTTCGTGTTGCTGTTCGGGATGGTGCTCGTGACCGCGGGCATCCTCGTGTCCTTTGGAGCGGCCGCAGTGAGTGAGTCCGAAGAGAGCCTCTCCGCGGACCGGGCCGAGAAGGTGATGACACAGATGGATTCGGAGATCTCGATGGTCGCACTCGGACGAACGGACAGCCAGGAGATCGACTTCGACCGCGTCCCGGAAGAGCAGTTCACGATCGACGAAGAATCGGGTGTCATCAACATTTCGACAGTCGGAAAGACGCCCGAAGTGATAATGCACGACACCAATCTCGGTGCTGTCAAGTTCGAACGCGGGAACTCGGTCGTCGCCTATCAGGGTGGCGGCGTCTGGCGGTCGGACGGTGAGGGTAGTGGGATGATCTCCCCACCGGAGTTCAACTACCGTGATCAGACGCTGACGCTCCCGCTGGTGACTGTGACTGGTGAGCACTCACTGGGCGGTGGTGCGGTCGTGAAAAAAGCCGGGCCGAGTACGAGCTACTTCCCGAACACGGCCAGAAGTTCGAATTTCAGTAATCCACTCGAAGACGAAATCGTGCGGGTCAAGATCCAGAGCGAATTCCACGACGGGTGGACCAGGTACTTCGAGACACGGACCGAGGGAGCTGTCGAGCACTTCCCGTCGAATCAGACCGTCGCGGTCAATCTGACTGCTGCGGCAGTCCAGGGGTTCAACAACGCAGCCGCGACGACGACCAGCTCTGACCCAACCACCAAAGAAAACGGTGAGATCGTCGGACCGACGCGAACAAACATCAAGGCACCTTCGGTCAGTCCCGACGTCGACGACAAGATATCCGAATGTTCGAGTGGTTGTACAGACCCGGACAGTTTCTCAGGTGGAACCTACTCCGCTTCGACCTACTACTCCGACGACGACCTCGATATCGGGAACAACGATCCGGTGTTCGATACGTCCGACAATGATATCGAGGTCGTCGTCGACGGGACATTCGATATCGGTGGCAACTCGGAGATGGAGATCACCGGTGACGGGCAGGTTCGGTTCTACGTCAAGGGTGACGTCGATATGCAGGGAACACCCGACACTGGCGGTGATCCGGAGAAACTGGTCGTATTGGTTCACTCCACCGCAGACGAGGTTACATTCGGTGGTAACCAGCAGTTCAACGGCTACATTTACGCCCCGAACAGTGGTTTCGAGATAGATGGTGGCGGTGGACAGGACAAGAACCTCTACGGCGGCGTCGTCGCAGATACGATCGCGGCCGGGAACGGTGCGATCGTCCACAAGAAGCCGGGATTCCAGCTGGAGGTCGGGGAGGGAGTGAACGCCCTGACTTTCCTACACATCAGTACGAACCCGGTGACCATCTCGGGGAACTGATACTGAGGGCTATAAATTCGTGAAGATATTCGACCCCCGTGGGGTCGAAATTCTTTATTTTCTTATAGCCACCAGTATGAGCCAAGAGCATTTTTGACGGACAGAGGGTGCAGTAACTGTTAGCGCCAGCAAAGTACACCCAAGAGCGCTGGAAGCTATTGTAGCACTATCTGAGTCCCCCGGAACCGGTAGTGAGAGAGGAGTTCGAAGTAGCGAAGAAATCCAGCGACAGTCCTCACAGAATAGTCAGTATCCGAGCACAGTGTGTCAAACGGCCACCGGACGGGGGATCAGATCTCGAGGAGAATCCTGATCTCCTGATTCGTCACGAACATCTGGGTACTACCTGCGGTCGGGCTCCAGCCACAGTCAAGATCAGGCCCCGTCGTACAGGACATCCCGAGTTCCTCCTCGAAGTAGCGTTGCCAGACTGCCTGCCGTGGTGAGTCCGAGACGGTGATATTCAGCTGTGTGCGCTGGTCGACGATATCGACCGACCGGCTCGTCGACTCCGCCCGGACGAGAACCGTCCCGCCGCCTGTCGACTGCAGGGAGTTGCTGTAGGTTTCGATCAGCGGCAGGAACACACGATCGTCGCTGACTTTGAACGGCGGGTCGCGGAGCATCACGTCGCTGTCGGGCTGGTCACGGATGACGGCACCGGCCTCGTAGACGAACTGGGTACTACCTAGCCCGCGGAAGATAATGGGGTTGACCTCCATCTCCGTCGAATTGGCATCGGAGCCGGTACCGACGGTGACGTTGAACGTGACAGGGTCACCGGTTTCGACGGCGCCGTCGTCGGCACTCAGCTCGGTCGCGCGGCTGGGTGCCCCGCGGTCGTACACCTCGATGAGATTGGTATTCAGCACGTCGAAGGCGCGTTCTGCATTCTGTAACTGTTCACTCTCCCGTGCGTCGTCGAACGCCGGAATCCCAGCGACGGAGACCAGCCCGACCGTCGTGAAGATGAGCGAAAAGATGAGGATGTAGCCGACAACCTCGCTGACCGCTCGGGAATCCGAGCCAACCTTACGCATCGTCAATCACCACCGCGTCCTGTGACGCGTCGTACTCGATGACGACTGATCCGCCGGATGCACGCGATTGAGCCATTGCAGTCGTATTCGTCAGGTAAACCCTTGTAGCGATCTCGGCGTCCGACGTTTCCAGTCGAATATAGGGATCGGGCTGTTCGACGAGTGTCACACGGTACGGCGTCCCCGCCACGTCGGCAGGAAACGGCTGAGTGATGCTGATCGTCCTGTCGGTCAGGCTCCCCTCTGCGCTCTGGTTGAGTCGGTCGGCTGCATTGAGATGGGAGGTCAACTGCTCGCCGACGACGTCGAGTTCAGACTTGATGACGCGTTCGCGCTGGTCCTCGACGAAACTCCCACCGGAGATGAGCAGCCCCGACACCAGCACCGCCGTAATTGCGAGCGTCAGCGTGTATCCAAGCGTCGTCGAGAGTGCACGCGTCTCGCTCATGGTGACTCACCCGGTGCGACGGTAATATCTGTCTCGTAGAGTACACGCGGCGTTTCGTACTCCAGCTCGAACCGCGCGCTGTACATCGCTGGCCGAACGTACGGACCGGTACCCGGCCCGTCGACCGCGGAATAGTTACGATTCGTCTGGATAGTGCCTGCATCGTCGAGATTGCTGCCCGCGACCACGAGGCTGTAATTGCCCTGGATCGCGTCACCATCTTCGAATTCGATTCGATACTCGTCATCCAGTGCGTCCGCCAGCCGCATCGATTCACCGTCTCCGGTATCGACGAGTGCGGGACAGGGCTCCCCGTTGACTGTCGCACCGGTAATATCGAGCGAGTCGAGGCTGGAATAGTCGCACGTTTCGCTCGTTCCGGCAGGATTCGTTACGTTGAGATCGTCGTCGGTAACGGTGATGCTCCACTCGTCGGTACCATCGTCCGCGATCACTTCGAACGAGCCGGAGATCGACGAGACGTTCATCGTGAACGCGCGGGTGGTCTCGACGTCCGTGACGAGTGTCCAGTCTTCGTTGGTGTCGTTGTCTTCGAACGTACTCCCGTCGGTCTGATAGATCCGAGCACCCTCTCTATCTCCAACCTTCTCGAGCGAGAGCCCTGCCCCGTCTTCTGCCTGCTGAATACTGGTGTAGAGGCTGGCATCCGCAGTTCCGTCCGAGACGTTTCGCTCGATATAGTCGTACTGGCTGTTGTTGTGTTCGTTCGCGAACTCGACGATCTCACCCATATACTGTGTAACGCTGTGGCGGTATTCGAGTGCCTCCGTGGATTCGACGTTCTCGTTTCGCGTTGCGAGATTCTCCGTAAAGATCGCGGAGTTGACGATCACCGCGAGCCCGAGGAAAATCGCAGCCAGTGCCAGCGCCGTCACCAGAATGAGCTGGCCACGGCTCCGGGACCGGGAACGGTGGCCTAGATCCGCCATGCGATCACCTCTACCTGGACGACGTTGTACAGTCCGTTCCCGTCGCCGGCACCACTGGCGTCTGTGTGTGCATTTCTG
Source organism: Halovenus amylolytica (assembly GCA_004015825.1). Classification (GTDB taxonomy): domain Archaea; phylum Halobacteriota; class Halobacteria; order Halobacteriales; family Haloarculaceae; genus Halovenus; species Halovenus amylolytica. Next base: position 53,463 of record SAYS01000008.1, on the reverse strand, counting down.
ATGTAGAAATTGTCGGCCTCACGGACGGTCGTCTCGTTGAGCGAGCCGTCCTCGTCGACGAGATGGTCGTCGTTGCGGAGCACAATTGTCCGCGTCGCCGAGACGGCGTTGTCGCTGGGTGTCCCCTGTGAGATCATCAGTCGTTCGTTGATTTCGGTACGCGTCGAGACGTTTGTCGTCTGGTAGTAGACGCGCACGTTGTACGCGATACCTTCCTCGGTGAACGCCCGGGAGAGCATATTCCCGAACCTGTTGTCCGGAGGATCGTTGGTGTAAAATCGCTGAACTGGGGTATTGTGGAAGGTCCCCGCCGTCTCGTTCCAGTAGAGAACTGCTTCCTGCAGGGCACCGTTGTCAGCTGCGTTGGCGAGAACGCCCTGTGCGACGGATCGTTGCTGGCTCTCGATGTGCTGGCTGGACGTACTGGCCGAAAGCGGCGTCACGATCGTAACCTGCAGCGCGAATGCGATGGCAGTCAACAGGATGACGGCCCCGACGACAGATTCCAGCGTGTGGGCCTGGCCCCGTTCCGTCTGCTCGTCTGGCGGTCGGCGCATCAGGAAACCACCACCCTGACGACGACATCCTGTTCGTGAAGTGTGACGACCCGCGTCGCCGTCGTGGTCGAACGCTCTGTTTCGACCTCGTCCCCGATCGCGAGCGTGGTGTTGCCGCTCCGTGTCTCGGTCAGCGTGCGAGTATTGGTATCCCAGTATAGCTGATCCAGGACCTGTCCATTCTCCGACGTGTTCCCCAGAATTGTGATATTCACTGTGGCCGTCGGCGGCAATCCGGTCTGGTTGGTCAGCGTCTCGTTCTCGTACCGACAGTCGTCACCGAACGGATCGTCGGGGTACTCGTCGGCGCTACGGTCGAAGAAGGCGACCGTACACCCCCGATCGAGCTTGTACGGTTGTTCCGGGCTGCCGAGTGCATCCTGTACGAGATAATCAGCCGTCCGGTCGACGGTGACTGCGTCCGACTGCCCCGTCACGGTAAACGGTGTCAGGATGCCAGGTGCGAACGAAAATATCGTGATGATGACCGCCAGAAAAATGCTGATTCCGATCGCAAAATCGAGCGTTGTCTGCCCTCTCATACCGATCCCTCGAATCCAGTCGTATAGATCATTTGTAATGCTTGATAACAGAACTGGTCTTTCACCAGGTGTTGAACTCGGAAAAAAAGATGTATTGGACTCATTTATCCGTTGTGGCCGTAAGATCAGTATCAATAAAGATACGCAAAGGACGAAAATATCAATCCTGGTTTCGCAGGCGTTTTTCGAAGTGGACGAGTTCGTACTCGCCGAAAGTCGACCGGTCGACTGCCCGGTAGCCAGCAGCCGCATAGAACTCCTGGGCGCGTTTCTGTCTGCGCGCGGTCGTCGCCAGTGCAACCTTGAACCCGGCGGCCGCTGCCCGTCGTTCGAGTGCCCCGAGAAGCTGTCGACCGTATCCACGGCCCTGAAAATCGGGGGCGACACGCATCCGATGGAGTTCCGCCGCGCCAGCGACGGTTCGCTCGTCGTCGTGTCCTGCCTCGCTCGGGAGGAATCCACCCATCGCGACAAGCGTCCCGTCGAAGGTTTCGGGTGGCGATGCTGTCCCGGCCTCCAGTGCCAGTTCGTCCTCACAGACACCGACGAGGAAATCGCCACCGCCGTCGAGGTAGGTCGATCCGATCGTCCGGAGATCATCGGTCCCCGGGATATCGGACGGGTCGGTACCGACCGCACGCATCGCTCGTTCGTGCAGTTGCCAGACTGCGTCGCAATCCCGTGGATCGTACTGACGCAGGCGGAGGGCAGCCATCGGGTGGCTACCGGTCTGTGGTCACGGACTCGCCGGCCTCGGTCTGTGCGCCGGTCGAGAGGACGACGCCCGGGTTCAGACTCGTGTTGATCCCGGTCTTGACGTCGTCGCCGAGGACGACGCCGAACTTCCGGCGCCCTGTCGAGACACGATCGCCTTTGACCGTGATCCGGACGTCCTCGTGGTCGTGACGGAGGTTCGCGACCTTCGTCCCGGCACCGAGGTTGACGTTCTGTCCGAGGACGCTGTCGCCGATATACGAGAGATGGGGGATCGTCGCCCCAGTCATGACGACGCTGTTTTTGATCTCGACGTTGTGGCCGATTTTCGCGTTTTCGTCGACCAGCGTTCGCCCGCGGACGTAGGCGTTCGGTCCGACAGTGGCACCAGATCGCACGAGGGCTGGTCCCTCGATGACCGTTCCTGGTTCGACGGTCGCGCCATCCTCGACGACGACGTTCCCCCGGATGATCGCATCATCTGCGACCTCACCGTCGAGCAGTCGGTCGAGACCGTCGAGCAGCCACTCGTTGGCTTCGAGCAGTTCCCAGGGACGGCCGACGTCGAGCCAGCGGTCGAGTTCGATCGGTGTGACGTCGTACTCCGCGATTGTCCGGTCGAGGACGTCCGTCAGTTCGTACTCGCCGCGTTCGGACTCGCCGACATCCAGCCACTCACGGGCCTCGGCGGGGAACTGGTAGGCCCCGGCGTTGGCCAGCGAGGAGGGCGGGTCGTCCGGCTTCTCGACGATGTCGGTGACGAGCCCGTCGGCCGTCGAGAGTACGCCGTAGGATGTGGGATCGTCGACTTCCATCGCGGCGATCGACGGGCCGCTCTCGAAGAGTTCGAGCACGCTGTCGTCGTAGAGGACGTCGCCGTTGAGCACAGTAAATGGGCCGTCGAGATACTCGCGTGCGGCCCGGACGGCGTCGGCGGTCCCGCGCTGTTCGGTCTGTGTCGCGAAGGTTACTGGGACACCGCGGTACTCGTCGTCGAAATACGACCGGATCTCGTCGGCCTCGTAGCCGACGACGACGATCAGTTCCTCGGAGTTGCCCTCGACTGCCCTGTCGGCAGCGTGAGCGACGAGCGGTTTGCCGGCGACCGGCAGCATCGGTTTCGGGAGCGAGTCAGTCAGGGGTCGCATCCGCGTCCCCTGTCCGGCCGCGAGAATGACAGTCTGCATACTACGAGTCATACCGTCGGTTGTAAATCGTTACTGGTAGAATAACAGTCATACTGTCGGCTGTAAGAACGTGAGCACTGTCGCCACCCCGGGGTGGCGAATATCTTCACGAATGTACAGCCGACAGTATCAGTTCGGACAGTTTAGCGCCGTTTCGAGCCGCGACGAGCGGAGACAGGCGCGCGGTCCTCGAACGATTTGCCACAGCTCGGACAGCAGCCCTCCTCGAAAAACACCGTCGGACCCTCGCGCGTCTCCGGGTTCCAGCGAACGCGGTAACCACAGCGGTCACACCGTGTCGTTTGTCGAGTCATACCGAACGTTCGTGATCCAGGATAGTAACTGTGCGGCCACATTGCAGGAACCGAACTCACTATATCCGAGAAGACACAAACAGGGAGTATGGAACTGCATCAGGACTGTCCGGAGTGTGACTCCGAGGAGTTCTATCGCGCAGCAAGCACAATGGTTCACCTGGGGGAGAAAGTGAAGTGGCGCTGTGTCGACTGTGGCTACGGGTTCGTCAGAATCGACGGTGCTGTCGATACGAGCACAGCCTGACGATGGACGAGGAGATAACGGTCCTCGTCGTCGACGAGGAGACCGACATGCTGGATCTCACCGAGACGTTTCTCGAACGGGAGAGCGAGCAGATCTCCGTCACGACCGAGCAAGACCCCGTGAGGGCAATCGAGCAGGCGGGCTCGTTCGACTGTATCGTAAGCGATCTGCGAATGCCGAAGATCAACGGCATCGAACTCGCCGAACAGATCCACGACGAAACGCCCGACCGGCCAGTCTTTCTCTTTACTGCGGCGGACGGAAACGATATCCAGTCCGACGGGGCGGATCTGGCTGGTGTCGTCCGGAAGGGGACTGGCACCGAACACTACACCGAACTCGCCGAACAGATCGTAGCGATCGTCGAGTGACGCTGGCTGATTTTGCGGCCTACTCGTTGTCGAGTGCCTGCCAGGAGAGTCGCGGATTCCGGGCAGCGCTGACCTGGTCGATTCGGCGGGCACTCGTCCGTTCTGGCGCGGTTTCGAGTGTCTCGTCGTCCTCGTCGGCGACCGCGTTGAACGCCGCGGCGAGCTGATCGAGCGTCCGTTTGTTCTCGATTTCGGTCGGTTCGGTCATCAGCGCCTCCGGGACGATCTCGGGCCACTTCGTCGTCGGCGGGTGGACACCGTAGTCGAGCATCCGCTTGGCCACGTCGGCAGCATCTTGCTCGCCCGCGCTGGCGACGAACTCGTGGTGGAACGGTCCGAACGGCACCTCGTACGCTGTCTGCTCGGCGAGGTAGTTCGCGTTCAGGACTGCCTTCGCGCTCGCGTCGGCCAGTCCCTCGTCACCGAGGCGGGCGATGTAGGCACAGGCTTTGATCAGGACGAGCCAGTTGCCCTGGAAGCCGTGGACTTTCCCGATCGTCTGTGCTGGTTCGAACAGTTCGTAGCCACCACCGGTCTCCCGAACGCGGGGTGCCGGGAGGAACTCGTCGAGTTCCTCGACGACACCGACTGGTCCTGCACCGGGACCGCCGCCGCCGTGGGGCGTCGCGAACGTCTTGTGGACGTTGTAGTGCATGATGTCGAAACCCATATCGCCCGGCCGGGCCTGGCCGAGCAGCGCGTTCAGGTTCGCGCCGTCGTAGTAGAGCAGTCCGCCGGCGTCGTGGACCAGTTCGGAGATGGCCTCGATCTCACGTTCGAACAGCCCCAGCGTGTTGGGGTTCGTCAGCATGAGCAGGGCGGTGTCGTCGCCAATGGCCGCTGCGAGTGCATCCAGATCGACGCGGCCGTCCTCGCCGCTGGGGAGTTCGACGACATCGAAGCCAGCGAGTGCCGCACTCGCGAAGTTGGTTCCGTGGGCACTGTCGGGGACGATGATCTCCGAGCGATCCGCACCGTTGTGTTCGTGGTAGGCTTTCGCAATCAGGACGCCGGTGTACTCGCCGGCCGCCCCCGCCGGCGGCTGGAGTGTCACTGCATCCATCCCGCCGATTTTCCCGAGATACTCCGACAGCGTCGCGTACAGTCCCAGTGTCCCCTGGATCGTCTCGTCGGGTCGATCCGGGTGGACTGCTGCCTCGGGTCGCGCTGCGAGGTCCTCGGTGAACTTGGGGTTGTACTTCATCGTACACGACCCGAGTGGGAAGGGTCCGCTCTCGACGCCGTAGTTCATCTGTGAGAGACGCGTGTAGTGACGCGCGAGTTCTGGCTCCGAGAGGTCGGGCAGTTCCAGCGAATCCCGTGTCAGATCGTCCGGAAGTGGCGTCTCGACGTCGACCTCGCGGCTGTTCTTCTCCGAGAGCAGTGGTTCGTACTGGTCGTCCTCGCTCCAGCGGGCCTGGTCGTACTGGAGCGTATCCCCCGGTTTGTCGTCCGGTTGCTGCTCGTCACTCATCGTGCCACCTCTTCCATTGCAGCGACGAGATCGGCCTTCACGTGCGCGTTCGTATCAGTGACACACACCCCGAGCAGGTGGTCGTCGACGGCGTGGACGGCGAAGCCACGATCGAGGAGGTCGTCCACGATCGCTGGCGCTGGCTGGTCGGTCCGGGCGAGAAACTCCCGGAAGTGGTGGCGGTCGTGGACCGGTGCTTTGATGCCCGAGATATCGTCGATCTGGGCAGCGAGTGAGTCTGCGTTCGTGATACAGTCCCGTGCGAGTTCGACGAGCCCCTCGGGACCGAGCGAGGCGGCGTGGATCGCGGTCCGGAGCGCCACCCAGGCCTGGTTCGTGCAGATGTTGCTCGTGGCCCGCTCCCGGCGGATGTGCTGTTCCCGGGTCTGGAGGGTGAGTGTAAATGCTCTCCGACCGGAGCCATCTTCGCCCACACCGACGAGTCGACCGGGGACCTGCCGGAGATACGCCTCGCGAGTAGCGAACATCCCGAGTCCCATCCCGTAAGCTGTTCCTAACCCCAGCGACGCGGCGTCACCGATCACCGTATCGACCCCGACGTCGGCCGGGACTTCGAGCACCGACAGCGCGACGGGATCGGAGCCCAGACAGAACATGGCGTCGTTCGCTTCGGCGATCGTCCCGATCTCGGCCAGTGACTCCTCGATGACACCCCTGACTGTCGGACTCTCCGCGTAGACGAGCACCGTCTCCTCGTCGGCCAACTCTGCGAGCGCGTCGGTATCGACAGCGCCGTCCTCCATCGGATAGGATTCGACTGTGAGATCTGCCCCGTCGGCGTAATTGTCGAGCACTCCTCGTTTCCCGGCCTGGAGGTGGTCGGGAACGAGTACCGTCGAACCACTCGTCTCGCGGACACGGGTCGCGAGCGTCGCCGTCTCGCCGAGCGCGGTCGCGGCGTCGTACAGCGAGCAGTTCGCGACGCCGAGTCCGGTCAGTTCGACGAGCATCGACTGAAACTCGAAGAGAGCCTGCAGGAATCCCTGTGCGACCTCGGGCTGGTACTGCGTGTACGAGGAGAGAAACTCCTGGCGGTCGGCGAGATGATCCACGAGCGAGGGGACGTAGTGGTCGTACTGGCCGCGGCCGAGAAACTCCGTGAGAGCGTCGTTGTCACCGAGCAGTCCGCCGATCTCCGCACGAACAGCCTGTTCGCTGCGGGCGTCGATGCCAAAGTCGCCGTCGAACCGGACAGAATCCGGAATATCGAACAGGTCGGCTTCCGCCTCTGCGCCGACAGCGTCGAGCATCGCTGCCGTCTCGGCGGGCGTGTGTGGTGCGTACGGACTCCCGGTGTCGTGTCCACCCATGGAGCCAAATTGGGCTCTATGTACGGAACAGTTTCGGTTCAGCCGGGGGTCCGGGTCGAGTCACCAGCGTCGTAGACGTCGTGGTCGGCCCGCCGGTCGTCGGGTCGGACGACAGCCGTGTCGGCGAACCGGGGGACCAGCCCGGCCGCAAACCAGAAGCTCGGTCGGTCCTGGAGCTGGAAATGGAGGTGTGGTTCGGTGGAGTTGCCGGAGTTGCCACAGCGACCGACGACCTCACCGCGCTGGACCTCCTGGCCGGGTTCGACCGTCACACTGTTCTCCTGGAGATGTGCGAGCAGGCTGTACTCGCCGGTCTCGTGTTCGATGACGACGTAGTTGCCGGCGATCTTCCAGGTCCGGTACTCCAGCCAGCCGGATCCGACGGTGACTGTGGTGTCGACCGATCCCGAGCGAATCGAACTCGACATCGAATCGACTCGCGGAACCGCGACGATCACCGTGACTGGCGATCTCGACGTGCTGTCGGTCAGCGTCGAAGCCTGACACGGCGTCTCCCTGGGTACTACGGTGAGCGACGGCTTCCGACCGTGGCCAGAGAGCCCGACCGGACCTCGTAGACGACGAGCAGGGCGATCGAGAGGGCGATAATCGGCCAGATGCTGACCGCCTCCCAGCGGGAAGCGGTCCCGGAGACACCGGATCCAGAGATCAACAGGACGACCGGGATGGCACGACAGACTGTCCACCCCTCCGGAAATTATACCCCACGGCGGAGTTCGAACTGCCGGCTCGGAAGGCGTCTGTGCGGTAGATTCAGTCCCAGGCTACTGCGGTCGCACAGGCTGGTCGCACTGGGAACATTCGGCGAATGCTCGCGTCTCGTCGTCGACTTCGTACTCGATGAGCACAGCGCCAGCGCTCAGCCGTGATCCACAGAACGGACAGGTTCCGAGGTGCGATGCTGATTCTGACATGGGCATCGAAAGGAGGAGTGTGTGGAGCGTGTGACAGTCTCGTAGCCCCCCCTCATTGGATGGATGTATTCACTAGTACTTTGTTATATATTTCATATGTCCTTTTGTTAGATATTAATATGATCCTAAAATAGGTGACTCAGAAGTGGGTGGCAGGGCTTTCGATGCCGGACGGACGGGTCTCGGCTTACTCCCGGAGCGCGTCCTCGCGTTCGGTTCCTTCGAGGGTTTCTTCTTCGATGTGGGTCGCGACGACTGCTGGCTTGTACGCGCCACCGTCGAAGAGGTCGTGGTCGCCGACCGAGGATTCGACGTAGCGGATGAATGCGCGCCGTTCGGGCGGGAGATGGCCGTAGATGATCTCCTCGTCGACGAGGTCGTAGACAGGGATTCGCGGGGTCAGCAGCGTGTTCTCGCCGACGACGCTTCCCTCCCCGACGACGAAACCGGAGGTGACCCGACAGCCAGCGCCCAGCGAGACGTCGTCCTCGACGACGACCGGCGCGCCCTCGACGGGTTCGAGCACGCCGCCGATCAGCGTGTTTGCGCCGAGTTTCACGTTGTCGCCGATCTGCGCACAGGAGCCGACAGTGTCACAGGAGTCGACGAGCGTGCCGTCGCCGACGCGTGCGCCGATGTTGACGAAGGACGGACTCATCATGATGACGTCCTCACCGATGGATGCGCCCCGGCGGACGACCGTGCCGTTCGGTGTGTTACGCGAGCCACGGTCGCCGTACTCGTCGGTGTCTGCGAGCGGGAGCACGTCGTTGTAGCTCACGTCGCCGTACTCGTACTCCGAGATGTTCCTGATGCCGAAGTTGAGGAGGACACCCTGTTTGACCCAGCCGTTTGCCTGCCACTCGCCGTCACGTTTCTCGGCAGCCCGGATCTCGCCGTCTTCGAGTGCGTCCAGGAAGTCCGAGAGTACCGTCAGATCTTCGATGCTCGTCTCGCCGCCGATCTCGTCGTTCTGGTACTGGTCCCACAGATTCTCTATCTCCGATTTGAGACTCATATCTACCCACTGGGAGGGTGCTCACTTGTCGATTTTTATTACGAGACGGGGCTCGTTGCTCGAAGATTTGTAAACGAGTGCTTCGTTGACAACAGTATGAGCGGACTCCCTGCCGAAGTCGTACTGCAATCCACCGACGAACTCGGTCCGTTGTTCCCGGATCTGGCGGCCCGGCTGTGGCGAGGCGCACTGTTTTTCGGTAGTTTCCTGATCGTCCTGCTCGTCGGCTGGTATCTGTTCGAACCCGCACTCTCGCGGCTGGTCGAAAAGCGAAACCCGGACAACCCGACAGTACAGGAGGCGATCACCCGGTACACCCGACTGGTGGTCACCCTCCTCGCACTGTTTGCCGGCTTCGGAGTGGCCGGGTTCACACGCGTCGTCGGTGGCTCCGCACTCGTCGTGGCCGCCGGGACCCTCGCACTCGGTGTCGCCGGACAGAGCGTGATCGGTTCGCTCGTCAGCGGGCTGGCACTCGTCGCCGACCCGCAGTTCAACGTCGGCGATTATATCTGCTGGGACGGTGGCGAGGGCGAGGTCACGTCTATCACACTCCGGGTGACCCGAGTCCGAACGGTCGACGGTGGCCTCGTCACGATTCCGAACACCACGTTGACCAGCGAGGTGATCACGCGCCCGTTCGAGGAAGGACCCAGTCGCGTGACCGAACAGATCGCTATCGCGTACGAGGAAGACGTCGACGGGGCGATCCGGTATCTCGCCGAGGCCGCACGGGAAACCGAGGGGATACTCGACGACCCAGGGCCGAACACGGGGATCGAAGAACTCGGATCCGGCGCGGTCACACTGTACGCGGAGTACTGGATAGCGAGGCCACGAGACAGGATGCGACCGGTCCGAGCGGCGTATGCGAGACGGGCGAAAGAGCTGCTCGAAAACGGCGGCGTCGAGTTGAGCCCGGCCTCGGAGCACGACCTCGAAGGACGGCTGCAGGTCGAGAATATCACCCCCTAGCTGTCGAGAAAGGCAACGCCACCGGCGAGATCCAGCGGAACCGTTCCCTCCCGGTATCCCTCGGCTTTGCCCGTCGGCCGAACGCGGTAGATAACGGCCGGGCGGTGGCCGACTGCGGGCTGGCTGTCGGCAACTGCCTGCCACTGTGTGTCGTCGAAACTCGAACAGTCGACGAAGAGGACGGCACCGCCGCCGTGTTCGGAGAGTTGCCCCCGCGTTTTCGTCGAGGCGGTATCCCGGACCGCAGCGACGGGGCCACCTGCTGCGCGCTCTCGGGGGTTCACTGGCCGGGTTACCTCCACGAGGGCCTGGCCGTCGGGGTTGCTGGCCCGGTAATCCAGTGAGTGGCCCGTCGTCACCTCGATCTCGGGCGTAATCTCGTAGCCCGCATCGGTGAGGATCTTCGCAGCGAGGAACTCAGCCATCGCGGCGTTCATGCGGGCGTGGTCGACGTCGGTACTCGTCCCGAGTTTGCCGGCCATGAGATACCGGTACTCGTCCATGATACCGGTCGCGAGGAGGTCCTCGACGAACTGCGTGGCCTGCTGCCAGTCCGTGTTCGGAAAGCCTGCCGCGTGCTCCCGGAAGAAGGTTCGTGTCGACTCTCGCCCGTCTTTGGACATGAAGACGGGGAGGAAAAACCACGAGAGATAGGGATAGGCTTCGAGCCACGGATCTTCCCCGTGCAGCGTCGCGAGCAGTTCGCGCTGTGCCCACCGTGCGACCGGGTAGGGGACGTCGTCCCAGTCGTGTTTGTTCGTCCGCCAGAGTGCCTCCGGCGTCTCCGTGTTGCCCATCCAGTAACTCCCCTCGTCGCCACTGGCAAAGAGGGCGAGGTCACCGTTTGTCATCTCGAATCGATACGTCTCCCACGAACCACTGATACCGAATCGCGGAGCGACCGATCTGGCACCGATGTTATCACGAAGCGGCTGGAGGAGCTGTTGTCGTACTCGCTGCTCATCCCAGGATTCGGGTGAGAAACGAAAGCGAAGCGGCTGCGCCACATATCACTGTAGACGACCCGCTCGAATACGTGTTGCCATCGAAAGCGCCGTTTGCCGCTACTCGTTTGCCCCGCCGGACGCTCCGCCACCCAGATGACCCTGGAACCCGTCTTCATCGTTATAGCGCATGAGGCGCTGGTAGTTAATCTCGTTCCAGAGAGCGGCGGAAGCGTCCAACAGGTCCCGTAGCACGTGCTCATCGTCGTCGGTGAGCGGTCGCACAGCGAACGTGTTGGCACGCTTCATCTGCCGTCTGAGTCAACGAGTCGGTGAAATATGAAGGTCAGCCATCCACGGTAAAAGTGAAACTTGACTCGGCAGGGTGGAGACTCAAGACAAGCAGTAACACGGCAGTTTCTCATCAGAGTTGACGCGATTCACGCCCGTCCTCAGAAATCTTTGATTTCTGATGTGCGAACGAGACGCGAAGCGTCTCGTCAACGCCGTGAACGGCGGGATTCTCTCGCTGAATCAAGATAGTACAGTCCGCTGAAATAGAGAAACGCGAACACGAACGCGAACATCACGATTTCGAGCGGTTCGACCATCGACCCACGGAGCACGGAGACGACCATCCAGAGGACGACAGCAAGCAGAGTCACGACGCTGGCAGTCAGGATGGCCCCAGTGTCCGGAACTCGACTCACAGTTTCGGTCTTTACCGCCGTCGACTATAGCTTTCGGGATACGTCCCAGTCTACTGAGAGGTACAGGCTACGAGTCCTGATAGAACTCGTAGGCATCGTAGCCGAGCGCGGTGAAGAGGAGAACTGCAGCCGCGGCACTGAGATACGGCGAGACGACGACGATGTTCGCGGTCACGAGTCCGAGCGCGAGCAGAAAGGTCCAGTGGTCCAGCTGTCGAAGGTGTGCGGTGAACTGCTCGTCGTGTTCCGACCGGCTCATACACGCCACATCGATCCGGAGCAGCAAATTCGCTCCGTTTTGTCCGGACTCATACTGGTGGCTATACGAAACTGAAGAATTTCGACCTCCGTGGGGTCGAATATCTTGACGAATGTATAGCCACCAGTATCAATCGTGGGGGTGGAGCTGTTTGATCGCGTCTTTGACCGCCTGTGTCTGGCCGAGGACAGTCAGGTGGTCGCCGTACTCGACCTGGAGATCCGGATCGGGGACGGTGTTTTCTTTATCCCGGGTAACGAGTGCGATCATACAGCCACTCGGGAGCTGGTCGTTGAGTTCGTTGATCGTCTTGTCGACAAGGCTCTCGTCGGTCACTTCGATCTCCTGGACGTCACCGGTCCTGCCCAGTTCCGTCATCCACCGGGAGAGCCCAGGTCGTTCGATGAGGTTGTCGATGGCCCAGGCCGTCGAGTCGGTCTCCGAGATCGTCTCGATGCCGAGTTCCTCGAACGCCTCCCTGTTTTCGGGCTCGTTGACGCGCGTGATGATTTTTGCAACGTCGAATTTCGACTTCGCAAGCTGGGCGACGAGCAAGTTCGTATCGTCGTCACCGGTGGCGGCGACGATCGTCTTCGCGTTCTCCGCGCCAGCCTGTAGCAACACCTCCGTATCAGTTCCGTCGCCCACCCGCACCGTGAATCCGCTACTCCTGAGTTCGTTGGCCACCTGTTCGTCTTCTTCGATGATGACGACGTTTTCCCCGCGTTCTTCGAGGCGTTCGGCAAGTTCGTTGCCGACACGTCCGCCGCCGATTATGAGTACACGCATTGGAATCACTCGTAACTTCTCCGCGATCTGTCTGGCAAATCCGCCTTCGAAAACGACCGTCAGCAAGATAACGAGAAAGACTGTTCCAGCGAGGATCTCGCCACCGACCACATTGACTGGTGGCGTATTCTCGTTTTGAAGCTGGATCGCGAACAGTGTCGCCACGGCTGCCGGAATGATCCCCCGTGGGCCGACGAAGCTCATGAACAGTTTTTCACCCCGCGTGAACCGCCCGCCTCTCGCCGAGATGAAAACCAGTGCTGGCCGCAAGACCAGCGCGACAACCGCGACGACGAGGAGCCCGGGGATACCGAGATCGATCAGCGTGTCGAACTCGATCAACGCCGCGAGTGCAATAAAGACGAAAGAGAGGACGATGATCGTCACGTCGCCTTTGAACTCCTCGATTTTGTCCTCGTACGGGAGGTTTGCGTTTCCGAGCACGAGCCCGGCCGTCGCAACCGCGGCGACGCCGGACTCGGTTCTGATCGTGTCTGCGAGCGCGAAGGCCAGAATTGCCCCGGCGAGTGTCATGAGCCGGACGTTCTGTGGCGTCCAGCCGGTCGGGAGATCGAGCCTGACCAGCAGGAACCACAGGACACTAGCCGTGATGAGGCCGATGAAGACACCGACGCTCATCCGGATGACGAACTCGACCAGATAATCCGTCGGATTTACCTCCTGCGCGGCAAGCAACTTGAAAATCACGGCAGCGAGAATCGCCGCGCTCACGTCGTTGACGATCCCCTCGGTTTCGAGTGCGGCGGCAACCCTGTCACGAACCGGGACGACCGCGAGAATCGGCGTGATAACCGTCGGCCCAGTCGCCACCAGCAACGACCCGACGAGTGCTGCGATCCCCCACTCGACGCCGAGCAGATACCGGACCGCGATCGTCGTCCCGAGAAAGGAGATCAACGCGCCGATAGTGATCAATCGGATCGCGGCCGACGGGGCCTCCTCCAGTTTCTGGATCTTGAGATGGAAGGCACCCTCGAAGACGATGATCGCGACGCTGAGCCCGACAATCGTCGTCAGGGGCCCAGCACCGAACGTCTCGATCGTGACGATCGACAACCCCTTCGGACCCACGGCCACGCCCGCGAGGATCAAAAAGAGGACACTCGGAACACGGAACTTGTCGGCGAGGACCTGTGCGGTCACGCCGAGTCCGAGGATCATCGCGACGATGATCAGGGTATTTGATCCCGCTGCTCCCGCTAGCGGAGGCAGGGTTCCGAGGGGATACTGCGTCATAACTCCGGGTAAAGCCACATCGGGAGTTGGACCGTCCAGCTATAAAAAGGCGTATACTCGCCGCTCCAGTGATTTCGGTAACCAGCAGTGTCCGCACCCGAACGGGGCGACGGACGACACCGCCCCTACGACGTCGCCTCCTTGTACTCGTTGACGAGTTCCTGCATCGATTCTTTGGCGTCGCCGAACAGCATACTCGTGTTGTCACGGGCAAACAGTGGGTTGGCGATCCCGGAGAAACCCGGACTGAGACTGCGCTTGTTGACGACGACGTGGCGGGCTTCGGTGACGTTCAGAATCGGCATCCCGGCGATCGGGCTGCTGTCGTCCTCGTTCGCCCGCGGATTGACGACGTCGTTGGCCCCGCTCACGATCACGAGATCGGTCTGGGAAAAGGTCGGGTTGACCTCCTCCAGTTCACGCATCTTCTCGTAGGGAACGTCTGCCTCAGCAAGCAGCGCGTTCATGTGGCCGGGCATCCGGCCGGCGACGGGGTGGATACCGAACTCGACGTCGACGTCGTTCTCGTCGAGCAGTTCGACGAGTTCGGCGACGGCGTGTTGGGCCTGCGCGACGGCCATCCCGTACCCCGGCACGATGACGACGCGGTTCGCCGTTTCCAGCAGCATGACGACCTCCTCGGCGGAGGTTTCGCTGATGTTGCCCTCGTAAATTGCATCCATCTCTTCGTCACTTTCACCGCCGCCACCGGTACCGAGGCCGCCGAAGAAGACGTTCGCGAGCGAGCGGTTCATCGACTCGGTCATGATGACCGTCAGGATCATCCCCGACGCGCCGACGAGCGTCCCGGCGATGATCAGCACTGTGTTGTCGAGGACGAACCCGGTCGTCGCGGCCGCAAGCCCCGAGTAGGAGTTCAGCAGGGCGATAACGACCGGCATATCCGCGCCGCCGATAGGGAGAACGAGCGCGACGCCGAGTAACAATGCAGCCCCGACGAGCAGCCAGTAGACCGGTATCCAGTCGGTCTGTAACGACTCGCCGAACAGACCTGGCTGTGCGACGAGATAGAGGCCAGCCAGGAGACTGATCGCGAGGAACACGGCCTTGATTACGTGACCGACGTTCGGGCTGACTGGTGAATCACCGACGAGTCCGTGGAGTTTCCCGGCGGCGACGAAGCTACCCGAGAAGGTGACCGAGCCGATGATACCCGCGACCGCCGCACTCGTCGTCAGCTCCAGAGACAGCGAGCCACTGGCAGAGAAAACGTCGATCAGTTCGGCGCCGGCGACGACCGCCGACGCCCCACCACCGAAGCCGTTGAACAGGCCGACGAGCTGGGGCATCTCGGTCGTTTCGACAGTGATTGCCAGATAGCCACCGATCGCCCCGCCGACGAGCAGTCCCGCGGCGAGGATCACCGGCGAGAGGATCTCGAACCAGAGGACTGTGACGACGACAGCGAGGAACATCCCGCCCGAGGAGATGAGATTCCCGCGGGTCGCCGTCCGGGGGTGGGTCATATCCCGGAGCCCCTGGATGAAGAGGATGCCGGCGATCAGATAGACGATCTGGAGTGTCTGTTCCGGCAGGAGTTCGGCGAGTATCCCGGCCATCTTATCGACCCCGCTGGCTGAACTGCGAGAGCATGAAGTGGCTCACGAGGTAGCCGCCGATGACGTTGATCGTCGCCATCACGACGGCGACGAACCCGAGCGCCGTCGCCAGCGTCGTCGATCCCGAGCCGGCGACCACGACCGAGCCGAGCAACGTGATACCCGAGATGGCGTTGGCGCCGGACATCAGCGGCGTGTGCAGATTCGTCGGAATCTTCGTGATGATCTCGTAGCCGACAAACGCCGACAGCACGAACAGCGTCAGGTTCTCGACGAACGTCATCGAACCACCCCCACCGGACGACTCGACAGGAGATCAGGCCGCATCGGTCTCACCCCCAGTCTCGTCGGCCGCGTCTGCATCCGTCTCGTCGGCTGCATCTGCGTCTGTCTCGTCGGCCGCTTCCTCGGTACCGTCGTCGCGATGTGGATTCCGGATCTGTCCGTCATGTGTGAGTAGTGTCGATTCGATAATTTCGTCCTCGAAGTCGATATCGAGATCGCCGTCAGTGAGCAGATTGTTCAGGAAGCTGTTGACGTTGTTGGCGAACTGCTGGCTCGCCGTCTTACTGACTCGCGAGGGGAGATCAGTCGGACCGTGGATCGTGACACCGTCGTGGTGGACCGTCTCACCTGCCTCCGTCGGTTCGCAGTTCCCGCCGGTCGGGGCCGCGAGATCGACGATGATCGAGCCGGCATCCATCGCCTCTATCATCTCCGTCGAGACGAGTTCGGGTGCCGGTGCGCCGGGAATGGCGGCCGTCGTGATCACGACGTCTGACTCGGGGACGACCTCCCGCATCTGCTCGCGCTGGGCCGCGTAGAACTCCTCGTCCATCTCCCGTGCGTACCCCTCCTCGTCGCCGGAGCCCTCGGTTTCGAGATCCAGTTCGACGAACTTCGCGCCGAGGCTCTCGACTTCCTGTTTGACCTCCAGCCGGATATCGTAGCCCCGAACCCTCGCACCGAGACGTTTGGCCGTCGCGATGGCTTTGAGGCCGGCGACGCCAGCGCCGATGACGAACACCTCCGCGGGCCGGATCGTCCCGGCGGCGGTCATCTCCATCGGGAACATCTTCGGAAGTCCGTCGGCCGCCAGCAGAGCAGCCTTGTAGCCGCCCAGGCTGGCCTGCGACGAGAGTGCGTCCATACTCTGGGCCCGGCTGATCCGGGGAATCAGCTCCATCGAGAACGCACTCACGTTCCGCTCGGCCAGCGCTTCGAGTTGCTCGTCCGTGATATCGTACGGGCCGAGCAGCCCAACGACAACCTGCCCGTCCTGGTAGGGATCCATCTCGATATCGGGCGCGGCCCCCAGCGCCTGGACCTGCAAGATAACAGATGCCGTCTCGAACAGTTCCTCACGGTCCGAGAGGACTGTACAGCCGACATCCTCGTAGGCCTCGTCAGCCCAGCCCGCGGGCTCGCCGGCACCGGCGGAGATATACAGTTCGTGGCCGTTGTCGACGAGTTTTTTTGCAACGGCCGGAACGAGGGCGACGCGCTTCTCGCCGGGCGCCCGTTCCGCAGGGACGCCGACGTTCACGATGCCGCCCTCCGCCTGTCCCGAGGTGAATCGACACTCTCTCTGTGATCGGTGTGTGGGATACGCTGTCTCATACCGTGTGACGTGAGATGAAGTGCCAATATTACTTTTCTTACGGTTTTGTAACCGACCGGAACCGCTGATTCAGAAACGATGGGGCTGAAACGAAGTATATGTAGCCAACAATGAGTATAACAGTATATTTGAATTCAGCTGGAAGTTACTCAGTAGCAAATTGTCGAGAGAGAACTGGAAGGAAATCGACGACCGGCTACATCACCGGGTCCGCAACAGGGAGCAATCCCGAGGCGATCATCCGGCGGATGAGGACGACGATACCGTTCTCCAGACCAGTCGCAAAGACCGCCTGCTCGTGTGATCCGTCGTTACCGTCAGCCGGGTAGAACGAACTGACCAGCAACGACGTCCGGTCGACCAGAAGCAGACGACTGATAGCGACCTCGCTGTCGTCTGCCGGTCCCTGGAGCCACCCGAGATCGGTTTCGAATACCTTCACCGACGACATCTCGGCATCGAGTTGTGAGATAACCGTGTCCGTCTTCCCACCGAGTACGACATCGACCCCGCGGTCGACTGCCTCGTGCAACCGGTCGAACAGCGCCTCCGTGAGAATCTCCTCCTCGACGACCAGCAGGACGATCTCCGACTCCGCCTGGTCAAGCAGTTTGTGCGTTCGCGACTCGATTCCCTCGCGGCCAGTCAACGACCACACCTCCTGCATACGATCGGCCGCCGCTGGCTCCGTTTCGATCTCGAGGCGTTCGAGATTCGACCGAAGTGTGTCGATCTGTGTAACGAACTGCTGACGAAGTGTCGCGGTGGCTTCGTCGATACTCACGGCACGGAACTGCTTCGGGTTCGAGTGCTGGACCTCGACCAGGCCCTGTGCCTCTAGCATCCGGATGGCATCGTAGACGCGAGTCCGCGGAACCTCAGAGATATCGCTGATCTCCTGGGCAGTCCCGCTGGCGATCTGTGTCAGGGCCAGAAACGATCGTGCCTCGTACTCTTTCAGTCCCAGATCCAGCAGCAAACGCACCGTCTCGTCGACAGTCGGTGTCTCCGACATCAGGTGTACACGGGGCTCGACGGTTGTGAGTCAGACTGGCGTTCGTCGCGGTACCACCGGACAGTTTCTTTCATTGGTTCTAGGGGAGACGAAGGGAACAGATAAGCATTATTTATCAGATAACTAGTTGTTTGTGGATATCGGTACGAGCAGGAATATTAGTAAAGAAACCGCAACATGTGTTTCGGAAATCAGTACTATTTCAAACAATGACTGTGTTTTCCGCAGCCAGTAGCTGTTCGACAGCCAGGAACTACTCTCGGTTCGATCCGTCAGGACTGCTAGGTGGATCGAAATGGAAGTGATCGAACGGCTGGACGCGCCGCTGGCGCAGGATCTCCGAACTCTCGACCGAGAGACCCAGCGCGTGGATTGCGTCCGAAATGCGAGCCATATCACCCGTATCGTCTGCGACCACCTCGACGAAGAGGTTCTGGCTCCCGGTCAACGTCTCTCGGATCTCGATCACGCCCCGGACACCGAGAAGCTGGTCGACCAGGTTGGACCGCTCCGCCGGGTCCGCTGTGCAGACGAACAGAGCCTGTAGCGGCAGACCCGCCGCCTCGTAGTTGATTTTGGGATAGTATCCCTCGATGACGCCGACCTCCTCCAGACGGTCGATGCGGTTGCGGACGGTACTTGCCGAGACACCCGTCTTGTCGGCGATCTCCTGGGCAGTCGTATCGCGCGCGTTCCGCTGGAGCTCGTAGAGAATCCCCCGGTCCACGTTGTCTATCTCGACCATATAGTGTATTTTATCGTCAAGTTGATAATATTCCCGCTGGGCGAGGGCTGTCATACCGGTGGCGATACGAAACTGAAGAGTTTCGCCACCCCGGGTGGCGCTTTTTGTGGTGTAGGGGCCGCAAAGCCTCAGAGTCAGCACGGGTAGAATGGCGTTTCAGATTCAGAAACGACTAGTCGACGGTACGATTCTAAACGTACCGCCGCCTTTCAAATTCCGTGACGGAATTGAT
The DNA here is from genome assembly GCA_004015825.1 of Halovenus amylolytica. GTDB lineage: Archaea > Halobacteriota > Halobacteria > Halobacteriales > Haloarculaceae > Halovenus > Halovenus amylolytica. The sequence continues at coordinate 34,646 of SAYS01000008.1, read as the reverse complement.
TGCTGTCGCGATGATGACGTTCGTCTCTGCACCCGAGTACAACTGCAATGTTAGTCGGTCGTTCCGTCCCCGAGGCCGTTCCACTCGTCGTGGTCGAACGAGACTCCAAGGTGGGACAGTGCTCTCGACATGGTGTAGCTGACCATCGCATCAATAGAATCGGGGCGCTGATAGAAGGAGGGAAAGGGTGGGACGACGAGTCCGCCCGCGTCGGTGACGGAAAGCATATTTTCGAGGTGAATGCGGTTGAACGGCGTCTCCCGTGGCATCAGCACCAGCGGTCGGCGTTCCTTGAGTGTCACGTCCGCCGCGCGCGTGATGAGATTGCCGCTGAGTCCGTTCGCGATAGCAGCGAGTGTCTTCATCGAACACGGCGTAATGATCATTCCCTCCGTCTCGAACGAGCCACTCGCCGGCTCCGCGCCGATGTTGTCGACGTTGTGGACCACGTCACCGAGATCACAAACCGTGCTGACGGCGCGGTCGGTTTCCTGTCGAAGATTGATTTTCGCCGCGTTCGAGAGGACGAGATGCACCTCGACGTCGGTCTCGGCGAGCAACTCCAGCGCCGAGACGGCGTAGACCTGCCCAGTCGCACCTGTGACCCCGACGACGACGCGCTCTGTCATATTTTTTAAACTGTGTTTTAATCACTAATCAGTTACGACACGACGGGCGAAAAGAGCCCATGCCAGCCGATAGAGTCGAAAACCGCGGGTATGGAGGGATCGCTCAGAACAGGGACGGGCAATGCAGGTGATACTGGTGGCTATACGAAACGGGAGCATTTCGACCCCCGTGGGGTGAGCCGAACAACGTGCGGCGACCCTCGTGAGCACTCGTTCTCACGGTGGTCGACTATCTCGACGAATGTATCGATGAGTTCGTCGGCCATGTGGCCGGCACCCTCCGAGAAGCGCTCGGGTTCGACCCGTTCCACGGGACGCTGAACATCGAACTGTCACCCCCGGAGCCGTCGGTTCGGCTGGACGGTCTCGGCGACACCCACTGCGACGGCGTCGGCTTGACGCCGTGCCGGCTCTGGGGGTCCAGGCAGCCGTGCTCCGGCCACTCGTGCCGGGCTATCCCGACCGGAAAACCGAGGTCGTCGCCCCGGTTCACCTCCGTTCGCTGTTCGGACTGGAGTCTGGCGATTCGGTTACACTCACCGTCGACGGGACACCGTGGCTACCGGAGGGTCACTCATTCGTGCCCGCTTCTCTCGACTCGTTCGAGGCGGTCGTAGTGGACCCGTCCGGACTGTCCCTCGGCCTCCGCGACGTGCTAGCGGAACTGGACGCTCAGGTCGCGCTGTGGACTCTGGAAAGGAGCGACGCAGGTGCAGGGGGCGACAGTGCAGGAGACCGTCGACACCGTTATTCACGCTGGTACCGACTCACGGGCCGACCGACTGCAAACCTGGTTCGACTCCTCGGCACCACACCCGGAAACGGTGTGTTCATCGGCAACTCACGAGCAGACGCCGAAGCGGCCAGCGAGATCGGCGTAAGCGTCCTTCGGCCTAACTGGCTCTGAGGTCACCATTTATGTGGTGGGCGGGCAATAGCCCCGCCATGGCGGACCTCGCACAGTTGTTTCTCATGAGCACCGACCTGGGGGCCGCGCGGCGTTTCTACGAGGACGCCGTCGGGCTCGAACCGCACACAGTCGGAGACAGCAGCGTCGCCTACGACACCGGGGCGTGTGAACTGAAGATACAGGCGGACTTCGACCCCGGGGAACTGGACTCGTTTGGACTGTCACCACCACCGGCAGCGGGTCGGGGCGACGGGGCAGTCGTGGTCCTCGCTGTCGATGGACCACTGCAGGAGACCTACGATCGGATAGACAACGCCGACACAAAAGGCGAATTACTCATCGAGCCGCGCGAGGTCCCGTGGGGCGGCCAGATGTTCCTCGCTCGTGACCCCGACGGGTACGTCTTGGAGATACGACCGGGCGGTGCTACCCAGTCGTAGTTACTCCGTCACCGCAGGCTGGCGGTGCTGGTCGTGGATATAATGCTGGCCTGCCTCAACAACTGCCGCCCTCGGACCGAACCCGCAAGAAGTGGATCGGCGGCGTTACCGAGAGTGCCGACGAGCTAGCGCTGTTCGATATAGATCTGCTACGCAGGGGACGTCACTCGAAAATGTCCTCGAATGCATCCCTGCGTCGTCACTCGGCGAAGAGGTCAGCGTACTCTTCGCGGAGTCGCGTTTCGAGGTCGGAGTCGATACGGGTGTCTGCCGGGAACTCATCTTTCCAGTGGTAGGGTTTCGTCGCGTCGATGAGCATGCGGCTCTTGGTGTGGTCGCCCGACTCGGTCTGTTCCGGGGACATCCGGGGGTTAATCCGCGAACTCACACAGTTCTCGATGACCTGGAGGTCCTCCGCGGGGTCAAACCGGCTCACCGTCGCCCACAGCACCTCATCGAGGTCGAAGGCGTCGACGTCTTCGTCGACGATTATCGTAATACGGCCCTCCCAGACTCCGGCCGGCAGCGACATGGCCTGCATCCCGACTTGCGTGCTGTGGCCGGGGTACTGCTGTTCTATCGAGACGATCTGGAACCAGATACCCGGGAAGATGGTCGTCACCTCGTCGATACCCGTGATGCCGGCTTTCTCCAGTTGGTCCCACAGCTGTGCGCCCGACCGTATCGTCGTCATCGCCGTCGAAGCCATTGGGACGTTGTTATACGCAAGGACGATCGGGTCGTCGCGGTGGTAGATTCGGTCAATCTCGAACGGCCGCTGCTGGGTCTCCCCGGCCCCGTAGTAGCCCGTCCACTCGCCGAACGGACCCTCGGTTATCTCTTCGGCGTCGGGTCGAACGTGGCCCTCGATGACCAGTTCCGACCGTGCCGGGAACGGGAGGCCGCTCTCCTCCCCCTCGACGACTTCCAGTGGTTGGTCACGCTGGGCACTGACAAACTCCAGTTCGTCGACGTGGGCGGGAAACCGCTGGTTCGCTGCCATGAACAGGTCGGGCTGGTGACCCAGCGAGATGACCGCCGGGAACGACTCGTCACGGTCGAAGTAGGATTGGCGGTGCCGGTCGCCGTCCCGGCCGGGGCGGATGTTGAGCGTCGCCTTCTTGGGGCCGTGGACCTGAACGCGGTAGGTCCCCGCGTTGCGGTCCTCGCCGTCGGCGCTCTCCGTGACAACCACGTCGCCCGTTCCAATGTAGGGCCCGCCATCGTTGGTGTGCCATATCGGCGCCGCAAACTCCGTGAGGTCGATGTCAGAACCCCGCTGGACATTGTCGAGGACCGGGCCATCGGTCACCGTCTCTACGGCCCGCGTCTCCGTCTTTGCGATGTGTGCTTTCTGGGCGAGGAGAGCCTCGCGGATGTCGGATGTCGGCTCGTGACCCAGCGAAAGCGTCACATGGAGCGGAGTTTCACCGGCGTTGGTCAGGATTCGTGCCCCAGGACGAGTGTTCGGAATCTCCTCGAACAGCAACGCCGTTTCGAGTCCGTCCCGGCGCGCAATCTTCGAGATGCCGCCAATCTCCAGTTCCTCTTTCGCACCTGTGATTCGTTCGAGCTGGCCGTGCCCCTCGATAGCGTCGATGAACTCCCGGAGGTCCCTCATACCCGCCGTATTGGCAGACTGTGGCGATAAATGTAACCCCGATTCCGTCGGACGGAGACGGTCTGGGCAGCGTCGTCGGGACTTTTTTGTCGAACCGACACGAGGAGCGTCGTCACCGCTGGCCGAGTTCGTAGAACCTGATGCCGTTGCGACGCAGGATGAGCAAGAATCCGACCGTGAGGAAGATGAAAATCGACGAGATGGCTGCCACGGGTGCGAGCCCGGGGCCAAACGAGTACAGTTGGAACAACCGGACAGGGACCACGACGGTGTCAGACGTGTACGTCATGATCGGAATCGACAGCAACTGGATGGAGAGCATCGCGAGGAAAAACCAGATGACAGCGGCCGTGTTCTTGAACAGCGGGAGGAATATCTCCCGCATCTGCTGGGCCCACGTCGCACCGGCGACGCGTGCGGCCTCCTCGAGTTCGGCGTGAATCTGGACGATGTTGCCAACGGCGATGCGGGACGAGACTGGGAGATACACCACGACACAGCCGACGATGATAATGAGCAACGTCCCGTACAGATTCAGGAACGGGACGATCTCTCCCACCCAGAGGAACGTAAACAGGAGACCGGCTCCGAGAATAATTCCGGGCACTGCCAGCGGCGTCAGTGAGAGGAAATCGACAACTCCCCGAAACCGGCCGTCCGTCCGTTCGGTGTAGTAGGCCGTGCCGACGACCAGCACCGTTCCCAGCGTCGCGGCGCCCACAGCGACTATAAGGCTGTTCAGAAACGCCGTCCGTAGCTGTGGGTCGGTGACAGCGGTGACGTAGTGGTCCAACGTCAGCGCCGAGAGATTTACCTGTCCGTACCAGTCGGCGTGGACCGATGTCACCAGCAGCATGAAAATCGGAAGCACCCAGACGACCAGCAAGACAGCCCAGATGGTCGCCGCCAGCGGCCAGCGCCACCGCCCGAGGCTCCAGACGTGCGTCCGGTGTCGGCGGCCAGTAAGCGTCATAAACTCCGTTTTGCGCGCCGTCACCCGCCTGTAGTACCACACGAAGACCAGCATCAACACCAGCAGGCTACACGCGAGGGCGGCGGCTTCCCCGTATCCCGGCGGAAAGCGTCCTTTGATGGCCGTGTGTATCGTCGTCGAGTAGACGTCGAACCCACTTTTCACCCCGAGTATCGAGACGACGGCGAACTCGCCCATCCCATAGAGGAACACAACGATAGTCGCCGAAAGGATAGCCGGCTTGATGAGCGGGAGACTGATCGAGCGGACTGTCGACAACAGGCTCGCCCCGTGGACCCGGCCCACCTCTTCGAGGGCCGGGTCCATATCTTGGAGTGCCGGCACAGTGAGCAGATAGAACGTCGGAACGACGTTGATGCCCGCGATAAAGGCGATGCCCCACGGGCTGAAGATGTCTATCGGGAGCGTCTCGAGGCCGAGCGCGTTGCGGACAACAGCCGCGACGAGTCCCCTGTCTGTCCCGTAGGCGGTGACGTACATAATCGCGTAGATGTACCCCGGAATCGCCTGACAGGACAACAATACGAGCTCCATTCCGCCTTTCGTCGGGAGGTCGGTCCGGACAAACAGCCACGCCGCACCGAGTCCGAACACCAGTCCCGTCACGGTCATTCCGACGGCGATGGAAAGCGAGTTGCGAAAAATTTTCCAGACGGGGAAGAAGTCACCGAGATACACCGACTGGAAGTTCTCGACTGTCAACTCCGCCGCGAACTCGCCGGGATAGCCCGACCACACGCTCGTCCAGAGGAGAAAGAGCAGGGGGACGACAGTCAAAAACGTGACCAACAGCGTGACCACTCCGAGCACGACCCGTTTTGTCGCTCGGTCGAGAACCACCCCGAAAAGCCCTTTGACCCCGTTCCGTGTCGCCTCGAACAGCGATTGCTTCGAGCTCATTGGGAGCGGTACACTTGCAGGGTCTTCGGGGCGAATCCGAGGGTCAACCGCTCGCCCCGCGAGAGATCGCGGTACTGATCACAGTGGACCGTCAGCTCGGTGTCGGTCCCGTCGAACCCAACGGTGATTTCGTAGCGGTCGCCCAGAATTCCCTCAGCGACGACCGTACCCTCCATCTCTATCCGATCGTCCTCGCGTCCGTCGCCACAGATGTCGATATCGTCTGGACGGAGGAAACAGTCGACGTCCCCGTCCGCGCCGTTAGACATGTACTCCGTCTTCGAGAGTGGCACGTCAACGAACTCTGTCCTGACGATACGGTCACCGGCGGTATCGGTCTGAATACGGCCGCCGAATGGGTTGCGAGCGCCGACAAACCGGCGTGTGAACGGGGAGTCTGGGGAGCGGTACAGTTTCTCTGGCGGCCCGCGCTCAACCACCGCTCCGTCCCGGAGAACGACCACCCGGTCGGCCAGATAGAACGCCTCCTCCTGGTCGTGGGTGACATACAGCATGCTTACGCCCAGTTCCTGCTGTATCCGCTGAAGTTCGTAGCGCATCTGCTTTCGAAGCTCCTTGTCGAGGTTGCTAAGCGGCTCGTCCATCAACAGCAGTTCGGGCTCGTGGACGAGTGCGCGGGCCAGCGCGGTGCGCTGTTGCTGGCCACCGCTCAGGTTCGTCGCGGGTTCGTCGGCCAGTTCAGAGATCTCCATCAGTTCGAGTATCCCCTCGACGCGGTTCCGGAACTCCGACCGCGGAATCCCGTGCGAGGCGTGTTCGAGTGGAAAGATGACGTTCTCGTAGACGGTCTTGTGTGGCCAGATCGCGTAGCTCTGATAGACCATCCCAATGTGGCGCTCCTCAGGCGGTTTCGAGACCGTCGAACTCTCAACGGTGTCGCCGTCGATATTGATCGTCCCGCCTTCAGGCGTCTCGACACCGGCGATACACCGGAGTATCGTCGTCTTTCCGCACCCGCTGGGGCCGAGTAACGCGACGATCTCGTCGGAGCCGACCGTCAGATCGATGCCCGAGAGTTCGAACTCGCTCTCGAAGCGTTTTTCCAGTCCACTGATTTCCAACTGTGGCTCCGTGTTCATGATTTTAGGGGGCCGAGGTGACTCTACAGCTCGAAGACGCCGTTGTCAAGTGCGGTCTGTCCGACCTGGGAGTTTTGCCACCCATCCCAGAAGCTGACCGGTTCGAAGTCGGCGGTGAGTCGCTTTTCGGTGTAGGCATCCGGATTCTGGTCCGAGTAGTCGAGGTCGAACCGGCACGGTATTTGATTTGTAACGTCGTTTATCATCCGCCGCTGGACCGGTTCCTCTAGTACTGCACTCAGGAAGAACCTCGCAACCCACGGGTTCGGGGCCTCCTTGTTTATCGCTATCGGCGAGCCGTTCATAAACGCTTTGACATTCGCTGGGAATACCGCACCTAATGGGGTGTCGTCGCCCATGAACGGGTCCAGTACCGTCGGCCAGCAGTAAAACATTAGCGGCGCGTTCCCGTCACGCACCTCCCGGACCGCAGTCGTGGTTGAACTGGCTCCAGTGTAGTTGAGGTGTTCCCGGAGCTCGTTCGCCCACGCGAGATTGTCCATATCCATCTGGTCGGCGTGGTAGCGGACAATCCATCCGACCATGTCCGGAGCGATGTAACGGCTCGACAGGAGCGTCCGTAGCCCTTCATACTGGCCGTCGAACAGGTCGTTGTAGCTCTCCGGGATAGCAAGTCCGCGGTCCTCGAAAATATCCTCGTTTATTGGCATCGTCAGCCCGGGGCCACCATTGTACGCCGCGATGTAGAACGGGTACTGCTGGACGTCTTGAAGTTTGTCGTTGAACCAGAACTTCTGGTCTAAGTCCCACTCGAAATATTCTCGGCCAACATCCAGGCCCGCCTCCCTGCCATCATTCTGGGCCGTGATCTTCATTTCGTCGTCGATGTCGCTAGGGCTGCTCAGGATGTCTGCAGTGTCGTTGTTAGCCTGTCGTTCCTGGACGAACCGCTGGGTCATCTCACTGCCGACACTCGCAAAGACATCAGCTTCGACCGACGTTCCGAACTCGTCGTTGACCACATTGACGAGGTCGTACCACTGCTGGTCCGAACCCGTCGAGGCGTAGATGGTCAACGTAGCGTCGTCATCGATCTGTTCAGCCAAGTCCTCGGTCGTCCACGGGGGCTCGGGCCCGCCCTCTGTTCCATCGCCACTGCCGCCGCCGAGACAACCAACGAGTGTGGCGCTGGCAGCCATCCCCCCCGTTGCTAGTACCGAACGGCGTGAAACGCGGCCACGACGGTCCCCATCAATCTTTTGTGACTCGACCGGCGATTTCTGGTCACTCATATCCGCCACATATAGCACCAATATGTAAACAATTTCGGTGTATTCCACCGAGTTGGGAACGTAGATTCGGATATTGACGTGATTTAGTGGACGGTAGTTGAGGATAATAACGTGATATCCAGATTTCGACATTGAACTGGGAGCATGACGTAGCCGTTATCAAGGAAGGATGATGCCGATTGCAGAATCCTCCGGAGCTAGCGTGGAAAAGCGAGTCCGCCACTGAGCACTGTCGTTCCTGCAAACAGTCAGTCGTCGTCGGCGGTGTACGCGCCTGACCTGTGTTCGATGCTGTAGACGCGGAGCAGCTGCTCGTCGTGGCGAGCCGAACACGCCAGTCGGAACGACCCGATCCTGAGTTTCGAATACGGCGACCCGGTGAGGGGCTCCAGATACTCGTCAGGAGTCCGCCACTCGTCGGCAACTATCTCGTCTAGCTTCGAGACGATGCGGTCCTGCTGGTGGTCATCCAGCTGTCCGAAGGTGTCCTGAGCGGATTTCCGAAACTCCCAGTCCCAGTTGTCAGTCATCCTGTCCCAGTTGTGCCTTCACGTCTTCACTGCTGATAGCCTCGCCCTCACCGGTCCGCAGTTTGTGCTCTTCGGAGGCAATCTGCTTCCAGCTCTCCCGCGTGAACGAGGGGTGTTTCACCGCGTCCCGGAGAACGTATCGAATAAATTCGCTCCGCGAGTTGAACCCCTCTTGTTCCCATGTCCCATCGATGTCTTCCAGAAATGACTCGGTGATTCGGATGTTGATGTTCGTCTTGTCCGGATCTGGTGTATCATTTGTATCTGCATCCGACATACAATACCATAATTGCGCTCACAATATAAGTCTGCGGGAGCCCCGATTCGACCTCGATGAAACGGAATCGACATACCCGTCCTGCCTACCGAATGATGGTACTACGATATTCCGAGTCTCGCCCGTGTGGTTCGCGCGTTCCATCTTGCACACCTCTTTTGACAGATCTCGATCACAATAGCTCTCGAACTATCGCCACTCCTCGTGTCGTGTGTGGATAGGCCTGCAAACGTGATGTGTCTCCCAGCACTGGGAGCCAGATGGAACAGAAACGGTCAGTCGTCACCGGGTTTGTATGCGCCGCCACGCCGTTCGATCGTATACGTATCCAAAATATACTCGTCGTGGTTGCACTCTCATCGTCGTGCAGCAACTCGTCGTGCGTGGTATGGCGACTGGCAGTGCCCAGTCAAACTCCTTTCGTTCAGCAACTGGACGGTCGTTCTTTCAGAGTTTAACGAATCCTGCCGCAGTCTTTCGATTTTTGATCTACGGGCGTGCCGGGAGTGAGCAAACACGCAGTGTTTGCGAGCTACGGCACGCGGGCATAGCGAGCGTGCCGGGATTCGAACCCGGTGCAAAACCTCACTTCGTTCGGTTTTGCGTGGTTCGAATCCCGGTTCCGGTTTCGCTCCCTGCGGTCGCTGCACGGGCGTGCCGGGATTCGAACCCGGGATCGAGAGGTTAGGAACCTCTCGCCCTGTCCACTAGGCCACACGCCCTACAGCCAGGTCTGTCCGGCGCAGGAAAAACGATTACTATCAATGAGCACGCTTAAGATTCGCCGCCTGTTTTGACCGGGCATGCAAACACGGGATCTGTCGGCGCACATTCCCTACAGCGCTGGTCGCGGTGTCGAAGAAGTCGCTCGCGATCTCGGCCTCGACCCGGACGGACTGGTGAAACTCTCCTCGAACGAGAACGCCTTCGGACCGAGCCCGGCCGCCGTCGAGGCGGTCCACGAGACGGCCGACCAGATCCACACGTACCCGAAAGCCGCCCACACGGATCTCACCGACGCCATCGCCGAAAAGTGGGAGATCGACTTCGCCCAGGTGTGGCCCACAGTCGGTGGCGACGGCCTCCTGGATTACTTCGGGCGCGCCTTTCTCACCGAAGAGGATCGAGTGCTCGCACCCGACCCCGGCTTCGCGTACTACCCGATGAGCGCACGGTATCACGGCGCAGCTGTCGACCAGTACCGAATCGAAAAGGAAACCGGCTTCGAACAGTCGGCCGACAGCATCCTCGATGTATACGACGACCACCGGATCATCTACGTGACGACGCCGCACAATCCGACTGGCTCCGAGATGCCGCTCGACGAGATCGAACGACTCGCCGCGGAGACAAGCGAGGAGACACTCGTCGTCGTCGACGAAGCCTACGGCGAGTTTACAGACCAGCCATCGGCCAGGCCGCTGGTCGACGACCGCGAGGATATCGCGATCCTCCGGACGTTCTCGAAAGCCTACGGACTGGCTGGACTCCGAGTCGGCTACGGCCTCGTCCCCGCGGAGTGGGCCGATGCCTACGAGCGAATTAACACGCCGTTTGCAGTGAACACGGTCGCCTGCAAGGCAGCCTACGCAGCCCTCTCCGACGACGAACACGTCGAAGCGACCGTCGAAACGACAAAGTGGGCGCGAGAGTACATGCACGACCACCTCGACGCACCCACCTGGGAAAGCGGCGGCAACTTCGTTCTCGCAGAGGTGGGGGATGCCTCCGCAGTCGCCGACGCGACCCAGCGCGAGGGTGTCATCATCCGGGACTGTTCGAGTTTCGGCCTGCCAGCCTGTGTCCGGATTACCTGCGGGACCCGGGAAGGTACCCGCCGGGCGGTCGAGATCATAAACGAGGTGCTCGCCGAGTGAGAGTCGCCGTGACCGGGACCCCAGGAACTGGGAAAACGACCGCTGTCGAGGCCCTCGAAACTGATCTCGACGTCGTCCACCTCAACGAACTCGTCGCGGAGGAGGGGCTAACGACCGGTCACGACGACGAACGCGACTCGGCGATCGTGGATCTGGATGCGGTCCGCGAGTGGCTCGAAGGTCGTGACGGAATTCTCTTCGAGTCCCACCTCGCCCACCGGTTCGATGCAGACCGGGTCGTCGTTCTTCGGTGCCATCCAGAGACACTCGAAGACCGGCTTGCCGGCAAACGCGACGCGTCCATCGAGGAAAACGCCAAGAGCGAAGCCCTGGATGTGATCCTCGGCGAGGCGGTCGACCGCCACGGCACCGAGAACGTCTACGAGATCGACACCACGGACAGGTCGCCCGGGGAAGTCGCCGATGCGATCGACTCCGTCGTTCAGGGACGGCGCGAACCGAGCGCTGGCACCGTCTCTTTCGTAGAGTATCTATGACACTCGATAGCTTTCGCCCGCTCGCCGACCGGCTGATGGAACCGCTGATCGCCGGTGCCAAACGCGTCGGGCTGACGCCGGATTCGGTCAGCATCCTCGCGATCGTCGCCGCCATCGGTGCCGGTGTGAGTTTCTACGGTGCCGGCGAGCTGCGACTACTCTATCTCGTCGGTGCGGTGCTCGTCTTCCTGAACGGAGTGCTGGATCTCGTCGACGGCGGACTGGCGCGAGAACTCGGCACGGAGTCGGCTGCCGGCGATCTGCTGGATCACGTCCTCGACCGGTACGCAGACCTCATCCTCATCACTGGACTCGCAGCAGGCGTCGGCCAGTACGCGCTGGGACTCGCGGCGGTCACCGGTGTGTTGATGACCTCCTATCTCGGGACCCAGGCACAGGCCGTCGACCTCGATCGGGTGTACGGCGGACTCCTCGGGCGTGCGGACCGCCTCGCGCTGATGGGTGTGGTCACGACTATCGCCGCGTTCGTCGACGTGACTGCTGTCGAGTTGACGGTTGTCGGCTGGCTCCTCGTCGTCTTCGCTGTCGTCGGCCACATCACCGCCCTCCAGCGATTTTACTACGCGATGCGAGCACTCTCGGGGGAGTAGCTACCGTCTGTTTTCGATCGGCGGATTGAAAAACAGCACGTCGAAGACCAGGGTGAGACTGAGAACTGCGCCACCTGCGACAGTGACGTGAAATGAAATCGCAAACAGGATCGAAACGACTGCCGCGATGGTGAACAGTACCGGAATGGCAGTCAGGACGAGATCGTATCGCGTCAACTGATCGAACAGCCGTTCCCAGAACGTCAATTCGTGACTGTGCTCAGTGTTGCGACTAACTGCCATTGTTCTGTCACCTCCTGTTGAGTTGTACGTACTGCAACCTATTTATATTTTTTCTGAGTGACGTTGAGGGAATTCACAGTAATTGATCAAGATGCCTCTATCAAATATTGGCATAACTTATGAAAATAATATCGAGAGCGGGTCCGACCGTGGAGGTCAAAGAGGGACACGACAGTCCCGGATATGCGTGATACAATCAGTCGGCGACACACGAACGACAATCAGGATACCCCGACCTCCGTTGCAGCGATCGGAGGCGCCGGCAATCTAATCGCTCGCGCCGCGTTCGGACCGGGACGGCGGCGGGATTTCCTCCGAACTTGCAGGGGTGCCAGGCAGCACACAGCGCTGGGATTCGGTGTTGACGTGTGCATACCGGTTAGGTTCGTTCGCGAGCGGGTGTGCTGGATTTCGGTCGCCGGAGATCCGTGCGGCCCGGATTTCGGTGAACCCACAGAGCCTGGCGCGGATGCCACGCCAGTGGTTTCCACTATACTCCGGGACGGAAATCTGGTGTGGGGTGCCGTACTGGCTGTCGCGGGTGGCCAGCACCGAGGCGTTCACGTTCGCTGCAAGTTCGTCGTGGTCGATGAGGAGGCCGACCCGTGCAGTGTCCGGTGATCTCGCCGCGAGGACATCCAGCCCAAGGTGGAGTGCCTGATACTCCGCGACGTTGTTGTTCGGAGGTTCGTTCGGGACGGAGAGCCGTGTAACACGTGTTCCGTCTCGCGTTTCGATGACGACGCCGAGCCCGCCACCGGCCTGTCGAAAGGAGCCATCGGTGGCGAGGTAGAAATCTCGATGGTGTGTTGCCGGTGGGTGGGCAATGTGTGGCGTCGGTGCCTCGTCGAACAAGTCTCGTAATGACGGCCGGCCGTATGCGGCCATACACGTTGTTGGACCTCATCCCTCTTAAATTGTGCCGCTGTTGATACTCCAGTATCAGGTAGCTGAAGACGGTCTGGCGACACTCCCGTGTCCGGAACCGAGACAGATCTTTCAGAAATAGAAGAGAAGCGTTCCCCGAGCCATCCGCTGGCGGGCCGTTACTCCTGGCCGTGCCGGTGACCGAAGTACAGGGCAACGACATTCAACACAACGAGTGCAATAAATGCGGTGAGCATCGATTGCGAATCGAGTCCAGCCGTGAGCAACGACAGATGCATAAAAGGGAGGACGATCGCTGCCCAGAACGACACCCGTTTGACTGGCCGTGCAAGCAGCTGGGGGACCGAGTGACTGGACAGTGCATCACGGATAAATCCAGGATCGGTTATGGAGGAGCTCGACATTGACACTCGTGTAAAGATAGACATAGCTATTATAAATAACCGCATCAGGCTTCGTGATATTTTGGCACATTTTTCGCAGATGGACGTCCCTGAAACCCCCCGACCACAGCCTGAGAGCCAGCAAGATATTTTATCGAGCCGTGTGAGCTAGTCACTAGCAGCCCCGAGGAGTGAGACTGAAAGCTCGTGGTCACCGGCCGGTGTTTCGATCGTCGCCCGATCGCTGACAGCGTCGGGCACCTGCTCGCGCCACTGCTCGATGGCCGCTTCGTGCCGACGGCGATGACGCTCGACCGTGTACGTCGTCGACGGATCTGTCCGGAGTTCGTCCTCGGTTTCGGCCGGTTCGGGATACGCCGGGAGTGCCCCGTCGATCAGTGCTCGGGGCTGAATGTGAATCGGCTGTGGCTGTTGGCTGTATGCTGTCCCGAGATCGATGTGGAGTCGAGCGCGCATCCGGCCGCTGAACGGCGGTGTCACTCGAAGAACGGCATTTTTCGAACTCGTCCGGTTCGTCTCCAGCGCAGAGACGAGATCGTCGACAGTGACCGCGATCGACCGGATGACTGTCGGATCTGACGATTCACCTGACACAGTCCCCGTATGTACGCGAAAACAAAGTATATTGTGTGCCGTCGGCAGTGGGGGCTCGTCCGACCCAGCCGATACTATTTTAATTCCACTCTACTATACCGAATGTGTGCAGCACACAGAGAGTTACCTGGTGGATTTATTTCGACGGTGGGCGGTGGTCGGCAGACGGTTCCGACCCGTCGCTGGAAAACGGACTCTCCGTTCGGTTGGTGGCCGCTCAGGGGTCGCGACAGGACACTGATACAGCTATGAGCAACGAACAAACTACGATACTAGTTGTTGACGACGAGGAGGATATTGCTGATCTCTATACGACCTGGCTCGAGATGGACCACGAAGTCCGGACCGCGTATGGCGGCGAGGAGGCACTCGAGAAGGTAGATGGAGCGGTCGATATCGTGTTTCTCGACCGTCAGATGCCCGACCACTCCGGCGACGAGGTGCTCGAACGGATCCGCGAGCGCAACCTCGATTGCCGCGTCGTCATGGTGACCGCCGTGGACCCTGATTTCGATATCGTCTCGATGGAGTTCGACGACTATCTCACGAAACCGGTGATGCGCGAGGATCTCGACGAGGCAGTCGAGTCGATGCTCGAACGTGACGAGTACAACGAGACGTTACAGGAGTATTTTGCACTAACGTCGAAAAAAGCCACCCTGGAAGCAGAAAAAACACCCTCTGAACTCCAGGAGAGCGCGGAGTACCAGGAGATGGTCAACCGCGTCGAAGAACTGGAGTCGGAGGCTGACACGGCAGTCTCCGGTTTCGACGACGATTTCGATTCACTGTTTCAGGAGTTTCCGAGCGGCGAATAACCTGTCATTCGGCTGTTTGGGCCCAGTCACGCGTTCTCCCTGTCGATCCATCATACTGTTTTGCTTTACCGGTTACATTACCAGAAACAGCAAAGTCTAACCCGGTGGACGTAAAATAGATGGATGATGCCAACTGTAGAATACCTCAACTACGAAGTTGTAGACGACAACGACTGGGACATGTACGAACCAGGCGTATTCGACAAAGCAGCAGATGCAGGCCTCGACGACGAGGATTACGGGACGCTCGACGTCAACGAAGGGGAGTACATCCTCGAAGCAGCCGAGGCCCAGGGCTACGACTGGCCGTTCTCGTGCCGTGCAGGTGCCTGTGCGAACTGTGCCGCCATCGTCGTCGACGGCGAAATCGACATGGACATGCAGCAGATCCTCTCCGACGAGGAAGTCGAAGAGAAAGATGTCCGTCTGACCTGCATCGGATCGGCCGAGACGGACGAGGTGAAAATTGTGTACAACGCAAAACACCTCGACTACCTCCAGAACCGCGTCATCTAAGGGACGGACAACGCCGACATTTTTTCACAACCGCCCCCACAGCAGCAGGTTCGAGTATCCGGATAGCTACTGCTGTGAAACGAGGCAAACAGCAGTATTTATACAGGAACTCCAGTAACTCAGGACAATGAGATGGCGGTGTGAGTGGTGTGGTAAACCACACGAAGAGAACGACCCGCCCTGTGACAACTGTGGCCACGGGAAATTCGAGGAGGCCGTCGTCCAGCAAGCCGGAGCAGGTGACGACCAGGATTCGATGCTGGTCTGGGTCTGTACGGAGTGTGGGCGTGAACACACGAAAAACTCCCCACCCTGTAGCCGCTGTAACAACGCGACTTTCGAACGCCGGGAGAAGGTCGTCACCGATGCGGATCTGACGGATGGACCAAACGCGGAGAAGGTGGAATCTATCGAGCAGGACACGATGACCGTCTGGGTGTGCCAGAGCTGTGGCAAGGAACACACGAAAAATAACCCACCGTGTGACCGGTGTGGGACGGCAACGTTCGAACGGGAGACGAAAACGATCAGCGACGACGAACTCACGATTCCGGGCTATCTGGATCTGGTGACACCGAGATACGCTGCCGTCCTCGGTGTTGTCCTGTTGATCGCTGTGGTGTTCGGACTCGGCGCTGCGGGCGTGGTCGATCTCCCCTTCTTCCCGGACGACAGCGTACCCGAGGTAGAGAACGTACCCGGCAACGAATCAGTGGTGAGTGGGATCGCACTCGCGGACGTCGAGGGCTCGTACGTCGAACAGCTCAACGAGCGGCGGGCTGGGACAGAGAGCAGAACACTCGACCGCTCGGCGTATCTGGACGACGTTGCGACCTTCTACAACCAGCGGCGGATCAAGTCGCTACTCGGAGACGGGGCGCTGCCGACAAACGAGGAGCTCTCCGATCTCCTGCGCGAGGAGTGTTCGGCGAACCCGTCGCTAGAGACGGTTACAGTTACCATGCAAGACGGGAACTCACCCGAAGAACTCGGAACGGAGTTCGCGGACTCGGTGGACGTCGATACCCCAGGAACAGTGATCGGTGTCGACATCCACGGCGTCGAAAACGAACTGATCCTGTCGCAGTTTATCTGTGAGAGTTAGCTGGCTGTCTCGTACGCACTCTGGAGGCTCTCGGATTTCTCGATGACACGCTGTGCACCGTCTTCGAGCGCGTCGAGTGCGTCGACAGATGGCTCGGTTTTGATCGTCAGCACCGGATCGGTCTGGCCACCCGACTGCTCGGGGTTCATGTCGTACGTTGCTGCCGAGACACCCTCGGTTTCCAGCAGCGCACCCTTCAGAACGTTCATAAACGTGTGATCCTCGCCCGCAATCTCGATAGAGAGTTCAGTCTCCTCTTTGTCGATTACCCGCAGTTCCATACCGGTACATAGCAGCGTTTGCGTACCTCAACCTTTCGACTCCCGATTGAGCGGTAGGTAGTTGATTGGAGGTTCGACCAACAGCATTCAGAACAGCAAGAAAGGGGGCTTCGGGGCTTTCTTGCTGTCTCCATTAAAGCCGTTCCGACGAAACAACGAGCACCAGCGACAGCCACGAAAGCTAAGACACTCGCCGCCCCTCCATCGAATATGGAACAGCTTTCGGTCTCGGATGGGTTCGACATCCACGATTACCGGCACGGACTCAAACTCATCCAGCAGCGCCGGGAGACGATGCAACTCGAAAACCGCGAGGACAACTTCGCCTGCCCGGCCTGTGGCAAGCCGTTCGAGAAGCTGTTTATCAGCGAAACGCAGACGAACAGCTTCGGAAAGCCGGGCACCGCATTCTGTATCGCCCGAACAGACGAGAAAATCTTGCTGTTGACACACTAACGGACAACGTCAGACTTACCGCCAGCGCTCGCAGAGTATCGACTATGACTGTCCCCTGCGTTCGGGTATCCCGGGAGGCCGGCGAAGAGACACGGCAATCCCTGGCCCAGTTGGATCTCGTCGACGACGACCACGAGATCGTCCACGAGGAGGGGACGCTCTTTATTCCGGTGACCGATCCCGACGCGGTGCCGGCGGAGTACGAACTGACGGAGCGGGAACTCCCAGGGCGGCAGCGTCAGACCACGCCTGCGGATCTGGTGGATTTCACACCCGCATACGAACGACTCGGCGAGGTGATCATCATCGACGAGGACGACCCCGACCGCGCTCGCGAACTGGCCGATGCGATCGCCGCGTCGGATATTCCGACGAAGACGGTGCTCAACCGCGCCTCGAAGATCCAGGGTGTCGAACGCGTCCGTGACTGGGAGATCCTCGTCGGTGAGGAGACCGAGGCGATCCACCGCGAGTACGGCTGTGCGTTCGCCCTCGATCTAGCGGCGGTGTACTTCTCGCCACGGCTGGCGACCGAACGTCACCGCGTCACAGAGCAAGTCGGCGAGGGCGAGCAGGTGTTCGATATGTTCGCCGGCGTTGGCCCG
Organism: Halovenus amylolytica; assembly: GCA_004015825.1. Lineage (GTDB taxonomy): Archaea > Halobacteriota > Halobacteria > Halobacteriales > Haloarculaceae > Halovenus > Halovenus amylolytica. The sequence goes on along the minus strand of SAYS01000008.1, from coordinate 17,097 downwards.
TTCGCGATCCCGATTGCAAAACGAGGAGCCACAGTCGTCGGGACCGATATCAACGAGACGGCGATCGAGTATCTCCGCGAGAACGCCACCCGGAACGGGGTCAGCGATCGCGTGACTGCGATCCACGGCGACGTCGCCGAAGTGGCCACGGAGTACGAGAACTGGGCGGATCGGCTGGTGATGAATCTCCCCCACTCCGCCGACGAGTTCGTCGACAGCGCGGTGAAGATCGCCGGCGAGGAGGCCGTCGTTCATTATTACGATATCCAGCACGAGGACGATCTGTTCGGGCCAGGCGAGCGTGCGTTGCGGGCGGCAGCCGAGCCGGAGTACGAGGTGACAGTCGAGAATCGGCACACAGTTCGCTCGTATGCCCCCCACGAGTACAACGTCGTGCTAGATGTTCGGCTGGAGCGGAGATAGGGGCGGGCGGATTCGCAACGCTTATTGGTCGTATCGATACTACGTTTGCGTGAGTGCCGGTGCCCTGCGAGTCGTGCAGGGCTCGGGACGAGCGAAAGCGAGTGCCGGTGTAGCTCAGACTGGCAGAGCGATTCCTTCGTAAGGAATAGGCCGAGGGTTCAAATCCCTCCACCGGCTTTCTGCTGTGAACGAACGTGAACAGCGAAAGCCACGAGGGATTTGAAGCAGGGAGGAGCGAAGCTCCGACCGTGGTTCACAATACCTCCACCGGCTTGCTTCTGCAGACGATCTACAAAGGGGGAGCCACCAGTTATACTACTCCACTCACTGTTCGGATTGCTGTTTTTCCGAGACGTAAGATACTGTCAGTTGTGGAGGCGTGTCGCTGTTCGACGTCATGAAGTCCCAGCCATCATCACCGAGGGGCAGGACTGCCCAGCCGTCGTTCTGGGCTCCATCGGCCCACTGCTGGACACTCCGGGTCACGTCGATCGAGGTCGAACCCTCCGGGACCTCACCCGTCTCAAACTCGGGATCAGTCGTCGCCTCGTTCCCGTCGGCCTGGATCCCACCGTCGAGCGAGGTCCACGTATCCTCACCGCTCCAGTCAGTGAGTATCCGATGGACTGCACCGCCGTCTCCGTCGTTGATGGTTTCGACCGTGAGTGTCGCGTCTTCGACGATTGCGTCGGGCGGTAGCTGCTGCCCGCCGTCACCAATGAGATTGTCGAACCGGATCAGCGCTTGAGCCTCGTTATTCGTGGAGTGTGGGTCCTGTGTATCTATCGTGACTGATTCAGCTGTACTGAACGACTGCTCCGGCTCGTTCTCACGGAGGTTGGTGTCGACGGTTGCGCTGTACCCATCTGAACCCTGCTGGAGGGAGATACGCTCCGACTGGTCAGAGCTGTTATCTGCGTCGGGGTCGTATGAAATCGTCAACTTCGGTGGTGTGTCAGAGTTTGAAGTCGCAAAGTCCCAGCCATTGTCACCGAGGGGCAGGACTGCCCAGCCGTAGTTGGGCTCGCCGTTGATCCACTGCTGGACACTCTGGGTCACGTCGATCGACGTCGTTCCAGTCGAGATCTCGCCGGTCTCGAACTCTGGATCTGTCGTCGCCTCGTTTCCATCGGGCTCGATGCCACCGTCAAGAGAGACCCAAGTGTCCTCACCGTTCCAGTCAGTTAGCATCCGATGGCCTACGCCACCGTCCCCCTCGTCGGTGGTCTCGACCGTGAGTGTGGCCGACTCGATTGTCGTGCCGGGCGAGACCTGCCCATCATCGTTGCCTATGATATCGTTGAACCGGAGTAGCGCCTGTGTCCGGTTGTCCGTGGAGTGGGGCTCCTGTGTATCGACTGTGACGCCTCCAGCCGTATTGAACGACTGGTTTGGCTCTGCCTCGGCGAGAGTGGTGTCGACGGTTCCACTGTACCCGTCGCTCCCCTGCTGGAACGAGATCTGTTCGGAGCCGTCCTCCCGTGAAGAAAACCGGCTGTCGAAGTCGAGATCAAACGTGAACTCGCTGTCACTGTCAGTCTCGTACTCGTCCAGACTCGGCGAGTAGGATCGGACGCGGATTCGGTCGGCTGCCTCTCGTCCACCGCCCGGGACGAACTGGAGGAGTCGTACCCAGCCATTGCCTCCGTTTGCCCGATCCTGATAGTCTGCAACGATCTCGTAGACCGGAAGATCGGCCCGGTTCGTAGAGACCTGATGGTTCTCCCCGTCCGTCTCGTGCCAGTGGCCGTTCAGGACCATGAAAATTTGCGGGTTCGGTTCGATCAGTTCCTGCCAGACCGCCTCACCGGTGTTGGCATCGTCGCTTCGATCTTGCACCGAACTCGTCCGGCCGCCGTCGTCACGAAGATAGGAGTGTGTCGTCACGATCGTCGGTCGGTCGGGATACTCGTCAATGATAGACTGTGCCCAGCCAAGCGGTGTCGACGGTTCCGAGGCGGTCCCAGCTGGTTCCCACTCCAGTGCGAGGTGGAGAAAGTCGTAGCCACCAGCCGAAAACAGCTGATAGGAGTTGCGGCCATCGTCTCCGGGGCCTGCACCCCCGTACCAGGATCGATCTTCGAATCTGGACTGGCCGAAGTACTCGGTGTAGTTCGCAGTGGACGACGATTTGTCGTTCGTAACGGCCCAGTCGTGGTTTCCAGGGAGCACCGAGTACGGCACCGCCCCATCCAGCGTCGACATGGTCGCATCGATCCGATCCCACTCCTGTTCACTCCCGCCGTCGTCGACCAGGTCCCCCTCGTGGGTGACGAACTGGATCGACTCGCTGTCGAGATTGTCGACGATCCAGTCCGTCTGATCAGTTGCGTAGGAGGCCAGATCAGTACTAGCAGCGTAAAACTGCGTATCGGGGATAGCTACAACAGTCCAGTAGGTCTCCTGGTCTTGCCCAGCCACTGCGGTCGTCTGAACCGTCGCCAGTATTCCGCTGGCTAGGAGACCGAGAACGGTCCGTCGAGAGCACCCCGATCTCACGGGAGCAAGGTCAGTTGAATCGGCGTCGGGCTGTGAGCGTGTGCGTGGGATGCGGTCGAATCGGGCCATTGGTAGGTAAATCAAATAAATGCACAGCTCATGCGGTGAAAAGTATAGGCCAACTTTAGTCAGAATAGAGCGAGCTTACGTGGTCATATGAGTTTCCTGACCAGGTTCGACTTCCGTCGGCAGATCGCTAAACGCGTCGGTAATCTGAGTTCTGATTCCGTCCGCTTCCCAGATTCGCGTCCGGGGAATCCGAGCGATGAGCGTAGGGGTCGATTGCAAGAACTGGCGCTGAACCTGTGCTTCCTCCGTACGAATCGACTCGAAGACCTCTGTCCGGTCTGCCGCCGGGAACAATGAATCAGTCGCCATCGCGTACTCCTCAAGTTGTTCGTTCCACTCGTAGTGATGAATCGTCCGCAGTGCTCTGACAACCTGCGAGGTCGGGATCTGTTCGACATTTACCCTGGCCTGCTTGGGCGCAGCCCGTAGTAAGACGACTGCGTCGACACTTGCCTTATCCACGTATTTCGCACCAGGCACCATCGAGTGGAGATCCTGAAACGTTCGTTCGCTGTCGATGTACTGACTCGCGAGATACGAAGCGACCTTGTCGAAAAAAGAGCGCGACGGATCAATCTTGGCATCGACGAAGTTCTCGACTTTCTCGTCTAACTTCTCTTCGGGAGTCTCGAGTTCGGTGAACGACTCTAGCTGCTCGGTACCGACGTTGACTGGGGTCGGATATCCCTGCACCGATCCATCCTCATCGACCCACAACCTGTCGTCAGAGAGGTAGTCTCCTCCAGCAAATAGCAACGAGAGTAGCGTGTTCGTCTTGCCCGCAGACCGCCACGCGGGAAAGAGGATCGTCTGCCCCTCGAACTGGACACCGGAGGCATGGATCAGTGCCTGGCGATTTTCGAGGAGTCGACGACGGAGTTCGAACTCGATCATGTAGACCGTTTTGAACGGTTCCCAGCCGGGCGAGCGGTTCATCGCGAACTCCTGCCAGTCGGGGTCCGTCACGAGGTAGTTCGAGCCGCTCTGAACGACGAAGTTGTTGCCGTCGCGGCCGTAGTTGTCTCGCGGATGGCCGAGAACCTCGTCACTCTGTGGCTTCTCGTCCGAGAGGACACAGCAGATGTCCGGCGTCCTATTGGGCTCCTCGACACGGAACCTGTCGTACATTCTTCGAATCTGATCAACCGATCGGCCAGACTCGCCGATGATCTCGACGAGCAATGTATCCAATATATTATGATAGGTAGTAACCATGCGATCAAGTACACGCTATGTGAACCGCTTGATGAGACCTTGTTATATTGAACTTATTTGAAACTTCGGGCGTTATGCCGGGCTTTGTAGTGGTATGTAGGTCTAAATAGCTGATTCTGGTTGTGAGAGAAGTTATCTTCAATCAGCAGATATTGAGAGTGATACAGAGCAAGATCAGTCTATTTTTACGAGACAGATCGTGCTACACGCGACATTAACTTTCACAAACAGAATAAGATTGGATTTAGATTGTTCTGTGTAATAATGGACTTACATCGGGATGCTAAATTACGCTAACTCAGGGAACAGGTCAGTTAGTTTTGATGGTCGGTGAGGGACCGTCTGGAGGGTTGATTGGGGGCAGCTGGGTGCCTATGCGGTTACTCGGTACGTGTTTTTGGGGTCGATCTCGGTTCGGTGGCAGTTCGGACACACATACTCGACGAGTTTCGTTGTTTCATCGTTGTGGTTCATCCGGGCCCCGCACCGTTTGCAATCGGTCATTACATTCTAACATCAAACACCACTATTACTAAAAGATTATGGTATTAATTAGAGTTTGGCGCTACATTCAAATTAGAATTACTTCGAAAGCTCGGATATTGTCCAGACAATCGAGTACAGACGTCTGTTCCAGCAGAAACCTGCCGCTACGAGTTGCTATCTCCGGAAGTTTGTCCAGAGAGTCACTCGAAGGTGAGTTCGAGAGTGCTCTCGACTGTCGCGATGTCGTACTCCGGCGGTTCGTCAACCCGGCGGATGCGTTTCAGCGCTTGCGACAGTTCCTGTAGCTCCGCGACGGCAACCCCGAGATCGAGCGCCTCGATGACGGCCCGGTCGATCCCGTCCCGGCCCGACTGGTCACCATCGGCGAGTCGCTCGACCCCTTCGGTGATCGCCGCTGCCTGCTCGGCGGAGAGTATCTCCGGATCGGGAACACAGAACGTTTCGAGATCACTGCCGGAGAGGTTGATCGCGCCGCCGCCGGTGACCCGGCCGTGGCTCTCGACGACGATCTGTGAGAGGCTGCTGTTCAACAGGCCGAGCAACAGGGTCTCGTCGACGGTCGGTGCCGGATCGACCAGCAAGAAGCGGTTACTCGGCACCACTGCACAGTCAGTCCGGAACAAAAATCGGCGCGTGTCCATCGCCTGTGGGCAGACGATGGGAGCGGTCTCGCCGGCGAGCGACCCCATGTCGAACCACGGCTCGTTGGCCTCGAGTGAGCTATTTTTCCGGGCGGGCTGGTCTGCGGCCCACGAGAGATACGAGCAGACACCGTCGTATCCCTCCTCGCGGAGCGCGGCTCTGACAGCCGTCGCGGTGGGATCGTCCACGTCCAGACTGGTGACATAGCCGCCGAGATCCAGCAGCCAGCGCTCGGCATCGCTGGCCGTGTACTCGAAGCCATCGACTGCACGGACACTTTTGATCGCCGGCCGGCAGAAGCGGTCGTCGATCCCGTGGGTTTCGATCGTCGCCCCGTCGAGGACGAAGATCGGATTCGCACCGGTTTTCACGCCGCGAGTGATCGTCGCCAGTTCCGACAACGAGCAGACGTCGTCGCGTTCGGAGAGGGCGAGATACAGCGCAGGGGCAGTGAGATAGGGCTGCAGTTTCTGTCCGAGTCGCTCGACGAGCGTCGACTGCCGGACCACGACGGTTCGGGATTCAGGGGTTGTCTCGACTGTCAGCGAGCTGTCGTCGGGAATCTCGTAGTCGGAATTGATTATCTCTAGCACTGTGTCCGGCGAGCACGGTTCTGTGAGACGAACGAAGTTCGTGTTCGTGGCCAGCCGTTCCGATTCGCTCTCCCGTCGTTCTGCCAGCAGCAACACCGTGTCGACGAGCGCGTCCTCGAACAGGCGCGTCGGAAAGCCGACGACCGCCTCGACGCTGTATCGGTCGAACAGAAACTGCTGGAAGGAGGGGCCGTAATCGGCAGTCAGCCACTTCGTCGGAACGATCCACGCGAGTCGCCCACCCTCGTCCAGAAACTGCGTCGCGTGGGAAAGAAAGTAACAGTACAGATCGGATCGCCGGTCGAGCAGTGGCGCACCCGCTGTCGAAGACGCGTCGGGATCGAACGCCGCGAGATGAGCGCGAAAGTGCGCTCGCTGGGCAGAGATATCTTCCTGGCGCACGTACGGAGGGTTGGCGACAGTCGCATCGAACCGCCCGAGGGTCGTCGACCCGGACGCACCGTCGAAGCCAACCCGCCGATCAACGGACTGGGGAGTGTCCGGATCGGTTCCCGGATCGAGGTCGAAAAAGTCGGCGTTGGCGGTGGAGAGACCCGTCGCCGAGCTACCTGTCGTCCGGAGTCGAAGATTCAGTGCGGTCAACTGGAGTGGAAACGCCTGGATATCTACGGCGGTAACGCCGTCGGCTGGGGCCGAGTCGCTGGCGGGTCCGAGTTCACCGAGCCGTCTGGACGCCGGTACGGTGAGCGCTCCCGGCCCACTGCAGGGATCGAGCACCCGATCCTCGGCCGACTGGATCGCCCACCCGGCGAGGATGGTCCCAATCTTCTCGGGTGTGTAGAACTGGCCGAGTGAGTCCCGCTCCGACTGTGAATGGAGTTGCTCGTACAACCGGCGCAGGATATCGGGATCGGCGCTGCCGATCGGTTCCCGTCCGAGACTTTCGATGAAGCTGTGCCATCGGCAGCGGGTTCGCTCGTCGTCGGGGATCGCCTGCAGGAACACGGAGTCGATTCGGAAGATCGCGTCGTAGCCGTACTCCGTGACAGCGGATTCGAACTGGTCCGCGAACTGGTCGTCGATTCGCGAGGGAGGACAGCCTTCGATCAGCGGATCGAGTGATCCGTCCACTTGCCGGAGCAGTTCGTAACAGAGAATCCGATTGATGCGAAGATACGCGTACTGCTTGGCCGCGATCCGGACTGTCCGGGTCACATCCGGCAGTTCGGAAGGGTACTGATTGTCGTGTGCCCACGCAGCGAACAGGTTCTGAAATTGCTCGTCAGAGTGAATCCGCGTCTCGATACGGTCTTGGTACACCGAGACGAGACTCCAGTGAAAACTCTGCAGACGACCGAGCAGAAACGCCTCGAATGGTTCGGTCTTCCAGCCATCGCCTGCCACGCTTTCGTCGAGAACTGCCGGCACGACGGTATCGAGCGCACTGTCGTGCAGGTCGTAGTGACGGCGGTCGAGATCCGCCGGCGCTGTCCTCGAACCGTCGGTCCGAAAGACGAACAGATCGTTCGCATTCGCGGTGGCGAATAGCTCCGCGTCGTATTCGCGGGCGCGGCTGTGAGCGCGCTGGACCAGATCTGGTGTGTGGGGGTCAGTGTCGACAGTCGTCCCAACGAGAAGAAAATCGGCGCTGTCGGAACGGAGAAGCAGTGTGTCAGACTGGTCCGGACTGTCCACGATGTCGACGGCAGATTCGTCGGCGGACCACTCGAGGAGTGGCTCGAACAGTTGTGACGCCGCCGCGGACATAGCTCTATCCAGAGAAGCCAGTCGTATTAAGCTTCGTCACGTGTCGGCAATGCCACACAGCCCCGAAGCCGTGCTATGCTTCGGCAGCGAAGATATCGTCGTACTCGCCGTCGTCGATACGCTCTTTGAACTCGCGTGGGTCGTTGCCTTCGATAGTGACACCGAGAGTAACGCAGGTGCCGACGACCTCTTTGGTCGCATTTTTCAGATCGTAGGAGAGCAGGTCAGTCTGTTTCTGCTCGGCGATCTGTCGGACCTGATCGACGGAGAGATCCGCGACGAAGTTCTCCTGGGGTTCGCCACTGCCGGTCTCGAAGCCAGCCTCGTCTTTGATCAGTTCCGCCGTCGGCGGAACACCGACCTCGATCTCGAAGGAGCCGTCCTCCTCGTAGGTGACCGTGACGGGCACTTCCGTGCCGTCGAATGCTTCGGTCTGGTCGTTGATCTGCTGTACCACAGCCTGGACGTCCACGGGTGTCGGGCCGAGCTCCGGGCCCAGTGGCGGCCCCGGGTCAACCTGCCCGCCAGGGACGAGCACTTCGATCGTATCAGCCATACCAGTTACTCCGTCGGCGTGGGTTTAAGAATTCCTTTTCGCGGCCAGAGTAAAACGGCCCCCAGACACCCCTACGCGACCGCAATCCCGTTTCGAGCCAGAAAATCGCTGACACTTTTGATTTCGACTGGACTCCCGATGATTCGAACCTGCGTCTCCTCCCGTCTGACCGTGACGGTAAACCGTTCTTCCAGATCCCCCCTGAGTCCGGAAAGAGAGTCACCCGGTAGCAGGATCTGCGTGCTGTTACGCAGTCGAGCTACATCTGTCATCATCGTATGTTGGGTAGTGTCTTCGTATAGGTGTGTCGAAACTGCCACAGAGAGCAGCACATATCAACAGGGATACAAAATGATTCAACCCTCGGGGGAGATAAAGACGGCCTATGGGCTCACGGATACTGCTACCGGTAGACCAGTCGGACCAGGCCATCGCCGCCTGTGATCTGGCGATCGAGCTGTTCGAAGACGGAACGATCGTGTTGTTGCACGTCATCGATCCGGCCGAGGCGAGTTTCAGCGCCGAAACGGCGATTCCGAACATCCCGGACAGCTGGTACGAGCGGGAAAAAGAGCGGGCCGACGAACAGTTCGCGGAACTGGAAAGCCAGGCATCGGCGGCCGGTGTCGACACCGAACGGCTCGTCGAGGTCGGCAAGCCCGCACAGACCATCGTCGAGATGGCGACCGAGACGGATATCGACCACGTCGTGATGGGAAGCCACGGACGGCAGGGAGTCTCCCGACTGCTGCTCGGTAGCGTCGCAGAAAACGTCGTTCGACGGTCGCCAGTCCCCGTCACCGTCGCCCGGAGTGACCCCGAGGAGACGGAGACGTAGGCGTCGGTCACAGCCAGTGGGGGTCACTCCGCACTCGGCGAGTTCTCTGGACCACACCGGGGAGAGTGATATAAAGATTCCGGCGATTATCGGCGAGTTAGATTCGAAGGTAAGTTTTTGCAGACTGGTATTAGAGTAATCGCCATGGAAAATCCACTTCCACGGACACCGGAAGGGATCGTCGTCAGCACGGTCATGCTGTTCGTGTTCGTCTGGCAGACGAAAAGCGCATTACTGCTCGCCGGGATCGAGGTCGATTCGATGGTCCACCTGTGGGTGATGCTGTCGACGCTGGCCTTCTATCTTGTATTCGTCGTCGTTGCGATCGGAGCGACGGAGGCTCAGCTAGCAGAGTCACGCGAACCCGGCGGGACGACCGAGTCACAGACTACCACAGAGATGACACAGTAGGATCAAAAATCGGTCAGTGAGGACTGATCGACCGCGTTGAGAACGTCCTGACTCGTTTGCCAGGACCTGCGGGCACAGGCCGGCAGCCGACCGTGTTCTTCGACGAACGATTCCAGAAATGTCCGGGTCGTCGGATCGCTCGGATAGCCACTGCCCACCTCGCCGTAGTCGGCTGCGAGTTCGTCGACGTGGCGCTCCCTGGCGACTTTCGCGAGAATACTCGCTGCGCCGACGATCCGGTAGCTCTCGTCGGCCCCGTGTTCGGCACGGAGATCGAGTTCGTAGTCGATCTGTTTTCCCACCCGGCGTTCGAATCGGACGGCGTTGGTGTCACAGGCGTCCACGTAGCCAGCACCACCGGCCTCGGCCACGGCAGAGACAGCCTCGGCGTGGCCAGCGACGGTCAGCCCGTTCATATCCGTCTCGGGGTCGTCGATCCGCTCGACGGGGATTTCGACGACTTCGGTGGCCGCGGCCTGCTCTCGGATCGCTGCCGCGAGTGCCTGGCGCTTTGCCGACGCGATCGATTTCGAGTCCCCGACGTCGTCGGGCAGTTCGGTGGGCTCTGCTCGGACGGCGGCGACGAACATCGAGCCAAGCACTGGCCCCTTGCCGGCCTCGTCGGCACCGAAGTGCATACGACGAGTGGTAGACGGGGGAAGTTAAGTATGCTTCTCTCCGGCACGGCTGGCGAGCAAGCCGAGGAAGACGACCACCGTGACCGCGACGGCCACGCCGAAGCCAGGTCCGATCGCGTCGTCGCCTTGCTGTGTGTCTGACTCGTCGGACCCAGTACTCGAATCGTCCGCCTGCGGATCGGATGGGCCAGTACTGGTATTTCCATCGTCGGGTTCGGTCTGGTCGGTCGGCTCGGCTTCCGTGACCGAAATCGAACGACTCGCTGTCCCGGTCCGGCCGTCGACGGTGACGACAGCAACGGAGAGGTTGTACTCCCCGGCCGACCCGAACGTGTACTCGATCGCCCGATCGGTCGAGGTGGCCTGCTCGCTACCGACTGTGAACTCGTACTGTTCGATCCGGTCGTCCCCGATGTTACTGTCGGCGACGAGTTCGACGGGGTCACCCGCTGCGACAGTGGCAGGACTCTCCAGCGTCGCTTCGACAGCAGGGAGTTCTTCGAAGGAGACGATTGCGCTGTCGCCCTGGCCACTCATATCCTCGACCGAGAGATCGACAGTCGCCTCGTCAGGGACCGCCGCCTCGACAGTGATCGTGGCGGTCTGCGTCTCCCCGGATTCGATGTGTTCGAACACCCAGCCATCCGCGACCTCGCTCACTGTGCCGTCGGCCGAGATTAGCTCGATAGCCGCCGAACTCTCGGCCGCGAGTCGGGGTGCGAGACTCGTCTCGGAGCCCGTATTTTCGATAGTCAACGGAATCTCGGTCAGACCGTTCGGATCGAATTCGACGTCGTCGAGGTGGATTTCTGGGGCTGCACCGTCGTTTGGCCCGTCGTAGACGACCGGCGAGGGAACGTCGATGTCGGGCGGTGTCGACCGGACGTACGCCTCGAAGAATCCACCGAGATCGCGTCCTGCAGCGTCCGAAGAGATCGATTCGAAACGATCGGCGGAAATCTCGCCGTCGTATTCGTTTTTCGCCCGGAGAACGTCCAGAAGTGTGTTCGCACTGTTCTCACGGATGACGCCGTCGAGTGCAGCGAGCACCATCGCACCCTGTTCGTAGTCACCGTCCGTCCCGACCCAGCTACTCCGATCCGCGAGGACGACGTCGTCGTACTCCGTCCCGCGGTCGAGCCGTTCCCGAAACTCGTGGTACTGGATATCGCCCTGTGTGAGCGCCAGCAGCGAACCGTAGTACTCCGCACCGCCCTCGATCGTCCACGCGACGGCGTCTGTCGGTCGGTACTGCTGTCGCGTGTGTGCGAACTCGTGGTGGAGGACGGTCTCCGGTGGAAGCGTCTCGTCGTGGAGCCAGAAATCACCCCCGACCGAGAGCCCGCCCAGCCGGAGCGGCGAGGTGACGACGAAGGCCGTGACATCACCGTCGGTCCCGGCGGTGAACCCCGCCGAGAGCTGTTCGAGTGTCCGTCCGAGCTCGTCGATGTCCGCCTGCGACCCTGGATCGGCGGGGTCGCTGACGACGACATCGATCCCGTTGTCGAACCCGTAGCGGTCGTAGCCCCCGAAGTAGACGATGCCATCACCGGCGATCCCCTCGCTCTCACCAGCGACAGTTACCCAGTCGATTTCGATATCGTCGAGATCGGACTCCAGTGCAACGGGTCGAATCTCCGTTCTCGGGAGTGCGTTGGTACCAATGATCGCCCACTCGCCGGTGTCGACAGATGCGAGACCGTCGTTGCGCGAATCCGATCGGTTCGCCTCGATACCGAACTCGAAGGAAGGACTCTCGGTCTGTTCGTCCCACTCGTAGACGTTCGGCTCACCGGTCGGTTCGAACCCGTCCACACTGGTTGGCTCCTCACCGGAGAGAACCGACACGGTGAGTTCTCGCGTTTTCTCACCGATATGATAGCTGTATCTTGCTCGCAACTCTCCGGTGTCGGTGTTCTCCGCTGTCACCGTTCGAACCTCGATGACATCGTACTCGTCGGTCTGCTCGCCGTGTTCGGCCCCAGCGATCCCGACCGAACCGGCCGAAAGCACCACTGCGAAAAGGACGACGGCAACGACAACACGAACTCGTCTGTTCACAGGCCAGTTCTGGGCTCGATTAAAATAGGTGTACTGGCTACTCGCGGAAGTATTCCGGCTGTTCGAACGACTCCGCTTCGCCCTCGACGGAAAGGACGTCGAGTGCAGTGACGGTCGCTCCGACGCCGAGTGTCCCCGCGAGACTCGGTTCGGTTCGGCCCTCGTCGCTGCTGACGAGTTCTTTGACGTAGAGTCCGCCCTCGCCGTGGACGGTGAGTGTCGCCGTCCGGTCGTCTTCGAGTTCACCCTCGATATCGTAGACTTCACGTGTGCGCGTCTTCGCAGCCCGCCGGTGTGAGACGCGTTGCGGGGTGTCCTGGTAGATCGTCGCGCCGTCGAGTTCGTCGAGTGCATCGTCGAACGCCGCCTGGTCGACTGCCTCGTCGAGGGCGACGTCCATCCGGTAGGTCTTGCTCGCATCGTGTTCCTTGACGCGTTCGACCATCTCGTGGGTCGCGAGTCGGAGCCCCTCGACCTCGGCCTTGCCGTCGGCAAAGTCGTTGATCTCGGCTTCGAGTTCGTCGGGGTCGACGTTCCGGCGCCGTGGCTCTTTGACCTCGATGACGAACGGACGGCCGGTCCCGAGCATCAGCGCGTCGACGTCCTCGCGGCCAGCGCCGTGGAAGGTGCTCTCGGTGCCGTCCATCGCCTCCTCGACGACCGGTGCAGTCAGCTGCTCGACGCTCTCGTCGTAGCGGAACCCGGTGCCATCACAGCCACTGCATTTCTCGTCGCGGTCGATCCCGGTGCCGTTACAGTCCCGGCAGGGCCATTTCGTCTGGGGAATGTCGCGTTCGAGTTTCCGATACCGGCCGTAGACGAACGCCGAGTTGACCTGCAGTTCGATCTCGTCGGTCGCCAGATCACAGAGCAAGAGGACGTCCGGCCGTCCGAAATCGACCTCGGTGCCGGTCGCCTCGCCGAACCGTTTGCCGACCTCGCGGTTGAACTCGCTTTTCATGAGTTCGCCAGCCTCGGGCTCCAGGCCGACGTCCTCGCGCAGCAGTCGGTCGTTCTCTTCGAGCAGCGGTGGCACCTTCGTCCCGATCTGGTAGCTGTCGAACTCGTAGCCGTGGACCATCCCGACAGCCTGGTCTGCCCACCACTCGAAACGGTCACACTCCTCTTCACAGACCCAACAGTCCCCCTCGTGGGGTTCGAAATCCGTGTCGTCGGCGAGCGCGACGGTCGTCCGTAGTCCAGCTCCACGGTCCCGATTCGAGAGCCCAAAACTTCGGTCGGCGACCAGCCGGCCGAGGCAGGGATCACAGATCGGGCCGGAAGAAAGCGCCCCGCGAGCGATCTCCAGTATCTCCATTATCCGAGGGTTGTCCCCACCGCGTAATTCCCTTTCGGAGCAGTTCGAAAGAACAGCACAGGAGACAGAATCTACAATTGCCGCTATCTATGACGGTTCGGGAGCTTCGAAATAGATGGTTTGCGGTCGTACAGTCGAAGATACCGAGATGGGGGCAGTCTTGAACCCGCCCAGATAGCCGTAGATATCGCCGTCACAGGGACACAGATAGGTTACACTCCCGAAACAGTTACAGGCGCAGTTATCTCTGCGCGCAAGTAATGAGTTCACCCGAATCCAGAATCGACGCCGGACAGTTCGTCACGAATCTCTTCGAGTTTCAGTATCGCGAGGTGATGATGGTGTTCGCGACGCTCACAGTGCTCTCGTGTTCAGTCGTCTTCTTTCCGGGCTTCGACAGCCTCGACAGGGGCCTCGAGTCCGAGATCTCGCTGGGGCTGCTCGGGGGGTTCGTACTCGTAGCGATCACGGCCGGGGTCGTCAAGGGGATGGTCGGATTCGGCTACGCGCTCATCACGACGCCGATATTCGCGACGGTGATCGATCCGACAGTTGCCGTCGTCGTCCTGGCGATTCCACCGTGGATGCTCAACATGTTCCAGATCGGCGAGACCGATACCGGACTCGCGTTCATCCGGGAGGAGTGGCTCCTGCTGCTTACCGCCGTCGTCGGGACGATCATCGGAGTCGGGTTTCTCGCCGAGTACAGCACCGGCCCGATCGTTCCCTTCCTCATCGGGCTCGTCATTCTCGCGTACGTGGTCTTCCAGCTCATCCAGGATTTCGTCGTGGTCGAACGGACACACAACCCCGTCGCACTGAGTGTCGCCGGCTTCCTCCAGGGGTTTTTGCTCTCGGTTGCCAATCTCGGCCCGCTCCTCCCGACGTACTTCCACACCTTCGAGCGGGATACCGAGCGCTACATCGGCGGACTCTCGATGGTTCTCGGAACGATATTTACGGTTCGGATCGTCCAGATGGCGCTGTTTACTGATCTGCTGACGACGTACCGCCTGTGGCTCGGCTCGGTCATCGCTGTCGTCACGATCGTCGGCCTGCTCGTGGGAAGCTACCTGCGACGGCTCGAGGTAGACGAGGAGAAATTCAACTGGTTCGTCGTCGCCCTCCTGTTCGTCATCTCGCTCAACATCTTCCGGAACACTGTGCCGGCACTCTTCTTTTGATCGTGCCGTCCGGAGTGGTCTCCTACGTTGCAGATCGGGTCCCGACACAGAACGTTCATTTCGACGAACACTCTAGAAGCGATCAGTGCCCCCGATGACCGCTTCAGACAGACTCCACCGACGAGCGTTCCTGAAACTGAGTACAGCAACGGGATGTATCGGCGTTGCGGGCTGTCTCGAATCCCGGGGTGAGAATGGAGAGTCCGGAGACGGCGAGCAACCGGAACAGTCAGCGGACGACGAGCACGGGACGGCAGCGTTCGAACTCGACGAACTGACACGGACGGTGAGTTACCCGTGGGGGATGGCGTTTCTCGACGAATCGGCACTGCTCGTCACGGAAAAAGCCGGCGGTCTGAAACTGCTCGACACCGAGGCTGGTGCTGTCGAATCGATCGACGGCACGCCCGAGGTCTACGATGCTGGCCAGGGTGGACTCCTCGACGTTGCTGTCCACCCCGACTTCCCCGACCCATCCTGGATATATCTGACCTACGCCGCGAGAAACGACGCCGGCGAGACGGCGACACACCTCGGTCGGGGCCGCCTCGATCGCGAGGGAGGGACACTCGGGGCGTTCGAGCAGATTCACGTCGCAGAGCCGTACGTCGATTCGACCGGCCACTACGGCTCCAGAGTGGTCTTCGGCGAGGACGGGATGGTGTATATGACCGTCGGTGACCGGCAGTTCAAGAACTTCGGCCCGGACCACGTCGCACAGGACAGGACGAACGAACTGGGGACGACGCTGCGACTCGAACCCGACGGAACGATCCCGGAGGACAACCCCTTCGTCGACGATCCCGATACTGTGGACTCGATTTTCAGCTACGGTCACCGGAACGCACAGGGGATGACCGTCCACCCCGAGACCGGCGCACTCTGGCAGAGCGAACACGGCGAGCGCGACGGCGACGAGATCAACATCGTGGAAGCGGGCGAGAACTACGGCTGGCCGATCGCAGACGAGGCCTGTGAGTACGGCACCGACGAGCGGGTCGCCGTCGGCCACGCCGAGCGCGACGACGTGACAGCACCAGTGTACTACTGGGAGTGTGGTAGCGGTGGTTTCCCGCCCGCCGGGACAACCTTCTACGACGGTGCGGCCTTCCCGGCGTGGCAGGGCGATCTGTTCGTCGGTAACCTGGCCGGCAGCTATCTCGGCCGGTTCACCGTCGACGGCCGGGATGTCACCGAAGTCGATCCGCTGCTGGCCGAGGAAAACTGGCGGATCCGTGACGTGGCTGTCGCGCCGGATTCGGGCCACCTGTACGTCGCTGTGGACACGGCCGAAGGACCGATCGTCCGGCTCACGCCCGAGTGAATCAGTCGAAAAACCAGCCGGACCGTTAACTGCGACGTCGTCTGGTTGCGTGGACACCGTACAGCGCAACGGCGTATCCGGCCGCCGCGAGTCCGGCCGCAAAGAGCAGATTACCGAGGAAGAGTCGGACGAGAACGTCGGTGCCGGCAGACAGCGAGACATCACTGGCTGATACGCCGGGAATCGGACCGAGAATTGTCGCCCCGAGCCCGAAACTGACCACGTAGACAGTCCCTTTCGCGAGTGGGTTCAGAATCATCACCGCGGCAAGCAACGCCATCCGGTTGATCCAGTCGTACCGGTATCCGATCGCTCCGAGCAAGAGGACACTCACACCGAGATTGGGCAGCGCCATCAGAAAGATGCCAAGCGAGAGGCTCATCGCGGTCTGGTGTGGTGGAAACTCCTGTGTGAATGCACGTCGGAGTCGCGCCTGGAGCCGTCTACTGTACTCTCCAGGCGAAACGAGATTCATCGTAGAACAGCATTGGACTGGGGACTAATGAACGCTTGGGCCGAAAAGAACGAAAAAAACGGCTCTGTTGAAATCCTCAACCGGTGATATGTTCTTGGAGCCGTGCTGAATACAGAGCGCGAGTCTTGCACGTCGCAAACCGAGAATCGGGGTCGTCTGATTCGGTCAGTACAGGGTTTTGAGTGAACACAATTGTTTTTTGATTTCACTCGATAGCTTTGTTCATGAGCCGCGCCACTTCAACCGAGGTCTCACCACAACAGAAATTGATTATAACGGGGATACTGGGGGTACAGGGTGTCGTGTTGCTCGGTTTCGGAGCCGCTCGAGCGGACACAGCCAGTATTGCTATTGGTGGTGGAGCATTAATGATTGCTCTGGCAATATACTCAGCGATGGGGGAAACGTGGCAGTAAGCACACGCAGTGAGCAGCCGATCCATTCGAGAAAGCGTAGAATGAAGATGTGAGCCGTGCTGACTTGATCCTCTGAGGGCACCGTAGAAAGGGGTGTTCCGCCGGGAACACCCCGCCCCAATCACCAGTGAATATTACACCGGAAGCGAGCCGTCACCACAGAAGATCTAGCTGACAGCGACAAACAGAATTGTCTGCCC
>SAYS01000007.1 GCA_004015825.1 Halovenus amylolytica | reverse complement strand
GAGATACCGTGTCCCTTCGGGGATACCGAACACGCCACACCGTCTCACGACGGCTCACGTACCGAGCGCGAACCGGAGTACACCCACGCGGTGGAATCTTGCTCCCGTTTGTGTCGGACCGCCCGACCCCAAACGTGCGGTCGGAGAAACCGCGCCGTTCACGGCGCGGAGGATGTCATTCTGCGGTGACGATTCGCCGGACCTTGCCCGATCCCTGTTCGAACCCGGTCGTCAGCACGTACACCTCGCCCTGTGGATCACGGGCGAAGGAGAGCACTGCGCCGTCGATCCGGCCGTTCTCGCTGTCCTCGACGACGAGTTCCTGGATCGGCCACGGTTTCCCGCCACCGTCTGGCTGTTCTGTCGCAAAGATCGGGCAGGGCTGGACGAAATCCCCGAAGACGTACTTCCCCTGGAGTTCGGGAATCCCCTCGCCCCGATAGACGTAGCCGCCGGTGACCGACCGCGACCCCGACCGACGGTATTCGACGATCGGGTGGACGAAAGAGCGATCTGTCCCTTCCGGCGTTGGACACACTTTCACCGGCGAGACGCGGTTCGTGACTGATTGCCACACTTTCGGGTTGAAGATGTTCGCCGGGTTGTCGGAGATCGTGTGGCCGACGGCTGTCGATGGCCCACACGAAGAGCCCTCGACGATCGGCCAGCCGTGGTTGGCCCCCTTCTCGCTGACGTAGACCGACTCACGGGTCTGTTCGCCCACGTCGCCGATGAACAGCCGTCCCTCGTCGAAGGAGATCTTGTAGGGGTTGCGAAGTCCCCAGGCGAAGTACTCGTCGCGGCCGTTCTCGCCGACCAGTGGGTTGTCTGACGGGATACCGTACTCCCGGTCGTCGCTCGGATTGTCCACGTCGATCCGGAGAATCCCACCGAGGAGGTTGTCGGTCGTGTTCTGGGCTGCGCCGCCCTGTTCGTGCCACCACGACCAGCTCGTATCCCCGAGATCTGTCCGCTGGCCGTCGCCCAGCGCCACGTGGAGATACCCCTCCGGGCCGAAGGCGAGTCCGCCCGCATTGTGGACCTGTCCCGGCTCGGGCTCTTCGAGAATCCGTCGTTCGGAGTCCGGATCGATCCCGCTCCGGTCCGGCGTCATCTCGAACTCGGAGAGGACCGCGATGTGTGACCACTCGTCTTCGGGGTACTCCTCGGTCAGCTGTCCGCTGTAGCGGAGATAGAGCTTGCCGTTGTCCGCGAAATCGGGATGGAGCGCGATCCCAACGAGTCCTTTTTCGCCCGTGACCTGGGCCATCTGATCGCTGAGATCGAGCACGGGCTCCCGGCGGAGTTCACCATTGGACTGCATGAGGACCTGTCCAGTCCGTTCGATGAGTAGTTTGTCACCGTTCGGGAGGAACTCCATCCCTGTCGGGAAGGTCGCGCCCGTCACCTCTGGCTCGAATGTGATCGCAATGCCGCTGGACTTCTCGCTGTCGGAACTCGTCTGGAGCGTACAGCCGGCAAGGCTGGCTGTACCAGTGATCGCACCGAGTCGGAGGAACTGTCGCCGTTTCATGGGACCAGCACTTCCATTTAGTTGCCCCTTGGCCAGTAACACAAATAGCCTTTCGACACTGGATTTGTGGATCTCTGGGAGTACGTGGACGAATCGGAATTCGAACAGAGAGTGGTTGTCGTGATCACGGTTGACTTTCCAACACTGGGGCACCAAACAGCAAGAAAGCCCCCGTCCGTTCGCCGGTTACGACTCGCTGCGGTCCTCACTACGTTGCGGTCCTTACGTCGTCTCACTCGGCGAACGGACGGCCCTTTCAGTCCCGCCCGGCCTGAAAAGTCAAGTCGGGCGGGACTGAAAGGGGCGAGGCTATCGACGCACCCCGGCGACGCAAGCACCTACCGGAGCGCAGCGAGCCGCGGGAGTCGATAGCCTCGGGGCTTTCTTGCTGTTCAGAGCAGTGTTGGTAGTTCAGTTCTCTCCTCCCGGGGCTTTCTTGCTGTTTGTAACTCCACGTCCACTACCTCAGTCGACACATCCCACTCAGAACAGTGAGATCCGTATTTTTATACCGACCGCCGATAATGAGCGGATGTGACCGAACGGAACAACGTCCTCTATGTGATCCTCGATTCCGTTCGCGCGGAAAACACGAGTTTGCACGGCTACGACCGGGAGACGACACCGTTTCTCTCGGCGTTCGCCGACCGCTCGACGGTGTACAGACAGGCCAGAGCACCCGGTATCCACAGCATCGCCAGCCACGTGAGCATGTTCACGGGCGCACACGTTGAGCAACACCAGGCGATGCGCCACACGGCCCAGATCGACCCGGAGACGACGATCTGGCACGAACTGGCCGCCGACCACGGCTACAACACTGGATTGTTCACCAACAACCGAATCGTCTCCGACGCCTCCAACCTGGCAGATAGTTTCGATCACGTCCACGAACCGGACTACCCGTTGCCGGAGCGACTGGAGGACACCTTCGACGATACGATCTTCGAAAAAGCGTACTACCGCTGGCACGACGCCCTCTCCAGAGCCGGCGAGTATACCGGGACGGCGCTCGAAAAAAGCGAGACGGCCGCTGCTGCGTACGACGGGATCTCGAACCAGCTCGGAGCTATCACCGACGCCGTCACCGATTCCGACGACGACGCCTCCGGGTACAAGACGCTGCTCGGGACGGCGTTCACCGACGCCTTCCTCGAGTGGGAACGCAGCCAGTCCGGGCCCTGGGCGGCGTGTATCAACCTGATGGACGCCCACTCGCCGTACGAGCCCGAATCCGAGTACGACCGCTGGGCCACCGAGGACAACTGGCACAGCCAGTCGGCAAAACCGAGTATCTGGGAGACGCTGCGGGGCCACGGCTGGGCCGACATCGAGGCTCTGGAGCCGCTGTACGACGGGACGATCCGGCAGGCCGACGCTGTCGTCCGCGAACTGGTCGAAACCCTCGAAGCGCAGGGGGTCCTCTCCGAGACGCTCCTGATCGTCACGAGCGACCACGGCGAGGCCTTCGGCGAGCAGAGCCGGCTCAACCCCGACCTCCGTGTCCGGGATCACAAGTGGGGGATTCACGAGGTTCTGACCCACGTGCCGCTGCTGGTCAGCTACCCCGATCAGCAGGAGGGTCGGATCGTCGACCGCCCCGTCTCGCTGACCGATATCCCCGACGCGATGGGGCTGGCAGCCGAGGATACTGAGTTGCCCGCACTGGCCGACACCGGCGAACTGGGTGCCGACGACGATCCACTGGCCACCGACGAAGTACTCGCGTCGACGTTCCGTCTGCCCGAAGAGAAGACCTCGAAGTATAGCTCGATCGCGGATATCGACCGCTACGTCGGGCCGTGGCGTGCGGTCTACGAACCCCACGACGACGGCGTCCGGAAGTACGCACAGAAGGGCGAGCACTACCTGACGCTGGATATCGATACCGACGGCTCGACGACCGTCGTCTCCAGAGAGCCAAACGACCGCGTCGCCGAGGCATACGACGGGCTGGCCGACGGTGATATCCTGACCCGGGAGAGTGCGGAGATCGACGACAATCTCGAACAGCAACTGGAAGATCTCGGCTACATTCGCTAGCAGTAACTGGTAGCAACCAGGTTTTTTTGACTCCGCTCGGTAGGGCGGGGTATGAGTAGTTGGGAAGGAGTACGCAACAGCTTCATCGCCGGTCTCGTTCTCATCACCCCGCTCGTTATCACGCTGTACATCCTGCAGGTGCTGTTCGGCTTTGCGCTGAACTTCATCGATCCGATCGTGGCGGAGACGGATCTCGCGAGCTACACCGCGAACGTCGAGGCTGTCGCGCGTGTCCTCGCAGCCGTGTTGATCGTCCTCGTCGTCTCCTTTCTGGGCTTTCTCGCACAGCACCCGTCCGGCCAGCGACTGTTCGGAAGTCTCGGTCGGACCGTGGCCGTCATCCCCATCTTCCGGACGATCTACTCGACGATCCGCCAGATGTCGACGTCGCTGTCGAGCGGTGAGACGTCCTACGACAGCCTCGTCCTCGTCGAGTTCCCGCGGGAGGATTTCTATTCGATCGGACTCGATACGAGCGAGAGTCCGCAGGCAGTCGCTGACGTGGCGGGAGAGCCGGTGCGGAACATCTTCCTCCCGAGCAGCCCCAATCCGGCCGGCGGCCGACTCGTCCTCGTTCCCGAATCACAGGTCCACGATGTCGACATGTCCGTCCGCCAGGGGATGGGGCTGATCATGACGACCGGCGCTGGCTCCAGAGATGTCGAGACGGTGCCGCCGGTCTCCGATATGTCGCCGGAGGAGGCTATCGCGTCACTGGAAGAGCTGGAGGCGGAGACTCAGCTTGTGGGCACCCCCGGAACCAACCCCGACGGAGCCACAGAGACGGATTCCGAGTCGGAAGCGGAAGCCGACACGGAGCTGGAATCCGAGACAGAAGACGAGACCGAAACCGACGATCCGGCGGAGCAGAAGTAGCGTCCTAACCGACTCCGTCGATAGTCAAAAAGTTGATTGCACACGGGTGATTGACCTAACCTGATGAGCAACTCCCGGAACCGCGGCCGGCAAATACCCGGACAGACCGGAGCCAGTCGGCTATCCGTCGGGTGTCTCTCTGTCAGTCGTTTTCTTCGTCGATTCCCGCCGTCCGAGTCCCTCGCGGGAACTATTGCCGCTCCAGTGGTGGTAACTGCATGAGCCAGTCGATCGGGATCGTAATCCCCGCCTACCAGCCCAATCGGTCGATTCTCTCGGAGTACGTCAGAGAACTGCACGACCAGATCGAACCAGCGACGATCCGGATCGAACTCGACGATGCGTCCGACTCGGTGCAGGCCGAACTCGGCGACCTCCCGGCGACAGTGAACGCCGTCAGCGACCGCCGGGGGAAAGGAGCCGCGATCACCGCCGGTTTCGAAGCCCTGGAGACAGAGATCCTGGTGTTTGCCGATGCCGATGGATCGACGCCAGCGGACGAACTCTCCCGTGTCATCGAGGCCGTGACCGACCCCGGCGTGTCGCTGGCTGTCGGCTCGCGTCGACATCCCGACGCGACAGTCACGACGAGTCAGTCGCCGAGTCGGGAGTATCTCGGTGACGCGTTCGCGTGGGTCGCACGACAGCTGCTCGACGTTTCGCTGTACGACTACCAGTGTGGTGCGAAAGCGATCACAGCGGAGAGCTGGCAGCAGGTCAGCCGACATCTCACCTGCACCGGCTTCGAGTGGGATATCGACCTGATCGCCGTCGCCGGAGCGCTCGGTTACACCGTTCGCGAGGTCCCGATCGAGTGGCACGACCACCCGGATTCGACTGTCCCACCGATCCGCACGTCGATCGCACTCGGACGAACACTGCTGAGTTCCCGCGCCAAGGTCCGGGGCCTGGAGCGCCAGCCACGACAGACCACCGCCGACGGCCCCGGCGAGCCACACGCCCCCGTCGACCAGGAACGGCCACACGATGACTGAGGAGGGCGGGCGGACGGCCAGATGGCTCCAGGCGCTCCAGTCCCGTGTCCGTCTCGGGAAGTTCGTCTCCGTCGGCGCAGTCGGTGCGGTCTTCGATACGACCGTCCTCCTCGTTCTCTCCCAGTTTCTCGGCGTTCTCGAAGAAATAGCGGTCCTCGCCGGGATCGAGACCTCGATTCTCGTGATGTTCGCACTCAACGAATACTGGACCTATCCCGACAGCGGCGAGCAGGGTCGGATCGCGACGCTTCGCCGACTCGTGCGGTCACATCTCGTCCGCTCCGGCGGGATCACCGTCCAGTTCGCCGTCTT
The DNA here is from genome assembly GCA_004015825.1 of Halovenus amylolytica. Classification (GTDB taxonomy): domain Archaea; phylum Halobacteriota; class Halobacteria; order Halobacteriales; family Haloarculaceae; genus Halovenus; species Halovenus amylolytica. Next base: position 200,937 of record SAYS01000007.1, on the reverse strand, counting down.
CGTCCTGATCTATCGGGTCCTGTTTGCACCCGTGACACTGTTCGGTCTCGATCTGTGGCTGCTCGTCGCCAAGGGCGCTGGCATCCTCTTCGGGATGTCGGTGAACTACGTCTTCGAGACGCTGTTTACGTGGCGCGTCCAGCAGTCCTGACGATCCGATCTCCTTTTTTCCTCCGACAGTCGCTGGTTTCACTGCTGAACGGTTCCATGCTGGTCTCACTTCCCCGGCAGCCAAATTATCCCACCCACAACCCGAGAACCACCACTTGATATAGCGGTATCTGATTTATCATCGGGACTCGCCTCTGGACCACCGAAACCGATCTTTTCCCCGACCACGGACTGTACTGGCGATATTTTGGCGATATCCACCTGTCCAGGCGTCTCGATGTGCTCGACGACTGGTCTCCCGACGACCAGTTCTTTCCCGTGCTTATTTTTTTGTCCGTAGCGAGAGAGTAGATGTGCGCCTCGTCCAGATCACAATCCCGTCCGGGAAACGCGAAACACTCCTGTCCACACTCGACGACGACGGGATCGACTACGTCGTCGCCGACGAGACGAGCGCGCGGGAGTTTTCGGGTATCGCCTACATCCCGCTGCCGACGAACGCCGTCGAACCGGTTCTCGAATCACTCCGGGATGCGGGGCTCGACGACGACTCCTTCACGGTCGTCCTCGACGCGAATACCGTCGTCTCCCGCCGATTCGAACAGCTAGAGGAGGAGTATTCCGAGGAAGAGGACGAAGACCGGATCGCCCGGGACGAACTCGTCGCTGCCGCATCAGATCTGTCGCCCCCGATTCGGACGTACGTCATCATGACGATCGTGAGTGCGCTGGTCGCGACAGCCGGCCTCCTGCTCAACTCCGCAGCCGTCGTCGTCGGCTCGATGGTGATCGCACCCTTCGTCGGCCCCGCGATGGCGACGAGCGTCGGCACCATCGTCAACGACGACGAGATGTTCTTGCGGGGTGTTCGGCTCCAGATTCTCGGGCTCGTACTGGCCATCGCTGCGGCCTTCGCGTTCGCCTTCGTGGTCAGGCAGATCCATCTCGTTCCACCGCTGGAGGACGTGACGTCGATCACGGAGATCAGAGAGCGCGTCGCGCCCGATTTCCTCTCGCTGGTGATCGCAATCGGTGCAGGCGTCGCCGGGATCGTCAGCCTCACCACGGGTGTCTCGGCTGCGCTGGTCGGTGTGATGATCGCCGTTGCGCTGATCCCGCCCGCGGCGACCGTCGGGATCGGGCTCGCGTGGGGACAGCCACTCGTCAGCCTCACCTCCGGTGTGCTCGTGCTCGTCAACGTGCTCTCGATCAACTTCTCCGCACTGGTGGTGCTACGGTACAAGGGCTACCGGCCGGAACACTGGTTCTGGAAGGAGGACGCGAAACGGGATACGGTCAAACGCGGTGCGACACTCGCGATCGCGATCGCAGTCCTCTCGATTTTTCTGGTCGGCGTGACCTACGACTCGTTCCAGACTGCGACCACCGAAGAACAGATCCGGGCGGATGTCGACGAATCGATCGAAGCCTTCGACAGCAATCACAACCTCCAGCGACTCGACGTCCAGATCGTCTACCCCTCCTCTGTCCCGTTCCAGGAGCCCGACCATGTCATCGTCCGGGTCGGGATCGAACCCGGCGAATCAGCGACAGGACTCGCCAGTTCGATCAGCGACCGTCTCGAAGAGACGACAGGGCGGCCGGTCGAGGTGGAGGTCCAGTATCTCGATACCGAGCGTGTCGGGACGGAGCCACAGACCGAAACCTAAAACACAGTTACCTTCATCATTCATAATGACCATGGCTACTGACAAGCGGCTCCACGACCGGAAGTTCGTTCGAACATTTTTCACGACACCGACCGCCGAGAAGGGGGAAGACGACTCCGCAAAGAAACTGCGCGGCGCGATCGGACTGCGGGGGATGCAAGCGCCCGACGTCTGGGTGCCGGACAACGAGGACGCGACGGCCCCGAGCATGCGCGAGGAGGGTGCCGAAAACATCGCCGAAGTCGTGGCCGAAGACGGCGCCGACTTCCCCGGTGAGATCCACCCGCGTGTCGTCTGGCACCGCGACAGTCCCGAGACCCGCTACGACGGCTTCCAGCAGATGCTGACGATCGCCGACCCCCAGAAAGGAGCTGTGGAGAACATCGACGGCTTCGTCATCCCGGAAGTCGGTGATATCGACGACTGGAAGAAAGCCGACGAGTTTTTCACGATGGTCGAAACCGAACACGGTCTCGAAGAAGGCTCGCTCGCGATGTCAGTCATCATCGAGAGCGGGGCCGCAGAGCAGGCGATGACCAAACTCCGCACGGAGATGGGCAAACCCGACAACAACCTCCAGCGTCTGTTTATGCTGGTGATCGGCGAGGTTGACTACACCAAGGATATGCGTGCGATCACGCCGACCGGTTCGCTTCCAGAGTGGCACGAGATCCGCCACAACACCTCCAGTGCGGCCAGCGCGGCCGGTCTGATCGGTGTCGACGGCCCCTACGACGACATCCGCGACGTGGAGGGCTACAACGAGCGCATGAAAGAAAACCAGGCGAAAGGGCTGCTCGGCATCTGGTCGCTCACGCCGGGGCAGGTCGTCGAGGCCAACACGAACCCGCTCCCACCGCAGGAGGGGTACTGGCTCATCGACGCTGACGGGACCGAGGTCGAACTCGACCAGGACGGCGAGACGTGGACGTACCGTGGCGGGGATATCTCGCTGGAAGAAAGCGGCGACGACTACGTGCTGACTGTCGGCGTCGACGAGATGGAACTCGACGAGGACGAACTCCGACAGGAACTGCTCGATATGACCAGCTACGTGCCGAGCCTGGACGACATCGTCGACTCGATGGAGGAGTTCGAGGCCGCGAAAGAGGCTGGCAAGGGTGCGATCGCGATGACGCGTGCAGCGACGATCAGCATCGACGGCGTCGAGATCGACATCAGCAGTGACCGGATGTGGGACGAGGCGACCTACCAGGCGCTGCAGACACCGATCACGCTGTTCCAGGACGTCTACGAAAACCGTCCGGACCAGCACGAGGATCTCGCAGAGATCTACAGCGAAGACGTCGTCGAACGGGCGATGGAAGTCGGTTCGTAAGGACGGCACCGCTGTCTACGTGTAACTCATTTTTGACCATCGCAAAAAGAGGGGCGTAACCAAGTGTACGTTTGTTGTCAGAGGCACATGCACTGGCTGGCTTCGCGGTCGCCCCAGGCTACAGTACTCGGTCGACGTAAATAAACTGGTAGTATTCTGAGTACGATGACAACAGGATATCACCGCTTCATAGCTGTCGTCACGTTGATTATTCGGCGGTGTTTCCCCGGAATCTTATGTACACTGGGGGTTGTAGTGGACGATATGGAGTTGTCGGTCGTCGTTCCGACGCTAAACGCGCGTGATAAGCTCGCGGGCTGTCTCGACGCACTGGTCGAACACGTGCCGGACGCGGAGATCATCGTCGTCAACGGCCCCTCGGCCGACGGAACGACCGGTATGATCCGGGACCGCGGGGATGTCGACGTCCTGGTCGAACTCGCAGACCGGACGATCAACGCCGCGCGCAACGCGGGTATCGACCGTGCCCGTGGCGAGGTGATCGCACTGGTCAACCACACGCTGTCGATCACCGACCGCTGGCGAAGTGCCGTGATGAATGGACTCGAATCGGCGGGAGTTGTCACAGGACCGACACACTTTGCACCCGATGGAGGAGACGCCGGTGAACCCGAAAAACAGCGGATCGCTGGCAAAGAGGTCACCTATCTCAACGCCGGCAACATGGCACTCGGACGCGACGTCGTCGAGGCACTCGACGGCTTCGACGAGTATCTGCAGATCGGCGGTGCGCGTGATTTCGCCCACCGGCTGACCGCCAACGACTTCAACGTCGCCTGGGAGGAAGAGATGAGCGTCACCCGGAGTATCGAGGCTGACGGCGGGACACTCGAAACCGACAGGGGCTGGAAGTACCGGTCGCTCGCCTACCGTCTCGTGAAAAACTACAATCTTCGGCCGACAGTGGTCCGTCGGCTGTCGAGTCACGCGTTGCGTGATGCCTACTCCGAACTCCGGGCCGTCATCGGTGGCGAGAGCCGGCCATCCAGCTGGTTTGGCTCTGGCAAAGCCGTGGTGACGAACACTGTTCGTGGAACGAAAGACGGACTCGGCGCCCGTCGGACGGATACCACGCCCCGCCGGAACCCGAACGGCCGGTCCTCGCGGGCGGACCGGGCTGTCACTGTCTACGACTGGCGGGACCCCTAGACCAGTCTATCGAGCAGTGTCTCGAACTGTTCTCTGTAGCTCTCGGCGGTGTACCCCAGTCGTGAGATCCAGATCTCCTGATACGATGGATGTACGAGCGGCAGTACAGTCGCTCCGAGATCCGGACACGCCACCGGTTCGAGTACCGTATCGAGGAAGCCATCGATGGTTCGGTCTGCGAGTGCGAGGACGGATTTCGTCGCGTGTTTCCCGGTCGGAACGACGACATCGGGATCGACCTGTACGATCTCTTCGCGGAGGTAGGGCCGGCAGTTCGCCCGCTCTTCGGCGGTCGGTTCGCGGTTGCTCCCCTCCCCATCTGCTGGAAAACATTTGACGGCGTTCGTGAAATAGCAGTCCCCGCCGTAGCCGACCGCCTCGATCAGCTCTCGGATTCGCCGCCCGGAGTGTCGTGAGGTGTAGGCCAGCCCCGTCCAGTTGCCACCCTGCCACTGCTCGGCATCGGGATCACCGGCACCGGGTGCCTCGCCCACGACGAACACACTCGCGTCGAGCGGGCCATTTCCCCAGGAGATACACTCCCGGCTCTCGACGAGTTCGGGACAGCGCTCACAGCCCGGTGCGAGTGGATTCCCCTCCTCCGGGTCGGACGGCATCGCTCCGACGTTGGAAACGAACGGCAAAAGATCCTGGTAAACCAAAGATGACTATATAGAACGCAGCACATTCATACGAATCCAGCCCCAACAGAGGGTATGGAAAAAGCAACGTTCGGTGGCGGCTGTTTCTGGTGTGTCGAGGCGGCGTTCAAAGAACTCGACGGCGTTTCGGCAGCAGTTTCGGGCTACGCCGGCGGGAACGTCGAGGATCCGACCTACAGAGCAGTCTGCTCGGGGACGACCGGCCACGCCGAGGTCGTCCAGGTCGAGTACGATCCCGACGTGATCGGCTACGACGAACTCCTGGAGATTTTCTTTGCTGTCCACGATCCGACTCAACTGAACCGGCAGGGACCGGATCGGGGGACCCAGTATCGCTCGATCATTCTCTCTCACGACGACGAGCAGAAACGACAGGCAGAGGCCTACATCGAAGCGCTCGACGAGGAGTACGACGACGACGTGGTGACCGAACTCGACGAACTGGAGACGTTCTACCGCGCCGAGGAGAAACACCAGGACTACTTCGAAAAGAACCCCACCGACGCCTACTGCCAGATGCACGCGAAGCCCAAAGTCGAGAAAGTCCGCAAGAAGTTCCAGAGCAAGCTCAAGGAAGCTTGATCTGGCTCCGGCAAGTGTCCGTAGACGCCTTCCGACCAAATAACAAACCTCGCACTACCGGCCGATCTGGAGTTACCCATCGGCCCGAAAGAATCTCGAAATGCTGTCTCTGCTAGTCAGTAGCTCAGAACGGGAACAGCGAGTCGGCGTCCGTATCCCGGACGAGTAGTTCGACCTCGTGGCCGTCCTGATCCTTCGTGAAGGCGTACATGTCGTCACAGTCTTCCGGATCGCGGTACTCCGGTGCCTCCCGGGTCATGAGCTGCTCCCAGTCCTCGTGGAGGTCGTCGATCCGGACACAGAGGTGGCCCCAGGCGTCCCCCATCGTGTACGTGCGGCCGTCGTAGTTGTAGGTCAACTCCAGCTTCATCGCCTCTTTCGGGGCGTCGACGGGCTGCATGAAGTAATTCGCGAACGTATCGGACTCCCACCGGCGGTCGTGTTCGTACTCGAACTTGCGTGTCCAGTAGCCCAATGCTTCGTCAGCATCTTCGACGCGGATCATCGTGTGATCGAGACTCCAGCGTGCGCCGAAATCACGCTCGACGATCTCGACTTCGTGGCCGTCCGGATCTTTGACGAAGGCGTAGCCGGGGTTCTCCTCGGGCGGGCGGTAGTCCTCGACGCCCTTGTCCATCAGTTCGTAGTAGGCGTCGTCGACATCCTCGACACGGACGGCGATGTGGCCCCAGGCGTCCCCCATCTCGAGGTCGTCGTCGCCTTCGTTGTGAGTCAACTCCAGCATCGCGCCGTCCTCGTGCATATCCTCCGGTCCCATGTAGACGATCGTGAAGCCGTCCCCCTCGTAGCGGTCTTTCTCCTCGTACTCCAGATTCGTCCCGTACCAGTCGAGTGACTCTTCGAGGTCTGTGACGCGGATCATCGTGTGGTCGAGTATCCCGTTCATACAGGCGATTGTTGTACCGCCAGGGAAAAAGAAGTATGCAATTGTTGCTCGCAACTGGTGACAGCACACAACAGTGTCGGACTGGCCGACCAAACCTTGATTGGCGCTCACAGCGAACGACTGGTATCGACGGACCCGTTGACTATGATTCGAGTATGAGCCGGTACGACACCTTTATCGAGGATGGGACGATCTACGTCGGCAGTGCAGACGGCCCGATCGCTGTCGGCGAACTTGCCGATGCTATCGACGCTGTCGGCGGCCCATCGTGGACGATCACGTACTCGGCGGAACTCAAGGAACGCCACCCGGAGATGGATACCTCCGACGAGGGGCTGACTGTCGACGTGGCAGATATGATCAACGCGATGACCCACTCCGAGCAGTTCGTCGAAGCACTCCAGGCCCAGCCCGCCGAGACGGCGGCCGAGGGCGACATTTCGCCACGGCTCGGTCTCTTCGTCGGGAAACTGCTGGAGAATCTCGACAGCGGTGTGGCTTGATCGAGTATCCTGCTGGTAGTCTCTGCTATCGTACGAATTTCTCCGTAATACTCATTAAGTAATACTCCTAAGATAGAGACACGATGCCTCGTGTCACGACCAAAGGACAGGTCACTATTCCCAAAGAGGTCCGGGACGAACTCGGCATCGAACCCGGCGACGAGATCACATTCGAGGCGGTCGACTCGGGCTACAAGATACGGAAGGAGGCGCCCACCACGGAGACTGGTGAGGATCCCTTCGAGAAGTACCGCGGAAGCGCCGACAGCGAGGAGACGATGCCGGACCGAATGCGTCGCCTTCGCGGTGAGTATCCACGCGACGTAGGTGATAGAACCGACGACGGGGCAGAACCGTGACGACGGCGGTCGACACGAATGCGCTCCTCGCGCTGTTGTACGAGGACGAGTATGCCGATGCAAGTGAAACGGCCCTCCGGAACGCCTATCAGAATGGAAAGGTGGTCATCACACCAGTCGTGTACGGAGAACTCGGGGCGGATGGCCACTTCGAAACGACCGCGGAACTAGATCAGTTTCTCGCAGATCTCAGTATACGACTCGCCGAGCCATCACGGGAGGCGCTGTTTCAGGCTGGTGAGCAATTTCAACAGTACACCGACCGCCGCCCTGACGGGCTCCAGTGTCCAACGTGTGGCGCCACACAGACTGTGGGCTGTGCGGAGTGTGGCGAATCACTCGGGCCGCGCCAGCATATCGCGGCGGATTTTCTCATCGGTGGCCACGCGACTGTCGACGGCGACGGACTGGTCAGTTTCGATACCGCCTTCTACGAGATATATTTTCCATCGCTGTCTGTCTACCCTACTGACTGATTGCTCCCTCCCGGCCGTATTTGTTCCTCCAGCCCAACTGAGGATATGGACACAGCCGTCGTCTGGTTTCGCGACGACCTGCGCCTCGACGACAACCCGACCCTTGTCGACGCCGTAGCACAGGCCAGTGACATCGTCCCGGTCTACGTGTTCGATCCCCGTCGGCGCGGCCAGTCACAGTACGGTCCCGAGAAACTCGGCAGCCACCGGGCTCGGTTTCGCCGCGAGGCCATCCTGGACCTCCGCGAGTCACTCCGCGACCTGGGTGGCGACCTCTTCGTCCGGCAGGGCCACGTCGAAGACGTTCTCCCCGACGTCACAGAGGAAGTCGACGCCGACGCGGTCTTCGCCCAGACGAAGCCCACAATCGAGGAGATCGAGCGTGAACACGCCGTCAAGAATACGCTGCCCGAGAGTGTCGACTTCGAGCGTCGGTGGACACACACGCTGTATCACATCGACGACTTGCCGACGCCCTCTGACCGGATCGACGATACGTTCACACCCTGGCGCAAGGAAGCCGAGAATAGTGTCGAGGTGCGCGATCCCGTGCCAGCGCCCGAAACTGTCTCGACACCAGCCGACAGTTCACCGGGCGACATTCCGACTCTCTCCGACCTGAGCATCGACCCGCCACCAGAAGACGACCGATCTGTTCTCTCCTTCGAGGGTGGCGAGACGGCCGGGAAACGCCGTGTCGAGTCGTATCTCTGGGAGGGCGATCACCTCCGGGAGTACAAGCAGACCAGAAACGGGCTGCTCGGGGCCGACTACTCCTCGAAGTTCTCGCCGTGGCTTGCTGCGGGTTGTCTCTCGCCGCGGTGGCTCCACCGAGAAGTCGAACGGTACGAGGACGAACGCGTCGCTAGCGAAGATACCTACTGGCTCGTCTTCGAGTTGCTGTGGCGGGATTTCTTCCAGTTCCAGTTTCTCAAACACGGTGCTGACTTCTTCGCGCCCGGCGGGATCCGCGGCGTCGAGAAAGAGTGGCAGCGCGACCGCGAGCAGTTCGACCGGTGGAAACGGGGCGAGACGGGCGTCCCTTTTGTCGACGCGAATATGCGCGAGCTGAACCGGACTGGCTACATGTCGAACCGGGGTCGCCAGAACGTCGCCTCCTTCCTGGCCGACGCGCTGGAACTCGACTGGCGGTGGGGCGCAGCCTACTTCGAACAGCAACTCGTCGACTACGACGTGGCCTCGAACTGGGGGAACTGGGCCTATCAGGCCGGTGTCGGCAACGACTCGCGGGACAGCCACTTCGACGTGCTCTCGCAGGCCGAATACTACGACGACGACGCTGAATACGTCCGGACCTGGCTGCCGGAACTCGACGGACTCCCGCCGAAGTACGCCCACCGACCCTGGCAGATGAGCGACGACGAGCGGGCCACCTACGGTGTCGAACTGGGTGTCGACTACCCACGGCCGATGATCGACGTCGAGGCGCGGTACTCGGAGCTAGCCAGCGACTCCAAAGGGTAGCATTTAGTGTGAGTGACCGTTAGGCTGATCGTATGAACCACTCTCGTCCTGGCGCTGTCTCGATCGGTCAGCCAGGGAGCGACAGGCGATGTTTGCCGGAGGCGCGCGGATGGTAGATCTGCTCGCCGCCGGCGGTCGCCTCCTCGCCGCACTGTTTCTCGTCGCGCTCAACGGCTTCTTCGTCGGATCGGAGTTCGCACTCGTCCGTGTTCGCTCCACTGCGGTCGACCAGATGGTCGAGGAAGGCCGGGCCGGGGCGAAGACCTTGCAGGCGGCTGTCAACAGCCTCGACGATTACCTCGCAGCGACACAACTCGGCATCACGGTCGCATCACTCGGGCTCGGCTGGATCGGTGAACCCGCAGTCGCCGCGCTGATCGAACCCCTGCTCGGCCAGTTCCTCTCGCCGGGGACAGTGCATCTCGTCGCGATCGGGATCGGCTTCAGCGCCGTCACCTTCCTGCACGTCGTCTTCGGCGAACTGGCACCGAAGACGATCGCTATCGCCCGGGCCGAGAAGATGGCACTGTTTGTGGCCCCGCCGATGAAGTTCTTCTACTACCTGTTCTATCCCGGCCTGGTCGTCTTCAACGGGACCGCGAACGCCTTTACGAGTCTGCTCGGTGTGCCGCCGGCCTCCGAGACCGAGGAGACACTCTCCGAAGAAGAGATCCGGCTCATTCTTTCCCGCTCCGGCAAGAAAGGCCACGTGGGGCTGGAGGAAGTCGAGATGATCGAGCAGGTGTTCGAACTCGACGATATCGTCGCCCGCGACGTGATGGTCCCGCAGCCGGACGTCATCACGATCCAGCAGGATACGCCGCTGTCCGAACTGCGGGGTCGTGTCGTCGAGTACGGACACACCAGATATCCGGTCGTCGAGACACAGGACGACGACGAAATAATCGGCTACATCGACGTCAAAGACGTGCTGCACGCCACCGAGAGTAGCCCCGACGCCACCGCCGGGGAACTCGCGCGCGATCTGCTGATGGTGCCGGAGACGACACGCGTCGACGCCCTGCTCCAGGAGTTCCAGAGTGAACAGAGCCAGATGGCTGCCGTCATCGACGAGTGGGGTTCGATGGAGGGGATCGTCACCGTCGAGGACGCCGTCGAGGTGGTCGTCGGTGATCTCCGCGATACGTTCGACACCCCGAGTGCGGAGCCGTCGGTCCAGATCAGAACGGCCACGAAAAACGGACAGACGGAGTACAGCGCCGACGGCGCACTCCCGATCCAGCAGCTCAACGAAGAACTCGGCACGGCCTTCGAACGCTCTGTCTACGCGACCGTCGGCGGGCTAGTGCTCGATAGCCTCGGCGAGCCACCGCAGTCCGGCGATATCGTCACCGTCGACGGCTACGAGTTCGAAGTCGACGATATCGACGGCGCACGCATCGAGCGAGTACTGATTCGCCCCCTCGAAGACGCCGACTGAGCACTCTCCTGTTTACAAGTGTCGAACGGTTTCGAGAACTGCCGACAGCGACGGTGCATCGAACAGCTCGCGGTCGATGTAGGTGTTCGTCCCGGCACAGTAGAGGTTCCGCGCGGTCCGGATAATCTCCTCGTCGAGTGGTTCAGGCTCTCTCTCACAGAGTGACTTCCAGTCGGCGACTCCCTCCGAAGTCGCTCGTTCTTTGGCCTCGCCGACAGCCTCGACCCACTCGGGCTGGGTACGTTTGTGGTACTGGCGGATCACTTCTTTCGAGATCTGCTGCCCATCTCGGGAGAAGCGGTTCTCGTCGAAGGTCCCGACCACGTCGGCGACGTGGATCTCGCCGTCGGTGTAGAGACACTCGATTTTGCCGTCCTCGTGGGTGAGGTCGGCGTCGGCAGCCTGCTCGGTGACGAGGTCGTTGACCTCGCGGGCGACCGATTCGAGATCGTCGATACTCGCTGGACCGGCGATCTCGGCTGCCGCCGCCCGGTCGAGATACCGATCCTGTTTCTCGTATTTCGTCGAGAACTCGACGACTGGTTCGGGGAGGTCGACTGGCTCGTCGGGCCACTCGTCGGCGTCGAGGCCGTGATCTGCGGGATCGGAGCGTTTCCGCAGCGAGGAGCCGACCGGTACGCGGTTCCGGAAGACGATCTCCAGCGGGACGAGGTAGTGCGATCCCACCGCCTCGTAGTAGGCGTCGTAGTCGTAGCTCCCGTCTTCGAATGGGAGATCCGGTACCGTCGTCAGGGAGATCGCCATCTCCTGGGGTGGTTCGTTTGCGTCGAGGGCAGCCGTCAGTGGCTGGACCTCGTCGTCGACGACGACGCCGCGGTAGTGCGTCGGGATGCCGGCGTCTTCGAGCAGTTCGAAGTTGAACGCACCCATCGTACACAGCGAGGTACCCTTGTCGGGGATCCGGTCGGGCATCTTCCCCCAGTCGAAGACGGAGTAATCGTCCGTGAACCTGAAACGGCCGCGTCCGAGCCGATCCCTGGTGGCTGGCTCCGCGATCTGGAAATTCTTGACACTCGTCATTGGCTGTGCGTTGTCCGGCCGCCGTTAAGAGCGTTGCAGTTCGTCGACTCGCGTCAGCGGAGAGTCGCGAATATTGTCCGGACCACCACTGCCGTGATGATACGATGTGTTTCGATTGAAAAGACCAGGCCTAAGCGGGTGACGACCGACGTCTGTTCTAATGACAGAGCTGCTGGTCGCCGTCGTCGTCATTATCCTGGCCACGGCGGCGCTGTGGGTCGGCAGTGACTGGCTCGAAGGCGCGAGCGAACGGCTCGCGATCTACTACGAACTTCCACCGGTCGTCCAGGGCGGTATCATCGCCGCTGTGGGATCGAGTTTCCCGGAACTCGCAAGCGTCGTCTTCGCCGCGCTGGCCGGCTCCTTCGGACTCGGCGTCGGCGCCATCGTCGGCTCGGCCATCTTCAACGTTCTCGTCATCCCGGCACTCGCCGTCCTCATCTCCGGTCGTTCGATCGATGCAACGCGCACGCTCGTCCACAAGGAGACACTGTTCTATCTGCTGGCTGTCCTGGTGCTCTTTCTGACCTTCGCGCTCGCGCTCATCTACAACCCGGTGGGTGGCTCGCTTCAGGGCTCACTGTCGGGTCGCCTCACTCGTCCGCTCATGCTGCTTCCGCTGCTGGTGTACATCCTCTATCTGTTCTTGCAGTGGCAGGATACTGTCGACTACACCGCGCCAGCCTCGAAGGAGAGCATCAACCCGCTGAAACAGTGGGGCTGGCTCGTCGCCGGATTGCTCGTCATCGTCGTCGCAGTCGAGCGACTCGTTCACGCAGTGATCATTATCGGTGACGCTGCGGGGACGCCTGACTTCCTGTGGGGTGTGGTGATCGTCGCCGCGGCGACGAGTCTCCCCGATACGCTGGTCAGCGTCCAGGCGGCCGGCAGCGAACGGGACGTGGCGAGCATCGCGAACGTCGTCGGCTCGAACACGTTCGATCTGCTCGTCGTCATCCCGATCGGTGTGTTGCTGACTGGCGCGGCGACGGTCAACTTCTCGATTACCGCGCCGATGATGGGCTGTCTCGTCGGTGCGACGGTGCTTCTGTTCGTCACGCTGCGGACCGGACTCGCTTTGACGAAGCGGGAAGCGTACCTCCTGCTGGTGGCCTATGGGCTGTTCGTCGGCTGGGTGCTCGCCGAAGCACTACTGCTCGTTGATCTCTTGCCCAACTGATAGTGATTGTTGGGTTATTTTCGTGACCGAGTCACGGATATCGACGTGTCACGGCGTGTAACACAGAATTTGCGTCGCTAGAGCGGTACAGACTCGCAACAATCACTATGAGAATCCCGCCGACTATGGTTTCTGTACCTTTTTGCGCGCTCGCCCCAATGTACAGACATGAACGTACTCGTTGCCGGCGGAACCGGGTTCGTCGGACAGCATCTCTGTCGAGAACTCGCAGATCGTGGCCACAGCGTGACCGCCCTCGCCCGTGATCCCGACCCGACGGATCTCCCGGCCGGTGTCGATACCGCGATGGGTGACGTGACTGCCTACGACTCCATGGAGGCCGCTTTCGAGGGACGAGATGTCGTCTACAACCTCGTCGCGCTTTCGCCGCTTTTCAAGCCCTCCGGTGGTGACGAGATGCACGACCGGATCCACCGCGGCGGGACCGAGAACTGTCTCCGGGCCGCCGCAGAACACGGTGTCGACCGGTTCGTCCAGATGAGTGCACTCGGTGCCGATCCCGACGGAGACACCCACTACATCCGCGCGAAAGGACGCGCCGAGGAACTCGTCCGGGAGACAGACCAGGACTGGACGATCTTCCGGCCCTCGGTGGTCTTCGGCGAGGGCTCCGAGTTTCTCTCCTTTACGCGCAAACTGACCCCGCCGGTCCTCGCACCCCTGCCGGGCGGCGGCAAAACGAAGTTCCAGCCGATCCACGTCGACGATCTGGCGGGGATGCTCGCCGACAGTATCGAAGACGATGCCCACACCGGTGAGACCTACGAGATCGGCGGGCCAGACGTACTGCGACTGGCCGACGTCGCGAAACTCGCCCGGAAAGCGGAGGGGCACTCGGTCCGGATCGTCTCGATACCGATGGGACTGGCAAAAGTCGGGCTGACGGTCGCGGACGCGATTCCAGGTGCACCGATGGGCAGCGATCAGTACCGGTCACTGCAGGTCGAAAACACGACTTCAACGAATGATATTGACGCGTTCGGTCTCGAACCGGGTGAACTGACGACACTCGCCGACTATCTCGGAGTCTCGTCGCCACCCCGGTCGTGAACTTACCAGACTGTTGCGGATGGGTATACGTGGTCTGCTTTGTGACACCCGTACCGTCGGTCTAATTCTCAGTTTTGTCAGACGGGGGAAAACACTTATATTTCCGTTGGCATAGGTTTCGCCTAAAGCCAGATATGAAACTAGCGATGATCGGTTTCGGACAGGCGGGCGGGAAAATTGTCGATAAATTTATCGAGTACGACAAGCGGACGGGGAGTGGGATCGTCCGTTCGTCCATTGCGGTCAACACCGCGAAGGCGGATCTGATCGGACTCGAACACGTCCCGGAGGATAACCGGGTCCTCATCGGGCAGGCACGGGTCAAAGGCCACGGTGTCGGGGCCGACAACGAACTCGGTGCCGAGATCGCCGAGGAGGATATCGACGAGGTACAGGGCGCGATAGACAACATTCCGGTCCACGAGATCGATGCCTTCCTGATCGTCGCCGGGCTCGGCGGTGGGACCGGCTCGGGTGGCTCGCCGGTGCTCGCGAAACATCTCAAGCGGATCTACACCGAACCGGTGTACGGACTCGGCATCCTGCCGGGCGGTGACGAGGGGGGTATCTACACCCTGAATGCGGCCCGATCCTTCCAGACGTTCGTCCGGGAGGTCGACAACCTGCTCGTCTTCGACAACGACGCCTGGCGAAAGACCGGCGAATCCGTCGAGGGCGGCTACGACCAGATCAACGACGAGATCGTCCGCCGGTTCGGCGTCCTCTTCGGTGCCGGCGAGGTCTCGGCTGGCGACAACGTCGCGGAAAGTGTCGTCGACTCCTCCGAGATCATCAACACACTTTCGGGTGGTGGTGTCTCGACGGTCGGCTACGACGCCGAGAGCGTCCAGAGCGATGGCTCTGGCGGTCTGCTCTCCCGGTTCAAGGGCGGTGACGACGACAACATGGAGACGGCAAACACGACCAACCGGATCACGTCGCTGGTCCGCAAGGCCGCGCTCGGTCGCCTGACACTCCCCTGTGAGATCGAGGGTGCAGAGCGTGCCCTGCTGGTCGTCTCTGGGCCGCCGAAACATCTCAACCGGAAAGGCATAGAGCGCGGGCGGAAGTGGCTCGAGGAGCAGACTGGCAGTATGGAAGTCCGCGGTGGCGACTACCCGATCAACGAGCCAAACGTTGCAGCGTCGGTGCTCCTCTCGGGTGTCCACAACGTGCCACGGATCAAGGAACTCCAGCAAGTGGCAATCGAGGCACAGGAGAACATCGAAGAGATCCAGGAGGAGAGCGAAGAGAATTTAGAGACCCTTGTCGAAGATGACACAGATGAGTTGGACCCACTCTTCTAAGCTCCTGGCGCTGGGCGTCGTACTCGCCCTCGCGCTGGGGACGGCAGGCGTAGCAACAGCAGTAACGTTCGATGATAGCGAGGTTCCCGACGAACTCGAAGTCGGCGAACAGGAGACCGCGACGGTCACGATAGAGGACCCGTTCGAGGACCAGCCTGATACGTGGACACTCGAGGCCTCCTCCGAGTTCGAGGATGGAACGGTCTCCATCCGTGCAGAGACCGTCGGCGGTGACACCATCAGTGAAAGCGGAGAAGGGACGGTCTCGATGGAGCTCTCTGCAGACGATGGTATCAGTGAAGTGGTCGTCGAAGGATCCGGGACAGTCCCCGAAATCGACTCCTACAACTACGAGAACCCCGAAGAGGAGAACTTCGTCGCAGTCGCAGTCTCCGGCGGTGTCCAGAACCAGTGGGAGGTTCACCGCTACACTGAAGCGAGTCAGAACGCCCGCGACCGGATCGACCAGGCAAGCGAGAGCGTCAGCGAGGACAACAGCGACCTGCAGTCGGCAATCTCACTGTACAACAACGGTGATTTCGAGCAGTCGATGACCGAAGCTGATTCGATCATCGACAGCCAGGAGAGCCAGGAGCAATCCCAGACGATGCTTCTGTTCGGCGGGGCAGGCGTCGTGCTGATCGCCCTCGTCGGCGGTGGCTTCTACCTCTACTCCCAGAAGAAACAGAACACGAACAAACTTCAGTAGGGAATGCGCGTTCTCGTTCCGTTCGATTCGCACGATCCGAACACCCGCCTTTCACCTGTTCTCGACACCGACGAGCGCCGCGAGTTTGCAGGCGTGCTGCTCGACGACGTCGTCGAGACTATCGGAGCGGCGGGCCACGATCCCGAGATTCTCGCGACAGAACCGGTCGACGCCGACTGTCCAGTCCATGTCGACGAACGGCCACTGTCCCCCGCGATCAACGCGGTGCTCGCAGCGGCGACTGGTCCCGTGGCTATCGTGATGTCTGATCTCGCCCTCGCAACAGCCGACTCTCTCACAGCACTGTTCGATCCGGCTGCCGACGTCGTTCTCGCACCTGGTCTCGGCGGCGGGACGAACGCGATCGTGATACGGGAGACTGCCTTTCGCGTCGATTACCACGGCGACTCCTACCGCAAACATCGCCGCGAGGCCGACCGCTGTGGGGCAGCCGTCGAGACTGTCGACTCCTTCCGACTGGCTGTCGATATCGACGAACCGGACGATCTCGTGGAACTGCTGATCCACGGACGTGGTGAGTCTGCAGGCTGGCTCCGCGAGGCGGGTTTCGAACTCGATACGACCGACGGCCGGTGTGTGGTAGAGCGCGATCAGTCCTGATACTGTGGGTCGTTGACACCAGCCAAGTTTTTTAACGCGAGCCTGTGTACGCCTCTGTGCACGGGCCGACCCGTGCGTGGGTACGCAACCCAACAGTGCCAGATTCCACCGCTCCTGGCGCAGTGACCAGCCATGCTCCCAGGGCTGGTCGACATTTCGTGACTGATTTGAGCTTTGCACCCCGAGAGTGGCGTGTGCGCTCCGAACTCCCGTCTGTCGACCAGGCTACCGTCGAGGAGCTGCTCGCCGTTCGCCCGGCCGAGGTCAGTCCAGCCTCGGAGCTATCCTTCTGTCGGAACGTCTTCGTCCCGTTGACGACGGCCTGCCGGTACACCTGCACGTACTGTACGTACTTCGATCCACCGGGCGAAGCGTCGCTGCTCTCACCCGAGGAGGTCCGCGAGATCGTCCGAGACGGTGCCGACGCGGGCTGTACGGAGGCGCTGTTTACGTTCGGCGACGACCCAGACGACCGGTACACCGAGATCTACGACCAGCTCGCGGAGTGGGGCCACGACACGATCCACTCCTACCTGCGGGAGGTCTGTGAACTCACCATCGAGGAGGGGCTGCTCCCCCACGCCAACCCAGGTGATCAGACTCGCGAGCAGATGGAGCTGGTCGCCGACTGCAACGCGAGCATGGGTGTCATGCTCGAAACGACCGCCGACGTGGCCGCCCACAGCGGCCCCCGGGTGAAGACGCCGGCCCAGCGGGTCGAGACGATTCGGACGGCCGGGGAACTCGGCGTTCCCTTCACGACGGGGATTCTGGTCGGCATCGGCGAACACTGGGCGGATCGGGCCGAGAGCCTGCTTACGATCCGAAAGCTCCACGAGGAGTACGGCCACATTCAGGAGGTGATCGTCCAGCCGGTCGTCGAAAACGAACGCTGGCGTGGTGGCGAACCGTCGCTGGAAACCCTGCGGCGGACTGTCGCGATGGCTCGCGCGGCGCTGCCCGACGACGTCTCACTGCAGGTGCCGCCGAATCTCGCACCCGCCGGGGAGGTCGTCGACTGCGGGATCGACGATCTCGGCGGCGTCTCGCCGGTGACGGCCGATCACATCAACCCCGATTATGCCTGGCCGGCGCTGGATCGGCTCCAGGAGATTGCAGACGAAGCAGGCGTTCCGCTCACCGAGCGACTGCCGGTCTACGAGCGGTATCTGCCGGCAGAGATTCGGAGCGGGGAGTTCGACGGTAATCCTGCCGGAAGCCCCGAAACTGACGAGGAGTGGATCTCCAAACGAATCCGTGAGGAACTCTCGGCCGACTCGGCTGCCGGGGAACGGTATCGGGCAGTGATCGACGGGCGCTCGTCGATCCCGATGTAACTACGTGCGCGAAATTCTCTACTAGTTCCGGATTATCCTGGCTGATGCGTTGAAAACAGGATGTACAACCACTGACAGAACTCATCTCCGCGTTGCTCTCGGTATCGTTCTACTGCTTACTGAACGAGAAAGTAATACGACAGTCAAATATTGATGCTATTAATATTACATTACTTGTAGTATTTCCTATTATACTAAAACTCCGAACTCGGTAAGAACAAGGGACAATGACCGAGAAAGAGTTATCAGAAAATCACCCGTCACGCCGACGTCTGCTCGGGATGCTCGGGAGTGGTACCGCAGCCACAGTGTACGTTGGCAGCGGGGTTGCAAGTGCCGACCCCGGCAAGGGACGCGGTCAACGCAACAACGATGATCGTGCGGTCGGGCCATGCGTCTGCGAGGACGACTGTCCGGAGGGGACATTCTGTGGGAAGATCGAGGGACACCCCGAGCAGGGGAAAACATACACGTTCACCGGGGACGACGACGAGTACAGTATTACTATCGACGACGTGATCAGGAAGCCGGAGGAAAACGAAATCACCTGTTTCGAATTTTCGTCCAGCGACGATATCCAGCGGGTGTGTGTCAAGGGGGGGCCGGACACCAGTTCGTACGACGGTGACGACCTCGACGGCGTCCTCTGTGCGCCGAAGAACCCAGGTGGCCAGCAGGCTGGGATCAGTAATATCTCGTTCTGTGGCACGGAAGCTACAGAGACGGTCGAGTGCTTCCAGCTCGATCTGGTCGGGGGGGACCCTATCGAACAGTTCGACCCGGACAGCGGCGAGACCTACTCTGCAGAGAATCGGCTGATCGAGGACTTTTTCGTCTGCTTCGGCGAAGACGAAACGGAATCGGCAGACGAAGATGAGGAAGTTACCGTAACCCCCCACTACGATACAGAGTGCACCTTCTCGTGGGACTCGTTCAATTTCGACGGAGAAGTCGCGACGATCACACTCACACTCGTCGAGGAGGCGACGCGCGATCGGTGTGAGGGATCGTTTGTCGGATATCTCCTTCCCGAAGGAGTCACAGACGAACCCGGTGATCTCGAGGAGCAGGAATTTCGGACGTCCGAGACGGTGATACTGGATGAAGGAGAGTCCGCGACACTTCGTATCAATCTTACTCCGAGACTGAAGTGGCGCTTCGAAACCGGGAACAGTGTCCGCTCCTCACCGACGATCGTTGACGGGACCGTCTATTTTGGAAGTGTGGACAACAACGTCTACGCACTTGACGCCGAGACGGGTGATGAACAGTGGCGATTCGAGACCGGCGATCACGTCCTCTCCTCTCCGAACGTAGTGGACGGTACTGTGTACATCGGAAGTCGAGACAACCACGTCTATGCACTGGACACCGAGGACGGCGAGGAACAGTGGCGTTTTGAAACCGACTCTCTCGTACAGTCTTCTCCAACGGTATTCGATAGCACAGTCTACGTCGGCAGTCGGGACAGCAACGTCTACGCGATCGACGCCGAGTCGGGTGACGAACAGTGGCGGTTCGAAACCGGAGACTACGTTCGATCCTCACCGACAGTGGTCGACGGTACCGTCTACGTCGCAAGTTTTGACGACGCACTCTACGCGCTAGACGCCGATGACGGGACGAAACAGTGGGATTTCGACACCGAAATCAACGGAATAAGCTCTCCGACGGTAGCCGACGACACCGTCTATATCGGAAGTTTCGACGACGCTCTCTATGCGCTGGACGCCGACGACGGTGCTGAGCGGTGGCGGTTCGATACCGACGCATCAGTATTTTCGTCGCCGACGGTGGCCAATAGCACGGTCTACGTGGGAGACGCTTCGGGGGGCGGAAACGTGTACGCGATCGACGCCCAGACGGGCGACGAACAGTGGCGCTTCGACGCAGGACGCAGTGTCCACGACTCCTCACCGACGGTGGCCGATGGAACCGTGTACATCGGGAGTCTCGACGAGAGCGGCTATGCGATAGATGCAGAGACGGGTGAGAAACAATGGCGGTTCGCAACCGCAGGAGCAGTATCATCCTCGCCGACAGTGGTCAACGGTGTCGTCTACGTCGGGAGTCGAGACAGTTTCCTTTACGCGCTGGACGCGGACACCGATGGCAACAGTGAGGATTCGCGCGTACAACTGGGGACGCTCGGCCACCACAGCACCTGGGCAGATCACGACCGCTCGTGAAACAGGCACCGGACTGTCCGCAGGGCGCGACAAATTCGAGGTCGCACCCCTCATTTGGTATCCAGATACGCGATAGCCAGCCTCGGTACGGCAAGGACTAGTCGCTCACAGAAGATTCGCGACGTGTGAGAAGTGCCCGGGGAGGGCTCGAACAACGCCGAGACGTGCTCGCTCACGCTCACGGCTTCGCCGTTCGCACCGAGGTCTCCCGGCGGTCGACCTCACATTCCCTGCGCGCGCCTCGTCTCGTTCGGAACCGCTCGGGCATTCCACGGCGTCACCACTCACTGGCGTTCGTGGTTCCTTGGAGAATGCCCGGGGAGGGCTCCGAACCACGGAAAGACTCGCTTCGCTCGTCTTTCCTGCCTTGCGCTCACTACGTTCGCGCAAGACCTGCGGGTTCGTCGCCTCCAGCGCACTTCCAGCGCTGTCGCTCACAGATGATTCGCGACGTGTGAGAAGTGCCCGGGGAGGGCTCCGAACCCTCGATCTCCGCATGTCCCAGGTCCGAGGTAATCCTCGGGGGGAACGTGCCGGAGTGAGCCGCGTTTCCGTGGTACCCTATGAGTGCGGCGCTATGTCCAGCTAAGCCACCCGGGCGCATCCTGTGGTAATGCGGTCGGTGTCTTTAACATTCTCATTCGATCCCGTCAGTCTATGCGAACTGTCACCACGCTCAGGCGAGTGCGAGTGTCAGTCCAACCACGATCACGACCCCGAGTAGCATGATCGCCAGCCCGGTCGCGACCTGTCCGCTGGTGTAGTGGCTCTGCGGGGCGGTACTACGGTACGGCGGTTCGCGCGCCGGCGGTGTCGGATCCGTCGGATCGTACTCGACGCGGGATTCCTCGGCGTCCATACCCGGTTGTCGAACCCCGAGATACTTCGATGTACCGACCGCTGGTCTCTCGATTCGCACGGTCGGACGGATTTTCGACCGATTCCAAAAATAGCGTTCGATACCAGCGCGAGAAGTCGGACGGCTTTTGAGACCCGCACGTTTAGTGTGGGATAATAAATGACGCTCACGAAACGGATCATACCCTGTATCGACGTGGATGTCGACGACGACGGAACGGCTGCGGTGTACACGGGTGTCAACTTCGAGGATCTCGAATACACCGGCGACCCCGTCGAGATGGCAAAGCGATACAACGAGGCCGGGGCTGACGAGTTCGTCTTTCTGGATATCACCGCCTCTGCGGAGGGCCGCGAGACGATGCTCGATACCGTTCGCTCGGTCGCCGACGAGGTGTTCATCCCGCTGACCGTCGGCGGCGGCATCCGAACGAAGGCGGACATCAAGGAGACGCTCCGCGCTGGCGCGGACAAGGTCTCGATCAACACCGGCGCGCTGAACCGTCCCGAACTGATCAGCGAGGGCGCGACAGCTTTCGGGAGCCAGTGTATCGTCATCTCGGTCGACGCCAAACGGCGGTTCGACGAGGAGGGTGAGTACTACGCCGACGTGAATGGGGAGTCCTGCTGGTTCGAGTGCACCGTCAAGGGTGGTCGCGAGGGGACGGGAATCGATGCCGTCGAGTGGGCGGCGGAGGCCGAGGAGCGTGGCTCGGGCGAACTGTTCATCAACTCGATCGACGCCGACGGGACGAAGGAGGGGTACGACATCCCACTGATGAAGGCCGTCTGTGATACTGTTTCGACGCCTGTGATCGCGTCCTCTGGCTGTGGGAGTCCCGAAGATGCCTACGAGGTATTTACCGAGGCCAACGCCGACGCCGCACTGGCTGCTTCGATTTTCCACTTCGGCGAGTACTCGATTCAGGAGACGAAGGAGTATCTCCACGAGCGCGGGATTCCGGTTCGACTGTAGGGGCTGTCTGAGTGTTCTGTTTGGCGTGAATTCTGTTTTTGTGATGGCCTCGGTTGAACTGCTAGCTATGTTTTGGACAGCAAGAAAGCCCCCTCAGGAAACGGCGAACTCAAGAATACCGTTGTGAACAGCAAGAAAGCCCCCGCGCGTTCGACCATCCGGGGTTCGCTGCGCTCCTCGACCTTCGGTCTGCGGTGCTTATTCCGATAGACGAGCGAAGCGAGTCTATCGGTGCCCCCGACTGGAGCCAGCCGGGGCTTTCTTGCTGTTCGTAGCGACAAATCCCACTGCTGTCTAAATTACTGCTACTTCTCGGGATGCGTCGGGGCGTCGAACCCACCACGAATCAGCGGCTTCGCAATGTGGCGCCGAGCACAGGGGGGCACCTCGTACCACCCCTTCTCTAACTCCCGTTCAATCGTGTTCTCGACTTTCCCATCTGCGCTCGTCCCACAGTCCCGACACCGATACCCGGCCGACCGGCCGGCGGATTTCATCGACCGGCCACAGTCCGGACAGTTCGGCGTCGCCTGCTCGGTGATGACGAGATCACGCACGGCGAATTTCTCCAGTTTGAGCGTCCCATCCGATAGCTCGCCACAGACCGTAATACGGTCACCGACGCGGAGCGCCCGCACTCGATCCCGGAAGCGCTTCGTCGGCTCGAAAGCCGCGAGTTGCAACCGTTCGTCCCCCTCTCCGTCGTCCTCCGCTCCAATCCCGAGAAAGACGTGCCCACCCTCGCGCGTCTCCGGCGGTTCGGTAACGGTCCCGGTCAGCCGGTACGATCGCCCATCCCGAACTGTCTCCAGAGTCCCATCCTGGAGGTGTGCGTCGGTGCCCTGGTTTGTCACGAACAGTTGCCGTCGCTCCACTGGTTCACCGTCGATCATCTCCGCGACCTCCCGGACTGCATCGGGGTCGTCCCCACGGATGCCGTGGAGGATCGGACAGGGCGTTCGTGGGACACAGACCGCGACGCCTTCCTCGCGGTCGACCGTATCCCAGACTGTCGGATAGCCCGCGTCGGCAGCCTCAAAGATTGACCCATAATCCACCGTTCGCTCGGTCCCCCAGCGCTCGCGCTCGCGGTAGGAGATACACTCGTAGGTCCACTCGTCGAGGGCTCGCCACGCGCCGACTGCCGCCAGCGCACCGATGAGCCCGCGGCCGTTCCCCCGCGTCGTAGTGCTGTATTCGAGCCGTTCGCGGAGTTGTCGAGTAGCATCGATCTCGTGGTGGTCCCTGACTGCATCGCGTGCGAAGGTGGCCACCTCGTCGGGCACATCCTCCGGCTCACAGTCCGCCACGACCGCTCCCGGATTCGTCCGTTCGTCGTCGGTCGCAGCCATCGCCAGCAGGTCGTCCGCGAGCGAGAGTGCCTGCTCGGTATCGAGCTCGCAATGAACCGCCAGCGCGGCGTTGCCCCGGGTCTTGTGTTCGACTGCGGGGTTGCACCGGACGAGCAGCAGTCGCTCGACGGTTCCGCCTGCCTGCTCGATGCGGGCGGCCAGGCGAGTAGCGACGTAGGTCGTACACATCCCTAGCTCCCGCGAATCGGTATCGTCGAGCCCGATAACTGTCACTACGGGCGGTAGTGCCGAGATTCACTAACACCTTTCGAGAGTCCGGTCCCAGCAGAACACCCCTAGACTCTCCAACATATTCCAGAAAACGCCGGATACGGGCCGTCTGAGCGGCACAAATCATATATACGACGACACGCATATCTCCCACTAGTAATGTCCCGGTCAGCTCTGGTTGGAAACGTCACAGCGATGCTCGAAGACGCTGGCTTCATAGTTAGCGACCGCTGTGCAATCCGACCGAAAAGTTTCGATATCGCAGCACGCCGGGGCGAAGATGTACTGTTGGTGAAGATTCTCGGGAACATCGACGCCTTCGACGCTCGAACAGGGGCGGAGATGCGCCGCCTCGGACGGTATCTGAACGCGACACCGGTGGTGATCGGGCTCCGGACACGGGATCAGGATCTCGATCCCGGCGTCGTCTACTTCCGCAACGGTGTGCCAGTCCTCTCGCCGGATACGGCCATGGATCTGTTCGTCGAGGGCGTTCCACCGCTGATCTACGCCGCTCCCGGTGGCCTCTACGTCAACATCGACAGTGAAGTCCTGCAAGATGCCCGCGAACAGAAAGACTGGTCGCTCGGCCGACTCGCCAAGGAACTGGGTGTCTCGCGACGGACTGTCTCGAAGTACGAGGACGGGATGGACGCGAGTGTCGAGGTCGCGGCCGAACTGGAGGATCTGTTCGACGCGCCGCTGACCTCGCCGGTGTCGGTGCTCGAAGACGGCGGTGACTCCGTCCGGAAGGCCGACGACCCACCCGACGGCCCGGACGTCGATCCGGACGACGAGGCGATCGTCACGGTGCTCACCCGCGTCGGCTACGAGGTCCACCCGACCGAACGCGCGCCGTTCAAGACCGTCAGCGAGGACGAGGGCCAGCAGGAGCAGGTCCTGACTGGTCACTCCGAGTTCACGAAAACGGCCGAGAAACGGGCCCGGATCATGTCCTCGGTCGGCGAGGTCACGCGCACCCACTCGGTGTACGTCGTCGAGCGCGCACCGCGTGAATCCGTCGACGGCACGGCGCTGATCGAACAGGCGGAGATGGAAGATATCGAGGACCGCTCCGAACTGCGCAACCTCATCGCCGACCGGACCGGCATCGAAGAGCTGGCGTAGTCGCCGATCGGGACGATGAAACGACTCGTTGGGACCGCTCTGTTTTTCATTTTCGCACTCGCGCTCGTCTCGCGGCCACTACTGTCGAATCTGGCTATCCTGGGGCAGTTTGGGGACACCACTGACTGGCAGACGCTCGTTCTGGCAGCACTTCTCGTCGGTCCAGCGCTGTTACTGGTCCTCGCCCGGCTCGGTTCGCTCCGGAGCGACGACGAAACACATTCCGACCGGACGCTGCCACAGGGAGAGTGGAATGCAGATCCGCGAGCCACACAATCCCGCACTCCTGGCGAGGATCGGGCGACTCCAGACGATGCCGAGAACTCCGAACCCGACATCCGGGAGGACGACCAGGAGACGCCCACTGTCCCGGGATTTCTCTCCGGACAGGGCGGCGCACGGGACCGGGAGTTCGAGATCGAGGAGCAGCCACCCGATGCCGAACTGAGCGACCATCTCGAACATCTCAGGGCCGAACTCGACGATCCGGAGAGCCGGCGGAATCTCGACAGACTCGAAGCTGTCGTCGCGGAACACGAGGACGACACGGCGATCCCCGACCGCTGTCCACAGGACCACTGTGACGCTGCCTGGAGCGAACGCGGCATCATCGGCGCCCGGACCGGTCGGTACGAACGCCTCGACGAGGAACGGGTCGTCTGCCTGGCGTGTGAACAGATCTACTCACCCGAATAATTATGTGAAATTGATGATTTAAACCCACCTGTATAGGCTGGGTGGACTGCTTAGCTCACAGCGTTGTTTCTCCCTGTATGGCGAACGCTGCTGACGAGATGTGCCACGGCGATACCACAGTCAAGAACGTCCACGACAGCGGGAAGAACCGGCTCGCAGTTGTCTGTCAGCAGTGTGGATCGGCCGTCGAGTATCTGTAACACGCTGTTTCTTCGGACACGTCGCGGATCAGGTGCACCGGCTCTTCCAGTCAGTACTGTCTCGTTGAACAGCGAGCCCACACTGCCAACCGCGACGAGAACCCCCAGTATGAACTGGCCTATTCTTCGGAAAACCGACGCAGTCGTTCGATTCGCGAAACTAACTTGGTTTAACCAACTTGATTAATACAAGTCTATTTCTCTGCTCCCAGGACCAGCAGCCAGCCCGCGACAGAAACGCCTATGTGCACTGCTCCCTGTCTCCCGATGTGACCCACAGCGCGGACACCGGGACGGAAATCGCCGTCGCCGACGTTCTTCCCGACTTCACCGGGGCGTTTCCCTTCGAGCGGTTCAACCGCATGCAGTCGGAGACACTGCCGGCACTGCTCGACTCCGAGGAGAACATCGTCGTCAGCGCACCGACCGCCAGCGGCAAGACGGCCGTCGCGGAGGTTGCGATCTGTCGGACCCTCCAAGACGGCGGGACGGCGCTGTTTCTCGCCCCGCTGCGCGCGCTGACCAACGAGAAAGAGCGGGAGTGGGACCGCTTCGAGGAACTGGGCTACTCGGTGTACGTCGTCACCGGCGAACGCGATCTGAACCCCCGCCGGGCCGAACGCGCCGATATCCTGGTGATGACCCCCGAGAAGGCCGACTCCGCGACTCGCAAGCACGACTCCCGCCGGTACTCCTTCGTGACCGATATCGACTGCTGTATCATCGACGAGGTCCACCTGCTCGACTCCGAACAGCGTGGCAGCGTCCTCGAAGTGACGATCTCCCGCCTGCGCCGCCTCTGTGATCCCCGGGTCGTCGCCCTCTCGGCGACGATGCCGAACACCGACGACGTGGCTGCCTGGCTCGACGCGCCCCCGGAGACGACCTTCTCCTTCGACGACGACTACCGCCCCGTCCCGCTGGATGCGGACGTTGCGACCTACACTCACGGCGAGAACGCCTTCGCGGACAAGTACCGCCGACTGTATCGCGCGCTGGATCTCGCCGAACAACACATCCGCGAGGAGGGCCAGGCGCTGGTCTTCGTCGCCTCGCGGCAGGATACGGTTCAGGCAGCCAAGAAGTCGCGCGACGAACTCGCCCAGCGCGACATTCCGATGGGCGCGCGCGGGGACTACGATTTCCATACTGCGACTGACGAACTCTCCGACGACACGCTCCGGCAGTCGGTTCTCGACGGGGTTGGCTTTCACCATGCCGGGCTCTCCCGCGACGACAAGAACCGCGTCGAGCGCTGGTTTCGCGAGGGGAAAATCCAGCTCCTGTTTTCGACCTCGACGCTCGCCTGGGGTGTCAACCTGCCAGCGCGGTGTGTCGTGATCCGGGATACGAAACACCACGACCCACTTGAAGGTGAGGTAGAGATGAGCCCGCTGGATATCCTCCAGATGCTCGGCCGGGCCGGCCGACCGGGCTACGACGACAAGGGCTACGCCTGGATCGTCTGTGATGGCTCCTCGGTCGACCGCTTTCGCCAACTCCTCCGGGACGGGAAGACGATCGAGTCCCGACTGGCCGACCGAACCGGAACCGGTGGAACAGAGACGTCGGGGCCGCCGGCCAGCGATCTGGCGGTCCACCTCAACGCCGAAATCGCACTCGGAACCGTCACAGACGTCGACGGTGCGATGGACTGGCTGGAGACGACCTTCTACTACGTCCGTGCACAGCGAGGCGGCTCCTACGTCTCCGGCGAGAAACTCCGTTCACGTGTCAGCGATACCCTGGAGTGGCTCGTCGACCGCGAGTTCGTCGCGATGGACGGACTCTCGATCGAACCGACGCCGCTCGGACGGCTCACCTCGAAGTTCTACCTCGAACTGACGACCGCTCGCCGCTTCGCGGATCTCGCAGACCGCGAGGAGTTCGCGTCGATCGACGTGCTGAAAGCGATCGCGACCGCCTCCGAGTTCGACAGCGTCAGTGCGCGCTCCGACGAGGAAGACGCGATCGACGCCGTCCTCGGCAACCGGGCCGAGGGACTCGATCCGGGCCGGCGGAAGGTACTCGCCATCCTGGAGGCTGGCATGAGTAACACGACGCCCTCGACGCTACGGAGCGACGCCTGGATTATCCGCCAGAATGCGCTCCGCTTGCTCGCCGCCTTGCGCGCGATCCTCGACCGGTTCGGCACGCCGACACAGGCGAATCTGGTCTGTCGGATCGAAGCCCGCGTCGAGACCGGTGTCAGTGAGGACGCAGTCGGCCTGACCGCCATCGACGGCGTGGGTGCAAAGCGGGCGCGCACACTCGCAGCAGCTGGCTTCCAGACGCCGGGCGACGTCGCCTCGTCGACGCCGTCGAAACTCGCTGCTGCGGGCGTCACCGAGGGCGTGGCCGAACAGATCCACGAGGGTGCGGGAGCGTTGCCCGCCGTGTCCGTCGACTGGGGTACGTTCCCGGAGACGATCCCCCGCGGTGAGCGCGAACTGTGTGAGGTCACAGTCCAGTCGACGGCAGGTGACGCACGCGCTTCGCTTTCGGTGACGGTAAACGGTGTCGAGATGACCGAGAAGGCGACCTACCTCGGCGAAACGACCCTCCCGGTCGGCGTCTTCGGCGGCGATACTGACGAGTTAACGTTTGCCGTCCGCGCTGTCTTCCCGGATCTGTCCCTCGAACCTGTCGTTCGAACACGAACTGTCCGCGTTTCGTAGTGTTCGTCGCTCTCTTCGGGAGATCTCGTCTTAGAGGAGAGAATAAAACTTCTAACGGTGTCTGAGACACTCATAAAACGTTAGTAGTTCTATATAAAATGTTACTACTCCTGTGAATCCTGGTGAAAAAGAACCGAAATAGCGCTAGTAATCTCGCGTTTATATACGGGTATGGTGCGTGGACAGGAGTAAGGAGAGCCACAATGTCCAGCGCCACCCCGCTCGATCCGATTGCCAGCACCGACCGACAGACCCTCCAGTCCGCTGTCGAATACCCCGTTCGACTGCTCGGGTTCTGGAGTGCGATCGTCATTCCGTTCGTCCTCCTGTCGCTGCTTGCGGCAGGTGTCGCACAGCAGTCCCCCGCCGTGGTTGCGGGACTGGTGGCTGCAAACGTTGCAGGCCTCGTCCTCGGTAAGGAGTACAAGCGCTGACGCTGGGCGACCACCCTGTCTGTGGCCGTCTGATCCCTCGCGGCCACACCGGCTCTCCGATCCCCGGTGACCCCCCTCCATTTTGGATAACTCTTCGAGCTTACAGCACAGGGCCGACGATGACCACAGCGTTCCAGACAGTGACGAGGGCACCGACGGTCGTCAGAGCGAGTGGGACACCCAGATTGTGCGGACGCGGGATGAGTCGCCAGCAGGCGAAAAAGCCGGCAAACACCGCGAGTTTCAGCCCCGGGACCGAAACCAGTCCGAACTGCCGGAGCAGGGGTTCCTGAAGCGTTCCGGTCTCTGAGACGTGACTCGCCTGGATCCCGATCGACGTCGTCACCAGATCACCGATGCCAAAAAAGAGGATCGCTGTCACCCAGAGCAACTGCTCGCGGTCCATGGCGGGCGTCTCGGGAAACAGATCAGCCGTATCAGCACTGGTCGCCATACTGACACCTGGCCCGCTTCCTATCTTGTATTGGTCTTCCTGAACGGGCGTAGGCGGTGACTGATTGGTTACGTGCCCCGTCCGATGGGCCGTACATTCAGAAGCTACCGGACAGACAGTCGTGGATCTGCGACCGGTGCGACCGTAACGATTAATCCGGGTGCTCGCAGAGTACACCTGTGCGCGTCGAAAATTCGTTCCTGGGGGCCGAGGGCATCGGCGAGACGATCGAGCGACGACTGTGGAAACAGGGGATCACCCACTGGACGGAGTTCGACGACAGCTGCGAGGGCGTTGGTCCGACACGCGCCGAGCGGATCGAAGCGTTCATCGAACAGGGTGAGCACGCCATCGAGGCCGACGACGTCTCGTATTTTGACGAGGTGTTTCCGACGGGTGCCCGCTGGCGGCTCTACGAGAGTTTCCGGGAGCAGGCCTGCTTTTTCGATATCGAGACGACGGGGCTGGACCACCACACGAGCGTCGTCACCACGGTCTCGCTCTACCAGGATGGGCAGACACGGACACTCGTCCGCGGTGACGACCTGACTGCCGAGGAACTCACTGCCGCCTTCGCGGATGCTGGCTTGCTCGTCACGTTCAACGGCGCCCGGTTCGATATCCCGTTTCTGGAGCACTCCTTCGGCATCGATCTCGATTTCCCACACATCGATCTCATGCCGACCTGCCGGAAACTCGGCCTCTCCGGCGGGCTGAGCGAGATCGAACGGACGCTGGGGATCGAGCGCGAGCTTCCCGACGTCGACGGGCGGGAGGCGGTCCGGCTCTGGCACGAACACGAACGCGGTGTCGACGGCTCGCTGGAGCGACTGATCGAGTACAACCGCGAGGATACCGAGAATATGGTGCCCGTACTGGAACAGACCGTCGACGCGCTCGACCAGCAGGTCGTTCCCGACGACTGTCCACTTCCCGAGTGATTCCTTTCGAGCAATCCAACCACTGCCCCGACATTTCGTGACTGCTCTCGCCGGTTAGAGAGATGTTCGACCGCCAGCGGGTCGCGGATTAATCAACGGTGAGTTCTAAGCACTCGTATGACCGTTCCAACAGACGTCCTGATCGTCGGTGGCGGCGTCGCCGGCCGTTCGGCGGGGATTTTCACGGCACGTCACGGTATGGACACACTCATCGTCGACACGGGCGAGTCGATCCTGCGAAGAAATGCCCACATCGAGAACTTCCCCGGCTTCCCGGCCGGCGTCAACCCCCGTCAGTTGCTCGATCTGATGGGCGAACAGGCCGACCGAGCAGGCTGTGAGCGACACGATGGCAGAGTCACCCACGTCGAGCAGACCGACGACGGGTTCGCGGTCGAGACGGAGTCGGGTGACCGCTTCCGGACCGAGTACGTCATCGCTGCGACGAAGAACACGGTCGACTATCTCGAAACGATCGACGGCGTCGGCTTCATCGACCGTGGCAAGACGTTCGTCGATACGGACGAACAGGGTCGCACTGGTGTCGACGGGCTCTATGCCGCCGGTCGGCTCGCCGAGAAATCACACCAGGCGGTCGTCTGTGCTGGCCACGGTGCCGAGGTCGCGGTCGCGCTGCTCGAAGCCGACGACCGACCGTTCTATCACGACTGGGTCGCCCCGGACGGCTACTTCACCGACCGGGGGCGCGATCTCCCACCGGGCTGTGAGGAGATCAGCGAGGAGGAGAGCCGGCGACGCGAAACGAAAGCGCTCGAAGCGATGTGCGACCGGTTCGAATCACTCCACCCGGATGAACAGATCACCCACCCCAGCCTCTAGAGTGGGTTTTTGGCCAACCTAAAAACCGAAGCATCTTTAATGGTTTAGGTAGACCTAAAAATGTCTGCCCCCCAGGTGTGATCTCCCAACATATGACCGTGACAACATTCATCGACCGTGCCCAGCGTCGTGTCGAGAACGAACAGTCGGCAGTCACTGCGAAACGTGACGCATTCGATCGGTTCCGTGATCGGGTGTCGTCACTCCCGACAGCCCCGGCCACCCCCGCGGGTGGGATGACGGCAACTGTCGGCACACAACTGCAGAACAGCCGGACGGGTGACGACCAGTGTCGGGCAGTCCGCACAGCGTTCAGGGAGACGATCCGGCCACACAGCTGTAATGGCGACGAATCGCTGCTGGAGACGATCCGAAACGAGTTCACCGACCAGATTGCTGTCGCGCTCGCTTCGACGACGGAGACGGGGTTTTCGCGCGAACTCAAGGGTGCGATCCGCAGCGAGACCGAGAACCGAGAGACGGAGACCCGTGCGATGTCCCGCGCACTCGACACTGAAGCAGCACATCTCGGATCCGCTGGCGAGACGGTCGACGGGATCACCGCCTGGCTCGCCGAAAAAAATGAGATCCCGCTGATAGAACTCGGCTTCGATGCCCTCCAGCACCGCCACGAGACACTGGCTGCACATCGGGAACGCTGTGACGAACTGATCCAGGACCGCCAGGAACTGCTCGATGGAACGACGAGCCAGAATCTCGACGCCGGGATCCGCCACTGTCAGCTCGTCTCCTATCTGTATCAGGAGTTCCCGGTCGACAACCCCGTGGTGGCGACGGCTGTCCGACTCGACGAACTCTGTGATAGCGCTCAGCAGACGGTGCGGGACCATCTGGTCCGGCGGGCCTGATCGCAACTGCCTCAGCTGGTGCTGTGTGGAACCCGTGCCTTTTTGTTTTAGGTTAACCTAAATACATATACCATGGCAGAGTCCGAACACGATTCAGAGATGGATGGGGAGCACACTGACCACGACGAGAGTGAGCACGAAGAGCGAACGATCATCCAGTCAGGGCGCAACTTCGAAGAGGAGTACCGACTCGATGCCAGCGAAGCCGGCGAGTTCTTGATCGATCTGGGTGAACAGCTTCGTGACGGTGACGAGCTGACGATCGTCGCCGACGAGTGGGAGCTGCCCTTCGCTTTCGGCGAACCGGTCGAGCTGGAGATCGATTACGACGGGATGGGCGAGCCGGAACTGGAGATCGAACTCGAACTGCCGGGCCGGACCGACGAAGAAGCGCCGGCTGTCGAGTAGACCGGGGCTCGCGGATCGACGTTCTTCGGCCCGATTCGCCATCGATTTTTCCGGTGTTGGGGAGTTCCAGACACAATCACCAAATACTCGCGCCTGTACAGTTCGAGTATGACCGACCGAACGGCGGCCGTGACACGCGAAACCGCCGAGACCGAGATCGAGGTCGTCCTCGATATCGACGGCGACGGCGAGACGACGATCGACACAGGTATCGGCTTCTTCGATCACATGCTCGACTCCTTCGGGACCCACGGACTGTTCGATCTGACCGTCACCTGCGACGGTGATCTGGAGATCGACGACCACCACACGGTCGAGGACGTGGGAATCACGCTCGGCGAGGCCTTCGACGAGGCGCTCGGTGACAAGCGCGGTATCCGTCGGTTTGCCGACCAGACCGTGCCGATGGACGAGTCCCGGGGGCGGATCGTCGTCGATATCAGCGGCCGGCCCTATTTCGATTTCGACGGCGAGTTTTCCCAGGACGAGGTGGGCGAGATGACGAGTTTCATGGCTCGACACTTCCTGCGCTCGCTTTCGATGAATGCCGGCCTGACGCTGCAGGCAGAGATCGACGGCGAGAACGCCCACCACGAGATCGAGGCGCTGTTCAAGGCGCTTGCCCGGACGCTCGACGACGCGACCCGGATCGACGAACGACGTGCGGATACGCCGAGTACGAAAGGCGAACTCTGAGTACGTGTTTTTTGACGTCTGGGAGTTTCTGAGAATGTGGGATCCACTGACTCAAACAGCAAGAAAGCCCCCGGTCGCTTGACCGACCGGGACTCGCTGCGGTCCTCACTGTGTTGCGGTCCTTGCTTCGTCCGGGACGGACCAAGCGACCGGCCCCTTTCAGTCCCGCCCAGTGTGACTTTCCAGGCCGGGCGGGACTGAAAGGGGTGAGGCTGTCGGCGAACCCCGACGACGCTAGCACCGCAACCCGGAGGGTGAGGAGCGCAGCGAGTCGCGGGAGTCGACAGCCTCGGGGCTTTCTTTCTGTTCGGAGTGATGTTTTCGGTTCCGTTCCAACCAATTCCACAGACAACGCAGTGGACAGAATCGCACAGCAATGAGCAGGTGTGCCCAACAACTATAGCCGCGGGGCGTCACCACCCAAGATATGTTCGAGGAAATCATGGAGAAATTCTCGGATTCACCCAGTCAGCAGCGGGTGATCCGCCTTCTTCTGGAGCGGGGCTTTTCTGTCAACGACGACGGTCGAGTCGTCTCCGGGGGAATCGAGATTCCGAACACGGGGATCGCGCGCGAGATCGACGTCGACCGCCGGGTCGTCGACGCGACGACGGACGCCATTCTCGACGACGACGAACTCCGGCCGATCTTCCAGAACATCTCTGCGATTCCCAGCCTGATGGATCTCGCCCCGGTACTCGATCTGACGGTCTGTACGGTGACAGTCCGGGAGGCCGACGAGTCCGGCATCGTCGCGGCGGTGACCGGGCTGGTCGCCGACCACGAGATCCCCATCCGGCAGGTGATGACCGAGGATCCGGAGTTCACCGACGAACCCAGACTGTATCTCATCACTAGCGACCCACTCCCCGGCGACCTCATAACCGAGATTCAGGGGTTGCCCTTCGTCGAGCGACTCGAACTGGCCTGATCAGTCTTCGGTGACGGCCGAAGTCTCTGTCCCGGTATCGACGCCGTCGACCGTTTCGTCGGGGGCGAACCACCACGTCCAGACCACGAGCAGCGACGGCAAGACCAGCACGCTCGCGAGGAAGGCGTAGATGATCGTCAGCCCCGTGATGATGCCGAACTGCTGGAGTGGGGGCAAGATTGCGAAGACGAGAACGCCGAAGCCGCCGACGGTCGTCGCCGCGCTCCCGAGCAGTGCGCCGCCGGTTCCGGTGACGGCGGTGTACATCGCGTCCCACATCGAGTCCCGCCGGTCGAGTTCCTGGTTGTACCGCTCGCTCAGGTGGATGCTGTAGGCGACGCCGAGGCCGACGGTGAGACTCGTGATCATCCCGGTGAGGATGTTGAATGGGATGCCGAGCAACGCCATCGTCCCGAGAATCCAGGTAACACTCAGGACGACAGGGAGGAGCGTAAAGGCTCCGAGCGTCGCACTTCCCTCGGTGATCCGGTAGGTCACCATCAGGAATGCGAAGACGGAGACGAGCGTGATCAGTAGACTCTCGATGACGGTGTCGAGCAGATCGTCCTGGACGATCTTGAACAGGATCGTCTGCCCGGTCGCCGTCGACTCCAGCCCATCGCCGTCCAGCCCGGACGCGAGATCACGCATCTCCGAGGTCACCTGATCGCTCGAGGCGCCACCGGAGACGGAGATGACCAGCCGGAACGATTCGTACTCTCCGGCCTCTGTCCGGTCAATGACGCCCGCTGCCTGCTCTGGCGCAACCGAGAACAGCTCGTCGTAGACTGCCTCGAGGTTCTCGTCTGGGACACCGTTGCCGTCGGTGTCAGCCGCTGCAAACGTCGCGTTAAAGGAGTCGTTCGTCGCGGCGACACTCCGCATCACGCCGAGTGGGCTCTCGACACTCGCTCTCCCGCTGGAGAGTGTCTGGACCGACGACTTCTCGGCAGCCTCGCGTTCCGTCGTGGCTACCCGTTCGAGTGTTGTGGGATCGGTTATCGATCCCCCGACCAGTATCTGTGCCTGTGAGTCTTCCCGCAGGAAGTTCTCGTTGACGTAGCCGAGGTTCTCCTTGGCGGAGTACTCACCGGGCTGGAACGGTCCGGGCAGATTCTCCATCCAGCCTGGCGGATCGTCCGCGAGGAAATCCTCCTGGTTGAAGCTGGTATCGACCTGTGTCGCGCCGTAGACCCCGCCAGCGCTGACGAGGAGTGCCAGCAGGATGACGACGTAGGGTGCCTTCCGTGCGGCAGTCGAACCCGTCGAGAGCACCGAACTGAACGCGCCGCCGCCAGTCCCGAACGCGGTCTTCTGTCGGTCCCAGCCGCGGCCTTCGAGCAGTTCGTCGATCTCCAGCTTCAGTGCCGGGATGAGTGCGCCGAAGACGAGCATCGTCGCGCCAATCCCGACCGCGGAGACGACGCCGAAATCCTGGATCGGCGGCACGGGACTGGTCAGATTCGAGAGGAAGCCGATTGCTGTCGTCGCCGTTACCCAGATGAGCGCGATCCCGACACCGGCGATGGCCACCCGCATTGCGCCACGCGGGTCGCTTTTCGTTTTCTCGTTGCCGCGCTCCTCGCGGTGGCGCATGAATATATGGATCGCATAGTCGATAGAGAGACCGATCAACAGGACTGGGACGGCGATCATGATCTGGTTGAACTTGATCCCGGCCCACCCCATGAACCCGAAGGTCCAGACGAGAACCGCGACGATTCCGAGCACACCCAGCAGGATATCGAGCAGATCCCGGTAGGCGACTGTCAGCGCGACGACGACAAAGAGCAAGGCCAGCGGGGCGACGATGGTGAGACTGTCGCCCATCGACCGCGTAATCTCGTCGGAGATGATCCCCGATCCGAAGACGAGCACCTCGTTGTCGATCGAATCACTGGCGATTCGATCCATCTCGAGCTGGGAGTCGATGAGGCGTTGACTCGCCGACCCCTGTACGGGTTCGGTTACCGTCGTCTGGGTGACGAGCATCATCGTCGCGTTGGCCTCGGTCGATCCCGGCTCGTAGCTGGTCGGCATCAGACCGAACGCCCGTTCGTTCCCCCCGTCCTGGCTCAGGACCGACCGGACGACACTGTCGACGGCGGATTCGTTCATCGATTCGAGCTGTGTGCGCTGCTCGGCCAGCGTCGGCGCGGGACCGTCCTGGAGTGCCTCGCCCTCGGCTGCCACTGCTGCGAACTGGTCTTCCAGGACGCCGCGGCTCCCGAGACGGTACGCCGCCTGGCGCTCCTGTTCTGTCTCGGCTGCGCGGAGCTGCTGGGCGGCCTGTTCGAACGTCCCGGCATCCTCTTCAGTAAACTCGACGGACGAGTTCGCCCGAACGCGCTCGAATGCAGCCAGGGCACTGCTGTTCGGGTCCTGTTCGACGGTTCCCAGTGCACGACGCAACTGTTCGCTCGTCGCGTTGAGTGTCGCCTGTCGTCGTTCGAGTGCACCGGCCTGCTCCTGTGCAATCGCAGTCCGTGCGACGACGTTCGGAATCCCCACGAGTGCGTTCTCCGATGCGAGCGTCTCGTTTATCGTCTGGCTGTCCCGGAACGACTGCTGGACGGAGAGCAACTCCAGCAGTGACTCTTTCGACAGGATGTCGTCACCTCTGACGATCAGCTGGGCTGTCGTGGTGTTCTCGGAACCGGTCGTGAAGTTCGATTCGATCGTAGAGAGCGCCTCTGCCTCCGGCGAGTCGCCCTGGAACTGATCCAGTGACGAGGACTGCCCGACCATTCCCGCTCCAGCACCGACGACGACGGTCAACACGACCATGATCGCGATGACGACCCGGCTGTGCGTCGTGACGACGTCGAAAAACGGGTCAAGTCGAGACACGTGACCACCTCGCATTCAAATCTGTAAGTATATCCGTACTAACTTCGTTCATCGAGAGAGAATTACTGTTCTGTACATATAGTAACACTGATCTCAATCGTCTGTCGAAGCGGGTTCCGTCGTGGTGTCGACGGCCGCCTCGGTGAGGTCGGCGTCGCGCCACGTTCCGCGGTTGTACCACGCGTACGCGACCAGTGCACCGACGACGTTCGAGATCGCAAACGACAGCCAGATCCCGCGCTCGCCGAGCATATCCGCACCGACCCAGGCGATCGGGAAGCGGATCACGCCGAGCATAAAGACGGAGATTCCGGCGGCAGTGAGTGTCTTGCCGGCACCGCGGAAACTCCCGGTGTAGGCGCGCATGATCCCGATGAACCCGAACGTGAGCGCGACATACCGGAGGAACTGTGCAGTGATATCGACGACCGTCGGATCGGTGGTAAAGATGTCGGCGATGGGCACGGCAGCGAACCAGACGAGCACGCCTGCGGTCGTGAGGACGCCGAACAGCACCTTCGCCGCGAGGCCGGCGGCCGCCTCGGCACGGTCGGGCTTGTCGGCTCCGATGTTCTGGCCGGTCATCGTCTCGACACCGCGGGCGACCGCGATCGCTGGCAGGAAGACGACCGAGAACACGCGGGTCCCGATCCCGTAGGCGGCGACGACCGGATCCGAAAACAGTGCCACGATAAACAGGAGGAGATTCATCGAGAGCGCCCGGCCAGTCCCCTCGACGGAGGCTGGCAGCCCGATCCGGAGGAGACGGCGCAGATAGCTCGGATCGGGGGCCATATCCCGGAGGTTGATCTGTACGCCGCGGACCCCCCTGAACATGATGGCCAGCCCGACGACGAGTGCGAGACCACGGGAGAACACCGTCGCCAGCGCCGCCCCCTGGATACCGAGTTCCGGAAACGGCCCCCACCCGAAGATGACGAACGGATCGAGCACGATATTCAGCACGACCGAGCCGAACATCACGAGCATCGGCGTGATCGTGTCGCCGTAGCCACGCATCAGGGCGATAAACACGAAAAAGCCGAACATGAACACGAGCCCGAGCGAGATGACCTCCATGTAGCTCGCTGCCAGCGGCAACACATCCGCCGAGGCCCCCATAACCGAGAGAAACTCCTCGACGAGGAAGTAGCCGGTCGCACCCAGCACCACGGAGAGGATCACGGCGAAGGTGACCGTCTGGGAGGCGGCGTACTCGGCTTCGCGTTCCTTGTCCGCGCCGGTGTACTGGGCGACGAGGACGCTCCCGGCGACGGAGATGCCCATCCCAAGCGAGATGAGCAAAAAGACCATCGGGAACGCGAAACTGATCGCTGCCAGTGCGTCGGTGTTGTACTGGCCGAGCCAGAACGTATCGGCGAGGTTGTAGGCGGTCTGAAAGAGATTGGTGACGACGATCGGCATCGAGAGGAAAAACAGCGGTTTCCCGATCTCTCCCGACGTCAGATCGAACTCGTCGGGCCCTTTGAACAACGCCCCGATCCTGCTCCGGAGACTCATCTCCCCACCTCGTACACGACTATACTTACTGACCAGTTAGTCAAAAACATTTGGAAGTTTTTCTCCCTGGGTATTGGGCGATATTCCCGTGGTTTTCGCCCGAATCTGATCTGACTATCTGGTCAAAACAGTTATCAACAGACGGACGAATATGCAACCAATGGCCGATCCGCCGAACCGATCGTTCTCCGAGCAGGAGGCGGCAATCATGCGGGCAACCTACGCCGCACTCTGCAAGCACGGCTACGCCGATCTCACGATCAAACGGATCGCAGCGGAGTACGGGAAATCGACCGCCGCCATCCACTACCACTACGAGACGAAAGACGACCTGCTCGCAGCGTTTCTGGAGTATCTCATCGACCAGTTCGTGGAGACGATCCACGACGTCGAGACGACAGATCCCGAGCAGCGACTCGACATGCTGCTCGATACGTTACTGCTCGAACCCGACGAGTATCAGGATCTCCTGATCGCGATGCTCGAGATGCGGGCACAGGTGCCACACAAGGCGGCGTTTGCCGACCGATTCCGGCAAAACGACGAGTACATTCGCTACATTCTCGAAACGGTGATCGATCACGGGATCAAAGAGGGCGTCTTCGCCGAGGTCGACGCCGAACACGTCGCACGGGCGCTTTTGACGATCGTCGACGGTGCTCGCACACGGGCAGTCGTTCTGGACGAACCCGGGACACTCGCGACGGCACGACAGGCCGCAGACGAGTACGTCGGGGCAGTCCTGATCGAGTGATCGAACCGACGGTATCAAGCCCCGTTCGTCCTAATCCGGGATATGGGGAACGCAGACCTGCGCGATCTCGCCGCGATCGAGGAGATCCCATTCGAGAACCTCTCGGGCTCGGTCGTCGCCATCGACGCCCACAACTGGCTGTACCGCTATCTCACGACGACGGTCAAGTGGACCAACGACGCGGCCTACACGACTGCCGACGGCACCGAGGTAGCGAATCTCATCGGCGTCGTTCAGGGCCTGCCAAAATTCTTCGAACACGAGATGACGCCCGTCTTCGTCTTCGACGGCGCGGTGACCGAACTCAAAGACGACGAGGTCGCAAAACGCCGCGAGCAACGCGAACGGTACGAAGACGACCTCGAAGCAGCACGCGAACGCGGCGACTCGATCGCCGTTGCACGCCTGGAATCGCGCACCCAGCGGCTCACCGACACCATCGTCGAGACGACCCGGGAACTGCTCGACATCCTCGACGTACCGATCGTCGACGCACCCGCGGAGGGTGAAGCCCAGTGTGCACACATGGCTCGCACGGATGTCGTCGATTACGCTGGCACCGAGGATTACGACGCCCTGCTCTTTGGCTCGCCGCTGACGCTCCGACAGCTCACCAGCAAGGGCGATCCGGAGCTGATGGATTTCGACGCAACACTCGAAAAACACGATCTGAGCTGGGAACAGCTCGTCGACGTTGCGATTCTCTGTGGGACGGACTTCAACGAGGGGATCTCCGGCATCGGCCCGAAAACCGCCGTCAAACTGCTCCACGAACACGGGGATCTGTTCAGCGTTCTCGACGCCCGCGAGGAGACGATCGAACACGCCGACCGCCTCCGGACTCTCTTTCTCGATCCGGCAGTGGTCGACGTCGATCCCGAGACGTCGGTCGATCCGGATCTCCCGGCAGCGCGGGCCTACGTCACCGAGGAGTGGGGTGTCGATCCCGACGAGGTCGAGCGTGGCTTCGAACGGATCGAGGAATCGCTCGTCCAGACCGGACTCGACAACTGGACCTGACCACCACTGTTCAGCGGTCCGCGAGCGGATCAGCTGTCGGAATCGTCACGAGTAACAGGACGATTGTGACCGCAAACACCGCTGTTCCGAGGTCGTAGCTCCCGTTTACCGTCGACGCGACGGCGCCCGAACCGCCGAAGATCCCGGCGACAGCCCCGATGACTGGGAGCACACAGCCGACACAGCTGAACATCCCGACGACGCCGGCGAGCGCACCGCGGGAACTCGCCGCGACCGCGGCAGCAATACCGTATGCGAGTGCGCTGTAGGCGACGAGTTTGAAGGGGACTACTGTGCCCTGCAGAAGGGCACTGCTGTAGGTCACTGTCGGACCCCAGCCCGGCGAGCGCCAGAAGACGTTCAGATCGGCCCCGCTCGCGTGATGCCCAAGCAGCTGGTGGCCGGGCCAGACGAAGCCGGCCAGCACCGCAAGCAGGAGAAAGTAGCCGAGGCCGGCCAGAAGTGCGGCCGTCGACGGCCGGACTGCCGGGCCGTATCGCCAGACGACGGCGACGAAGTAGACGCTGAGAGTGATCCATGCGACGGGATACAGCGTCTCCCGCAGACTCAAGACCTGTGTTCCGGTCGCTCCGATGTAGGCGAGCACAGCCACAACCTGGGTGACGAGCACAGCGACTGTCAGCACGGCTTCCCTGCTCGTCGAGAGGGCAACAGCGTGTGCGATCCCCCGGTTGCGGGCTGTGTCGGTCATACGCTCTCTGGAGTCAGCTCCTCGGGAACTGCAAACAGTGCGGCGGCACCACCGACGAGCAGGATGGCCGCGCCCGCGAAGTACGGTCCGATCGCGATGTCGATCCCGACCATCCCGAGCACTGTCCGGAACTCGATGACGGCGACGACCGCGAACGCGAGCACGAGCGCGATTCCGACCGGGCCGGGCCGGTTCATGCGACCACTCCGACGAAGATGTCGATCGTCGAGCTGACTGCCGGCAGGACGTACTCTGCGACGATCACTCCGTAGCTATCGCCCAGCCAGCCGCCGCCGTCGGTGACGATCGAGGCCAGCGGCAGGATGTAGGTGATCAGGATCAACACGACCGCGATCGAGGTCCACAGCCGGATGTTGTCGAGCACCTTCGGTGCCTGTTCCGGTCCCGACAGCGGGGCGGGGATCGAATCGGGCGTCGCGGCGGCCCGTTCGCCGATGTCGAACGACGAGAGGACGAGATGCGCAAAGAACAAAACCAGGGACAGTGACAGCAAGACGCCGCCGAGTGCGATCTGGAACCGAAGCTCACCGATCGCACCGTAGGCACCGTCGTATATGACCTGATCGTAGGTCGGATCGGCCGTCCGGCGCGGGACGCCGGCCAGTCCCGCGCGGTGCATCGCGTTGCCCATCAACACCATACCAATGAACCACAGCAGAACCTGCGCGAGTCCGAGCCGCCTGCTGAATATCTCCCGGCCAGTTATTTTCGGGAGGAACCAGTAGGTTGCGGCCATGATCGACAGGGCCACCGCGGTACCGACGGTCATGTGGAAGTGGCCGACGACCCACAGCGTGTTGTGGACTAGGTAGTTGATGCTCATCCCGGCGTTGATCATCCCGGAGAAGCCGGCTGCGGCGAACATCAGCCCGGCGAGTGTCATTCCGGTAAAGGCCGGCTTCCCCCAGGGGAGTGC
This sequence comes from Halovenus amylolytica, assembly GCA_004015825.1. GTDB lineage: Archaea > Halobacteriota > Halobacteria > Halobacteriales > Haloarculaceae > Halovenus > Halovenus amylolytica. Next base: position 159,291 of record SAYS01000007.1, on the reverse strand, counting down.
CGTCAGCCAGCCGAAATAGCCCTCGCCGCCACGCTGGCGAGCACCGTGTTCGATGCTCGCGACGACGGTGAAGGCAGTCAGCAGGCTCGGCAACAGCAGGAACATCGTGTTCGTCATCGCGAGGAATTTAAACCCTTCCGCGATGCCGGGATCGACGTACTGGTGGTGGATCCCCGTCGGGACCGACAACACGAGGAAGAGTACGAAGACGATCCGTGCGAGTGGATCGCTGAACAGCCGCCCGCCGGCCAGTTTCGGCATGATGACGTACCACATCATGTACACCGGCATCAGCCAGAAGTAGACGACCGGGTGGCCGAAGAACCAGAACAGCGTTCTGGTCAGCAGCGAATTCACGCTGTCGAAGATACCCAGCGACCACGGAATCAGGAAGAACACGACGGAGATCGCGACACCGAGCGAGGCGAGATACCACATCAGCATCGTCGTCAACACCATGAAGGTGCGAAGTGGCATCCGCTCGTCGGGGTTTTCCTTTTTCCAGGCCCACCAGGATCTAAACCAGTCGAAGCCGGCGATCCAGGTTCCGATGATGAACACCGCGAGTCCCATGTAGTACAGCGGGTGGGCTTCTAGCGGCGCATAGAACGTGTAGAGCACGTCCGCTTCGACTCCCGAGAGGCTCCCGGAATCGACGAATCCGCCGAGGATCGTAACCGCGCTCATCGCCGAGCCGAGCACCATCATCCCGTACCAGAGTTTCGTGATACGGATGTCCTCGGATTTCCGGCCGAGACTGTCGGTTATCGCCCACTGGAAGAAGCCGACGAGGAAGAAGATGGTAAACAGAAGCACCATCGCGACCCCATGCAGCGTGAGCACGGTGTAGTAGTCGGCGTTGCTGATCAGCGAGTCGTAAAACCCTGTCCGGTGGAGCGTCTGGATGAGCCCCATCAGCCCACCGATCGCCAGTGCGACGAACGCACTCCCAAGCGCTGCGCGGACCACCCACGCTTCGTCGGGGTACTCGTTTGCGAATACCTCCATTATGCATCACCCTCCCACTGGTCTTCGGGAACGACCTGGATCTGTCCAGCCATCTCCTCGTGGCCGGCCCCACAGAACTCGTGACAGACGACTCCGTACTCTTTCGGTTCGTCACTGTCCAGTTCGTCGAACTCGACTGTAATCTCCGCAATCTGTCCGGGGATCACCATCGTGTTGGCGTTGGTGCCGACGACGCTGAAGCCGTGGATCACGTCGGGCGAGGTCACGTAGAAGGTCACGCGGCTATCCTCTGGCACCTGGATCGGGCTGCCGGTGCCCGGCTGGAACGAAAAGCGCTGGGCGATCACTGCGACCTCGTACTCGTTGCCCTCGACGTGGACTGCCTGGTTGTCCTCTTGCTGGGCGAACTTTTCGTTTTCGTTGATGGTGCTAAAAGACGGTTCGACCGTCCCGCCGTCGTCGGAGACCATCTGGACGCCGGCACCGACCGCACCGTAGGTAATCGTCCCGATGAAGCCGACGATCAACAGCAGGGACAGCCCGAACCAGAGCTTCTCGTATCTGTGTATCTCCATTCCTCACACCACCGTTGGACCGTTCCCGAGAAACTCCACGAAGTACATAAATGCCCACAGTCCGCCGATGATCACGAAGTAGATGAGGATGAGCGCGAGCGTTCCCACTGGATCGAACTCGTCGTGGCCAATCTCACGCACAATCCCGTCTTCTGTCGTTTCAGTTTCCGAACTCATGACTAGTGTGTGGCTGTTAGACTCATCGCCTAAGAATGGGTAATGGTATTCCCATACCCTGAGAATAGCGGGGGTATATATTAGCCACCAGTCGAAAACCTACCCAATTATGGAACTCGCTCCACGCCTGGTTGCGATGCTCGCTTTTCTCGCATTGATCCCAGCAGGTATCTACGGCGCACTGAGCGGCCACCTGACTGTCGTCACGATGGTGTTTTCGGTGGTCGGGATCGTCCTCATCGCCGGCTCGCTCGTGCTGATGTTCGGGCCGGCCCCCGCCGATTCCGAGAATGGTCTCTCCCACTAGGCCATGACCTCCTGTACGCTGTGTGAGCTGCCGGCCGACTCGCCCGTTACCGACGATGCCGTCGAGGGCAACTTTTGCTGTCGGGGCTGTCTCGAAGTCTACCGCACGCTCGGCGACGTCGATCCCGACTCGGCGGCTGTCAAGCGCGGGCTGGACGGGGAGTCAGCCGACCCAGCAACGGAACCGGAGGACGCAGAAACGGCCTACCTCGCCGTCGACGGGATGCACTGCTCGACCTGTGAGGTGTTTCTGGAGTCGGTCGCCCGCGACGAATCCGGTGTCCACGACGCCGAGGCGAGCTACGCAGCGGAGACGATCAAAGTAAGCTACGATCCCGACGAACTCGTGGAGACAGAACTGCCAGATGTCGTCTCCGGCATGGGGTATCGTGCGAGTGCACGCGGGGAGGAGTCCGAGTCAGGGACCGACCTGGCGAGTCGCTTGCTCGTCGGCGGCATCTTCGGGATGATGGCGATGACGTGGTACGCGCTCTTTCTGTACCCGCAGTATTTCGGCTTCGATCCGATCGTCACGCTGGGTGCTTTCGACAGTGCGTATCTGTACGGGCAGATCGCAGTATTGACGGCGATCATCCTGCTGTACACGGGCCGGCCGATGCTGCGCGGTGCCTACGTCAGCCTTCGGACCGGCCGGCCGAACGTCGATCTGCTGGTGACCGTCGCGGCGATTGCGGCCTCTCTGTACAGCACTGCCCAGCTGTTTACTGGCGGGAGCGAACTGTACTACGACGTGACCATCGTCGTCGTGATGGCGGTCACCGTCGGGAACTACTACGAGACACGGATCAAGCGGTCGACGGCAGGGCTGCTCGCGGATCTGACCGAACTACAGGTCGAGGAGGCGACCCGCCGCGACGGCGAGCAGGTGCCTGTCTCGGCTATCGAACCCGGCGACGAACTGCTCGTCCGGCCGGGTGAGCGAGTCCCGGTCGACGGCGACGTCGTCGACGGAACCGCGGCCGTCGACGAGGCACTCGTCACCGGCGAGTCACTGCCCGAGACGAAACGACCGGGCGACGAGGTCCGGGGCGGGACGGTCGTCACCGACGAACCGATCGTCGTCGAGGCGGGTGCCGAGGCCGAGAGCACGCTCGACCGGATCGTCGGGCTGCTCTGGGAGATCCAGGCGACAAGACCTGGGGCACAGCGGATCGCCGACCGGCTCGCGACCGTCTTCGTCCCGCTCGTGTTGGCCGTCGCTGCGGTCGCGGCCGGCGCACTCCTCGTCACCGGCAGCGGAGTGGAGACAGCCGTGCTGACCGGGCTCACGGTGTTGATCGTCTCCTGCCCGTGTGCCCTCGGGCTCGCGACACCGCTCGCGGTGGCGAGTGGCCTCCAGTCTGCGGCGGACCGGGGCGTCGTCGTCACCACGTCCGCGCTGTTCGAGGAGGCCGACGACGTGGAGACGGTCGTCTTCGACAAGACCGGCACGCTCACTGCCGGCGAGATGGCCGTCACCGAGATCCAGTCCGACGGCACCGCCGAGGACGAACTGCTGGCCCGTGCCGCGGCAGTCGAGCAGTACTCCGATCACCCGATCGCAGATGCGATCGGCTCGGCGGTCGAGGGACCCGGCGAAACCGCTACCGTCGACTCGTTCGAACAGCACACTCGCGGGGTCGCCGGCAGTGTCGGGGGTGACCGCGTCCTCGTGGGCCACCCCGATCTGTTCCGCTCGCAGGAGTGGCGCCGCTCGGGGACGGTCGAACGGGCTATCGAGGAGATACGGAGCCGTGGCGACGTCCCGGTGCTCGTCGGCTGGGATCAGCAGGCGCGGGGTGTGATCGCTGTCGGTGACTCCCAGCGCACAGCCTGGGAGTCCGTCGTCGAGACGGTCGGTGCCGAGCGGCGCGTCGTCGTTCTGACCGGTGACGACGGGCCGAGCGCGGATCGGTTCCGCAACCATCCCGCAGTCGATACGGTGTTCGCCGGCGTCCCGCCGGATGGAAAGGCAGAGACGATCCGGCGACTGTCGGCGACCGAGTCGGTCGCGATGGTCGGTGACGGGAGCAACGACGCCCCGGCGCTCGCGGCTGCCGATCTGGGGATCGCTCTGGAGAGCGGGACACAGCTCGCGACCGACGCCGCCGACGCAATCGTTCTCGACGGTGAACTCCGGAACGTGCCGGCGGTGTTCGACGTGGCGACGCGGACGAACCGCCAGATCAAACAGAACATCGCGTGGGCCTTCTGTTACAACGCCGTCGCGATTCCACTCGCAGTCACTGGATTGTTGAACCCGCTGTTCGCGGCGATCGCGATGGCGACGAGCAGTCTGCTGGTTGTCGCAAACTCCGCGCGTGGGCGAGCGGAGACAGATGACTCCACCACAGCGCCGTCGAAACAGGGCCAGCTGCCACGGACACCGGCGACCTCGTAGTTGCAGGATTCTCACGGGATTAATATAGGTTCGCACACAACCCGGGAGTAGAGACCAGTCGTGACCGACGAACTATCAGCAGATTCGGAACACGGTCCCGCGAGCGTGTTGATCATCGAAGACGAGACGGAGCTCGCAGATATGTACGCGGCGTACCTCCCCGACGACTACGACGTCGAAATCGCCGACGGCGGTGAAGCGGGGCTGGAGACACTCGACGACGAGTACGATCTCGTCTTGCTCGACCGCCGGATGCCAGTCGTCTCCGGCAACGAGGTCCTCGCAGCGATCGAGAAGCGAAACCTCGACTGCCGGGTCGCGATGGTGACGGCCGTCAACCCGGATTTCGACATCATCGATCTCCGGATCGACGACTATCTCGTCAAACCGGTCACGCGGGCGGAACTGACCGAGACAGTCCGACGCCTCCTGAAACTCGACGAGTACAACGACCGGGTGAACGATCTCACCTCGAAAAAGCTCAAACGGAACGTTCTCGAAGTGGAGAAAACCCAGGCAGAACTCGCTGACAACCCGGAGTTCGAGCGACTCAACAGGGAGATTGCCGACCTGGAGCAGGAAGTCGACGAACTCGCCACGGAACTCGATATCGAGGACGACGGGCCGACCGCCTGATCGCGGTCTTCAGGAGTCTTTTCGCTCGACGACGTCACCGAGCGTGTACTCGCCGGCATCCGAGTCACTTTCCCACTCCGTCTCGTCGGTGCTGCCACCGGCCGTCAGATCGATGTCGAGGCTGCGTTCGAGTTTCTCCTGCATCTCGTCGGTGGGGAGCATCTTCCCCTGTTCGAGTTTCTGGATCAGGCTCGCCTTCTCGTTGAGGTCTTTCGCGAGGTCTTCCTGGCTAAGTCCCGCGCTTTCGCGGGCCTGTCGGATCTGCTCGTCGAAATCCTGCGCCAGTTCGTCGATATCGTCGAACATATCCTGCCGTCGGCCACCGCCGCCACCAGAACTGCTCGTCGAGGTTCCCGTGTTGCCGCTCGACGAACTGGAACTGGACGACCCCGAGGAACTGCTCGTGGAGTACTTCGTCGAGGTACTTCCCGAGCTATCCGAGGTTTCGAGTTTCGTGCCGAACTCGGTGCAGCTGTCGCAGACATCTAGCTCTGCACCTTCGACCTTGATGCGGTTGGGACTCGACGTCTCCGTCCCGCACATCTCACACTGGACCATACAGTACGTTGGCAACCCCCCCGGATAAATGGTGCGCTGCTGATCTTCTGAGTGTGTGGGTGGTGCTGAGTTTGGTGTGTGAGTTTCAGCACGGAGGTGATACGAGAGAACTGAGCCAGGAGTATCGTTCCAAACAGCAAGAAAGCCCCGAGACGCTGAACTCGGGGGCACCGGTAGACTCGCTTCGCTCGTCTATCGAGGTCACGCTCACTATCGTTCGCGTGACACTCGCTGCGCGCTTCGCTCACTGCGTTCACTCCAGTGCTTGCGTCGTCCGCCTTCGTCCAGCGCCTCGCCCCTTTCAGTCCCACCCGTTTCGGTTGCACAACCAAGCGGACGGGGGCTTTCTTGCTGTGTATAGCGGGATTCGTGGTGACTTTCCTCCAGTCGTAATCGTAACTTCCCAGTACAATCCAAACACCTCCTGACCCGAACGCACAACGCTTATTCTCCAATCGCCCAACCTGGAAACATGCAGATTGCACTGCTCGGCGGAACTGGCGATATCGGTGAAGGACTTGCGCTCCGTATTGCGCGCGATACTGACAACGACGTACTCGTCGGCTCTCGTGAGGCCGAGAAGGCCGCAGCGAAAGCCGAAGAGTACACGGATAAACTCCCGGACACGACGGTCGAGGGGCTCGAAAACCCGGCCGCTGCCGCCCGTGCGGATATCGCCGTCGCTGCCGTCCCGGCGTACCATCTCTCGGATACGATCGGCGCTGTTGCCGACGAACTCGACGACACGATTCTCATCTCACCTGCTGTCGGGATGCAGCGCGACGAGGATGGACTCCACTACAACCCGCCGGGTGTCGGCAGCGTCACCCAACTTGCGGCCAAGGCAGCGCCCGACCACGTCCCCGTCGTCGGTGCCTTCCACAACCTCGCGGCGGCCAAACTCGCGAATCTCGACGCCGATCTGGACTGGGACGTCCCCATCATCGGTGACGACGAGGATGCGACCGCGACGGTCACCAGCCTCGTCGAGGATATCGACGGCCTGCGAGCGCTCTCTGCGGGCGGCCTCGCCAACGCTGCCGAGGTCGAGTCAGTCACGCCACTGCTGATCAATCTCGCCGCCAACAACGACGGGATGCACGACCTGGGCGTCAAATTCTGGTAACGCTGGCGACTGTTCGCGCTCCCATACAGTTATCTGTCAGTCAGTAAAACGAACGGATATGGACGTTTCTGAGACAGATCTGCCCGGTGTCGGGAAGCGGTTCGAACTCGATATCGGGGGTGGCGAGACGGCCGTCATCGTCGTTCACAACACCGGTCGTCGTGAGGTGTTCGTTCGGCCCGAATCCGGTGCGGACGCAGAGGAGGTACTCGATCTGACCGATCGGCAGGCACGGATCGTCGGCTCGATTCTCGAAGGCGCGTATTTCCAGCCTGTTGCGACCGATACGTCCTCGGTGACTCTCGGCGACAACGTGATGCTCGAATGGTACACGCTTGGCGAGGATGCCCCAATCGTCGGCAAATCGATCGAAGAGGCAGACGTCCGTCGCGAGACTGGGGCGACTATCGCAGCGATCGAACGCGGTGGCGACGTGATCCAGAGTCCCGATCCTGACTGGGTGTTCGAAGCCGACGACCAGCTCATCGTGGTCGGGACACGACAACACCACGAGCAGTTCGCGGCGGAGGCGACGTAACGATCGCGATGCCTGGGTACGTCGTCGTGGTGAGAGCAGCCAGTGTGACTCTCGGTGGTGATCGCCGTGGCCGGTGAACTGATCGAGGTCGGCGTCATGTTCGCTGCAGTCGCTCTCGCCGGTGCGATTGCGCGTGGACTCCGCCAGTCCGTGATCCCATTCTACATCGTCAGTGGTATTCTGCTGAACCCCTTCGTCGCGGGCGAACTCACCGAGGCGGTTCTCGGACAGGAGTTCGCCGTCGGACTCTCGGCGGAAGCCACTCACTTCATCGAACTGGGTGCGGAACTGGGGATCGTCTTCCTGCTCTTTTTTCTCGGGCTGGAGTTCAACCTCGATCGACTGCTCGCGAGCAGGGATCGGATCGGGACCGTCGGACTCATCGATCTCGTCATCAACTTCGGGGTCGGATTCGTCCTCGGCTTCCTGCTGTTCGGTGACGTGTTGGCGGCGTTTATCATCGCCGGGATGGTGTACATCTCCTCGTCGGCAATCATCACCAAATCGCTGATCGACCTCGGCTGGATCGCGAACGAGGAGAGCTCGCCGCTGCTCGGGACGCTCGTCTTCGAGGATCTCTTTATTGCGGTGTACCTGGCTGTGCTCTCGGCGCTGGTTGCTGGTGCCGGTGACGTGACCGAGGCTGCCTTCTCTGTCGGTCTCGGGCTGGGATTCATTCTCGTCTTGCTTATCCTCGTCTACGCCGGCACAGCTCTGTTCACCGCTCTCATCGAGACAGAGTCGAACGAATTCATCGCGCTCCGGGTGACAGGGGTGACGGTGCTCGTCGCCGGCGCAGCACTGACACTCGGTGTGAGCGAGGCCGTCGCTGCCTTCTTTATCGGGATGGCATTCAGCGGCACGGGGCGGGCCGAGAAACTCGAAAACCTGCTCGAACCGGTCCGTGATATCTTCGCTGCGGTGTTCTTTTTCTGGATCGGGCTGGTCACCGATCCGATGCTGTTCGCCGGCGTGCTCGGAATCATCGCGACCGCCGTCGTCGTGACGACACCGACGAAACTGCTAAGCGGGTTCTGGAGCGGGAAGGTGTACGACCTGGACGACCGGCGGTCGACACGGGTCGCGCTCGGGATGGTCACTCGCGGTGAGTTCACGCTGATTATCGCTTCGACTGTCCTCGTCGTCAGGGATAGGGGCGGGGCCATCACCGCGGCGACGGCGAACGAAATCAACGCCTTTGCAGTCGGTTACGTGCTCGTGATGAGTATTCTTGGGACGGTGTTGATGCAGTACTCCGCAGTGTTCGAAACCCGTCTCACTGCCTGGCGCAACGGCGAGTAGTCACTCGCTGGGCGGCTGAATCGTCTCTGTCTCGTCGGATTCGGGCTGCTGGAGGTCGACTGTATGCGTCGTATGCCGGGCGTGGGTTTTGGCAAAGCGGCGAGCTGGTCGTTCTGCGAGGAATGACTCCCCGGCCGGACACTGGCGACACGCCGCAGTCCAGGGCGTGACGCCGTCGGGGTAGTGGCCGGTGTGGTGGTTGTGATCCATCGCGAACTGTTCGAGCGCACGGTTGCCGACCTGCAGTTCGTCGAGTTCGTAGCTCAGCTCCCACTCGCGGTCACACCGCGAGCAGGTGATCGTCGGCACGCCGGAGTCCGGCGGATACGTCCCTTCGGCGGCCTCGAACGCCTCCGGGAGCTGCTTGTCGTCTTCACCTGCCGGGCTGTTCTCCGGCGGGTCGTCGTCCCTCTCCATACGACTGTTTTGGCGTGGTCGAATTTGATCCTGTCGGGAGCGGCGTCAAAAAGAGGTTTGTATCGTCCCCTCCGAGCGTCGGTATGGTCGAAAACGTCATCTGGCCCGCCTATCTCGACGCCGAACTCACGCGTGACGAGGGGCGACGGGTCTCGACTGATCTCGCCGTCGAGAATCCGACGGTCGACGAAATCGCACAGGCAGTCCAGCAGGTCGGCTACGACGCCGTCATCGAACGTGAGAAAACCTACCCCCGGGAGTACGAGGCTCGTGGTCGCGTCCTCGTGAAAGGGGCCGACGACGCGACGAAGAGTGATCTCCTCCAGGCGACGGCCGCCTATCTCGACGTCATCCGCGCATGAAACGCGTCGGCGAGGTCACACGAACGGCACAGGGATTGCTCGTCGTCCGCAGTGTCGACGACAGCTATCCCCGGCTCGGAACGACGGTCATCGACGAGAATCTCGACGAAATCGGGACTGTCGTCACTATTTTCGGGCCGGTCGAACGGCCGTATCTGGCCGTCTCGCCGGCTGGAGAGCCGAAAGCGAGTTTCGTCGGCGCTGCGCTGTACGCACGGGACTGAGGAGTTGTTCTTCAATTTAGCTGATTGCAGACGGTAAGCCCCCTTCCTCAAGGAGTAACGCAGCGAAGCGAGTAACGCAGTAGGAAGGGGATACACCGTCGTCATCGGTTTCAAGAGATGCTCTTGGTACTGGCCCACAGGCCCATGGACTACTTTCACTCCGGGCGGCCAACGTTGATATGCCAGTCACCCCTCCCATGACCCACGGGGCATGAACTACAACTACAGGTATCGTCTCACGCCGACTGAAGACCAGCGTGAGACGTTGGACTACCACCGCGATACCTGTCGCCAACTTTACAACCACGCCCTCTACCGATTCAACCAGATTCCTGAATCCGAAGGCACGCCTGTGGAGACTGCGGTTGTGTCTGCAAAGCGCGTCGTGGAACCAGGAAGCCCCTGCCTCAAGGAGTCGCCAACGGCGGCGAGTAGGCAGGGGTAGTTCACAGATCTCAAACAGCAAGAAAGCTCCCGCTCGTTCGCTGGCTGCGACTCGCTGCGCTCCAGTAGGTGCTTGCGTCGTCTCGCTCTGCGAACGAGCGGCCCCTTTCAGTCCCACCTGTATCGGCTGGCCAGTCAAGCTACGTGGGTGGGACTGAAAGGGGCGAGACTCTCGACGAAGGCAGACGACGTAAGCACTGCAGGGCCGTATGGCCCGAAGCGCGCAGCGAGTCTCCCGAGTCGAGAGTCTCGGGGCTTTCTTGCTGTTCGTAGTATTCTTGCCAGTCCTCTCGCTGAACTCAGAACAGCCAACTCAGCCGTCCGAATCCTTTTATCGGATTCCGACCAACCGATTTGTATGGCGAGTTCGACCGCAGACGGGGAGGACGACGAGCCAGTCCAGGAAATCCGGCTCGTCGACGACGGCGAGTGGTGGGTTGCCACTGATGTCGAGACGGGCGCCGCCAGCCAGGGAGAGACCCGCGCGGAAGCGCTGGAGAATCTCGATGAGGCTGTGGCGCTCCACCGTGGCGAAATCGGCAGACCTCCCGCGGATGATGAACTCCGTGGGATGGGAATCGATCCCGAGAAAAACACCACTGGGAGCCAGGAACCGCCGGACGTACTCGATTGAGTACGATGACACGGCGGACGTTTTCGGGATTCGAAGTCTGCCAGGTACTGTCAACGCTGGGGGCTTCGAGTGGCGACGCACCACCGGTGACCACGCTCAGTTGTACTACGAACACCCGACCAACGATACTGATCGACGACATGTTACAGTCCCACTACACGATGAACTACGGACGGGGACACTCCGAACGATTGCCGACGATGCAGGAGCACGGGACTTCGATGCCGTCTGCGACTGGATCGACCGGCACAGCTGACCGTCCACCCGCGACCGACACCCTTTCGACGCCGAGACACCCACCGACAGCTATGAACGAAGAGTTCGCGGTCATTCCAGCAGTCGATATGCAAGACGGGCAGGTCGTCCAGCTCGTCGGCGGCGAGCGCGGGACAGAGACCACCTATGGCGATCCCGTCGAGGCGGCGACCGGCTGGGTCGACGAAGGGGCAGAGACACTCCATCTGGTCGATCTCGATGGTGCCTTCGAGGGTGAGCGAAAGAACGCGTCGGCGATCGACGCCATCACCGAGGCCTGCGACGTGGACATCCAACTCGGTGGCGGCATCCGGACCGTCGAAGACGCCACCGCACTGCTCTCCCAAGGGATCGACAGAGTGATCCTCGGGACTGCGGCCGTCGAGAATCCCGACATCGTCGCAGAGATTAGCGACTACCAGCCCGGCAGCGTGACCGTCAGCCTCGATGCGAAAGACGGCGAGGTGGTCGTCTCCGGCTGGACGGAAGGCACCGGGCTCGACCCCGCGGAGGCCGCGCGCCGGTACGAGGAACTGGGTGCCGGCGCAATTTTGTTCACCGACGTGGATGTCGAGGGGCAGCTGGAGGGTGTGCGGACCGAGCCAGTCGAGCGACTCGTCGAGGCGGTGGAGATCCCGGTCGTCGCGAGCGGCGGCGTCGCATCTCTCGAGGATATTCGCTCGCTCAAGGCAGCGGGTGCGGCTGCCGTCGTCGTCGGGAGCGCACTCTACGAGGGCAAATTCACGCTCGGGGAGGCACAGCGAGCCGTCGAAAACTAAGGTTCACGCCGGCAGCGAGACCGTACTCACCGACTGGTTGTGCTTTGCGTCCCAGAACTGCAGTTTCGAGACGGTCCACTCGATCGGGTCGACCGCTCCGGCGACCCGCTTCGCAGCGTCGAGTGAGCCACCGCGGGCGATCGTCACGTGGGGCGTGTAGCTCTCCCCCTCGATACCCTCACTGACAGAGCCGAAGATGTCGACGAGTCGCTGATGGAGCTGTCGCAATCCGGGTGAGTCGACCGCGAGATAGACGACGGGCGCGGTGCCGACTGGGGGATCTTCGAAAATATCGATCTCGTCGATGCGGGCCTCGAAAGCGGGCTGGCCCGCGAGTGCCTCCCGAGCCTGTGCCTCGATTCGGCTGTACTGCCCGGCATCGCTGCCGAGACGTTTCACGCCGAGTGTGTGCTCCCCGCGGGTCCGTGCGCGAGCCGACGGCAACTGTCGAGCGATCTCCACTGCCAGCGCGCCGACCTGACCGGGAACTGGCACGTTGAGACTGTACACGCCCGTAGAGAGGTCGACAGCTCCAAAAAGCCCGTCGATCAGATGTAATCGAGCAGCCAGAGGACGATCACCGCGACGATCACCAGGCCGAAAAGCGAGGAGAGTGGCCCGAGGAGCGTCCCGACGATCGAGAAAACCTCGTTTACGATCTGGAGGACCAACCAGACGACGACCAGTACCAGGACGATATACAGGAGGGACTCTGCGTCGAGTTTCGCTCGCATATCCGGAGATGGTGGTGCCACGGGGAAATCCCTTCTGGCCCGGGTGGGGCAACAACGCCTATTGGGCTCGACTCCGAACCTGGGAGCGATGAGTAACCCGCGCTGGCGGTTGTCGCTGCTGGTGGCTATCGCTGCTGTGTTGCTGGTCTTCGCTGGCGGTTTTGCTGGTGTGGCCGCTGGCGAGAGTCAGTTGGACCAGCCCGCCGGATTCGCCGCACAGGATATCGACGCCGATACGGTGGTGCTGTCGGCGGATCTCGACGCCGAGGGTGATGCCGACTGGCAGGTCGAGTACCGCCTCCGCCTCGACGACGAGACAGATGAGCAGGCTTTCGACGACCTCCAGGCAGATATCGAGGCGAACCAGTCGTCGTATCTCGGTCCCTTCGAAGAGCGGATCAGAGCGACTGCCGGGACTGCCGAGAACGCGACCGGCAGGGAGATGACCGTCGACCAGTTCGGGGTCTCGACCGAGCGCCGCGAGCAGCCACAGGACGCGTTCGGGATCGTCACCTTCGAGTTCGAGTGGGCTGGGTTCGCTGACGTCGACGGTGAGACGATCCGGGCTGGCGACGCGGTCGAACAGCTGTTCTTGCAGGAAGAGGAGCGACTGGAGTTTAGCTGGCCGGAGACACACCAACTCCAGTCGAGTGATCCCGATCCAGAGACGACAGAACAGCAACGTGTCGTCTGGCGTGGCCCGATCGATTTCGATGCCGGACAGCCACAGATCGAACTCCGTCCGGCAACAGCGGCGGAGGGCTCGGGAACCCCGATCTGGCTGTTCGGGGTCGCGCTGCTTACAGTGCTCGTGGCTGGTGTGGCCGGGCTGTACTGGTGGCAGCGAGACGGCCCGACCGCAGATGACGGGGCTCACGACCAGCCGTCGGCGGCTACTGCGAGCAGCGGCGGGACTGACGCCGGCGATGCTGGCGAGTCCGTCGCGGGTGCCGACGACAGCGCTGACCCACCGCCGGGGCTTCTGAGCAACGAGGAACAGGTCCTGCAGTTGCTTGCCGACAACGGCGGCCGGATGAAACAGAAGGCGCTGGCCGAGCAACTCGACTGGTCGGCGGCGAAAACCAGCCAGGTCGTCGGTGATCTCCGTGAGGACGACGAGCTCGAATCGTTCCGGCTGGGTCGGGAGAACGTCCTGACGCTGCCGGATGTGGATATCGACGGCGAGCCGGCCGACTCGGAGGATGGCTCCGAGAACTGAGCTGCCGGAACCGACTCACATCGACTTTTTTGTGACAGCCACGTAGCTCTCGTATGGCTGGAGATACGATTAGCAGACTTCTGGAAACACTCACTCGTGGGGAGAAACTCGGACTCGTACGGGGGGCAGCCGATCCCGCGGGGACGGCTACCGGATACGTGGCAGGAATCGAGCGACTGGGGATTCCGCCGCTGCGCCTGGTCGACGGCCCACTCGGCGTTCGGATCCCGGACGAGTCGGCGACGGCATTCCCGGCACCGATCGCCGTCGCGTCGACGTTCGACCCCACCGCAGCCTACAGGAAGGGTGCGGCGATGGCACGCGAGGCGGCCGCCCACGGCCAGGATGTCCTGCTCGCACCGGGGTTGAATCTGATCCGCATCCCCCACTGCGGGCGGAACTTCGAGTACTACAGTGAAGATCCGATTCTGACGGGTTCGATCGCCGCGAGTGCAGTCGAAGGTATCCAGTCCGAGGAGGTGCTCGCGACGCCGAAACACTACGTCGCAAACAATCAGGAGACCGATCGGGTGACTGTCAGCGCGGACAGCAGCGAGCGCACACTCCGGGAGCGATACCTCCCGGGATTTCACGACGCCATCGACGCCGGTGCCGGCGCGATCATGACTGCCTACAACCGCGTCAACGGCACCCACATGTCCGAACACCGCGAACTCGTCACCGGTGTTCTGAAAGAAGAGTGGGGGTTCGATGGGGTGGTGATGTCCGACTGGTACGGCACCGAGAGCACCGTCGCGGCCGCAAACGCCGGCCTCGATCTCGAAATGCCGGGGATCGAACCAGACGAGCAGATCGGCGGCGCGGCTGACGAGGAGACAGCCGACCAGACGACCGATTTCGGGGCGCTCGCCGGCGGCATGCCCGACCCCGAGAACGTCGGCCAGTTCGACCAGGCGCTGTCCGAGGCGATCGATTCGGGTGCAGTCCTCGAATCGAGACTCGACGAGATGGTCCGACGGGTGCTCGGCGCGATAGAGCGTCTCGACCGACTGGACGGTGACCGTCCTGTGGGGGAACTCGACACGCCCGACCACCGTACGCTGGCCGAGGAACTCGCTGCCCGTGGCACGGTCGTCCTCGAAAACGACGGCGTACTGCCCCTCGCCGCGGAGACCGAGATCGCAGTGATCGGGCCGAACGTCCACGAGGCGACACTCGGTGGCGGTGGCTCCTCCGAGACGACACCCTTCGTGACGACGTCGACGGCGGCAGGACTCCGAGACCGGGCCGATGGCGCGGTCACAGTCTGCCGAGGCCATCCCGAAATCGAAGATCTCTCGTTTTTCGACGTGATCGCCGGCGAATCGACGGGGAGAACTGACGAGAATAAAATCGAGACCGAGTTCGACAGCGCAGCGGACGCGGCAGCCGGGGCCGAGGTTGCAATCGTCGTCGTTCGCGACCGGGCAACCGAAGCGAAAGACCGCGAGAGTCTCGCGCTACCGGGCGAACAGGACGGACTCGTCGAGGCCGTCGCTGCCGCAAACGACCGGACTGTCGTCGTGATCCAGTCGAGCGGTCCGGTCGAGACGCCGTGGCGCGATTCTGTCGCAGCGGTCGTCGAGGCCTGGTATCCGGGGCAGGCCGACGGGGCGGCGCTCGCTTCTGTCCTCTACGGCGATATCGACGCCTCGGGGCGACTGCCGGTCACGTTCGCACCGGCAGCGGCGTATCCGGCAAGTTCACCCGAACAGTATCCCGGCGTCGCTGGACGCGCATCCTACTCTGAGGGTGTTTTCGTGGGATACCACCACTTCGACGCATCGGGGACGGATCCTACCTATCCCTTCGGACACGGCTGTTCGTACGCCACCTTCGCGTACCGCGATCTGACGGTTACTGACGAGGGGGCGGTCGAACTGACTGTCGAAAACACTGGCGACCGGGATGGCCGCGAGGTTGTACAGGCCTACGTCTGTCCACCCGAGTCGGATATCGAGCGCCCGGAGCGCGAACTCGGCGGGTTCGCGGCCGTCGACGTGGCTGGCGGGGCGTCGGAACGGGTCCGGATCGACCTCGACGACCGGGCGTTCTCGTACTACGACGACGGGTGGGTTCTCGAAAGCGGCGAGTACACGGTCGAAGTCGGACGGTCCGCCCGCGATTGCTTGCGGTCTGTCTCACTCACGCGGTGAGCGGCGAAAAAAGAAAACGGCGTCCGTTTAGAACTTTTCGAGGTAGCGGTCGATCTCCCACTCGGAGACGTCGATGAGGTACTCCTCGAACTCCTGATTTTTCGCTTCGATGAACTTCTCGGAGACGTGTGGGCCGAGCGCGTCCATGATGACCTCGTCATCCTGGAGTTCGTCGACGGCCTCGCCGAGGTTCGTCGGCAGCGTGTCGATGCCGTACTCCTCGCGTTTCTCTTCGTCGAACTCGTAGATGTTCTCACGAACCGGGTCCGGGCAGTCGACCTCGCTTTCGATGCCGTCCAGCCCCGCGTGGATCAGCACGGCGAGTGCGAGGTACGGGTTACAGGACGGGTCGGGGAAGCGGGCCTCGATCCGGGATGCGGCCGGCACGCGGGCGGCCGGTTTGCGGATGAGCGCCGAGCGGTTGACGTCGGACCAGGCGACGTAGACGGGAGCCTCGTAGCCCGGCACGAGTCGTTTGTAGCTGTTAACAGTCGGGTTGGTGACAGCGGCGAGTGCCGGTGCGTGTTCGAGGATGCCGGCGAGGAACTGTTTGGCGGTTTCGCTGAGGTTGAACTCGTCGTCGTCATCGTGGAAGGCGTTCTCGCCGTCGTCAGTGAAAAGCGAGAGGTGCGTGTGCATGCCCGAGCCGTTGATGCGCGGGATCGGCTTCGGCATGAAGGTCGCGTGGAGATCGTGTTCGGCCGAGATCGCACGGACGACCGAGCGGAAGGTGACGACGTTGTCGGCCGTCGTGAGTGCGTCGTCGTAGGTGAAGTTGATCTCGTGCTGGCCTTCGGCGACCTCGTGGTGGCTGGCCTCGACCTCGAAGCCCATCTCCTGGAGGCCGTAGATGATGTCGCCACGGACATCCTGGGCCAGATCCTTCGGTGCGAGATCGAAGTACCCCCCCGAGTCGTGGGTGGTCGTCGTCGCGTTGCCGTTCTCGTCTTCCTCGAAGAGGAAAAACTCCGGCTCCGGTGCGGCGTTGACGGTGTAGCCCATCTCGTTCGCACGGTCGACTGCGTTTTTGAGGACACGCCGTGGGTCGCCCTGGAACGGGTCGCCAGTTGTGGTGTCGATGACGTCACAGATGAGGCGGGCACTCGTGACCTTCTCGCTGTTTCGCCACGGGAGCACGGCAAACGTCGTCGGATCCGGTTCGAGTCGCATGTCGGATTCCTGAATCCGGACGAAGCCGTTGATCGACGAGCCATCGAAGTAGATCCCCTCGGTGAACGCCTTCTCGGCCTGGTCGGCCGGGATCGAGACGTTTTTCGGTGTCCCCAGAATGTCGCTGAACTGGAGACGCAGGAAATCTACACCCTCTTCCTCGATTTCGCCGAGGACGTCCTCTGCCTCTGCAGACAGGTTTTCGGTTGTCATCGTACGACCCATCTCGTCGGAGCTATAAATCCGGTTGGATTCACGGCTACAACATATTCTTTAGCTGACACGGATGGGTGGGATTTCAGCCTCGATAACTGTGGAAAGTAAAAAAATACCGGGTGTCAAAGCCGCGGAAAGCGATGAGCCGACTGGCGTCGTCGCTTAGAACTTTTCGAGGTAGCGGTCGAGTTCCCACTCGGAGACCTCGACGAGGTACTCGCTGAACTCCTGACTTTTCGCTTCGACGAATTTCTCGGAGACGTGTGGGCCGAGTGCATCCATGATGACCTCGTCGTCTTCGAGTTCTTCGACGGCCTCGCCGAGGTTCGTCGGCAGCGTGTCGATGCCGTACTCCTCGCGTTTCTCTTCGTCGAACTCGTAGATGTTCTCTCGAACTGGGTCCGGGCAGTCGAGTCCGTTCTCGATGCCGTCGAGCCCTGCCTGAATCAGTGCAGCCAGTGCGAGGTATGAGTTACAGGATGGGTCGGGGAAGCGGGCCTCGATCCGGGATGCGGCCGGCACGCGGGCGGCCGGTTTGCGGATGAGCGCCGAGCGATTGACGTCGGACCAGGCGACGTAGACGGGGGCCTCGTAGCCCGGAACGAGTCGCTTGTAGCTGTTAACAGTCGGGTTGGTGACAGCGGCGAGTGCCGGTGCGTGTTCGAGGATGCCGGCGAGGAACTGTTTGGCGGTTTCGCTGAGGTTGAACTCGTCGTCGTCGTCGTGGAAGGCGTTCTCGCCGCCCTCGGTAAACAGCGAGAGGTGCGTGTGCATGCCCGAACCGTTGATGCGCGGGATCGGCTTCGGCATGAAGGTCGCGTGGAGATCGTGCTGTGCGGCGATGGCGCGGACGACCGAGCGGAAGGTGACGATGTTGTCCGCGGTCGTGAGTGCGTCGTCGTATTTGAAGTCGATCTCGTGCTGGCCTTCGGCGACCTCGTGGTGGCTGGCCTCGACTTCGAAGCCCATCTCCTGGAGGCCGTAGATGATGTCACCACGGACGTCCTGGGCCAGATCCTTCGGTGCGAGATCGAAGTAGCCACCCGAGTCCTGGGTGATCGTGGTGGCTTTCCCGTCTTCGTCCTCCTCGAAGAGGAAGAACTCGGGTTCGGGGCCGGCGTTGACGGTATACCCCATCTCGTTCGCACGGTCGACTGCGTTTTTGAGGACACGTCGTGGATCGCCCGGGAACGGTTTGCCTGTGGACGTATCGATGACGTCACAGATGAGGCGGGCACTCGTGACCTTCTCGCTGTTTCGCCACGGGAGCACCGCGAACGTCGTCGGATCCGGTTCGAGTCGCATGTCGGATTCCTGGATCCGAACGAAGCCGTTGATCGACGAGCCATCGAAGTAAATCCCCTCGGTGAACGCCTTCTCGGCCTGATCGGCCGGGATCGAGACGTTTTTTGGTGTCCCCAGAATGTCGGTAAACTGGAGACGCAGGAAATCTACATCTTCTTCCTCGATCGAATCGAGAACGTCCTCTGCCTCTGCAGATAGGTTTTCGGTTGTCATCTTTCGACACCAGATAGAGAGAGCGGCATACACTAAAGTACCCACATATTGTGCAATCCTTGCCGTCTGAGAAGAGAACTGCATATTCGTAAAATTCTAATGGGTGGCTTCCGTTGTCCCAGTTGATGACGTATGAAAATCTGGACCGAAAGTTGGTGAATGCACTACTGGGCGACGGACGAGCGAGTCTCCGGAGTCTGGCAGAAGATCTAGATGTCTCCGTCACGACGGTGTCCAATCACCTGTCTGATCTCGAAGAGGATGGGATCATCCGCGGATACACACCGAAGGTAGATTACGATGCGCTGGGCTACGACGTGACAGCGATTCTCCAGCTCAAAGTCGAGGGGAACTCACTCGTCGACGTGACGGAACGACTCGCAGAGCACCACCAGATGGTCAGTGTCTACGAGACGACCGGTGACCACGACATTATCGCCATCGGGAAGTTCCACGATACTGACGACATGAACAACACGATAAAAGAGTTACTGACAGAACCGGATATCAAGGAATCCAACACGAGCGTCGTGTTGAACCCCGAGAAGGAGCACGAACAGTTCGATCTGGAAGTCAGGTGACAAATCTTCTTTAGCCGCGGACGCCGAACGACAGGTATGGCCTCTGACGGCGGGGAGCCACCCGAGCGTGACCCACAGGCGAGCGACAGGCTCCCCGACGCCAGCGAAGACACCGCCAAGCTGCGCGACCGGATGAATCCAGTCATCAGTTCGCTGGCTGCCGGACTCGACAGCAGTGACGGTGAGACTGTCGAGAACTGTGGTATCGCACTCTGTCTGGTCGCACAGACACAGCCGGGCAAGGCGTCGACGATCATCAGCCAGCTCGTCGAACTGATCGTCGAGAGTCCGAGATCGAGGCCGCTGTACCGGACACTCGCCGGCCTGGTCGGCGACCACGGCCGCGAGATCCGCGGTGCACTGTTGACCGAGACCGGTTACAGCGACGCCCGCAAGATCTACGGCACTATCGAACACGCTGATCCCTGGGAACTGTCAGCCGTCGAGGTCGAGCCGTCGGCGGACGATGCGGAGCCGACTTTCTTCAGTACCGTCATGCAGCTCGTCGAAGCCGAGGAGCAGGGTCGGGACCCACTCGATAGCGACGCCTGGACGCGGTTTATTCAGCGCCTGCCGGGAGAGGGCGGCGAGGCTTCCGAGAAGGGTGTCGAACGCGCGGCCGCACGGCAGGAAGGTCGTCCACGCACAGTCCGAAAACGCCACGAACGGATCCAGACGGTTGCCACCTCTCGGACCTTCCTCGCGATCGAGGCCCGGAGCCGGTTCGACGACCTCGAAGTGCTTTCGCCGATCAGCGAGCAGCGCTTTGCCCACGTGATCCGGACACGCGGCCGGATCGGTGCCGAGGAGTACGCCATCGCGATCCGACTGTGCAAACAGCGCGACGAACCGGCGTTTCGGAAGCGACTCACTGACAGCCTTCAGGAGTGGGGTCGTCTCGACGGTGAGGGACTCGTCCGAGTGCTCGACTGGGGTGACACGCCCCGTCCGTGGATCGCGACGGAGTTCGTCGACCGCCGGCTACCGAGCCAGGGCCGGCTCACGCCCCGGGAGGGACTCGACCACGCACGCACGCTCACGCGCGTGCTCCTAGAGATCCACCGCCACGGGATCGTCCACGGCGGGATCGACCCCCAGACGGTCGGCTACCCACCGAACACGCTGGATGGTGTCGCCGAGCCGATGCTCGACAATATCGGCCAGTTGCCCGTCTACCGCCGGTACACAGAGCCCGGACAGTTTCTCGATATCCGGTACAGCGCACCGGAGTTCCTCGACGACCGGTACGGTAGCGTGGATCACGCGACGGATATCTACCAGCTCGGGATGGTACTGTACCGCGCGCTGACCGGCAGCCCACCGTTCGAGACGGTCGACGAGATCGAACGCCGGGTCTGCGAAGAGCAGCCCCCACCACCGACCGAGCGGAATCCAGAGCTTCCCGCTGGGATCGATGGAATCATCGAGAAAGCGACGGCGAAGCAGAAACTCGTCCGCTACGAGACGGCGCTGCAGTTTCACAACGAACTGCGGGCGCTGTGTGACGAAACGTAATAAAAGATAGATTCGGATTCAGCCGCACGAAGCGGCGGGCGAAACAGCGGTCGTTTGGGGGATCGGCGTCGTACCGATTTCTTCGGTGAAGTTAGCTGCCTAACTTCACATCGCGCCGCCCATGCCACCCATGCCGCCCATACCGCCGCCCATGCCGCCCATGCCGCCGCCTGGGCCGCCGGGTGCGTCGTCTTCGTCGTCGTCGCCCTGGCCACCTTTGAGGTCGCCAGCAGCGATCACGTCGTCGATGCGCAGGAGCATGACGGCTGCTTCGGTCGCGCTCTCGACGGCCTGGGTTTTGACGCGGAGTGGCTCGACGGCCCGGTCCTGGGCGTCGGTAACCTCGCCTGTCTCGGCGTCCAGTCCGACGGTGCTGTTGCCAGCGTCGTGCTGACTGCGGAGTTCGACCAGCGAGTCGATCGGGTCCATCCCGGCGTTCTCGGCGAGTGTGCGTGGGATGACCTCGATGGCGTCGGCGAAGGCCTCGATGGCGAGTTGCTCGCGGCCACCGACGCTGTCTGCGAAGTCACGGAGTTCCAGGGAGAGTGCCGTCTCGGGTGCACCGGCACCGACGAGCACCTTGCCGTCTTCGAGCGTGGCGGCGACGACACCGAGGGCGTCGTCGACTGCGCGCTCGACCTCGTCGACGACGTGCTCGGTGCCACCGCGGAGAATCAGCGAGACTGCTTTCGCGTCCTCGACGTCCTCGACGAAGATCTTCTCGTCACCGGCGAGTTCTTTCTCGGCGACGGAGCCGGCGAAGCCGAGGTCGTCGGCGGTGATGTCCTGAACGTTCGAGACGACAGATGCGCCCGTCGAGCGGGCGAGCGCCTGAATGTCGGACTTCTTGCCGCGGCGGACTGCGAGGATGCCCTCTTCTGCGAGGTAGTGCTGGGCCATGTCGTCGATGCCCTTCTGGCAGAAGACGACGTCAGCACCGGATGCCGCGATGGCGTCGACCATCTCGCGGAGCTGTTTCTCTTCCTGGTCGAGGAACTCCTGGAGCTGGTCGGGGTCGGAGACGTTGACCTCTGCGTCGAGTTCGGTCTCCGGGACCTCGATAGCCGTATCGAGCAGAGCGATGTTGGCGTCCTCGGCGAACTGTGGCATGTTGTCGTGGACGCGCGATTTGTCCACGATGACGCCCTCGACGAGTTCGGACTCGTCGGTGGAGCCGCCGACGACGGTCTCGACACTGATGTTGTCCGTGTCGATACCCTCGTCGTCTGCGACAGCCTGCACTGCGCGGACGATGAGTTCGGCGAGGTGGTCTTTGGCGCTCTCTGCACCCTTCCCGGTCATCGCCGTCCGGGCGACGCTTTCGAGGGACTCGGTGTCGTCTTCCTCGACGTCGGTCGCGGCCTCGGAGAGGAACTCCTTCGCGTGTTCGGCAGCCTGGCGGTATCCCTGTGCCAGGATCGTCGCGTGAATATCCTGATCGAGAAGATCTTCTGCCTTCGAGAGCAGTTCACCCGCGATGACGACTGCCGTCGTCGTTCCGTCGCCGACCTCGTCCTCCTGGGTCTGGGCGACTTCGACGACCATGTTGGCCGCCGGGTGTTCGATATCCATCTCGTCGAGAATCGTGACGCCGTCGTTCGTGACGACGACGCTGCCCGCCGAATCGACGAGCATCTTGTCCATCCCCTTCGGACCCAGTGTTGTCCGAACGGACTCGGCGACGGCCTTCCCGGCCGTGACGTTCATCGACTGTGCGTCTTTACCGGATGTCCGCTGACTCTCCTCTGAAAGTACGATAAGGGGCTGGTTACCCATCTGCTGAGACATAATCACCTGAAGATTGATTGTGATTCTATATAAATGTACCGGATAGTTGTGAGTGAATAGGTGACATACACCGTATTACTCGCCGACCGAACTCCCGGCTGTAACAGTCTAAAACGAAACACGGCGCTCGGATGTATCTGTTAATTTGGTGACCGAATCGCGTCACGGGCAGGGGATCCAGTTAGCTGTCCTGAATTACATATTTATACGTCCCCTCCAAACCCATCGCAGATGGGTTGGACACCCACGGCGCTTTCCGGGCTCGTCTTTGGCAACGGCGTGATCTTGATTGCCATCGGCGTGTACGCCCTCCGAAAGCGACCGGACCCGATGGCGTGGCCACTCGCGGTGTTGACCCTCGCAGGTGCCGCGTGGGCAATCCCGCACGCGATCAGTTTCGGCTACGCTGATCGGGGGATAATCACGTTTTTTTACAAGTTCATCGTCGTGGGCCAGAATCTGGTGCCACTCGCCTATCTCGTCTTCGCGTTGCGGTATGCCGGATACGATCGATTGCTTTCGAGACGACTGATGGCGGCGCTGTCTGTCTTTCCTACCATCACGATCGTCTCGGCCTGGACGACGCCAGTCAACGACTTGCTCTGGCGGACGATCACGATCGAGACAGTCGGCAGTGCGTCGATTTTCGTCCCGGAGTACGGGCCGTGGTACTGGCTCAATCTCACCTACGTCTACCTCCTGATCGTCACGGCGCTGGTCGTCTTCGTCACTGTGATACTCAGATCCGAGCCGATCCACCGGAAACAGTCGCTTTTGATGTTCATCGGTGGTGTCGCCCCGACGGCAATGAACATCCCGTTCACCCTCGGCTTCGGCTCTTTTTCCGAGATCGATCTCACAACGACGGCACTCGCCGTCTCGGGGCTGACGTTCGCGGCCGCACTGTTTCGGTACAACTTCCTCGATCTATCGCCGGCCGCCTACCAGAACGTCTCCGATATCTTCGGGGATGGGGTGCTCGTGTTCGACGACAGCTACCAGCTCGTCGAGTCCAACGGTGACGCCGAACAGATCCTCGGCATGGAGCTTCGGGCCGGTCTGTCGGCAGCCACTATCTTCGATACCAACCTCGAAGCACTCGATGGAACGGTACTCTCCGAGGCCGAAGAGAACAGATTCTACATGGCCCGATACGCGACGCTTCGCGGACACAAAGACGACATCGCCGGGCACGTCGTCGTCATGCGTAACATTACTGATCTCAAAGAACACGAACAGCGACTCTCGGTCACGAACCGGATTCTGCGTCACAACCTCCGCAACGAACTCAATCTGATAAGCGGCCACGCCGCGGTTCTCGAGACGACCCTGCCGGACGACCACAAAGAACTCACGCAGATCCAGGCGGCGGCCGGTCGTCTGGAGGCCGTCGGCGAGAAGGCCCGACATATCCAGTCCTGGATGGATCGGACCGACGAGTCGTTACAGTCCCACGACGCCGTCCCTGTCGTCGAGTCCATCGTCAGCCGCTACCGGGCGCAGTTTCCCGAGGCACGGATTCGCCTCGACGGACCCGACGCTGTATCTGTGCTCGCATACGATACGGAGCAACTCGAGATCGTCATCACGAACGTCGTCGAGAACGCGCTCGAACACAGCGACCGCACAGAACCCCTGGTCGAGATATCGATGGCGGTCGACGAGGACACTGCCACGCTCCGTGTCGCGGACGACGGGCCCGGTATCCCGCCAACCGAGCGCCGGATCATCACCCAGGGGCGGGAGACGAAACTCCAGCACGGGAGCAGTCTCGGCCTGTGGCTTATCTACTGGCTCACCTCTGCGATGGGTGGGACAGTCGAGTTTCAGGAAAACGAGCCACGCGGTGCCGTCGTCGTCGTTCGACTGCACCGAGCCAGCTAGTACAGCACCGTTTCGCTGTCGTAGGAGCCGAGCCGGCGGACCCAGCCATCCTCGGCGATCGCTTCGATCACGTCGAGTGCGGCCTGCGTTCGGTCTTCGTACAGGCCGGCGGCGATGTCGATGTGGAAGACGTAATCTCCGAGGCGTTCGCCGCTGGGTCGGGATTCGACCCGCGTGAGGTTGATATCCCGGTCGGCGAATGGTTCGAGCAGTTCGAGCAGCAGGCCGGGGTAGTCGGCGTTCGGATAGACGATGAAGGAAGTTTTGCTGCCGGCCTCGCTCCGTGCCTCCGGTGGTGCGACGACGAGAAAGCGGGTCGCATTGGAGCTACGGTCCTGGATATCCTCGGCCAGCACCTGCAGCGACTCGCCGTCGTCGGCGTTGGCCGGGTGACCGATCGCGGCGACCGATGGATCGTCGCGTGCGCGCTGGACGCCGCGGGCAGTGCTCGCGACGGCTTCGAGTTCGGCGTTCGGGTAGTTCTCCTCCAGATAGTCACGACACTGCGCGAGCGCCTGTGCGTGACTCGCCACCACGTCGAAACTGTCTCCCTGTGCGATGAGTGCGTGACGGATCGGCGTGATTATCTCCTTGACGACGGCGACGTCGTGCTCCGCGAGCGCGTCGAGCGATTCGGTGACGGAGCCTTCGATGCTGTTCTCGACCGGGACGACACCGCGGTCGTAGGAGCCCTCTGCGACGGATTCGATGATCGACGTCACCGATTCGGTGAAGTGGATCGCCTCGTCCTCGGCGACGGCGCTCGCAGCCCGGTGGGAGTAGGTCCCTGCCGGCCCAAGCGTGAGTGCCTGCATACTCATACGGGCGGCTACTACAGCGGCGAGTAAAAACGACCCGGTCAGCGATGGGACTGTCCTACTCGATGTGGATCGCCGGGCGGAACGGTACCGCCTGGTCGGCCTTGCCCGCTGGGTCCTCGATATCACCGCCGGCATCGTAGACATCGACGGCGGCGTCGAACTCGCGCTCGAAGAATCCGGTTGCCGACTCGTAGACTGCCTGCTCGTCGACATCACCGAGCGCGGCGAGCGTCTCGTCGTCGCGCTCGCGGACGTATTCGACGAGATCCTGCACGAGGTCGTTGACCGCGTCACCTTTCTCCCGGAGCTGTTCGTCCTGCATCACCTTCCCCATCACCGCACCGACGTCGGGTCCGGTCTCGCGGACCGTCTCGAAGACGTCGTGTTTCCACGCCGGTGCGACGTAGATCCGCACCGTCTCGGGGTCGGTGCCGGTCACGTCGATAATGTCGTGGATATCCTCGGTCGTGCTGTCGACGAGCGATTCTCGGACTTCGACCAGTGGTGACTCGAAGGCTGGATCGGGTTCGGGCCAGGCTGCTTCTTCTGCCGGCTCGCCGGTCAGCTGCTCGTAGAGTTCGTTCGCCATGAATGGGACGAAGGGCGCGAGCAGGCGGAGTCGGGTCCGCAGGACCTCACGGAGTGTCCACTTCGCGCCCGGCCGGTCGAGATCGGCCCGGCGCCGGTACCACTTGAGCTGTTCCTCGAACTGGTAGAAGGCGGTCTGACTGGCCGTCCGGCTCTCGTAGCGATCGAGAGCGTCTGTGGTCTCCGCGATGGTGGTCTGGAGGTTCGACAGCAGCCACTCGTCGATGTGTTCGAGTTCCTCGCTGGCGTCCTCGGGAATGTCGGCTTCGATGGTCTCCTGGGCGCGGTTCCAGAAGCGCTGGAGCTGGTCGCGGGTGTTGCCGACGAGATCGCCCCGCCAGTCGAAATCCTGCCACGGCTCCGCCGAGTTCAGCAGGAAAAACCGGACGGTGTCGGCGCCGTACTCCTCGATCGCCTCGCCGGGCAAAACGACGTGACCCTTCGAGGAGGACATCTTCTCGCCTTCCAGCAGGCCCATCCCCATGATGGTGATCCCCTCGGGCCAGTTCGACTCGTCGAACAGTTCGGCGTGGTGGAAGAGGAAAAAGGTGAGATGGTTCTGGATGAGGTCGTTGGCCGAGATGCGGACGTCGACGGGATACCAGTACTCCCACTCCTCGCGGAGTTCGAGCGCCCGCTCGACTGGCTCGCGGCTCTCCTCGACACCCGGCACGTCGCCGTTCTCGACGGCGTCGGCTCCGTAGAAGAGCGTATCGAAAAACCGCCGGTCGAGCTCTTCGACGGGGATGTCGTCGATGAGGTGGGCGACCGTGTAGTAGGACATGTAGATCGTCGAATCCGACAGGGGCTCGATGACGAAGTCGTCGTCCCAGGGTAGCTTCGTCCCCAGCCCGTAGTTTCGGATGCAGGGCCACTCTTCGAGCCAGTCGATCGTGTGGGTGTACTGCTCGCGGGTGTTGTCCGGGATACACTCCAGGTTCTCGACGGCACGGCTGGCTTTTGCCTTCCACTCCTCGTCGTTGTACCGCAGGAACCAGGTGTCCTGGAAGGCGACGACGACCTTCCCGCCCGCACGCGAAATGACGGGCTCCGGGAAGTCGTACATCAGGCCGAAGGCCCCTTCGGACTGGAAGTGCTCGCGCAACTCGTCGCGGATGTCGGCGATAACCTCGCCGCCGAACTCGCCGTAGCTCTCCGAAAGTTTCCCTTTGTGGAACTCGTCGTTGTACAGTTCCTTGGTGACCTCGGCGAGTTCGGGGTCGTCGCTGGATTCGATCCCCGCATCTTCGACTGCAGACTGGGCTGGAATCTCGCCGTAGCCTTCGATCGAGAGAATCGGCACCGGCTCGATACTCCGGACTGCCTCGGGATCGATTCCGTAGGGTTCGAGTTCGTCGGCGCGGTCTTTCGCCTCCTGGAGGGCGACGTAGTCGTCCGGCGAGTGCGCCGGCACGGACATCACGACACCGGTCGCCGAATCCGGATCGACGAACTCCGCGGGAAGAATGATGATCTCTTCGCCGGTGACCGGATTTTCGACGGTGGTTCCGACGATCTCTTCGCCGGTGAACGTCCGCTCGACAGTTACCTCGTGGTCCTGCAGTCCGAGTTTCTCCGCGGCTTCCTCGCTGACAATCCAGCTCTCGTCGTCGACGGTCGCCTCGACGTAGGTCGCCTCCGTGTTGACGAATGCGTTCGTCACGCCCCGGACGGTCTCCGGTCGGAGCGTCGCCATCGGGAAGATCACATCCTCGTTCGAAAACCGGATCAGCGAGTACTCCTGGTACTCGACGTCCTCGCCTTCGAGCAGGTCGTGCGTGGTGACGGGGTTTTCCTGTTCGGTGCAGTATTTGACCGGGTGGAGGCCCTTTTCGAGCAGTCCGCGGTCTTTCAGGGATTCGTACTGCCAGGTGATAAACTGCGAGTAGCGGTCGTCGTTGGTAGTGAACTCCCGGCGCCAGTCGATCGAGAGACCCAGGGAGTTCATCCCTCGTTTGTAGCTCGCGTCGGCCTCTTCGATGAAGTATCGGGCGAAACCCATCGGTGTCTCCAGGTCTTTGAGATCGGATTCGGGGACGCCGAAGGCGTTCTGGAGGCTGTCGAGCTGTGCCTGTTCGCCTTTTTTGAGTCGCTCGACGGCACCGACGATCGGCGTGCCGGTGACGTGCCAGCCGATCGGGAAGAGGACGTTGTCGCCCTGCAGTCGTCGGTAGCGGGCGTAGACGTCGGGGACCGTGTACGTGCGCGCGTGTCCAAGATGCATTCCACCGCTCGGATAGGGATAGGGGACGGTGATGAACGTCGCCTCCTCGTCGCCGGGATCGGCCTCGTAGCGGCCTTCCTCGGCCCAGCGCTGTCGCCAGCGCGGCTCGATTTCCTGTGGCTCGTAATCCATACCCAACCGTCTGCGTTCCGAGCCTAAAATACCTGCCACCTTCAGTTGTGGAGTGGATTGTATTGAGTGTGGCAATCGCGAGGGAGCAATGACAGCTCGAAATCCCTACGAAACAATGAATCGAAGACTATCGCCTGAAACAGCAAGAAAGCCCCCGACTGCTCGACCATCTGGGACTCGTTGCGCTCCTCGCTACGCTGCGGTGCTTACTTCGTCCGGGAAGGATCGAGCAGTCGGCCCCTTTCAGTCCCACCCACATAGCTCGGTCGGCCAGCCGATACGGGTGGGACTGAAAGGGGCGGCTGGCTCCGGGAAGGCGGACGACGCTAGCACGCGACCGAAGGGAGCGCGCAGCGAGTCCCCCAACTGGAGCCAGCCGGGGCTTTCTTGCTGTTTCAGATTCTTCCCATCGAATTTGAGTATGCAAAAATGGCCATCATCTCGCCACCGCCTCGTCAACCTCAATCTCACAGTCCGAATCCAGACATCGCAGCCCACTTGCAGTCTCGAACACCGGGAGTCCACAGTCACACTCTCCCTCGTGGCTCCCGCTGGGGAAGGAGTAAGCTGTCTCGCAGTCGGGGTACTCGTCACAGCCGAGCAGCAAGCCACCACGATACAGGACCCGCAGCTTACCGTCACAATCGGGACAGTCCCACTCCCGGTCGAAGGCTGCCCGGACCCGCTCGGTCAGCGAGTCACAGGATGGACAGAGAACGAACGAACAGCCCCGCTGGACACGAACCTGGGGCAGTCCACAGTCCGGACAGTACTCGTCGAGCACTGTCGCGCTGGAGGGAATCGGATGCTCGGTGTCGCAGTCCGGACAGGAGAGTGTCCCGCGCGAGCGGACGATCGAACGCTCACAGTCCGGGCACTCCCCGACCGGAACGCCCGCCTCGCCGAGTGGGTACTGTTCGCGAGCGTGCGCGTCGTGGACGGTCACCCGCAAGGACTGGTCGCCATCGCGTGCGGCGACGGTGTCCCCCGTTACGGTGACGGACTCCGGGCGGGTCAGCCACGCTACGGGCTGGTAGCCGTCGGCGTCGTGGACGAGTACTGTGCTGTCGGGCTTGACCAGAACGAGCATGTCGCCGTGCTGTTCCTGCTCGCGCGTTCCCTTGAAGACGGTCGTACAGCGGCCAGCGATGACGTGGGCTGGTTCGGGCATAGCCCGGACTGGTCGCGTGATCCGATATAAAGATCAGGACCAGGCTCAGGCAGAGATAGTATCATCAGCTGGCTGTGGCGTCGAAATTTCGAGACTGACCTCGATACTGTCGTACGGAACGAACGGGCGTTTTGCACGCCCGTCCTGTTCGTAGTGGATAATATCGTACTCTGCGAGGACTCCGAGGTCGTCGTGAACGGTCTTGACATCACGGTCGAGACGGCTGGCCAGTTGGCGGATACTGTCCGGCTTCGCAGCCATAATACTCCGAAGGAGTTCGACGCGACGGTCGGTCAGTAGCGCTCGGAGGTCACTCGGATTCTGGAAGTTTATGACGTGTGGAACGTCTTCGCCTGCCTCCCAGCGATCCAGTCGATCGAGAGCATCTTTACGGTGTTTCTCTCCGGACTCGGAAGTAATTTGTAGCACCGACGGGTACTCGTCCGCGGCACGGTCTTCGAGAAAGCCTGCCTCTGTTTCATCTATTACGACTCCTTCCTCATCGGGGTCGGCACTGTTGCTGCCGTGGTTGGTTTGCGTTGGTTTGTCGGTCATAATTGATCACCGCTGCGAAGCGCATCCATCTGTTCGTAGAACTTCTGGACGTGTTCTTTCGGGCCAGTGTACTCGATGTCATCGTAGACACCGTCAGATGTGTGGTAGTGGTGGCGATCCACACCCGGATGATCCGGGAAGTTATCGAACCGCAACAGTGTTTGACCATCGTCAGCCATGTACTGGAAGCGGTATTTGATTCCTTTCGGGTACTCGTCGCTTTCTGGAATCTTGGTCATAATCATCTCGTACCGAGACCCATCTTCGTAGACGTCTGTGTCTCTGTAGATGACCGTCGATCCCATCGTTACGTCCCATGTTGGTCTAATGGACCAACATAACATAGCTCTTGTTGTTGGTGTGCTACACCAACATCTATATTCAGTGGTACTGTCATGAACGATCTACTAGTAGTCAGCTAGTCTTGTCGGGCTTGACGAGCACGAGCATGTCGCCGTGTTGTTCCTGTTCGCGGGTGCCTTCGAAGACTGTCGTGCAGCGGCCAGCGATGACGTGGGCTGAGTCGGGCATACGCCGAGTGGTCCCGTGATCTGATATAAACGATCGGCTCTACTGCCAGATTGTTTTCTCAGCAGCGAACCCGTCGTCACTCGTGACAATTGCTTCAGTTCCCCGCACACGGTGGTTTGCAATAATCAGTGCGTCATGGAGCGTATGGTGATCGATGAGGCTCCCGTAGACTGCCAAATCCTGCTCGTCTGTCTGTGCAATCTGTACCGGCCCATCGTTGACGAGCCCTCGCAGAACTGCGTTCGGTGTCGTGTCGACTTCGACATCCGCAATCACTCTTTTGTTGACCGCTGTCCAGATTGCCTCACTCACCGTGACTGTGGGTGCTTCGAGTACATCGATCCCCTCCTCGGCCCGTTCAAACACGTCATCTGCGGCTGGCGGCAGACGGTCGACGAGATAGCGGGCCATCGCCACGCCATCGACAGTATACCGCGTCATTCAGGCGTCCACTCTGTTTCCCTGTTCGTACGGATTTCTGCCTCCAGCTCCTCGGCCATCTCCTCTCGTTTCTCCGCTGGGACATCATCGTCGACGAGCATCCCACGCCCAGCCGAACGAGTCGTCTTCCTGACTGTGATACCCTTCTCGGTCTTTTGCCAGAGCAGTTCGTCTCCCTCTTCGAGACCGAATTCCTCGCGCAGTTCCTTCGGGATGGTTACCTGTCCCTTCCGTGTGAGACGGGTCGTCTTGCCCTCGGGTTCGTTCTCTGTGCTCATGTGTAGTACTACACGCAGTAGTACCTAAATATTTGGTCAGGGTGTCTGGATGGGATCTACTAGGCTTTATCAATACAATTACATCGCCGTACTGTTGGCGAGTGCCTTCGAAGACGGTCGTACAGCGGCCAGCGATGACGTGGGCTGTGTCTGGCATGTGCTGGTCTTGTAATCATATTTAAACACATCTGTGGGGTCGACCAATTGATTGGATAAAGGTGATACATTTACAATAGTAAAGCTAACAAAAATAGATCTACTTTAAAATACTATTGCTTATACTTTAGGAGTTCCTGGTAATGATATAGATGAGCGGAGACATACTCGTTGCCGACGACGACGAGCCAATCCGAAATCTCCTCACTCACCGACTAGAGAGTGCCGGCTATTCGCTCCGGGTCTGCGAGGACGGCCGTGAAGCAGCCGACCTCCTGAACGAGGGGTACACACCTCAGCTAGCGGTCCTCGACGTGATGATGCCCAGGCTTGACGGTACACGACTGCTCCGTATGATCCGGAACGGCGAACTGGCTGTTGATCCTGATCTACCCGTTATTTTCCTCACCTCGCGCGGGCGGGAAGAACACCTGACGGAAGGGTTCGAAAGCGGCGCAGACGACTACATTACGAAGCCATTTCGTGCCTCTGAACTGCTGGCACGCGTCCAGAGGTCTCTGAATGCGTAACCAGAGCAGGGGACACTGATGGCAAGTAGTATCTCCGCGTTCGGCTACACTGTCCCGCTCGTCGTCGTTCTCGTCCTCCTCGCGCTGGTCGTCGGTCTAGCCCTCGTCGTGATGTTCTGGCTCACCACTATCTGGTCGATCTATCGCTCGGTGCAGGATACCCGCCGCGATCAGGTCCGGGACGACCTCCAGGACGAACTCCTCGAACGGATGTTCGACCCGGATGCCGAGTGGCGGCCGTGGGTGTCGTCGCTGTCGAGTGTCGAGCGCGATGTCGTCGAATCGTTACTCGACGAGTACATCCGCGAACTCGACGGACAAGACGTCGATCAACTGCAGGAACTTGGCCGGGAACTGGGTATTCCCGAGCATTCGAAACGACAGCTTGGCAAACGTGAGGAGTACACACGCCTGGCTGCACTGACCTGGCTCACGCTGCTGGCGGACCCAGAGTCGCTACACGCGACAGATTTCGAACCACGAACACCGCGGGAACGCGCCGCTGTGGCACGCCTGCGATGGGAGAGTGACGACCTCGATACAGCTGTCGAGGGTATTTCGATCCTCCTCGACGATGCGACTACCCAGTTCACTGTGTTCGGGCAGGACACGCTCTACCGAATCGCGACCGAAGATCCACAGGCGCTGTTCCAGATGGCAGCAACACACTACGACGCATGGTCACAGTCGCTGCTCGTGCAGGTGTTGACCGTCTGTGAACACGTCGGGACGAACGTCACAGAAGAGGACATCTCATGGCTGACGGCGATGCTCGAACACGACGACGAGGTGGTTCGGGAGTCCGCCGCGGGGGCGTTGAAAAATATCGGCTGGCGGGACGACCTTCGAGCGGGACGCTATACCGACCGACTGCTCACTGATCCCTCACCGCGGGTCCGCAGCGCCGTCTACGAGATGCTTGCCCGGTGGGGAGACGACCAGGCGCTGTCGAAACTCACCGCAGCACTCGAATTCGAGGAGAACGACCGTGCACGTCTCACCGGGACGAACGCACTGGTCGAACACGAAGACGAGTTGCTGGATCGCACGCACAGGACGCTCGGCGGCGCCTGGGCCTGGAGCCAGGAACATGTGGCCTACGACCGAGCGGCACGCAACGAGACAATGAACACGTAATATGAACACGCTCACACACCTGTTCACACAGACGTTTTTTGCGTTTGGACTCTTCGTCGTCAGCTACTACATTCTCGTCAACATCTACTATCTCTTCATCCACGTCCTGGCGTTACTCGAACTCCGGGACGATGTCCGGGAGTCACGCTGGGACCCCCCGTTCCGGCAGTTTGCGAGTCCGTTCTACCCCGGCATCGGGGTCGTCGTGCCGGCGTACAACGAGGCTGCGACGATCGTCGAGAGTGTGCAGTCGATGCTATCGCTGAACTATCCGGAGGTCGAGATCGTCGTCGTCAACGATGGGTCGACGGACGACACACTCGAACGACTCGTCGAGAACTTCGACCTCGAACGTATCGATGCCGACATCCCCATCGACGTGCCAGCAGAACAGATTCACGGTGTGTATCGCTCGACGAGATACGAGGAACTGCTCGTCGTGGACAAAGAAAACGGTGGCAAGAGTGACGCACTCAACGCGGGCATCTGGTTGACCGAGATGGAACTATTCTGTGCCGTCGATTCGGATACGATCATCGACCGCAACGCCTTGCTCCAGCTCGTGCGACCGTTTCTCGAACACCCGAAGACAGCTGTCGCCTCGGGTGGGGTCATCCGGATCGCAAACGAGTGTACGATCGAGGGTGGCAACGTGAAGTCGGTTGCACTCCCCAAAACCGGCCTCCCGGGACTGCAGGTGATGGAGTACCTCCGTGCATTTTACTCCGGACGGCTGGGGCTCAACCGGATCAACGGGCTCATCCTCATTTCGGGGGCGTTCGGACTGTTCCGGACCGACGTCGTTCAGGAAATCGGCGGCTACCGCCACGACACGATCACGGAGGATTTCGATATCGTCGTCCGCCTCCACCGGTATCTGACCGACGTAGGTCGTGAGTACAGCGTCGACTTCGTGCCCGAACCGGTCGCGTGGACCGAAGTGCCGTCGACTCGTCGCATGCTCGGACGCCAGCGGCGACGCTGGTACCGCGGGATGGTCGAGACCGTGGTTACGAACCGCCGGATGCTGTTCAACCGAAAGTACGGACGCGTCGGGAGCATTGTCTTTCCTCTCTTCGTCGCAGCCGAAACCCTGGGTCCACTCATCGAAGGACTCGGCTACATCATTCTCCCCCTGGCGTGGTATTTCGGTCTCCTGAGTGTGGAGTTTTTCTTCATTTTCTTCGTGTTGACGACCGGCTTCGGTGTCTTCCTCTCCTGGTTCGGTGTGTTCAGCGAGGTCTGGAGTTTCAACCGGTACGACAGTCCGTGGCAGATTCTTCGACTGCTGTGGTACGGGGTTCTCGAGAACTTCGGCTACCGTCAGTGGAAAACGGTTGTCGCGTGGCAGGGACTCGTAGAGTATCTGAAAGGCGTCGAGACGTGGGGTGCGATGGAACGAACTGGCTTCAAAACAGAGGAGGACTAATTTCTTTTACCTTCGCCCCACTACAGTTATTTCATTCCTACCTCCGAGGCGACAAACTATTTTCAGGACCTCTACGAACTTGGTGCGGATCCATCGGTACCTCTGGAGGAAAAAGTTGCGCGTGCGATTGCGGTTGGACGTGACAGGCTGGGCGTTCAGTATGGTGTCCTCTCGTACACTGCCGGTGGCGACTACGAAGTGATCGACTCCACGATTGAACACGGCGCGTACGAGTCTCGTACCGTACACGATCTGGAGACGACCTGGTGTCGACACGTCGTCGATGATCAGGACATCCTCGCAGTCTCAGATGCAGGTGCGTCAGCGTACAGCGACGACATTGCGCGTGACACAACCAATCTGCAGTGTTATTTGGTGCGCCTTTGCTGGTCGATGGTGAGGTATATGCCACACTCTGCTACTCCGGAGAACAGCCCCGTGAGAGGGAGTTCGACGAAGACGAGAAGCGGTCCGTCCGCCTTCTGACCCGGTGGGTGAGTACGAACTCGAACGCGAAAAACACGACACGGCGCTCGATGCGCAAAACGAGCGACTGGACGAGTTCGCTGGGTCCTCGCACACGACTTGCGAAATCCACTGACAGCTGCTCGTGGGTACACTGAACTCGTCTCCGAGACTGTGTCTGATCCCGAAGCGTCGCATCTCCAGACAGCTCTCGAATCGCTCGACCGGATGGAAGAACTCATCACGAAAACACTCGCACTAGCCAGAGAAGGGGGTGATGTCGGCCAGCGAGAATCGGTCGACCTCGGTCCGCTCGCCCGGACTGCCTGGGAGACAGTCGACCCGTCAAACGCCACCCTTGTCGTGGAGGATAATCGTGAACTCTCCGCCGACAGGTCCCGGCTTCAGCAGTTGTTCGAGAACCTGTTCCGGAATGTCCAGGAGCACTGTGGTGCTGATGTCACCGTCATAGTCCGTGGCACCGAGGACGGATTCAGCGTCGCCAACGACGGCCCGGAGCGTCCAGCCGACATTGCTGATTCGTTGTTCGGCGGGGAACTCGAAACTGGCCAGATCGGTCTCGGACTACTGATGGTCGAGCGGGTGGTTTCGGGCCATGGATGGGAGGGGCGTGTGGAAGTCGATGATGGGACCCGCTTCGTATTCTCCGGTATCGGTGATGTAGCCAGCAGCATCCAGTAGCAAACCGGTTGACGCCTGCTGTGCATGGTACTGACGCTCCGTCCTTGCACCGGCTCATTCTCGACTCCGACTGCATCTCCAGAGACGGTCGGAGATCCACCAGTAGTCATCAGTCTCGTCGGGGTTGATACTGCCGGCTGTAAGAAACTGAAGAATTGCGCCACCCCGGGGTGGCACATATCTTTACGAATTTACAGCCGGCAGTATGACCAGCACGAGCATCTCCCCGTGTTGTTCCTGTTCGCGGGTGCCGTCGAAGACGGTCGTACAGCGGCCAGCGATGCCGTGAACAGTGTCGGGCATGGGACATGCAGTCTCATTGTAACGGATCCTGTTGGCGTCGTTCGTTCGTGTTCTCCGATCCCATCACGTCCGACAACAACTGTGTGACCGTCTCGGGATCCGGGACGTCGTCGAAGAGGAGGTCCTCGGTTCCACTGCCCGCCGTGTAGATCCGGACGTCACCGTATCCCAGCAACCGCTGGAGGATCGACTGCTCGAAGGTGGTGTTCTGGATCCGGCTGAGCCTGATCTGTGTCACATCCCGGGAGAGGAGTCCGTACTTGACGTAGATCTCCGAACTGGTGATCACGTACAGGAGGCGCACCCAGTTGAGGTAGGCGATCGCGGCCCAGACGATGCCCGCAACTGTGAGAACGAGTGGCAGGTAGCCAAGCAGCGCGGGGAGGTTCCGACTCTCGATCGCCCGGCTCAGCAAGACGGTCGCTGCGATCCCCACGATCGCGACGAGTACCCCGCCGACCATGGCAACCAGAATCGTATGCAACGACGGGCGACCCGTCCACAGCACCTCCTCGTCCTCGGAGAGGTGCATCCAGTCCGCGTTCTCGACGGACTCCCAGATGGCTAGAAATGACATTGTATCTAACTGTTTGCCCGACCAGCCTATCCATTTTTCGATCTGTTAGACTTCCAATATGTGGGCGACAGCGTGGGTTTCACAGTCGGCGGCTGTCTCCCCAGACGGTCGTGGGTCGGGCAGCCACATGGTGTCTCTCACATGCTGTCGCAATGATTATTTATGGCCTGGGCTCCTGTCTATTTTAACGAAACTCGTGAACGGACTCGAACGACAGTTGCGTGCTCGTCCGTTTCGCTGGAGTCGATCCGTGTTTGTGGCTAGTGGGGACGTCCGTACCAGTCGAGTGTTATCATGACAACTAGATCAGTACAGCCCGCCGATTCGGGCACCGATGTACACGTTCTCTTCGTCGATGGCGGTTTCACCGATTCGATCGTGAGCGATCTACAACGAACCGGCGAGCAACTCACCGTCGAGACGGTCTCGACTGCCAGTGCCGGCCTCGAACACGTCGACCGTGGGGAGTTCGACTGTGTTCTTTCGGCCTACGAACTGCCGGACACAAACGGTGTCGAGTTCCTCGAGGCTGTCCGCCAGATCGATCCCGACCTGCCGTTTATGCTGGTAACCGACAGCGGCTCAGAGGCAGTCGCAAGCGCCGCGATCACTGCCGGCGTGACAGATTACGTCTCGACAGACGCTGCCGCCGACCCGTCCGAGCTGCTCGTCGATCGGATCCAGACAGCTGTCCGGCAGTACCGGAGCAATCGCGCCGAACAGCGGATGCTGGAACTCGCGGAAGAAACGAACCGCCTGTTTTACGTCTTCACCGGCGACTGGAGTGAAGCCCTGTTTGCCAGTTCCGCCTACGAGGCGGTCCTTGGACGGCCGACCAGGAATCTCGCTGACGATCCGACCGACTTCCTGCAGGCGATCCATCCCGACGACCGTGAACTCGTTCGGGAGACGATGGCGAGGCTCTCTGCAGGCGAGCCGACCGATGTCGAGGTCTGTGTCAACGAAGCCGAGGGGTATCAACGGCGGATGCGTGTCCGCGGTGAGCCGATCGTCGACGACTCCGGAACGGTCGTGCGGATCGCCGGTTTCGCGACCGATATCACAGAAGAGTACAACCGCCGTCAGCGCAGACGGCGTCAGCAACAGACGCTGGTCGATCTCGCGAC
The DNA here is from genome assembly GCA_004015825.1 of Halovenus amylolytica. Lineage (GTDB taxonomy): Archaea > Halobacteriota > Halobacteria > Halobacteriales > Haloarculaceae > Halovenus > Halovenus amylolytica. The sequence goes on along the minus strand of SAYS01000007.1, from coordinate 121,640 downwards.
CGACGAGGCGGTAACGAACGGTGATCTCGACCGGGCGTTACAGCGGATAACCGAGACTGCGGCAGCTGTTCTCGACGTCGACCGTGTCAACGTCTGGTTGGCCGAGGAGAATGACGAACAGCTCACCTGTGTCGACAACTACGACCGGGAGAGCGGTGACCACACGGATGGCATAGAGCTAGCGACTTCGGAGTACCCCGCCTACTTCGAAGCGCTCGAAACACACCGGGCGATCGACGCGGTCGACGCACGATCTGACCCCCGCACGGCCGAGCTAACCGACTTCCTCGAAACCCACGATGTCGGTGCCTTGCTCGACGGGACACTCCGCTCCGAGGGAGCGGTCGTCGGCGTGATCTGTCACGAACACCTCGGCGGGCCCCGGGAGTGGACCGACGACGAGATCGAGTTCGCGAGCGACGTTGCCGACATCGTCCATCGGGCACTCCGGAACCACGAACGGACCGAGCGCGAACGTGAACTCCGGAGAGAACGCCAGCAGTTCGAAAAAGTTCTCGACACCAGTCCCGTCGGGATCACGATCCTCGATTCGGATGGGACCATCCAGCGGGCCAACGACCGTGCCGAAGAGATCTTTGAACTCGAAGCGTCCGAAATTGCCGGCCGGACCTACGACCAACCGGCGTGGGAAATCGTCGACGAGAACGGCGAACCGATTCCGGACGAACAGCTTCCGTTCGCACAGGTGATCGAAACTGGCGAGCCAGTGTACAACGTCGAACACGGGATCGAGAATGGCTTCGGCCAGCAGCGCTGGCTCTCGATCAACGCGGCACCGCTGTCGGTCGCCGACAGTGAGGAGTGGGGCGTGCTGGCTATTATCAAGGACATCACCGAACGGTATCAGGAAGCACAGACACTGAAGATGCTTCACGAACGGACGCAGGCGATGGCTCGAACGGAAAACCGGGAGGCGATCGCGGGGATCGCTGCCGAGACGATGGACGAGTTGCTCGGCTTCGACGGGACTGTGATGTACCGGTTCGACGGCACCGACAGTCTCGTTCCGCTTGAGTGGTCCGCGGCCATCGATGCTGCACTCGACGAACCAGCCGCTGTGACCAGAGACAGCGGCTACCTCTGGTCCGCGTTCGTCGAGGGTGAGCCGGTGTTTTTCCCGGAGCGCACCGATTACGACGGCCAGCCGGCCGATCTCCCGCTTCAGTCGGCCTTCGTCCTCCCGATCGGTAACCACGGGGTGCTCCTGACCGGTACGGCGACCCCCTCGACGCTTTCGGCGACGAAGCGGGAAGCCGCCCACCTGATCCAGGAAACGCTGGATGCTGCCCTGGACCGGGCCGACCGTGAACAGCGACTCCGCGAGCGCGACCGGGCGCTACAGCGACAGAACGAACAGTTCGAACAGCTAAACCGGCTGAATACGATCATCCGCGAGACGACGGCGGCGGTCATCCAGTCGACGTCCCGGAGTGAGATCGAGCAGCGTGTCTGTGAGCAAATCGCGACCGGGACCGAGTACTCGTTTGCCTGGATCGGCGACCGGGACGAGTCGACCGGACAGCCCGAACTCCGTCAGTGGGCCGAGCTGGATCCGGAGTACGCGGAGTATCTGGGCTCCGGCGACGGGATAGCACCACTCACCGAGATGGTCGAAACTGCCATGCGCGACGGCACTGTCCAGGTTGCCCAGCGTATTCTCGAACAGCCGATGTGGAAACCTCACCGTCGTGACGTGCTCAACCAGGCCTATCGCTCCGTCGCTGTCGTTCCGATCGTCGTGCGAGACCACGTCGAGAGCGTGCTGGTGATCCACGGAACGGCCCCGGATCTCTTCGACGAGCGCGAACAGGCCGTCCTCGGCGAACTCGGTGACGCGATCGGCTACGCCGTGGCGAATCTGAACGACGGCGAAACACTCGACGACGGCAGACGCACCGAAATCGAGCTGCTGATCTCCGACGAGCGGCTGTTCTCGAACCAGCTCGCGACAGCGCTGGGGGTCGATATCGAACTTGCCGGTGCGATCGCCGGCGAGTCCGGGACGATTCGAACCTTCGTGCGCTTTCCACAGCGACCGGAGGACGCAGTCGACACGGCGCTTGCCGAACTCACGTTCGTCGTCGACAGCCAGCGGCTGACTGGCACCGAGGAGACGGCGCTGTACCAGATCACCCTCGAAACGCCACGGCTCGTTCGGAGCCTGCGGGCCAACGGGGTCCGGCTCCGGTCGCTGTCGGTCGAAAACGAGGTGACGACTGTCTCGACGGTGCTCTCCGGGGCGGTCCGGCCGGTCGTCGAAGCAGTCCAGGCCGACTACCCCCAGACAGAGCTCCAGGCGCGGCGTGACGGGACCGACCCGGTCGATACGCAGAGTACGTTCCGTGACCGACTCCTCGAGGATCTCACCGAGAAACAGTTCGATGCACTCCAGACGGCACTGTACGGTGGGTTCTACGAGTGGCCACGGACGAGCACGCGCGAAGAACTGGCAGCCACGCGCGATATCGCCTCGTCGACGTTCTCACACCACCTCCGGGCCGCCGAACGGAAAGTCCTCTCCGCCGTCCTCGATTCGGTCTGAGTGATATCTAGATGTCTAGAAGGGCAGCCGTGCCAGCACCTGATGCGTACCAGTCACGGTAAAGATGTGGTGTCTATTCACTCTACTTATGACAACAACTGTGCCGGAGCCACAGGTGGCCTGCCGGCTTCACCACGACTGGGACGGGGATACCGACGTGAATATGACCGTTCTCGAAGCGGTTGCCGAGGTAACGGATGCTGATCTGGTCGAGCTTCCGCCGCTGTACGATCACATCGACCCCGATGCACTCGAAGCGGTATTCACGCACACTGCCGGAAACAGGCAGGTAGCGGGCTCGGTCTCGTTCCAATTCGCCGGCTATCCGATCACAGTGCACGCTTCGGGTGAAGTCGTCGTCTACGCGGACTAGAGCCAGTCCTGCCGGCGGAAATGGAGTAGCATGATCCCCCCGACGAGCGCCATTCCGACCAGCGTCGCCGGGTAGCCGTACGTCCAGGACAGCTCGGGCATGGCAAACGGTGTGTCGGCGAAGTTCATCCCGTAGACGCCGGCGATGAACGTCAGTGGAATGAATATCGTCGCGACCACGGTCAGCGTTTTCATCACCTCGTTCGTCGACTGGGAGACCGCGTTCAGGTAGATATCCCGCGAGCCACCCGTCAGATCGCGGTAGGTCTCGATCAGGTCGACGACCTGGACGAGGTGGTCGTAGACGTCCCGGAAGTATTTCTCGTTCTCGTCGGCGACCTGTGGGATATCGCCCCGGGAGAGATAGGAGATCGATTCGCGGGCGGGCCAGGCAACCTTCCGGAAGGCGAGTAGATCACGCCGGACGTCGTTCAGATCTTCCAGCATGTGCGGATCGGGGTCGGCGAGGACGCGCTCCTCGACGGTTTCGATATTGTCTTCGATCTCGTCGAGGACGGCGAAGTAGTCGTCGACGATGGCGTCGATGAGCCGATAGGCGAGAAAGTCGGTGCCGCGTTCCAGTATCCGCTCCTCGTGGGCTGCCCACGTCGTCGGCGTGGAATCGACGACCTCGACGTCTGTCGGCGAGAGTGTCACGAGCCAGTCCTCGCCGATGAAGAAGCCGACAGGGTGTGTCCGAACTTCCTTTTTGAACTCGATCTCCTCGCGCTGGCTCAGCTCCGTGGTCTTCATCAGGACGAAGGTGTGTGTCTCGTACTCCTCTGTTTTCGGGCGTGTCTGCTCGCCGACGATGTCCTCGATTGCGAGCTGGTGGATCTCGAAGCGATCTCTGAGAGTTTGCAGTTCGGTCGACTCGTCGTCCCGGCTCTGCCCCCAGCTCTCCCCCGATGTCGTCGCGACAGCGAGATCCTGGTGGCGCTCGATCCCGTCGGTCGTGTAGACCGTGGCTGTGAGGCTCATACGACCGCCTCTGATGCCCGCTCTCGACTGATCGCGGCGAGTGTGATCCCGACCATGACAGCCGTGATCGAAAACGATCGGCCGGGATAGGCGGTGTAAATCCCGGCGACGTAGCCGACCAGCCCGGCGACAGCCAGTGTGAGTCCGGCGAGTCGTTGCAGCTCCATACCTCCTCTAAACTGCTCTTCGGGAAAGAACTGGGGGGTCGGTCAGTGTCGCTCTTTGCATCCCACGGAAACCGCTGCCGATGCGACAGCCGGTTGCAGGTCTTGTGGCGTCCCAACTACTCGGCAGCCAGGATTTCGTCCAGCAGTTCCAGCTCCTGGTCCAGTGTCTCGTCACCGATGGCGTCGGCTTCGCGTTCGAAGTGGCTACGGAACTGCGCGAGTCGGTCTGCCATCTCCGGGGAGAGGCGGAGCGGCTTGGACTGGAGTTCCCACTGTGTGAGTTCGGCGGCTGGCGGCTCGACACCCATCTCCTCGCCCGACTCCGACCGCTCTGGGTAGACCTCTGCTTCGGGGAGCGGTCGCTCGGTGACGGTCCACTCTTTCAGCACGTCAGCATAGCGTGCAAGCAGAACCGCCTTCCGGATGGCGGTGTTGCCCCACTGCTTCTCTTCCGGGAACGTGATCTGCTCCGTCGTGGACTCGGAGAGCCCACTCCGGCGCTCCCAGGAGGCGACCAGCTCCATCTCCCCATCCGAGCTTCCGGTCTGTTCGACTTCGACGAGTACGACGCCGCCTTTGGCCTTGTCGCCCTCGGATGGCGAGGGAAACAGTGTGTTGACGTACATTAGCTCGCCCGTGGCCTCCTCCGCTGCTGTCGAGCCGTACACCTGTTTGATCTCGTAGCCCTCCGCGTTCAACTCCAGGGAGAGATCGTAGACCAGCGGCGTCACCATGTATTCGAACTCCTCGACGAGGCGCTGTTCGAACTGGTCGGCAGAGTAGACACTGTAGTAGTTCGCGCCGCGGACGGCCGTGAGCTGGTCGATCAACTCCGCGTTGAAATCCACGCCGACGCCGATCACCGAGGTATGCATCCCCTTTTCCGCCCGATCCTTCAGAGTGGACTGCAACTTCTCTCCCTCGGTCTCGCCGTGGTTGATCTGGGCGTCGGTTAGCAGGATCGAGCGGTTCTCGTACTCGGTTCGCTCTTCGACGACCTCGTCGAGCAGCTTTTCTGCCTCGTCCATCCCCGCGGAGATGTTCGTCCCGCCGCCGGCCTCGATATCCTCGCGGATGTGCTCTCTGATCGCGTTCATGTCTGTTCGCTCGACGTCCCGGAGCGGTTTCGCCACCTCGGCGTCACTGTTGAAGAGGACGACACCGAGCCGATCTTCCGGTCGGAGCTGTTCGGTCAGATCCGCGAGTACGTCCGTCGCGACCTCGATCTTGGGTCGATCCGTCTCCCCCTCGATGCGCTGTTTGTTGCCGAACTTGTCGTAGTAGTACTCGTCGAAGCTGGCGCCCATCGAGCCGGAGATATCGAGGACGATGACGAGATTCAGCGGCGGCCGGTCGAACTCCGAGGTGGCGAGCCCGGAGTCGAGGCCGACGCTCAGGTATCGCTCAGTCTCGTCCGAGAGCGGATCCTCTGTGACTGCAGGGGTGTAGGTCGGACAGAAAAGCGAGGTACAGCTCCCGTCACCGCCCGTATCGAAGTAGTAGTCGTGAAAGAGTCCTTCGGTGGCCATCGTCTCCGGGATGGGGAGATACCCCTCGTGGACGTTCCGCCGGAAGGTGCCGACGTCTGCCGCACCGCCGGCAGCGAGCCCGATGGAGTCACCGCTTTCCATCGCATCGTCTGCCGAGGCAGTGGTACTTCTGGACCCACTCGACATGTTCGGTGAGTGGCTGGTGTTGGGAACCAGGCTGCTTTCATCGGGGTCGTACTGCCAGTCGTCGATCTTTTCGGGGTCGTCTTCCTCTGTCCCCCCACTGTCACCGAGGTCGACGTTCGACAGACAGCCAGCCAGTGCGAGGCTGCTGCCAGCCGCACAGAGTTCGAGGTATCGTCTCCGATCTACCATACCCGACAGTTCAGTATCGTATATAAAAATCGTGCCGTAGACTCAAATCGGTGTTTTACCCTCTTTCTCCGAGGGAGACAGTAGTATTGCCGAAGCTGTTGCTGACACAGCGGTACAGGTCAGCCCGTATGCGGACGAAAGCAAGGCAATTGGGGTGCTTGGTGGGCGCTTGCGGGCGAGGCGGAACGGACTCGTCGGCAAGCTCCCATCTCGGGGTTCCCGGCGTCGAACTCGGGAGCTACGCTGTGGTACCCGAGACACGAAACTCCGAGAGAAGCGTCTGGAGCTGTTCGGCCTGGTCGCGGAGTGACTGGACACCGCCGCTGATCTGTGAGACAGACGCAGTCTGTTCTTCTGCGGCTGCGGAGACATTGGCAGACTGTTCGGCGATATCCGTACTAATATCGGAGACGTCCGTGATCGTCGACGCCACTTCTTCGGCACTGTCGGCCTGGTCGCCAGCCGCATCGCTGATCTCCTGGATGCCCGCATCCGAGTCCGCCGCGTTCTGCCGGACCGTGTCGAATGTCTCGACAACGTCTTCCACAGCCCTGACTCCCTCGGTCATGTCCTCTTTCGCTTCCCGAGCCTCGGTGACGGTCGTCGTCGTCTGTGCCTGGGTCTCTTCGATGAGCTGTTCGATCTCACTTGCTGCGACCTGCGTTTCCTCGGCGAGTTGCTTGACTTCGTTCGCAACGACAGCGAATCCGTCGCCGTTGTTCGAACCGCCGCCGGCCCGGGCGGCTTCGATATTCGCATTCAGTGCGAGCATGTTCGTCTGTTCGGCGATGTTGCTTATCAGTTCGATAATGTCTCCGATCTCGTCCATCTGGCTATCCAGTTGCTGGATGTTCCGAACGGTCGAATCCAGCGCTGTCTGGACCTCCTGCACGTCGTCGATCGCCTGTTGTGCCCTCTGTTCGCTCTCTTCGGCGATCCTGGCAGTTTCGCTGGATTTTTTCGCGACAGTGTCGGCAGAGGCAGCCGCCTCTTCGATCGTCGCCGACAGCGCTGTCATCTCCTCCGAGGCATTCTCAAACAGTTCATTCTGGTCGTCGGTCCCGGCGGCAATCTGTTGCACCGAGTCGCTTACTTCTTCACTCACCTCCTGGATCTCTAACACGCCGGCTTCGGCCTCCTCACTCGCCGTTGCAACGGTTTCTGCAAACGATTGGATCCGCTCCAGTGTTGCCTCGGTTTCGTCGATCATCGTGTTGAGCGAGTTGCCGATCTGGACCATGGCCTCGCTCTCGCTTTCTGTATCCACCCGGACAGTAAGATCACCGGCAGCTGCCTGTTTCATCACCTCGCTGTATGCATCGGCCTTCGATTCCAACTGGTCGTTCAGCTGTTCGACCTCTTGCTGTTTCGCCCGGGCAGCCTCCTGTGCTTTTTCGGCCTCGGCTTTCGCTCGCTTCAGCTCGGTCTTTCTTTCCTCGAGGTTGTCGATCTCCGCACGCTTGGCTTCGACCTCCGCGAGTTGCTGTTCGACCTGTTCCCGGGACCGTTCGGTCGAGTACCACTGTGCAGTCAGCGCGACAGCGCCGGCACCCACGAACAGAGCGTGAATAAGGCCCCAGACGAACGGGTTCTCCATCGCAGCTGCGTGGTTGTACACCCGGCTGGGTTCGATCAGTCCGAAGACTGTGTGTGAGACGCCGACGACGGCGATCCCAAGCGCGAAAGGCAGCCAGTCCTCGTAGAGGGCCAGCACGACGATGGCGACGAAGAAATGAAAGTGGGCCTCGATGAATCCCCCGGAGAAGAAGACGAGCGTCGTAGATGCGACAACGATCCCGACAGAGGCGAGTGCCGTCCGCAGCCGCCGTCCGAACCCCGGCCACGCAGCCAACATCCCGATCCCTGTGAGAACCGCCAGCTGGACGACGACACGTGCCACAGAAATCTCCGGAATGGTCGCACCCGTCACTGTCGACTCTGTTCCTTCGTACAGCCCCAGTGCCAGCAGGAAGGGAATGTGCGCAAACAGCACTATGAGGATATTCCGGTGGCGCGCGCTCCACGACTCCTCCGGAATCGTGTCTCCGCTCGGGATGTACCTGACAAGCTCGCGTATCGAGGCACCCAAACGTCCACCACGACGCTTGCTAACGGCCTTTGATGACATCTACTGAGCGAAGATCTACCGAAGGGTTAAATCTTGAGTTCTGTTTTTAGTGTGTGATAATCTGGGCCGTCGACACGACCGAAGCGGGCGGTCGTTAGCCAGATGTGATAGACTCTGTCTGATTGACCCAAGCCCAGCAACCTCCGGAAGTAGTGTTTCTTGGCGCCAGCGCACTGCTTTTTCTGGGCCACGAAAGTGGTCTCAGTGGGGCGCTCCTGACCGTCGAGGTAGTTGTTCGTTCGAGAAGGATATCACCGGTGAGGCCACTTCTCGGTATCAGTTTCTGATATTTGGCTGACGGCATACACTGACCGAACAGTCCAGACTAACCCTGGAAAAGCGGCTGGTACGTGGTTCCCCAGACGATGCAACAGTTGACACAGAATTATCTCGTTGTCTGTGCAGTTTGCTTGCGATTCTTGTCGGGATCGTGTCCCTGCTGGCTCTGGCACGTCTGTCCGGGTACACAGTGGATTCTTATCAAATGAATTGATAGTACTACACGATGAATAAAGCGTTCGTAGTGCTGGCCCAGGCTATGGGTGAGGGACCGGGATTCAATATCGACATCCAACTCGGGTTAGGCGGCGGTGCGTTCGGTGTCTTCCTGACGACGCTTCTGGTTGGTGCCCTGCTGGTCGCACTCGCCCCGGCGTACACCGATCGGATGAAACGGTCGCTGACCGAGGAGCCGATCGACTCGTTCATTTACGGGGTGCTCGCCCTGGTCGGGTTGATACTGGTAACGTTCCTGCTAGTGTTGACGATCATCGGTATTTTCGTCGTCGTCCCGCTCGCCATCACAGCCTACGTGTTATGGGCGGTGGGCTCGGCGATCGCCTTCTTGTTGATCGGTGAGCGAATCGTCGACGCCGAGGACTGGAAACTCCCCTTGCTCGTCGGCGCTGCGATCAACGGCGCGCTGGCACTCACGGGGATCGGTGGACTGGTCTCGTTCTGTATCGGTGCGGCGGGGTTCGGCGCGGTGTTGCGAGATCTGCTGGCATGAGTCACTCTCGCTAACGATCAGTTTCGCATCCCTTTTACAGATCGACGCGCTACAGTGCTGTGAATGCTATCCAAGGGCTGTGAACAGTGTGCCGAGGGCGGAAAGATGGTTCTGTTCGTCTACGGCTACTGCGACCAGCGCGACTGTTTTTACTGTCCACTCGGCGAAAACCGGAAAAACGTCACCGACGTCTACGCCAACGAGCGGAAAGTCGAGTGTGACCAGGACATCGTCGACGAGGCAAAGCGGATGGACGCGCTGGGCTCCTCGATCACCGGTGGCGAGCCCCAGGAGGTGCTCCAACGCACCTGCCGCTACATCGAGTTGCTGAAAGAGGAGTTCGGCGAGGACCACCACACCCACCTCTATACGGGGATCACCGGTGGCCGCGAGAACATGCGTCGCCTCGCCGAGGCCGGCCTCGACGAGATCCGCTTCCACCCACCGTTCGAGCTGTGGGGCGAGATGCACGGCACCGAGTGGGAGGATATTCTGTACGTCGCGCGCGAAGAGGGACTCACCCCCGCCTTCGAGATTCCCGGCATCCGTGCCGAAGAGGAGTTTCTGGAGTTCATCGACGAGGGTGCAGCGGACTTCTGTAATATCAACGAGTTCGAGATGAGCCAGGGGAACTTCCGGCGGATGCAGGAGGAAGGCTACGAACTCCGCGAGGGCCACATGAGCGCCGTCGAGGGGAGCCACGAAATCCTGGAGACGATGGGCGACCACGAGAAGGTCTACTTCTGTACCTCCGTGTTCAAAGACGCGGCCCAGCACCGGAATCGCCTGAAACGGATGGCGAAAAACGTTCGTCGGCCCTTCGACGAGATTACCGACGACGGGACGCTGGTCTACGGCAAGACCTGGACCGAACCGGATCAACTCGACGAACTCGGTGTGCCGGCCGACTACTACGCCGTCAAAAGCGAACACGTCGAACTCGCCTGGTGGCTCCTCGAAGAGATGGTCGAGGAGGGTGATCTCTCCAAAGGTGAGATCGTCGAGCAGTATCCGACCGTCGACGGCACTGTCGTCGAACGGACGCCACTCGCCTGATGTATCTCTCTCATCCTGTCCGGCGAATGCGCGAGGATCCGATCCAGGGGGAGACAGTCTCGCTGGTCGTAACTGGCGAGTCCGAAGACGAGGAGACTGTCGAGGAACTCGAAGCTGCGGTCGAAGATGCAGGTGCGAGCGTCGAGAAACGACTTGCGTTCGGTGCGCTCGAAGTGACGACGACACAGGAGTTGATCGACGATCTCTGTACACTCTCTGGAATCGAGTCGATCGAGACGACGAACACAGTCGGTGTCAGCGGTGATGCTGGCGAAGACGTCGGAACCGAATAATACACCGAGCACACTCGGACGGCAGGAGTATCACTGCCCGATCCCCGGTCATAGTGATTATTGCGAGTCTTTACCGCTCTGGCACCGTAAACTGTGAATGACACGCCGTGACACATCGAGATCTGTGACTCGGTCACGAAAATAACCGCAATAATCACTATCAGGGATCGAAAACCACGCAAACGCGGTCGTCGTCGTCCGGAACCAGCTGTTCTTTCCGGTCTCTCCGGAGCGATTTGATCTCGTGTTCGCGGCTCAGTGCCGCGCCCCGCGAGGGGTGATACTCGACGTAGCGGAGTTCGACCGGCCGTCGACCGGCGGTGTAGCTGGCGCCGGTCCCTGCGTTGTGTTCGGCCACCCGGCGGCCGACGTCGGTGGTGTACCCGGTATACAGCGAGCCGTCGGCACACTCGAGGATATAGACGTAGTCGGTCACTGCGGGTCATTGTCGCCATAGAAATATAAACACGTCTCGAACGTGAGAGTTGTACGGATACATCGGCGACTTCTCGACGCCGCCGTACACACTGATAGTGATTGTTGCGGTTATTTTCGTGACCGAGTCACGGATATCGACGTGTCACGGCGTGTAACACAGAATTTACCTTGCTAGCACGGTAAAGACTCGCAACAATCACTATGAAAGATCCGTGATAGCTCTCATTCACGAATTCTTTGGTGTTCGTGACACCGGGTCAGTCTGCACCGTTACAATCTCACAGCAATATGCCTCTCTTGGTGATATTTTATATAACTGTCTCTGTTAGAAATCAATATATATATGTATGCCTGTATGATGCTATATACGTATGATAATCGAACTTTCTGCGAACTCTCATTTGCGTGGCCGAGAGCCACCGGATATTCTGGGTGTCACGCAGAGCGACGGTGAATGGCAGTTGGATCTCGACTATTACCGGCCATTTATAACTGATGTAACCGGGATTGACGCTGAAGACAACCTCTCGACAGACCAGATAAAAACAATTCAGACCCGTCTCGAAGGCTGTATCGAGAGATATAGACGTGATGGAATTTGTCTATGTGACGATTTGGATCGGTACGAATACGTCGATTCGATGGAAGTCGTCTACGAACTTTCGCGGTTCTTCCGGTCACTCGTCGCAAGCCGTGTTGAGACACCAGAATTTGCGTAACTATCACGAGTCATACTGCCGGCTGTAAATTCGTAAAGATATGCGCCACCCCGGGGTGGCGCAATTCTTCAGTTTCTTACAGCCGACAGTATCAGGATGAACTAACTGCCATTGAATCACGCTACGGATCGGTAGCTGTTTGGACTAGCGGATCAGTTGCTCATACTGGTAGCTATAAATTCCTGAAAATATTCGACCCTCATGGGGGTCGAAATTGTTTTAATTTCTTATAGCCACCAGTATCAGAATATTTGTATTGATATATAGTACTATTATAAATTTAGTTAAACGTAACTCCTAAACTTTCGGGTACTGACTGGTAGTGAAAAATTTGCTTTAATATGACAACTAATCTTACATTAAACAGTGCTATCGATCCATCTCATGAACACATCGATTCTGCAGAGTGGGATGATATATACGTCGTCGGCGATGTCCACGGCTGTCGGGAGGTTCTGGAACAGTTACTTGCGAGACTCGATCCGGCCCCCAACGATCTCGTCGTCTTCGTCGGTGACCTCGTCCGGAAGGGACCCGACAGCAAGGGGGTCCTCGATCTTGTGCGAGCGCATCCGAATTTTCGTTCTGTTCGGGGCAACAACGAACAGAAACTCATCGATGGTCGAAAATCGATAGAGACCCTGACTGACGACGACCTTGCGTATCTCGAATCGTTGCCCCTGATCATCTCCTGGGACGATGTCGCGGTCGTCCACGGCGGCATCGATCATCGCAAACCGTTCGATGAACACACACTTACCGAACTACTGAACAATCGGTCGCTCGTTCCCGATGGGAGCTACGAGCGTCCCTTCTGGTTCGAGGCACGTCCGGAGTCTCCACGGGTGTTTTTCGGACATACTGTCCTTTCTGAACCCTTCGTGAGCGAGCATGCAGTCGGACTCGATACTGGCTGTGTGTACGGCGGGCAACTGACTGCGTACGACTATCGGGCAGACGAACTCATTGCTGTCGATCCGCCGGAGACCTACGTCTCACGGTCGTCTGATAGCATCGTTGAGCCAGCAACACTGGACCCATAATATGACTTTCGAGGATCCACTCGATATCCCACCCTACGAGCCAGCAGATGTCGACGTGACCGACTCCGGTCTGTACCTGAACCGTGAACTAAGCGAACTTGCGTTCCAGCGCCGAGTGATGCACGAAGCCCTCGATGATCGGAACCCATTGCTCGAACGGATCCGTTTTCTTGTGATCGTTACGCGAAACCTGGACGAGTTTGTTATGAAGCGTATCGGTGGCCTCAAACAACAGATCGAGGCTGGCGTCACGGAACAGACCGTGGATGGCCATCGTCCACGTGAACAGTGGGAAGCGGTCCACGAGCAGCTCGAACCAATGCTCCAGACGCAGGCGCAGTGTTATGCCGAGATCCTTCGGCCGGCACTGGCCGAACAGGGTATCGAAATCGTTTCGTACGACCAGCTATCCGAGGGGAACCGGTCACGGATGCGCGACTACTTCGAAACATCGATCAAACCTACGCTGACACCGCTTTCGTTCGATCCTGCTCATCCGTTTCCGTTTATTTCGAACCGGTCGCTCTCGCTTGCGGTTCTTACCCGGCAACCGAGTGTAGAAGACCCGACATTTACCAGAATCAAGATCCCACCCAACAGGCCGCGACTGATCGAGGTGAACGACGATTCGCGGTATGTTCTGGTCGAGGATGTGATCCGAGAGAACCTCGATCTCCTCCTGCCAAACGTCGATATTATCGACACGGCCCTGTTCAGGCTGACACGTAACGCCGAGGTCCGCCGTAACGAAGAGGTCGCGGAGGATCTCATCGATATTATCGAGGATGTCCTCGAACAGCGTCGCTTCGCAAGCGTCGTCCGGATGGAGATTGCATCGGATGCAGACCCCCAGATCCGTGATACTCTGCAGGAACAACTCGATCTTGCCGAGCGTGAGATATACGACCTCGACGGCCCGATCGACTACCGCGATTTCGCAATCCTCACCGACCTCGACCGACCGGAACTCAAACTCGACCAGTGGACACCACAGCCCCACCCTCGCCTCAAACGCCACCGTCACTCTCCGTTTGAGGATGAGGATGAAACTGACGAGGGTCGGAGTATTTTCAGAGATATCAACGAGGACGATGTCCTGTTGCACCATCCCTACCACGATTTCGACGTGACTGTCCAGCGATTTCTCACTGAAGCGGCAAACGACCCCGATGTCCTCGCAGTCAAAGCAGCTATCTACAGAACCGCCAGTGATTCACAGGTCATCCAGTCGCTGATCGAAGCCGCCGAAAACGGCAAACAGGTCGCGGTCATGGTCGAACTGAAAGCCCGCTTCGACGAGCAGAACAATCTCGAATGGGTCCGACGACTGGAAGAAAACGGCATCCACGTCGCCTACGGAACGATCGGGCTCAAAACGCACACCAAAACTGCACTGGTCGTTCGAGAGGAGGACGACGGTGTCAACCTCTACTCGCACGTCGGCACTGGCAACTACCACTCCGAGACAGCCAAAGGATACGTCGATCTGGGGCTGTTGACGGCTGATCACGATATCGGCCAGGATCTCGTGACGCTGTTTAACTCATTTACTGGACCGGGACTGGACAAACAGTTCCGGAAACTGCTGGTCGCGCCGGTAACGATGCGACGGGAGTTTACCCGATACATCCGCCGTGAAGCCCAGCACGCACAGGCTGGCAGGCCAGCACGGATCGTGATAAAAATCAATGGCCTCGAAGACTCGGCAATCGTCGAAGAGCTGTACCGGGCAGCGATAGCCGGTGTCGAAATCGATCTCATCGTCCGGGATATCTGTCGGCTCCGTCCCGGTCTCGAAGAGATCAGCGAGAACATCTCTGTTCACTCGATCGTCGGCCGATTCCTCGAACACTCCCGGATCTATTACTTCGAAAACGGTGCACGGGCCGCTGAATCTGAAGAGATCGACCATTGTAGCGACGGCGGCGGCCCCGAGTACTATATCGGCAGTGCCGACTGGATGACCCGGAACCTCGACAAACGGGTCGAAGCTGTCACGCCGGTCGAGGATCCACGAATTCGTCGACAGCTGAAATTTAACCTCGATGTGATCCTTGCGGATAACAGGAAACGCTGGACGATGAACTCCGATGGCAGCTATGATCAAAAGCGTCCGCAGGAAGGGGCGGTCGTAATTAATACGCAGCAAGTCCTCATGGAGCAAACACGAAGAGCAGCTCGGGCTTCTGACAACGAAACTGGTCTGATGACGGATTTCCCCGTCGATAGTGATATTCTCGTCGAAACACCGGAACGCCAGCAAACGGCAGACGGTGAGCACGGTTCATCTTCGAATGCCGCCTCCGGGACAGTTGACGGGGGAACAATCTCGGAAGACCCACTCCAGCGTCACGAAAGTCGGTGGTATCGACCCGATAGCAGTATTTACGACTTCGCAGTACGAACGCCGGATGGTGGTCGGCGATATTTGAAAACGAGAGCGGGTGCCAAAGCGGCGATAGAGGAGTTGTACGGTGGAGAGTGACAGACATCTAAGTTGCCCGCTCCACTCCTTCCTGTCGGTGACTCGCGCCTCCACGTTTTGAGAGCCCGAACAAAAGTGTTGGCGCAGATCTCGGCGCCTGCGCCATTTTGTCCCTTCCGGAGCTACAACAGGACCGGTCCGAAGACCAGCACCATCACCGCGAACACCATCCCGAGCGTTATGCCGCCTGTAATGAGTGTCACCACGGTTCTCCGGCGCGGGATCGGTAGCCGGGAGATGATCGATTCGGTGCTCGTCCGAAGGATGTGTCCGCCGTCGAGCGGGAACGCCGGGATACAGTTGAACAGCGCGAGATTGAAGTTGATCCACCAGCTCCAGAAGAGGAGATTCGCTGCGAGGAAAACCCCGGGTCCGAACATCGAGAGAGGTCCCTCGACGACGAAAAAGCTCGTCACGTCGCCGGTAAAGCCTGCGAAGTTGTAGCTAAAGGATGTCGGATCCATCAGCGTCGCAAACGGCAACACGAGCAGATTCGCCGTGAAGGCGAGTACCGAGGTGATCGCCGGGAACTGTGCCGCGTTCTCCCCGGAGAGCCACGAGAGGAACTGATCGGCCGGGTACGGATCGACACCGAAATCGTCGAACACGAACCCGCTGTAGCCGTCTGCGAGCACTGTGTCCGGCACACCCAGATCACCGTCCGCGCCGACAGTCGCGTTGAACGTTCGCTGTTCGCCCTCGACGTACAGTTCGACCGGGACAGTCGTACCGGCCGTGAGGTCGTCGCGGACCGACTCGTAGCTGGAGGCGTTCGTAATTCGTCGGTCGTCGAGTCGGGTCACCACGATCGGCGTCCCGTCACTCGGCGCACCGTCTGCGGGTTCTGCGAGAGCGCTCTCTGCTGGCAGTTCGGCGATGTAGGCACCGATCGGCAAACTCTGATTCCCGCGCGTGGTGACGAGTGTGTTGACCGACCGGTCTTCGACAGCCGCCGCGAACGCACGCTCCGTGTTTACCGTGGTCTCGTTGACCGCCCTGACCCGCGTGAGTGGGTCGGTCCCGACGATATCGTCACCGAATCCGTCGGCGTTGCCGAGAACGAGTAGCCGTCTGTCGACCTGGACGGCGTCACCGTCTTTCCGTTCGACGGTGAGTTCCTCGTCTGCGTTTGCTTCGAGTGCCGTATCGAGCGCCGAGGCGTTCTCGATCGGGGTTCCGTCGATTTCGGTGACGACGTCACCGTTTCCGAGCCCTGCCTCGGCGGCTCCCGATCCCGGGACTGTATCGCCGACCGGCGCACCGCCGACGACAGCGATTGAGCCGGCGATCGGTATCAACAGGAGGGCTGCAATCACGCAGACTGCGAGGTTGTTCGTGATCCCGGCGGCGAACATCCGGGTCTGTGCGCCGCGGTCGGCCGCTCGCTGGTCGTCGGCGTCGGGTTCGACGAAGGCACCGATCGGGATGAGCGCGAAGGTTGCGACCCCCATCGACTCGATCTCGATATCCTCGACCCGACAGAGCAGGCCGTGGCCGCCTTCGTGGACGACGAGTCCGACCAGCAAGCCGAAAATAATCTCTGGGGCGGCCGACAGCGGGAGAAAGTCGTTGACGCCCGGGATGACGAGGACGTTCTGTGGATTCTCGAACGTTCCTGCCTCCGGCTGTGCGATGATCGCGGGGACTGCGATCAGGACGCCGATGCCGGTGATGACCATCACGACCAGTGCGATTCCGACGCCTACGTTCCCCCAGGCACGCCAGAAGCGTTCCCGTTTCGCGAGCCTATTGAGTAACTGTCTACCGCGTTTCGTGTGGATTGTCGTCAGCGGTCCCGAAACCTTCACCGACTCCGGCAGGTAGCCACGGGCTTTCAGCCCCATCGCAACTGCGGTGTAGAGGACGATACCGACGAGGACCCACGTCAACAGGCCAGCCATTAGCAGTACCGTAGGGAGGTCCAGTAAAGAGGTTTTGGTCTTGGTGGGTCACCCGTTTTGATCTCATTGACCCACAGCATTAGGATGCTGGCGGGCGATAGTGGCAGTGTGCCAGAGATTCCTGCCGAGTTCCACGACCTCTTCGAGAAGGAAACGTACGCCCACGTCGTGACGATGTTTCCAAACGGGATGCCCCACGTTACACCCGTCTGGATCGATTACGACCCCGAGGACGACCGGCTACTCGTCAACACCGAACGCCACCGCTGTAAGGCCAAAAACGTCTCGAAAAACCCCGCTATCGCCGCGAGCATGACCGATCCGGACGACCCCTACCGGTATCTCTCCGTCACCGGCGAAGTCGAGGAGATGACGACCGAGGGTGCACGCGAACACATCGACGAACTTTCACAGCGGTATTTCGGCAAGGACTATCCAGTGGAAATCGAAAGCGAGCGAGTGGTGCTCCGGATTCGACCGGAGCGGGTCTTCACCGCGAATCCGAACTAGGCTGGCTACCGTTCCCGCCGGAGCCGCCCAACTACGAACGCCGTATCGAGTTTCGCGAGGAACGGGCCCAGCTTCGGTCCCTCGGAATCGTCGAAGAGGAGTCGGTAGCCCGCGCCGAAGAAGTCACCGACGTCGATCCCGTGGCGCTTTGCGATCGCGAATATCTCACTCTGTATCTCGTCGCCGTCGTGGCCTGCTTCGATGAAGTCGGCCAGTTCGTCGAGTGCCTGCTCGATTTCCGCCTCGAACTCGTGGTCGGGAATTGCCGACCGCTTGAGTTCGTAGTTAAAGGCGTTGTCGGTCAGTCGGGCCCACTCGCTCGCGCGCTCGACGCGCGCGAGTGCTTGCTCGATAGCCCACTCCGGCGCATCGTCGGGGATATGTCCCTCACGTCTGGCGATCTCCTCTCGCTGGTCGGGGTCGTCGGTCATGCCGAGCACGGCAGCGAAGGTGTACGGGATGCGGATGCGCTCTTCGCGAATCTCGTCGACGACGGTCGGATACGCGCGCTCGGCGAGTTCCCGCTGGTGGTCGTCGACCTCGCTTTCACCGAAGTAGACGCGTTCGAACTCGTCGAACTCGTCGACGAGCTGGTCGACGTTCTCGATGCTGAAATCCCGCTGTTTGAGCGGTGCTTTGCTGAAGAAATACCGGAACACTTCGGGTTCGAGGATCTCGAGCACCTCGCCGACAGTGACGATATTGCCTTCCGAGGAGGAGAGGGCGTCGCCTTCCAGCGTGAACCACTCGTAGACCATCCCGACTGGTGGCTCGACGTCGACCACGTTCTCGGCGATATCGACGCCGCTTGGCCAGGAGCCTTCGGCGTGATCCTTGCCGAAGGGTTCGAAATCGACGCCTAACACCTTCCACTGGGCGGGCCACTCGAACCGCCAGGGGAGTTTGCCGTCGCGCAGACTCGCGGTTCCCTCGTGGCCACAGCCGTCGATGGTCCCGTCCCCTGCCTCCGAATCCGTACAGCGGTAGGAGACCGTGCCGGCATCGAGGTCGACGTCGGTGATCGTCTCGGTGAGCTGTCCACACTCCTCACAGCGTGCGAAGAAGGGGACATAGTCGTCGTCGACTTTTGACTGGTAGTCGGATAGTACCTCCCGAGCTTGCTCGCGGTTTGCGAGAATGTGACGGCTCACCTCCTCGAAGCTGCCGTCTTCGTACAGTTCGGTGTTGGAGACAAACGCCACGTCGACACCGAGTTTCGCGACTTCCTGGCGCAGCAGTTCGGTGAAATGTGCGCCGTAGGAGTCACAGCAGCCGAACGGATCGGGGATATCGGTGTACGGTTTGCCGAGATTCCGGCCGAGTGCGCCGGCATCGACCTCGCCGAGCCCGACCAGGTCGCCGTCGAGATCAGCGAGCTTTCGCGGGATGGAACGCAGTCGATCCCGGTCGTCGGCAGTAAAGAGCTGCCGTACCTCGTGACCGCGCTCCCTGAGCACGTCGGCGACTATGGCGCCCCGCAGGATCTCGTTGGCGTGGCCGATGTGTGGCACGCCCGACGGCGAGACGCCCCCTTTGATGACGATCGGATCGCCCGTCGAACGCGTTTCGACTGCGTCTGCGACAGCGTCCGCCCAGAAGGCGTGGTCACTGTCGAGGACGTCGTAGGGATCGGGGTGGCTCATCGTTCCTCCGGCACGATTTCGGTGCCATCGTGGCCGCCGTCGACGGCGTCCGCGACCAGTTCCGGCTCCGTCCCATCGAGCACGACCGCCCGGAGCCCGGAGCGTTCGAGCAGTTTCGTCGCCAGCAGATCGACCGGCGCGTTGCTACCGGCTTCGAGTTCGATTCCCCCGACGATGTCGACCAGTTCTCCCGGCGAGAGGCGGTCGAATTTCGTCGCCTCGCTATCCTCGCTGGGATCGGCGCTGTAGACGCCGTCGACACTCGTCGCGTAGATCAGCAGATCCGCATCCGTGTACTCCGCGAGTGCGGTCGCGACTGCGTCAGTCGTGTGCCCGGCAACTGTGCCGCCCATCACGGGGATGTCCCCGCGCTGGAGGGCTTCGCGGGCCCGGTCGTGGTCTTCTGGCGGCGTCGGTGCCACCCGGTTGTCCAGTGCAGCGATCAGTAGTCGGGCGTTCAACCGCGTGACGGCGATCCCGAGCTGGTCGAGTTCGATCTCGTTTGCGCCTAGCTCTCTGGCTGCCCCGATGTACTCCCGCGCTGTCGGACCACCGCCGACGACGAGGCCGATGGTGTGGCCGGCGTCGTCGAGCCCCTCGATGACATCTGCGTACGCCGCGACTCGGTCGGCGTCGACTGTGGGAACGAGGACGCTCCCGCCGATAGAGACGATTACCTTCATTGCTACGCCGTTACTCCGATTCCATCTTAAGGGTTGTTACCCACGCTGGCAGTGCTACAGCTGTCGTTATATGGCTCAAAAACAGGAAAGAACATCCGCATTTTCCCGCTGAATGACGATTATATCAAAATAATTGGGGTGAAATAAAATCTGATTTTATTCTCGTATTACAGTGTCTAAACGTATTATAAAATGTCTAAGCAGGTTTGGTACGCTCGTGAAAAGTCGTTTTACGTGGGTTCATCTTGAATGCAGTCAAAGCAACTCGAAGCTTCCTCCCTTTATATCCCCCTGTAAGGCATACGCATGAGTGAGGAGGACCCAACATGAGCACGACACAGACTGTCGACGACGGCCGATCGAAAGAAGAGCGACTGCGGAGCTATCTGAAACAGAAGGCAGCTGACGGTGAGATGTACTTCAAAAGCAAGTTCATCGCAGAAGAGGTCGGCCTCTCCCCGAAGGAGATCGGCGCGCTGATGGTCAAACTCAAAGACTCCGCGACCGACATCGAGGTCGAAAAGTGGTCGTACACGAGTGCGACAACCTGGCGCGTCGAGTCTGCAACCTGATACTCGTCGCGTGTCGTGTACCGTCCCCGCAACCACCCGCCCTCTCTTTTCTCTGCTGTCTCCTCGCCAGGACACCCGTTCGAGCTTTTTATACAGATCCAAGCCTTACGTGTGTTC
The DNA here is from genome assembly GCA_004015825.1 of Halovenus amylolytica. Taxonomy (GTDB): domain Archaea; phylum Halobacteriota; class Halobacteria; order Halobacteriales; family Haloarculaceae; genus Halovenus; species Halovenus amylolytica. The sequence continues at coordinate 101,095 of SAYS01000007.1, read as the reverse complement.
GATGGATGGTAGCCACGGGGCCCCGTCACCGGATTCTGAGGATATCTCGTCACTGTTCGACACATACGAAGTTCGACGGGACGGGGAGACGGTTCTCTACGTCGGTGAACCGCGCACGTCCGGCAAGCAACTCGAACGGGAGCTGTGGCCGCTGTTTCGCGAACACGGCTACGAGTTGACGATCCAGCGTGGCTACCAGACCGAGGCGGGTGTCCCCATCTCACGCGGTGAGTTCGTCCTCGTCGCGGAGCCGTGGTCTATCGAGATCGATGGCATCCCGTGGACGAACGTGATTCTGTTCGGGCTCACGGTGCTCTCGACGCTGTTCGCCGGTGCCTTCTTCTGGTATCAGGTTCCGCTCGCCTCCGAGCCCTGGCGTGCGATCGAGGCCTGGCCGTTCGTCGTCGCGATTCTCGGCGTGCTCGGTGTGCACGAACTCGGCCACTACGTGATGAGTCGCTACCACAACGTCCAGGCCTCGCTGCCCTATTTCATCCCGTTGCCGACCTACATCGGCTCGATGGGTGCGGTCATCAAGATGAAAGGCCAGATCCCCAGCCGGAAGGCGCTGTTCGATATCGGGGCTGCGGGGCCGCTCGCGGGCCTCGTCGCGACGGTGGTCGTCACGGTGATCGGCCTCCAGCTCGATCCCCTGCCGGCACAGCAGGCAGCCACCGCCCAGGCACAGGCCGGGGAAACCTTCGTCGAGTTCAACAACTTCCCGCTGCTGGAGATCATCGCGTGGGCGACTGGCACGACCGCGAAGATCAACGGTGGACCGGTCCACCCGGTCGTCTTCGGCGGCTGGGTCGGCATGCTCGTGACACTGCTGAACATGCTGCCCGTCGGACAGCTCGACGGTGGCCACATCCTCCGGGCGATGGTCGGCAAACAGCAGGAACGGATCGCGTCCGCTGTTCCGCTCGCGCTGTTCGGACTCGCTGGCTACCTCTTTTTCGTCGCTGACGGCATCGACTCCGTCGGCATCTGGGCGATGTGGGGGTTGTTCTCGGTCGGGCTCGCGTACGCTGGGCCGGCGGACCCGATCGACGACGAGCCGCTGGACCGGAAACGGATGGCACTCGGCATCCTCACACTGGTCCTCGGTGCGCTCTGTTTCACACCGATCCCGATCGAAATCGTCGAAGCCGCCTGATTAGCCGTGTGTATACCCTCGATCTGGAAGTGTCTCGCCGTCGAGTGTAACTCCTGAGTCGGTGACGGTCCCGATCCGGGAGAGTGGAACAGATAGTTCGGAACGGATCGTCGGTAACTCCGTTTCGGGTACTGTACAGACGAGTTCGAAATCCTCGCCGAAAAAGACGCCGAGCTCCTGCCGTTCGTCGTCACTTTCTACAATTTCGTCGACAGAGTTGTCGATCGGCAGCGGGGACTCGATCGCAAAGCCACAGTCGCTCGCGTCGGCGAGCTGGTGCAGTGAGCGTGCGAGTCCGTCGCTCGAATCCATCATCGCCGTTGCTCGCCCAGCCAGCACGCGGCCGGCGGCTACCCGTGGCTGAAACCGGAACAGCTCGTTTGCGCGGTCGGTCTCACCGGTCTCGAACAGGTGGAGTCCGGCCGCAGATCGGCCGAGCGTTCCGGTGACACAGACCGTATCTCCCGGCGTCGCACCCGAGCGCAAGACTGGCTCGTCGGCCCGACCGATCGCTGTCGACGCGACGGTAAACTCCTCGTGACTGTCGAGATCGCCGCCGACGTACGCACCACCGACCTGTTCGCAGACGTCCCGTGCGCCAGTTACGAACGCTTCGATTTCCTCGAACTCGAAGGTCGGCGCACCGTAGACCGCGACGGCAGCGACAGCATCGCCACCCATCGCCGCCACATCCGACAGCGAGGCGCCGACAGCACGCCAGCCGGCCGTGTACCGCGTCGTCCCGTCCGGAAAGTCGGTCGACTGGTGGAGCATGTCGGTCGTCACGACCAGTCCGTCTACGACGGCCGCGTCGTCCCCGGCCTCGGGAAGGAGTGTCGCCAGTCGTGCCAGTGCGTCGCGTTCGTCCATACCCGCGATACACAACCGTGTGGGAAAAGTCGCCGGATAAGCTGTTATTCCTGTAGTGACAACAGACCGACTGGACCCGCCGTAATTAAGTACGTACTACTCGAATCCACTGTCGAGGCTGGGATGAGCGAAGAGAACACGTCAGTCGATGTCGGGCCGGGCGACGCCAACACGACCAACTACGAGTATCTGGTCGAAGAGGCCGAAGACGGGCTGTACATGCTCGACTCGAACGGCTATTTTGAGTTGATAAACAGTGCCTTCGTCGAACTCACGGGGTACGACCGGGCGGAACTCATCGGCGCAGAGCCGACACTCGTCTTCGAAGAGGCGGAGTTCCAGCGGTTCAACCGTCAGATCCGGTCGATACTCGAAACGGATGCGGAGTCTGGCTCGTTGCTGACGACGATCACGACCAAATTCGGACAGCAGAAACCAGTCGAGGTCAGGTTCAGCCTGTTGCCGATGGCGGATGGGGAGTACAACGGGCTCACTGGCGTGGCCCGGGACGTTCGGGGCCGGCGACACCGCGAGCAGAAGCTGGACGTGTTGAGCCGTGTCCTCCGACACAATATGCGCAACCGTCTCAACCTGATCTTCGGTCACGCCTCGGTGCTGAAAGGTGCCGACGACGAGCAGTATCGGGCGGCAGCAGGGAAAATCGAGAGCGCCGCCGACGAACTGATGGAGCTAAGCGAGAAAGCACGGACGGCACAGACGGAAGTCGGATTCAATCCGTCGGAGAACAACCAGACCGACATTACGGAACTGATCGAGCATCTCGCAGTCCAGTGCCGCCGGAACAATCCCGATGCGAAGATCAAACTCGATCTGCCCGAGGAGCTGATCGCCAATACGCCGAAATCGTATCGAATCGCGCTCAGCGAACTCGTCGAGAACGCGATCGAACACAATCCGACGGAAAACCCCGTGGTTCGGATCAGCACCGAGCGACAGGGGTCGGAGGTGTTGACGATCGTCGACGACGAGTGTCCCCCGATCCCCGACAGCGACTGCCAGGCGATAAACGAGGGGAAAGAGACTCCCCTGGTCCACTCACTCGGGATCGGGCTCTGGCTCGCAAACTGGGTCGCCGACACTGTGGGTGGCGAACTGGAGCTGAAACGGCGGGAAGACGACTCGGGTAACCGAGCGATCATCCGGCTTCCCTACACCTGATAGTGGTTGTTGCGAGTCTTTACCGCTGGCCTGTCACAATCCGGATGTTTCAGGTCCCGAACCTACTGCCTACGTGACCTGAACGCGAAACTAACCGCAACAATCACTATGACCGTTCGTGCGAAGGATTCGCACTCGCTTCCGCCGTTCACAAGGGTTAAATGGCGACAAGAGGAAGGATTTGCCAATGACAACAGTGTACGACGTGCCGGCTGATGCACTCATCGAGGCAGTGATGGCCGAGCTCGAATCGGAAGACGAGATCGAGGCACCCGACTGGATCGAGTTCACGAAATCCGGTGCCGACCGCGAACTCCCGCCCGAACAGGAGGACTTCTGGCTGCGCCGAACGGCGAGTCTGCTGCGGAAAGTCTCCGTCGACGGGCCGGTCGGTGTCGGCGCGCTCAAAACCGAGTACGGCGGCGGCAAACAGGGCTCGAACCGCTACCAGGTCCGACCACGAAAGAGCGCCGACGGCTCCGGCAACGTGATCCGGACCGCGCTCCAGCAACTCGAAGCAGCGGGCTACGTCGAGACTGCGGAGGGACGCGGACGGAAGATCACGGGTGCGGGACAGAGTCTGCTCGACGAGACCGCCGCGGACGTCCTCGACGACCTCGACGATCCGGAACTCGAACGGTACGCGTAACCACTGTTTTCCTGACTGTGTCTCGCGTTTCTGCGTTGCGGCGGCGATTCCCACGTGACGTATGAGAGGCGAATGGCCATCCGCCAGTCACCTGCTTGCGGCCCTCCAGGGCGATCTCCGGGCAGCGTGGCTCGCCCACAGATCGTACGTCTTCGGTTCGACGCTGCTTCTGTTCGGGTCGATGTCTGCCGGCGTTCTGTTCTGGCAGCGTGGTCGCGGGGTCAGTGATGTCCCCGCATCCCCGCTCGCCTCGCAACTGCTCCCACGGCAGTTCTCCGTGACGACGCTGCTAGGCGACAATATGGAGCTGTTCTCGCTACTCGTCGTCGGTGCACTCACTCTCGGCATTCTGACCGCGGTCGGACTCGTGGCACAGGGGATCGTCGCTGGTTACTTCCTCGCAGGGTCGGCAGGGCAGTACGGCACTGGGCTGCTGGCTGTTGCCATCGTTCCCCACAATGTCCCGATGCTCGCTGCCTTCGTACTCGCGGCTGCGATCAGTTTCCGGCTGGTCGTCTGTACGCTCGGTCGCCTCGTGGGGGCGCGTCCTCGGACGCTGACCACGGACGAGTGGCGCCAGGCCGGCCTGTTGCTCGCCTGTGCGTGGTTGGTGTTACTCGGTGCGGCACTAATCGAGGCATATCTCACCTTCTGGCTGACCGATCTCCTCTTCTAGAGTCGTACTACGTCTGATAGCGATTATTTTCGCGATTCAACAAATATTGGTGTGTCTCGCCGTCTAACCGCTCTCTCGTTCGAGCATGGCGTCGACGGCTATCGGCCGTCTGCTCGGGAGCTGTCATCTCCCGGTGGGACAGAGTCGCAACGATCAGTATGAGTCGGCCGACAGCCCGTCGAACTCTTCCTGTGATTTCACGGCGTCGAGGATATCACGGGCGCTGTCGCTTACCTCTTCGTCCGGCACCATCGGCTCGTAGCCATCGAACACTTCGTGAACTTCCCTGATGCTCTCCGAGAGCGTATCTAGCCCGTAGCCGCCTTCGAGGATGAATCCGAGCGCGCTGTCGGCGTCGTCTGCGATCTCTCGAACGCCTTTGGTCAGACAGCCATAGCCTTCCGTCGAGACCCGCATCCGGGAGATCGGATCGTGTTCGTGGGCGTCGAAGCCGGCGCTGATGAGGAACAGATCCGGATCGAACGCCTCGATTGCGGGACCGAGTACCTCGTCGATGGCTGCGAGATACGCCGCCGTCGTCGTCCCCGGTTCGAAGGGGATGTTCATCGTCGTCCCCTCGGCATCTCCAGAGCCGGTCTCGGCAATTTCGCCCGACCCCGGGTAGAGCCCTTCCTCGTGGATCGATGCGTAGAACACGTTCTCCTGGTCGTAGAAGATGTCCTGTGTCCCGTTGCCGTGATGGACATCCCAGTCGAAGATCGCGACTCGCTGGGCGTCACCGCTGTCGATGACAGCCTGTGCGGCGACGGCTGCGTTGTTGAAAAAGCAAAACCCCATCGCGTCGTCTTCGACCGCGTGGTGGCCGGGTGGCCGGCCCAGCGAGAACGGTGTCTGTCGGCCGTCGTCCCCGTCGAGGGCGTTTACGGCCGCCTGTTTCGCGAGCCCGGCACTCGTCAGCGCGGCCTCCCAGGTCCCGTCACTGACGACCGTATCGGCGTCCCAGTTGCCCCCACCCGCGTCACAGAACGTTTTCAGCGAGTCCACGTACTCCTCCTCGTGGACCGAGAGTACCCGCTCGCGGTCGACTGGCTCCGTCTCGACGTACTCGACACCGTGTCTGTCAGCGAGGCCGCGCTTGATCGCCCGCAGTCGGTCCGGACTCTCCGGATGGCGATCGCCGGTCTCGTGATCGAGACACGTGTCGCTGTATCCGAATTTCATTCAAAGTACTGCTTGAGTTCAAAGTATGCTTCGACGTCCTCGGCCTTGATAGTTCGCCTGCCGGCGTGTCGCGCGAGGAAGGCAGCCGCGGCCGCGATCTTCTCCGCGTACGCCTCCAACTGTGCGGTCAGTACGATCCGCGCATCCATCGACACCCGGTATCGGCTGTCGATATCGAGCCGTGCGACGCGGTCGACTGGCGCGATCGGCAAGTCAAGTGTATCCTTGTCCGGGACGGTGTCACTACCGAAATCGCCGACCATCAGCGTCTTTCGACCTCGACCGTCAGCCCGCTCGGCTGCTGTCTCGGCACGGCTCGCCCCCCGCTGCTGGATACGGCGTGCTAGTTCCTCTGCGGCCCCCGCACTCACACGCAATCCGTCCGCGTTCCGACGGATGACGTCGTCGACCGGTGCGACTGGTAGCTCGACACTCATACGCCACATCGGGGCTGTTCCCCTCTTAAACGTTCCGAACAGGGCCGTCGACCGTTCAGAGGCGGCCGTTACAGAATCTCGTCCGCATCGAGGCGCTCACCGTCCACTGTACCCCGTGCTGTCACCTCTTCGCCGAGCTGGAGATGGCTATTCGTCTCGACTTTCATCGTCTCGGTTCCGTTGTCGAGGACGACCGGATCGCCCGTCTGGACCACTGTCCCGGTAAACTCGGTTGCCGTGGTCTGGCCGCCGCTGTCGGATGCTCTCTCTGTCGTCTCCGGCCCGTCGCCGTCGGCGAAGGCATCCAGCCCTGCGCTGTCGCCACCGTCGGAGACGGCATCTGCGGGCTCCGGATCGGCTCCCGTTTCGGCTGGTGGTGAACCGGCGTCGATCGTCGCATCTTCCAGCACGACGACGGTCGATCCCCAGCCCGCCGAGGCTTCGAGGTCGTCCTGCCAGCCGTCCTGGATCTCGACGTCGGCGGCGAACACTTCGTCACCCGGGCCGACGTCGAGATCTGCCTTCTCGCCCCACAGCGCGACACGGATGTCGCCGGTGTCGTCCTGAATCCGGACGTTCCGGACCTGCCCCTCGGAGCCGTCGTCGCGGTCGAAGGTCCGTTTCGGGTCCGTCGATCGGACGACGCCGGCGATATCGATCGTCGTGTCGAGTTCGGCCGCGTCGATGGGTGTCGCGTCGGGCTCGAAGGCGACGTTCTCGTCGATTTCGTCGACTGCGCCCCGGTCACCGACGTGTAGTTCCAGCGAGCCGTCGCGCTCGCGGACGTAGCCGTCCACGACTTCGACTGCAGTCCCGGCGTCGAGTTCTTCGGCACGTGCTGCCCTGTCGTCCCAGAGTGTCACGCGGATCCGTCCCGTCTCGTCGCCGATTGTGAGATTGGCGACTTTCCCTTCTGAGCCGTCGTCGCGGTCGAAGGTCCGGAGTTCCTCGGTGCCGAGGACGAGCCCGCGAACGGTGACGTCCGACTGGCCGAGCGTGAGTGCGTCGATAGCGGAGTCGTCACCCAGATCGATATCGATCTCGACTTCGTCGTCGGGTTCGGCCTCGTCGACGCTGACCTCCAGGCCGTTGTAGCCGTCCTTTGGCCGGCCCTTGATGCGCAGGACGTCGCCCTGGCTGAGGCCGCCGTCGTCGATCGCTGCTGCTTGCTGGTCCCAGAATGCCAGCCGGACGGTCTCGGTCTCGTCGGCTACTTCGACGTTGATTACCCGGCCGTCTTCGTCCTCGCCGTCGCGTTCGAAGGTTCGCAGCTCCCCGACGGAGAGCACTTTCGCGAGGAATTTCACCTCGTCCATCGCCGGTTCGATATCGGAGATCGTCTCCACTTCGTTGTCGGCGATCTCGTGAGCGATGATCATCGCCGCCGTTTCCTCGTCTGCGAGCCCCTCCATCTGCTCGACTTTCTGCTGGACGGCTTCGCGGAACCGTTCTTCCGACACGTCCGCCTCGAGATCGTCGTAGATGTCCTCGATCGCGCCCATTACTGTGCGAACAACACGGCTGGTTGCTGCTTAAGCGTTGTCGTTGACTGTTCGTCCGGGACTGTGTAGTTCATTACTGTGTCTGGATGGGCGGCCTCTGGGATATAAACGTCCGGATCTGCTGCTGCGGGATTATTTCTGTATCGTCCAGCTTCCGTCTTCGTCGACCTCGATGACGGCGTCGAACAGCCCTTTCAGTGTCGCGATGGTCTGTCGGTCGTGTGCCTCCGGATCGAGGTGGAAGTGTCCGACTCCGCCGACGGTTTTGATCCGGCCGGTGACGACGTGGAGAAATCGGAACGCACGCTGGAGGTCGGCGTACTGCAGCAGGGAGGTGATCCCGTCGAAGCAGACGGCGATGTGTTCGTCGTCGGCGGCGGCGGTCGCCATCCCGGAGAGCAACTCGCTCAGTTCGATTCCGACACCGGTGAGATCGGAGGGGTTCTCGACAGTTTTGACCGCCCAGGAGGGGTCGTCGACTCCTGCATCCGCCTGTCCGATTCCGACGATTCCGCCCCGGAGCGGTGAGACGCCGACGTAATCGATCCAGCTGTCCACCCACTCCTGTGGGGTGTCGGTGTACGTAATCGTCAGGACATTCGTTTCGCTGGGCTTCGTCCGAGAGATCACGTCCAGACAGACATCGGCTCCCTGACCGCCGAGCGACGGCGTCAGTAACAGAATATTGGAGACGTCGGATAGCTCCGACAGTTTGTTTTCAGTGGTTGAGCCGGCCCGCTCAGACATATCCTACTCTCAGACTCGGTGGATTAAAAGAATGCTGGTTATTTCGTTGTTGTGTCGCGCCAGTGTCTCTTGATTTCGATCCGACAGATCTGTCTCTCGATGCTGGTCGGTGAATCGTAACCCCTATGAGTGGTTCCCTGCTACAGATGGTTGAGTCCTGATAGGGTAGTGGACTATCCTCTTGGCTTGCGGAGCCAGGGACCGGAGTTCAAATCTCCGTCAGGACGCTTTTCCAAACACAACGACGACGAGCGTAGCGAGTCGTCCGTGTTTGGGAAAGCGGACACGCGGAGATTTGAGCAGACAAGTTGCAGCCCGGAACGGCGCGACGCGCCGCATGCCCGGACCATCTTGGCCAGTTCAAATCTCCGTCAGGACGTTCATTCCTTGCGACCGCTGCATCCGCAGCGGACGCTGCGTCGTTCACGTCCTGACGTGCCCTGCGCTCACTCTGTTCGCGCAGGACTCCGTCAGGACTTGTAGACACCGGAGATTTGAGCAGGGAAGTCGCAGCGGCCGAGCAAAGCGAGGCCGACCGTCTTCACGAGTTCAAATCTCCGTCAGGACGTTCATTCCTTGCGACCGCTGCATCCGCAGCGGACGCTGTGTCGTTCACGTCCTGACTTGCCCTGCGCTCACTCTGTTCGCGCAGGACTCCGTCAGGACGCTTTTCCAAACACAAAGACTAGTGGTATGACCGCCCGCGACTATCCTAATCTCTCGTCTTAATTCGTCTAGCTGTCTTCGGTCTGATTTTCGGACATCTGGCCGTCTTCAGTTTCGTTCCCGGTTGCTTCTCCGCCGGCCTCAGCTCCTCCGCCGACGATGAACGCGCCGTGCATACCCAGTGACCGGTGGGGATCGCAGAAGTACAGTCCAACACCCTCGTCATCGAATGTCTCCTCGACTGTGTGGCCCTGCTCCTGGATGGTCTCTTCTTCCCCGAACTCAGTAAACGCGCTATCATCGGCAGGGATGACGTTGTGACCGCCGCCCTCGCCGGTCCACTCCCAGATGATGGTGGTACCGGTGTCGATCTGGATCGCTGCGGGCTCGAAGGCCAGCCCGTCCTCTCCTCCACCGACAGCGACAGTGACGCTGCTCTGTCCGGTGTTGTCCACGATCTCACCCTCGTACCCTCGTGCGTCTACCCCGGTGAGATAGCTGTCGACCTCTCCCTGTGGACCGCTCATTTCCGTCTCGCCGTCTCCACTCCCTGTTTCTCCGTTCTCGTTGTCGTCGGTCCCTAGGTGCGGGGACTCGCCGCCTCCGTCAGTCTCGCCACAGCCTGCCAGCGCGACAACTGCCCCTGTTGCGCCGGCTAACAAAAACTGTCGTCGTCTCTGTGATGTCATTGTATTATATCTCACTAACATTGGAGGGATAGTTATAGTTATATCTCACGAATCTCAAGAGAGATCGTCGATGCTGGCGCGCTCTCTGTAAGTATACCAAAACTGTCATTGAGCGTGTAGTCGCTGCAAAATCGGGATCTCCTCGATTTTTTCGGCGGGCAAGGCACCCCAGTCGATCCCAGACGGTTTTGCTCCGGCAACCTCGGTCGCAATCGCTCGCTCGGGCGTGCACAGGTGTTCGATAGGTACGTCGTGAGCGTCCGTCGGAATCTCCCTGTCGACGACCTGCATCTCGTGAACCGTCGAGACTGTCGTCGTCCCGTCTCCGACGAGTCCGAACTCCCGCAGGATGGCGAACTCCAGATCGCTGTACCCCTCGCCTTTCCCGACTCTGGCTCCCTGCTCGTCGACCGCGACGCTGCCGGAGACGATCAGATCGATCGGTTCCATCTCCTTGGGGCCGACCTGGACACCGACCTCCGAGGAGCCACCGATGGTCGTCGCGTGGTCGATATCGTCGATTTCGGCCGGATCGAGCTTCAGGAAGCAGTCCTCGTCGCGTAGCCGTGGCACTGCCATGTAGAGCGTTTTCCCCTCCCGGAGGGCTGCACGACGGACCGGGAGCTGTGGCGAGTCCGGATTCGATTTGATCGCATCGGCGTCCTGCCAGGTATCGAGTTCCGTGAGTCGTTCGGCGGCGTCTTTGGCACCAGCGAAGTTCGGAATCCGCCCGTGAGGCGGGAACGGAAACCGCGCCTCGCCGGTTTCTTCCAGCTCTTCCCAGATCTCCTTGCGGAGTTGCTGTTTGTCCATACGCCGCGTTCTCGGTGCTGGTACTAGTGCCTGTCTCCGTCGTTCTCGAATTCCACAGAGCTTACTGCACTCACTCCAACGAGAGAGGTAATGGATCGCAGAGCGTTTCTCTTTGCAGCGACCGGAGCAGCCGCCACGGCCGGTCTCGCCGGCTGTCTCGGCGCACCGGGGAGTGACCCACAACCGGAGAACGTACCCGAACAGGCGGTCGAACAGTACTTTCGGGCACTCGCTGACGGTGACCGTGCGGCCCGAGAGGCGATTCTCCACTCGGAGAACCCCGAACTGGCGCAACTCGCACAGACTGGAGACGGCGACAGTCAGACGTTCGATCTGGCACTCCAGGAGACGACTGTCGTCGAACGAGAGGGTGAGCGGGCAATCGTCGACGTGACTGTCCGGTTCGGGGACCAATCTGTCACCAACGGCCTCGAACTCCGTGTCGAGGACAACCGCTGGAAGATCTGGGGGACTGCGAGGATCGACCGGCAGGTCTCGGACCCGATTCCCGACGATCCCGTCGGCGTCGTCGTCCAGTACTTCGAGGCGGTCGATCTGAACGATGTCGACCGGATGGAACGGCTCGTCCACGCTGGGGGGCCGCTGGCTGCCGACCGATCTTTCGACGAGTCCGCAGTTTCGGAGGTCAGCGCTGCTGTCGTGGACGCGAGTCTCGTCAAACAGACCGACGGGAGCGCCGTCGTGGAGGCGACCCTGCGAACGATCTCGGATGGCAGGGCCGTCGATCAACAGAACCGGATCCGCCTCCGCACGGAAGACGGCGGCTGGCGACTCTGGAACTGGGTCGAAACAGCCGATAGCGGGATCACTGCGGGGATCCCCGAGGAACCCGAAGCGATCGTCGAGCAGTACTTCCTGGCCTTCGACGTGGCTGATCTCGACCGGGTCAGAGAACTCGAACACGCCGAGAGCCCTGGCGGACTCTCCGAGGGGATTTCCGACGAACAGCTGGGCGCGTATCTCGACTCCGTCGATATCATCGTCGAGGAGACGCGGCTGGTCAGCGAATCCGACGAGGAGGCTGTCGTTGAAGTCACTGTGACGACGGTCGTCGACAGTGGGCAGACGAACACCTCGGCGGTCGTGCTCCGACGCGACGACGCCGAATGGCGGATCTGGAGAGAGAGCTAACTGTGAAATGCTAACACTCGTTGCGAGTTTTGCCGTAACTGGTGGTTATAGATGTATAGAGATATATGAGTCACATACATGACTAACGAGAACGGAGAGCGGACGGGCTTCGGGACCCGGTGTGTTCACGCCGGGCAGGGAGCGCCCGACCCCGCAACAGGTGCGCGAGCACCGCCGATCTATCAGACATCTTCCTACGTGTTCGAGGACGCCGGCAACGCGGCAGACAGATACGCCCTCGAAGCCGACGGCAACGTCTACTCGCGGTTCGACAATCCGACAGTCTCGATGCTCGAAGAACGGCTCGCGAGTCTCGAATCCGGGACGGGCGCGGTCGCGACTGGCTCGGGGATGGCCGCACTCGACGCGGCGACCTCTGTCCTCGCTGCCACTGGGGACAACATCGTCTCTGCTTCTTCGATCTACGGCGGCACTCATTCTTACTTCTCGAATATGGCGAGCAGACGCGGGGTCGAAACCAGATTCGTCGACACCCTCGATCCCGACTCCTACGCCGAGGCAATCGACGAGAACACTGCCTACGTCCACTTCGAGACGATCGGCAACCCATCACTCGTCACACCTGATATCGAGGCGATCGTCGACGTCGCCCACGACCACGATACCCCAGTTTTCGTCGACAATACGTTCGGAACGCCGTATCTCTGCCGCCCGCTGGAACACGGCGTCGACCTGGTCTGGGAGTCGACGACGAAGTGGATCCACGGCTCCGGGACGACTATCGGTGGCGTCCTCGTCGAGGACGGCTTGTTCCCGTGGGCCGACCACGCAGACCGGTTCCCGGAGATCGGCGGCGAGAACCCGGCCTTCGACGGGGTCACGTTCGCCGAGGATTTCCCCGACCAGCCGGTGACGATGGCCACACGCCAGCGCTCGCTACGGAGTCTCGGCGACGGCCAGAAACCGTTCGACGCCTGGGTGACGATGCAGGGCGCCGAGACGCTCGCCGTGCGGATGGAGCGCCACTGCGAAAACGCACTCCAGGTCGCCGAATACCTCCAGGGTCACCCCGACGTTGCGTGGGTGAACTACCCCGGGCTTGAGAGCCACGAGACACACGCCAACGCGAGTGAGTATCTCGACGGCGGCTACGGCGGGATGGTTACCTTCGGTCCCGCTGGCGGCTACGAAGCTGCGAAAACGCTCTGCGAGGAGACCGACCTCGCCCAGTTCCTCGCGAACATCGGCGATGCCAAAACGCTCATCATCCATCCAGCGAGTACGACTCACGCACAGTTGAGTGAAAAAGAACAGCGCGCCTCTGGCGTCACCCCGGATCTGATCCGGCTCTCGGTCGGGATCGAGGACGTCGACGACATCATTGCGGATCTCGACAGCGCACTCGTGCACGCGGAGGAATAACGATGGAGACAGAACACGACACGATCTCGCTGGGCGAGTTCGAGTTCGAGTGTGGTGAGTCGATCCCCGAACTCGAAGTCGCCTACGAGACCTACGGCGAATTCACCGGTGACAACGCGGTACTCGTCTGTCACGCGCTGACCGGTAGCGCCCACGTCGCCGGCCACAGCCGAACCTCGGGGACCGCCGGCCAGGCACGCGCCTGGTGGGACGATATCGTCGGTCCCGGCAAGGCGATCGATACGACGGAGTACTACGTCGTCTCGGCGAACGTCCCCGGCTCCTGTTACGGGACGACGGGGCCGAAATCGACCAACCCCGAGACGGGCGAGCCCTACGGCACCGAGTTCCCGGCCGTGACGGTCACCGACTGGACGGAGGCCCAGCGACTCCTGCTGGACGAACTCGGCGTGCCGCATCTCCACGCGGTCGTCGGCGGCAGCGTCGGCGGGATGAACGTGCTGGAGTGGGCGAAACGCCACCCGGATCACGTCGAGCGGATCGTCCCCATCGCCGCCGCGGCCCGTCTGGACCCGCAGTGTCTCGCACTCGATGCGATCGCCCGCAGAGCGATCACCACCGACGACGACTGGCAGGGCGGCGACTACTACGGCGGCGAGCACCCGAAAGACGGACTCGCAATCGCCCGACAGATCGGCCACGTCATGTACCTCTCGAAATCCTCGATGGAACAGAAGTTCGGCCGCCGCGCAGCAGGTCGGGATGCCGTCCGGACGTTCCCGAGCGATCCGGCGGCTGGCTTTTTCCCGTACCGCGACGTCGAGTCCTATCTGGACTACCAGGCCGAGAAGTTCGTCGAGCGGTTCGACGCCAACTCGTATCTCTATCTCACGCGCGCGATGGACAACTACGATCTCTCGCAGGGGTTCGAGGGTGACAGCGACGCACTCGCTGCCTTCGAAGGGGAGTCACTCGTCATCTCCTTTACCGAGGACTGGCATTTCACGCCTGCGCAGGCGGAAGCCCTCGCCGAGGCGATGCGCGATGCCGACGTTACAGTTGCACACCACGTCATCGAGTCCGACCACGGTCACGACGCGTTCCTGGTCGAACCGGACAACGTCGGCCCGCCGCTGTCGGATTTCCTCGAAAAGGGAGTCAGAGGCAAGGCCGTCACTGACACCGAGGAGGAGTTCGACGACGGTGACCAGTTCGCACCGGTCCACACGAGTCTGTTCTCGGACTGAGCACCAGACGTACTTTCATATTTGCGTCGGACGGACAATGAGATATGGAAATCGCGATCATCAGTGATTCACATATCCCCTCTCGTGAGCGACGGATTCCGGGGTCGTTCCGCGAGCGGATCGAAGCGGCAGATCACGTCCTGCACGCAGGCGATTTCGACTCGGAGAACGCCCTCGCGGATATGCGTGCACTCGCCCGTGAACTCACTGCAGTCAGCGGGAACATGGATCCACGGATCGGACTACCTGCCGTCGCGTCGGTCGAACTCGGCGGGGTCGAGTTCGTCCTCACCCACGGCACTGGCTCTCCCCGCGGGTACGAGGCCCGCGTCGCCGAGACGGTTCGTGACAGTGCAGAGACGGCCGATCCCGTCGGTGTCTCGGGACATACCCACGAGGTGCTCGATACCCGCCACGATGGGATCCGGCTGCTCAACCCCGGTAGCGTGACGGGTGCCAGTCCAGCAACTCGGGCGACGATGATGACGGCGACGGTCGCGGATGGTTCACTGAGCGTTGAAACGCACGAACTCTAGACAACGTTCATCTGCTGTTTTCCAGCAGTTTCAGCATCACCGTCGTCTCGTGAGGGATTTTCTTGCTTTTCTAGTTCTGTTCAAAGTAGTCCACACACTGACTCATGCTTTTTCGACGTACGCCACTGCTTCCTGTGGCGTCTCCACCGCTTCGACACCCGCGATATCGTGGGTCTCGATCCCAGCCACGGGTCGACCGTAATCCAGTGCGAGTGCGATCTCCGAGAGCGTCCCGGTACTGCCGTCGATCGCAATCGTCCCGTCCCCGTTCAGAGCGACGAGAACGTTCCGCATATTTCCGATTCCGGTCGCAATTGCTGTGTCGACGAACTCGTTCGCTGCCCGGCGGTCGTCCCCCGGCAGAATACCGATCGTCTTGCCGCCGGCTTCGCTGGCACCCCGACAGACCGCCTCCATGACACCGCCACGACCACCGCAGACGACCGCGTGGTCGGCCTCGCCGAGCAACCGACCGACCTCGCGGGCCTGCTCGTAGAGCATCTCGTCGACTGTCGAACCGCCGATGACACTGACGCGCATATCACCGATCCAACCGCCGGTCAAATAAATCGACGGCAAAAGAGTCTGCTTACAGCTGGTCGAGCCAGTCCTCGACGGAGGATTCGCTCGTCTGTGCGATCTCGGCGAGTTCTTCGGGGTCCGCGTCGGCCAGATCCGCTGTCGTCTCGAAGCCAGCCGAACGCAGCCGTTCGGCGTAGGTCGGGCCGATGCCGCTGATCTCTTCGAGATCCATCGTCTCCTCGTCGGCGCTTTCTGCCTCCTCGTCGGTATCTGCTTCGTCCTCGCCCGGCGAGTCGATCTCGATCTGTGCAGCGGCCTCCTCCTGGATATCGCTGACGTCCGTTTCGGAGTCTTCCTCCTCTTGTTCTTTCATCCGTTCGGAGACATCGTGGTACCAGTCACAGACCTTCGGCCAGACCTCGCTGTGGGTCGATCCCGAGACAGCCATGCCGATGTGGCCCGTCGAGTACTCGATGGTCGTGATATCTTCTTCGGGCGTTCCGACGACCTCGTTGAACGGTTTCGAGGCCTCCGGCGGGATGAGGTGGTCGTACTCGCCGATGATCTGCAGGATCGGTACGTCGATTTTCGAGATATCGACGTGCTCGTCGTTCAGATACATCTCGTTTTTGTAGAGGGCGTTGTCCTGGTAGATGTTCTCCAGGAACTCGACGTAGGCCTGGCCCGCGAGATCGATTCCCTCGTCGAGCCACTTCTCCATCCGGCCGAAGTTCTCGACGAAGCCGTCACTCTCCATGTTCTCGTAGAAGGTGATGTACTTCCGGACGTAGTTGTCCACCGGATCCATCAGTTTGAAGCCGTCGTCCAGCATCTCCGCCGGGACGTTACCGAACGTGTCGACGACCGACTCGGGGTCGTAGTACTCCTCGTCGCCCCACTTTTCGAGGACGCCACCACTGTCGTCGAAGTAGAGGCCGGCCGCCATCAGGCCGAGTGCGTTGATTTTCTCGCCGTGCAGGGCGGTGTAGATCGTACTGAAGGTACCGCCCATACAGTAGCCGAGCAGGTTGATCTTCTCCTGGCCGGACCGTTCCCGGACCTCGTCGACGCAGTTGTCCATGTAGCGGTTGATGTAGTCGTGCAGGCCCAGATGTTTGTCGAGTCGCGATGGCTCGTTCCAGTCGATCAGGTAGACGTCGTGACCCGCATCCAGCAGTCGCCGGACGACGCTCCGGTCGGGCTGGAGATCCAGAATGAACGGTTTGTTGATCAGCGCGTAGACGATCAGAATCGGGACCTCGTTCTGTTCGTCGGTCTGTGACTCGTAGTGCAGTAGTTCCAGTTTGTTCTCCTCGTAGACGACCTCGGAGGGGGTCATTCCCACCTCGAGTTCCTCCATCTCGGTCGCGCGCTCGGGTGCGAGGGCCGCGCGCTCGGTCGCGTCCGCGAGCGCGTCCAGTGTCTGCGTGTGTGCGTCCAGTGCTGCGGAGAAGGGATTGTATGACATGGTTATTGGTTTTCGACAGCGTCGATGAGTCGATCGAGTTTGTCTTCGACCGCGTGCTGGCGCCGCTCGAGTTCGATGAGGCGTTCGCCGACCTCGTCGACGTCGTCGCGTGTCGCGATCCCGATCTGGGCCAGCGTATCCTGTGTCATCTCGTCGACTTCCTGTTGCATCTCCATGATCTGTTCGACCATCTGGCCGTTCGCGGCGGCGAAGGCACTCGTCGACATAACCTCCGAGAAGGCTTCGTTCGCCGATCGAAGCCAGATATCACGGAACTCCTCGGCTTCGACATCCTCGCCCTGGGCGGCGTCACTCGTCCGCTCGAACATCTCCTCTGCGGCGTCCATCCAGACCTCGTAGGCCTGCATGTAGCCTTCCATTCCGTCTTCCATCGCGTCCTCGTCCGGCATCGAGTCCTCGAAGGAGCCGGTCCACGACTCCATTAACGCGTTCTGTGCTTCGAGATTCTGCTCGATCGAATCCGCGACGACGTCGTTCATCTGTCCGAATAGCTCGCTCCAGTCGTCTTGTCTCTGATTGCTCATCAGGTGTATTTCCGCCGCGGAACAACAAAAAGCCCCGGCTATAATTCCCACGTGTATGTTTTTCTTCCAGCCGCTACTATTTCCCACGTGTATAGTAATATGGGATTATCGGCAAAAATGGCCCAAAATGGGTGGCCAACTGTCGGCAAACGCTACTCGTCGAGCTCCATCTCGCTGATCTGTTGCTGGATCTCTCCGACCTGTTGCTGGAGCGCCTGGAGCTGTTCGGTGATCTGGGTAGTCGCCTCGACTGACTGGTCTTCGAGCTGTTCGTGGGCGTCGATGACCATCCCGAGCTGGTCGTCGAGCGCATCCAGATACTCGACTGCGAGTGTGTCGTAACTCGACGCCCCGTCTTCGAGCTCTGCGGTGATGTTCTCGAAGGCTTCCTCGTGGTTTTCGAACAGCTGGTCGAACTGATCGTTGACCGTTTCGCGGATCTCGCTTATTGCCGACTCCGTACCAGGGACGTTCTCCTCGACGGCATCGAGTGTGCTGTGAATCGCCTCCCGCTGGAGCTCGACGGCCCGACGCTGTGCGTCTTCCTGGCCGTCGAGTCCGTCGATGACTGCCTCCTGGAAGTTCTTCTGGAACTCGACGCCCTGTTCGAGGGCCTCCTGGCTCTGTTCGATCGTCCGTCGCTGTAGCTCGAAAGTCGCCGTGATGGGTGTCGTGTAGTCGACCATGACTGTCTGGTTGATCGCCGTGGTGTTATTCGTCGTCTCTGTTGCGCTTGACAGGAACCACGACGGCCTGGACGATATCCCCCTCTTCGATATCGAGCGTCTCGCGTTCCGCGTCCGGAATGCTGATTCGCCCCCCACTCTGGACGCGCGTCTTGAACGTCGCCGTCTGACTCATAGCACCCAGCTGGTTCATATCCATACCCCCGGACATGCCGGCTCCGAGCATCTGCTTGAACAGTTCCTGCTGTTTCTCCACAGCCTGCTCGCCCGTCTCTGTAAACAGCTTCATCATGTTGGGTGGCCACGCTTGGCCGTCGCTTTCGTCTGGCATCTGTCATGCGAATCTACACAATAATAGTAGATAAATGTTGTGTGTCTCACCACCCTGAACCACTGTTTACCGATGAATGGATCTATATTCTTCTGAAACCTGGGCCGGTACTGCCCGAGGGGCTGATAATACAGCCTCGGTATTTATACGTTGGTGTGACGTAGAGACCCCTGATGAGTACCAATTGGTACGGCAATCCGTGGCTGGATACGTGGACGGAGACGTCCTCTCAGGTGGTAGAAAACGTAATCGCTGCGAATCAGGCTGCGTTCGCCGCCTGGAGTAGCACCGACACCGACCGGACGAACGGTTCGGGATCCGAACCCAAGGCTGTCGAGCGGATCGAACCCTCAGAAGACCTGCCGGAGTGGCACGCAGAATCGACCACGGAGTCGGCAGCGGAACTGAGTGTCGGTGATCGCTTCGAGTTCACGAAGACAATC
The DNA here is from genome assembly GCA_004015825.1 of Halovenus amylolytica. Taxonomy (GTDB): domain Archaea; phylum Halobacteriota; class Halobacteria; order Halobacteriales; family Haloarculaceae; genus Halovenus; species Halovenus amylolytica. The sequence continues at coordinate 82,255 of SAYS01000007.1, read as the reverse complement.
ACCGAAAACGACGTCAAGTGGTTTGCTGCGGCAAGTGGCGACACGAACCCACTCCACCTCGACGACGAGTTCGCCGAGAAGACACGATTCAAGGGCCGCATCGCCCACGGAACGCTCGTGGGCGGACTGATCAGTGCCGCGCTGGCACGCGTCCCCGGGATCGTCGTCTACCTCTCGCAGGACCTCGAATTCCACAATCCGGTTCGGATCGACGACCGCGTCACTGCGAAGTGTGAGATCATCGAGGATCTCGGCAACAGCCAGTATCGCCTCCGGACCCGCGTCATGAAGGGTGAGGACGCAGCGATCGACGGCGAGGCCGTGATCCTCATCGACGATCGCCCGGACGACGAATAACGACACCCCGACACCACGGTTGTCTGCTGTCACGGTAATGATACGCTTGCGGTCCAGTCACGCTCCGTTATATCCAGCGAAGTTATTGGACTTATGACTGGTTGTTTCGATTATATGAATCCTGCTGTTCCAGTCGCGCTCGTTCGCGAACGATCGCCGGGGTCCGACAGCGGCCGGGTTCGCCGGCGGCCTGTGGCACCGTGCAGTTGTTACAGCTCTCACAGAGCGCCCGCTCACCCGAGAGCAGCCGCACGGGGAGTCGGGGTTCGGCGTAGAATGGCCGGCCCATCCCGACGAGGTCACAGCTCTCCCCGAGCAACCGCTCACAGTCGGCCCGCGTCCGGATCCCGCCCTCACAGAGGACGGGGATATCGACCGCGTCTCTGACCTGCCGACAGAAATCTCCGTTCCAGCCCGCCTCGTGTGGGAACCACCGGGCCTGGAGTCGGTTGAGAGTCTTCACTGCGCGAGCGCGCACGCGACTGCCGAACACGTCCGCGTATTCCGACTGCAGGTCGGCGGCGTTCCAGGCCCGGTCGGGATAGGCACCTCTGATGATGCTCATATCCCAGTACACCGACGTTTCGACTGGAACGACCCCGTCGTAGCCAGCACCTTCGAGTCTTTGTGCGACGATCCGGCCATCCTTCCGGGTCAGCCCTTCCCGAACGAACGGTGGCGAGACGGTCTCTGCAGGGAGTTTCGTCAGTAAGGGGACACTGCCGGCGTGTTTCCGGACGGCATCGCGGATGGCGAGCAGGAAGCGGACGCCGTCGGCGAACTCGTCGTCCCGGTCGTTGTAGTACGGCGAGAGAAACTGCTGGATGATGCCCATATTGGCCCCCGAGAGGTGGATCCCGTCGTAGCCAGCGTCGACAGCGTAGCCCGCCGCCCGGCCAAAGGACTCCGCGAGGTCGTACACCTCCGTCGTCGAGAGGACGTCCGGCTGGAGATCGATAAAGCCGAGTCTGTCGGCCACCCGGAGCTGGATCGGGGGTGTCGAGACTGCTCGCTGTTGCTCGCCGGGATGGTTGTCGCGGTACTCACTGTGCCACATGCTCAAGCTCCGCAGCCCGCCCGCTGCGAGCTGCATGAAAATCTTCGAGCCGTGGTCGTGGATCCGATCAGTGAGTGCCGACAGCCCCTCGACGAAGTCGGGGTCGTGGACGCGGGTCATATTCGGTGCGGCACAGCCACCGTCCGCGGTGACGATACTCGCGCCCTGGAAGATGAGGCCGGCGCCGGCCTCGGCTGCGGGTTCGAGTTCGTCGACGAACGTCTCGACAGCGCCGGGGCCGTTGCCGGCACATTCGAGCAGTGGCGCACGGTAGAGTCTGTTCTGTAGCTCGACCCCGCCGATCTCGACCGGTTCTGTTAGTTCCGTCTCCGTGTCACTGCTCGTTCTCATACCGGGAACTCACGGAGGCAGCCACAAATATGCTGGTGTCGGGTTTTTTGCGCGATTTCTGGCCGATCCCACCGGCTCTCGTGGCTGGCTGTGTTGATTTTTTTCGTGAACACCGGGATTGTTAACAATTCGGCTGTAGCTCTAGACGAGGAGAGACACCGATCTCCGCGCTGGCCCCGGCTACCACCGCCCGTCATCTTTCCGACTGTCTCTCCTCGTTCTGTCGACAGTCTCACCCTCGCAGTGCCTCGACCGGTCGTTCGCTCGCGGCTTTCCAGGCCGGATACGCGCCACTGACGAGTGCAACGACGATGCCGAAGACGAAGCCGCCGACGAGATAGAGTCCGTTCTGTGAGACCACCACCACGTCGAGACCGACCGGTGTCACTGCCCACAGGAGCAGCGCCGCCGCGCCCGAGAGCAAAGCCCCGGCGACGCCGCCGACCGCACCGAGCAGCGCGGCCTCGACGAGCAGGAGTTTGAGCACGTCCCGTCGGTGGATGCCGACCGCTCGCATCAGTCCGATCTCACCCCGGCGTTCCGCGGTCGACATCAGCATGAGGTTGAAGATGCTCACGCCGGCGACGATCAGTGAGACACTGCCGAGTGCGATCAGGAAGCGATTGAGCAGCGTAAAGAACTCCCCGATCGTCGCCAGGATCTCCGAGAGTTCGAAGACGCTGACCTGTTCGACGCGGACGTTGAGTCGCTCACGTACACCGGACGCGATCGCCGTGGCATCCGCCGGCGACTCGGCGACGATGACTGCCTGATCGTAGCCGCCAGTGAACTCCCGTTCGGCCAGCACGACCGCGTTGTCCGGCTGGACTGGTGTGATATCCTCACCGGGTGCCATCACGCCGATCACCCGGTAGCTGTCCTGGCCGACCTCGATCGAGCTGCCGATCTGGAGATCCAGCGAGGCGGCGACGCTCGACCCGACGAGCGCACCACCCCGGTGCCGGCGTGGCAGCGGCTCCTCCTGTCCCTCGAACAGCGCGGCCGGTCTGTCGATCCCGTACACCTGTGTGGGTGTCGACTCGCCACTCGCCGTCGTGAGCGCGTTGTCACTGAAGATCGGGACGACGGTACCGCGACCGGCCGCCGACCGCTGGATATCCTGGAGCTGTCGGGGTGTCAGCGCCTCGGCCTCCGTTTCGGCAGATGGCGAGACGATCACCTGGTTGCCGATCCCGCCGAGTTCCTGGCTGGCCGACAGCTGTAACACCGTCCCGAACACCCCGAGAACGACGATCGTGAAGACGCCGATGGCGATGCCGAGTGCCGCCAGCAGCGAGCGCAGCCGGTTCCGGCGGAGGTTCTGCCAGGCCAGTGCGAAGGCCGGGAACCGCCAGAGGCCGCCGGACATCCCCGAGCGGGCATCCCGATCCATCCCGCCGTCTGTTTCGAGATCACCGGTGGAATCCTCGTCGGCGTCGCGCCACTGCTCACGTGACGAAGTCATCGTCTCCCTCCCCGATCTTGCCGTCGACAAGTCGGACAGTTCTGTCGGCAAACTCCGTGACGAGTTCGTCGTGTGTGACGGCGACGACCGCGACGCCGCGGTCACAGATGGCCCGGAACTCGTCGAGAATCTTCGTTCCCGTCTCGCGGTCGAGATTCCCCGTGGGCTCGTCGGCCAGCAAGACGGCGGGCTCGTTGATCAGTCCTCTGGCGATCGCGACGCGCTGTTTCTGCCCGCCGGAGAGCTCGTCGGGGGTGTGATCGAGCCGGTCACCGAGCCCGACCCGGCGGAGGAGATCGACCGCGCGGTCGGTGTACTCCCCATCGATGAACGCCGTCGGTAGTTCGACGTTCTCCACGGCAGTGAGTGTCGGCAGCAGGTGAAAATCCTGGAAGACGAAGCCGATATACTCGCGGCGGGCGTCGGTCAGTTCTGCCTCGGTCAGGACCGTGATATCCTCGCGTTCGAGGCGGACGACGCCCTCGGTCGGCACGTCGAGCAGGCCGAGCAGGTTCAACATCGTACTCTTGCCGCTCCCGCTGGGGCCGACGACGGCGAGAAACTCGCCGGGCAACACCCGGAGGTCGACGTTCGAGAGCGCGGTGACCGTCTCCGCGCCCTCGTATCGTTTGGTCACATCCCGCAACTCGACGGCCGGCTCCAGATCGTTTGCGGCCTGCTGTGCCCCTCTCATCCTCTTCGATACCACAGCCCACCTACGGTCAGGATTGCCAGGAGGACGACGAGGACGAACCCGATCACTAGCGCGGAGGGTCCACCGTTCCCGCCCGTCTCGGTCGCTCCCTCGACCGGGAACCGGACAGTTTCGGTTCGCTCGTCACCCGCGACGAGATAGTCGACTTCGAGCGGGACCTGGGTGGCGTTTTCGTCGATCGTGGCCGTGAGCTCGAAGGGTGCGAAGCCGTCGCCGTCGATCGATCCGACGAAGAAATCACGGGCCGGGTACGACGGCGAGACACCTTCGGCCTCGTCGACTGCCACGACGACGCCGGTCACCTCACCCTCGCCCCGGTTGCCGATATCGCCCGTGATCACGAGTTCCTCGCCGTCCCGTTCGAGGTCGACACCCGTGACGGCGACAGCGCCCTGGTTCGGTGTCGGCCTGTACGTCGTCGACGCTGTTGACTCGCCGCCGCCCGTGTTGTACTGTGCCTCGAAGCGCACCTCGGCGGCCGGCGTCCGTTCGAGCGAGACGACGACAGACTCCTCGGTGCCCGCCGCGAGTTCGTCAGTCACGGGTCGAGGGCCAAGCGAGCGGTTCCCCGCCCGTGGGTCGAGTACCACGTCCGTGACCGGTGCGTTCCCGACGTTGCTCACCGTCACACGGACGCCCGACTCGGACTCCTCGGACTCCTCGTTGTTGTTTTGCTGATCGAGAATCCCGGCGACGCCCACACCGAGATCCGTTCCGCCTGACTCCTGTGCTGGCTCCCGGGTCGTCACACGGACGGCGACTCGTTCCTCACGGGGCTGGATCTGGAGAACCTCGCTGCTTGTCACTGTGGCCTCCGTCCCCGCGGCAGTGGTGTAGGACATGTTCGTTTCGAGCAGCGTCTCACCTGCTGACTCCGGCTGCAGGCGGAAGTTCAGTGGGGTTTCCTCGCCCGGATCGATGGAGGGAACGACACGGCGGTCGATCTCGCCGACCAGCCCCGACCCGTCGAGGCTGACGACGACGTTTCGTAGCGTCGCCTCCGTGGGGTTGCCGACGGTCATCGTGATGTTCGCGGGGGCACCCGCGACGGCAGTGTTGTTGCGCGTCTCGATGCTGGGCGCGCCACCCTCCACGACGAGAGTGAGCGGCTGGCTCACCGTGACCGTCTGGCCGTCTTCGTCTGTGCCAGTGAACTCGACGGTCACCTCGTGAACGCCGGCCTCGTCGAACGTGGTCGTCAGCGGTACCGTCGTCCCGTCTCCGACCGCCAGCGATCCGACTCCGCCCGCGTCGACGAGCGTCTCGCCGTCCTCGACGATCGCGACGCGGTCGATCTCGACGGCTTGAGTGCTCCCGGCGGAGTTCTGGACGGTCGCCTCGACGGTGACAGGCTCTCCGGCAGTCGGCGTCTCCGGACTGACAGTCACGTCGTCGACGGTCAGTCGCACCTCTGGAACTGCGGCACCTGTCATCGTGAGCGCGATCCCGAAAAAGAACACACCCAACACGGCAGTCGCGACTGCGTACCGATTCATATGGGAGTGTAGGTCTGTATCCCGTTATGTGTGACGGTGGGGACGTTTCTGGCCTTATTCGAGGAGTTCGGGAAGGTCGTTGACAGAGTCGATGACGGCCGCCGAACCGACCTGTTCGTACTTCCTGCGTCCGTCCTCGCCGGTGAGCCCGCCGGTCAGCACACCGATCCCGTGGTAGGTGCGGGAATCGTTCTCTGTGGCGTTGACTGCCGTTCTGACGTCGTCCAGCGTATCACCTGCGAACGCGACCGCGTCGGCGTCGAACCGCTCGGCGAGTGTGATCAGCGCTTTTGGATGCGGTTTGCCCGCTTCCCAGTCGTCCATCGTGAACCGGTGTTCTTCGGGGATCGACAGCCCGACGCGGTCGAGTGCGATCTCGGCTTCGGCAGCCGGCCGCCCCGTCAGTACACCGACTGCGTACTCGTCGGTTAGCGCTTCGATCGTCCCCTCCTCGATCAACACCGGTTCGTCGTTGATGAATCCCTCACAGTCGAGCGTCGGCTCCTCGCCTTCGAGCTCCCGGTACAGCTCGGTGCCGAGATAGAGTTGCTGGAAAATCTCCCTGTGGCGGTCGGTATCCCACCGACTCAGGACCAACTCGCGGTCGGCGGGTGTCAGCGATTCGCCGGCAGCCGTCCGAGCCGCAGAGAGACCGCCCCCAGTGCCAGCGATCGTGTCTGTGAACTCTTTGATCGAACTATCCATCCCCTCGCCTGTGGCGAGAAAGTACAGCGCGACGGCGTCAGTCAACTCCCAGTCGTTGTTGAACCCGCCGGCGTCCTTGAACCGCTGGATGGTCGTGTTGTCGATCTGCTCGTCGTATAGTCGGTCGATCGTTTCGATGATCGCTCGCCGATACGAGTTCTCGACATCCACCAGCACGCCATCAATATCGAGTACCACTGCCTCGACGTTCATTAAACGCAGCCAGGGGCTCCTCGTTCAAGCACGTTGTGAATCGTACACGAAGATGGTCTCCCCGGGAACCGTCTCGCGGCTGACTGGCACTGTCGGCGGATCGCCGCCGAGTGTGGTAAACAGAAAGGCGCAGCCGATCTGGTCTGCGAGCCGGGAAACAGCGCCGTGGAGTTCGGGCGGGAGATTGAGTGCGTACAGCGCGTCGGCCTCGGTGTAGACGGATAGCGTCGGATCGGTCACGTCGTCCCGGACGAAGCGAACTCCGTCCGGGGGCTGTCGGTCGTGGATGTCGGTGGCTGTCACGTCGATCCCGCGTGCTGCGAGCTCGCGGGCCACAACTGGTCGGTGGCCGACCCCGATCTCGACGACTCGTTCGAACTCGGTGAGTCGGCAGACCAGTCCATCTCGGGTGACAGCTCGCACGGGATTTTTATTTGGGTGCACCCAATATATAGTTGCATGCACGTCGACATCGTGCCGGTCGGTGGGGTCGACGCAGTGGTCAAACGGGAGGCATCCTCGGGCCTGCGTTCCGTTTACGACTGTGAGGTGACCGTTCACGACGCCGAACCGGTACCATCTGGATCGTACGACTCCTCGCGCGAGCAGTACCGCGCAGAGGAGTTCATCGACCTCGCAAAACGGGTCGGGAATGGGACGAAAAATATCGCGATCACACCCAAGGATCTGTTCTACCACCGCCGAAACTACGTCTTTGGACTCGCCTATCTCGGAGGCAACGGCAGTGTCATCTCGACCTACCGGCTCCGGACCTCGTCTGACGGGGGGTTTTCGAACCGGTCGCCGGGCGAAATTTTCTCCGACCGCGTCCGCAAGGAAGTCGTCCACGAGATCGGCCACACGCTCGGACTCGAACACTGCGACAACAAACGCTGTGTGATGAACTTCTCGCCGACGGTGCGCGAAGTTGATGTCAAAGAACAAACACTCTGTGGCTCCTGCCAGCGAAATACTCTCTGATCAGTCGACCGGCCCTACTGCCCGTTTTGGTGCTTTGGGAGTCTCGTCTTTACTGTGACGTTACAGAACTCCTCACCTGTTAGGTTACTTTCTGCCGCGAAATTCCCTAACCAGTTTGGCATCATCTCTATATCGGTACACACACTACAATATTTTGTATGAGCCAAACACAATCCGCGGATCGAACCGAAGAGCTGAGCGACATTTTCGTCTCCGTCACTGGCGACGAGTCGGTCACCGAAGAGCAAGAAGACGACACGATGGACCGCGAGCTGCCCGGCGAGAGCCGCATCGACGAGGCTGTCGAGGACGGCCTCGACGATGCGATCGACGGCGCACAGGCGGACACTGGCGACCCCGGCGACGCGGGCGGCTAACTACCCGTAGAGACCTTCCCCAGCCGACCGACGCCACAGTGGTGTCCCTCACCACTCTCCTTTCTCTTGCGTTCCGCTCGATAGGTACTGCAACGTAACTGTCGTATCAGCACACGCGGCTGCCGTCTGAGCCTCGGGCTGGCGGTGGACGACGCCATCTTCACTGTCGACACCGACGACTGGACACTGTGCTGGTTCGATATCCGGTTCGTCGATTCCCATCGTGGTGCACCTCGATTTTTGTTTTCCGGGTACCGTCACATATCACACCGAATTGATTTCATTTCGTGAATGATATCCGTGGTGTATGGACGACAGCGTCGATTCCGGCCACTCGATCGGGTCGACTGTCTCCCGCCGCCGATATCTCCAGACGACGGCGACCGGGGTCGCGGCAGTCGCCGGCCGTCGTGGCAACTACACGCTCGACGGCCAGGACTGGGGTGTGCTCGGACTCTTCGGTGTCGTGACTGGTGGGCTCGCCGGTATTGCAGAACCGCTGTTCGAGGAATCTGAGGAGTGACACCGACCAGTTACGGCGCGTAGTAGTACTCGCCGGCATTTTTCTGCTCCCGATCCAGCTGGCTGTCGGGTTTGTTGATCCGTGGTCGGGAGGTTCGTTCGTCCCGGCGGAACGTAATGTCCAGATTCGAGAGGAAGTCGTTCATTCCCTCGCGCATCCCCTGTGGCTCGGCGGCGATCCCGTGCTGGGCTGGTTCGCCCTCGAAGACGAGCAGCCGGTCCGCGAGCAGATCGATCATGTAGATGTCGTGGTCGATGACCATCGCCGTCGCGTCGTGGTTCTCGGCGTAGCGACGGATCGCCGAGGTTGCCATCACGCGTTGCTCGACGTCCAGGTGTGCCGAGGGTTCGTCGAGGAGGTACAGATCCGCGTCCTCGGAGAGACAAGCCGCGATGGCGACCCGCTGGCGCTCCCCGCCGGAGAGATCGTCGAGGCTCTGCTCCATGATCGGTTCGAGCTGGAGGGGCTGGGCGATCTCGGTCGTCCAGTAGGAGCCACCGAAATCGTCCGTGATCGTCGACAGGAAGGTGTCGACACGCATCGGCTGATCGATCTCGATGTACTGCGGTTTGTAGGCGATATCCAGCCGTGAACTCACCTCGCCGCCGTCGGGTTCGAGTCGGCCGGCGAGCATCTTCGCGAAGGTCGATTTCCCGATCCCGTTCGGCCCGACGACACCCAGCACCTCGCTTTCGTGGATCGTCCCGGCGTCGACCGACAGCGAGAACTCGCCCTCGCCGTAGCTCTTTTCGAGTTCTGGGTACTCGACGAGGACACTACCTGTGGTGTTCGACCGTGGGGCGTGTTCCTCGAACTCGATGTCTGTCTCCCTGATCCGCATATTCTCGTTTTCGAGGTAGCCCGAGAGATACTCGTTGATGCCGTTTTTGACCGACTTCGGCGGGGTGATGATCCCGAACGCGCCGGACTGGCCGTAGGCGACGTGGATCGCGTCGGCGATGAGATCCAGAATCGCCAGATCGTGTTCGACGACCAGCATCGACCGGTCTTCCTCCTCGGCGAGTTCACGAACCAGTCGCGCAGCGGTCATCCGCTGGCTGATGTCCAGATACGGCGTGATCTCGTCGAGGAAGTAGAAATCCGCGTCGCGGGCGAGCGTCGCGGCGAGTGCGACACGCTGGAGCTCGCCACCGGAGAGCGTATCGATGGGCTGGTCGACCACCGGTCGGATGTTCAACCGGTCGATCAGCTCGTCCAGTACGCCCCGTTCGTTGGTCTGTTCGAGTAGCGCCGACGTGGGGCCGTCGAACTGGTCGGGGATCTGGTCGACGTACTGTGGTTTGCGGGCAACAGTTACGTCACCTTCCCGCATCGCTTCGAGATACTCCTGGAGCGCAGTGCCGCGGTACTCTTCCAACACCTCTTCCCAGTCGGGTTCGTCCCCCGCCTGGCCGAGATTCGGTGCGAGTTCGTCGGCGAGAATCCGCACAGCCGTCGTCTTCCCGATCCCGTTCGGGCCCAAAATTCCGGTCACACGCCCTTCTTCGGGTGCGGGGAGCCCGTACAGTGCGAAGGCGTTCTCGCCGTAGCGGTGGATCGGCTCCTCGTCGAGTTCCTGCGGGAGATTCAGAATCTGGATCGCGTCGAAGGGACACTTCTCGACACAGATTCCGCAGGTTTCGCCCAGACAGATCTCCTCGGAGATCCAGATCTGGTCGTCCGTTCCCGAGTAGACGTCGTCTTCCTCGTAGTGTTCGCCACGGGTGACGATGCACTCCTTGCCCGTTCGGTTGGGTGGACAGAAGTTCGCACACTCGTAGTTACATCTGTCCGGCTGACACTTCTCTAGGTCGACAACCGCGATACTATCGTCTGCCATTGGTAATCACACTCCTGCAGTCAGCAGGATGCCCCAGGAAATAAACCACATTGCGAAGGTCATAAAGGCGATATAGAGGTAGTCTTTCGTTCCGAACTCGTCGGTATCGATCCCGATCGCGGAGTACAGCAGGAACTGGACGACGATCGCGGCGATGAGCCAGACGGCACCGCTTGTGTCACCCGGACCGGCCGCTCGCATCGTCGAGACCACGCCAGCCAGCATCCCGAAGATCGTCGCCGTCGTCGTGACGGTCACGCCGCGCATGTACGGGGAAAGGCCCTCGTCCGACTCCGTCTCGGAGTCGGTCGTCCCGTCACCCGTCTCTGTAGCCATACCCCACTGTCCGACACCCGGAGTAAAAAGCCGTTCGTTCGCGGGCCGTTCCGACCGATTTATTCGGCTGCCGGCGGGATAGCTACTGTATGGCCGACGATGTCGAGAGCTGGGAGGGTGGCTCGCCGTGGCTGTTTCTGCTCGGACTCGTCGTCTTTCTCGGCTCCGCGCTCCTCTTCGTCGCCGATCTGATCCGGGGGATCGATGTCCTGCGCTCTGTCGGTGCGAACTCGGTCGGTGCCGGGCTGTTGATCGCCTGGGCCGCCCAGGATACGTACTCGAACCCCGACTCCGAGGTTGCCTCTGCCGGCGGGGCCATCGGGACGGCACTACTTCTGTACGGGCTGTATCTCCTCGGTGCCGGTGCGATCATCGCAGTTACGGGACTCGTCCACGGTCGACTCCGACTCGGCTTCCTCTATCTCGGATTCGCTGTCGCGACCGTTCTTATCGGATTTCTTATCTTCCCACGCGAGGCGGTCATCGACAGCGAGGGGGCAGCAGACGGCCAGGAGCGTGACGGCTCCGATCAGTCGGAGAACCGTCAGGATGGGGCAATCGTTGACGACCACTCTGTGGACGACCAGTGACCCACAAACGTCCGTCTCTGATCTGATCCCTCAATCTTTATACAGCCAGCGTTCATTACAGTTATCCGATGACAGAATCCGACGAGGAGGGGATCGCGGATCTGCCTCCGAGTGCGAAACTCGTTTACAAGGTACTCGAATACAATGGTCCGCTGACACAGAAAGGAATTGTCCAGGAATCGATGCTCTCCGCACGAACAGTCCGGTACGCGCTCGAACGCTTAGACGAGATCGGCGTCATCGAGGAGGATGTCTACTTTGCCGACGCCCGCCAGAATCTCTACGAAATCTCCGAAGCTGGCGCCGAAACTGAAGCTGCTGTCTCGGACTGACTCTCTGTCACGGTTCCCGCTGCTCTCTTGTTGCACTCGGTCGGTGTCCACCCGGTGTCTGGAATCGCGCGCTGACTAGGCATTCGATCCTTTCCACCGATATTCATCAAATCTTGAATGAATTGTAGATAAATAAACGTCTTTCGAATCCTGAAAGAACCCCTCGTTCCGGTAGTTAAATTAATCCCTACTAGCATTTATTTGCTATTCCAATGGCCATCGACACGATGTTCCCGTTCAACCTCGTCACATCAACACGGGAGACAACACCGCAACACTGCGAGTGTCGGGAGTGTGGGTACAATCTCCGTTCAGAACGAGAAGAGTGTCCGGAGTGTGGGGGACAAGCAGTCGTCTACAACTGGTAGTTTACGAGGGCGAGACGGTGATGGTTTTGCCGTGATCGATCGCTTTCTCCAGTTCCTCGGCGATTGCGCTCCCGCGTGAGACCTGGATTTCACCACCGCGCGAGACCGTCGCGGTGAAGAGATACTCACCGTTTGCCTGTACCTCGACGGTCTCGCCTGCGTGGCCGTCCATCGGGACGATGACGTGTCGGCTGGTGACCTCCGGCTGGACGGTGAGGCTCTTCGAGCCAGTCTCGGGGGCTGCTGCGGTGCTCGAACTGCCAGTATCTCGATCTTCGAAGGTCCGCACGTCGATGCTGATGCCCAGCCGGTTCTCGATATCGGAGATCCGACCGCCACCCTTGCCGATCACACTCGAAATGTCGCCGTCCTCGACCCAGACGATGGCGGTGTTCTGATCGCGCAACTCGACTTCGACGTGGCCGTGGGCGACGGCACGGATCTCGCGTTCGATCTCCTGTTTCGCGATCCGATCGACGCCGGAGTCGGGGTCGTCCTCGTCGCCGACGGGGACGGTAACGACCTGGCGGTTGAAGGTGTAGATCTCGTACTCGGGGCGCTGGGTCTCGAAGTCTTTGATCATGATGACCGGCCGGGCGAGATCCTCCTCCATCAGCCCCTGTGGCACCTTGACTTCGGTGGTGACGTCGTAGACCTTCGCGACCTCACCGGCCTCGATGTAGATCACCGTGTCGGCGACCTGCGGGATGAGGCCGAGTTCGACCCGGCCGATGAGCCGCTGGAGCGCGTCGATGGCCCGCGTCGCGTGGACGACACCGACCATCCCGACGCCGGCGAGTCGCATATCCGCGAAGACCTCGAAGTCGTCGGTCTTCCGGACCTCGTCGTAGATGGTGTAATCCGGTCGGACCATCAGCAGTGAGTCTGCCGTCTTCGACATCTGGCCGTCGAGTGCGGTGTACTGGGTGATCTCGGGGCCGACCTGGAGATCCCGCGGTTTCTCCATCGTCTTGACGGCGAAATCCGCGTCGGTCAGAAACTCCGCGACGGCCTGGGCGAACGTCGACTTCCCGGCACCCGGCGAGCCGGCGATGAGGACACCGCGCTGGCGTTCGAGCAGTCGATCTTTGAGTTCGTCGGCGTACTCGTAGTCTTCGAGTTCCGTCTTGACGATCGGTCGCACCGCCGTGATCTCGACGCCGTCGCTGAACGGTGGCTGGGCGATCGCGATCCGGAAATCACGGAACTGGACGATCATCATGCCTGGCTCGTCGAGCTCGACGAACCCCTCCGGGTTGGCCCGGGTCGCTGCCTCGATGTCGGCGGCGTACTCTCGAACAGTATCCTCGGTCAGTGGGCTGTCGTCGAGTTTCTCGTAGCTCATCTCGCCGACAGTGCCGCGTTTGGCCATCGGTGCCACGCCGACTTTGAGGTGGACACTCATCGTCGTCTCGTCGAAAAACTCCTCGATGGCGAGTTCGTCGAACTCCTGGGTGACGGGCTCGAACTCGGTCACCTCGACACCGGTCGACCGGGCGACCTCGGCCTGGACCGAGTCGCTGGTGATCAGCGTCGCGCCGCGGTCGGCGGCGATATCGCGGATGAGCGCGTCGATGTCACCCTCGTCGGCGTCGCGTTTCTCGACTGACTCGGGTCGCCGACCGACGTACTCGACGCTGATCGTACCGCTCTCGTCGAGTTCGACCAGCCGCTGGAGTTCCGAGAGTCCCTCCCAGCCGGTCTCCCGGCCGTCGTTTGCCTGCGCTTCGAGTTCGCCGACCACCGCCTCTGGAACGATGACGGTGGCGTCGGTAAACTCGCCATCATCGACACGGGACGATATCTGCCCGTCGATGATGACACTCGTATCCGGGACGATTTTCATACCACTACTAGTGGTCTCGCTGTTATATGTACCGTGATCTGCAATCCAGGGACACTGACGCCACTGATCTGGGTTTTCTGGGAAGTGACTACCCGTCTGTACTGGAGAACTGATCGACCGCCCGCGCGGCCAGTCGCGCGACTCGCACTGGCTCCGGCCGGCCACCCTCGGGCGTGAACGCTCGGACGACTCGCTTTGCCTCCCGGCTGTCGATGCCGACACTCCGGCAGAACAGCCGTTCGCTCCCGACCGAGAGATCATGGCGGTCGGGGAGTGAGCGGTAGGTTTCGAGCCGTTTCGTCGCTGCGTCGCCGTCGAACGCCTCCCGAATTCCGGGTTCGAGGCCCTCACTCTCCTCGAAGGAGACCGACAGCACTGGCAGCCCGGTCTCCTCGTGGAGCTGGTGCAGGTCGACGATGTTGTACCAGGCGAGCCCGACTCCGGCAACCAGGAGATACTGTAGATCCTCGCGAGCGAGTCGCTGGTGGAGCGTCGCGATCTCGTCGGTCGCGTCCGTGCCACCGACTGTGCAGCTGCCGAAAACGAAGCCGTCGACGACCCTGCTCCGGCGGGTGACCACGCCGGCCAGGGTGCTCCGGTCTGCCTGGTAGGACTCCGCGACGCCCAGCGCACGGACGCCTTGCTTCATACTGGTTGTTGCGGGTCTTTACTGCCCGATTTCCGTAACCGTGGCTGAGATAACCGCACCAACCACTATCACTCCTTGATATCCTCCAGTCGATCGAGCAGTTCGTCGTTGGAGGCTGTGAATTCGAACTCGACGTCGCCGTCGTGTTCGGACTGTGCTGTGGAGACACCGTCTTCGTCGTCAAAATCAGCGTCGTAATCTTGATTGTCTTGTTCGGTCTCGTCGTAGCTCCCGAACCCCATACAGGAGGTACTTACCGATTCGAACGGAAAAATTACACGGGATATGTCAGTGAATCTGTGAACTCAGTTCTGGGATAACTGGTCGCAACCGACCGAGGGGCAGTTTCTTGGCCGGGGCTGGCCTGGGATACGGTATGGAGGTACACAACGTCACCGCGGACGCAGAGGTGTTCACGTGCAACGCTTATCTGGCACTCGGTGAGACGCCGACACTCGTCGACGCCGGCTCGATGGACGGGGTCGAGGATGTGATCCGGGAACACACCGACGAACTCGATCGTGTCGTGGTCACACACCAGCACTCCGATCACGTCGCGGAGCTGGAGACCGTCTGCTCGGAGTTCGACGCCGACTGTTATGCCTACGCCGACCATTCTGCCCGGACACACGAACTGAAAGACGGCGACGAGGTCGTGATCGGCGACCAGTCCTGTGAGGTCGTCCACACGCCGGGTCACGGCGACGACCACGTCTCGTTCGTTGGCGAGACGGCGCTCTTCTCGGGCGATGTCGTCGTCTACAACGATGGCGCCTTCGACGACGGGAGCTTCGGACGGACGGACTATCCCGGGATGTCTCGCGAACGGCTCATCGAGAGTATCCACGATCTGCTCGACAGGCTCCCGGACTCCGTCGATTCGATGTATGCAGGTCACGGCGACGTCTATACTGGAGATGTCAGGACTGTAATCGAGCGTGCGCTCGAACGCGCCGAGCGCCGGGAACCGAAGTATCCCGACGAATAAGACGGCAGATCACCACGGACGCCGTTCGTCCGTCCGACCGGCTCGTCACAGTAGTTGGTGTATCGAAAGAGAGTGGTGGGTGGGGAGTTGGGACGACAGTACTGCGGTGCCGGCCGCCGGAAAAAGACGGTCCAGCTGTGGGCAGTCCTGTCGCATTCTGGTGGATGCACGGCCACGCCAGCTGAGCTGACACCGGCGACGCCGGCGTACTGGAGCTGAAGCCGTCAACGGGATCGGCCGAGGGGTGGATAGATGACTTCGACCACTCCGAGTAGCCGGCCGCCGGACGGTCCTGGGGGAAGAGACCGACCGGAACGGTACCGGTGTCGCCCGAATCCGCCGGATTTCAGGCAGGCGCCGCCGGGCCGGTGAGGGGGAGACCGGCACGGCAACCCCCGCTGGGGAGGCGGGTTCGCGTGGCATGCAACCTCAAGTTGGGTCTGTAAACATATAAACTTGGTGCAGGATGGTGCTGATTGGGCCTGAATGGGGTCGAACCGTCGTCACCGGGATAGAACAGTCGACCGTCCGAACAGACTGCCCACTATCGGGTCGACAGGAATCGCCGCCGACGACAGATGTCGGTCGTTACGTGCTACGCGTCTCGCGAGCTTTCGGTCGGAGGTTCTTGTAGCCGCATTTCCGGCACCGGTTCGTCCGCTGCGGGTTCCGTGCGTTACACCGCATACAGATCTGTTTGCTGAAGATCCGATCTTCTGCTTTGTCGAAAGAGGCCATACCGAATCTTGTCGCCAGTGCTGTTAACCGTTTCCCATCGTGCTTTCCAGTCTCTGTGTGTGCTCCGGACCCGGATCGGGGCTGATTTATTGGCTCGTCACCCACCGACTGGTATGTGGCCGATCGGACACGCGTCAGCTGCGTATCTTCTCTACACTGCGCTGTGTCGCCAGCGCTTCGACACGGGACCGACCGCTATCGCGGCGATTCTCGTCGGCTTCGGGGCTATCTTCCCGGATCTCGTCGACAAACCGCTCTCCTGGTCGGCCGGTATTCTCCCGACAGGCCGGTCACTGTCACACTCGCTTCTCGTGCTCGTCCCGGTCGTGCTGGCTGTGTATCTCGTCGCCAGATGGTACACGGATGCCGAGTACGGTGTCGCCTTCGGCGTCGGTATGGTCTCACACCCGCTGGTCGACGCGTTCCCGGCGCTGTGGGACGGTGGCGCGAGCTGGACGTTTCTGCTCTGGCCCGTCCTTGCTGTCACACCGTACGACGAGGCACCGACCGTGCTCGGTCTGCTCCGGAGTTCGCTCTCCGATCCGTACTTCATCGTCGAGTTTCTGCTCCTGGCGCTCGCGCTCGTAGTCTGGCGGTCCGACGGCTACCCGGGGCTGTCGGTACTTCCTGGTATCGAGACCAGTGACCGGGCGGCCTAGCCGTTCCGGGTCGATCGGCCGAGGCGCTCGTACTGGTCACCGTTGCTGTAGAGATACCAGGCCATCCCGCCGTACAGCGCGAGCCCTGTCAGCCCGACCAGCCCGAGACCAGTCATCGTGAACAGGCTGCCGACCAGCCCGACGGTACCGAGCCCGAGCGCGAGCCGTCGCCCCCAGGGCTTGAGTGTCCACGTTCCGTAGCCAGCCGCGAGCTGGATCAGCCCGTAACCAGCCATCACAACACCGGCAGCCAACAGTGTCCCGCTGGCACCGCCCGCATACGGCGCAACGTTTTGGGCGCCATCGATAACGAGGTATCCCGCATAGAGGAGAAGCACTCCGAGCGTCGCGAACGTTACCGATATCAGGCGGAATCCGAGCGGAACGGTTGCCGAGTCTGCCTGCTCACGGGCGTGTGCTCCCGTCTGCGGTGTGTGATTCCTGGTACCCTGTCCTGACCGCTGTGGGTTCGTTCTACCGGGTTCCTGACTCGACTCTGACGGCGCCGTTTGGTTGCTGGAACGCATACGGCCGGTTGGTCCCGGTATCGTACTTAAATAACTGGACGGGGAGCGACACGGCTTTGATCTCTCAGTCAGTACTCCGTGTATGGATCTGACACGTCGACCCCGTCGGCTCCGAACCGACGGCGTTCGGCCGCTCGTCCGCGAGACGGAACTGTCCGCGAACGATTTCATCGCCCCGGTGTTCGTGGACGCGACGACCGACCAGCGCCAGCCGATCGAGTCGATGCCCGGCCACGAACGGGTTCCCCTCGACGAGGCTGTCGCCCGGGTCGAGGAGGTCCGCGAGACGGGTGTCGAGGCTGTCATTCTGTTCGGTGTTCCGGAATCCAAAGACGAGCGGGGGTCGCGCGCGTGGGCAGAGGATAGTGTCGTCCAGGAGGCGACACGCCAGATCACCGCCGAGACAGATGCCTACGTTATCACCGACGTCTGTCTCTGCGAGTACACCGACCACGGCCACTGCGGCGTGCTCGAAGACAGCGCAGCCGACGATCCGACGGTGACCGTCGAAAACGACGAAACACTTGCCTTGTTACAGCGGATCGCGACCTCCCACGCCGAAGCAGGTGCGGATATGGTCGCCCCGTCGGGGATGATCGACGGGATGGTCGGTGCGATCCGCGAAGGGTTGGACGAGCACGGGTTCGAACACGTCCCGATCATGAGCTACGCGGCGAAATACGAGTCGGCCTTCTACGGCCCGTTCCGGGATGCAGCAGACGGCGCGCCGGCCTTCGGTGACCGCCGGCACTATCAGATGGATCCTGCCAACGGCCGCGAGGCGATCCGTGAGGTCGAACTCGACGTCGAACAGGGTGCAGACGTCCTGATGGTCAAACCCGCCCTCCCGTATCTCGACGTCATCTCGACGGTGCGCCGGGAGTTCGACCACCCCGTCGCCGCCTACAACGTCTCCGGCGAGTACGCCATGCTCCACGCCGCCGCAGAGAAGGGGTGGCTCGATCTGGATGCCGTCGCCGAGGAGTCACTGCTCTCGATCAAGCGGGCGGGTGCAGATCTCATCCTGACCTACTTCGCCGAGGATATCGCAGCCCAACTGTGAGAATCACGGCTGGTGGCCTGTTGCTGTCTGACTGAACTCCCCTCGAATATATTACCGAACTGTCGTATCCGAACCTTGTAGTGATTGATTCGTCCTACTATCATATCCCAGTCTAGTTTGACTACTCTCTAAATTTGACTTCTTTCGCTCTAACCACGCTTCCGTTCGGCTGTACCGGCTGTTTGTTTTCTTTTCACGGTTTACTTCCGGTAATTATTACTCACATCTGATACTGCTGTGCGAACTGATACGTCGATCTACCGGCAGGAAAAATCGACCGTTTCGCGCCGCGGAGGCGCCCAATGAGGCGACAGCCGGAGAATCGCCGTCGACAAATGTCCAGTTCTGGGCCCAAATACATCCAGATTTCTGGACACAATATAACCTTATATTCATCATATCGTATCCAAGACTGGTTGTTTGTCTGGTTATATGGTGAAATCTTATCGAATTTTAAGCCAACCCTTATATGCTGTGATGTCGCACACTCTCCCGTGCGAAAGTTCACAAACGCAACGCGAAGTGCAGATATGATGGATAGATCTCAACTGAACGCAGAATCCAATCACTGATACACAACAATGGACTCGATCCTACTACAAAGCGAAATTACGGAAGTTGCAACGGCAGTAAACGATACGTGGATACTGACGGTATCCTTCCTGATCTTCTTCATGCACGCAGGGTTCGCGATGCTGGAGTCGGGTCAGGTCCGGTCGAAAAACGTCGCCAACCAGCTGACGAAAAACCTGCTGACCTGGAGTGTCGGCGTCGTCGTCTTCTTCGTGATCGGCGTCGGAGTCGCAAACGTCGCCGCCGGGAACGCGTTTTCGGCCGGTGCACCGTTCCTCGACACCGGCGGCTCGTTCGGTCAGTACATCGGTTGGTTCTACGGAGCAGTGTTCGCGATGACCGCCGCGACGATCGTCTCGGGGGCAGTGGCTGGTCGAGCACGCCTTCGTGCGTACGTCGGCTACACGTTTCTGCTCGCAGCGGTCATCTACCCGGTCACGCTCGCGATGACCTGGACCGGTCAGGGGACGGAGGCCGGTGGCATCGTGCAGGTCATCACCGGTGACTTCCTCGGCCTCAACGGCGGTGACGGCGTCGTCTTCGCCGACTTCGCCGGCGGGATGATCGTCCACGGACTCGGCGGGATCGCCGGGCTGACCGCGGCCTGGATCCTGGGTCCGCGGATGGACAAATACGACAGTGACGGCTCTGTCAACGTCGTCCCCGGTCACTCGATGACCTTCGCCGTGCTCGGTACGCTGATGCTCGCCTTCGGCTGGTACGGCTTCAACGTCGGTACTGCATCCGGCATCAATATCGCCGACTCCGGTATCACCGCGAACACCGAGGTCCTCGGCCAAGTCGTGATGACGACGACGCTCGCGATGGCGATGGGTGCGATCGGTGCGGGACTCGTCTCGCTGGTACAAAACCAGAAAGTCGACACCCTCTACGTCGCGAACGGGCTGCTCGCTGGCCTCGTCGGTATCACGGCGATTCCGAACACGACGACGTGGTGGGGCGCAATCGTCGTCGGTCTCGTCACCGGTGCGCAGCTCCCGATCGTCTTCGATTTCGTCCAGAAGACGTTCAAGATCGACGACGTCTGTGCGGTCTTCCCCGTCCACGGCAGTGCCGGTGTGATCGGGACGCTCATGTTCCCATTCGTCGCTGCTGATCTCGGCCCGTCGATCGGAACTGCGTTCATCGGCCAGTTCGTCGGTGTGCTGATGATTACGCTGTGGACGGTCACCTCGACTGCCCTCATCTGGGCTGCGTTCAAAGCAGTCGGCTGGGCACGCGTCACGGAAGACCACGAACGCGAAGGGCTGGACATCTCCGAACACGGCGTCGAGACCTACCCCGAGTTCGGTGACGCGAACGTTGCGACCGACGGCGGTGTCGAAACGCACGATCTTCGAACGGACGGCGGCGAGGGTAGCGGTATCGAGATGATCACCGCGATCATCCGCCCGGACAAACTCGGCGAGGTCAAACAGTCACTCGCGGAAGCCGAAGCACCGTCGCTGACGGTCACCAACGTCTCCGGCCGCGGCTCACAGCCAGCGAAGAAAGGCCAGTGGCGCGGTGAGGAGTACACGGTCGACCTCCACCAGAAAGTCAAGATCGAATGTGTCGTCGCGGATATTCCGACCGAGGACGTCGTCGAGGCAATCGCGGACGCTGCCAACACCGGCGAACCAGGTGACGGCAAGATCTTCGTGATGCCGATCGAGGACGCACTCCAGATCCGGACTGGCAAACGCGGCACCGAAGCAGTCTGATCGCCGCGCACGGCGCTGTTTTTCTGCGGGCTATTTTTCGACCCACTCTCCGATAGTGCCATCTATTTTTATGCTGGTTACCGTAGGAGTCGGTATGACAGTCGACAGCGCGAAGTGTCCACACTGTGGCACTCGGATCAGTGACGACGACATCGAAAAGCTGGAAGTCGACAGCGGGCGAATCGTTCCGATGGGCGCGAACAAGGGTGCAGATGACGAACTCTACGTCTGTCCGTCCTGCGAGACGATCCTCTGACATTCCCCACGGACAGCCCGACGCGTTAGCTTCTTTCCGGCGGCCACCAAAGGGGCCGATATGACTCACGAGCAGTCGCGGTCGTTGTACGACAGAGCGCTTTCGGTCATGCCCGGCGGCGTCAACTCCTCCGTGCGTGCGATCCAGCCCTATCCCTTCTTCGTCGAGCGCGGTGACGGCGGCGACGTCATCGACAGTGACGGCAACAAGTACACTGATTTCGTGATGGGCTATGGCCCACTTCTGCTCGGTCACGACCTCCCCGAACCAGTCCAGGCGGCGGTCCAGCGACGGGCGAGTGAGGGGCCGATGTACGGCGCACCGACCGAGGTCGAGGTCGAACTCGCCGAGTTCGTCGCCCGCCACGTCCCGAGTGTCGAGATGATCCGCTTCGTCAACTCGGGAACCGAGGCGACCGTCTCGGCGGTCAGACTCGCCCGTGGCTACACCGGTCGCGACAAGATCGTCATCATGGAGGGTGGCTACCACGGCGCCCAGGAGTCGACGCTCGTCGAGGGCTCTGGAACCAACACCCACCCCTCCAGCCCCGGTATCCCCGACTCGTTTGCCGAACATACCATTACTGTGCCGTTCAACGACGAGGAAGCGATCCACGAGGTGTTCGAGGCTCACGGCGACGAGATCGCTGCCGTCCTGACCGAGCCGATCCTGGGCAACTACGGCATCGTCCACCCGGTCGAGGGCTACCACGAGACGCTGCGAGAGCTGACGGAAGACCACGGTGCCTTGCTGATATTCGACGAGGTGATCACTGGCTTCCGGGTCGGCGGGCTCCAGTGTGCCCAGGGAAAATTCGGCGTCACACCCGACGTGACCACCTTCGGCAAGATCGTCGGTGGGGGGTTCCCGGTCGGTGCGATCGGCGGCCGCGCGGAGATCATCGAGGAGTTTACCCCCGCCGGCGAGGTGTTCCAGTCGGGCACGTTCTCGGGGCATCCGGTCACGATGGCGGCCGGGCTGGAGACACTCCGGTACGCCGCCGAAAACGACGTCTACGACCACGTCAACGGGCTGGGAGAACAGCTCCGCGAGGGACTGACTGATATCGTCGCCGACCAGGCTCCCAACTACACCGTCGTCGGTACTGACAGCATGTTCAAGATCATCTTCACCCGTGACGGACCCGGTGCGGGCGACACCCACTGCGAGGCGGGCTGTCGGCAGAACCCCGACTGCTCGCGGTTCGAGTCCTGTCCGAAAAACGGGATGGACGTGAAACAGGCCGAGACGGAGCGCTGGGAGCGGCTGTTCTGGCCGGCGATGAAAGAGCAAGGGATCTTCCTCACGCCGAACCAGTTCGAGTCACAGTTCGTCTGCGATGCCCACACGGAGGCCGATATCGAGGACGCACTGGAGGCGTACAAGACCGCGCTGTAACCATGTCAGGAGACAACGCCAGCGAGGAACGCCAACTGTTCGGCGACAGACGCGAGGAACGGACGCTGTTCGTGGCGAGCGAACTCGGCGTCACACGGATTGCGGTGGCCGCTGCTCAGGTCGGGGAGTTCTCCCTGATCGAGCGCTGTCCCGCGACGGATGTCGCGGCAGATGCCGAAACACTGCTCGTGGGAACCGACGAGTCGGTTCTCGTCGATACCGGTGACGGCCTCGATTCTCTGGAGTTTGGCCCCGCCGTTGCGGTTGGCATCGACGACGACTGGCTGTACGCAGCCAGTCCGAACGGAACAGTCGCCCGTTTCGATCGAGACTTGCTGACCGAGGGGAACACTCCGGCCGAGTCCACGGCGTGGGAGACGATCAGCGAAGTGACCGGGCCACGCCGGTTCGACGGTGATCTGCTTGCCGCCGAGGGTGGAGTGTATCGCGTGGGTACCTCGCTCGAATTGCTCGGGCTGGACGATGTTCACGATGTCTCACGGGCTGGACCCCTCGCTGCGACGGCGTCGGGACTCTACTATCATGAGGACGGCGAATGGGTATCCGCGCACGACGGGACGGCGACGGCGGTCGTTTCGGATGCAGACAGTGCTCACGCCGTGATCGACGGTGCACTGTTCGAGCGTGTCGATGGTGACTGGCAGGAACTCGACGGGCCGACAGACAGTCAACCCACACTGCTTGCGTACGTCGGAACGCTGTCGGTCATCGACGCTGCTGGCAGCATTTCGGTCGCAGCCGATCCGGAAACGAGTACGGACGGCCACGGCGGCTGGCGATCACAGGCGCTCGGGTTACGTGGGCCGACCGGGGCCGCGTCGCCCGATCAGTGAGATCCGGCCGGGAGTACGACGGCCGACCGGTGAGAACCGAAAAGCCGTTTACCGCGGGTGGCGAGTGGTCGGATATGATTGTCTCAAGCTCTGCGACCCAGTCGCTCTCGGTCACACTCGCAGCCGAGACGGGCCGGGAACTCGCGCCGGTATCCTACGAACGGTTCCCGGACGGCGAACAGAAAGTCCAGGTGGGGGCGGTCGGCGACCGGGCGACTGTCGTCGCATCCACCGTTTCGGATGGAGATTGGGTGCAGTTACTCCAGTTGCAGGACGCCCTCCGGGAGGTCGGGTGTGAAGAGATAACAACCGTGCTTCCGTATATGGGTTATGCCCGCCAGGATCGGGCCTTCGAGGCCGGTGATCCAGTGTCTGCACGCGCGATGGCGCGAGCAATTTCCACCGGAACAGACAGGGTTGTGACTGTGAACCCACACGAAACGGCCGTCTGTGACTTCTTCGACGTGCCCACAGAATCTGTCGACGCTGGGGGAGTGCTCGCCGAGCCACTGCCCGAACTCGTCGACCCACTCTTTCTCTCTCCCGATGCGGGTGCGATCGATCTCGCGGAGACGGTCAGGGATGCGTACAGCACGGGTGAGACCGATCACTTCGAGAAGACGCGCCACTCCGGGAGCGATGTCTCGATCGAACCCAGTGAGGCCGCTGTCGAGGGTCGGGACGTCGTGCTCGTCGACGACATCGTCGCGACCGGATCGACGATGAGCGAGTCGGTGGCCGTGCTTGCCGACCGTGGCGCTGCTCGGATCTTCGTCACCTGTGTGCACCCGCTGCTCGTCCAGAACGCCCACCTGAAACTCTCGCGGGCTGGTGTCGAAACGATCTACGGCACTGACACCATCGAACGCCCGGTAAGTACCGTCAGCGTTGCGCCGGCTATCGCCGACGCGCTGTGACTGGCTGTCGAACGCGCCCGATTTGGGAAGGGTCAAATCCGCCGATTTGCTAGACCGGGCTGTGAGTATACGTCGAATCAGTCGCTTGCTGTCGCTGTCCTACGAGGGCCGGATGCTCGTCGTCCTGGCGCTCGGCTGGGGGACGCTGCAGTGTGGGCGCTTCCTGCTCCCGCCGCTCCTGCCGCGGATCACGGAGACACTCGCCTTCTCGCCGGCTGGTATCGGCGCGGCGCTGACTGCCTTCGGACTCATCTACGCGGTCACGCAGTATCCCAGTGGAACCTACTCGGATTCACTCTCGCGAGCGACGCTCATCCTGCCCGGATTTATTATTCTGCTCGCTGGCTTCGTCGCGGTCGGGTTCGCTGTCACACAACTGCTCTTCGTCGTGGCTGTGGTGGTACTGGGGATCGGGAAAGGGCTGTACGCCAGCCCGTCGCGGGCGTTGCTCGGTGATCTGTTCACGGCTCGCCGTGGTCGGGCGCTGGGGATCTACTCGGCTGGAACCGACGTTGGTGGTCTGATTGCTGCTGGATTGGCGGTGCTCGTCCTCGCGACGACGACCTGGCGGGCCGCGTTTGTTCCAGTTGTCGTCGTACTTGCCGCGGTGACTGTGCTCTACATTCTCTGGAACCGGGAGTCCTACGAACTCTCCCGCGTTCGACTCTCGCCCGGTGAGACTGCCGGGCGACTCGTCGCGACCAGAGCACAGCGGGAGACGCTCGTGGCCTTCTCTGTCTTTTATTTCTTCGTCGGTGGGCTGACGAACTTCTTCCCGACGCTGCTGGTGGCTGGTGGATTTTCGGAAGCGATCGGTGGGGCGGGCTTTGCGTTGCTTTTCGGGACCGGGGCGCTGACGAAACCGGTTGCTGGGGAGGTGAGCGACCGGTTCCCCCGACTGCTCGTCGGTGCCGCCGGGCTGGTCCTCGCAATGTTCGGGCTAGCCCTGATTCTCGTTGCGCCGGCGCTCCCTGTCGTTGCTGTCGGGACGGTGCTGACCGCGGTTGGCTACAAGACGCAGTTTCCGATCGCAGATACGGTCGTGATGGATACCGCACCTGATGGTGCGATGGGTAGCGACATCGGGGCGGCGCGAGCGGTCTTTCTCACCGCGAACGCACTCGGTCCGGGAATCGTCGGTGTGATCGCCGAGATTGCTGATTTTCAGACTGCGTTCTGGGTGCTCGTGGGCTCGCTGTCGATCAGTGTCGGATTGCTCGGTCGACAGTATCTGCGTGAGAGGTAGTTCGGGATGGTGGGGTAGAATTTTCGAACAGCCAGAAAGCCCCGAGGCTCTGAACTCGGGGGGCTCGTTGCGCTCCTCATAATGTTTGTTGCGAGTCTTTACCGCCGTAGTGTAACAAGACATCGGTTACATGGCGTGAAACACCGATATTTGTAACGTGGTCACGAAAATTACCGCAACAAACACTATCACTCCCTCTGGTCGTTGCGGTGCTTACATCACCCGCCTTCGTTCAGAGCCTCGCCCCTTTCGGTCCCACCCATATCGGCTGGCCGGCCAAGCTGCGGGGATGGGTCTGATAGTGTTTGTTGCGGTAATTTTTGTGACCACGTCACAGATATCGGTGTTTCACACCGTGTGACCGATATCTTGTTGGACCGTCGCGGTAAAGACTCGCAACAAACACTATGAAAGGGGCCGGTCGCTTTCTTGTTGTCTCTAACGCTTTTTAATTCGGTTCTCTCATCGGATAGCTTCAGAATCGTCTAAATCCCCTCTCTCCCAGCACACCACTCAAAACCCACAAGTCCGTACAGCCCTTCTCTCAACCAAGACTGATGGGTGTCCTCGATCAACTCGCTGCCGAACAGTTACCCTTCGATCCCGCCGGTGTCTCCATCGACGATGAGGAGGTCCTGCAGCGACTGGAACCGGTCGTCCAGGAGTGGTGGATCGAGCAGTTCGGCGAGTTCGTCCCTCAGAACGAGGGTTTCTTCACCCCACCTCAAAAAGAAGCCATCCCACTGATCCAGGACGGGACGAACACGCTCGTCTGCTCACCGACCGGATCGGGGAAGTGTGTCCGACCAGATACACCAATACTCGTCGAAGAAGACGGCAATGCGTCGGTCAAGCGTGCGCAGAATATTCGCAAACAAAGTGGCGAAAAGTTATCTGACGTTGACGATGGAACACTGTACAATAGCAATTTTACGGCATATTCTTTGGACGAGAAAGAGGGAACAGTCACCAAGCAGGATGCGATGGTGTACACGGAGCCATACAAAGGGCGGTTGAATCAGATAAAGACGGAATACGGACGGATGGCAGAGGTAACGCCAGACCATCCACTTTTAGTCGAAACGAGTGATGGAACCGAGTGGCGGCCAAGTGATAACATCGAACCGGGTGACAAGGTTGGAATACCAAATCAAATTACCCTACCGGAAAGAGAAATCATATTAGATGTCGAGTCAGCGATTGAAAAATTACGCGAGCGACACCCGATAGTTCTCACAAAAAAAGACGGACAAGAACTCCAAGACGAACTCGCCGCCGCATCAGGACTGTCCGATCTGACGGAGACACAGCGGAGAGAGGCTATTGCGCTTACTGGAAAAACGTTCCACGAGATCGCAGCGAAAACTGGCATCGGAACAGCAACGGTGTACAAACTTTGCACAGGTGAATCCACGCACTGTGAACAGGAGTTTCTCGCTGTTCTCGAATCCAAACTCGAGGTACCGAGGGTAAATGAAGTAGTCGTCAAAACCAACGGGGGCAACGTTTCGCGGTTCACATACGAGGAGACGATGACGCCCGCAATCGCTCGCATAGCGGCATTCATTCTTGCGGAAGGGTTTATTGGAGAGTATGGTTCAAACGCGAGAGTCAGTATTTCGCAGTCGCTCCGCACGGAATTGCTCGATACGGTTTTGACAGATTTCGAGAAAATATTCGATGTTCCGTTCGAGCAAAAAAGCGATATCGATTACGTGATCAACAATACGGCGTTCGCACAGTTTTTGAGTGAGCTGCTCGGTATCGATTCAGGCAAGGGCCGGTCGGTGGAGTTACCGGACTGGGTTCTGAATGCGGAGAAGCATATAAAAAAAGCGTTCGTGTCGACGTTTCTTTCCCTGGAGGCAGAGATACGAGAAAACGAGCTTCGGCTGACCCAAGCTAACGAACTGAAGATCGAGCAACTGAATTACCTGTTACTGTCTTTTGGCATTATCTCAGCTCGGAATACAACAAGAAAAGCCGCAACGAATACTGACTCACAGACCGAGCGACAGTATTACGAAATTACCGTTCGGCAAAAAAAGAACCTCGAGACTCTGATTTCAGTGTTCAGCGTTCGCCATCCGAATCTCAGTGTGATGGAATCGTACGTAGAAAATGGGGGCGGCGGTGGGAATTACGTGGGCAAGTACGCATTCGACTACAAGGATATTCGTGCGCTATCCGAATACTATGACAGTGACGCGGAGTTCAATGACCGGGTGGGGAATATATATGAGGTTGTTCGCCGGTCCGGATACATTACGGACCGGGCGTTGTCAAAACTCTCCGAAGAGTTAGATCAGTTGCCGGCAGGCGGGCCAGCGGCAGACATCCGAGAGAAAATACATCGGATACAGTCACAGGAGATTGTCTGGCTCACAGTAGAGGAAATAAATTCTGTGGAATATGACGGTGAAATAATTGATCTCAGCGTTCCAGAGACACAAAATTACATCGGCGGTCGTGGTGGATTGTTCATGCACAACACCCTCAGCTCGTTCACCAGCATCATCAACGAACTGTTCCGGCGCGACCGGGCCGAGGGGCTGGAAAATAGCGTCTACTGCCTGTATATCTCCCCACTCAAATCGCTGGCGAACGATATCCACCGGAATCTGGAGGTTCCCCTCGACGGAATCACCGAGAAACTCGACGATCGCGGCGAGGACGTGGAGATCAGACACGCGATCCGCCACGGCGATACGAGCGATAGCGACCGACAGGCGATGCTCGGGGAGACGCCGCACATCCTCAACACGACACCCGAGACACTCGCGATCCTGCTCAACTCCCCGAAATTCAGGGAGAAGCTCCGAACTGTCGAGTACGTTATCGTCGACGAGATCCACAGCCTCGCCGAGAACAAACGCGGGACCCATCTCTCGGTCTCGCTGGAACGACTGGAAGCACTCGCCAACGAGTCCCCGACGCGGATCGGCTGTTCGGCGACCGTCGAACCCCTGGAGACGATGGCGGAGTTTCTGGTCGGCTGCGACGGCTGCTCGGATGACGACGAACTGCCCGAACCACGGGAGTACGAGATCGTCGATACTCGCTTCGTCCGGGAGTTCGACATGCAACTGACCTGTCCCACCGACGATCTCATCAACACACCCTCAGGACTCGTCAACGACCGCTTCTACACGGAACTGAACGACCTGATCGAAGAGCACACGAACACGCTCGTCTTCACGAACACTCGCTCTGGAGCCGAACGCGTCCTGCACAACCTCCGGGAGCGTTTCGATGGCTACGACGAATCCAACTCCGGCTGTCACCACGGCAGCCTCTCGAAGGATCGGCGCCAGGAGATCGAGGAGGCACTGAAGGCCGGCGAACTGGATTTCGTGACGACCTCGACGTCGCTGGAACTGGGGATCGATATGCCCGAACTGGATCTCGTCGTCCAGGTCGGCTCGCCGAAATCCGTCGCCTCGCTGCTCCAGCGGGTCGGCCGCGCCGGCCACCAGCTCGGCGAGACCGTCACTGGCAGAGTCTTCGCACTGGATCGGGACGAACTCGTCGAGTGTGCGGTGATGCTCAAGAAGGCCGAAGACGGTTTCGTCGACCGCGTGTTCATCCCCGAGAATGCGCAGGACGTCGCCACCCAGCACGTCTACGGGATGGCGATCAACGGCCCCCGGCCAGAGGCGGAGATCCGCCAGATCCTGACCAGCGCGTACCCCTACCGCAACTACGGCGACGAGGCCTTCGAACAACTCATGCGCTATCTCACGGCCGACTACGAGGGGATGGAAGACAAGAACGTCTACGCGAAAATCTGGCGGGACAGGAACGATCCGCCGGATGGCGAGCACCACTACGAGGACTTCGACGTCGGCGCGGAACTGATCGGCAAGCGTGGCCGACTCGCCCGCGTCATCTACATGACGAACATCGGAACCATCCCGGACTCCTTTAGCTGCGATGTCTTCACCCGGTCGAGTGACGACTGGGTGGGCCAACTCGACGAGGGGTACCTCGACACGCTCGAAAAGGGCGACGTGTTCGTGCTCGGTGGCGACCGGTTCGAGTACCAGTACCGTCGTGGATCGAAGGTGTACGTCGACCGGACGAGCGCCCGCCCGACGGTCCCCTCGTGGTTCTCCGAGCGACTGCCCCTCTCGTACGATCTCGCCCGGGAGATTCTGGATTTCCACAGGGAGTTGCTCGCCAGACTAACCAAGGATGGCAAGTCCGCTGTCCGGGTCTGGCTGCGGGAGTTCCCCCTCGACGAGAACAGCGTCCGAGCGATCACGCGGATGTTCGACGAGCAATGCCGGTACACCGGCCCGGAGAGTGTCAGTACGGACCGCCGACTCGTCATCGAGGAGGAACTGGACCACGACGAGTACGAGCGCCACTACTACGTCCACTCGAACTACGGTCGGCGGTTCAACGACGGTTTCTCCCGACTGCTCGCCTACCGCTGTGCCCAGGAAGCAAACGCCAACGTGAAACTCGCCGTCGCGGATCACGGCTTCACGCTCTCTTTGCCCCTCAATCGGAAGGTCGATTTGACGGGGATCCTCGAAGATATCGATCCCGAAGACGCACGCGATGACCTCCGCGCGAGTCTCGACGGGACCGATCTCCTCCAGCGCTATTTCCGGATCAACGCCACCCGGTCGCTGATGATCCTCAAGCGGTACAAGGGCTACGAGAAATCCGCGAGTGAACAGCAGGTCAGCAGCGAGATGTTGCTCGGATTTGCGGAGGATCTCGACGATTTCGCCGTGATCGAGGAGACCTATCGCGAGATTCTGGAGGACAAACTCAACATTACTGGAATCGAGACAGTCCTGGCCGGGATTCGGGACGGGGAGATCGAAGTTTCGACAGTTCACGTCGACTCGCCCTCGCCCAAATCGTTCGGACTGGCGACGCTGATGGCCTCGGACGTCGTCTTGGCCGAGGACGAATCACAGGTCCTCCAGGAGTTCCACCAGCGCGTGCTCGACGAAATTGAGGGGAGTGGGGAGTCTACGGCGGGTGACTAGGTGGAGTGATCTGTTGTACGATATCGGTTTCTGAGATTACTGCGAACAGCAAGAAAGCCCCCGCTCGTTCGCTGGCTGCGACTCGCTGCGCTTCACTGCGTTGCGGTGCTTACCTCGTCTCGCTTAGCTGGCCGGGGCTTTCTTGCTGTTTTGAAAAGCTCCTACTCAGTATCTCGAAGTGAACTACCCCACCCTGCTCGCGCTGACGCGCTCGCTGAGGGTGGGGCTTCCTGCTTCCAAGACGCGCTTTGCAGGAACAACCGCAGTTCCCGTAGGGAGCGCAGTCTCCACAGGCGTTGATTCGGAGTGACCCACTCCTAGTTTGGTGAGTCCGCGAGAAAGAATGTTCCACGCTGCGTTGGCGTCCCTGTCCGCCTCGAAGCCACAGGCAGGACAGGAATGTTCACGCACCCACAGCGGTTTCTCGGTTTCGACGCCACAGTTGGCACACTCTTTGGTGGTGCCCTCAGGGTCAACCTCCACGAAGTGCGTCCCTTCGCGTTTGCACTTGTATTCGAGTATATCGGTGAAGGTGTTCCACGCCGCAGACGCTGTGTTGCGGCTGTTTCTCGGCGATTCAAGCATGTCTTTCACCGTGAGGTCTTCGACAGCCACCAGTTCGTACTCCCGAGCGTAGTAGGCCGAGAGTTTGTGCAGGAAGTCACGCCGCTTGCGCTTGATTTGTCGGTGACACGCAGCGACACGCCGACGTTGTTTCTCCCAGTTGTTCGATTCATGCTCTTTGCGCGAGAGCTTCCGTTGCTCTCGTTCAAGCCTGTCGCGTTCCTCTGAGAGGTCGAGTGATTCGACCGCTGTGCCCTCTGTATCGTGGGCATACTTCAGAATGCCCACGTCAATCCCGACTATCTCGTCAGTGTCAATCTCCGCCAGCGGTGGCTTGGCTGGTGGTGCTGTGTCCATCTCGATACCGAAGATGGCGAACCACTCGCCGGTTTTCTCCTTTTTGAGTGTGACTTCTTTGACTGTGGCATCCTCGGGCAGCGGTCGATGAAATTCGAGAGGAATATCCGCGAGTTTCGACAGCGACAACACGGTCTGGCCACTCTTCTTGTCGAGTTCGAAGCCAGACTGATTGTAGGTGAAACTGCGAAACTCCCGAGGTGACTTCCACCGGAGTTCACCGATCTTGTAGCCCTGTTCTTTGAGCTTCCCGAGTGCGTTGATGTTTTTCGCAATCCGCATAACGGTGGGCTGAAGCACCTTCGAGTAGATATCAGTGAGTGCGTCCCACCAGTCTTTGAGGTCGGGAAGTTCGTCACGAATCGTGCGGACACGCTGTTTGACCGTGCCTTCGGATTCAGGAATCTGGTTGAATCGGTAGAGGGCGTGGTTGTAGAGTTGGCGACAGGTATCGCGGTGATAGTCCAGCGTCTCACGCTGATCTTCAGTCGGCGTGAGGCGATACCTGTAGTTGTAGTTCATGCCCCGTGGGTCATGGGAGGGGTGACTGGCATATCAACGTTGGCCGCCCGGAGTGAAAGTAGTCCATGGGCCTGTGAGCCAGCAACAAGAGCGTGCAAGCAGACGAAGACGACGGTGTATCCCCTTCCTACTGCGTTACTCGCTTCGCTGCGTTACTCCTTGAGGAAGGGGGCTTACCGTCTGCAATCAGCTAAACACTCCCAATCCAGCAGACAGATTTTCGTCTCTCCCGTCCGTACTCGAACCAACTCCTGATGCTCTCGAAACTCCTCAACTACATCCGCGGGCGGTTCCGGACCGGCAAGAGCAACGCCGAGATGAACCCGACCGAGGTCCCGCAGTACGGTGAGTCGGTCAACTACCTGCCCTGCGACGAATGTGGCGAGGGATCGATGCAGTACGATCCCGACGTCGGGGCGGCGAAATGTACCGTCTGCGGTGCCATCGACGAGGGCCCAGATCAGTAGACTTCCTGAAAGCAATCCTGTCGGTTATCTCGCCCAGTCGACCATCCGTCCGTAGGTATCATCTGTCGCCAACGCCGCCTCGTCACCGATCAACACGAGGGCCTTCTTCGCACGGGTGAGCGCGACGTTCATCCGCCGGTAATCCTCGAAAATCGGGCCGTCGAGCGAGCCGGTCGCCACGAAGGAGACGATGATCACCTCCTTGCTCGATCCCTGGAACCGGTCGACGGTATCGACCGCGACGTTCCCGGGCAGTCGGCTGCTGATCTCTGCGACCTGCGCGCGGTAGGGCGCGATGACACCGATCGACTCCGCCGGGATACCGGCCTGTCTGTATGCTCCGACCGCCTCGACGACAGCGTCGGCCTCCGTCGAATTCGTGTTTCCCTGCTGGTGGCCATCTGGGTCGACGAAGGCGACGGTATCCTGCAGATGGTCGGGTAGCGAGTCGAGCGACACGCCGGCGATGTCGTCGATCCGCTGGCCAGCCACCGCGCCGGTCGCCGGCCGGAGCTTGCTGTCGTAAAATTCCCTCGACGGAAATGCCTGGATGCGCTGGGCCATTCGGTACTGCTGGTCTAACATCGTCCCCGCCTCGGGCGCTAGCTCGGTGAGTCGCTCGAACAGCGAGGTGTCGAGATCCGCCTCGGACTGGACCACCGGCGGGAGCTGGTGGTGATCCCCGACCAGAACGAACCGATCCGCGAGGCCGACCGCCGCGAGTGTGCCGGGTTCGGTCAACTGCCCGGCCTCGTCGACGACCGCGACGTCGAACTCCTGCGTCCGAAGCGCCCGTGAGCCACAGGTCGCTGTCGTTGCCGCGACGATCCCGGCATCCTGGAGGTTGCTCGCACACTCCGCTGGCGGTCCCGACGTATCGAGCCGGTAGGACTGCATATCCTCCCGGACGCCACTCTCGGTCCCCACCCGGACCATCTCCGTGATGCCCTGGTCTTCGAGCGCTTCCATGGCGTTGTCGACAGCCCGGTTTGTAAACGCCGAGACGAGGACGCGCTCGCCACGGGAGCGGAGTTCCTCGATCAGTGTCGCGAGCGTGTAGGTCTTGCCCGTCCCGGGCGGGCCGTGGATCAGCGCGAAATCCTCCGCAGCCAGCGCCCGCCGGACTGCCTCGTCCTGGGCCGGGTTGTTG
The DNA here is from genome assembly GCA_004015825.1 of Halovenus amylolytica. Taxonomy (GTDB): domain Archaea; phylum Halobacteriota; class Halobacteria; order Halobacteriales; family Haloarculaceae; genus Halovenus; species Halovenus amylolytica. The sequence goes on along the minus strand of SAYS01000007.1, from coordinate 49,045 downwards.
TCGATAATCTCCTCGTCGATTGCCCCGAACTCGGGCTCTCGACGGCCGAAGAGCGGGTCTTTCCACTCGGCGGGCTGGGTGAGCAAGGCGTCGTGCAGCGCGGTCAGCAGTCGGTCCGTCGACAGTTCGGAGGGGTAGACGTCGAGTCGCCGGAGTTCGACCGGCTCGTCGGCCGTGACGACGATCTCCTCGCCGCCGGTGCCGAGGCGTTCGACACGGGCGAGTTCGGCGTTGCCGCCGACAGGGTCGCCGTCGCTTGCCAGCACGAGATTCCCGACGCGGATCTTCGAGACTGCCCCGGTCGAACGCGCTCGAAGCTCCCACCGGCCGTCGTCGAGTTCAGTCTGCCCGGTGGGTTCGAGATTGACCAGCGCGCGGTCGTCGTCCGCCCGCTCGTCGGCGGTCTGTTCCCACAGTTTGGCGTACTCGCGGTGGATCGCCCGGCGCTCCGTCTCGATGGCCTCGTAGAAGCGTTCGAAGTACTCCCGTTCTTCCTCGGGGATCGCGGTGCCGACCTGGCCGGCCTTCGACTCCTGGGCGAGCCGGCCCGAGATCGCCATGCAGGTGTCCTGCTCGAAGCAGTACTCGCATTTCGCGTCGGCCTCGTATCCCGTCGGGATACCCATCCCGTGTTCCATCGCAGCGAGTTCGTTGCGCGCCCGGACGACGAAGGCGAGAAAGCCACCACTGATCGAGAAATCCTTCGCCGGCGAGAGATCGCCCGACTCCTCGGTCCGCTCGACGGCCGCATTTTTCGTATACAGGAGCGTGCCGGTATCTGGATGGCCGTCGCCACTGTTCTCGCCGAGGACGAGCGCGTAGCAGGCAGCCTGCACCTTGTCCTGAAAACGGGGGTCCCGTTTCGTGTTCTTGCCCGTCTTGAGTTCGACTGGCATCCCGCGGCGGACCGCGTCAGCACGTCCCTTGAGTCCGAACCGTTCGCTGACAAGCAACTGCTCTGACCGCCACTCGTCGCGTTCGGTTAGCGTCCCCTGCTGGAGCCAGCCCTCGATCGCCTCGGCGTGCTGGCGGACTGTCTCCGTCATCGCTTCGGGATCGATCCCGAGCAAGCCGAGGTCCAGTCCGGCCTCGGAGACGCGTTCGCTGACTGCCTGCTCGACGTCCGTCCCGCGCAGCAGATCGCCGAAGACCTCGTGGACGATCGTCCCCTTGACGACCGGTTCGGCGAGTTCGGTCCCGCCGAGTTTGTTCAGGTAGTACATCCGCGGGCACTGGATCCACGCACGGATGTCGGTCACGTCGACTAAAAATTCGGGTTCGACGACGACCATCGTCTCCGAACTCGTCGAGTAACGCGTCTCGCCCTGGTACTCTTTCTCGTCGGCCTCGTAGACGGCGAGTTCCATCCCAGGCTCGAGATACTCGCCGGTCTCGGTCCACTTGCCCCACAGCGTGACTGTCGTCGGCTCGGCGGCTCCCCGCTCCGGTCTGACCGTCACCTCACAGAGGTCGGACTCGCCGTACTGTGTGTTGACAGTTCGTTGCTCGCCAACCTCGGTGACGACGCCGCGAATGTTCACGCCCGAGCACACGGACTGCCAGTGAAAAACGCTGTCGGTCCGATCTGTCACCGGCTGTTCTTTCAGCTGACTAACCGTTACATTGATAATCGACACTACCCAAGCATGAGTGTGTCTCACAATGTCTATGGGAGCATACGACGACGAGGAGCACGAGCGTCGTGAACGGAAAAACAGCGAGGTCGACGCCAGCTTCGACGACGAGCGCCACGAGTATCGGGGGGAAGTAGAGTACGAAGGTGGCGATTCGACGGAGGACCTCCTCGACAAGTTTCAGGAGATCCAGTCGAAGTAAGCTGGTTTTTCCGAGCTGTCGGTACTGACTGCGCAGCGACTCCTACCTAACTCCGGCTCTACTTTCGGCCAGCAGTGAGCAGTATCTCTATATGTCGGCGGCTGGATACCGGGATATGGACGAACCGGAACTCGTCGATCAGACAGATCCGGAAACGGTATTCACTGCGCTTTCGGACAGCAGCCGTATCGAGATCCTCCAGGCGCTGCGGGAGATAGGCGGGACGGCGACGTTTTCGGAACTCAGAGAGGCTGTCGGGACGCGGGATTCGGGCAAGTTCAACTATCATCTCGACAAACTCGTCGGCCAGTTCGTCACAAGAACCGACGCTGGCTACGAACTCACACAGGCTGGAAAGCAGATACACGGTGCGATCGAGGCCGGGGCGTACACGGTCACTGCGACGATCGAACCGATCGAACTCACAACGCCGTGTCCGGTCTGCGGTGGGTCGCGAACGCTCTCCTACGCGGACGAGACTGTTACCGTCGACTGTGACTCCTGTGCGGCCGTGGCGGCGTTCGGCGTCCCGCCCAGTGTCTTCGCCGACTGTGACCGCGAGGCGATTCCGGACATCGCGGGCCGGTATCTGCGGACGACTTTCCGGAAGATTACCAGCGGCTTCTGTCCGTTCTGTGATGGCCCGATCGAACCGACCGTCCGTCCGATCTCCGAGGCATTCGATGGCCATCTCGAAGACACTGGCAACGACCTCGCAGCGCAGCCCGACGATATTCCACACGTCGAATACGATTGCACGCAGTGTGGCGCGACACCGACGGGTGGGCTCGGACTCGTCTGTTTCGATCATCCTGCCGTCGTGAGTTTCTACTACGACCGCGGCGTCGACGTTCAGGAGGAATCGATCTGGAACGTTATCGGCTTTCCGCCGGATCGCCAGACGATCCGGGCCACCGACCCCCTCGAAGCGGCTGTCTCCTACACCGCGGACGGGGAATCGATTACCGTCGTAGTCGACGAGACACTCGACGTCGTCGCGATCGAACAGTAGCCTGTGATCCCTCCACTTTTTGCGTCGGGTGCGCTCACTCCGTTCGCGCATCGCCCCTTAAAAAACGTGGGCGAAAAAAGCCGCGACTCACTGCGTTCGTCGCGGGAGAACCGCCTCGCTTCGCTCGGCGGATGCTAGTCGCCGACAGCTTCTTCTACAATCTCGATTTCTTCGTCGGTCAGCCCGTACAGTTCGTAGACGATCTCGTCGATCAGATCGTCCGTCCGCTGGATTTTTTCGTCCAGCTCTTCGGCCCTCTCTTTCGTCTGGAGATAGCTCTCCAGACCGCTCTCGACATCTGCCACGGCGGGGAGGGTCAGTCTCCGCAGGCGGTCGACCAGCGAGTTCGTCTTCGTCGCTGTCTCGCGGAAGTCGGCAAACCCACCGGCTTCGTCGACGGCGACGGGAACGAACGCCTCGATTAGCTCCGCCTCCGTCGCGGTGAGATCGGTGATCCGCAGCGCCGGCAGCGGCTCGGTCTCGGTGTATCCCCACCGGTCTGTCTCGTGGGTGTCTTCATCCTCGGGCTTGTATCTGGCTGTCAGCCGGATCTCGACCGTGCTGTCCGATTCGCGGGCAACGGTGGCCTCGCCGACGCGGAGGTTCGGGCGCTCTTGGGCGGTCTGCTGGAGAACGGAATCCGCCGAGCCCTCCGGCGGCTGGGTCAGGCCGATCTCTGCGAGTTGCTGGCCCTCGGAGTACGAACCGAGGTGGTCGCGGAGGGAGAGGTTGAGATTTAAATAATTTTCACGACTGTCCCGGATTGTTGCCGCTGCTTCGATCAGGATATCGTGGATTGGGTTCTCTGAATCAATCTCACTGGGTACTTCGATCTGTTCGTCTTTTAATGAGCGCTGTTTGTCGATATTATGAACTGGTATTCGTGCCAAGGCGTTCCCGTAGTATTCGTAGTATCCATCTCGTTTTAATTTTGCAGTGTTTTTGTGATAAAACTCTCCGAGAGTCGAATTTAAAATTGCAAGCGTGTATCTAAGATCGACCGATGCACCGTCATCAAATATTGCTCGTATGTCACCCCCATCATTGAACCGGCTTTCGTTGTCTATCGCAAATTTATTACTTGTTGACATAAATGGTGTGAGTATTCGAGCTTCTCCACTTGCGAACAAAGCAGCATTGCGCGGATTACTGATTTTCCACCACTCGGCATTCCGCTGTTTGATATCGTATCTCTCACGGAGTTCTTCTTTGTATTCGAGTAGATACTGTTTTGTATTGGGATACAGCTCAATATCCTCTACTTCTGTCCACAGTACATATTCACCTAGATCTTTGATCAAATATCTCCGTACGTTCTTTGTTTTTGCAAGCTTTTTTACAATCTCTCTTTCAATATTGTATTCTTCGATTTCCTCCTCGGTCACGACTAAAGCTTCGTTATGTCCCGTTTGCATTGATTGAACTATCTTGTATCGTTCTCCGAGTTCCCAACCACTGTCTTCCATCTTTTGTTTTATTTCCACGGTCTGTTCGTCTATTAGATTCCATGGATCCGATGACAATTCTGTAGAGTTCATCTCGATTTTTGAAAATATATCACCGTCTTCAGATTGCAGTCCATTCGCAATATCTTCTGCAGAGCAATCGTCTTGTTTGAGTTTCAGTATCGTTGTCTGATATTCGTCTATTTTCTTATTCTTTTGACAGAATACGATATTGGTCAGAACATCGACACCGGGAAACGCCTGGAAATTTCCAAAGTCCACTACTTTTGAGATCTTTCCTTTTTCGAGCAACTGGGCTCGTACTCCCGAACCATACTGTGCTGTTGCAAAATACCGTGCAACGATAAGACCAAACATTCCACTATCGCAGAGAACAGTCAGACTTTTTGTCAAAAAGTAATATAAAATATCACTGTTTCCAGCATACACATTCTGATACGCGTTAGATAGATACTTCTGTGTTTCATCGCCAACAGATGACATATTGACGTATGGTGGATTCCCGACGACAGCATCGAATCCGGCATCCTCGCGTTTGTTTCCGTCAACATCGAAGAAGGCCTCGGGAAATTCGAGTTCCCAGTGGAAGAAATCCTCGCCGCCGGCCATCGCCTGCGCGGTGGCAAAGTAGTCCGAATCCGCCCGGATCGATGCCCACTCGGATCCGTCTTCGATCGCGCCGGCCATCTGCTCGTAGGCCTCGGCGGGCACGTCGAGCCCGAACTGCTCGGCGGTGTGGACGTTCGTCAACTCGAAGAGGCGTTTGTAGAGGGGATCCGCACGGATCTCGTCGTAGATTTCCTCCATCGATTTGATGTCTTCGAGCGTTTCGTTGTCGATATCCAGCAACTCTTGCATCCGATCCATGACGTGATCCAGCGTCTGCCGGCGGGTCCGGGCAAACGCCTGCGTCAGCGTTAGCTGCCCACTCTCGCCGTCGCCGTCGGAGAGCACCTCCGTGATGTCCGACCCCACGAGCGAGTTCCCCGTCTTGAGGTGGTGATCCAGAAAGGCCAGTGGCTGGTCCGCAGCCAGCGTCTCCAGCCACATCGACAGCTTGGCGAGTTCGACCGCCATCCCGTTGATATCCACCCCGTAGATACACTCCTTGGCGATATCCCGCCGGAGCTGTTGCTCGTCGTAAGACTGGATCTCCTGCTCGCGGACGACCTCCATGACGTGTTCGGTCAGATATCCCGTCGCCTTCGTGAGAAAGTGGCCACTCCCCATCGCTGGATCGAGGATCTTCAGATCGAGGATGCGCTGCCAGAACCGCCGGAAATACTCGCTTTCGTGTGGCTCCAGCCCGTCCGCTTCCAGATCCGCCCGGATCTCCTCGACCAGCGGATCGACCGTCTCCTCGACGATGTACGCGACCACGTAATCCGGCGTGTAGTACGACCCCGTCGCCTTGCGCTCACCGTCGTCGTTGACCACGTACAGCTCTCCCGCGTCGACAGTCTCGACGGCGTCGGCGACGCTGACTTCCGTCGCTGGCTTCCAGATCTGCCCACCATCTTCGGCAACCGCGGCGTACTGCTCGGGTGCGATCCGGAACTCGTGTTCGAGCAACCCCTCGTAAATCGAACCCAGGTGGCGCGTATCCAGATCGGCGTAATCCGCCGGGACGAACGAGCCGTCCTCGTTTTCCGTCGTCGCAATCCGGTAGATCACTTCCGCGATATACCGATTCGAAACGGCGTTCTCCGAGAGAAACTCGTGGGTGTCGTCGTCGAACAGCCCGCCGTTGTACGGCGGCACACCCAGCGACTCCTCACCCTCGTCGATCAACCGGAACAGATCCTCCAGTTGGCCCCACAGCTGTGTGGAGTGCTCGCTGAAATCGGAAAACGCCGCACCTGCGGTAATTTCTTCGTGGATCTCGTGGCGCAGCCGGTCGAGACTAAAATTCACCTCGTACTCGTCTCTCGCGTCGGGGTCGTCCGGATGGATCAGGCCACGGGACTCCGCGTAGAGGACGAACATCAACCGGTAGAGCAACACCAGCGACTGCTCTCTTAGTTGCTCGCGGGCAGCCTCGTCCTCGGGATCGACATCCAGATTGTTCGTCTCGACGAACCCCTCGCCCAGCACACGCAACGCAGTAAAAACGTTGTCCTGGAGATCCTCACCCAGTTCCTGTGCTGCGGTCTCGCTTTCGGACCAGACTGTATCGAGAAACGACGTTCCGGCCGTCTCGTGAAACGCCTCGGGGCGGAAAAATGCAAAAAAGTACTTGAAACGCTCCAGATCGCCCGATTCGAGCAGTTCGGGGAGATCCACCTCGTAGTACGTCTCCGTCGCGTAATCCTTCGTCCCGTACAGCCGCCACTTGCGGCCGTTCGTGAGAATCCCCCAGTTTACCGCCTCGGGTGTCCGTTCGAGGTAGTACTTGATCTGGTGAGAGGCGTCCCGATACGATCGACGCTCGGCGAATCGCTTCGAAAACGTCTCGTCGTACTGTTTCGCTTCGAGTACCGCGGCGGCGAGGCTGTACATCGCCTCTGTGTCCCCCTCCTTTTTTCGGCGTGCACCCGTGCGCCGAGTCTCTGTCGAATCGAAGAGCAGTCTGTCGTTGTAGCCGTCGCTGTTGGGAAGTGTCGTCTCAGAAAGCGTCCCGAACCCGAGGACATCGAGGATTTCGTCGATCCAGGAGTCGAGTAGCTCGTCTTCGTTGTACGATTCGAGAAGTCCCCCTTCGGATTCCCAGAGCTTCTGTAGTGTCTCGAAGGCCACCTGTGCCTGCTGGTCACACTCCCACCCCTCCAGATCGTGAACCCGCTCGTCGAGATAGTAGCCCGAAAAAAGATCCGAATTGGTGTACGGATCACTGGGACGCGTCGCCTGACTCATCTGTCTGCTGGGTTAGCAGGCAAAAGCTAATAAATACCGGCACACAGAGCAAGTCCGACTTTTTCATTGGACAGGAAAGGTCGAAAACTTAAGCCGCTGACGGGCCAACACAGAGGTATGCAGAACGTATCGCCGCGCAGCCGCCCCGACAGTTCCACACCGACACGGCGATGACGACAGTCGACGATCTGTGGTATCTCGCCGAGGAGGCAAGCCAGCAGGCCGAACAGACCTACCACAGTCTCGTGACACAGTACGAACAGTTCTGGGAGTACGAGACGACCAAGCGCGTCCCAAGATATCGCTTCGAGACAGTCGCGCGCCGGATCGAGGACAACGGTGCACCCTACGGCGCGCACACGCTGACCTACCGCGAGACTGGCGACCTCCTGCTCGTCCGCCACGAGGGTGTCGACATGTGGGTGCTCCCGGGCGGCGAGGCCGACGACGACGAACGGTTCCGGGACGCAGCAGAGCGCGAACTCCACGAGGAAGCCGGCATCGAGGCCAGCTACGAGGGACTCGGTCTCCTCGGTCGCGTCACCTTCTACTCCGGTGAGTACTCGACCTGGGGCGTCTTGCCGATCTTCGAGGCCAGCCCGCGAGGCAATCCGACCGATCTCCGCATCGAGGACCCGGACGAGGAGATCTCCGAGGCGGCGTGGTTCGGGGAGCTTCCCGAGGACACCCGCGACCGCAGCCAGTTGCAACGCTGGCGGGAGCGCAAGTTCGACTAGCTATCGGGGCCGTGGGAGACTCCCTCTTGCTGGTCGGCCCGTTTCCGCCTGATCGCCGCCCGCGCGTTACCGGCCTCGTAGCCAAAGAGTACCGAGTCAGCGTACTCGCTGGCGACTTCCATCGCCTTGATGAGATTGTCGACGTCGATGTTGATCGCGTACAGTTCGATACTGAACGGGGTGTCGAGTCGATCCTCGAACCCTTTTGCGATCACCTCCAGCCAGTAGGTCGTCTCGTAGGCCATATCGTAGATCGGCACGACGAACTCGTCGACGTACTCCGAGAGCGCGTCGACGTCGATTCCACTCCGCTCGTCGAGATGACCGGGATACGGATCGGGATACAGTGTCAGGTAGAGTCGCCCAGGAACGCGCTCGCGAACCTCGGCGACAAACTCCGTGATGACGTTCCGTCGCCAGGCCGCCCGATCCTCGAACTCGCTTTCCTCGAACAGGTCGGTACACCGATCACAGTAACAGTACTCCGCGCGGGGAAAGCCGACGTCGTCGAGCCGGACGTCCTCGTTGACGGCGGCGGCATCCTCGACCATCTCCAGCACCCCCGACCGGTAGGTCTGCTGTGTCGGGCAGACGTAATCCCAGTCGAAATACGGTCGCTCCCGGGTCGCCGGCGCGCCGTTTGCACTCACCGCCGCGAGTGATGGATCTCCCTCGACGGCAGCGTTGTCGCCAAAGGCGGAGATCATGTTGACCGCATCGGCGACCGGATTCGTCGCCCGTCCGGTCACGTCTTTCATCTCGAAGAAGGTCCGGTCGAACTCCGACCAGGTCGTCTCCTCTTCGTTTCGCGTCACAATACCGTACATACACCGTGCAGGTGCTGGAGGACCCTAAGCGGTTCGAGAAGTAGTGGTTGGTCGGGCGGTGCGCGGGGGATCGGAGTCGCTCGTCCGTCGCTAGTCCTTGCTGACGAGTTTGTAGACAAGGGCTACAGCGACGATCGCGATGACGACTTTTGCTTTTGTGGACATCATCTCGTATAACGCAACACCGGGTAATAGAAGTACCGGGAACGGCCCATCTGTTGCCGGTGGTTGCACTGCTTGGCTGGGTCGTCGTATTCATACTGCCGGCTGTACAAAACTGATAAATTTCGCCACTTCGGGGTGGCACATATCTTTCCGAATGTACAGCCGGCAGTATCAGTAACCGTCACGTTCTGGCCACCAGCGGGGACTGTTATCAGAGGCGATTATGTGGGCGGTAGCTTAATCAATGTCCTAGCTGAACCCTCCTGAAAGGTGGGTCACAGATGGATATCTTCCGCTACGTGGTGGCTTCTGGACGAGCGATATTTATGACACAGTCTGACAGCGTGAACACGGGGGGACAGGAATGAGTAGTCCAACAGGCAACAACCGGGAAACCTCGGATCGAGACGAACGACTCCGCGAGTTCATCGCGGTCGTCGAGGCAAACCGCGGCGGTGACCTCGCACAGCGGATGGACGAAGATCACGACGACGAACTGCTCGCGGCGCTCGCCGAAACCTACAACGGTATGCTCGCAGACTGGGGAGACCGGTTCGAGACAGTCGAGGAGTTCGGCGATCAGGTCGTCTCCGCCTCGAACCAGGTGACGGTCCGCGCGGATCGCTCACAGCAGGCCGGCCAGGAGGTCAGCCGCGGGATCGGGGAAATCTCCGACGGTGTCGCCGAGCAAAACGAGTTCATCCAGGATATGTCCGACGAGATGCGCCAGCTTTCGGCGACCATCGAGGAGATCTCCGCCTCGGCCGACGAGGTGGCCGAGGCTGCCGACAGGGCCGCGGAGTCGGGCCAGAGCGGCCAGGAAGCCGCCACGGAGGCGATCGACGAACTCAACGCGCTCGAAACGCAGACCGAAGACACCGTCCAGAACGTCGAGCAACTCAACGAGTTGATGGAAGAGATCAAAGATATCGCCGAGTTCATCGACGATATCGCCGAGCAGACGAACATGCTCGCGCTGAACGCCAACATCGAGGCCGCCCGGGCTGGCGACGCGGGGGCTGGCTTCGCAGTGGTCGCCGACGAGGTCAAAAGCCTCGCCGAGGAGACCCAGGAGGCGACCGGCGAGATCGAAAACTCGATCCAGCGAGTCCGTGAACAGGCCGAGTCGGCCGTCGGCGATATCCACCAGACGCGAGAGAGCGTCACCGAAAGTACCGATACTGTCGACGAGGCCCTCGACGCACTCGAACGGATCGTCACCGAGGTCGAGGACGTCCGGGACAGCATCCACGACATCAGCGACGGGACCGACTCCCAGGCCCGCTCGACACAGGAGGTCGTCGAGATGGTCGACGAGGTCAGTTCGATCAGTTCGGAGACGGCCGCACAGGCCGAAACTGTCGCGACTGCGGCGGAAGAACAGACCTCCTCGCTGACCGATATCCGGACATCTGCGACAACGCTGGTCGAACGTGCCGAATCGCTCGCGGACGAACTGGACGATATCGAGACATCACGCAGAGCCGCGGCCAGCGCCGACGCGACGACGATCAACTTCTGGCACGCGATGAGCGGCGAGAAGGCACTGCTTCTCGACGAGTTTGCCAGGCAGTTCGAGGACGAATCCGACCGCGACGTCGTCGTCGATCTCAGCTCGAAAGGGAGCTATCAGGACACGATGTTCGCGGCGATCAACGCCGCCGAACGCGGCGATCCACCCGCGATCTCCCAGATCTACGAGATCGGGACCAAACAGGCGATGGACAGCGAGGCCTTTGTTCCCGTCGAGAAACACATCCCCCGCTCTACTGTCGACCTCGACTCGCTGCTCGATCCTGTCCTCAACTACTACCGGACCGACGGATTGCTGTACTCGATGCCGTTTAACTCCTCGAACCCGGTGCTCGCCTACAACGAAGATGTGTTCCGGGAGGCAGGACTCGATCCCTCCGATCCACCCGAAACGTACGATGCCATCCGCGAGGCCTCGAAGCGGATCGTCGACTCCGGGGCCGCCGACTACGGGATCACCTTCGCCAACTACTCCTGGTACGTCGAACAGTGGTTCGCCGAGCAAGATCAACAACTGGTCGACAAACGCAACGGGCGTGACGGCGATGCGACGGAGGCCCACCTCGACAGCCAGGCCGCCCAGAACATCTTCAACTGGTGGAACGACCTCGAAGAAGACGGCCTCTATCTCAACCCGGGGATCGAGGCCCGCGGGAAAGCCAAGGATGCCTTCCACGACGGCACCGCCGCCATGCTCATCGGCTCGACGTCCTCGCTTGCGGGGATCGTCGACGGGGCCCACGACGCCGGCTTCGACGTCGGGACGGGCTACTTCCCGGTGCCTGACGACCGCGCGGGCGTGTTAGTCGGTGGTGGCTCGCTGTGGCTGGCCGAAGACGTGCCACGGGAACAGCGCGAGGCCGCAGCCGAACTGATCGGCTGGCTCGCGAAACCCGAACAGCAGGTCCGCTGGCACCGCGAGACGGGTTACTTCCCGGTCCACAAGCAGGCCGTGACGGAACTGGATCAGGACGGCTGGTTCGAGCGGAACCCACACTTCTCGACGGCGTTCGAACAGCTCCAGAACACCAGAGAGACCGTCGCGACGAGTGGGGCACGGATCGGACCGTTCGACACCGTCCGGACGATGATCGCCGAATCCTACGAGGAGATGAGCAACGGTGCGGCTGTCGACGACGCGCTCGGCCGGCTCAACGACAAGGTCGAACGCCAGCTCAGCTCCTACGAACAGCGACGGTCCTGATACTGGTAGCTGTACGAATTTACAGCCACCAGTATGACCCTGCCTGCGGTCCCCCCACGAGATCTACCGTACACATCGCATTTTCCGCAGCTGATAGATACCACGGGATACCACTGACCGCTGTTCTTTTTATGACGTAGCTAGTAGTACAGGTAGGATGTTTCCGGAACCACCATGGATCTCGATGCGAGAATAAAACGGCGCCAAAACCGGAATAACAGGCCCCGTCTAATCCAGGATTACGAACCCCTCTCGCCAGTGGCACACATCGCGGAGCCGACGAACCGTGGTCCGGTGTTCGAGCGACTGCTCGATCATCTCGACCCCGCCTTCGACGGCCGACTCCCGCCAAATGCCTATCTGTACGGTCCGTTCGGTGCCGGAAAATCTGCGATCGTCAAGTCGTTGTTTTCACATCTCCAGCAGCTCTCGACCGAGACGAAATCTGTCATCCACACGAGTACGCGTGTCCGCTCACCCAGCCCGCCGGGCTTCGTCTACGTCGATCTCCGGGAGACACAGACGGGGTTTGCCTTCTATCACACTGTCCTCGACGCACTCGCCGACGAGTCGATCCCGGAACACGGCATCAGTACCGAGACACTTCGGGACAAACTCCGGACCGTTCTCGGGAACGAGCGAACCGGTGTCGTCGTCGCCGTCGATCACGTCGGTGAGGAGACGGACACCGGGGAACTCGTCGAGCTGTTTGCCGGGCTGCCGAGCAACATGAGCTGGCTCGCGATCGGACGCGGGACTCCCGAGGAGACGCGGCTTTCGGAGTACACCGCGACGTCGATCCACGTCGACCGCTACCAGCCCCAGATGCTCGTCGACGTACTGATGACACGTGCTTCCGAGGGACTCGCCCAGCAGGCCCTGAGCCACGAGCTGGCCAGACAGATCGCAAACTGGGCCGACGGGAGCGCCTACGACGCACTCGCGGCGCTGTTTATCGCCGCCGACCGGGCGAATCAGGACCAGCGAACGCGGCTCACCGAGGCGGATGTCGACGCCGCGATCGCGGAGATTCCCCAGCCCTCGGTCTCGCTCGGTCGGGTCCTCGCGTTACCGGACAACAAACAGCTCGTCCTCCGAGAACTGGTCGACCTCGACGAGACGAAACGTGCCTCGGTCACCGAGACGACGGAGGCGATCGCCTCCAACCCGGCTGTCGATCTCTCGCCGGGAACTGTCAAACGGTTTCTCTACGAGATCGCCGAGATCGGTATCGTCGAACGCGTCCAGGCCAGCTCCCGGGACGGGAAAGGCCGCCCGCCGAGCCGTGTCGAACTCCGCTTTCCCCCGACCGTCTTCCGGCGGCTCTACGACCTGAAAAATAGTGAGTAGTGGGTCGTATTTATTCCATCGGCAGTGTACCGGGCAGTATCAAAAACAGCAAGAAAGCCCCCGTCCGCTCGCAGGCTGCGACTCGTTGCGCTCCTCACCCTTCGGGTTGCGGTGCTTACGTCGTTTCGCTCTGCGAGCGGACGGCCCCTTTCATAGTGATTACTGCGAGTCTTTACCGCCGTCGAAACCAAAAACGTGTGTTACACACCTCGACGCATCGAAATCTGCGGCATGATCACGAACATAACCGCAGTAATCACTATCAGTCCCACCCAGCCTGGAAAGTTACATTGGGCGGGACTGAAGGGGCGAGGCTCTGAACTCGGGGCTTTCTTGTCGTTTAAACCGACAATACAGGACATCCACTTTAATTCAGATCCTCGTAGGAGTGACTCGAAGCACATATCAGTGTATTCTGGCAACATTCAGGTACGTGATCAGTTGTGAGCATCGAAGCTGGTGATCGAGTCTTACTCGACTACGTCGGTCGGTTCGAGGACGGGAGCGTATTCGCGACGTCGAGCTACGAGGTCGCGCAGGAACACGAACTCGAAGAGGCACAGGACAAGGAGGAAGCGGACTTCACACCCCTCGCGTTTACCGTCGGGGCCGACGAGGTCATCGAGGGGATCGACGAGGCGGTCCGCGGGATGGACGTCGACGAGAAACAGACCGTGACGGTCCCGCCGGAGAAAGCCTACGGCGAGTATCGCGACGACCGACTCCAGGAGTACGACCCCGAGACTTTCGAGGGGATGGTCGGTACGGCCCCGGAGATCGGCCTCCACGTCGAGGCGAAAAACGATCTTCACGGCGACGTCGTGGCGATCACCGACGACTCCGTCCAGGTGGATTTCAACCACGAACTCGCCGGCAAGACACTCGTTTTCGATATCCGCGTGCTCGCCGCAGAGTAAGCTCGGATTACGAACCTGGGGGTGTACGGTTCCAGTCGTAAAAAAGGTGTTGAGCAAATCTTATGATTGTGGATTCTGTATGTGGGGTAAGACAGAGTTCCCCGATAGCTGCGAGAAAGACAACCGTACACAAAAATGCGCATGGGAAACACATACGTTGGCGCGATCGATCAGGGCACGAAGGGAACACGTTTTATCGTCTTCGACCACAGCGGTACGGTCGTTGCCAACGCCTACGAGCGACATACACAGATCACCCCGGAGACCGGCTGGGTCGAGCACGACCCGATAGAGATCTGGGTCGATATCAAACAGGCTGTCTCCGATGCACTCACCGCTGCGGCGATCGACCCCGACAAACTCGCAGCACTCGGCATCACGAACCAGCGCGAGACGACTGTTATCTGGGATGCCGAGACGGGGAATCCGGTGTACAACGCCATCGTCTGGCAGGACCGGCGCACGACCGACCGCGCCGATCAGCTCGCTGCCGAGGGCAAAGCCGAGTGGATTCGCGAGAGGACGGGGCTGGAGTGTGATGCTTTCTTCTCGGCGACGAAAGCCGAGTGGATCCTCGACAACGCCGATCCGATCAAACAGCAACGCGCCCGGCCCCGCGATCTCCGCGACCGGGCCGAGGCCGGCGAGTTACTGTTCGGGACGATCGACTCCTGGCTGATCTACAACCTGACGGGCAACCACATCACCGACGTCTCGAACGCCTCCCGGACGATGCTGTTCGATATCGAGAAGCTCGAATGGGACGACGAACTGCTCGCGGAGTTCGACATTCCCAGAGCGATGCTCCCCGAGATCCGCCCCTCCTCCGACGAGCGAACGTACGGAACGACCGACCCGGAGAGTTTTATCGGTGCAGAGGTCCCGGTGACGGCTGCGCTGGGTGACCAGCAGGCGGCGCTGTTCGGACAGTGCTGTTTCGACGATGGAGACGTGAAAAACACCTACGGCACCGGCTCCTTTTATCTGATGAACACTGGCGACGAGCTGATCACCTCCGATCACGGGCTGTTGTCGACGATCGGCTTCCAGCTGTCGGGCGAACCGGTCCAGTACGCCCTCGAAGGGCCGATGTTCACGACCGGCGACGCGATCGCCTGGCTCGAAGACGTCGGCTTCGTCAACAACCCGATCGAAACAGAAGAACTCGCGAGCTCGATCGAATCCGCAAACGGCGTCTACGTGGTCCCGGCGTTTGCCGGGCTCGGTGCGCCCTGCTGGAATTCGCAGGCCCGGGGAACGATCCTCGGACTCACCCGCGGGACGAAACGCGAACACGTCGTCCGCGCGACGCTGGAATCGATCGCCTATCTCACCCGCGACGTGACCGAAGCGATGGAGGCAGACACTGGGTTCGACGTGACCAGTCTGCGTGTCGACGGCGGCGCGGTGAAAAACGATTACTTCAGCCAGCTCCAGTCCGACCTCGTCCAGACGGGGATCGTCAGACCGGCCGTCGACGAGACGACTGCGCTGGGTGCGGCGTACGCGGCGGGGCTCGCGGTCGGCTACTGGGACGACCTCGAAGAAGTCGAATCGAACTGGCGGGTCGACAGCCAGTTCAAACCCGAGATGGATCCCGAAAAAGCGGATTCGCTGTACGGTCGGTGGGCGGATGCCCGCGAGCGAGCGCTCGACTGGGCGGACAGTAGTTAGTTCTCTTCGATCAGTGCAGCTTCGAGCAGTTCGAGTGGGTGCCGGATATCGTAGCCGGTGCCGTGTTCCATCTGCATCGCACAGGTCGGACACTCGGTCATCCCGACCTCGCTTTCGGTCCCTTCCTCCATGTGCTCGAACATGTCTTCGGCAATCTTCATCGACTTCTCGTATTTTTCGGATTTCCAGCCGTAGGTACCGGAGATCCCAGAGCAGGAGTCCCCGACGTCTTCCATCTCCGCCCCTTCCAGGTCACCGAACAGTTCGACGGCCTGCCGTTCGAGGCCCTGGTTGCGGGCGTGACACGGCGCGTGGTAGCCAAACTCCGCAGCGAGTTCGCCGTCGACTTCGGCCGCTTCGATCTCACCTTTCAGATCCTCGTGGATCCGGAGGTACTCGACGGATTCGAAGGTGTTGTCGGATACCTCTTCGATACCGTCGATGTCGAACAGTTCGGGGTACTCCTGGCGTAGCGCCAGCGAACAGGAGGTACAGGAGGCGACCGCGTCGTACCCCTGGTCGACCAGATCAGACATCGAGGAGACGTTGACTTCGGCGTGTCGGCGGGCATCGGCTAGCATCCCGTTTGCGAACATCGGCGTCCCGGAACATTTCTGCTCGGGGACGACGACCTCGTAGCCGAAGTACTCGTAGACGTTGACGAGCGCTTTGGCCACCTCCGGCGTGTTGTAGTTCGAGTAACAGCCGTGGAAGTAGGCGACCTTCTTGTCGGCGTCGACCGGTTCGCCGCGGCGTTCGCGAACCTCTCTGGCCCGTTCCCGGGAACCGGTTGCCCCGCCCTGTTTGGCCCACCACTCCTGGAACGTCTCCGTGGCGAACTCCGGGAAGTCCCGCTCTTTGGGGACTTTCAACACCTTGTCCATCATCCAGCGGACTGGACCGAAGTTCATCATAAACGAAGAGGTCCGTGGGAACTTGCTCGCGAGCCACGCCGATGTCCGGTAGTTCGCGAGAATCCGGTTCCGGATGTACTCGATAGAGAATGTATTCAACTCCTCGCTGACGTACTCGCCACGGGCGGTGTTGTGCATCTGTCCCAGCGGGACACCCGACGGACAGGCGCTATCACAGCGCAGACAGTTCGAGCAGTCCATCACCGAGTCGTCGATCGTGTGCTCGCCGTCTGCCTGTTTCAGCCGCCACTGTTCGGGGCCCTGGAACTTCGGTCCCGGGAACTCGTCGTCGACCTCCGCGACCGGACAGTTCGTATCACAGGTAGAACACTTGTAACAGGAGTCCGACCCGGGTCGCAGATCGAAATCGTCACTGTCGGGGAAGACGTCGACGGGCTCGAACTCCTCGCCCGTGTTCGGTGCTGTTGGCTGGAAATCTGTTCCGTCCGCCGGATCGATATTAGATTCTGCGTCGCTCATTGTGCCTCCGTTGCCGCGTGGTTGCCCGCTTCGTAGCCTGTCGCAATCGAAACACCGCTGCCGGATTTCTCCGCAGCGAAGTCGTAACCGCCCAGTACAGAGCCTGCCGCCCGCAGATTCTCGAATTCGAGATCGCCCGAGCCGTCGAGCGGCCGGAGTCGGTCGTCAGTCGTCACACCGAAGCTCGCGAAGGGATGGTCACCGAAGGCCTCGGTGTCGAACCAGTCGTAGCGGTCCTCGGAGTGGTCGATGTGACAGTCGAAGATCGGCTCGAAGACGCCCTCGCGGTCGGAGTTGATCCCCTTGCCGACCAGACCGCCGGTCGCGAGGACGAACTCGTCGGCGCTGTAGGGCACCATGGCCCCGTTTTTCTCGACCAGCACGTGCTCGATGTGACCGTCCTCGGCCTCGAAATCTTCGACCGGGTTGCCGGTTTCGAACATGCCGCCGGCCTCGTCAAGGGCTTCGAATAGCCTGTCTTCGAGTCGCAGTCCCGGGAGCGACGGTGGCCCCATCGGGACCTCGAAGACGTCGGCCCCGATTTTCTCACCGAGTTCCTGGCGGATCTCCGCCGTGTGGTCGTCCCCGAGAACGGCGGGGAAGCCGACACGACTCTCGTTTTCGATCTCCGTGTTGACCAGCTCTGCGATCGCCTCGCGAACCGGTTTCTTTCGGCCCCGGACTGTGACCTCGCTGTTGGTGTCGAGCATCTTCGCGTACCGTGTCACCTTCGCGTCCGCCCGGAGCTCGCCGGGGAACCGGATCGTCTCGCCGCGGACGTCGAACGGGACGCCAGCCGCGTCGAGGTGCGCTGCGGCGTGTTCCGCGTTGAAGTCTGTCATCGATTCGAGTCCGACGAGCAACACGTCACGGCTGTCACTCGCTACTCCGGCACTCGCACCGGCCGGATACCGCGCCGTCGGCTTGATCGTCCCACCGTGTGTCGGGAGCAGGGCGTTCGTGTCCGTGTGCGAGCCACGGTACTGTGGCGTGACCTCGTCGAACAGCTCCATCGACTCCCGGACCGTCTCCAGTCCGACGGTCTTGTACGGATGCTCCGACGGCAGATCGGGAATCGCGTCGTAGGGGTCGGTCAGTGGCCCCTCACCGTTGGGGGTGTAGCCGAGAATATCGACCAGCCCCGACGCGTTTCGGAGCGTACTCTGTTTGTAGGAGACGAGTCGGACGTCCGCGCCCGACCGGGCCGCCGACAGCGCGCTCGTGAGGCCGGCGAGGCCGCCCCCGATGACGAGTACGTCAGACTCAATCGCCATGCTGTCCTCCGTCCGTCGCGACGTCTGTCGCACCGGCGTCGTCGCCTGTCGTCACTGCCTGCCCGTTGTCGAACGCCGAGAAGTCGATCGGCGTGCCGTCCGCTGGGTCGTTGTCGCGGTTCTGGGTGGCCGCGTGCATCGCGTAGTTGAGCATTGCCTGCGAGAGCTGCTGACCCCAGAGGGCGTGGCGCTGGCCTTTCCAGCGCTCCTGCAGCAGTTCGTCCCAGGCTTCCCGGGTCGTCAGTTCGTCGTACTCCCCGTACAGCTCGTTTGCCATCCGGTGACAGCAGAAACCACCCTGACAGTTCCCCATCGAGGAGCGCGTCCGGATGCGGACGGCGTTGAGATCCGAGCCGGACTGATCGATTGCGTCCTGCACCTCCGCGCGAGTGACGCCTTCACACTCACAGACTGTCGGGTTCGGCCCGTCGGTTTTCAGCACTTCGTCGGCCCGCGAGCCGAGCCGTTCGACACTCCGGCGGCCGATCGGCGAGCGAAGACCGAACTCGTCCATGTAATCGCGCAGCACCGAGAAGTCCTCGCTGCCGGGCAGCGGCACGTCGGCGGTCCGACACTCCGCGTCGATGCCGAACTTCTCGCAGACGTGGTCGCTAATCTCCTCGCCCATCATCCGGTAGGTGGTGAACTTCCCGCCGACGATGGAGGTCATCCCCTGCAGGTTGTCACGCTCGTCGTGGTCCAGCAGGAAGTAATCCCGCGTGATGTCCGTCGGATCGTCGCTGCCGACATTTGGCGGCTCGTACAGCGGGCGGACACCCCAGAACGAACGGATCGTCCGGGCGTCCTCGAGCATCGGTACGAGTTCCGAGAGTGTGTCGATCATGTGATCGACCTCCCACTGTTTTTCGGGGTAGTCCTCCGGATCGTCGACCTCCTCGTCGGTCGTCCCGAGAATCGCGGTCGTCTCGTGGGGGACGACGATGTCCGCGTCGCCTTTCGGCTTGCAGCGGTTGATCACGGTGTCGACCTGCCGGATGTTCATGATCGTCATGACACCCTTCGAGGGTCGAACCTCGATGTCGACGCCGGCCATGTCGCCGATGCGGCCGGCCCACGCTCCCGTCGCGTTGACCACGTAGTCGGCGTAGATCTCCTCGGTGCCGCCCTCGACACCGTGGACGTGTTTGCCGGCTCCCGAGGCGTGCTCGACTTCGATGCCAACGACCTCGTCGTCTTCGACCAGGAGATCGGTTACCTTCGTGTGTGTCTCGATCCGCGCGCCGTGTTCCTTGGCGCTCGCTGCGTTTGCGACCACCAGCCGGAAGGGGTCGATCGCCCCGTCCGGAACTGTGATCGCCTTGTCGATATCCTTCGCAAGGTGGGGCTCCATCTGGCGTGCTTCCTCCCTGGAGACAACCTCCGCCGGGATGCCACACTCCTTGCAGCCCTCCAGTTTCTTCTGAAAGTACTCTTCGGTATCTTCCGGGCGTTTGACGAACAGGCCGCCAGTCATCTCGACACAGTGACTGGCGATATCCCTGAGAACGCGGTTTTCCTCGATACACTCCGTTGCGCTTTTCTGGTCAGCAACGGCGTACCGGCCCCCGCTGTGGAGCAGGCCGTGCATCCTGCCAGTCGTCCCGTGAGTCAGGTTCCCCTGCTCGACGAGTGTCACGTCCACCCCGCGCATCGAAAGATCCCGAGCGATGCCTATTCCGGTCGAACCGCCGCCAATAACGGCGATGTGTGGTACCGAGGCCATCTGTAAACCGGTTAGGAATCCACCTACTTTATTTTATCGACGATTTCCTCCTTCTGGTAAATATATTGAATATAGCTACTGGACCAGCAAGAAAGAAACACCTCCCGTCTGATTGTGGCCCGATCTATCGGGCGAAACAGTACACAGTCGGTTGCTATCCTGTGATTTCTCTCTTCGTCACTCGGGCTGTTCTCGGTTGTAGCTACCGAGACCTCGTCGACTACCCGTCGTGTTTATGACGAGAATGTGGTACAATCCTATTGGAAATAATAAATCTGTTGGTTCTCGATAGGACTAACATAGTATTCCCTGAAGCGCGTGTACGCCCAAACTAGAAAATAAATTTAAATCAGGTCGCACGCTCTATCAATCGAGTTGACAGTTGTGCCGAACTGGTGTCTGCTGTCGGCATATCTATTAGATGATTTATGCGATTTTATTGCCATACACCACACTGCTTTTGGTTTATTTAATAGTATTGTTATATATCTTCCAGACACTCTTTTTCAGTTGTCAGTACGTATCTGTCCTGATAATCTCCCATATATTAGTAACTTTTATAATGGTACCCAATATTGTTCACCAACAGGGCGGAGGTACCGATAAACTATCCGCCTTCATGAGGGATACAATATGGCAAATACTTACGTTGGCGCTATCGACCAAGGCACAACGGGGACACGATTCATGGTCTTCGACCATGGTGGTGAAGTGGTCGCTAACGCTTACGAAAAACACGAACAGATCTATCCAGAACCAGGCTGGGTAGAACACGACGCAAACGAAATCTGGGAAAATACGAAGCAGGTCGTCACGGAAGGGCTGGCTGACGCTGGTGTCGACGCCTCGCAACTCGAGGCACTCGGCATCACGAACCAGCGTGAGACGACGATCGTATGGGACGCGGAAACTGGCGAACCGATCCACAACGCGCTCGTCTGGCAGGATCGGCGAACCACGGACCGTGTCGAAGAGATCCAGGAAGAAGACAAAGTCGAGTGGATCCGTGAGAAAACGGGGCTGGAATGTGACGCCTATTTCTCTGCGACGAAGACCGAGTGGATTCTCGACAACGCCGATCCGATCGGGACGGACCGAAGCACCGACGCGCTTCGGGACCGGGCCGAGGAAGGCGAACTCCTGATGGGGACGATCGACACGTGGCTGATCTACAACCTCACCGGGAACCACATCACGGACGTCTCGAACGCATCGCGGACGATGCTGTACAACATCGAGGACCTCGAATGGGACGACGAACTCCTAGAAGAGTTCAACGTGCCAAAAGCGATGGTTCCGGAAGTCCGCCCGTCCTCGGACGAGCAGACCTACGGGACGACGGACGCAGACGGCTTCCTCGGTGCGGAAGTTCCTGTCGCAGGTGCGCTGGGTGACCAGCAGGCCGCACTGTTCGGCCAGACCTGTTTCGACGAGGGGGACGCGAAGAACACCTACGGGACCGGTTCGTTCTACCTGATGAACACCGGCAACGAGGCAGTCGCATCCGACCACGGACTGCTGACGACCATTGGCTTCCAGCGCTCGGGTGAACCGGTGCAGTATGCCCTCGAGGGCGCGATCTTCATCACTGGTGCCGCGATCGAGTGGCTGGAAGATATGGAACTGATCGACGACGCCGCAGAGACGGCGAGTCTCGCCCGCTCCGTCGATTCGACGGACGGTGTCTACTTCGTCCCAGGCTTCACGGGGCTCGGTGCCCCACACTGGGACGGTCGTGCCCGGGGTACCGTCGTCGGGATGACCCGCGGGACGCGCAGAGAGCACATCGTGCGAGCGACGCTCGAATCGATCGCCTACCAGACACGCGACGTCGCCGAAGCGATGGAGGCCGACTCCGGCGTAGACACGACGAGTCTGCGTGTCGACGGTGGGGCAGTGAAGAACAACTTCCTCTGTCAGCTCCAGGCTGACGTCATCCAGACGGAGATCGTTCGCCCAGTTGTCGACGAGACGACGGCGCTCGGCTCTGCGTATGCAGCCGGTCTCGCCGTCGGTTACTGGGACGATCTGGACAGCCTGCGCGAGAACTGGCAGGTCGACAAAGCGTTCGACGTGCAGATGGACGAAGCGGAAGCAAACGACATGTACAGTCGCTGGGACGACGCGGTCGAACGATCCCTTGAGTGGGCGGAAGACGACGGAGGTGACTAACCATGGCTATTGAACTTTCACCAGAACTCACACTTACAGCGATTGACGCACTAGCACAGGCAGGACCACCAGACGGCGGATTCTCCGCCGGTTCGATCGATCGAGTGACAGACGTCCTCGTCGACACACCAGAAATCTGGATCGGCGCGGCAGCGGGTGGCGCGTTCGGTGCCGCGATCGGTGCACTGCCAGCATTCATTTTCACCGGCTTCCTCGTGATCGCCGGTGCGCTCGGCGGCCAGGGCGCAACCGGTGTCGGTGCCGGTTTCGGTCCGGTCTTCGGTCCACACATTTCGTTCGCAGGTGGTGCCGCTGCGGCTGCCTATGCAGCGAAGCAGGGCTATATGGAATCTGGATTCGATTACCATAACGGGAAAGATATCGGGTTCGCATTGGGTTCGAAACCCGATATCCTGGCATCCGGTGCCGTCTTCGGTCTGTTCGGCATCGCCTCGGAACAGCTCCTGCGCAACATGGGCTTCCCGACTGACCCGATCGCGATCACGGTCGTGATCAGCGCGCTCGTTCACCGACTCGTGTTCGGCTACAGCGTGCTCGGTGCCGTCAGCAGCAAAGCGAACGGCCGCTTCGATATGGGTCCATTCGAACGTGAGGAGATGCGCGACGCCGGTACAGTTCCGGGTGACGGCGACAAATCCGGTGAGGACCGACTCGCAGTCGAGCCGTGGCTGCCGAACATGTACAAGTGGTCTCACGTCGCAGCAATCGGTATCGTCGCTGGCGCGATGGCGGGATACATCACCGGTGTTGGCGGTGTGTTCTTCGGCTTCGGTCTCAGCGCGGCGTCGCTGATCTTCCTGAACCTCGGCGTCGAGCGGATCCCGGTCACACACCACATGACGCTGCCCGGTGCGACCGCCTACGTCGCGGTCACCACGAGCGGTGACACCGCGATCGCCGGACTCGGTGCGGTGCCAGCACTGGTTTTCGCCGCGCTGTTCGGCATGATCGGTGCACTCATCGGCGAGGCGTTCCAGCGGATCTTCTACGCCCACGGTGACACTCACGTTGACCCACCGGCTGCGGCAATTTCCCTCTCTGTCAGTATCATCGCAGTGCTGGCGATCGTCGGTGTCCTGCCGACCAGCGTTTGGGTCCCAGGCACCTACGGCGGCTTCTAACTACTGACACTCTCAGTTTTCGTTCTTTTTATTACAACCCGCGTAGTCGAAACACGCCCAGTTTTATTGGCAGATCGCTGTCCCGATAATCAATATTTAAGCCAGTCGACCCACTGTGCTGTTAGTATGTCTGAAACAGGGATCGCCGACTCGGTCGAGCGAGCCGATCGCTTGAGCAAAGTGATCGCGCTGCTTTTTGCACTCGGCGTCTACTATCTGATCTTCCTTGCCACGGACGAGGTCCGGTTCAGTATGATTATCGCGGCGGTCTCGGCGATCGGGGTTCGCTTCTACATTCCGTACCACGCCAGTGTCCAACTGACCGACACGGACGAAGGCGGTATTCACGACCACCCCGCCACGGGTGATTACAACCACGGTGCGGTGGCCGTTGCGTGTTTCCTCGGCCCTGCCCTCGCAGTCGCGCTCCTGCTCGTCTCGTCGGACACGGCAGTGGCACTGTACGGTGGCATCGGGTTCAGTGTCGTCACGTATCTCATCTTCCGACGGATTCTCGATCCGGCGTAATCTGGTGCCAGCGAACAATCAGGACTCTTTCAGTCGGTGTCTCGCTCGGCTTTCAGAAAAATAAACGAACTATTCACCGCGTTTGTCCGACCGCCGACTGACGCCGAGTGGTTTCCGACACTCCTTGCATAGATAGAGATCGTTGCTCCCCCAGAGGTTGAAAGAACCGTCACTTTCCACTTCGACCTCCGGGACTTCGTGTTCTTCGAGGTCGTCGGCCGATTCGATTTCGTGGCCACAGTCGTCACAGGTCAGGGTATCTCCCATAGTTGTATGTAAGACAGTTTACTGTATAAACGCCGCTCCTACCTGCGAGACAACTACACTTCTGAGGAAGCTTCTTATAGAAGGATGCAACTCCAGAAACCACAATGCTGAAATGACTACCCCCAGTCCTTCCAGTATGCTCGAACGGTTCGGGATCGACCAGGACGATCTCCGAAATATGGGGGTGGTCGTCGTCGTTATGACTCTCATAATGACATTTTTGATCGATGCGCCGATCGTTGCTCGTCTTATCGTCGCGTCGATCATGGGCCTGACCTCTGCGACCGCCTTTCTCGTCGTGACTGTTCTCATCAACAAGTTTGGACCGGAGTCCTACTGATCGGCTGCCGTATCTACCAGTAATAATAATTATAGAAAGGGTTATGCCACGAGACTGTCAGCAATATACCAATGGCAGTGAGTCGTCGGGCTGGTGACAGGCGATGAGAGAGTCGAGACGGATTCGGCGTGTTTGTGTCACGATGGGCGCAGTGGCGACGACTGCGCTGTGGTGTCTGTCGACTGCTATCGCGACGACCGATCGGTCGGGTTCGGCCGAACAACTGGACGGAGATGGCTACATCCTGCTGGACGAGACGGCGACTGTTCTGGAGGCCGACCCGTGCGCACAGCGGCTGTTTCCGGCCGCCGAACTGACGCCTGGAACCGAATTGCCCGACGTACTCCCCGAGATAGAACCCCTCGTTTCCGAGGGTCGTCCAGTGGAGCGGACGATTCAGCCGGCTGATCGGCCGGTCAGGGCGACGTGTGAGCGTTTCTCCAGCGACGGCCACCAACTGCTCGTTTTGCAGCCAGCTCCCACCGATCTCCTCGAAGTGCTCCCCGACCACAGCCTGATCCTCGATAGCAGCGGACGTATCACGTTTGCCGACCCCACGTTCGCGGACGAACTCGACTGTCCACCCGGCTCGTTAGTCGGCTCGCAGCTGGAATCGGAGATCCACCCGGAAGAGGTGGACGAGCTCCGACGGATCCTCACACAGCTGCGTGCAGATCCCGACACCCAGCAGCGTATCGAGTTCAGAATTCAGACCAACACCGGCGAGTGGCGGGTACTCGAAGCTGCTGGACGCAACCGCCTCGACGAGGCACCGATCGACGGGCTCGTCTTCAACTGCCGGGATGTCACCGACCGTAAACAGCGCGAGAACATCCTCCGGGAACAGAAACAGCGACTGGAGCGGTTCGCCGAGATCGTCTCCCACGACCTCCGGAGCCCACTCCAGGTCGCGACAGGCCATCTGGAGCGGGCAGCCGAGACCGGGAACGAGGCCGCCTTCCAGAAGGTCAGGCAGGCCCACGACCGGATCGACACCATCATCGGTGACGTCCTCACACTCGCCCGGCAGGGTCAGAACACACAGGAGACGGAACCTGTCTCACTGGCGTCGATCGCACACGAGGCGTGGGCTACCGTCGACACGAAAGAGATGTCGCTGGCTATCAGGGCCGACCGGGAGGTCGAGGCCGACCCCGACCGACTCCAGCAGCTGTTCGAGAATCTGTTCCGGAACGCAGTCGAACACGCCGGCGAGGATGCGACCGTCACGGTGGGGCCGGTCGATCCGATGCATACGTCGACACGGATCGGCGAGCAACTCCCCTCCGGCTTCTACGTCGCCGACGACGGCCCCGGCATCGACGACACACACAGGACGAGCGTCTTCGACTCCGGATTCACGACCGAGGCGGACGGCACTGGCTTCGGGCTGGCGATCGTCGCACAGATCGCCGAAGCGCACCAGTGGAACGTCGAAATACTGGATAGCCGGGCCGGGGGTGCCCGGTTCGAGTTCACCGAACAGCCGGTCGACGAACGCCTGAAACCGAACTGAGTTACTCGCTGTCGAGCTGTTCTTCGGTCCCGATCTTCGGTTCCCATTCGTCCTCCGCGCTCGAGTCGTCCTCGTCGTCCGAACTCTCGTCGTCACCAGCGAATGCCTCCTCGATACTGTCCACTGATTCGTCTGGCTTCGGCTCCGCTTCTTCGATCGCGGCGTTCGCCTCGGCGACAGTGTCCTCGATACTGCCTTCGGCACCCTCTTGCTCCGTTCTGTCTTCACTCGTGGTCGCTTCTTCGTCGCTGTCTGTTTCATCGACGACCTCCTGTTCGTCACCGTCTGTTTCGCCAGCAGTCTCCGCTTCGTCGCTGGCATTGTTCTCGGCGTCTTCGACGGGTGAATCGAACGCGCCTTCCCGAGCACCTGTCGCCGTCGTGGGCGTCGGCTCGTCGTCTGCCAGGCTGTTTTTGTACGCGACGGCACGTTTCTGGAGGTCGTCGATCCGGGGGACCTCGGTGACGTTCGTCAACAGGACCGAGGCGGCGATCAGTGAGTCATCCATCGGCTCGTCACCGGCCCGAACCTCGACGGTGTCTGTCTCCTGTTCGAGCCAGTACCGGCCCGTCTCGAAGCCTTTGCGCGAACAGACGTCCCGTGGCCCGGAGAGGACGAGCATCCCCTTCTCGGTGCTCGTGATCTCGCTCGGGAGGGTCATCTTCGTCTGGACTGTCGACTGGATGAGTTCCTTGATCTGGGTCGCGTCCGTCACCGGCTCGTCATCGTCGGTGGAACGGAAGTACGAGAGCAGCCGGTGGAGCCACCCATCGGGGCGGTCCAGCTCCGTCGTCGCGTAACCGAGCGTCGAGACGCCGCCGGGTTCGAGTGTCCGGATGATGTCACTCGCATCCATCCTGTTCTCTGCGATCGGTGCGTTTTCGAGTTCACCTGCCGCGAGGACGGCGATCACCCGTGTCACCAGCTCGACGTTCAGCCGTTTGTAGGTCTCTTCCAGCTCGCCGTCGGCCCCGTCGTCGTACCAGGCGTTGTTGTCGAACAAAATTGTGTTGTCGCCCAGCTCGACGTACGATTGTAGCGACCGGGAAGCGTTGTAGGCTGCCTTGTCACCCTCGCTATCGTCGGGGAGAACCCCGAGTACGTAGACGGGGCTGTCGGTGATCGACTGGAGGCCATCCAGGATCACCGGCCCGACACCGCCGCCGGTTCCGCCGCTGAGTCCGGCGACGAACAGCGTCGCGTGGACCTCGTGTGTGGCGAGTTTGTCGAACTCCCGGAAGATTTCGTCCGTGTCCTCCCGGGCGACCTCTGCACCCAGTCCGATATTGCCGTCGAGTCCCTCGCCGCGGATATCCGGGTGGGTATCACCCACGAGGACGTGTTTGTCCGGCGAAATATCGGGACACTCCTGGAAGGCTTCCTGTGTCGTATCGAAGACCAGATGCTGGTCTCTGGTGAACGCGCGATCACTCTCTTTTTCGACCTTGGCGAGGGCGTTGACGATCCGTCCACCGGCCCCACCGACGCCGACGAGTGCGAATTTCATATGGCTGGACCCACGCTTAGATTACTGGGTCGAGTTCGTCGTTTTCGTCTGTAATCAGTTCGCTGATCTCCTCGTCACGGACTGCTTCCTGTGCCTGGATCTTGTTCTGTGCGTCGACAGCCTGGTTCTGGATCTCGTCGATCCGTGGCGTCTTCGTCACGTTCGAGAGCAGGACGACGGCAGCGAGATGATCTGCATTGTGACGGGGGTCGTCACCGGCGAGCACCTCGACGGTGTCTGCCTCCTGTTCGATCCACTGCCGGGCGCTTTCCAGCCCTTTCCGGGCGAACGTCTCCGGCGGTCCGGAGAGGACGATCAGTGCACGGTCCGTACTCGATACCTCGCCGGGGATCGTCAGCCGGGAGTTGACGGCTCTGCGGACGAGTCCCTTGATCTTCGCTGCGTCGCTGGCCTCGTCGTCGAACTCCTCACCGTTGCCCTTGAAGCGTGTGAGCAGTCCTTTCTGGCTGTCGACGGCACTCGACGCGTAGCCGATCGAGGAGACACCACCGGTATCGAGTGTCCGCATGATGTCACTGGAGTCCATCGCGTTCTCGGCGACGTCCGTCTCGTCCTGTTCGCCTGCCGCGAGCAGCGTGACGATCCGTTTCGCCAGCTCCTCGTTCATCTCGTCGTACCCTTCCTCGATCGTCTGATCGCGGGCCCGCCAGGCGTCGTTGTCGAAGGCCATGAAATTGTCGACACCGTTGACGAAAGACTGCAGCGACCGTGCGGCGTTGAGCGCCGGTCGACCACCCTCGTACTCGCCGGGGAGGACGCCAAGCCCGTAGACGGGTTCGTCGTACATCTTCTGGAGTTCCGAGATCACGACCGGGCCGGCACCACTGCCGGTCCCGCCGCCGAGTCCAGCGGAGACGAACAGGGCATCGACGTCGTGGATCTCGACGTCGTCGAACGCACGCCGGATCTCCTCGATATCGGTTTTTGCGACGTCGGCACCGACGTCGACGTCACCGCCGACACCGTGGCCTTTCGCTTCCTGGTGGGTATCGCCGATGAGAACGCGCCGGTCTTCGGGAATGAAATCCGGCTTGGCGAGATCCGTCCGGGCGGTGTTGATCGCCAGCGCGTGCCGGCAGAGGTTACGGTTCGTTTCCTGTTCGAATTCGAGCATCCTGTCGAGTATCTTGGTCCCGGCATTGCCGACACCGATTGTTGCGAGTTTCATAGCTATCTTGGAGGTTTAGACGGTGTACCGCTCTTTGACGGGGACGTCGTGTGTCTCTTTCGGCCCCCTGATCTGACCGCGTCGGTCCACTCTGTCGGATTTCTCGTGTTCCACGTATTTGAATGTGTGTCTGTCAGAAACATTTTTGATAATCATCTGCGTTTCATCCCCTGTTTCTCGAACGTTTATGTAGTCGCTGACGCTACCTCCGGCCATGAACCGACTGACACTGTGGGTGAGTCAATGCCCGATCTCGTGACCGTCGGCGAGGGGTTGCTCCGGCTCTCTCCACCCCACGGCGACCGGCTCGAAACGACAGACCAGCTCGATTTCCGGGTTGCGGGCGCGGAAAGCAACGTCGCGATCGCTGCCCAGCGGCTGGGCGTCGACGCCACGTGGCTCTCGAAACTGCCCGACTCCGTGCTCGGCAACCGCGTCGTCGCGCAGATCCGTCGCCACGGCGTCGACGTTCGTGCCGTCCGCAGCGAGGATGGTCGCCAGGGGACCTACTACCTCGAACAGGGTGGCAGGCCACGCGGGACGAACGTCATCTACGACCGGGCAGATGCGGCGGTGACGACGGCCACGCCCGAGGAACTCGACACGGGGGTCATCGACGAGGCCGCGCTACTGTTCACGACTGGGATCACGCCCGCACTCTCGGAGACACTCGAAGAGACGACCAGTCAACTGCTCGAAACCGCCGACAGAACAGGATTCGACCTCAACTACCGGAAGAAACTCTGGTCACCCGAAGAGGCGCGGGAAACCTACGACGGCCTCTTGCCGAAAGTTGATCTTCTCTTTGCGCCCGCGCGAGACACACGCCGTATCCTCGATTTCTCCGGCGACGCCGAAACCCTCGCCAGAGATCTCCGTTCGACCTACGACTGCGAGACAGTGGTCGTGACACGGGGCGACGAGGGTGCACTCGCCTGGACTGGCGAGGAACTGCTCGAACAGCCAACCTTCGAGACGGAGACGACCGATCCGATCGGGACCGGTGACGCCTTCGTCGGTGGCTACCTCTCCCAGGAACTGACTGGTCGTTCTGTCGGCGACGCGCTCCAGTACGGCGCGGCGACTGCCGCTCTCAAACGGACGATTACAGGGGATCTCGCCGTCGTCGACGAGCACGAAGTCCAGGCGGTGCTCGAAGACGACGAGGGCGGTATCGACCGCTGAACGGTTCGGTACTGTCGATGGCACCGATACTGTACTAACCTCACACGAGGGAGCTATCATTAAGTACTCAGCCAGGTAATCCCGACTGT
This sequence comes from Halovenus amylolytica, assembly GCA_004015825.1. GTDB lineage: Archaea > Halobacteriota > Halobacteria > Halobacteriales > Haloarculaceae > Halovenus > Halovenus amylolytica. The sequence goes on along the minus strand of SAYS01000007.1, from coordinate 19,145 downwards.
GTCGCTCCCGCTGACCCCTGTTTTCTTGCTCTTTCTCGGCGCTATCATCCTCGTTGCAGGCGTAGTCAACGGCCTCGCAGGATTCGGCTTTGGCGTCGTCGCGACGATGGGGCTGGCGACGGTCATCGAGCCGGCGACGGCGGTCGTTTTCATGATCATCCCCATTCTCGCAGTGAACCTCTCGCTCGTCCGCGAACTCTCCGGATCGCAGCTTCGCACCTGTGGTCAGCGGTTCGGTCCGCTGCTCGGCGGCGCACTCGTCGGGATGCTCGTCGGGATGGCCGTTCTCGATTCGCTTCCACAGGCACCGCTCCGGGTCGGACTCGGGGTCGTCACGCTCGCCTTCGTCACGAGCCTCCAGCAGGCAGTTCCGATTCCCGGACTCGACCGCGCGAAGGCCGGCTGTTTCGTCGAGAGTCCTGCTGCGATGATCGGTGTCGGGAGTGTTTCGGGTGTTCTGTTCGGCGGGACGAACGTCGGTGTCCAGCTCGTCGCCTACCTCAAAAGCTGTGAGCTTCCGCATGGACTGTTTGTCGGCGTCGTCGCGATGCTTTTCGTCGGTCTCAACGGTGTCCGCGTCGCGACTGCTGGCGCGCTCGGCCTCTATCCGGATACGACTGTCCTGGCGCTCTCCGTGGTCGCCGCAGTGCCGGCTGCTGTCGGTGTGCTCGGTGGGCGAAAACTTCGCAGTGTGGTTACAGAACGACAGCGCCGAGTGGCTGTGCTCGGGTTGCTCACGAGCATTGGCCTCCGCCTCGTCCTCGGCGGACTGGGCGTCGTCTGATCGGAGTGGATTCTGTGGTCGGATGGGATTGCTACTCGACGGACAGAAACTGGTTCCGAGAGTCAGGCTACCGGTGTCTCGAACACCGGTTCGGGCTCGACTGTTCTCGTTTTTTCTGATGTGCGGGAGAAACACTCCGCGACAGTACGGACAAGCTTCAGTTCCACCCCGGTTTGCGAACCTTCTTGAATGGGCGGGCATTATCTCTGCTTCACCAGATGGCCCGTGCGGATGACACAGAACTGATCGACTCGTTCGAGGAGTTCTACAGGAGTTACTACCGAAACGAGATCGCCCAGCTCGCCCAGAAGTATCCCAACGAGCAGAAATCGCTGTACATCGACTGGGGGGATCTCTACCGGTTCGATTCGGATCTCGCCGACGACTTCCGAAACAAACCCACACAGCTCCGCGAGTACGCCGAGGAGGCGTTGCGGCTGTACGATCTGCCCGTCGACGTCTCGCTGGGGCAGGCCCACATCCGGGTGCAGAATCTCCCGGAGACGACGGGCATCCGCGAGATCCGGGCGGACCACCGCGGGATGTTGATCTCGGCACAGGGGATCGTCAGGAAGGCGACCGATGTCCGTCCGAAGATCACGACGGCGGCCTTCGAGTGCCAGCGCTGTGGGACGCTCACCCGCATCCCCCAGGAGGGCGGCGACTTTCAGGAGCCCCACGAGTGCCAGGGCTGTGAACGACAGGGTCCGTTCCGGATCAACTACGACCAGTCGGAGTTCATCGACGCACAGAAACTCCGCATCCAGGAATCCCCCGAGGGACTCCGTGGTGGCGAGACACCACAGAGCATCGACGTCCACATCGAAGACGACATCACCGGCGAGGTGACCCCTGGAGACCACGTCACTGCGACGGGAATTCTCAACCTCGAACAGCAGGGTAACGACCGCGAGAAGTCGGCGATGTTCGACGTCTACATGGAGGGACTGAGCATCGAGGTCGAAGACGAGCAGTTCGAGGAGATGGATATCTCCGAAGATGACAAAAAGGAGATCGTCGAACTCTCGAACACACCCAACATCTACGAGGAGATGGTCGGCGCGATCGCGCCCTCGATCTACGGCTACGAGATGGAGAAAAAGGCGATGGTCTTCCAGCTGTTTTCGGGTGTGACGAAGTTCCTCCCCGACGGCTCGCGGACACGCGGGGATTTGCATATTCTCCTCGTTGGCGATCCTGGTACCGGGAAGTGTGTAAAGGGGGATACGACAGTTACGCTTGGTGACGGTCGACGGAAGCAGATCGGTAAACTCGTCGAGGAGAACCTCGATGATCCCGTCCCAGTTGACGATGGGGTGTACAATACAGTCGACATTCCAGTCCCGTCATTAACCGACGACGGACGAATTGAGAACCGAAGCGCGACGAAAGTGTGGAAACGTGAAGCGCCCGAAAAGATGTATCAGATTACGACTGCGAGCGGCCGTGAAATCGAAGTCACACCATCTCATCCGCTTTTTGTTCAGTCTGATGGGGAATTTGTGCCTCGTGAAGCTGAACATCTCCGTACAGGTCAATTTATTGCCATTCCTAGACAGATATCGACCACTGCAGAGACAAACCTTGATATTGATTATCGTCGCTCTCAAGCGAACAATGCTGTGCGTCTAAACCTTCCCGACACCTGGGAACCGTGGCTCGCTCGCCTCATAGGTTATATCATTGCAGAAGGCCATGTCTCTTTGAGTGATGATCATACAGGGACTGTCTCGATCACTAACAACGATTCTGAGATCTTATCCGATGTGAGACAAGCCTTCGATAAATTAAATCTCTCATACTTCGAGCGAGATGGTCGTGATCACAAAACAGCAAGTGAAATAAATTGTACAGCAGGTGAGTTCGTTAGTTTCCTCGAAAACCTCGAACCCGCGATTCTGAAATGCTCCGCAGAACAGCGGGTCCCCGAAAAAATAGCAGTGGCGGATACACAGACTCGGCAGAACTTCTTACAGGCATACATAGAGAGTGAAGGACACGTTTCTACCAAACAGCGTGAAATCGCAGTGTCATCTATGAGTCGTGAACTGCTTGAGGATGTTCGCTCCCTTCTCTTGTCTGAGGGTATTCATAGCAGGTTGGAACAGCGTGAAAATGGCAGTCACCGCCTCAGAATTAGTGGAAACAACTTCGCGACGTATGTTGAAGAAATCGGGCTCATAACGGAACGGAAGTCAGGAGCTGCGGCAGCTTTCGATGGAATTTCACAGAATACGAATACCGATGTTGTCCCTGGCGTTGGCGAACTGTTACGGGATGTCCGTGAGTCGCTCGCTCTTCCGCAGTCTGAGTGTGGTATCCTGCGCCAAACATACCAACACTACGAACGTGGCGACCGGAACCCGAGCAGTGACCGTCTCAAAACTGTTGTCCGTGAATTCTCGACCCGAATCGAACAGTTGCATGACTTGCGAAAGCGTGTCGAAAACAACGAGTGGGGCGCAATCGAATCTGCGAGAGAGGAACTGAATCTCTCTCAACGAGTACTTTCGGAGGGAATGAACGTTACGCAAACAGCTATAAGCTACTACGAACGCGAAAACGTCGCACCAGACGGAGGAAAACTCGACGATGCACGATCAATTATACTAGATCGCATTGATGAGGCACTTGCGGTCACAGAGACGGTTCAAAAGCTGGAAACGCTTGCTCAAGGTTCTGTTCACTGGGAGAAAATCAACTCAATAAAGATCCTTGAACCAGATTACAACTGGGTATACGACCTCGAAGTCGCTGATACGCACAATTACATCTCGAATGGAATTATTTCCCACAACTCCCAGCTCTTACAGTACATCAAGAATATCGCGCCACGCTCGGTGTACACCTCCGGGAAGGGGTCGTCGGCGGCAGGGCTCACCGCTGCGGCTGTGAGGGACGACTTCGGCGAAGGCCAGCAGTGGACCCTCGAAGCGGGTGCACTCGTGCTGGCAGACCAGGGAATTGCGGCAGTGGACGAACTCGATAAGATGAGGAGCGAAGATCAAAGCGCCATGCACCAGGCGCTCGAACAACAGAGTATTAGCGTCTCTAAGGCCGGAATTAACGCAACACTCAAATCACGCTGTTCACTCCTGGGTGCAGCGAACCCGACGTACGGCCGCTTCGACGAGTACGAACCGATCGGTGAGCAGATCGATCTCACGCCGCCGCTGATCTCCCGGTTCGACCTCATCTTCACCGTCACCGACAAACCCGACGAGGAGAAAGACTCCGAACTGGCAGAGCACATCCTGCAGACCAACTACGCGGGCGAACTCAACACCCACCGGACGGAGACGAGCGCGTCGAACTACACCCAGGAGGAAGTCGAGCGCATCACAGACGATGTCGCGCCGACGATCGAACCCGACCTCCTCCGGAAGTACGTCGCCTACGCCCAGCGGAACTGCTATCCGACGATGACCGAGGATGCGAAATCCGCGATCCAGGAGTACTACGTCGATCTCCGGTCGACGGGTGATACCGAAGACGCCCCAGTCCCCGTCACAGCCCGAAAACTCGAAGCGCTCGTCAGACTCTCGGAGGCCAGCGCACGCGTGCGACTCTCCGATACGGTCGAGGAAAGCGACGCACAGCGGGCGATCGATATCGCACAGTACTGTCTGGAAGATATCGGGCTCGACCCCGAGACGGGCGAACTCGACGCGGATATGATCGAGACAGGCACCTCGAAGAGCCAGCGCGACCGGATCAAGAACATCAAACAGCTCATCTCGATGATCGAGGAGGAGTACGACGAGGGTGCACCCGTCGACATCATCATCGAACGCGCCGAGGAGGAGGGGATCGAAGAGAGCAAGACCGAACACGAAATCGAGAAACTCAAACAGAAAGGCGAAGTGTACGAACCACAGCAAAACCACCTTCGCACTACCTGATCTTCACCCGAACACTCCACCTGACACAATGGACCGAATCTCAGCCCTCCGGAACATCGAAGACGCACTCACACAGTACGAGAACAACGAACTCGCACTCCCGGAGTTAGAAGGCGAGGTCCGGGGGATTTTACGGACCTACGCGACCGAGTTCGACGAGGCGACGGCGGCCTACCGTGCCACCGGCGACGAGCGTGCCGAAGGGCTAGTCGTCGTTGCCGCCTCGAAGACCGAGGCACGCGACCAGATCGAGGAGTTACTTCCCGATCCTGGGGCGGCGACCTTCGAGGTCGAGCCCATGGAGTGAGATTGCAGTTCCTGCTACCCGGGGCCGACTTTTTTATTCGAAAGCGCGGCCAGTAGGCCTATGCACTCGTTTCGCGACGTCGAGGCAGCGGCCTACTGTCCCCGAAAGCTCTACTACCGGCGCACGAGTCCCGACGAGACCGAACCACCGGAGATCGTCGGCGAGCGCCGTGAGATTGCCTTCGAGTACGACAAGTTGCTGGCCGATACGGAGCGACTGAAATCAGCGCCTATCGACGTAACTCCGACGCAGTTCCAGTCCAGACTGGGCTGTGCAAAGGCCCGCCTCGACCGGTGGGACGATCTCTCCGATCCAGCCGACACCGAGCTATTCCTCAGCGGACGGGAGTGTCGCGGGATCGCGCACAAAGTGCTCGACTCACCGCCGTCACTATCGCTTGTCTTCGCAGGCGAACCCCCCGAGGAGGGGATCTGGCGGCCACAGAGCGCGCGACTGATGGCTGCCGCGAAAGCACTGTCCTGGGAACGGGAGACGGCAGTCGACACTGTCTACGCCGAGTATCCAGCCTACGGAATCGTCCGGAAGGTCGACGTCGATGCCCGCCGGACAGCAGCCTACCGCGAGGCTGTGCGGATCGCGGATTCCATCGACGGGCCACCCGCGAGAACTTCCAATCGTTCGAAATGCGAGCCCTGTGAGTACCAGCCACAGTGTGGCGTCAAAACCCGCTCGCTGCGGAGTCTCCTCGGCGACTGACCCGAACAGTGCCAGCGACGGTCAGTGCTCGGACAGCCAGGCGTCGATCTCGTCGGCGCGCGCACCGCGTCGGTGGATCTCGTCGTTTTCAAGATCGACGACAGTCGAGCCCCCACCCGGCGTCTCGCCGCTATCGAGGACGACCGCGGTGGCGTCCTGGATCGCCTCGTCGAGTTCTTCGACGCTGCGTGCACTGCCGGTCCCGCTCACGTTGGCACTCGTCGCGGTGATCGGGCCCGCCTGTCGTGCCAGTTCGAGTGCGACCTCGTGGTCGGGAACCCGGATGCCGACACGCTCGCTGCCCGCGGTGAGCACGTCCGGGACCATCGGCTTGCGTTCGAGAACGACAGTCACTGGTCCGGGGAGAAACGCCTCGATGAACGCTCGCTCGCGCTCCGTGGGTCTGGTGTACTCGCGGACCGTCGCGAGATCGGCCACGGCCATCGAGAGCGGGTCGGAGCGACCCCGGCCTTTCGCCTCGAACACCGACTCGACGGCCTCGATGTCGAGTGCATCGGCCCCCAGTCCGTACACTGTCTCCGTCGGGTAGACGACGAGCTCTCCGGCCTCGATCGCCCGCGCGGCACGTTCGATATCGATATCGTCGGATGGGACGGCTGGCATATCTCGGTCAGTCGCCGGCGGCGTCTTCGACAGCCGCCTCGAACTCGTCGTAGTCGGGGAAGTCGGGGTGTTCACTCGCTACCCAGGCGTACTGGATCGTCCGTTCGTCGTCGATGACGAACGTTGCCGTGCGCGGCTCGTCGATCCCGGTCATCCCGTCGAGATCGTTGACGATGCCGTACTGCTCGGCGACTTCGTTCGATGGGTCGGAAAACAGCTGGATCTCGGTGTCCTCGAGTTCCCGTTCCTGGAGGAGCGTCTTGTGCTCGTAGGGCGTCGAAATCGAGAGTCCGACGACAGTGATCTCGTTGCTGTCGATGTCGCGGTCGCGCAGTTCGTTCCAGATGTAGGTGGCGGGGAAGGCACCATCCATCGGATAGAAGATCAGTGCGACCGGCCCCTCGTCGGTCAACGCCGACAGTGACGTGTCCTCCCAGTACTCGTCGTTGACGAGCGGTCGTTCGAAATCCGGTGCTGTCTCGCCTTCTTCTGGGTTGTCCGGTTCGTCGAGTTCGACGACGTCGAATTCCAGCTCCATCGTTACGACCGCTCACCCGCGACAGAGCCTGCTGTTGCCGTGGTGTCTGTCCCTGCGCTCCCTGCCCGTTCGCCGTAGGCTCCGTCGAGATACTCGACGATATTGGCGCTTTCGGCCATCGTTACACCGGTGTTCTCGTCGACGATGACCGGGACGGTCCGGACACCGCTTTCGCGTTTGACGACGTCCCGATCCGAGTGCATCGGTTCGACGAACCGTGAGGTGTACTCCAGATCGTACTCCTGGAGTTTCCTGACTGCGCGTTCACAGAACGGACAGCTCTGTAATCTGTAGAGAGTGATTGCTGGTTTACTCATAGGTTCGGTAGGGGCGAGAGCAGTGTAATTGCTTCGGTGAAACAGGAAACGCTTAATCGTTATCGCCGTGAACTGTAGGATCGATGCACTATTTCGCTGCTGACAGCCTCGCGACTGCACTCCCCCTCTCTATCGACGTGTTTGGGTTGACGATCTCCGAAAATCTCTTCGCCGGACTGGGAGTACTCGCGATCGCTGTCCTGATCGCGCTGTCGGCCTTTTTTTCGTCCTCCGAGATCGCGATGTTCTCGCTTCCCGACCACCGTGTCGAGACGATCGCCGAGGAGGGCAAACACGGGTCGAAATCGCTCAAGCAACTCAAGGAGGATCCACACCGACTGCTCGTGACGATCCTCGTCGGGAACAATCTGGTCAACGTCGCGATGTCCTCGATCGCGACTGGATTGCTCGGCATCTACGTCGGCAATCAGGGTGTTGCAGTGATCGGCGCGACCTTCGGGATCACGGCACTGGTCTTGCTGTTCGGGGAGAGTGCGCCGAAATCGTACGCCGTCGACAACACCGAATCCTGGGCGCTGACGATCGCCCGGCCGTTGCGGTTTGCCGAGTACATTCTGATGCCGCTGGTCTGGCTGTTCGATCATCTGACGCGGCTGGTCAACAAGATCACCGGTGGCCGATCCGCGATCGAGGAATCCTACATCACGCGCCAGGAGATCCGGGATATTATCGAAACGGGCGAGCGCGCGGGCGTCCTCGAAGAGGAAGAACGGGAGATGCTCCAGCGGACGCTGCGATTCAACCGGACGATCGTCAAGGAGGTGATGACGCCGCGGCTGGATATGACTGCCGTCCCAAAAGATGCGACGATCGACGAGGCGATCGAGACCTGTGTTCAGAGCAACCACGAACGGCTCCCGGTCTACGACGGCGAACTGGACAACGTGATCGGCGTCGTCCACGTCAGCGACCTCGTCCGTGACCGGACCTACGGCAACGACAACGTCGAACTGGAGGATCTCATCGAACCGACCCTGCACGTCCCCGAGTCGAAAAACGTCGACGAACTGCTCGCCGAGATGCGCGAAAAACGACTCAACATGGTGATCGTCATCGACGAGTTCGGGACGACAGAAGGGCTGGTGACCGTCGAAGATCTCGTCGAGGAGATCGTCGGCGAGATTCTCGAAGGCGGCGAGGCAGAGCCGATCGAGTTCGTCGACGACGATACGGCGATCGTCAAAGGCGAGGTCAACATCGACGACGTCAACGAGAAACTGGAGATCGAACTGCCAGAGGGTGAGGAGTTTGAGACGATCGCGGGCTTCATCTTCAACCGCGCCGGCCGGCTCGTCGAACAGGGCGAGTCCATCGCCTACGAAGGACTGGAGATCCGCGTCGAACAGGTCGAGAACACGCGGATTATGAAAGCGCGGATCACCGGGCTGGAATCGTATCCGCAGAGTCCCGAGGAGCCAGTCGACGAAGCTGTGGAGTAAGCTGTTATAACAGCGCAGTGACTGCCGTGAACACTCCGTAGCTGATCAGGAATGCACCGACGAGTGAGCCGACCCAGGCGAGGACCGTGTACCCCATCTTCGAGCTACTGACCTCTCCTTCCTCGTTGCTCGCCGCGTAGCCGCTGCCGATGATCGCCGAGACGATAATCTCGTTGAAGGAGACGGGAATCCCGAAGAAGACGGCCGTCTGTGCGATCGCAAACGAGGGGATGAGTGCGGCGATCGATCGGTTGGGTCCCAGTGAGGAGTAGTCCTGCGAGATTGCCTTGATCATCCGTGGTGCACCGGTCCAGGAGCCGATGAGCAGGCCGAGACCACCGAACAGCAGGACGACGATGATCGGTGTCTCGAAGCTCCCGAGGAGTGGGATCAGGGGGCCGATTGCGAGTCCGACCTGGCTTCCGCCAGCCGAGAAGGCGACCAGCCCGCCCAGCACGAGCAGGAACTGGCGCTGTGACTTGGCCGGGTCGGCGACCGTTCGTCGCCAGAGGATAAAGACGGAGATGGCCGCGACGAGTACGGAGGTCGCAGCGTAGGTCGCGACACCGCCACCGACCGACGTGACGGCGGCCGACGAGAGCGAGGCCTGCTCGCTCCCGGGCGCGAAGAAGACGAACTGGATGTTCGCGAGAATCAGGCCGATCACGCCGCCGAGCAGCGGGACCGTCACCGTCGACGAAATGCGATCTGTCCGGAGCAGGCGTGCTGTCGAATAGGCGAGTCCACCGCCGATAAATGGTGTCAGAATCCAGAGTGCAGCGATCTCCTGGTATTTCGCCCAGGCCGGATCACCACCCATCGCGAGCCCGACACCGACGACCGCCCCAGTGACGGTGAAGGCTGTCGCGATCGGGTAACCTGTGAAGATCCCGATCGCGACCAGCGTCGCGGCGATTAGCAGGGCTATCGTTGCCGCTGTGGCCGTAAGCTCCGCTCCCATGATGAGTTCTTCACCGACAGCTTCGGTGACGTTCGCGCCCTGTAACACGGCACCGAGCAATCCGAGAATCCCGACCAGAAAGCCCGCGCGCATGATCGAGATCGCGTTGGCCCCGACGGCCGGCGCGAAGGGTGTCGACCCCGACGAGCCCGCGCCGATCGCCCACGCCATGAAGAGACTCGCGAGTCCGGCGACGAGAAGTGTCGCGATAACCGTCGTGGCAACCATCTGCGAAAGTGGTATACAGTGCATCAGTAAGAGGGTGCCGATTGCGGCGTGATCCTTGTTTTGCGGTTAGTTTCATAGTGATTATTGCGAGTCTGTACCGCCAAGTTCAGATAGAACTGGTCTAGGAGGGCCGAAACAGCCTCGGTTTCGCTGCCGTGCTGAAAATTACCGCAATAATCACTATCAGCAGTCGATGGAAACCAGGCTCTCTGACAACGCGGCAATCTCCGTGCCACCCGTACAGATTCGTACCAACTCCTCTGACCGAATATTGATTACCGGGGCGACGAAGTGGTGCGTATGTATGCGGTAGTCGGCTGTAGCGACTGTCAGGCGCTGTGGATCGTCGACGGTCGCCCGGAGCGTAGCGAGTGCCCGCGCTGTGGCCGGAGCAAAAAGTACGAGAAGCGCAAGCAGTTTGTCACGACCGACGACGAGGACCACGCCCGCGAGGTCCGCGCGTCGATGCTGGCTGCTCGGCAGGGCCAAAGCGATGCTTTCGCCGAGATTGGGACCTTCGCGGAACTGGAGGAGATGGTCGACGCATCCGGGATCGACGACGAAACCTATCTCTCCGAATCGGGGATCGACCCCGACGAGGTACAGGCAGCCGCCGACGACGAGACCACGAGCAAGAGCCGTGACGAGATCGTCCGCGAGGCGATCCGGGAACTCTCTGCCCCGACCGAGGAGGCTATCGTCGAATACGCCGACGAGCACGGCGTTTCACAGTCGTATACGGAGAAGGCTATCCGGAAACTCGTCCGGGCGGGCGAGGCGAGCGAGAATCGGGGTACGTATCGGCTGGTGTAGGCGTCCGAGTCGTGTTTCGTTCTGGCACAGACTCGTTGGATTCTGGATGAGGACTCTGGAGTGGAAGTAACCAGATGCCGTGGACAGCAAGAATGTCTCAAGGAAACCACGAATCCGAGAATACCGCTACGAACAGCAAGAAAGCCCCGAGACTCTGAACTCGGGGGACTTGCCACGTAGCTTGACCCGTAAGCCGATACGGGCGGGACTGAAAGGGGGCTTTCTTGCTGTTGTTAGCAGTACCCCCGAGTTTGTTTTCTCGAGAGATCGGCGGGTTCGTCCTTTCGGTACTCACAGACGATTCGCTTCGCTTATCGTCTTGTTCGCAATAGAAACACGCCATCGCCAGAAATCAAAGATTTCTGGCTGTCCGTGAATTTTCTCCGAAAATTCACGCCATCGCGAGACTCCGTCTCGCGTTCCGTAAAATCGCGGAGCGATTTTACGCCACCGCCAGGACTCGAACCTGGGACAACCACGTTAACAGCGTGGTGCTCTACCAACTGAGCTACGGCGGCTTGCACTCTCTGGTAGTCGGATGCATTTGATAGGCGTTTCGCTTCCGTCCCGCATCGACACGCTTTCACGTACCTGTGGGCAACCCACTCCCATGAGCGATGAGTTCGACGCCACGGTCGACGTGATCCGCGACCGCGTCGAGCCCGATTCGGCCGAACGCGAGGCACTCGACGACGCCGTCGCGGATCTCGTCTCCCGCACAGAGGCTGCTGTCGAGGAGTTACCCGTCGACGCCGAGATCGTCCAGGTCGGCTCGACGGCTCGGGATACCTGGCTCGCTGGCGACCGTGATATCGATCTGTTCGTCTGCTTTCCACCGGATATCGAACGCGAAAAGCTCGAAGCACTCGGACTCCAGATCGGCAGCGAGGTGCTCCCAGACGGCCGCGAGGAGTTCGCCGAACACCCATACACAGTCGGCGAACTCGACGGCTTCGACGTGGATCTGGTTCCCTGCTACGACGTCGAGGCTGCACGGGAGATTCAGTCCGCCGTCGATCGCACACCGTTCCACACGCTGTACATCGCCGACGAACTCACACCCAAGCTGGCCAGCGACGTTCGCGTCTGCAAGCAGTTTTTCACCGGCATTGGCGTCTACGGCAGCAATCTCAAGACGCGAGGCTTCTCGGGATTTCTGACCGAACTGCTCGTCCTCGAATACGGCGGCTTCCGCCCGCTGCTGGAGGCCGTCGCTGACTGGCAGCCACCAGTCCGGCTCGATCCCGAAGACCACGGGACAGAGACGTTCGACGACCCACTCGTGGTGATCGATCCGACCGATCCGGAGCGCAACGTTGCGGCCGTGCTCTCGGCCACCAATCTCGCACGCCTCCAGCATTTCGCCCGGGAGCTACTCGCAGATCCCCGTGAGTCGCTGTTCGTTCCCGTTGAACCTGCTCCGCTCTCCGCATCGGCGATCCGAGCACAGTTCGACCGCCGCGGGACGACCCCGGTCGCGATCCAGTTCTCGACGCCGGATATCGTCGACGATCAGCTCTGGCCCCAGCTCGAACGTTCGCGTGAGGGGATCCGTGACGAACTCGACCGGCTGGGGTTCGACGTGCTCCGGACGGCGGCGTTCGCCGACGAGATGGCGGTCCTGCTGTTCGAACTCGCTGTCGCAGAGCGACCGGCCATCGAGCGCCACGACGGTCCACCTGTCCACGTTCGCGAGCACGCGAGGCGGTTCTACGAGGCCTACGAGGAGGGTGATGCCTACGGACCGTTTATCTCCGACGGGCGGTACGTCGTCGAACGCGACCGCGAGTGGTCGTCCGCGGCGGCGTTTCTCGACAGTGACGCTCTCTTCGACGTCGCACTGGGGGTACGCATCGAATCAGCGCTCGAAGACGGCTACGACCTGCTGATCGGGGACGAACTCGGAGCCCTGGCGGACGACTTCGGCGTCGAACTGGCGCGGTATCTTTCGCCGACGCCGCGTGGCCCGTAACTATTGTCGGAGTGCCGCGAGCGCCTCGGCTGCTTCCCTGGCGGCCGCGAGCTGCTCTTTGGCCTTCCGTGGGTCTTCGGTCGCTTCTGCCTGCTGACTGAATCGGGTGAGCGTCCGGACGAGTGACTGCTCTGCGGCCGCAAGATTGCCCTCCCCGGATGTAGCTGCAGGGGTCTTCTGGGGCTGACTATGTGCCTGTCGTGTCTCCGGTCGCTGCTTTGCCTCGGGCGGCTGCTGTGGTTCCGGTGCTTGCTGTGGTTCGGTGTGTCCAGCCCGCTGATCCGGCGTCTGCTGGTGTTGGTCCTGTGATTGCTCGGCTTGCTGGGTGTCTGGCTGCTCCTGTGGCTCGTCCGCCCCGGCGGAGCCGAATTTGACCTGCGCCTCGTCGCTCGGTGATCGGACCTGAATGCTGTCGTCGTCTGTCTCGCCTGCATCCTCGCCGTTTTCCGGCTGGCTGTCGATCGGTTTCTCGCAGGTCGGGCAGAACTCCTGTCCGTCGTACCGGAAGATCGGGTCGCCACACTCCGAGCAGTGGCTGTTGGTCATCGTCGCACCCTGGAGGAGGAGTTCGCTCATCTGCTCGGTGGCCTCCCGCTCTTGTTTGTCTTTCTCGTATTTTTCTCGTAGCTTCTCCCGTTCGGCTTCCTTGTCGAAATCGTCACTCATACCTGTTAGAACGCGACGGCGGGGAAAATGTGTTGTGACACTCTCGTCGGTGGTAGTTCGTACGCTCGGAACAACTGCCAGTAGCACGACACCAACATCTGGGGTCCGGTAGAAGTTATGTACGTGGACACGTTACAGAGTGGTAGCCGGATATGAGTGAAGGGGAACAGAAACTCGTCGACACCCAGGGAGATTATCTCTACGCCGTCAAAAACGGCGAGCCAGTACCTGACGCCAGGTGGCGGTCGTGTCGGATCGTTCTGACCAGCGAGCGACTGGTCCTCTCGACGGGTGACAACAAACAGGCGATCCCCCACTCGCAGATACTCGTCCCCGACGAAGACGAATCGGTCGTTCCCGACGAACTCGACGCGATGGGATCGACAGCGCTCAAAATCGGGAACAACGTCATCCTTGTCGACGCCCAGGAACTCACCGACTTCGAATCCGAATACTGCCGTGCAGCCCTCCACGACGAAGTCATCCTCGTCAAATATCCAGCGATCATCGGCGGTGTCGTCCAGGACGACGCCTCGTGGTCGAAGGCCCGCTTTCGTCTCGACGACGATCAGGTCAACCTTGGACTTCCCGACGGCGAGACGGTCAGCTTTCCGCTCGACGATGTCGGCACGGTCGAGACCTCGACCGGACAGGTTGCCGGCGAGAACCGGGAGATCGTCCAGGTCGAACACACCGACGAGGAGGGACGGAGTGTCGAAACGCACTTTTCGGGCGTCGAGTGGCACCCAAAGGCCCTGTCGGCACTCCTGCACGCGACAATCGAAAAGCGGCAGGACGAGTACGAACTCGACGATGTCGAAAATCAGGTGTTGATGGCACTGTACTCCGGAGTCTCGCCGTTCGAGATGGCCGATTTCGTCGGGATCGAAGTCGAGAAAGTCGAGGAGATCTACGGGAGACTCGTCGAGGCCGGTGCCGTCGACAAGGTCCGTGAACGGACCGAGGTAACCCTCAACGCGAAGGGCAGAAACCTCGCAAGCGAGGCAATGAACGAACAGTAGTCTCGGCTTTACTGATTGGCGGGATGACAGGATCTGGCGGTAGACGTGGTCACAACGTATAATTGCCCCTGTGCCGTAGATTGTCTCAACGACGTCTCTGTCATGAGCAACACCGAGAAAAAAATCGAGGATACCCAGGGGAAGTATCTTCATGCCGTCAAGGGTGGCCGGGAGCTGACCGACGCGGAGTGGCAAAACTGCCGGATCGTCCTGACGACAGCGCGGCTGATGATCGTCACCGACAGCAAGATCACGATGCCCCTGGAGAAAATCGACGTCCTCGACGAGCGCGTCGACGTCAACCGGAACGCAGCATCCGAGTCCTACTACACCGCACTCGACATCGACGGCGACGTGATCCTGGTAACGACAGCCGACTACCAGGGGTTTCGGACGAACTTCTTCCGGGCGATTCTCGACGGTGCGGTGATCTACGTCAAACACCCCGCGGTCGTCGGCGGCGTGATCCAGGGAAGCGAGTGGCAGCGCGGCCGTCTGACAGTCACTGACGACACCGTCCGGATGGTGCTGGAGGACGGACAGAAGTTCATCATCGAACGCGACGACATCGGCGAGATGGAAACCGACCAGCGCGAGGTCGCAGAGGAGGAACGCAGCGTCATCGAGGTCGAACACACAGACGAGGAAGGAACGAGCCTACAGACCTACCTCTCCGGCAGACAGTACCACATCTCTGTGCTCAAACAACTACTCGAAGAAGGTGCCGAGCGCAATCGCGCCGATCTCGATCTGACTGCGACCGAACAGCGTGTCGTCATGGCGCTGTATTCCGGCGTCTCGCCGTTTGCCATCTCGGAGTTCGTCGGAATCGACGTCGAACGAGTCGAGGAGATATACGATCAACTGATCGAACTCGACGTGATCGAAGTGGTCCGCGAGCGGAAGGAGGTTTCACTGACACCACAGGGACGAACTGTTGCTGGCGAAGCGATGGGCGAGCAGTAACGATCTCTCGTCTGGTATCCACTTCTGTAGGAGTATCCTACTATTGTACTACTCTAGTTATAGAGTTACTACTGATAGATACATCTACTTGTATGGTTAATAATTAATATATACAAATATCATTTTATATTATATTCTTGCTTCAATAATACTTATAAAACAGGATGTCCTTGGATGCGCCAGGCCATGGGGAAAAAGTATAAGACTAGCTTAACGCGCCGGCAGGCGCTATCGGCAGTTGGTGTAGCGGGCCTTGCTGGGTTTGCAGGGTGTACGTCAGGTGACAGTGGTTCCGAGATTCCCAAACCGTCGGAGGAAGTTCGGTCCCGGGAGGAGGGCATCGAGGTCTGGGGTACCGAACTGAACCGGCACGCCAGAGAGGCCGGGATCGACTGGCAGATGTTCGAGGGAGAGGGTATCGAGCTGAACTTCTTGATGGGGCTCCACAAGTATTCGACGACGACGGAGCCCATGATTCCATATTTCGAGGATCTAACTGGTATCTCGGTCAACTACGAGGTCGTTCAAGAGGACAACTACTGGAAACGGGTCAGAGAGGCGATGCGAAACGAGGAGGATTTCGACGGCTACATGATCGGGAACTGGCCCGCTGGCGAGTACCACGAACCGGGCTGGGCCGTGGATCTGAACAAGTTTATCGAGGACGAGGAACTCACCGATCAGGACTGGCTCGCGATGGACGATTTCATGGATCAGACGATCGATTTCATGACGTTCCCGGACGAGAACGGGGGCGAATCGTTCATCGGCTTCCCGAACGGGATCGAGGTGTACGGCTGTGTGGGGTGCGACCGGGAGACCTACGACACGCTGGGTCTCGACGACCCGGAGACGTTTGCGGATCTCGAAGCGAACGCACAGGCTATCTCCGAGTCCGACGAAGTCGACCAGGAGGGAATGGTTTCCCGGGCCTCGACCGCGACACTCTCGGCTGCGAACTTCGGGACGATGTTCCGATCACACGACGCGAGGTGGATCGACCGCAGACTCCTTCTGGAGGAGGACGATCCGGATCCAAGCGAAGTCGCACTGCTCAACTCCGATAACGGGGTCGAAGCGCTGGAACGGTTTGGAAGTATCCTCTACAACTACGGACCCCAAGACGCTTCGCGACAAGACTGGTACGGCAACAACGCGACGTACAACAACGGCGAGGTCGGGATGATCTACTCGACGCCCCAGACATCTGGATTCATCGATACGGATCGGATCGGCGAGACGAGGTGGCTGCCCCCACTCGAGACAGAGGACGGCCGAGAGCGCGTCGGCGATACGTGGGTCTGGTCGACCGGTATCAGTTCGCACGTCTCCGAACAGCAACAGAAGGCAGCGTGGCTGTACCTCCAGTGGGTCAACTCCCGGGCAGCGAATTTCCTGCTGTCGACTCACCAGTGGGCGGATGACGAACCGCGTGCCGGCCACGCCCGCTTCGAGTGGATCTGGGACCAGGATATGTACACGTACCCGAAAGTTGATGGCAACATGAACTACGAAGAGGTCTTCGAGGAGGGGATGGATCTGGTTCCGACCAGCCCGCCACCGATCCCCGCAGACACGCCACAGAATATGGAGATCATGAGCCAGGTTGCCAACGCGATGAGTCGAACCGTCGCAAATGGGGCGAATAACGCGGAAGCAGAACTCAACGCGATCGAAGAAGGTGTCGGTACCGCTGCCAAACGGATCCCAGACCGATACATTGCCCGCCACGCCGAATGAGCTCATATAGGTGATATACTATGTCAAATGATAATTCAGATGAAACACAGAACGGAGACCACGCAGTCGAGGGGAACAGTATCTTCCCGCAGTTTATCGCCGGTAGCTTTCTGACGAAGTTCGTCATCTCGTTGCTGCTGGTGCTGGTACTCGTCGGCGGTGTGAGCGCGTTCACGTTCACACAGACGTCAGACCAGCTGTCGGACGAGGTTGAAACCGAGTACACCGGTGTTGCCGAACAGAGCGCACTTCAGCTCGACAACTGGCAGGACGCGCGTGGTGACACTGCGGTCCGCCTCTCGAATCTCGGTGATATGGAGGATGGTGATGTCGAGACCATCCAGGCGCGTATCGACGAAGAGATGCAGCGGCTTCCTGACGACGTCACTGACGTCCACTATATCAACATGGACAATGGTCGAGCCATCGCGACGAGTCGCGACCAGCTCCAGCCGCTTCAGCTCGAAGATGGATCGTACGACTTCAACACGCTCTCGAGTAACGAAGCGCCGTGGGTCACACAGAATATCGAAGACCTGACCTTCGGGGATAACGACCTGTTCATCTCCGAGCCAGTGTTCGCCCTGCAGCAGTCGAACATCTACTTCATCAGTCCGGTCGAGACCAACGACGACAGGGATATTGTCCTCGCGATGCAGGCGAACCTCGATGCGCTGGCCGGTGACCTCGGAACGAACGAGGAAAACCAGTTCACGCAGGTCGTCAACGAACAGGGTGACGTCGTCGCCGACTCCTCGGAAGAAGACGTGCTGTCGCTCGAACAGGGTGTCAATTTCCCCAAATACATCGAGGGACAGAGTAGCTTCCCGAGCTTTATTCAGGACTCCTCGGGGTTCGTCGAATCGGTCGATAAGGGCGGCGCACTCGAGGAAGACCACGTCGCTGGATACGCGACTGTCTCCGACAGCGACCTTGCAGTCGTCACGCACGTCCCGTCCGCACAGGCGTTCTCGCTCCGATCGACGGTGACGAACAGCCTCGCTGTCCTCGTCGCGACTGTGTTGCTCGGCTTCCTCTTCGTCGGGCTCCTCTTCGGTCGTGGGACGGTCAACGCCCTCTCCCGGCTCACGACCAAAGCAGAGGAACTCGAGGGCGGCAACCTCGATGTGGATTTGTCGGTCGAGCGCTCCGACGAGTTCGGGCGACTGACGGCGGCCTTCGCGGGGATGCGTGACTCGCTTCGTGACCGGATTCAGGAAGCCGAACACTCCCGCCGTGAGGCCGAAATCGCACGGACCGAGGCAGAGCAACTGGCGGCGTATCTCCAGGAGAAAGCCGAAGAGTACTCCGATGTCATGCAACAGGTCAGTGCCGGTGATCTGACCCAGAGCATGGATATCGACAAGGAAAACGACGCCATGGACCAGATCGCATCCGACTTCAACGAGATGGTGACGGAACTGGAAAAGACAGTCGGCCAGCTCCAGTCGTTCTCCGGCGAAGTGATGGACTCCGGTGAGTTCGTCCTGTCGAGTACCGAAAACATCCGGCAGGCCTCCGAGGATGTCGCCGACTCCGCCCAGCGGATCTCCGACGACGCCCACCAGCAACAGAACCGGCTGCAAACTGTCGTCTCGGACATCGACACGGTTATTGCGGCGTTCGAACGACTCCTCGACGAGAATCCGGATCTCGATATCGACGAGGAACTCGACCAGCTTCGTGAGTTCAAAGGTGAACTCGAAGCCGCTGCCGAGACCAGCGACGGGCTGTTGACCGAAACCGAGAATGTCGCCGGCGCTGCCGAAGAACAGGCCGCCGAACTCAACGAAGTCTCGGCCCGTGCCGACCGGCTCAAACGCTACGCACAGCCACTCGGAGAGATTGTCAACAAGTTCGATACGGACGAAGAACACGAGTTCGTCTTCTCGACCGGTCCGACGGAGTCGCCGACGGAAACTGGCGACGACTGATCTCGGTTTTTTTGGCTCTGTTGAAACCCTTAAGAACTGATAGGATCGGCGTGCGAGATACAGAGGATGACGGCACCGTAGAAAGGGTAGTCGATAAGTGATTGGAATTCATCAGAGAACTCTGTTCTAACTTTGATCTATAATTTTCATAGGTTATTTACATCAGCGTCCCGTTAAATCAATAAACTGGTTGA